>JAUHWT010000019.1 GCA_030427145.1 Alphaproteobacteria bacterium | reverse complement strand
GACCTTGATTTTCAAGACAGATGCTTTCCCCCCGGGAGGGCATCTCCGACGTCGGCCTCTGCTCAATGGTTTCGCGAATTTGAGCGACACGCGCTGAACAACCGGATTGGAGCCCTCCCAAAGTCGGGCATGGCGCGTCGTGCCTCGGGGCCGTGGCCGCCGGCTGAAGCCCCGGCTTTCAGGGGGGTCGGGTCAGTTCCCGGCAGGAGTCGTTTCCAGGGTGGTGATCTCCGCCACGCGGTCCTCCAGAAGGGCGGCGTCGGCCTCGGGGAGCGGATCGCCGGCCCCGGCCGCGGCCTGTGCGCGGGCAAAGCTTTTGCGCGCGTCGGGCCAGCGTTCCAGGGCAAACTCCACCTCACCGAGATGGAACTGCACGAGCGCGTTGCCGGGCAGCGCGGCGGCGGCGGGTTTGAGGTAATCGATCGCCTCCTGGGTCTCGCCGCGCAGATGCAGGATCCAGCCCCAGGTGTCCTGGAACCAGGGAACATGGGAGCCCTCGAGCACCGTCGCGATCTCGTAGGCGCGCTCAAGACTGGCCGTTTCGCCCCCCGATCCGGCCAGAAGGCTCGCCAGGTTGTTGGCCAGTATCAGGGAGCCGGGGTTTTCCGCGTGGAGTTTCTCATAGATTTCCGTGGCGCCTGAAATGTCGCCCCGGGCCTCCAGAAGACCCGCGCGCATCAGCAGAAGCTCCGACGGATCGGACGCCGCATCAATGCCCGCGTTCAGAACCTCCTCCGCCTCCTCCATGCGGCCCTCAGCGGTCAGGAACTGGAAGAACTGTCCCGTGATCTCGGCGTTTTCGGGCATGCGGGCGGTCAGGTCGCGATAGAGGGTTTCGGCCTCCCCAGGGGTGCCGGCGGCGGCGTGGACCTGGGCCAGCAGGACGGTAGCCTGGATGTCATTCGGGTTTTCCGCAATGACGCCCGACAGGTAATCCGTGGCGGCCCCGGGCGTTCCGCTCGCCATATAGGTCCGGACCAGTTCGAGCATGGCGCCCGCCCCGTCATCGCCCGCCGCAAGGCTCTCAAGCAGGGCGATCCGTTCGCCGGTCCGGCCCTGGGCGGCCAGGCTTTCGGTCTCAAGCACCCCGGCCATGCCCACGGCGCCGGTTTCGCGCAGGCGGTTGACCACCTGTCCCAGCCGGGTCCAGTCCTGGCGTTCCAGGTGAATGCGGCCGAGCATGGCCAGAAGATCGGGATTTCCAGGCGCCCGGCGCAGCGCGTCGGACAGGGCGGCCTCGGCCGGGCCCATGCGGCCCTCGCCCATGAGGAAGGTGGCATAGCGCAGGGTCTCGTCCGGGCCGTGATCGGAGGCCTCAACGGCCAGGGCCAGACGCTCGCCCATCAGTTCGCGGGCGCCCTCACGCTCATGGGCCTGGGCCATGATGGTCAGGATTTCGGGATCGCGCGGAGCCCGGGTCAGGGCGGTGCGCATGTCGCGGATGGCCTCGGCCGGGCGGTTTTCCGCGATCAGGCTGCGGGCGCGCATCTTGAGGGCCGCCACATGGTTCGGGTCCCCCTCAAGCACCTGGGCCACCAGGGCCGCGGCTTCCGCCTCCTGACCGGTGGCCGCGTACATCTCCGCCAGGGCGGCCTGCAGGTCGCGGATTTCTGCGGAGGGCTCGGCCCCGTCGATGATGCCCTCCAGGGCGGCAATGGCTTCGTCGGCCCGACCTTCGGTGAAATCGAGCCGGGCGCGGGCGCGCTGGTAGGGGGTGGGTTTGGCTTCCGTGGCGATCAGGCGGTCAAGCTCCGCGCCCGCGGCTTCCGGGCCGTCCATCTCGTAGAGAAACTGCACGACGGTCAGCTTCGGGCCTGGACTGTCGGGGGTGGCGGCGGCAATGTCGCGCAGAACGGCTTCCGCACCGGCGGTGTTGCCCTGTTGCAGATGCCACTGCACCAGCGCTTGGCGCACGCCCTCATTGGCGGGGAAAAGCCGGGCCATTGTTTCCAGCTGGGCCCCGGTTTCACCGGTTCTTTCGAGATCCTCAAGAATGGACAGCCGGGCCAGATGCAGGCCCTCATCCTCCGGGTTCAGCGCGAGGGAGGCGTCCACATGGGCAAGTGCCGTTTCGGGATCATCCGCGTTCAGGCTGTCGGCAATCAGGATCATGCCGGCCAGAATGTTGCCCGGCGCGTCCTCAAGTACGCTTTCGGCCTCGGCAACCGCCGCCGCCCGGTCGGTGTCGTTGCGGTAATCCACCGTGGCCTGAACCGCGCGGACCATGGGATCATCCGGGGCAATGGCCGCGGCACGGGCGGCATGTACCGAGGCGGTCTCAACATCCTGGACCTGGAGGCTGATTTCAGCCAGGGCCCGGTGGGCGGCAAGGTTTTGCGGATCAAGCTCGACCACCCGCAGGTAATGGCCGATCGCGCCTTTCAGGTCGTTGCGCGCCCGCAGGATCGCGGCGTATTCCGCAAGGGCGGGGGCATGGGCGTCATTGAGCCGGAAGACGTTGCGAAACTCGATAAAGGCCCGGTCCGGATCACCCTCCGCCAGAAGTTCCATGCCACGCTGGTAGTGGTTTTCCGCGCGTTCCTCGGCGGTGTCACAGCCGCTCAGCCCGAGGCTGAGGGCAAGGCCGAGGGCCAGGGTCACGGAAGCGGGTCGGGTCGGAAACGGCATTGGATACTCTTTCTCGCGGCCATGAGGGCCGGTCCGGCATCTGTTTCGGGCCACACCCGGGTTCGGGCGTGCCTTTCCAGGCAGTTATCGCACAAAAACCCAACAATATGTAAATAACGCTTCCGTACGGGCCGCGGGAGCGGGCCAAAAAACAACTGCGCAGCCGGGGGGACCGACCGCGCAGAAAAGGGCGCCGAATGGGGGTAAAAGCGCCTTGAGCCGTTTCGGTCAGCGGGATCGGCCTTTTCGCATCACCCGACGATCGAACGCAAAACGTGAAGGTTGATGTTCCGGCCGGTGGCCGAAACGCCTTAATCCGTGATTTCCCAGTCCGCTGCGGAATAGAACCGGTCCGCCATGGTGGCGGTGGCCCGGCGGATGTCGGTCAGCTCATCGGGGCTGAGCCGTTTCCGGTAGCGCGTGATGCTGTCCCTGCTGCTCCGTCTGGTGGCCCTCTTGTTGTGATAGAGGGACAGACGGCCAAGGGTGCCGCTGTTCTCGGTATACTGCTTCAGGTCGTTTTCCACCGCCGGGCTGAAATCGAGACCAAGACTGTCAAAGACCGCGCGGAACTCCTGTTCGGGATCGCGGGACAGGTCCTCGTGGCGCACGAAAATCCAATCGGGATGCTCGCGGGACAGCAGGCTGATATGGTAGTGCAGCATGTTCCACAGAAGACAGCCCGAGGCCACACCATCCAGCGGGGTTTCGCAGGCCTGGTGAACGCGGTCCCGGAAGGGGGCGAGACGCTCCTCCATCAGCTGCGGCTGGTCGCGGAAGACCTCGAAGGGCACGTGATGCCAGCCGGCGGCCCGCAGGCTGGCCACAAAGGCGGCCGGGTGCCGGATGACCACCACCACCTTCGCGTCGAAGCGCGAGGCGATCCAGTCGGAGGAGAACACCGCCAGGGGGTCTTTCAGAACCACACGGGCGTTCCGCTGGCGCATGGTCTGGAAATAGGTCAGGTCGCGGGCCATGCGGGCAAAATCCCTGGGCGTACGGATCCGGCGCATTTCCGCACCGTGGCTGTATTTCCAGGAGAGCGTGTCCCGCAGGGGATCGAGGTAGTACTCCTCGTTATCCGCCGTGACATAGGTGAAGGCGTGGTGAAACCGCGCACGGCACTGACCCGGGGGGCAGTTCTTGTTGAAGGGTTCGTAGATGTAGCCGGAATCCCTGTCGAGGGAGAGCACGTTGCCAACCCAGGTTGAACCTGACCTTGGCGCGCCGGTTACGAGTATGGGCCTTTTGGAATCCGCCCGGATATCCAGCCCAGACGGATCTCTCCGCTGTTCCAAGTCCAACATTTTTTCAGCCTCAATTTTTTCTTATTTTTTGGTTATTAACCAAACCCTAGCACAGCCCTGGCGCGCAAACGCAATCGAATTCCGATGCGGCTCTCCGGTGGGCGAAAATCCGCCTATGCCTTTGGCCAAGGCCTCCGGACCGGAGACTTCCAAACACCGGGGCGCATCAAAAACCGGGTCCAATCCTCTGGTATGTCCCGATTTCTTCGGGACTGTCACATATGTGGGCACGGCGGGTACGGGGCTTTTCGCGGCCGCGCGGCCTGGGCGGCAAAATCCGGCTCTGCCTTGATTTTACTCAACTGTAAATTGTTCTGCCTCCTGCGGTGCAGGCTTTTGGAAAACCCCTCTTCCGCCGTTTTTCACCGGCCTCCGGAAAGCTCCTCCGTGACCAGGGTTCCATCACCGGACCGGCGCAAAACGTGTGCCACGGGTTCCGTGCGCTGCGGCGTGCCGTCGGGGTGTCTGGTCAGAATCCGTTCTCCCGCCTCCGTGTAGTCATCCTGTCGCTCGCCACGGTAACGCGTCCAGCCTGCGGAGGTTCCGTCGGGGTCCCATTTAAATTCGTCGCGCCAGTCCATACCGGCGAAAAGCTGCGGATCGGCATGAACCTCCGCATGGGAGGGGGCCATGTGATCAATGGCGGTGATGCGTGGCGTGCCATCGGGAGCGGTCGCGTAGGTCCGTTTCTGATGGGCGGGGAAATACCAGCTCACAATGGCGGGAGCGCTGTCATGGGTGCCGTTATGGGCAAAGACGCCGATATCCACGCGGGAGGTGGTGATCCGCACCTCATCGGAGATCTGGAACGGGTCGTGCCAGTCGATGGTGATGCGGGCCTTTTGCCCGTCCTCCAGGGGCTCAATCGTAATTTTTTCCGGATCGCCCTGCAGGATGCTCCAGGAAAACTCCAGCGGATTTCCGTTGATGTCGCGGCTGTCGCCCGCGTCCAGGATCATGGTGCGGCGGCCGGTTTTCGAGCGCCAGATGCGGGCAATGGAGGCGGGGGTGTCGAAAAGCCTCTCGCTCAGGCCCTGGCCGAAGAAATCGATGCCCTCAACACCCAGCTCCTCCGTTTCCACGCGGAAACGCACCTCGGCGGGAATGGTGTCCGGGGTGATGGCATTGGCAAGACTGACCATGCGCGCGAGGTTGATCTGATGACCGGCAAACACCGCCGGATGCGCCGCGCCGCTAAAGTAGCTCCCGCGGGAGCGCACGTTCTGCAGGGAGCGGCGGAACACCATCTGCACCGTGGGCACGATCATGTTTTCCGCGATCAGCCGTTCCTTGGTCTCCGGGGTAAAGGCGGCCAGGATCATGGCCACGGCTTCCATGAAGGGTTTGTCCGAGTATGAGGAGCCGTGGGAGATCAGAATATGTGGCGAGTTGGCCGGGAACAGGTCGCCGTTTTTCTCCGTAAAATCCTTGTGGGAGGGATAGATGTAGAGATGGTTGGCCGAGGCCTCCTGCCAGATCCGCATGGGACCGGTGCCATCGGGGCTCGTCATGGCGTAGCGCGGCTGGCTGCGCCAGAACGGGCCGTTCGTAAAGGCGGTGGAGGAGTTGCCGAGGGTTGGGCGGTCGAAGAGGTATTCCCCGGCCAGCCCGTAATCGGTGCCGGCTTTTTTCGCGGCGTCGCCATAGACCACATGGGTGAGCTGCGGATGTGCCTCCGGGCGCAGGGCCGAGTGTCCCCGGTCCCGGTTGTCGTAGAGGTCGCCATGGTTGCCGGCGGCCCGGTCCTGGCGGGCATGTTCGCGCAGAATTTCGTAGGCGGCCGATTTCGGCGTGGAGGGAAGGACCGGGCCGAAGGGCGCGTCGGGGAAGCTGAAGCGGGGCTCAAGTCGCTCGCTCGCCGGGTTCCAGGTCGTGTTCGCGGCGGTCACCGGGGCGCGGGCTTCCGTGAGGGGGGCGGGTTCAGCGGAGTGCGGGGGCTCCGATGGCGGGGTCCGCAAAAGGGCCGCATAGTCCGCGCCGAGCTCCGGATCCCCGGCGAGAGGCGACAGCAGGGGGTCCTCGGCGACATCGCGCATGTCGAGACCGCCCGTGGTGACGGCCTCTTTGAGCTGTTCAAGCGCTTCCGTCCTGTCCCCAGTGAGCATGGCGAGTGCGGCGCGGCTGGTGCGCAGGCCGCCATCCCTGGGGTAGCGGGCAATCCAGGCGTCAAGGATGCGGGCCGCAGCCTCCGGATCCCCGGCCTGGATCTCCTCCACGGCCGAGCGGGTGGCGGCGATAATCCGCGGCATGGCAAAGAGCCGCGCGGCCACCTGCGGATCGGGTTCCGTCAGCGCGGTCTGGGCTGGCGCGACGGCGCGCGGCTCCGGCCTTGGGGGCTGCTCCGTGTCCTGGGCCTGGGCTGCCAGGGCCAGGGCGAGCAGAATGGCCGTGGCCGGCGGGATCAGCCAGGATTTGCCCGCTGCCGGGATGCGCACCGTTATTTCCTTTCTCGTGGGCCGGACCGGCACAATACCGGGAATTGGCGCGGAGGAAAGCGGGAGTGTTGCGCGGTGTGGCGGGGCCGCGTCCGCTGCTCTGCGAAGCTTCCATTTTTGGGCCATTTGCGGTAAAAAGAAGGGTGTTGGGATCGCGTCCGCAGGGCGTGATCCATCCGGGCCGCCCAGGCAGTATCAGATCGCGAGCTGGCATCCTGCGGCATGGTTTGGGCCCGGACTTCCCCGTAAACCCCTTTTCAGTACAGCCGTGATGTCATGCCGCCCGTCCAGGGGACATCCATGAACGACATCTTCGACAGCCATACGCGCAGCCTGACCTCCCCACCTGAAAACGGCACGGCGGTGATCCCGGACAATTCCACGGATCTCGTTCATGTCACCCGCGCGATTTACGTGGGCGGTGGGGGCGATCTGGCGCTGCGTCTGCTGGACGGAACGGATCTGGTCTTTGCCAATGTTGCCGCCGGATCGCTTTTGCCGATCCGGGCGGCACGGGTGCTGGCGACGGGGACCACGGCCACACGGATTGTGGGGCTGTGGTAAGGGGCTGCCCACATGAATGACCGCTGTTTTCAGTGAGGTGACACTGAAAATGGCCGCGGCGCATGTCCGTAACACGCGCACATGCGCCCCAGGGGGGAGCTTTCACGAATACGCATATGCCTGCCAATCCCTTTTCTTTCGAAAATCAGGAAATCAGATAGTGAATGCAGCGATAAATTTCAGCAAAGAAGGCGTAAGTTTCAGTTTTACGGGCGAGGGGGTCGCCATTGATCCCGAAACCGGTCTTGTCTCCATTTCGTCGGCGGCACTGGCCGGGGGGGTCGATATTGAGGTGAGCGCTTCGGGGGACAGCGGTCCGGTCTCGGGCCGGTTCAGTCTGGTGATGCCGGATATCACGCCGGCTCCGGTTCTGGTGACGGCGTTTGAGGATCAGACGCTTGTTCTGGGCGAAAAACCGGTCGTGCTTGCCGCAGCCGGGTCATTTTCCGGTGAAAATCTGGCATTTGAAATTTCCGGACGCGGGGCGGTGATTGACTCCGTCACCGGTCTGGTCACCATAGCGGCCGATGAGCTTATTGATGGTGAAACGGTTACCGTGACGGCTTCCAACCCAGGCGGCAGCGCCACCGGCAGTTTTGAGCTGTCCGTCTCGGCGGCGGCCCCGGCCGCAGTGAAGGAGCCGGCCCTGTCGGGCACGGGTGTCATTGGACAGGCCCTGACTGTTTCGGGCGACGTGTGGAGCGGGACGCCCGCGCCGGAGGTGTCCATCCGCTGGTTCCGCGATGGCGTGGAAATTTCCGGGGTGGGGGGCCGTGAATACACGCCTGTTTCCGACGATGACGGTCGCGCCATCCTGGCGGAGGTGACCGCGCGCAATGCGGGCGGTGAGGCCGTGGTGCGCACCTCCTCCGTGACCGCGGTGCATGCCGCTCCTGAGGTGACGGGAGAGCTTGCGGACATTTCCGCGACACGTCTGAGCGGCCCGGTTCTGGTTGATGCGGCGGCGGTTTTCTCAGGTGAGGACCTGAGCTGGTCGGTGAAGGGGGCAGGGGCCTCCATCGATGCGGAGACCGGGACCGTCAGCGTGCCGACCGGATCGGTCGTGGACGGTCTTGCGGTGCGCGTGACCGCGGAAAACTCCGGTGGCGCGGCCACGGCGGAGTTTCTGGTGACCGTATCGGAGAAGCTGGTACTGCCCGTTCTTCTGACGGCGCCGGTCCTGGTGGGCACGGCAAAGGTCGGCCAGGCCATGAGTGTCTCCGAGGGGACCTGGAGCGGGACGCCCATGCCGGCTTTCGGCTTTCAGTGGCTGTGTGACGGGGAGCCGGTTGAGGGTGCGACCGGACGGGAATTCACACCGGAAGCTGATTTGGACCTGAGGGAGCTTTCCTGTCAGGTTACCGCGACCAACACCGCTGGCGCGGCCCTTGAGGAAACCGCATCCCTGACGGTGACCCATGTGGCGCCCGAACTGGTGGGTGAGCTGTTCGAGGAGATCGTCGACCAGGGCTCCGGCCCGCTTGAGGTTGATGCGGCGCCCGTGTTTTTCGGGGAGAACCTCAGCTATGAGGTGGCCGGCGCCGGAGCGCGGATTGACGCGGAAACCGGTCTGCTCACCATCTCAACGGCTGCGCCGCTGGATGGGGAAAACATCACCGTTACGGCGAAAAATTCCGGCGGCGAGGTCTCCGGCAGCTTTATGGTGACGGTCGAGGAATTGGAAGTGGTCACCCCGGAACCCCCGGCCGAGGACCAGTGGAAACTTCTTGAGAGTGTCTGGGCCCCGGCCGGTCAGGAGGAAACCTTCCGGCCCATGGTCTGGATCGACCCGGAACTGCAGGTTCATGAGGCGCAGTGGACGACCAGCGGTCAGGTGCCCGCCCTCGAAAACCATTGGGAGACCCTGGCCCCCACCGGTGAGCCCAATCAATACGTCACCGCGATGCTCAATCAGGGGACGGGTGACTGGGATCTCTTTGCCGATGGCACCAAACGGCAGGGCCAGTTCCGGATCCGGTACCGCGACCAGGCCGACGGGGAATGGTCCGAGGAGGCCCAGGCGCGTACGGTG
Organism: Alphaproteobacteria bacterium; assembly: GCA_030427145.1. Lineage (GTDB taxonomy): Bacteria > Pseudomonadota > Alphaproteobacteria > Rhodobacterales > Rhodobacteraceae > Amaricoccus > Amaricoccus tamworthensis. Next base: position 91,806 of record JAUHWT010000019.1, on the reverse strand, counting down.
CAGCAGCCCGTACCCGAGCCGCCGAAGCCGGAAGAGGAGGGGGCCTGGAAGCCGTTCTTCTTCGCCTCAAAAGACGCCTATGACGACCAAAAGACCTACCGTTACGGCAAGTCCGGCTACCAGCTTCAGTTCATGCACTGTGGCGACCGCAGCCCGGTCAATCCCGACAAGGCCTGTTTCGGTCAGGACGTGTCCGGTCTCTGGACGACCAAAAACGCCTCCGATGAGTATCCCGTCTGGGGTCTGCCGCGGCATGCGGGCATTGGCAACCGGTATTCGGTCAGTGTCAAATTCGACCCGACCATTGAGGACCGGCTGATTTTCCTGGTCTCGGACCAGTCCCGGGGCAATTCGGGCGGCGGTATTTACGTGTCCGATGACTTTGGTGAAAGCTTCCGCAAGGCGCTTGAGATCACCGCGGTGCCTGGCGGTTCCTCCTCGGCCTATGGCGGGTATTACCGGGCCTGGCGTGAGCTGATCGCCTTCGATCCGGCCAATCATGACCGCTGGTACGTGTTCAATCCGGAGGACATCTCCTCGAACGGTGCGGGTGGTGAGGTCTGGCAGTCCACCGACCGGGGTGAGACCTGGACGAAGATCAGTACCGATCCCGAAAGCAAGGGCATGGGCCGGTGCTGGAAAATCGCCTTCTCCGGCAGCGACATTCTGGCCGCCTGTGACGAAGGTTTGTGGCGCTCGACCAATGATGGCAAAACCTGGACCAAACAAAGCCCCAGCGGGCTGCCGGACGGCCGTGCCACCTCCATGGACATCAACCCCGACAACGGCAATGACATCCATGTGGTCGTGCTCAACAAGGGGCTTTACCGCAGCACCGACGGCGGCCGGTCCTTCAAGGCGGTCAAAACCGGAAACTACAACCAGATCTTCATTTCCACGGCGGACCGGGACGTGCAGTATCTGGTGGCGACCAACCAGCTGGAGAATAAAAACATTGTCAGCCAGAAGGCGCAGGTGTCCACAAATGGCGGCAACAGCTGGTCGAATATCGAGCTGAGCACCAACACCTATGGCTGGGAATTCCCCAACTGGCAGAACAAGTTCAACAACAAGGTCAGCAACAATATTGAGCTGCAGAGCGGTATTCTGCCCCATCCAGGCAAACCGCTGGAGGCGATTGCCACGACGAAGTGCATGTTCTTCCGCACGACGGACGGCAAAAACTTCCTCAACCGCAGTGATGGCGTTGACAACCTTGGCTCGGGCCATGCCAATGTGGGCAACATCCTGTTTGACCCAAACAATCCCGACCGGATTGTGTTCAACATCTATGATTACGGCGCCTATGTGACCGAAAATGGCGGTCTGTGGTTTGAACGGCGCAGCGCGGGCAACACGGGTCTGGCCAGCCACATTTCAGGTCAGTATTCGGGCTCCTTCAGCCCGGATAATCCCAACCACCTGATCACCACCTATGGCCAGTACTCGGCTGACAGCGCCGTGGCCTTCACGAAGGATTTCGGGAAGAGCTGGACCCGCCCCCAGGTCATTATCAATGACAAGGACGGTGGCAAGCCGCACATGACCTTTGCCTCCTTCTCGCTGGTACCTGGCGAGGGCAACTGGATGTATACCGACCATCACGTCTCCAGTGATACCGGCGCCACATGGTCGACCTGGGCCAGCCGCGGAACGGGATTCCCGTCCGGGTATGACGCCAAGGTCGTGGCCTGCTCGCATCAGGACGGAAAGGTTCTCTATGCGGTAAACGCCAGTCAGGACAGGGTCTACCGGACCTCGAACCGGGGCGGCAGCTGGTCCCTCTACACCACCTTCGGCACCTCGCTGAAGAGCCAGCGTCAGCCGCAGTCCTTCGCGCTCAGCCCGGTGGATGACAGCGTGATCTACTGGTGGCGGCGCGGTTCCGGTCTGATGCGGTTTGACGGAAAAACCACCACCGCCCTCGGCACGGACCTGAAGGGTCTGAATATGGTCAAGGTCCGCATTGATCCGCGCAATCCGGATCTGATCTACCTTCTGGCCGGTGCCAACGGTCAGCCCATGGTCTTCCGGTCGATGGATGCGGGCCGGACGTTTGAGGACATCAGTGGCAACCTGCCGCTTCTGAACTCGCACAAGGGACTGGAGGTCTGTCCGCATCACGGCATCGTCTTCGTGATTGGCACGACCGGCACGCGCTTTATCGCACCGCCCAATCCCACGGCGGATGCAAAGGCGCGCGTGGAACACTGGACCGGGCTTTTCGGCTGATTTTCACGGATCCCTGACGGGACAGCCAGGAAAGGGCCGCCCCGTCGGGTGGCCCTTTTTTTTGTGACGGGGCGGGGGCTCACCCGCCCATGTTCGAGCGGTGGAAATCCACCGCCTGGCCGATATCGCTGAACCATCTGGCGGCGCCGTTCTCAATCACCAGTCCGCTGGTGCAGTAGGCGCGGATGGTGTTGACCGAGTGGGAGACCATCAGAACGCCGGCATTGCTCAGCCGGTTTTTGAACATGTGCAGGGATTTCTTCTTGAAGGCGGTGTCGCCCACGGCGGTGATTTCATCCACGAGGTAGAAGTCAAACGAAATGCCCATGGACATGCCAAAAGCCAGACGCGCCTTCATGCCCGAGGAATAGGAGCGCAGGGGCATGTTCATGAACTCCCCCAGTTCCGCGAAATTCTCCACGTAGGAGACCAGTTCATCCGTGTCGACGCCGTAGATCCGGGCCACGAAGCGCACGTTCTGCGCCCCGGTCAGGTCCTTGTGAAAGCTGCCCTTGAAGCCCATGGGCCAGGAAATCGAGCCATGGCGCAGAATTTCACCCTCATTGGCCTTCACGGTGCCCGCGATCATGCCCAGAAGGGTGGATTTTCCCGCGCCGTTGCGGCCCAGAATGCCGACCCTGGCACCGGCGGGAATGGTCAGGTTCAGCCTGTCCACGATCGTTTTGCGGCCCCGCTGGGTGTGATAGTATTTTGAGACGTTGCGAAACTCGATCATGGGACGGGATGTCCAGGCAGTGGCACCGGTGCGGGCATGGCCCCGCTCACCGGTTGTCCCGCACGTTGTAGAAGATCAGCAGGAAAATGCTCCAGCCCATCAGCAGAAAGAGCCCCGTGAGGCCGGAGAGGACAAAGCGGCGCGGATAGAGCGAGCTTTCGGCCAGGGTGGGCTCCACATGGGCGGCAAGATAGCGCGACTGGCGCCGCGCCTCGGCCCGGGCGGCGGCAAGACCGGCAAGGGTTTGGGTGAAGGCCGCATTGGCAAATTCCAGATTGACCCGCAGTTCCTCATAGCGTCCCACCACATCGGGCAGCGAACCTGGCAGGCCCGTGAGGTCCAGTGAGCTGCGTTCCTCCTCGATCTGTTCCGTAATTGCCGTGATGCGCCGGTTGGCCTGGATCACGCGCTGGTCGGATTCGGCCGCATAGGAGAGGATCACGTCCCGGTCCACGAGCGCCGCGGCCAGCTGTTCCTGCAGGGCGCTGAGCAGCCCAACCTGCCCGGCCACGTCCGCCGTAGGGTCGACGATGTTGTACTGGCGCCGGAAATCCGTGAGGTCCTGGCGGTACTGGCGCAGGGTCTCCTCGGCCTCGGCCAGTTCCTCCCGGGCAAAACGCACGGCATCCTCCCGGGCCTGCTGGGCCAGGCGGTTCACCAGATCGCTGGAATGCTCGAGCACGGTACTGGCGATCAGTCTGGCATCCTCCGGCGTGAAGGCCCGGGCCTGGACCTGAACAATGCCGGCGGCGGAATTCAGGCTGACATCGAGCATGCGTTCCCAATGGGCCTGCAGCGCCTCAATGGAGGGATCGTCGCCAAGGGTGAAAAACGGATCGTTCTCCGCGCGGTTGTAGATGGCGCGCAGATCGATTTCCGCGTCAATTTCCCGGACGATTTCAGGACTGCGGATGAACTCGAACAGAATGTCCGCATCCGAAGCCGTGCCACCGCCGATCTGTGTGAGCGCCCCCAGAAGGCCGGCCGAGGCCGCACTGGATTCCTCCGAGCGGATCGAGAAGGCCATGTCCGAGTGATACTGGTCCGCGGCCCGGGTGAAGAGATACCACACCGCGACCAGGAAGGGTGCCAGCACGACCAGCACAAAACTGGCCATCGCCACCCGGTGCCGGGGGCGGGGGGCGGCCTGGGCGGGCGTTTCCGCCGCGGCCTCCTGCTGGTGTGCGGTTTTGCGGCGCCGTTTGCGCCGGCGCCGGCGCCGCGGTTTGCTTTTTGCACTCGTTTGGGGGCTGTTCTCCGCATCCCCGGCCTCAGCCGTATGTTCGGCGTCAACCGGTTCCGTTGTCGCGTCGGCCGCCCCGTCCTGGGCCGCGGGTGCCGGACGGGAATCCGAAGGTGGCGTCATCAGCCCTCTCTGTGCCAGGAGCCCGGATCCCGCATGAACCCAGGCCCGTCGGCAAACTTGTCATTTCACTTAACGCGGGTTTACAACCGGGCGGAAATGAAAGCAAACCCCGGCAGCGGCCCGGGATGAAACGGGGAATTTTGGATCAATGCGGACGGCATCGCCTTCCCCACCCCTCAGGGGCCATCCGCGCTTCCAGCGCCTGCGGGTGATCACGGCCCTGATGCTGCGGGAAATGACCTCGACCTATGGCCGTTCGGTCGGCGGCTATTTCTGGGCCATCGCCCAGCCTCTGGGAGGCATTGTGCTTCTGGCAGTGGCTTTCAGTCTTGCCCTGCGCAGCCCGCCGCTCGGGACGAGTTTCATCCTGTTCTACTCCACCGGCATGCTGCCCTTCAGCACCTTCAACGTAATGTCCAATGGTGTGTCCTCGGTGATCACTTCCAACCGGGGACTGCTGAGCTACCCCGTGGTCACGGCCGTTGATGCGGTCCTGGCCCGGTTTCTGCTCGATCTGATCACCCAGGGCATTATTTCGCTGATTTTGCTGTGGGGGATTGTTCAGGGCCTGGGCCTGCATATCAATCTGGATCTGCTGGTGGTGGTGCGGGGCATATTTTTTGCCGCCGTGCTGGGCGCCGGGATCGGGACCCTGAACTGCGTTCTGTTCGGTTTTTTCCCGACCTGGAAAAACATCTGGGCCATGCTGACCCGACCGCTGTTCCTGGTCTCGGCCATTCTCTACATTTATGAGGACGCGCCCCAGGCTTTTCAGCAGGTCATGTGGTTCAACCCCCTGGTGCATCTGACCGGCAGCACCAGATCGGGCGTGTTTGGCGCCTATGACCCGCAATACATTTCCTTCACCTATGTGCTGGGAATTGCCCTGGGAAGTTTTGTGATCGGCACCTGGCTTCTGCGCCGGCACGAGAGCTTCCTGATCGAACAATGAGCGCGCCCAGGGTCTCGGTTGTAACACCTGTCTACAACGCGGTGCGGACGCTTGAGGCGACCGTGGCCTCGGTTCAGGCACAGACCATGCCCGACTGGGAAATGTTCCTGATCGATGACGGCTCGGACGATGGCTCAGCGGAGCTGGCCCGTGCGCTGGCTGACAGGGATCCGCGCGTTCACCTGCTGGGCTGGAAGGACAACCGCGGGGCGGCCGAGGCGCGCAATGCGGGGATCCGGGCGTCCCGGGGGCGGTATATCGCGTTTCTCGATGCGGATGATCTTTGGCGGGCTGAAAAACTGGCGGTTCAGCTTGACCACATGGAGACCACCGGTGCCGGGTTCGTGTTTTCCGCCTACCGGCGCATGGATGCAAAAGGCAATCCGCTGGGCCGGGTCCAGGTTCCGGAACGGGTCACACATGCCATGCTTTTGCGCGAAAACATGATCGGCTGTCTGACGGCCGTTTATGATACGGCACATTTCGGGCGGGTTGAGATGCCGCTTCTGCGCCGGCGCCAGGATTACGGGCTCTGGCTCCGGCTTTTGGAAACCGGAGCCGAGGCGCATGGGATCACCGAGGTTCTGGCCGATTACCGGGTGGGCGGCGGCTCCCTGTCCTCAAGCCGGACGGCCGCCCTGGCCGCCAACTGGACGCTCTACCGTGAGGTCGCGGGACTGGGCCGGTTTCGCGCCGCCACGCATGTGGGCGGCAACGCGGCCCGCGTGATCCTCCGCCGCCTGAGGGCGCGGTGGCGCACGGGGTAAAAGAGGCGGAACCCAATTTTCAACATAATGATGATTATATGTAGAAAGCGTACAGCCTAAATTTCGACAAAAGTTTGGTGTGGCGGAACGCTTTAGATAGAGAGGCCGGCCACCGCTAAAGCGCGAATCTTCATCTTCGTATGCCAGAAACGGTCGTCTTTGCCACAGTAAAGCAAAAATCCACTTGAAGACGTTCGGATAAAACCGATGCTTAAAGTACATGATAAGTGCAATGCTTGTTTATGTGGCAGACGGGCTGACCGTTCTAGGGTCAGCCGCGTCGATTGCCAGTTTGGTGATCGCTCTCCGGACCTCGGCCAAGGATAGAGAGCCACCAAAGTAACTGGAAACCATCTGTGTGGTTGGTTTCTCGACTTCAACATATGCAGGCTGGGGGACTTTTGTCACCCGGCCTGCATGCTTTTTTGGACAAAATTCGTTAATAACTCGCACGAAACGCGCCTCAAACCGAGATTCAGTCTGAGCAACAACACATAATACGCATCTCAAGTATCGTTCACACTGTTCCCGGTTGGCCACGGAGGTGGAACGGGATTTCCGTACGGTCAGGTTATGTCTGTATATGCCTGCATGAGTGTGGTTGTTTACGGGGATACCAAAGCGGGCGTGGTTCTGAATGATCCCCGGGCTCTTTTCAAATCCGTCCGGCTGCTGGTCGGAAATTCAGAAGATTCAGGAAGCCGATCTCAGCCGGCCGGCGGAGATACTGGCGCGCACGGTTCTTGTCCTGCTGATGTCCGTGGCGCTCTGGTTTGTCACACACGATCCGGTCCCGCTGATCTGGGGCGTAAGTTACGTAAGCCTCGATACGGTTTACCGCTGGATCCTGAAAACCCGGAAAGCCCCGGCGGGTTACGGGAGCTATGCCCTGGTTCTGGCGGGCAATATGCTGCCACTGGCCGTGTATGTCGCGCTGCCGCTTTACTATTTTTCCCTGGGGCAGCCGGTTTTTCAGTTCGCGGCCGCAGCCGGTATTTCGGGACTGGCGCTTTACAACATCACACGCCATGGCGGGTTGCGGCTTATCCTGTTTCTGCAGGCGGGCGTGGTGGTGCTGATCCTGATTGCAATGGGGCTGATCCTGGCGCTTGAGACACCCTTCTCATGGAGCCGGGCCGTCGTCGCGATGCTCAGCAGTCTGGCGACGGCAGGGTATTATTTCATGTGTGTTTTTAATGAGTTCAACACCCGCAGGGCGCTGCGGGAAAGTGAGGAGCGCTATTTCCAGGCCCAGAAGATGGAGGCGATTGGGCGGCTGACCGGCGGGGTGGCCCATGACTTCAACAACCTGCTTACGGTGATGATCGGCAATCTGGAACTTTACGGGGAGCTTGAGGACCCTGCTGAACGGAAACGTGCCCTGGATGAAACCCGCGCGGCGGCGGCCTCCGCGGCCAGGGTAACCTCGGAACTGCTGGCGTTTTCGCGCAGGTCGAACCTGCAGAAGGAAGCCGTGCGGCCCGACGCCTTTATCGACAGTTTCGCGGGATTTGTGGAGCGCCTGGTGCCCGACAGCATCGCGTTTACCTGGAGCGTTTCACCGGAACTGCCTGGCCTGCTGATTGACCGGGCAAAGCTGGAAAGCGCCCTGCTGAACCTCGTTATCAACGCCATCAATGCCATGCCCGAGGGGGGGCGGCTCGACATTTCCGTCACGGAGACGGTTTTCGCCAAACCCTGGAAAAGGACCGATGAGGTCCGCCTTCGCGCGGGACGGTACTGCCGCATCACCGTCAGTGATACGGGCCATGGCATTCCGGCAGACCTCCTGCCCCGGATCACGGAGCCCTTTGTCACCACGAAGAAGGTTGGCGAGGGCTCCGGCCTGGGGCTGTCCATGGCCTGGGGATTTATCACGCAGTCCCAGGGCGCCCTGAGCATTTATTCAAGGGTCGACGGACCCGACCAGGGAACCCGTCTTGAGATCCTGCTGCCCTTTCCGTCCACCCCGGGGGAAACGGCCTCACGCGGCCTGGCGCAGGCCGAGGCGCGACCCCAGCGCATCGGCGATGGCGAGGGATGAGGTCAGTCCGGGGCTTTCGATGCCAAACAGGTTCACCAGGCCCGGCAGCCCGTGGATTTCCGGACCCTCAATGGTGAAATCCGTGAACGCGCCGCCCTGGGGGAACAGTTTTGGCCGTACTCCGGTATAGGTGGGCGTGAGGGAGCCGTCCTTCAGTTCCGGCCAGTAGCGGCGCACCGCGTCGTAGAAACTGTCGGCCCGGGCGGGGGTGAGGCCGTAATCGATGCTCTCCACCCATTCGGTATCCGGCCCAAACCGGCCCTGCCCCTGCAGATCAAGAGTCAGGTGCACGCCAAGCCCGTCCCGTTCCGGGACCGGATAGATCAGATGCGAAAACGGCACCCGCCCGCCCACGGAAAAATAGTTGCCCTTGCAGTAGTGGACGGTGCGGCGGTGTTCCGGTGCCAGCCCCTCGATTGCGTCGGAGACCTCACCGGCATAGAGCCCGGCCGCATTGATCAGGATGCCGGTGGCAAGCCGCATCTCCTCCCCGTCGCTTTCAGTGACAACCTCGAATCCGTCGGCCAGGGGCACCGCGCGCCGGAAGCCCGTGTGGAAGGCGATCATGCCACCATGATCCTCGATCTCCCCCTGCAGGCTGAGCATCAGCCCGTGGCTGTCGACAATGCCCGTGGAGGGCGAGAGATACCCCGCCACCCCGCGCAGGGCGGGCTCCATTTCCCCCAGCCGGGCCTTATCGAGAAACTCCAGATCCTCCACGCCATTGGCGGCGGCTTTTTCGCGCACGCCCTCAAGCTGTTCAATCTGGCTTTCATCGGTTGCGACAATGATCTTGCCAAGGCGGCTGTGGGGGACATGGCGGCTGCGGCAGTACTCATAGAGCATTTCCTTGCCGCGCACGCAGAGTGCCGCCTTGGCGGAGCCTTGGGGATAGTAGATCCCGGCATGGATTACCTCGGAATTGCGTGAGCTTGTGTGGCTGCCAATCAGCCCCTCGCGCTCAAGCACCACGACCTCATGGCCCGCCAGGGCAAGCTGCCGCGCCGCCGCCAGCCCGACCACGCCCGCACCGACCACAACCGCATCAACCCTGTCCATGGCACGCTCCCGTATCTGTCCGCGTTCTGTATCCCCTGGGCCGTCACGGAAGGAAATGGGAAAAGCCTTAAAATGCGGCTCAGTGCGCCGCGACAAGCCTGCGTTTGACGGCACCGGCGAGTGCGCGCAGCCTGCTGCGCTGGTACCGGGAGGCCAGGGTCCGGGGATCGAGCTCGTCCAGCGAATAGCCGAACCGCTCCGCAAGCGCGAGGATTTCGGGGTATTTGCCGATTGCCTTCCAGTCGATCCTCTCGGACGATTTCGCGCTGTAGCGGTCGACTTTTTTATCCTGCATTTTCCTGAGGTCGCTCCGTACGGACAGACCGGTAAAATGCAGCAGCCGCGACATTTCGCCGGGATCCGTGGTCAGATCCCTCAGACGAAAGCGGGCGAAACGATCGGGCGCGATGGTCTCCTCAAGCTCCAGCCCGTACCGGTGAACCTCATACCAGAAGAACAGGCACTTCTCGAAAGGAGGCATGTCCCGCCAGGCCCCGGCGTAGTTTGTCAGGGTAAAACCGCCATCCGACGGCGTCAGGGCCACGCTCTCCTCAATATCGCTCCGGCGGCCTGGCACGTACCAGCCATGGGTGGTGAGCGAGGCCGCTACCCGCACGGGCTCGCGCACCAGATGAACGATACGCAGGGCCTCCCCAAAGCGCTCCTTCAGCAACGGGTAAAGCGCAAAGGCGGGAAAACCGGTTTCCACATAGGGCCTGCCCCCGGCCAGGGTGCGGGAAACCGACGCAAAATGATCCTCGATGCGGGGATCGACCGGAAGGGCGCGCAGGGCCTCCGGATCGCGCAGGGTTTTGCGCGGCGCGTAAAGATACCCCACCGGCTCATGTTCAATGCGGGCGCCATCCGGGCAGTTCGCGACCAGGGCCTGGGCGAGCCACTGGGTCCCGGACCGGGCCGTTGTGACGAAAAAGGTGGCTGCAGGTTCCATATCATACTCCCCTCAAACCGGTTACCGGAACCATGACCGACGACCGGATGCGAGACGGGGAGGCCCGCGACCGGACGAAATTCCACGGGAAATATCCGTGGAACCGGCATGGCGTACTGACTGCTGGCTTACAATCCCAACACTATCACATTGTTCCGCAGGTTCCATGACGGTTGAGCGGAAATGCGGATGATTTCTTTCAAAGGCCTGAAAATCGCGGATAAAAAAAGAGGGCGGAGCTCAATGCCCCGCCCCCGCTCATTTGCCGGTGTCACATGGCCGTGCCGTCAGGCAAACATCTTTGCCTGTTCAATGCGCAGACGGTCGATCAGGCGGCCTTCGGGAAGTTCAACGTCGTCATAGGTCAGCGCCTGGTCCTTTGGCACCGCGCGTTTGAGTTTCGCGCCAACCGCCACACCGATGGGCAGGAGGTTTTCCGAAGCCGTGATGGCCGCGGTTTCCGCCTCGCCATACACGGTGTAACCGCCAAGCTCGTCAATCTCCTCGCCCGCGCCGAGATCCTTCTTGGCCATCGAGATGACCTCGACCAGGGGGCCCGCAATGGGTGCGATGGCCGCGTCCCCGAACAGCGCCGCACGGGCGATGGTGGCGGGCACCTCAAAATGGCACAGGTGATAGGGGGTGTAGAAACAGTAAAGCGGCCCCTCGCCGAGCTTGTAGAGGTTGAGATAATGCTTCTGGCGCGGATGATCGATGGTTCCCAGAACGAAAACACCCGGTCCCGGGGCCGCGCCCACCACGTAATCGACGATACCGGGGCCGGACATCAGCTCCTCGGGATCATAGAGTTTGGCGGCCTCGGTAATCGGCGTGCCGCCCTCGACCGTGAAGCCGTGCATGCCCCGTTTGGCCACGGTCATGCCGGTGGCGTTGGCGACGATGGCCTGCTCGAAGCTGATCTTGGTCCCGTCGGCAAAGGAGGTCACCATGGAGGGTTTCTGGCCCCACTGTTTGGCAAAACCGGCCTGGGTGGTGGGGGTGCGGTAAGGATCCTGCAGCCCCTTGATGTTACCGCAGAGAACCGGGCGCACGCCGATGCCCTTCACGAACCGGTAGAGGTTCTGCTGCACTCCGGGCTGGTCGCCGTCCACATTGGTGTAGACCACGCCGGCCGCATCGGCTTTTGCCTTGAGAAGCGGGCCCACGGTGCCATCAAGCTCCGCATTCATCAGAACGATGTGCTTGCCATGGTCAATGGCGGCCAGAACCAGCGGCAGCGCGTCATCCACCGCGCCGGTCACCTCAAGGAACACGTCCACATGGGGGGAGGTCGCCACCAGCATGGGATCCGTGGTCACGGCCGCATGGCCCGCCTCAATGGCCTTTGACAGGGCCGCCTCACTGTCACAGATCACGGCGTCATCCTGTCCCGCGTCGGTATAGGCCTTCACGGCCTTTTCCGGGGTGCGGTTGGCAATGGCGGTGACCTGCATCTGTCCGGCAAAGGCAGTGTTGATCTGCAGCACCACGCCGGCCGCCATGAAACCGGCTCCGATCATGCCGACCCGGATGGGGGGCTTGCCCTCTTCCGCATGTTTTGCGAGTGCGGAGTCGACTATGATCATGATATTTTATCCTTTCATCTGACAGAACCTGCAGGCCATATCACGCCGAAACGGGGCCCGGAGCTCGAATCGCTTACCTGATACAGGAGTAAGAGTATGAAATTCAGTAAAACAAGCCTTGCGGATGCGGTGCTTATCGATCTCTCGAAGTTTGAGGATTCCCGTGGCTTTTTTGCCCGCACCTTCTGCGCGGAAACCTTTGGCCGCGAAGGGCTGGTCACGGAATACCCCCAGGCAAACCACTCCTTCAACGTCTCAAAAGGCACGCTGCGCGGCATGCATTACCAGAAAGCCCCCCATGGCGAGGTCAAGCTTGTCCGGGTGGTTCAGGGCGCGATCGTGGACGTGATCATCGACCTGCGGCCAAACTCGCCCACATATCTCAAATGGGAGGGGTTTGAGCTGACCGCGGAAAACGCACGCACGCTCTACGTGCCGGTGGGATTCGCCCACGGATTCCAGACGCTGGAGGACAACACCCACGTCACCTACCAGGTCTCCCACCCCTATACGCCCGGCGTCGAGGGCGGCCTGCGCTGGAACGATCCCGCCTTCAACATTGAATGGCCCCTGCCCGTCTCGACCATCTCCGACAAGGACGCCTCCTGGCCGGACGCGGATATCGACAGGGGTATTGAGATCTAACACGTCCTGCGACGTATCGATAACAGAACTGTCGTTTTTCGGGCTTTCAGGGCGCAATAGATCAGGTTGCGCCCTTTTTATTTTATTTGATATTTATTAAAATCGCCAAAGTTGTTTAATCAATTCATAAAATAAACTGACATTACATTTTAGTAACCATTTTCGAAAATTTGTCGGAAATATGATAGATAAGGCCCTGCCGCTGCTGTAATATTTGCCTCAGGGGTGCCTCCGGGATGTTTTTACCCGGATGGCAGGTATTACAGAGTTACTACAGGGGTTGGGGATTTGAGTATCAGCTTTTCCGACGTCAGCCACAGGCTGGCGTTTTCCGCGGATGCGGGTCTCGATCATGACGATCATGATCACGATGAGGACATCTATCACGGCACGACCTGGGGCATCGCCCTGGCGGATGTGGATCTTGACGGGTTTCTGGACCTTTTCGTCAACCACCACCTGGTGAACCCGTCCGAAATCGGCTACGGGATCGGCACCCAGAACGCCCGCTATGTCACGCTCGACCTGACAGGCGATGAGCATGGCGCGGTTTTCTTCGACATCGACCAGGATGGCGATCTGGATCTGCTTGAGTCCGTTGGCGGCCGCCAGGGCGGTCCGGTGGATGCCTCGAACAGCGAATTCTGGAACAAGGTGCATCTCAACACAAACGGGACAATTTCCGCCACCAATCTGGCGGAGCAGCTTGGTCTCGACTACGGCCCGGCCCGGGGACGGATCATGGTTCCCGTGGAGATGGACGGCGAGGTATCCGTCTTCCTGGGCAGCATCGCGCGGGATGATGGCAGTTATCCCAGCGTTCTGATGGAGCCGAATGGCCGCGGCGGCTATGATGTATCATCCGACCTCGACACCAGAGGGGGCGACAATTTCGCCATCGGCGCGCGTCTGAACGGTGACGCCCGGACCGACATGGTCATCGTCAACGGCACATCGGTCCGTATTGAGGAAAGCACGGGCAGCGGCTTCCAGGCGGCGTCGGTTACCATGGGCCCCAGTTCCTGGGTAAGCGACCTTCTGGTTGCGGATTTTGACGGCGATCTGACGCCCGAGGTTTTCGTGGGCCAGCCCGGACCGCTGGCCAATAAACTGCTTGTCCGGAATGCCGATGGCTCATGGGACAACAAGGCCACGGCGGCGGGCCTCACCGCCATCACGACCAGCACAATCGGCGCGACGGTTGGGGATTTCGACAATGATGGCGACCAGGACATTGCCGCCCTCGAAAGAACCGACGGCCTTGAGATCGTCATGTGGGTCAATAACGGCTCCGGTCAGTTCACAGCCCAGAAAATCACGGATACCGGCATTCCAGGCGAGGGTCAGAGCATCGTCTCGGGCGATGTCAACAATGACGGGGTTCTGGATCTGGTGATCTCGACCGGTGAGGGCGCACTGTCAGAGGAAAACGCCGGCCAGTACGTCCTGCTGGAAGGAAATGCCAACGCGAACAACTGGCTGAGCCTGGCACTCGCCGGCAGCGTATCGGAACGGGACGGTCTCGGGGCGCGGGTGATTGTCCGCACGCCCGATGGCCGGGAGCAGATGCTCGAGCAGGACAGCGGCGCACACCGCTGGGCCCAGGATGACACGCGCCTGCATTTCGGTCTGGGCAGCCATGGCTCCGCTGACGTGCGGATCATCTGGGCCGACGGCCATGAACAGTCCATCGGCACCGTCGCCGCCAATCAGCGCCTGACGCTTGCCGAGGACAGGACGGGCTCCGGGAACCCTGTCGACCCTGTTGATCCGGTCGACCCCGTGGACCCGGTGAACCCGCAATATCCCGGCCTTCTGACCATCGAGCGCGACGGCAGCCTTGTGACCGTCACCGCCACCAGCCGTGAGGGCGGGGCCACGTTCGAGGGCGCCCTGACCGCTAACGGTCACACCATCTCCAACCTGCAGAGTTCCAAATTCGAGAGCAATGACCGGGTTGCGCTGACGGCAAACGGCATAGATTTCACCATGAAGGTCTACAACGCGCCCGGGAACATGGACGTGTTCACCTTTGAGGTGGATCCGTCCGCAACCCTGGATGTCAGCGGCGCGTTCGACGTGGATTTCGTGGACGGCCCAACCAACCCGGTGGATCCCGTGGACCCTGTCGATCCGGTTGATCCCGTTGATCCGGTCGACCCCGTGGATCCGGTGGACCCGCAATATCCCGGCCTTCTGACCATCGAGCGCGACGGCAGCCTTGTGACCGTCACCGCCACCAGCCGTGAGGGCGGGGCCACGTTCGAGGGCACCCTGACCGCTAACGGTCACACCATCTCCAACCTGCAGAGTTCCAAATTCGAGAGCAATGACCGGGTTGCGCTGACGGCGGGCGGCATCGACTTCACCATGAAGGTCTACAACGCGCCCGGGAACATGGACGTGTTCACCTTCGAGGTGGACCCCTCCGCGACCCTCGATGTCAGCGGCGCGTTCGACGTGGATTTCGTGGGCGGCCCAACCGACCCGGTGGATCCCGTGGACCCTGTCGATCCGGTAGACCCGGTTGATCCTGTCGACCCGGTGGACCCCGTTGATCCGGTCGATCCGCAGTATCCCGGTCTTCTGACCATTGAACGGGAGGGCAGCCTCGTCACGGTCACGGCCACAAGCCGCGATCAGGGCGCCACCTTCGAGGGCACCCTCACCGCGAACGGTCATGCCATCAGCAACCTGCAGAGCTCGAAATTCGAGAGCAATGACCGGGTTGCGCTGACGGCGGGCGGCATCGACTTCACCATGAAGGTCTACAACGCGCCCGGAAACATGGACGTGTTCACCTTCGAGGTGGACCCCTCCGCGTCCCTGGATGTCAGCGGCGCCTTCGATGTGGAGTTCGTGGACGGACCCGCCGACCCGGTGGATCCCGTCGATCCGGTGGACCCTGTCGACCCGGTTGATCCCGTTGATCCGGTCGACCCTCAGTATCCGGGTCTTCTGACCGTGGAGCGCGACGGCAGCCTTGTGACCGTCACCGCCACCAGCCGCGACAGGGGCGCGACCTTTGAGGGGGATGTCCAGGCGGATGGTTTTGAGTTTACCGGTCTTGAGACCTCAAAATTCGAAAGCAACGACAGTGCGACACTGACGGCCGAGGGCATCGACTTCGCCATGAAGGTCTACAACGCACCGGGCAATCTGGATGTGTTTACCTTTGAGATCGATCCGGAGGCGGATCTTGTGTTCACCGGCGAATTCGACGTTCTGTTCGTCTAAAACCGGTCTCCGGGAGCCACCACCGGCTCCCGGAACAAAACGGATCCCGCGCATTCGTAATAAAGTTTGAATTATATTTTTGTTTTTTTACGTCTTCATGAATTGTTCATTTGTATGTACGGATTGTTAATCGAAGACGGTGGGTAAGAACTACATCCCTGTTGTTAACCTGTAGCGTGGCGGCAGAACCGTTACGGACTGAATTTCTGTTGGATCAATCATGAAGCACGACACCTCTCTCGTCGAACGGATGACCTGTGACCATTTCATCGAAACACAGCGCCAGCACCTGGCCAACCTCGCCCATGATGTTGATCCCGCACAGTTCAAAAACATCATTGCGGCGGCAATGTACGTGATCTCACACGTGCCCGGGTCCGCCTTTTACTGTCACGAACGGGACGACTCCCCCCGCATCCGCCGTAACGGGGTCTCGGCCTGGCTGGAAAGCCGCGAAAACTCCGTTCTGTTCATCATCCACCGGGATGATCTCGAGTGGGAGGACGACTTTATGGAACACGAGGTTCCCGCCGACAGCATCGACGCCCGTGACCCCGGTCAGGTCATGATCTGCCGCAGCCCGGTTCAGGCCGCGGGAATTTTTGAAAGAATGTCCCGTGAGCCCATGCCCGACCCCGTCGCCCTTCGTGGAAAGGCGGCCGTGGAATTCAGGGTCGGACGGGTTGTCGGTTCCGCAGTCTGAGAACCGCACACAAAAAAAAGCGGGGACCGGTTTGCCGCCGGTCCCCGCTTTTTTGGCTCTCCGCCTTAAACCGCGGGCGTCTCGCGCCAGAACAGTTTGTTGTCGATCTGGCCGCTGTCCTGAAGATAGGCCAGCTCGCGCAGGCGGGTGTAGGGCGGCGTCTCGAACATCTCCTTCGTCAGGCCGATGCGGTCGAACACGGTCTTAAGCTGACGCGCGCCGCGCTCGGCCGTCCAGGAGGTTTTGAACTCCGGCATGTGCTCGCGGATCTTGGCGAAGGAAACACGGTAGGACCGGGTATCCCCGCCGCTCTCGCCAATGGTCAGCTCACAGCCCGGGAAGGTTTTGGCCACGATCTCGGCGATCTCGCGAATGCGGTAGTTTTCACTGTCCGCGCCCACGTTAAACGCCTCGCCCGCGACCGCGTCCCGTGGCGCCTTCAGCGCGCAGAGCATGGCCTCGCAGATGTCTTCGATATGGGTGATCGGCCGCCAAGGCGAGCCGTCGGAGGTCATGCGGATTTCCCCGATGGTATGGGCGAAACCGCAGAGGTTGTTGAGCACGAGGTCAAACCGCTGACGGGGGCTTGCGCCATAGGCGGTGGCGTTCCGCATGAAGACGGGCGTAAAATTGTCGTCCATCATGTCCCGCACGCTTTCCTCGACGAGGATCTTGCAGCGGGCATAGGCCGTCTGCGGCGCAAGCTCACTGGTCTCGGTGCGCATCTCGTCACCACCCGCGCCATAGGTCGAGCAGGAGGAGGCCTGGATAAACCGCTTCACACCGGCATCACGGGCCATGCGGGCAAGATTGGTCGAGCCCCGGTGGTTGACGTCCATGGTCAGGTCGGGATCGTTTTCCCCGATCGGATCGTTGGACAGCTCGGCCAGATGCACCACCGCGTCAAAGCCCTCAAGATCGGAGGGCTGAATTTGCCGCTGATCCTTCGAGACCACCTGCGGATGCGTTTTGTGGTCATCAAACAGCCAGCCGCGGCGGTAGTAGCCGGTATCGATGCCCAGAACCTCATGCCCGGCCTCAAGCAGTTTCGGCCCCATGATCGCGCCGATATATCCGTCAGCACCGGTGAGAAATACGCGCATTGTCAGTTTTCCTGTTACCTGTGAACTCTATACTTTTGTCGTGTCCGGCTGTCCCGTTAACGGAGCCCTACGCCCCTGGGGTGCCCGGTTTCCGTGATCCGCATAACACTTCGCCGAAAAAAGACCCGTTACCAGATCTTCCACGGCGCCTTGCCGCCATCCCACATTTTCTGCAGCACGTGCTTGTCACGCAGGGTGTCCATGTTCTGCCAGAAACCGGGATAGTGATAGACGGCCAGCTGATCGTCGGCCACGAGCCCCTTGAGCGGCTCCTCCTCCCAGACGGTGGTGTCGTCGATCACGTAGTCGATTACGCCCGGCTCACAGACGAAGTAACCGCCATTGATGAGGTGACCGTCGGACATGCTTTTCTCGCGGAAGCCCTGAATGCGGGTCTTGTCCGGGGAGAGGTCGAGCGCGCCGAAGCGTCCTGGCTGCTGCACCGCCGTCACGGTGGCCAGTTTGCCCTGTTCGCGGTGATATTCGATGGTTTTGGTGATATCGAGATCGGTGACGCCGTCGCCATAGGTCAGGCAAAAGGTCTCATCCCCGATATAGTCGCGCACACGGGCAAGCCGTCCGCCGGTCATGGTCTCAAGTCCGGTATCGGCGAGCGTCACCTTCCAGGGCTCGGAGGCCGAACGGCGCACCTCGATCGAGTTGTCGCTCAGATCGATGGTCATGTCATTGGAGTGATGGAAGAAATCCAGAAAGTATTTCTTGATCATGTGGCCCTTGTAGCCACAGCAGATGATGAAGTCGTTTATTCCGTGAGCCGAATAGATCTTCATGATGTGCCAGAGCATCGGCATGCCGCCGATCTCGACAAGCGGCTTGGGAAGGGTAACCGTTTCCTCGCTGATACGGGTGCCATATCCACCGGCAAAAATAACTGCTTTCACAAAAACACCTCTTCATACATGGCCGACATATCAGGCAGCGATCCGCCCCGGATCGCTCCATAAGATTAAATGCCCGTTACCCTATACGCGTTTCACGACGCATCAGCCACATCTATCTCACCTGCGAGCCGCGCCATTTCCGCGACCCGTGCCCGATGTGCCGCGGTTGTTTCCAGACCAAGGGTTTCAAGGATCCGTTCCCAGCGGAAAGCCCAGTCATGGCGGCGCAAACTGTTGAGAACGTTGTTGCGGCGGGCGGCCTCCGCGCGTTCCGTGTCGGCATCAAGAGCCTCCAGAACCGCGGCGAGATCCCCGCCCTCCGGGTCGATCTCGACCACCGCGTCGGGCCAGTCGAACAGGGCGTCGAACTCCTCGCAGCCCGCCCGCGATCCAATCATGATCGCCCCGCCGGCCGCGCCCTCGAAATACCGGGTGGAAATGGCCCGCTCATTTCCAATCACGTCGTTTTTGATCGGGCTGACGGTCACGGGATCCCAGGCCACATAATATTTGCAGCGCCGCGTCATGTCGGCATTGGCCGCCCGGATCTCGCCCCAGTCACGGGCCGTGATGTTGCCCCAGATGTCGTGGATATAGAAAATATCCCGGTCCCGAACCAGTTTCAGCGCCGCCTCATGCACCTCCGGGCGCCGCCGTCCCATGCTCAGAATATCGACCACACGGGGCGCATTGGCGGGATGGGGACAGGAAGCCAGGGCATCCGCCCCCGTGGCCAGAAAGGAGACCGGGGCGGTGACGTATTTCTTCAGCTCGGGGATCGAGGAGGCGTTGAGAACGAACACATGATCGAACTCATTGAGAATGGCGAGATCGGCCTTGCGGCGCGCAAACTGGGAAGACCAGGTTTCCAGCACGAAGGCCACCGCCAGTTTTGAGCGCGCCCGCCAGTTTTTCACCTGCTCCATGTCCCCGAGATTTTTCGAGAACTGGCACATGAAAAAGCAGACGTCGTAATCCTGATCGATGGTGACGGGCTGCATGACCCCGGGAAATTTGCCCCGGACCGCCCGGCGGGCCTGATCGGCAAGCTCGCCCCCCGCATTGCGCAGAAACTCCATGGCGGAATAATTCAGGCCAAGATCCCTCCGCAGAGGTGGTGGAGCCACAATGGTCGCGTCCTCGATCCCGGCAATGACATTCAGGAACTCATAAGGCACACCGTTCCACGGTCGCGTGACCGCATTGTGGTTCGAGACAAGCAAAACCTTTCTGTCCATACGGCACTCCTGAAGGACGGGATTTCCTGCACCCGCTCATAAACGCTTTGAACGGCGCATTACAGGGAGCAATGCGCGGCCAGGCCCTGTCGTGGCGATGTGTTGCATGTGCGTTGAATTTGAGGTCGCAGCAGGCAACGGTGCAGCCCTGAAGCCACGATTTTGCGCATGACGGCCCCTCCTCACCGCCCCGTGGGCAGGCACGCCCTCACAAAGGCATGACCATTTCGCGCCAGGATTGCCGTGGGTCTTTAAGAAAGGGTAAAGGGTACGCGGGGCATCACGACCCCGGAAACCGCGTGAAATATTGATGCAACTTTCATAAGAACCCTGTATCGGGGGAAATCACCGCACTCCGCGCATGTGTGCTTCGGTTCCAGGGTAAAGGTTGAATGCGGCAGGAATGACTGAACGATCGGCAACATTTTCAACCCGGGTGCCGGATGGGCGAAGGCAGCCCCTGGAGCGCCGGTCGAGGCATGCCCCCGCCACACCTGATGAGACCGAAGAGGATAAAATCGGCGCCAAAAAATGGCTTTTTGTCCTGTTTATCGTCTGTCTGCTGATCCCTGGGTCCTTTTTCCTCGGCGGCGCGCGTCTGACCCCGTACCGCGCGCTTCTGCTCGCTGCCTTCGTTCCACTGTGCTGGCAGTTCATCCGGGGCACGGCCGGGCGCATGACCACCGTCGACACGCTGATCCTGCTTTACGTGCTCTCACTGGCCATGTCGGTTCTCTATCATGAGGGCTTCGGGCGGATTGATGCCGTCATCATCGCGGCTGTGGAGGCCATCTGCGGCTATCTGTTCGGCAGGGTGCTGGTGCGCGGACAGCTGGATTACCGGACATTCTTTCAGTGCTTTTTCTACGGTCTTTTGTTTATGGCACCGTTTGCGCTGGTCGAGATGGTCACAAAACTCAACCTGGTCAGCAAAATCACCGGCATGGCCCTGATGCCCTTCGGTCAGTCGGAACACCCGCCCCGCCTTGGCTTTCACCGCGCCCAGGTCTCGTTTGAGCACCCGATCCTGTACGGTCTTTTCTGCTCCCTTGGCTTTGCCAACGCCTTCTACATCTTCCGGGACCAGATCCCGAAACGGATCTTCTGGATGGGGACCTGTTTCTTCACCACCTTTTCCTCCCTGTCCTCGGCCCCTATTCTGGCCATGCTGATCCAGTCCATCATGATGGGCTGGGACCGCATCGTGCCAAAACTGAAAAGCAAATGGATGGTGCTGGCGGGCTGCGGCCTCAGCGTGTTCATGGTCCTTGAACTGATCACGCCAAACGGGGCGGTGGACTTCCTCGTCTCCAACCTGACGCTCGTGCCCGCCACGGCCGATTACCGCCTGATGACGTTTGAATACGCCCTCAACTCCCTGTGGGACAATCCGGTTTTCGGAGCCGGCAAGGGCGGGGATATTGATCTGCCCTGGTGGCATACCGGCAGCATCGACAATTTCTGGCTCTCCACCGCGGTCGCGTATGGCATCCCAACGCTGCTCTTCCTGATCGCCGCCATTTTGACCCATCTTGGCATGGTCATGTGGGCCAAAGGCCTTGATGACACGGTTGCGGATTACCGTTCCGGACATTTCATCGCCGTCGCCGGACTGATTTTCACCCTGACAACGGTGCATCTGTGGGGCGCGGCCAATGTCATGGTCATGGCCTATCTTGGGGCCGGGGCCTGGATCTACGTGCCGCGCAGGGAAAACGTGCCCCTGCGTCGGCAGCAGCCGGAGCCTGAGAAGGCGCCCGAAGTCCGGGAGCCCTCATCTCCCGTCCGCGGAGGACCGCCACCCGCGTCATCCCCCCTTCCCGGACCTGCGGCAAAAACGGTACGACCCCGGATCCGTGGCGCCACCGGGCGCTATGGCGGGGGCCGACATTGACAGCTTCCGCAGCCGCGGAGTATCCCGGACCGGGCATGTTTTCGCAGGTGCGAAGGGTTTGCTTGTGAGATGGGACGCCTCCCAGGTCCCGGATGTGTAAAACGTTGAAACAACGGCAGTAAGCGAAATAAAATGCTCCAGATCTATAAAATGCTGATCGCTCTCTTTACCTCGTCCGAGCGGCGTATTTTCTTTCTGCTGATGGGGCTTATCGTGTTCTCGGCCCTGATGGAGACCGTCGGGGTGGCCTCGATCCTGCCATTTCTCGCGATCCTGTCGGATCCGTCGGCGATCGATACGAACCCGTATCTCTCAATGGCCTACACGACCCTGGGCTTCGAAAACCACCAGAGCTTTCTGCTGACCATCGGTATCTGTGTGTTCACGGTGGTCGTGCTCAATCTTGGGGTCAAGATTTTGACGCTCTACGCCATGGCCCGTTTCAGTTTCATGCGCTGTGCGGCCCTTAGCACCCGGCTTCTGAGCGGGTATCTCCACCAGCCCTACACCTGGTTTCTTAACCGAAACAGCGCCGACCTTGGCAAATCCCTGCTGTCGGAGATTGACCGCATGGCCCAGACCGTCATGCTTCCGGCCATGCGGCTGCTGGCCAATCTGGTCGTGGTTGTTTTCCTGATCGGACTGGTCGTGGTGGTCAATCCGACGGTCGCCATGGCCGCGGCGGGACTGATCATGGGCAGTTATGTGCTGATTTTTGTCGGTCTGCGCAAATACATCTCCCGGCGCGGCAAGGAACGCCTGATCGCCAATGGCGAGCGCTTTCAGATCGCCCAGGAAGCCCTTGGCGGGGCCAAGGAGGTCAAGCTGATGGGGCTTGAGGAGCCCTATATCATGCGGTTCCGCAAGCCCGCCTACCGTATGGCCGGCGCCATCGCCAGCGACGTGGTTCTGGGCGAAAGCCCCCGCTACATCCTTGAGGGCATCGCCTTTGGCGGCATGCTGCTTCTGATCATCTTCATGCTGATTTCCGGTGATGGCGGGCTGCAGCAGCTTCTGCCGCTTCTGGGTGTTTACGCCTTTGCGGGTCTGCGCCTGTTCCCCGCCCTGCAGCAGGTCTTCCGTCAGGCCTCGGGCCTGCGCTTCAACCGCCCCACGCTCGAGAGCCTCTACAAAGACTATATCGAGGGCCGCCAGAATCTCGATGAGCGTCATGCGGGCCCGCCTCCCCCGGCCCTGCCCCTGCGCCAAGAACTCGAGCTTCGGGACGTGCATTACGCCTACCCGCAGGCGGACCGCGCGGCGCTGAACGGCATGTCCATGCTGATAAAGGCCAATACCACCGTGGGTATTGTCGGCGGCACCGGCGCGGGCAAGACCACCGCCGTGGACCTGATACTCGGCCTTCTGTCGCCCCAGTCCGGCGAGTTCAGTGTCGACGGTGTGCCGGTTACCAGGGAAAACCGCAGGTCCTGGCAGAGATCGATCGGCTACGTGCCACAGCAGATTTTCCTCACCGATGAAAGCGTGCGCGGCAATATCGCCTTTGGCGTGCCCGCCGACCAGATTGACGAGGAGGCCATGCTGAAAGCGGCCAAGATCGCGGAACTGCACGATTTTGTCATGGAAAGCATGCCCCAGGGCTATGACACCATGGTCGGGGAACGCGGCGTGCGCCTGTCCGGCGGCCAGAGACAGCGCATTGGCATTGCACGCGCACTTTACCACGATCCTGACGTTCTGATCCTTGATGAGGCCACCTCAGCCCTCGACAACCTGACGGAGCGGGCGGTGATGGACGCGGTTCACAACCTCGGGCAGGCAAAAACCATCATCATGATTGCCCACCGCCTGACCACGGTGCGGGACTGTAACGTGATCCTCATGCTTCAGAACGGCCAGGTCATCGGTTCGGGCACCTATGATGAGCTGATTGAGCGCAACGAGGAATTCCGGGCGTTGGCCAGCGGCGACAAACACGGCTGACCGGGCCGAAAAACAGGCGGTACCATCCCCGCCCAACCACATTACATCTGGCGGGCAATCCGCCCGTCATGCTCCTGACGACCGGCATCGGGTGAGACCATCGCCGGCCGGTGCACATTCACGCAGGAACGCTCGGGCCAGCAGATGTGCACCATGAATTCCAGCAGGTCATCCGCGGGGAACTCCTCGACGGAAAACCCGTGCCGGTAGTCAAATTCCCGCAAAACATCCGGATTGAGCCCGGTGCCGGTGCGAAATCCCATGCTCTGTCCCGCGAACAGCCGGCAGAGCGCGCGCTCGCGCGAGCGCAGCACCAGATCCACATGCCGCGGATCCCGCGCAATCCGTGCGAAAGCCGCCTCGACCACGGCCTGCGGCCCCTCGAGCACCTGCACGAACCAGCCATCGTGAAAAACAAGTCCCCCGGAAATGTCCTCTGACGCGTTGCGCTCCCGCGCCGCCTTTAAAATCCCCATGACATCCGCAAGCTCAACACCGGCCGCGACACGGCTGACATAGATTATCCGCTCCAACATGACAGTTTACCCCACCAAAACCCCGGTCATTCCATCAGAAAGAATTCCTTCCCCTGCATTGAGACTAGGTGACCGGGAATAAATAACCGTAAATATTCCTGCCCCGAATTCGCCCTCACGCCCCTGGCCCAAAGACCAAAAGAAAACGGCGCCTCCCGGGAAGGAGACGCCGCCTGGGCGTATTTTCATTTGGAGCGAAATGCTGCCTGACGAAAAATCAGGTGAAGAAGAAGTCGTCGTCGGTCAGGGCCGATTTCTTTATGTCCTCGAGAACGATGACAACATCCCCGAACATGACCTTCGCGTCACCGTCATTGCTTCTGATTTTGAGGTCGGAGAACTCATTGGCACCGCTGCTGATTTCGATGAGGTCATCACCATCCTCAAAATCAACGATAAGATCGGTACCCTCGTCCTTTTTGCCAAACTCGAAGACGTCATCGCCCGAGCCACCTTCCAGCGTGTCGTCACCGGCACCGCCGGACAGGGTATCCTTGCTGTTTCCGCCATAAAGACGGTCCCTGCCCTTGCCGCCGTCAAGCTCGTCCTTGCCGCCTTCACCGTAGAGGTCGTCGCGGTTGTCTCCACCCTTCAGGGTGTCCTTCCCGTCGCCGCCATACATCTCGTCATTGCCGTCGCCGCCGCGCAGCAGATCCTCGCCCGCATAGGCGAAAAACCGGTTGTTCTCATCACCACCGCGAATGTCGTCATCGCCGGCGTTGGAGCCGCTGATGTTTTCGACGCTGACCAGCGTGTCGGTGTAGGTGGCCCCCGTCATCTCAATGGTGGCGGTTTCCTTTCTGAGGTCGATGTCCACGCTTTCAACGCCGGCATGATTGTAGCGAACCTGGTCAATCCCGCCTCCACCATCGACAATGTCATTGCCCTCACCGGTCACAAAACGGTCCTTGCCAACGGCTCCCTGGAACTGGTCATCCGCATCGGTGCCCCGAAGCTCGTTGACCACGTAAAACCTGTCCGTATCACCAAACGCGTCCGTGGCCTTGCCGGTCATGAACCCGTCCTTGTAGCGCGTGACCTCGACGGAAACCCCGGTGTCCCCGTTTTCGACAAACTCGACCTGAACATTCCGGCCCTTGCCATAGAATTTGTCATTGCCGGCGCCGCCGGTGAACCGCACGAAACTTTCCGCATCCAGAGCGGCCTTTAGTCTGTCGTCATGGGCGCTGCCAATAATGGTCAGACCTCCGGCGCCACTCACGGCCGTAAGCCCGGTGACCCTGTCCTCGCCATCATCGCCCTTGTCGATGGTGCCGGATTCGGCCTTCAGGTTGGCGTCAATTCCCTCCGAATTTTCAGAATAGTCGATCCGGTAGGCTGAGCCACCATCAGACAGGTCAATCTCATCATCCCCTTTGCTGCCGACAATCACGTCCCCGCGACCAAAGCTGAGACCCGGAATGATCAGGTCATCGCCATTGCCCCCGTCGAGCGTGTCATTCCCGTTGCCGCCATCCAGACGATCAGCACCGCCATTCCCGAGAAGCACATCACTTCCATCGCGGCCCCTGAGACTGTCGCGTTTGTTGGTGCCCTCAAGAGTATCATTCTTTGAGGTCCCCGCCTCTACTACCCCGTTAAAACTCACGTTTTCCCTCCAAAACATTCCATGGGGCCTCCGGCCCGTGATCTATGGATAACTGCCCCCATGCCCATATTTCGGGCATATCCGTCAAATACTGCATCACCCCGCGGAAAAACTGAACCGTGCAGTTAACAAACGGTTAACCAGCCGTGCCGGTTGTGCAACTATTCGCCACTTCGCGGGAGACACCGGCATATTCACCGCAAAAGCCGGGAATTGGAAATGGCGGCAATGACCGCTCGGGCCGGAATTCCGGAAAGGACCGGACAAAAGATCGTGATACCCGTCCCGAAGCGGGGCGGGCGGGACAATTTTGTCGCCGTCTGTTGCAGAATAACCATGATCGCACGGGCAAACACCCTGCGGGAACCGCGTTCCAGGTCTTTTAACTTTCCTCATACCCTTCTTGGGTGTTTAAAGGCCCAAACGACCATATGAGGCGGTTCGATGCGACATATTCTGTACACACTTCTTTTTACGGTGCTGCTGGCACCCCTGGCTCTGGCCCAGAGTGCCGGATACCGGATCCAGTCCGGCGACATTCTGGCCATTACCGTTCTTGAGGACGACACCCTGAACCGGCAGACACTGGTTCTGCCCGATGGCCGCGTTTCCGTGCCGCTGGCCGGTTCCGTCCAGGCTGCGGGCAACACCGTTGAGTCCGTGGAGCGCAGCATTGCCGACAAACTGGCATCCAACTTCGCCGTGCGTCCCAGCGTTTTTGTCTCCGTTGTTTCCGTGGACGAGGAGGACGAGACGTTCCCGGTCTACATCCTGGGTGAGGTCAACGCGCCTGGCGTTCAGGAAATCGAGGGTGGAACCACCCTGCTTCAGGCCATTTCACTCGCCGGCGGCCCCGCCCGCTTCGCGGCGACAAAGCGCATCCAGCTGCGCCGGACCGACAGCGCGACGGGTCAGGAAAAACTGTACCTCTTCAACTACCATGCGGTTGAGCGCGGCGGTTCGATCCAGTCGATGATCACCCTGCGCGAAGGCGACGTGATCATCGTTCCCGAACGCCGCCTGTTTGAGTGAGGAACCCTTTCATGGGACGTGCCTCCACCCTGGCGATTCTGACCCTGACGGGCAGCACCGCGGCCTGGGCCGCGGCTGCCCAGACGGCAGCGCCCGTAACCCAGATCACACCCGTTGAGGCCGCCAACGCCCAGGAGCTTGCCCAAGCCAGGGCGGCCCAGGCCGAACGGCAGGCCGCCGCCGCGCAGGCCCGGGCGGCCCGGCAGGCCGCGCTTGCCCAGCAGCCCGGCTCCTCGATACTGACGGCCACGGTGTCCCAGAGCATCGAGGCCGACAGCAACTACAATCTTGACGAGGACAGCCCAGGCACCACCTACCTCGGGGACACCCGCTTCGGCCTGATCCTTGAGCAGAACACCCAAAGCCACGACCTCATTCTGGGCTTTGACACCGCGCTGCGCGCGCTTGACGAGGCTGACGAGGAATTTGAGTTCACGCTGGGCTCACCGACCGGCGCACTGCTGGACTACGATTTCACGGGGCCAAGAGCAAATTTTGACACGCTGCTCTCCTACCGTCAGCGCCGCACGGATTTCATCGATTTCGATTCTTTCGACCAGATTGGGTCAGAGGATGATCCGGCGGTCATCCGTAACGAGGATGATACGCGCGAGCACCGCCTGGACGGAGAACTCGGCGTGGAGTTGGCTACGGATTCGCCGAGCACGTACGGGCTGCGCTGGGTTGGCACCGATATCAGCTATTCTGATGACGATGACGACGACAACCTTACACCCCGCCGCACAAACCAGTTCACCGGCACCTGGACACTGCAGGTAACGCCCGTGTTCTCCAGTATTCTTGCCGCGGAACACTACCGTTACGAGGCTGACAACGATGGGGAAACGGAAATCACCATTTCCGAAATTGACGCCGGCATCGTCTATGAGCCCGATGAAAACCTGCGTCTGCGTGGCGGGGTCGGCTATGCGGACAGGCAGCGTGACGAAGTCAACGACGACAACGACCAGGACGATCAGGGTCCGACCGTGCGCGGCGATATCCGCTATCTGACCGATGATCTCACCCTCATAGGCGATGCCCGTTACACCACGGCAGCCCCGGATCCCCGGCTGAGCTTCAACCTCAACGCCAATTACGATCTGGCGCGGGGGGTTCTGAGGGGCCGTGTGTTCAACCGCTATACCGGGGCGACCACCGACGGTAACGAGATCCGTGTCTCCGGCATCAGCATCGGTCTTGAGCAGGACTTCAACACGGTCTCCGGCTATGGCATCGATTTTGCCGTGACCAACCGTGACGACGTGGATGACGAGGATGACCCGGACACCCTGACCACCTCCGTGACCGCCAGGTACATCCATAACCTCACGGAAACGGTTACCGCCGAACTCGGCTACCGCTACCGGGCCGAAACCGAGGATGATCCCGACTTTGACGCGGACAGTCACCGGGTATTCTTCACAATCGGAAAGACCTTCCAGACGGGTCTGTAACACCGGATCAGCCACCCGCCCCGGACACTGCTTCCGGGAGCGGGTGGATTTCCTCCCGGCGTTTGGCCAGGGGCAAATTTACCGGAAGAACACCTTTTACTCCGATTACCCCTGTATGTAATGTACATGACATATCGCACCGGAATCCCGGTATAATGGGACGCGACGGGATTACGGGTTGTACCCTGGAAACGGGGATTGATTTGAGGGTGGTGGAGACGCGGACATGCAGACCCAGGCTGGTGTATTCTTATCGGAACGCGCGGGATGCGTCCGCCAGCCGGCACGGCTCCGGTTCAGCCGTTTTTCCGCCAACCAAAGCCCCGGCCGGATCAACCGGGAACGGGGTTCATGCTGATGCGCAGTACTGAACTGCCCTGGCTTCACCTGGGAGAACACCTGAGAATCAACCTGCCCACCAGGGCCTCGGTTCTCGACCTGATTTCCGAACGCCTCCCGGCAAACCAGGGGTTTTCCATCGCCACTCTGAACCTCGACCATGCCGTCCTTCTGGAGGAGCCCGGGGATTTCCGAACGGCCTATGCCCGGCACAGCCACATCACCGCCGATGGTCATCCCATTGCCTGGATGGCCCGCAGACTGAACCCCGATGTCGAACGGGTAACCGGATCGGACCTGATCATACCCTGCGTCGAAATTGCGGCAAAACAGGGCACGCCGATCGGATTTATCGGCGCAACCATGGAGGTTCTCGATGCGGCGGATGCGGAACTGCATGCGAAATTTCCCGAACTGAAAACCGCCATCAAAATAGCCCCGTCCTATCCGTTCGACCCGAAAGGGCAGGAGGCGGATGAGGTCATCCAAAAGGTCATCGAAAGCGGAGCGGGTCTGTGTCTGCTGGCCCTGGGCGCCCCGCGTCAGGAAATTCTCGCCAGCCGTCTCTCCTCCGCCGCACCGCATATGGGCGTCATAAGCGTCGGAGCGGGAATTGACTTTATTGCCGGCACGGCCAAACGCGCACCAGGGATTTTCCAGCGCACCGGTATGGAATGGTTCTGGCGGTTTTGCCAGGAACCCCGGCGCCTTGGTCCCCGCTACTGGCGCTGCGGCAAACTCCTGCCCCATCTGATTGTCCGTGCCCGCAACCACACACGGCAGGAATGTCCTGATCCATGACCACACCACCCGTACGAAAACCGGTTAAAACACCCGCCGGTTTCAATCCTCCTGCGGAGCCGCCGAAAGAGGTGGGGCCGCTGCAGCGTGCGCAGACCTTTTGGAAGAAGAACCGGGGACTGACGGGAAATCCAAAGTTCTGGAACATCGCCCGGCGCATGCTGGCCATGCGGGCACGAACCACGTTTGGCAAAAGCAAAGTTCTGCAGAAACCGGACCTGATTTTCGTGGCCACCCATCACAAGGCGATGACCACCTATTTCCATGCGGTCCAGAAATCCCTGGCCTTTGCCCTCAACATTCCCTTTGAGCGGTTGCAGGGAGGCGTTTTGCCTTCGAACAGGGCCCGAATGTTTCTGTCCATGCAGGGCAAACAGGATCTGTCGAAACTGCCGAAATACCGGGGCGTCCATGTCATGCGGGATCCGCGCGACATGATCGTGTCAGGATACCACTATCACAAATGGACCCATGAGGAATGGGTGCACCGTCTCGATGACAATGGCCGGAGCTACCAGGACAAGCTCAACAGCCTCAGCAAAACCGAAGGGCTGTTTCTCGAGATAGACCATTTCATCTTTTACTACCGCGAGACCCTGGAAAACTGGAACATGGAGGACCCCGACATGCTCGAGGTCTCCTACGAATCCCTGATGCAGCCAGGCAAGGACGGGATCTACGGCGACATTTTCCGGCATCTCGGGTTTGTGGACGAGGAACTTGAGCTGGCCGTGGATCTGATGCGCCTTTTCGAAGCCTCAAGCCGCAGCGGAAAATCCAGCGGCGCCATCTCGCAGAAATCCCATGTGCGCAGTGGCAAATCCGGCCAGTGGGAGGCGGAGCTTGAACCGGAACATCTGGCCTATATCGAACAGGAACTCGGCCCGGTCCTGCGCAAGTTCGGATACACCTGACCCCTCCCCTCGGGGACAAACACGCACCAGGAAAATCGCATGCCCTTTGTAAAAACCGGTGGGAAAATCCTCTATTACGCCCATGTGCCCAAATGCGGCGGCACCTCCGTGGAAGACTACCTGAGCGAACGGTTTGGCACCATTGCCATGCTGGACCGGCATTTCAACTCCCGTGAGCCCGGAACACGCTGGACGAAGACCTCCCCCCAGCACGTGGATGCCGAAAGCCTGGAGCACATCCTGCCCCTCGCATTCATGGACGCGGTCTTCACCGTGGTGCGCCACCCGGTGGCCCGGGCGGAGAGCGCATTTCATTTCCAGGTCAATGTGGAGAAATCCATTCCGCCCGACACCGGTTTTTCCAACTGGCTGCAGGGACAGATCGACATGCAGGCCGCCGATCGCTTCGTGCTCGACAACCACATGCGCCCCCAGTCCGATTTCGTGCCGGAGGGTGCCGCGGTGTTCCATCTGGAAAACGGCCTCGATGCCCTGATCCCCTGGCTCGATGATTTTGCCGGAAATGCCGAAGGCCCCCGTTCCATCGGACATTCCAACAAGCGCAAGAGCGGCGGGGAAAAAAGCGCCAGCCCGCCCCGGGCCAAGCCGTCCGATGCGGACATGGCCGTGCTGCGTGAGTTTTACGCCGCGGATTTCGAACGGTTCGGCTATACGCCGGAGACCCGAAAACCAAAGGAAGCCCGCCCCGTCCTGTCGGAAGAGTTCATCAGGCTCCGCGACCGGGATCTGGCCCGACGCTCCAGCACCGCCTTCAAACTGCAGCGCAAGTTCCAGCGCTGGCTCAACCGCCCCTGACCCCGCTCAGAGGGGCTGCTGCGCCAGCCCCTTGCCGTGAATGGGCCCGGTCGGCAGCCCGGTTGGCGAACCACCCGCCTGCTCAAAGGTAATCTCGTAAAGCTGGTTCGCGGATGGCGCGGGAAGGTTTTCGACCTCCAGCCGTGTGGATGTCGGCCGGGACAGCACGCCCAGAGAGACCGGCGGCCCGTCCTCATCGGGTTTGGTCCAGACCTGCATGATGCGGCCCTCGGGAACCGTGGTCGGCCCCAGCAGGGTGATCAGTGTGGTGTTGTCGACGGAGCCCTCAACAACCGCAACGGGCTCACCCGCATCATTGATCAGAACGGCAATGACGGCCGGATCCTTCTGCGAGAACAGCGTCCAGGCAAGCGCGATGGCCAGAACCACGGAGGCCGCAAGGCTGCCGATGGTGGCCCAGGACATGGCCCGGGGCGCATTGTCAGGGCGCCGGAATGGCACCACGTCGGGATCCCTGACAATGGCGGGCTCCGGCTCCACGGTTTCCAGCCGCCCGGAAATCCGCGCCCACATGTCATCGGGCAGCGCCTCGGGGCGGGCGGTGTCGTCGAGCTCGCCAAACCGTTTCCGCGCCTGATCAAGCATCCGGGCCACGGTGATATCCTCCGCCGCCATGCGCTCGATCCTGGCGCATTCCGCCTCATCGGCCAGGCCGATGACAACCTCGTCAATCCGTTCCTCAAGGGGGCGCTCATTTCCAGTCATGACAGGCACTCCCGCAACTGTGCCAGCCCCCGGCGCAGCCAGGACTTGACCGATCCGAGCGGCGCGCCAACCCGGCCCGAAATCTCCCCGTGCGTATAGCCCAGAACATAGGCCATCAGCACCGCGGCCCGCTTTTTGGCATCCAGACGTTCCAGACAGCGCTGCAGGTCACCGCCCTCGCCGAGGCGTTCCCATGTCTCCGACAGAATGTCGCTGTCCTGGCGCATCTCAAGCACGTCGCTTTCCGTGGCAATCTCCCGGGTGTCCTGGCGCAGCATGGTCAGACAGCGGTTGCGCAGAATGGTGTAGATCCAGGCTTTTGCGGCCCCGCGGTTCCTGTCGTACTGATGTGCCTTGCGCCAGATCGTAACAAAACTCTCCTGCACGGCGTCCTCGGCCAGGTCCCGGCGCCGCAGCATGCGCAGCGCAACCCCCAGCATCCGGCCACCCTCGGCGTCCATGACCGTCCGAAGCGAGGCCCGGTCACCTCCTGCGCAGTTTTCAAGCAGTTGCGCGTAATCCGTCACCCGTCCCTCCCCTCTGGGAACCGGCATCATATTGAAAACGGATTGCGGGGCAAAGCCCTCTTCCGTATTCGGCACAAACGGCCGGTGAGGCCAAAAAACAGTATTACCCCGTTCACTGAACACACATGACATGACCCCACCGGCCAGGAACGGCCCGCCAGGGCGGGCCGCTCCCGTTCCTGTTTCCAGCCGTTATTTTGCGGTCAGAAACGTGATGTCGCGCAAAGGCGCCTCCGCACCGGTCAGCTCCCAACTGTCCTGAATCTCACCGGTTTCAAGCGACACCGTGTGCAGCATGCCACCGGTGGCCAGCCAGGCCGTGTTGGTGCCCGCCTCATCCGTGGCGATGTCAAAAGCGTAACTTTCCGCCGCCCCGACACCCAGTTTGCCAATGGCCGCCAGTGTGCCGTCATTGGGCGAGGTCTGCTGGATCACGGCATTGATCGTGGCGTCGATGTCATACATCGCCGTGGCATCGGGCTGGCCAAACGAATTGATATAGGCCGCGGCCACAATATCGGGCGCCTCACCGGCATGCATGTCGGCGCCCTCAAAGGCAAGGCTGCCATCCACCGTGACCGCGCCGCTCTCGATATCAACGCGGTGATTGGTCGTGCCGGTCATGAAGCGCAGCTTGTTGGCTTTGGGGTTGAAATCCACGATCACCGGTTGGCCATCCATCACGGGCAGTTCCATGTCCATGGTCGAGATTTTTGTCACGGCCCCGCTGGCGGGATCAATTTCCACGATGTCGAACCCGTCGGTTACTCCAATCAGCTGACCCGTGGCCGGACGCAGATCAATGCCAAGAAGCCTGTCGACACCCTCAACCTCCATGGAGGCGGTTACCGCCGCCGAGCCGCTGT
The DNA here is from genome assembly GCA_030427145.1 of Alphaproteobacteria bacterium. GTDB lineage: Bacteria > Pseudomonadota > Alphaproteobacteria > Rhodobacterales > Rhodobacteraceae > Amaricoccus > Amaricoccus tamworthensis. Next base: position 58,826 of record JAUHWT010000019.1, on the reverse strand, counting down.
CGATCATGTGCAGCGTCCTGTCGCCGCTTAGACCAACCGCCATGTGTCCCGCATGCCCGTCCGCCTGGGCCAGAGCCGATGTGGACAGAAGGGTCGCCGTGGTCAGAAACATTGAAACAGTACGCATACCAAAATCCTTTTACCGTTGCGGAGCGCGGTCTTTCCGCACTCCCTGCACCCTCAAAGACGCGCGAAGGAGACCGTTTGGATGCACCCTGTCGGAAATAAAATTTTCCCTGACCCGCAAAAGTTTGATATCGTTGCCTTTAACAGGGAAAAACAGGTGTGCGGAGCAAACCGGATCCGGCCTTTCGGGAACGGCTTGCAGGATCCGGATGCCCTGGCCGGTCACGATAATTTGGCCGCGCCTGGTATTTGCACGCGGATTATTTAAACTTACGCAACCTCCCTGTGTAAGGAACGGGACGGTTCGTCAGGTACTGAGGTCAGACATGTCATTCACGGCCGAAACGCGGCACCGGCATCCCGTATTTTTGGGAACCCCGCTCGACACTTACGGCTTTGGCCTGTTCCTGCTGTGCTGCCTCGGCGCCCTGCCCGTCTTCTGGTCCGGCCTTGTGCATCTGGGCGAGGCCTGGTCGCGGCCCGAATACAGCCACGGTCCGGTCATTCCGGTTCTGTCCTTCTACATGTATCTGCGCGAGCTTAAGGCCGTACCGCCCCCCACCGGGCCGGTCACCGACCGCTGGCCAGGGCTTGCGCTTATCGCCCTGGGGCTTCTGGCCGCCATTGCCGGCAACCTCGTGGGTATTCCGGACATTGTCACCTACGGACTCATTGTCTGGATCGGCGGGCTTGTTCTGGTGGGATTTGGCTGGTCGCGCGGCATTCTGTTCTGGCCCGCGGTGCTGCACCTGGTGTTCATGCTGCCTCTGCCCAACATGATCTACTGGAACGTCACCATCGCGCTGCAGTTCCTCTCCTCCGAAATCGGCGTCTGGCTTCTGCGGCTGCTGCAGGTTCCGGTCTATCTGGAAGGCAATGTCATTGATCTCGGCACCTACAAGCTTCAGGTGGCCGAGGCCTGTTCGGGACTGCGCTACATGTTCCCGATCATGAGCTTTACCTATGTCTTTGCCGTGCTCTACCGCGGACCGGTCTGGCACAAGCTGGTGCTGCTGTTCTCGGCGGTGCCGATCGCGGTTCTGATGAACTCCTTCCGCATCGGGGTGATCGGCTTTCTGGTGGACCGCAAGGGCATCGAGCAGGCCGAGGGCTTTCTGCACGTTTTCGAGGGCTGGGTGATTTTCCTCACCTGCATCGCCATCCTTTTCGCCATGGCGGTTCTGATGCAGCGCCTGTCCGGGGACAAACGCCATCTGGGCGATGCGCTCGACATGGATTTCTCCAACCTTGGTGAACAGTTCCGCCGGGTTTTCACCATTCCCGCCTCAGGCGCGCTGATCGCCATGACGCTCCTGACCTGCGCCATATCCGCGGCCTGGGTTCTCGCCCCCGCCCGCGCCTCCGTCACACCCGAACGCGACAGCTTCGTGCTCTTTCCCATGAACACCGGTGAATGGCGGGGGGAGCGCACCCTGCTCGACCCGGAGGTCGAGGCATTCCTCGGCGCGGATGACTTTCTGTCGTCAAACTTCGTAAGCCCGGCTGCCGCCGCACCGGTGGATTTCTTCGTCGCCTATTACCACAAGGAAACCGACGGCTCCTACATTCACTCCCCCGCCGCCTGTCTGCCCGCCGGCGGCTGGGAGGTGTTCCGCATCGACCCCACACGGGTCGACCTGCCGGGTACGGATTTTGGCGGCCTGACACTCAACCGCGCCATCATCCAGAAGGGCCTGAGCAAACAGCTCGTCTATTTCTGGTTCGAGGGCCGGGGCCGCAGCACCGCCAATGACATGGTCACCAAATTCCACACCGTTTCCGACAGCCTGCTGCGCGGCCGCCGCGACATCAGCGTCGTGCGCCTGATTACGCCGATCGGTGAGGAGGAAACCGAGGCCCAGGCCGATGAGCGGTTGAAAAACTTCCTGACAGCCCATATCGACTATCTGCCCAGGTTCGTTCCCGAATAAACGGATACCAATGTCAGACAGCCCCGTTCAGGATCCCGTGGTCTCCGTTCTGGTGATCTCCTACAACACCCGTGAGATGACCCTTGAGTGTCTGCGCAGCCTGGAGCGCGAGACCACCATCCCCCATGAGGTTCTGGTGGTGGACAACAACAGCCAGGACGGCTCCGCCGAGGCGATCTCGGAGGAATTTCCCCACATCAACCTGATGGCCCGCAAGGACAATCTGGGCTTTGCCGGCGGCAACAACATGGCGGCAAAGCAGGCGCGCGGGGAGTATATCCTGCTGCTCAATCCCGACACGGTCGTGCTCGACCACGCGGTGGACAACCTGGTGGCATTCGCCCGTGAAACGCCCGGAGCCGGCATCTGGGGCGGACGCACGCTCTTTGGGGACAAAAGCCTCAATCCCGCCTCCTGCTGGCAGCGCATGACGCTGTGGAACGTGTTCTGCCGCACCGCCGGCCTGACATCCCTCTTCCCCAACTCCGCAATCTTCAATGCGGAACGCTATGGCGGCTGGCAGCGCGACAGCGTGCGGGAGGTCGACATCGTCCAGGGCAGCTTCTTTCTGATGCGCCGCGGGGACTGGGACCGACTGGGCGGCTTCAACGAGGATTTCTTCATGTATGGCGAGGAGGCGGATCTGTGCCTGCGCGCCATTAAAACCGGAGCCCGGCCGCAAATCACGCCGGACGCCACCATCATTCACTATGGCGGCGCCTCCGAAAAAGTCCTCTCCGACCGGATGGTCAAAACTCTGGCGGGCAAAATGGGCCTGATCAACCGCCACTTCCCGGCCTGGCAGAAACCTCTGGGCCGGTTCGTCTTCTCCATGATGCCGCTGACCCGCCTCATCGCCACAAAGGCCGGCGCCACCCTGACCGGACGCCCCTCGCTAAAGGAAAGCGCCGCCACCTGGGGCGCCATCTGGCAACGCCGCAGGGACTGGCAGTCGGGCTGGTGAAAAGACGCGCCCGCGCCTCCCTGAGGCCAAAATCTGAAAGTCCGGTTTGTCGAACCCGGGAAAAGCCTTTACCACAATCAGGGGTGAGGGTCGTCCATCGTTACGGGCCGGGCCCTACGGGGGACACCAGGGTGATGATTTGCACGGCTTTTCCACCAAACGGATAATGGTCACCGGTGGAGCCGGGTTTCTTGGCAGTCACCTGTGCGGGCGCCTCGTTGTGGCAGGCCATGACGTGCTCTGCATCGACAGTTTTCATACCGGGTGCCGGTCGGGGATCGCGCATCTGCTCGGGCGCCCGAACTTTGAACTGATTGAGCATGACATAACGATGCCCCTCGAGGTGGAGGTCGATGAGATATACAATCTCGCCTGCCCCGCCTCACCGGTCCACTACCGGCAGGACCCCGTGCGCACGACCAGAACCTCGGTCCTTGGGGCCATCACCGTTCTGGAACTGGCGAGACGGACGGGCGCAAAAATCCTCCAGGCCTCCACATCCGAGGTTTACGGCGACCCGCAGCAGCACCCGCAAACGGAAGACTACTGGGGACACGTCAATCCCATAGGGCCACGCTCCTGTTACGATGAGGGCAAACGCTGCGCCGAAACCCTGTTTTTCGACTATCATCGTCAGCATGACCTGCGCATCAGGGTCATGCGGATTTTCAACACCTACGGCCCCAAAATGCAGGCGAATGACGGCCGGGTGATTTCCAATTTCATCGTTCAGGCGCTTCTGGGCAATGACATCACCATTTACGGCGACGGCAGTCAGACCCGGTCCTTCTGTTACGTGGATGACCTGATTGACGGCATGATCCGGATGATGAACGCGCCTGACGACGTGACCGGACCGGTAAATGTTGGAAATCCCGATGAGGTTACCATTCGCGATCTGGCCAAACTGGTGATCGAACTGGCGGGATCGAGGTCACGGACCGTGTTTCGCCCCCTCCCGGAGAACGACCCGTTGCAGCGCCGCCCGGACATAAGGCGCGCCCGCACCGAACTTGGCTGGGAGCCAACCGTGACACTGGAGGAGGGGCTGGAGAGAACGGTTTCCTGGTTCGAGCCCCTGACCGCAAAACGGCCGGTTCACGCCCCCCAGGAGCGATAAACCCGCGCATGGGGAAAGCTGCGCATTCCGTCCTCACCCCCCGACCAGAGCCCGTCGCGCCGTCTCCTGGGTGACCGCGATGTAACGCTCCTGGGGCCAGCCGCAGTCCAGGCGGAGCTGCTCCCAGACCCGGACGGACAGAAGGCTCCAGAGCAGGTCGGTGGCCTCCACCGGGCTCAGGCCCTCCCGCAGGTCCCCATCCGCCTCCAGCGCCGCAACGGCGGCGGCACAGCCCTCCCGCATGGCCGCCATACGCCCCTCCCAGGCGGCGCGCGCCTCGGCGTCATGGTCCCGCATCGCCATCAGGGCCCGGGCCACTCCATGAATTTGCGGAATGTAATCCCCCCAGGCCGCGATCCAGGCCTGAAGCCGCTTGACCCCGCTTGGGGCCATGCGGCTTTCCGCCAGCCGCGCCTCCACGTCATGCACCTCGTCGAGATGACGCGTCACCGCGATGAGCAGATCCGCCCGGTTGGGAAAATGCAGGTAGAGCGCCTGGCGGCTGATTTTGGCGGCTTTGGCAATATCGCTCATGCGCACGGGGCCCTCCCCTTTTTCGAGCAGGGTCCAGGCGGATTTGAGGATGCGGTTCCGGGTGGATTCATTTTTTCTTGACATGATGTCAAGTTAAGGGGTAATCCACAATCCGTCAACTTGACATGGTGTAAAGTAATCTGAAAAGGAGCCTCAAAATGAAAGTCATCGTCTTCGGAGCCACCGGAACCGTCGGCGCCCCCGCCGTCACGCGGATGCTGGAGGACGGGCATGAGGTCACGGCCTTTGCCCGCAACCCGGAAAAACTGAAAATCGATGCGGCCCGCCTCTCCCGCGTGGCGGGCGACGCCATGTCCCGTGAGGACGTGTCCCGCGCCCTGCCCGGTCATGACGCGGTGGTGATCACGCTCGGCGCGGGCATGTCGCGCAAAAGCCGGATCCGCTCGGAGGGGACCCTGAACGTTATGGAAGCCATGCGGGAACACGGGATCCGTCGCCTGATCTGCCAGTCGACCCTGGGGGCGCATGAGAGCTGGAGCAACCTCAACTTCTTCTGGAAGCGCATCATGTTCGGCCTGATCCTGCGGCCGGTATTCCTTGACCATGAACGGCAGGAGGTCATGGTGCGCGCCAGCGGCCTCGACTGGACCATTGTACGCCCCGGCGCCTTCGTCGACGGTCCTGCCAAAGGCGGATTCCGGGAGGACATCAAACCCGGCGACCGGGCCCTGACGCTGAAAATCCCGCGTGCCGACGTGGCCGGCTTCCTCGCGGGTCAGCTGAGCGATCTTCGCTACCTTCACCGGGCCGTGGGCATCTCAAACTGATGCCGGCAAAGACAAAAAAGCCCCGGTCCGAGTTCGGAACCGGGGCTTTTTCATGTCAGGACCGGCGGAGGAAATCCGCCCGACCCGGATTATTTGACCGCGGGAACGCCCTGACGGTCATGCCGGGAGCGGTTCTTGTTGTATTTGAAGGCCGCAATCTCGTTGAGCGTCAGACCTTCGGCCTCTTCCGCAGTCAGACCTGCGGAGGCGATCAGCTGGCTGTCAGCGGGGCTGCCGGGATTAACCGCGCGGGAGGCGACCTCCATGTCGCCCGTGGAGGTGATTTCCTGACGGTTTCTGGCGTTCTTGCCGTTGTTGTAGCTGGCAATGGCCTGGGCCTCGAGCGCCGGGGAACCGTTGCGGTCGATGGACAGGGGCTGGCGGTCCTGGGCGGAGCGGCCGGAGTTGTAGCTTTCAATGGCGATCTGGTTAAGGGTCAGACCCTCTTTCGACTGCGGTCCGGCAAAGGCCGGTGCGGTGGCGGAAAGGGCGGCGATGGTGGCGAATGCGATTGCGAACTTGCTGGTCATAACGGTTTTTCCCTCAGGGCAGTGTTTCGGTTGACCACCCGGGACCGTGTAAATCCGGTCCCGGATGGGGAAGCCTGCGCGGCTCTCATGGAAACAATACTCATCAAATGCCCAAACTGTTTCGCCTGATCACGGAGCGGTGTTCAGTCTTCACCCCTGTGTGAGAGGGTGAAACCATTTGGCCAAAAATCGCGTAGCCGGCCAAAAATACAGAAAAATCAGACCACTGGGGTCAAACGGGCTAAAACCAGCCGATCCTGCGGCCCAGAATGGCCTCCACCTCGGCCACATCATCGCGGTACAGATCCTCAAGACGGGCCCGCATGACGTCACTGATCTTGGGCTTTTCCGTCTGTACCGAGCCGCGGATGGCCCCCGAGAGCCGGTCCCGCAGGGAGAGTGGCACAAGGGTCCGGAACGCCCCTTTCAGGGCACTGTTGCCAAGCACGGCCTTCATCAGCGGGGATTTGACCCGACCGCTGACATTGATTTTGGGCGGCGGACCTTCGGCAAAGCGGATACCCATGAAATCGGCGAGCCCGTTCTGGGCCACGGGATCGGGTCCGAAAAACTCTTCGAAAATCTCCACGCGAACCCGGTCCTTCCCGAACAGGTCCAGGTAGCGCCGCAGATGTCCGGCATAAAAACCACCTGAGCGGTAATCCCACATGGGCGAATACGCGGCTTCCCGGCGTTCGGTACTCTTGTCGAACGCCTCCTCAAAGGGCAGGGTCTCCTGCCCCGAGGACCACAGATGCACGTACTGGGAAAACACCTTGCCCACCGGATTGCGCAAAAAGATGACAATCCGGGCCTCCGGTGCGAAATCCCGGATGCGCGCGGGCACCTGCGGGTTTTGCAGATAGCTAGGCGAGACATCGACGATATTGGCCATATCGGCGGGCAGATGCGAAAACTCCGCCAGGTAATCGGCCTCATCCCGCAAAACCAGTTTCGCGACCCCCTCATCGCCGGGTGCGGCCAGACGCTGGACGATCTCGGGCGCGGAAAAGTAATGCAGTTCCTTGCGGGTATTGGAGGTGCCGATGCCATCGGCCAGCTGCAACATGCGGTAGAGGCTCGTGGTGCCGCATTTTGAGCCGCCGACCACAAAGATGTTTGGCCGTGGCGCGGATGTTTGGGCATCGGTCATGTTCGGGGCATCCAGCTTGTCCACACTCAGGCGCCGGAGCTGATTTTCCGCCCCGGCGCCTTGGGCAATTCAGACCACAACGGTCCGCTCAGGGCAATTCCCATCCGGCCGTATCAAAGCCAAAAGCCTCGAAATCCCGGGCATAAAACTCCCGCAAAAGCTCCTGATCCGCCGCCGCCATGGTCCGGGCCCGGGAGCGCACGGAGGCATTGTGCATGGGCAGTTTCAGGTCAGGCATGCCAATGCGTCTGGCGACTTCCGCAAAATCATCGTTCAGCCGCTCGAAATGGCCCACAAAGTCCACCAGTATCCGCCCCTCCCCGTCGCAGAGGATATCCGCCTGGGCATTGGATCCAGGGTCGGCCACAAATTTCGGATGGCGGATAAAGGCGGAAAAATCCTCCGCCTCCCGGTACGCCTGCACCCCAGGCCAGCCGCGCGGATCGCCCCGGTTGAAAAACGGCATGCCGTAGAGAAAATTCCGCACGCCCGGGCCCTCGCGCCGGTCCGACATCTGGCCCAGATAGCTGTAGAACGACAGGGCCCGGTCAAAGGGATGCCGGACAAAGGCAAAGGTGAAATACCTCTCCCAGGTCTCCGGACCCGTAAACGCCCGGATCTCCGCCGCGTCACTGTGCTTGGAGACGCCTTTGGCCCGGCTGTACCAGAGGTTTTTGACGTTGCCCCAGGTGGTGCCGCCAAGCGCCAGGCCCCGCCCCATGCGGGGCAGGAGGGCGAGGGTCACCGCCTCACCCGCGGTTTTGTGGATATGCACGAAAACAAACCGGTGTTCGTGTGAGATGATCATGTTCCGGTCCCGTCTCCGTCATTTCCGATGCCCAGGGGCGTGAGGACCTTCCGCCAGGGGAAGGCCGTGGTATTCACCGGCCCCCGAACGGGGCCGGGACATTCATGCCGGCTCCAGCCGTTCCGCCGGATCATCAACCTTCAGGGCGTGTTCCGAAAGGTTTCGCCCAAGATGATCCCCAAGACGCAGCGCCAGAATCACGATGGTCCAGGTCGGGTTGGCATGTCCACCGGTCGCGAACACGCTCGAGCCGCCAATATAGAGGTTTTCCATGCCGTGTACCCGGCAGTTGCGGTCCACCACGCCCTCTTTCGGACTGTCGCTCATGCGGGTGGTGCACATGTGATGGCTCAGCGCCACCTCGTGACCCTCATCCCACAGGCCCGGCACCCGCGCGGGCTCCGCCAGCAGCCAGTCAGCGACCTGCAGCCGTCCGATACCCTCCGAGGCCAGATACTGCCCCATGACCACGGCGGTTTCACGCATGGTGTGGATGTCAAGCGGCGCAAGACGCCAGTCGAGCGCAATCCGCTGATGTCCAAACCTGTCCCTGCGGTCGGAAAGCAGCACGCGGCTGTCGGGGTTGAGCGCCTGTTCAATGATGATCCCAAGACCGCCATGATGCCAGGCCTCCGACCGGCGCACCTCAAAATACGCCGAAAGACCGCCGACCCCGCAGTCGAAACCCCGGCCCAGAACCTTGCGTGCCAGTTCCTCCATGAAATCCGCGGAACAGGCCAGGCTGCGCAGGGCCTCGGTCCCGGGATCCAGCCCCTCACTGAGCAGCAGGATGTTGGAGTTGAGCACCTCCAGCCGGTCCATCATCTCCGGTGTCGGGGCATATCCCCGGGATTTCGGAGCCCCGTTCTCAAAGAGCACCTCCCCGATCCGGTAGGTGGGATGCTCGGAGAAATACCGGCCCACCTGGTCATGGGCGTTGCCGATACCGGCAGGCATCTGACTGCGGGCATTGAGCAGAAAGCGGGGATTTTCCAGCCCCCCCATGCACAGGCAGAAAGCCCGGGCCCGGACGGTAAATCCGGTGTCATCCGGATCGTAGGAGCGGAAAACCGCAGTTTCCACCGTGGTCAGGGCCTCATTGAGCCGCAGATCCACCAGGTTGGCATTGACCACCAGGGTAATGCGCCCGGAGGCCGCCATTCCGTCCCGGTATTTGGTGTTAAACCGGGTGGGCGGGCTGCGCCGAAACCGGATGGAGCGCAGATCATCCTCGGCCCCTTCGACGATTTCATCGGGAAACACGTCCCGGGGTGGCAGATCCAGGATCTCATCCGTCTTCGCCCGCCACGGGTCCAGTTCCGCCGCCGTAACCGGCCAGCCACTCAGGGCGTGCCAGGGGTGCGGACGGAAATCATGGGGATCAAGGCTCCGGCTGCGCCCGTCCCAGTGGTTGGAGGTCCCGCCAAAAAAGCGCAGACGCGGCACATCCAGATCGAAATAGTCCATCCCAACAATATCGCCCTCATAGAGCTCCTGGGATTCGGAGGTAAACTCCAGATCCCCGGCCTCCATCAGCGCCACGTCAAGATTTTGAGCCGCAAGGCTCTCGGCCAGCGTTATCCCCGCCGGTCCCGCACCCACCACACATACATCGAAGACCCGGCTGAACAGCGTCCGGTCAACGACACCCGCATCGACAATCATTAAAGGATCACCCCAACAGAAAAGAAACTCCCGTCCGGAACATCACCATCCGCTACGGAATGCGGACCGGGTCATTTTCCGGTCCACCGGCGCCGCGCCCCCCGGCACGGCATTGAACCTCAGCTTTCGTAACGGCTCAGCACCTCAACATCGCTGTCGGTCAAAATCCAGCCATTGACCATGTGAAAACCCTTTTCCGGAACCGGTGAGGCCCAGGCCGCCGGAGCAAACCGGGATGCCAGCAGCCCGGAGAGCAGCAACCGGAAAAATCCGCGTCGTGTTTTCATGATGTAATCCACCTTTCGCATATAAATGTGCAAACAAATTTCCGCGGTCCATGCAGCCCTGGGCTCATGTCCGTCCCGCCGGAGACAGCCCGCGTCCCACATTCATGGACTGCTGCTGCAGCGCCTCTCCCAGATGATCTCCCAGGCGCAGCGCAAGCTGCACGATGGAATAGGTCGGGTTGGCATGCCCGGCGGTGGCAAACACGCTCGAGCCACCGATAAAGAGGTTTTCGACCCCATGCACCTGACAGTTGCGGTCAACCACCCCCTGTTTGGGATCGTCGCTCATGCGGGTGGTGCACATGTGGTGATGCCCGCCAGGCATTTCCTCATCCGCGCCCGGCGGCGCAATGTCCCGGTTCAGAAGCCAGTCGCGCAGGCGCACGCGGCCAAGCCCCTCGGCGGCAACACGCTGGCCGATCCATTCCCCGGCCACACGCATGGTATGGAAATCCTCATCGGCAAGCTGCCAGTCCACCGCAATGCGCCGCATGCCCAGAGCATCGGTCTCATCGAGCAGCGTCACCCGGCTGTCGGGATTGAGGAACTGTTCGGTATTGACCTGCACGTGACCGACCGGATTGTCCGCCAGAAAGGCGCGCGCATCGAAATACTCATCCGTGCCGCCCACGTCGCAGTCGATATTGCGCCCCAGCACGGCCCGGGCCAGTCGCTCGCCAAAAGAAGTGGCACACAGGGCCGTACGGCTGACCTCCCGCAGAAGATGCAGCTTTTCGGTCACCACGCGCACGGAGAAATTGAGCATTTCCCGGTCGTCCTGGAAATCCATCGGCATGGAATAGTTTTCCGTCTCGGGCACCGTATCCTCAAACAGGATGTCCCCAATGACGAAATGCGGATGCTCCATGAAATAGCGCCCGACAAGGTCATTTTCATTCCCGATCCCCGCCGGCACCTGGCGGTTGGCGTTGAGCATGAAACGGGGATTTTCCAGCCCGCCCATACACAGACAGAAGGCCTGGGCCGAAATCCGATATTCCCGCTCCCCGGGATCGTGGGAGCGGAACACCGCATGACGAACGGATTTGAGCCCCTCGTTCAGTTCCAGGTCCACGAGGTTCGCGTTGATGACCACATGGATGTTCGGGGCCGCTTTCAGCTCATCGAGATACTTGTCGAGAAATTTCACCGGGCTGTGACGGTAGGTCAGACGCTCAACCGTCTCCCCACCCAGTTTCACGGTCGTGTCCGGAACCGCGGACCGCGGGCCGATCTCGAGAATGGCATCCGCCTCCTCGGCATAGGCGTCGAGTTCAGCCTTCTCAATCGGCCAGCCGCTCAGGGGATGATAGGGGCGGGAATGGAAATCCATCGCATCCAGTTCCCGGCAGCGCCCGCCCCAGTGGTTGGACGACCCGCCCAGATAGCGGAGCCGCGCCGTATAGGGCTCATAATAGTCGAGACCAATGTTTTTACCGTCATAGAGGTCCTGGGAGTCCACGGTCAGTTCCAGACCGCCCCCCTCCATGAGAAGAACATCCATGCCCTGGGATGCAAGCCGCCGCGCCAGGGTAATACCGGCAGGTCCGCCTCCGGCAATACATACATCAAAAACCCGTTCGGACAGCGGGGCCTCGCTCAGTCCGGAATAAAGCATTGTTTCACCACCTGCATATGATCAGGGGCCGGCCGGTCCGGGACGACCGCCGCACAAAAACATCCTCCCGGCAGGATCAGTAGTATCCGTACGAATCAGAAGTATACCTGCACTGGTTAAGAACAACCCCAAGCAGATTGGTGTTCTCGGAAAGCTCCCGTTCGCAGGTATCAACCTCATCAAGACTGGTTTTTTCCGCACCCGCCACCAGAAGCATGCAGTCCATATGCGGCAAAAACGCCATGGCGTCATCACTCATCATCATGGGCGGCAGGTCATAGATAATTACATCAGGCTGGAAGGCCGAACGCAACCGCGCAACGCCTTCCGTGGTGGCCGCATTCAGCAGAAGCTCCGAGGAGTTCTTAATCGGTGCCGCATTGGTGCCAATCGCCAGGTTTGAGCCGTGGCGTACAAAATTCTCAACAATGGGACGGGTGCCCTGAAGCATGCTGGCCATGGACTGGGGCCGCTCGATACCAAGGGTTTTGCCCACCATGGGGCGGCGCAGGTCGAGATCCACCAGAACCGTGCGCAGATCCGGCTGATGCGCCAGGCTGAACGCGAGGTTCAGGCTGGTCATGGTCTTGCCGCAGCTCGCCGTGGGGGAGGTGATGCCCAGGGACACCCAGTCATTCTGGCGCATGGTCCGCAGAATACGGGTGCGCAGCATGTCAAAGGCCGTGTGGCTCGGGTCGGTATCGGCAAAGGTGATAACGCGGTTTTTCATCATCAGCTTTGGATCCGGTTCGAACTCCGGCAGCGCGTCCCAGGCCGGATTGGCCTCCTGCTGGTCGTTGGTGGCGCGCGCCGTCGTGCTGGAGGCCTCAAACACGCCCACGGGACGGCGTCCGGCACGGGCCGGAGCGTCGCCGCGTTTTCCCTTGGCCTTCTGGATGGCTGCCTGAATGCGTTCCATACTCTCTTCCTTAAACGGCCGGCAGTGCCGGTCTGTACCGGTTACTGCTGCGCGGGTTCCGCAATTTCCGGGGCCGACCCGGGCCGGACGATCTCCTGGATCTGGTCCACCAGAAGATCAAGCGGCATGTAATAGGTGTTCACCAGGAACAGTCCCAGCGGGATCACCACCAGCACGAACAAAAGCGACCCCACGATCAGCCCCCGGCGCAGCCGCGCCTCGGCCGCGGTGCGGATATAGGGAATGGTGGCGATGGGCTGGATGCCCAGTGTCGATGTCAGGTCCACCGGACGGCGGATGCTGCGGTTGAGAAGTTCCATCAGCACGATCAGACCCAGGCCCGCGCCAATACCTCCGGCCATGCCGGCCATGGCAATCAGCTTGCGGTTGGGGCTTTCGGGACCGGTGGGCTCGACCGGGTTCTCGATCACCGTGAACCGCTCGCCCTGGGCATCAAGCTCGATACGCAGACCGGCCTGGGCCTGGGCAAGGCCCGAGGTGGCGCTGTCATGCTGGGCGCGCAGACCGGCCATCTCACGCTCCAGACGCTCAAGGGTCATCTCGTTGGACGGGGTCTGCTGAATGGAGCTCTGCAGATCCACCAGCGTCTGTTCGATCAGGGCCTTTTCCTGGGCGATGAATTCCAGACGGGCGTCGATCGGGGCCAGTTCAAGCTCAAGTTCGGAACTGGGGCCGGCGGCAAGATCCCCGCCTCCCTCAACCACACGCGTGGCGCGCTGCTCCTCAACAAGCCGCTCAAGGGCGGCAATGCGCGTGTCGAGAATGCGGATGCGCGAACTGGTGGGCGCATAGACTGCAAGCTGCTTGATGCGCTCGCTTTTCAGCGCCTCCAGTTCCGTTTCCTCCGGGCTGCGGGTCACGAGATTACCGGTGGTGCCGGTCCGCTCAAACACCCAGACCGTGGTGGCCCGCTCGTTGCGCAGCGCGCTTTCCTCACGCTCCAGCGCCAGAAGCCGCTCCTGCTCAAGGGACTGCTGCTGGCGACGGGTTTCGAGACTGTCGGGCAGGCTTTCCACATTGTCGGTCTTGAAAGCGGAAATGGCCGCGGAGGTTTCCTCAAGCTCGGCGCTCAGCCGCTCGACCTCGGCCTCGAAGAACCGCACGGTTTCCTCGGCCTTGCTGGTACGGCTGCGCAGGTTTTCCTGCAGAATGAGGCTGACGACCTCATTGGCGCCGCGCGCCGCAAGGGCCGCATCCTCGGCCTCAAAGGAGACACCGATCATGATCGCTTCCGGAGCCGGTCCGTTGCGGGTCACCTCCTGGGGCTCGCCGCCCGAGAACACGATGCGCCGGGCGGTGTTCTGGATGATGTCCTCGGTGGTGGCCTCCGGGTTGTCCGCGGCAATGCCGGTTTTCTGCGCCAGATCGAACAGGCTGGCGCGGGTCATCACCCGGCGCTGCAGGATCTGGATCTGCTGATAGGGATCGATGGCCACGGTGGACTGCACCAGATTGCCGGAAATCTGCTGCGGCTCCACCAGGATCGAGGCCCGCGAGATGTAGACCGGGGGCAGGATAAACGCCACCGTCAGCCCGATCGCGGTCAGAAGGGCTGCCACCAGCATAAAATACGGCGACCGGCGCAAAAATATCGCCCAGTAGAATTTCAGATCCAGCTTGCCCATCGTTTTACTCTGCCATCCGTAACGTTCCTGCCGGTGACCGCGCGCCGGGCCACCCGATATGTTTCCGAAAGCGGCCTCAGACCGCCAGTTTCAGATTGCCATGCATGCGTCGATCCGTCGCGACCTGCTCAATCACGGCGGCATCCACAATGTCCTTACCATCGGTAAACGCGTATACCAGCGCGTAATCGCAAATCTGGTTTACGAGCCGCGGCACCCCCCGCGACGCCTGATACACACATTCGCAGGCGGCGGGAGTAAAAATTTCATGATCGGCCCCGGCCACGCTGAGCCGGTGGTTGATGTAGTCCTGAACCTGTTCGGCGGTCATGCCCGGCAGATGGTATTCCGCGGCAATCCTCTGGGCGAACTGCACAAGGCGTGGCTGGGCGATAAGATCGCGCAGCTCCGGCTGGCCCACCAGAACCATCTGGATAAGCTCATCCTTGTCGGCGTTGATGTTGGAGAACATGCGCAGCTCCTCCAGCGTCTCCACCGCCAGGTTCTGCGCCTCATCAAAGATCAGCATGGTCCGCCGTCCGGCAGCGTATTCCTCGATCAGGAAGTCCTGAAAGAGCGCGAACAGCTCCACATAGGATGCGTTGCTGGAGGTGGGCACGCCCAAAGCCATCAAAACCCAGTGCAAAAGCTCGCCCCGGTTGCCCTGGGCGTTGGAAATCAGCCCTACGGTGAACTCCTCGGGCAGGGAGCGCAGCAGATGACGCAGAAGCGTGGTCTTGCCCGCCCCGATTTCTCCGGTGATCACCGTGAGCGGCGCATGGGTCAGCATGCCGTATTCGAGCATGGCATAGGCGCGGGTATGGTTGTCGGACCAGTAGAGGAAATCGGGATCGGGCAGCAGCGTAAACGGCCGTTCCGTCAGTCCAAAATGATCGTCATAGATTTTCAAGGTACCCGACATTCCCATACCACATTACCCAAACACACATGCCCTGAACACATTTCCGCAACCATTCCGGTATCGTAACAGGTATATGGGGGCCATAGCACCGCTTATTTAGGGAATGAATAACGCACATCACAATTTTCTCCTTCTGTTCCTGCCAGGTCACATGAAAATGACGGGAAAGAGGCCTTTTTGAGCGGTTGGTAAACGTAAAAAGGTTAACGGGCTTCCCGCCCTCCGCACCACGTCCGGCACGCTAAAAAATTGCCAGCCCCGCGGCGGGAGGGTATTGTTCCGCCCGGGAGGAGGGACGGAACATCTCCGGGAACAGGACCAGTCACGTGGAAAAGGTGATGAGCACGGTGCAGTCGCGCTCCGCGGCCGCGCGCTCTCCTCTTGCCGCCTCCTGGTCGCGTTCGGCGGAGCGCCACGGGCTGGATCCCGCCACCGGAACCTCCGGCGAACGGCTTGACGCGGCCGGCCTGAAGGAGCGTCGCGAAAGGCTGGAACACTTCATGCGGGTGGCCGAGCCACGCCTCGACCGGCTGTTTGGCCTGGTGGGGAACGCGGGCTGCGCGGTTCTGCTGACCGATGCGGACGGCATTGTCCTCGACCAGCGCTGTCCCGAAGCGGATGAGGAAACATTCCAGGACTGGGGGCTCTGCCCTGGCTCCGACTGGAGCGAGGCCGCCGAGGGCACCAATGGCATCGGCACCTGTCTAACCGAGCGCCGCCAGGTCACCATCCACCGCGATGAGCATTTCCTGGCCCGCAATATCGGCATGAGTTGCATGGACGCGCCCATTTTTGGCCCCGACGGACGCCTGCTGGCCGCTTTGGACGTCTCCTCGGCCCGCGCCGACCAGACCGAGAGCTACAACCGGCTGACAACGGCCATGGTGGAGGAAACCGCCCGGGCCATCGAGGCCGATTTCTTCCGCGCCTCCTGGCCCAAAGCCCGCATCATCGTGGCGGGAGAGGGCGGCGCGGGCGGCGGTGCGCTTCTGGCCGTGGATGCCGATGACATCGTGGTCGGCGCCACCCGCGACGCGCGCAGGGCCTTCGGGCTTGAGCCCGACGGCGCCCTGAAACCCCGCCCGGCCCCGGACCTGTTCGGCCGCGGTGACGGCCCGTCCGGCTTCGAGAAGGGCGAACGCGCCGCCGTGATACGGGCTCTGGCCCGGGCAAACGGCAATGTCTCGGAGGCCGCCCGCGCCCTGGGCGTGGGCCGCGCCACCCTCTACCGCCGCATGAAGCGCCTGGGACTGGGAAACTGAGCGAACAGGGCCGTCAGGCCGTCACGAACCACAGACCAAGCATCCACAGGCCCATACCGGCCATAATCAGGTTTTCACTGAGCGAGATCGCCCCCAGCGGTACATTCGACCCGCCCCCGACACAGGCGCATTTCAGATCGCGCCCGTCGATATAGGCCGCCTTGATGACACTGACCGCCCCAATGGTGCCAATGAAAACACCCACCGGCGCCACCAGCCAGATCAGCGGACTGCCGGACCCGATCAGAACCATCATGCCAATACCCGCATAAAGCTCCAGAAAGGGATAGGCGTAGCCATAGGGCACGTAACGCCGGGCCAGCAGGTCATAGCCAAGGAACCCGTTCACGAACCCCTCCACATCCTGCAGTTTCTGGATCGCCAGGGCCACCATCGAGATGGCGAAGAACCATTTGAGGAAAGTCGCGACGGGGAAACCGTCATAAAGGTTCAGAACGACCGCCAGGGCCATCAGCGCGGTCGCGCCGAAAATCGCCACCACCGGCGTATAGGTCGTCTCATCCCCGCCCAGGACCTTCAGCCCGAAATGCTTTTTCAGCCCGGAATAGCCGCCGATCCGCTCACCGTCGATAAAGGTCTGGGGGCTCGTCTCCACCCCGTGCGCCTCCAGAAAAGCGTCCACCTCCTCCCGGCTTGTCAGCAGGTTGTCGTCGATTTCATAACCCCGGCGCTTCAGCAGGGATCTCGATTTCAGCCCGAAGGGGCAGAGATGCCCGGGCATGTCCATGCGGTAGAGCGCCGCCGTTTTGCCCGTCTCCCGGCTTTTTGCGCGGGCGGTATCGGGGCCGTCGATGGCAATATCGGTAGAGGTCATGGTCCTGCCTTCCTGTCACGGGCCGCCATGCCGGCGGGCCGGCGGCCATGCATCCGTGTCGGGTCCGGCCCATCGGCATGAAAGGAAAACGGGCTGGGCCCTCTCCACGGAACAACACGCCGCTCCGGGAACCGGTTCCAGGGCATGTGACCCGTCCAGGTCCCCGAACCGGCGGTACTTCGCGAAAAACCGCCCCGACCTGTCCCGGTTCTGAAACACATCCCCGCCCCAAACCGCGCCACCCCGGCTGACAGCCCACCGTCCCGGCCGCCAGGGTCATTCCAGACCCGAACACGGGAGTCGGGCGCATAACGGAGGAAAAACCCATGAATGAGATGACCCAGGTCGACACGCGTTTCACGTCCCCCTTCAAAACCCGCTACGACAATTACATCGGCGGCACATTCACGCCCCCTGTCAGCGGAGTGTATTTCGACAACATTACGCCCATCACCGGCGCCATCGTCTGTGAGGTGGCCCGCTCGGGTGCGGCGGATGTGGACCTGGCACTGGATGCGGCCCATGGGGCGAAAACCGCCTGGGGGGCCACGCCGGCGGCGGAGCGGGCGAACATCCTGCTCAAAATCGCCGATGCGATCGACGCCAGTCTCGAACGCCTCGCCACGGCGGAGACCTGGGACAACGGCAAACCCATCCGCGAGACCATGGCCGCCGACATCCCCCTTTCGGCCGATCATTTCCGCTATTTCGCGGGCATTCTGCGTGGTCAGGAAGGCACGATGAGCGAGATCGACGCGGATACCGTCGCCTATCACTACCATGAGCCGCTCGGCGTCGTGGGCCAGATCATCCCGTGGAACTTCTCGATCCTGATGGCCGCCTGGAAACTCGCCCCGGCGCTGGCCGCGGGCAACTGCATCGTCCTCAAACCCGCCGAACAGACCCCCGCCGCCATCATGGTTCTGGCGGAAATCATTGGCGACCTGCTGCCGCCGGGTGTCCTGAACATCGTCAACGGCTACGGGGCCGAGGTGGGCGCACCACTGGCGCAGTCCTCCCGCATCGCCAAGATCGCCTTCACCGGCTCGACGCAAACGGGCCGCATGATCATGAAATACGCCACCGAGAACCTGATTCCGGTCACGCTGGAACTGGGTGGAAAATCCCCCAACATCTTCTTCTCCGACGTGATGGCCCAGGATGACGCGTTTCTTGACAAGGCCGTGGAGGGCTTCGTGCTCTTTGCCTTCAACCAGGGCGAGGTCTGCACCTGCCCCAGCCGCGCGCTGATCCAGGAGGACATCTACGAGGCCTTTATCGAGCGCTGCATCGCGCGCGTGAAAGCCATCAAACAGGGTGACCCGCGCGATCCCGCCACCATGGTGGGCGCCCAGGCCAGTGCGGAGCAGCAGGAGAAAATCCTCTCCTATCTGACCATCGGCGTCGAGGAGGGCGCGGAGGTTCTCACCGGCGGGGCCGCTGCCCAAATGACGGGCGATCTGGAAAACGGCTTCTACATCCAGCCCACCATCCTGAAGGGCCACAACAAAATGCGCGTCTTTCAGGAGGAGATCTTCGGCCCGGTCGTCTCCGTGACCACTTTTAAGGATGCCGGGGAGGCCATGGCGCTGGCCAATGACACGATGTACGGGCTCGGCGCCGGGGTCTGGTCGCGGGACATGAACACCTGCTACCGTTTTGGCCGTGGCATCGAGGCGGGCCGGGTATGGGTCAACAACTATCACGCCTATCCCGCACACGCGGCCTTTGGCGGCTACAAACAGTCCGGCATCGGACGCGAAAATCACCGCATGATGCTCGACCACTATCAACAGACCAAAAACATGCTGGTAAGCTACAACCCCAACAAGCTCGGATTCTTCTAGGGAGTCGCAACAATGCCAAAGACGATGAAAGCCGCCGTTGTCCGCGAACTCGGCGCGCCCCTGCGGATTGAGGAGGCGCCGGTTCCGGAGGTCGAGCCCGGCATGATCCAGGTCGCCATCCAGGCCTCCGGTGTCTGCCACACCGACCTGCATGCCGCGAACGGGGATTGGCCGGTCAAACCGGAACCGCCCTTCATCCCCGGTCATGAGGGGGTGGGTTATGTCTCGGCCGTGGGCCGGGGCGTGACCCATGTGAAGGAGGGCGACCGGGTCGGCGTGCCGTGGCTCTATACCGCCTGCGGTCACTGCCGGCACTGTCTCGGCGGCTGGGAAACCCTCTGCAAAAGCCAGAAAAACACCGGCTATTCGGTCAATGGCGGTTTTGCGGAATACGTGCTTGCCGACCCTGACTATGTCGGACACCTGCCCGCGAATGTGGATTTCAACAGTATCGCACCGGTGCTCTGCGCCGGTGTGACCGTCTACAAGGGCCTGAAGGTGACCGACACCAGGCCCGGCGACACGGTGGCAATCTCGGGCATCGGCGGGCTGGGCCACATGGCGGTGCAGTACGCCGTGGCCATGGGTCTGAACGTGGTGGCCGTCGATGTCGATGACGCCAAGCTCGACCTGGCCCGGCGCCTTGGCGCGAAGGTGACCGTGAACGCCCGGACCGATGAGGACCCCGCGGCCACGGTGGTGCGGGAAACCGGCGGCGGGGTTCAGGCCGCCCTCGTCACCGCGGTCAGCGAAAAGGCCTTTGAACAGGCCGTCGGCATGGTCGACCGCGGCGGCACGATTTCCCTCAACGGCCTGCCGCCCGGGGACTTCCCGCTCAACATCTTTGGCATGGTGCTGAACGGGGTGACGGTGCGCGGGTCAATCGTGGGCACCCGTCTCGACCTGCGGGAATCGCTGGAATTCGCCGGGGACGGCCAGGTGAAAGCCACCATCGACACCGCCCCCCTTGAGGAGATCAACACGATCTTTCAGCGGATGAAAAAGGGTGAAATCGAGGGCCGGATGGTCCTCGACCTCGCCTCCTGATCCGGCATCCGCACCTGCCCGCCCCTCCCCCGGGCATGAAGCCACCGCTTGCCCTGACGCTCGCGTTAGGGTTGAATACGCGGCTCCATGTCCGGCTCAGGGAGGGGCGTCCATGCCGATCTACGAATTTGCCAGCGAAGGGATACGCCCCCTCGACAGAACCAGCTTTGAACGGGTCCAGATGCGGGAACGCCACGACCTGCAGCGGCTTTTGCGCGAAAACATTGCCGTCATCTCCCCCGACACCCTCGTCATCGCCGAGGAGTTCGGGGACTGGGAGGGCGCCCGGCGGCGGATCGACCTGCTCGGGATCGACCGCAACGCCAATCCCGTGGTGATCGAGCTCAAACGCACCGAGGATGGCGGCCACATGGAGCTTCAGGCCATCCGCTACGCGGCCATGATCTCGACCATGACCTTTGACCAGGCCGTGGACGCCTTCTCCCGCCATCTCGCCGCCTCGGGGAGCGATGGCTCCCAGGCCCGCGCCGAACTGCTGGAGTTTCTCGGCTGGGATGAGCCGGATGAGGACGCCTTTGCCCAGGACGTGCGGATCGTTCTGGCCTCCGCGGAATTTTCCCGTGAGCTGACCGGCTCCGTTCTGTGGCTTCTGGAACGGGCCATCGACATAAGCTGCGTGCGCCTGCAGCCCTATGAGCTGGACGGGCGGGTGCTGGTGGACGTGCAGCAGGTCATCCCCCTGCCCGAGGCCGCTGAATACCAGGTTCAGGTCCGCGAGAAGGCCCGCCGCGAGCGCGCCGCCCGTGCGGGTGGCGCCGATTACACCCGCTATGACCTTACCCTGGGCGACAGCCGCTTCACCGCCGAGCCCAAGCGCCGCGTCATCCACCGCACCTTCCGGTATCTGGTGGAAACCGGCGTGGCACCGGAGGAGGTCGCGGCCCATTGCGGCCCGCGCTCAAACCGGGCGCTCATCGCGGTGGAGGGTGAGGTCGGCCGGGAGGAGTTCCTGCGCCTTGCCGGTGAAATGCGCGCGGCCGAAGGCCGCCGCTTCGACCCCATCCGCTATTTCTGCGACGACGCGGATCTCATGCGGCTGAACGGTAAAACCTACGCCTTTCTCAACCAGTGGGGCGGCAGCGACTGGCTCGACGCCATGACCGCCCTGGGCAAAGCCTTTCCCGACAGGAAAATCTCCTTCAGCCCCGCCGGTTAGCCCCGCGCGGCCCTGTTTGGATCTCTGCCGCAGGGAACCGGGCCTCCCTCCCCTGCAACCGGTATATGGCCAACCCGGACAGTTTGGCCGTAGGATCATATTCCTGACGTAACAGGCCCGCGCGGGCTGTTATCACGTGAAAGGGGGAAGAGAATGCCGAGAAAACGGATCGATGACGATATCACCATACACACGGCCGATATTATCCATCAGGGCAGGTCTCTGACCTTTTGCTTTACCTGCAACGGCAATCAGGTTGAACGGCAGCCGGATGGGAAACTTCATTTCCAGTGGCCCTGCTGGCAGTGCCACGGGCGCGGCATGGTCGACCCTGATGAGGAAAACCCTTTCTGATGGCCCGCAGGATCGAAAAGCTTCAGCAGGCGTCGGTGTCTTCTCCCGTTCTCCGTCGCTTTCGCTGATGCCAAAAAGAGACGGGCTGCGGCCCTGATGCAGGTGACAGTCCGGCTCCAGGCATCCATCCGTGAGGCCCACCGGCTTGTGGAAACAGGTCAGGCCAGGGGCAAAATCGTGGTGGAGGGGTTTTAGGACAAAAGGGTCCCGGACCGGGGCACTATCCCCGACCGCCGGTCTGGTGCCAGCCACCGCTCATGCGCGACCCGTCAGCCCCGAAAGCCAGCTGCAGCATCTTCCAGGCCCGGTACCAGCGGATGCGCACCACCCCGCGCAAACACAGCAGCCGGTCGCCAAAACCGCTGAGATACCCCGTCCTGGCAATGGTGGGGATCTCCGCCAGGGGCGACGCCGCAAGCGCAGCGGCCCGCAAAAGCCACTTCAGACGGGGCACGATCCCTGCCGGCACCACCTCGAAGTCATGGGCGATATGCCGGTCCCATTTGCGGGTCAGATCGGCGAAATTCTCCCGCGCGGGCGTGTGAATTCCAATTTCCGGCACGTACTCGATGCGGTATCCCATCGCCGTGGCCCGCTGCCCCCAGTCCATGTCCTCGGCCACGTTTATGCCCGCGAAGGGCCCCACCTTTTCAAAGACCTCCCGCCGCACGGCCATGTTGCAGGTCGCCGCATAGTTGTCCCGCTCGATGAAGAGCTTCATACGGTAGCCGTAAACACTCTCAAAGGCCTCCACCATGGTCAGGTCTTCCGGATTGACCGGCGCAATGCGCACCTGCCCGCCCAGGGCATCCGCGGCATCCTTTCGCCGGAAATACGCCGCGATTGCGGAAAACCAGCCTGGATCGGCGGTACAGTCACTGTCGATAAAGGCAAGAATTCCGCCACGGGCAAGCCCGGCGCCATGGCTGCGCGCGGGCCCGGGCCCTGGGGTTGTTTCAACCTCAAGACGAACACCCCCGAAATCCGCGCAAACCGCGGCGGGAGGTTCCGGCGAGCCGTTATCCACCACGATCACCTCGAACGGCACGCCATCCCCGCGCTGCGCCTCCAGCGAGGCCAGACAGGCGCGCAGGTTTTCGGGCTGGTTGAGATGGGGAATGACCACACTGATCACCGGTTCGTCCGAGCCCATGTCCCACGCATCCTTTTTGCAAAGCGGGTCCCGCACCGTGCCTGAACCAGCCCCCGCAGATAAACCAGGGTTCCGGCCCGTTTCAAACCGAAACATGCGCCCACGCTGATTCCCGTAGCGCGGCAAACTCCGGCCACACCCGGCCGGTTCCCGCATTCGAAAGAAAAATACGCCAAAAATCACGGCCCGGCGGCTCCAAATCCCGGCTCCCAAAGCGGGAAAATCCCTGAAATCATGGGGTTGCCCCCAGGTCCCCCCCGGCGCTCCCAAACACGGAACGCCCGCAAAACAGCCGATTTGCCACACCTGCATAATTTCCTGGCAGAGAGGAGCCATCCCTGACGGTTTTAGCCAAAATTTCCTTGAATTTAAGGATAAATAATGGCTTAATAAAACGCGATGAGAGGGGTAACTCATCCAACAAACTGATGGCGTCGCCACAAAGGCTTCCCGGAGGCGTTCAGAAAGGCACAGGGGCTTTCCGGCCCGCTGGACCCGTAGACCGTCGCTGAGACGCCCGTGTCGCATATCCCGTTTGTTGTGTGCAGGGACGATTTTAGGTAGATTAAATGACACATATCGCGGAATTGGATACCGGTCTCGCCGTACCAGGATATGGACACCGGAAGTATGCCGGAACACCCGCTGAATTCAGATCCCTCATCCTCAGGGACGCACGCCGACGGCAGCGCAGACTGTCCTGGCGGGTCAAATCCATGATGGACCGCCTCGGGGCCCTCATACTCCTCATCACGTTTTCCCCGATCCTTCTGATGACAGCCTTTGGCATCCGGGCCAGTTCCCCGGGCCCGATCTTCTTCCGCCAGCCCCGCTACGGCCTCGGCGGCGAGGTGGTCGTGGTCACGAAATTCCGCACCATGCGGGTTGAGGGAACCGACATGTCCGGCCGCCGTCAGGCAACGCGCGACGATGACCGGGTCACCCGGATCGGCCGTTTCCTGCGCCGGACCTGCCTTGATGAACTGCCCCAGCTCTGGGACGTGCTCTGCGGCCGCATGTCGCTGGTGGGTCCACGCCCGCACGCGCTGGTGCTTGAGGTCGAGGGCAAGGACATTGAGGAGCTGATCCCCCATTACCACGAGCGCCACAGGGTCCGTCCAGGCGTAACGGGGCTTGCCCAGGTCAATGGCAACCGCGGACCGGTCGAGAATGTTGCAATGGCCCATGAGCGGGTCCGGTTCGATCTGGAATACATCCGCAGCCACTCGCTGCTTATGGACATCCGCATCCTGTTCCGGACACTGGCCGTGCCCTTCCAGAAGGACGGCTCCTTCTAGGACCGGGCCTCACATACAGTCACGACAGGGCCTTTCCGGCGGCATTCGGGAAGGCCTTTTTCTTTGGGGCCGCCCTCCCCGCCTGGTCAACACCGCATTAACCACAAAATCCTAACATGATTGCCGCTGCCAGTCGCGGGCCTGTACCATCAGCACCGCGCGGCACCCCGCCGGAAAGAGAACGGGCCAGTCATGAGCGGACGCATGAAAACACTCAGCATGGCTCTTGCCATCACCGCCGGAGCCCTCCTGCTGGAGGCCCCGTCAGAGGCCATGGCCGCGCCCCTGAAAGGGCATGGCGCCACCTGGGAGACCTCGCCCTCAAAAGGCCGGAAAAGCGTGTCGCTGGGCAAAACCACATCCCGGACGAAACAGGGCTGGACCGGCGAAAACGGCTATCTTGGTCTCAATGACATGCTGATCGACCCGCAGGGACGCCCTGACAGCGGCCGGCAGGGCCATCGCGGGAAAAAACGCGGCCCAACCCCGGCTACAGTGCTGCCGGTCCCCCTGCCCGCCTCCCTGCCCCTGCTCGTGGGCGGCCTGGCCCTGATCGGCACCATCAGGCACCGCCGGAAGACCCGGGGCCACGACGTTTGACCAATGACCTGAAACACCCCACGCATTGAAAACCGTGATTTCAGGCGGTCCTGAGTGAATCAGGGGTTTCGCTTAACGCTTTGGAGCACCTGTCCCGAGGCGCCCCGAAGGCCCGTTTCAGAAACCCGACAGCGGGTTCGACCTCCGCATCGAAACCATCGCCCCCATGCCCCGCGCCCTCCACCAGGCGCAGCTCCACGGTCCGCACGCCTGGACGCCCCCGCATCACATCAAACAGCCGCCGCGTCTGAAGGGGGGATACAACGGTATCGGCTGTCCCATGAACCAGCAGTGCGGGCGGCAAAGGCGTATCACCTGGCAGGCTCCGCAAAAAACACAGCGGGCTGGCCGCATCGGCGCGGGAGGGGCTGTCCTCCACCCTCACGCCAATCAGAATATCCTCCGGGGCCGCTCCGCCGGTCGGGACCGAATTCCGGGTCACACCATCGGCCAGGCGATCCTCCGTCAGCCGCCCGAGATCCGACGGCGCATACCAGGACACCAGGGCGGCCAGCCGGGTCTTCGCATTCCCGGCCAGATCAAAAGCCGCCCAAAGCGCAAGATGCGCCCCCGAGGACTGCCCCCATACCGCGACACGGCTGCCATCATAGCCATGAACCCCAGCACGGGCGCGCAAAAACGCAAAAGCCCGGTGCAGATCATCGCGCTGAACCGGCCAGCGTGCTTCGGTGCTCCAGGTGTGGTTGATGGAGGCCACGGCAAGGCCCGCCTCCACCAGTTTCGCGGCACGGTCGTGACGGGTGATCTGGCTTTTGTCATTCCGGCACCAGCGCCCGCCATGGATGAACACAACCAGAGGCGGATTTTTCACATCATCGGGCAGATACAGATCCAGCCTGTTACGCTCCCGGTCGCCATATTCGATATCCATCCCGACCTGCATCCCCACACCCTCCATACCGCTTCCACGGACCTGAAAAACAGCCCGCAGGAGTCGCAAAAACACGGCTTAACTGCCGCCATACGATTAACCAATCAAGTTTATTACAATTGATCGAAAAGGCTGCGGAACGGTACAAAATCACCAGTTTGTTACCGGCCGGGACCGGTGACGGCTGAAGGGGAAAGGCCTCTGAGGGGGGGCCGAATACAGTTTAAAGGGGACAAAAATGATCAACCGCACTCAGGGTCTTATCGCCGCCGCAATCGTTGCCGGTGCCATGACGCTTTCGCCGCTTTCCGCATCCGCCGGGATCATGAAAGGCTTCGACATGAAGCGTGGCGGCGGGTTTTCGCAGCAGATCAAAAAGATCGATTTTGGCGGCAGCAAATTCGATTTCGGTGGCAAATTCGACGAGCATAAAGACAGGTTCGAAAAACTCGGTGACCGTCTGGGCGGCCTGCTCGACCACAAAAAAGGCGACAGGAAATTCGGTGGCCAGGGCGGCTGGGGCGGCAAAAATTTCGACGCCGAGGACTGCGCCCCGGTTCCGCTTCCCGCAAGCCTGCCGCTGCTCATCGGTGGCCTTGGCCTGCTGGGCGCCGCTAAGCGCCGCCGCAAAAACAAATAAGGCCGGATCTTTCCACCTGACGAAAAACCCGGAGGTGCATTACACCTCCGGGTTTTTTTCATGACCGAAACACGAACGGCGTCAGATCTTCTGGTCGTATTCCCCCATGGAGGGTTCGGTCTGGATGATGGCGTCGAGATCCTCAAAAATCGCCCGCATCTGCGCCTCGCTTTCGGGGCTCTCACAGACCACCACCAGGTTGGGCGTGTTCGATGACGCCCGCACAAGGCCCCAGCCCCCGTTCTCCAGCTCCACCCGCGCGCCGTTGACCGTGACGATGCCGGTGATGGCCTGACCACCCAGGGAGCCCCCCTCAGCCGCACGGGCCTCGAGCTTCTCCACGATGCGGGCAAGAACATCATATTTCTCGGTATCGGGACAGAAGGGCGACATGGTCGGCGTCGACCAGGTCCGGCCAAGATCGCGGCGCAGGTCCGACAGTGATTTCTCCGGATTCCTGTCCATCAGCTTTGCGACCTCCACGGCCACCCGCATGCCGCAGTCATAGCCCCGCCCCACGGGTTCGGCCAGGAAGTAATGCCCGGATTTCTCGAAACCGGCCAGCGCGCCCAGTTCCTTCACCCGGCGCTTCATGTGGCTGTGGCCGGTCTTCCAGTAATCGGTTTTCGCACCATGCTCCTGAAGCACCGGATCGGTTTTGTAGAGACCGGTGGATTTCACATCCGCCACGAACTGCGCGTCGGGGTAAATCTTCGCGAGATCGCGGGCCATGATCACGCCCATCTTATCGGCGAAAATCTCCTCACCCTCGTCATCGACCACGCCGCAGCGGTCCCCGTCACCGTCGAAACCAAGTGCCAGATCCGCGCCGCTTTCCTTCACCGCGGCCGCCATGTCATGGAGCATCTCCATGGCCTCGGGGTTGGGGTTGTAGTTGGGGAAGGTGTAGTCGGGTGTGATGTGCAGCGGCACAACCTCCGCGCCAATGCGCCGCAGAATCTCAGGCGCAAAGGCCCCCGCCGTACCGTTGCCGGTCGCACAGACGAGTTTCAGCGGCCGGGAGAGGCGGAAATCCCCCACCAGATCGTCGATATAGGCCTCCCGCACACCCGTGACGGTCTCCCAGTTGCCACCCGGCCGGGTCTGGCCCTTGCCTTCCAGCACGATGTCGCGCAGCCGGGCCATGTCTTCCGGCCCATGGGTGAGCGGCCGCTCGAAGCCCATCTTCACCCCGGTCCAGCCGTTGGGGTTGTGGGAGGCCGTGACCATCGCCACGGCCGGAACATCGAGATGGAACTGGGAGAAATAGGCCATGGGCGAGAGCGCGGGACCAATGTCGCGCACGCTGATTCCCGCCTGAACAAGCCCCAGGATCAGGGCCTGTTTGATGGCCAGCGAATAGTCACGGTAATCATTGCCCACCGCGATCTCGGGCTTCAGCCCCTTTTCCCACATCTGGGTGCCAATCCCCATGCCAAGGGCGGTCATGCCCGGCAGGTTGATCTCCTCGGGAAACTTCCAGCGCGCGTCATATTCCCGGAAGCCGGTGGGCGCGATCATCGGCTCGGAGAGGAACTCCCAGGTGTTTGGCGTGACGATGGTATGGGGTCTGACCATGTTTTCTCTTCCCAGGGATCTGAACTGTCTTAAATGGCGGATACCCTGGAAATGTGGCCGCTCCCGACCTGGGGTCAAGGGAAAACCGGGGATTTGCCCCACCCCGGCCCCACAATCCCGTGCGGTGTGACACCGCGACGTCCGGTGGACCTAAACGGGCATGAAAAAACCCGGATGTCCGCTGCGGAACATCCGGGCTCACGGAGAGAGGGAAAGGAAGGCCCTTACAGAAGCGCGTCCACATCCCCGAGATTAACCAGACGCAGGGCCATGGTGCCGTCATCCTGGGAAATGCGCAGAACCAGCGTGTCATCGCCCTCGACCTTCGTGCGCACGTCGGAAGACCGGGCGATGATCTCCTCGACATCCGCACGGCTGTCGATGGTCACGTCCCGGCCACCATCACTGACCGCAAGCGCATTGCCGTCATTGCCGTTCACGAACGTACCGGCATCGAAATCCCTCAGCACGATTGTGTCCCCGCCATCGAGATCCATGTTGCGGGCCACCACCTTGGTCCAGCCGTTGATGCTGTCCCCGTCGGCGGTCACCGTTTTGCCCGACCCGGCCTTCGTCACGGTGGTGTCGGTGTCCTTTGTCACCACCGAAGTGGTTCCACCGCCTCCGGTACCGGACCCCGTGCCGCCGTCGGTGACCTTGCTGCCAGGCTTGACGATGGTGTTGCCAAACACCTTCCAGCCGCTGCCGGACCCGCTGTAAATCTCATGGGCCGTATTGCCCGTAATTTCCACATCCGAGGAACCGCGGGAAACGTTGATCTCGGGTACATAACGGTCGCTGCTGGAGTTCACGGCCTGGTCCTGGACCACCACGTTGTCGGTGATGTCGAGCCCACGCACGTTGGAAACCACCTGGATGCCGTATTTGTGGCCGCTGGTTATGGTGTTGTCGTCGATCGTAATGTTTCTGTGCGTTGTGCCCGACCCGATATAGATCGCCTGGGTGAAGGTGTCATTGCTGTCGAGCACGTTGTTGCGGATGGTGATGTTGGAGGACGCCCCGTGGGTGGGGTGGATCTGGATCATGTCGTGATGGGCACCGCCACCGGTGGCCATGTTTTTAACCTGGTTGCCAACGATCAACGCGCCGTCCACCCCGGTCATGGCGATGGCGTCATTGTTCATCTTGGTGAAATCGTTGTTGCGGATGGTGATATCATCGGCCCGGTTGACGGCAATGCCCTTTTTGTTGCCGGCAAAGGAGGAGTCCTGGATGGTGATGTTCCTGGAGTCATTGATCGCCACCGCGTTGCCGCTGCCGGTGAATTTCAGGTCATCCACCTTGATGTTGGCGGAGTTGCGCAGGGTCAGGCCGCTCAGCGAGGCCGGGTTGCTGCCCTGTTCCGAGGTCAGGGTGATCGACTTGCTGATGCCGTTGATCGTCACGGAGCCGTAGTTGCCGGCCTTGAGCTGAATGGTGTCGCCATTGCTGGCGCTTCTGATCGCGGAGTTGAGCTGCGATGCGTTTGATACCTTGACTGTTGCCATTCCTGGAAGGGGTCCTTGCCTCTTACGTCACCCCGAACGGCGGTTCCTTTTTTGAACCGTCCGGGATCTGCCCAGACAGCGTAAAACCGGACCGCGGACACACCTTTCCTGGATGCCACCCACGACCCGTAACCGGACCCCGGAGAGGCATTGCGCCCTGCCGCCGTTTTCAGCTGCCAACCGTCCCCCGTCCGACGAAACAACCGGCCCGAACGGAGGTATGAAATTCCGACCGCCCGGGCCCTGAAAGCCTTTGTGGCAAGGGGCTCAGCCGGTCTGACAGGGAACTGGATCGCCCGAACTGGTTAAACGGCGATTAAGCGCAAAGAGGCATTTGCGGCGGGTTTGAGATAAGCGGATTTCCACTCAACACGTTAACGAAATGCTGCCCGGAGTCGCCCCATGTTCCGCGCGCGGAACGTCCGTAGACAAAGGGCGCTTCTGGCAAAAACGCCACATTGCCAGGTATTTCACCGCATCACGGGTGACCCACGCGAAAAACCGGGTAATCTGGTGTCAGGAGATGTGAGGCGGGAAACCCGCACCGCAATTCCCTACCGACGCAGGCGACGGCGCTTTCGCACCATTTCAAGCCCAAAAGCGCCCCACATACCCGCACCCGGATACGTCCAATAACTCACGATTTTATGAATACGTTCATGCCGTCCAATGCGGCCCGGCCCCGCTACGGCTTTGCCTGCATGCAAAAACGTCCCGCATGGCAAATGTTCCGCGCGCGGAACATTTCGGACAAACCGCTCAGTCGAGGTTTTTAAGCGCCCGCATCACCCGGTCACGCAGCTCCGGCGTCACCCCCCTGCCGCGCAGTTTCAGGGTCAGGGTCTTTCCACTGAGCGACTGCTCCAGGGCAATGCCGGGTTCGATCTCCACCGTCTCCGCCGCCGTTTTTTTGGGGCGTGGTTTGGCGGGTGCGGTTCCGGGCGCAAGCGCCTGACGCAAAGCCTCCAGCTCCTCCTCCGGCGACCCGGGATCCGCTGCCGCGATCTTTTCCGCAATCCGCCCGGCCTCTCCCGCCCGCACCGCGTCCACAAGCTGCAGGCCCAGACGTTCCGGCAGATGGGTCGGAAAGCGCAGCACCCCGTCGAGGGCATGATAAAGTTCCAGGAAGGCCCGGATGCGCGACCGTTTGGCCCGGCTGGCGGAGGCAAAGAGCGCGAGCAGCGCCGCCTTCTCGGTCGGGAAAATACCGCGCTGCGTGGCCAGCGCCGCCACCCGGGCGCGCTCATACTGGCTCAGCCCCACCCGGACCTCGTTTTCCTCAACCATGTTCACATAGGCATCGGCCACCGTGTCGGGTTTGCGGATGATGGCCTGAACCGTTGCGAACCGGCTCTCACCGGTTTCCGCCGCGAGCGTCTTAAGCGCATGAAGCCGTCGCCAGCCTGAAATGAGCCCATAGGGCAGGGCGGTTCCCTCCAGGGGCGTAACCTCGATGGGCGTGCGCTGACCATGCAGGCGCAGGCTTTCCCGCAGCGCGGCCATCTCCTCATCCTCAACCGGAATGCGGTCCCGGCTCAGGTGATCGGCGGAAATCCTGTCCAGCGGCAGATCGAGAATCATCCGCCCGCTGTCCCGGGCCGACTGCAACGCGCCGGCCATCTCCTCCAGCGCCGCGGTGCCCGCCGCATCCGCCACGGTGGTGGCAATGGGCGCCTGGGGGCCGGAGCGCGCCGCTGGCGCGGGCGTGCCTCCCTGGCCGGTCACACCAGGCATGAGACGCCGCCGGGCCATCACACGGCCTCCTGGCGCCTGACGGGCCGGGAGGTGGCACCGGCCAGCTCATCGCGCCGCCACGACCCCAGCAGCAGCCGCTTGAAACCCGCATAGGTCTCATCGAACGTCCGCCGCCCCCGCGCATAGGTATCGCGGTTGAAGTCCCGGTAATCCGCCTCGTAGATGCCGTTGACCTGCTCCCCGGCCTGACCGACCAGGGCGGTATAGTCCTGACGCCAGGGCGAGAGGGTGCGACCAAGGT
Organism: Alphaproteobacteria bacterium; assembly: GCA_030427145.1. GTDB lineage: Bacteria > Pseudomonadota > Alphaproteobacteria > Rhodobacterales > Rhodobacteraceae > Amaricoccus > Amaricoccus tamworthensis. The sequence continues at coordinate 27,628 of JAUHWT010000019.1, read as the reverse complement.
ATCCCTGCATGAGAGCCGCCAGCTCGGCCTGCTGGGCGCCGTCATAGCGTGTGATGACCGCGCGTACCGCATCCCACTCAAAGCGCGTCTCCGGGCGTCCCAGAGCCCGTGCGGCCAGGTTCTCCCCTTCCTCGATGGAATGGAAGGTGGAGTGCAGCATGTCGAAGAACCGCCCCGTGGAGTCAAACTCCAGGAAAGACGCGCCAAGCGGCACCAGCAGAATGTCCGCAGCGGCCAGCCCGTTGATGGTCAGGTAACCAAGAGCCGGGGGTGTGTCGAGGATGACCACGTCATACTCGTTGAGTACCCCGTCCCGTTCCAGAGCCCCTGACAGGGCCTCCCAAAGCTTCCAGCCGCGCAGCTTCGTGCGCCAGACGGGGATCTGAAACTCCGCCCAGTAGAGGTTCAGCTGCGCGCCAATCAGGTCAATATTGGGCCAGTGGGTTTTGCGGATCAGATCCTGGGCGGTTTTGTTGAGCGCCGTGTCCAGCACGTCATCAAGGGGCAGGGGGGTGTCACCGCGCTCCACCCGGCGCCGGTTCTCGGCCTGAAGCCCCAGCGCGTAATCCCGCGCGATCAGCGGAAACACCGTCTCCCACTCATCGGCGATTTTGCCGCCAAAGATCGATGTCATGGACCCCTGGCTGTCGAGATCGATGATCAGCACCCGGTAGCCGTCGAGCGCTGCCGACATGGCCAGATGTGCCGCGGTCGAGGTCTTGCCCACCCCGCCCTTGAAATTGGCCACGGCCGTGATCTTGGCGGGCAGCCCTTTGGGACGGTAGGGCAGGTACTCCTTCGACCGGGAGCCTTCCGCGGCGAAATGCGCGCGCAGGGCCAGCACCTCGTCGAGGCTGAACCACTTGGCGCCACCTTCCGTTTCCGAGCGTCCCTGGGGCAGGTCGGGATTGGCCCGCAGTACCCGGCGGAAATGGGCCTGGGCCACGGGGATCAGATATTTGGTGATCTCCCAGGTCGAGAAGAGCCGCAGGGTTTTGCCGCCCTCCTCCTGGTGCCCCCAGGTCTGCAGGTCATCCCGCCCCTGCACGCAGCGCGCGGCCAGACCGGCAAAATCCCCGGTGCTGACGGGCTCGTCCATTTCGGTCAGGGCGGCATCGGGCGAGATGTTGAAATAGGGGGGAGGGCTGCTGTCACCTGTCTGTGCCATGGTCTGGATATCCTTGTTAGGGCAGGGGGCCGAAAGGCTTTGGTTCCGCATGTATCGCGTTTCTACTTATGTACCATAAATCGCGATACATCAAAGGAAAACCGACATTCATCTGATTTTTCCCAGCAAAAACAATGGATTTTCTTTGTCGGAATACGTGTGATCCGGAGGGGCCATAAAATTTTATGGTGTTATTGAGTGTTAGATAGTGTGTTACGGGATTTTGCCGGTTCCGCAAACCCGTGGAATTGATTGGAAATTTCCCCGTGATTTCAGTGCGGGTGAATCCGGAACCACGTTAATGCGATTCCAAAACCACGAGGAACCGAATCCGAAGCCCCGAAAAGAACGGTTGTGCGAATCCTGGGCCTGGCACAGTCTTGCGTTACTGAAACCACGATAGAAAACGGAAAACCGTTTCATGGGGCAGAGCATGACGACCGGGACCGGTGTGGCAGCACCGGTGGCGGCACCAGGTGAACTTTTCATCTGCGACTATCCCTGGGCCGCGCCCAAGGATGACATGGCATCAATGGAGCATCCGCTCTTTACCCTGGCCACGCGCCCGGACCGCAGGATCCTGCGCTATACCCACGGGGAGGCGCAGATCGAGGTCACGCCCTCGGTCAAGGGCCTGGCCACGATCCATGACAAGGACGTTCTGATCTTCTGCGTGAGCCAGCTCATGGCCGCGCTCAATGCCGGGCTTCCCACCTCACCGGTTCTGCATCTGCGCGCCCATGACCTGCTGGTGGCCACCAACCGCGACACCTCCGGCGACGGCTACCGGCGTCTGCGCGAGGCGCTGGACCGGCTCTCGGGCACGCGCATTGTCACCAATATCGAAACCGGGGGCATCGAGAGCACCCGCGGCTTCGGCCTGATCGATGCCTGGGAGATCCTGCGCAAGGCCCGCGGTGGACGCATGGTGCTGGTCACCATCACGCTCTCGGACTGGATCTACCGCTCGGTGGTGTCGAAATCGGTGCTGACCCTGCACCGGGACTATTTCCGCCTGCGCAAGCCCCTGGAGCGGCGGATCTACGAGATCGCCCGCAAGCATTGCGGCCGCCAGTCCGAGTGGCATGTGGGGCTCGAGACGCTGCTGAAGAAAACCGGCTCCACCTCGCCCCGCCGGGTCTTCCGCAAGATGATCCGCGACATTGGAGCGGCCGACAGCCTGCCCGACTATACCGTTGCGCTGGAGGAGGGTGATCTGGTGCGGGTGCGCGCGCGCAGACCGCGCACCGGCAGGGACGGCCCCGTCCTCGACACCGATATCCATGAGCGCGTGCGCGCCGTGGCCCCAGGGCTTGATCCCTACCGGCTCGAGGCCGACTGGCGCCATCACTGGGAGACCTCCGGCAGACCCGCCCTGCGCAGCCCCAACGCCGCTTTCGTGGCCTTCGCAAAAGCCAGGTCCAAACGGTCCACTGCCGCAGATTGAACTGCCCATGTGACGCCGCCTTCGGGCTCCGATGCTGAAAGCGTCCAGGGCCCCGGGCCTGCTCCATCCCGGCCCGCTGCGCTCATGCGTAACAGTTGTACGGTAATCGCGGGCGGTGTAATTCTTTGTCCGGGCATGTAACCGGGAGGGATGGAGAATCATGAAACAGATTTCGTGTGCCGCGGCAGTGGTGGTCACCGCGCTGGCGGGGGGTACGGGAGTGGCGTCCGCTCAGGCGTTTTCCCTTGGAGAGGTTTACCTCAAGGGTTTTGGAGGCGCGACCTGGCCGTCGAATTTCGACACCACCCTCGAGGAGGACGGGGAGCGGATCGCCCTTCCCGGCTTTGATTACGATACCGGGTATACCCTGGGCGCCGCGGTCGGCGCGGCCTTTACGCCGAACATCTCGATGGAGATCGAATACGCCTACCGCAACGCGGACGTCACCATCACGGACAGTGCCGACGATGACGACAGCGTCATCGCGGACGGTGACACCTCCGCCGACGCCGTCATGCTCAACGCGCTCTACGTGTTCGACGGCCTGGGCGCGACCGGGGCGGTCCGGCCCTATCTTGGCGCCGGCATCGGCGCGGCCAAAGTGGATGTGGACGCGGGCGGGCAGAACTTCGACAGCGGGACGCGGTTTGCCTATCAGGTGATTGGCGGCATCGGATATGAGGTGAACCCCGCTGTCAGCCTCTACGCCGAGGGACGCTGGTTCGGGACCGGCCCGGGTAGATATGACGGCCCCGCCACCGAGAATTTCGACGGTGAGTTCGAGACCTTCGACCTACTCGTTGGTCTGCGCTATGTCTTCGGGCCGACAATGCGGTGAAGCTGGCGGACGGGCGCCATCACCGGAAACCTCCGGCAGACCCGCCCCGCGCCGCCCTGGCCGCAAAAAGTCCCAGCACCTTTTCGGCCCCCGCGCGCTGGTCCGCGGGCACGCCCTCAAGCCCGCCGCGGCGCGAGATCATCGTGTTCACCCGCGTAAAGACATAGTGGATGACCAGCGCCCAGGGATCGATGTCGAGTTTGCGGGCGACAAAGGCGATGGTGGAATTGTCCGGCGTGAGGCCGGCCATGAACCGGTAGGCGTTCTGCCCTGAATTGGTCAGGATATTGGCAAACCGGAAATCGATGAAATCGAAGGCGAAGGATCCCCTGGGGTCGTACCATTCCCAGTCGAGCAGTCCGAAATCCTCCCGCCGGCGCACGAAATTGAACATGTGCAGATCCCCGTGCATGGAGGTCATGGGCAGACGCGCCCCCACAAGCGCCGGGGCCTCTGCGGGCAGATGGCCGCCGGTATGGGGGGCCGCGCGGATCATCGCGTCCACGCTTCGCCACTCGTGCCAGTCCCGCGCCCGGTCGAGCCGGTCGAGCAGCATCCGGTTGATCTCCCCGTAATCCCCCAGGCGCACCGCCCCGTGCCGGCGCATGGCCATGCCAATGGGTGGCAGCCGGTGCGGCGGCAGGGCGAGATCCGACCAGAACCCGTGCCCTGCGGCCTCCCGCGCCCGGCAGGCCTCCCGCTCAACGGCCCGGCGGTGCCGGGCGCCGATCACCAGCTTGAGCACAAGGCCGGGCAGAAACACCAGCTGACGCCGCCAGGTGCCCATGGGGATGAGCATGACGGGGCGTTCGCGGCTGATGGCGGAATGGGTGGGCGGATAGCGTTCGGGCTGCAGGGCGTCTCTCCTGGGGGATCCTGACAGGAGGGCAGGTCCGCGGTCTGTTGTGTTCAAATCCCGTTCTGTCACATAACTGTCACATCAGAATGAACACCAAACCCCGGGGCCGGGTTCCCTTAACGGTGCCGGACGATCGCGGGTGTTCGGGATACGCCTGCAACTCAACCCAAGGGTTATGTCCGGGAGAAACAGTGAGGGCCCGGGTCCGGATCGTGAATGGCCCTGTCATGGCGGTGGTGCCGTGCTGTCTTTGCGTGCCGGACTGCCTGTTTTTTATGCGGAAAGGTCGGCCTGGCCGGGCGGCGGATGGATTTTTTTCGAAATCCGTCTGCTGGCCTCCTATGGTGGGAGGTCCGGTAACACCAACCGTTACGAACTCATCCAAGGGGGACCAAATGGATTCGGAAGACAAATTCAAAAAGGTGATTGGAGACTGGGACGTGCTTGCCCTGGCCTTTGGTGCCATGATCGGGTGGGGCTGGGTGGTTCTTGCCGGAACCTGGATCACAAATGCCGGCAGCTATGGCGCGCTGGTGGGCTTCGCGGTCGGTGGTGTCGCGGTGGTGCTGATCGGCCTGACCTACGCCGAACTCGCCTCGGCCATGCCAAAGACGGGTGGCGAGCACGTCTACTCGCATCGCGCGATGGGGGGCCTGGGGTCGTTCGTCTGCACATGGGCGATCATTTTCGGATATGTCTCCGTGGTCGCCTTCGAGGCCGTGGCCCTGCCCACGGTGGTGGCCGAGCTCATTCCCGCCTATAAACAGGTGTATCTCTACTCCTTTGGCGGATCGGAGGTCTACCTGACCTGGGCGATGCTGGGCTCCGGGGCCGCGGCGCTCATGACCTGGGTCAACATCCGTGGCATCCGGACCTGCGCACTGGTCCAGAAGGTGGTGATCCTCGTGATTCTGCTGGGCGGCATCGCGTTTTTCGCCGGCGCCTTCACCAATGGCAGCAGCGCGAATGCCGAACCGCTCTTTGTGGGCGGGGTCGGGGGCATCTTCTCCGTACTTGTGATGGTGCCCTTCCTGTTCGTGGGCTTTGACGTGATCCCGCAGGCGGCCGAGGAGATCAACCTGCCGCCAAAACGGATTGGCAGCCTGCTGATCGTCTCGGTCCTGCTGGCGGTGGTCTTCTACATGCTGGTCGCCATCTCCACCGGACGCGCGCTCGACGCGGCCCAGCTGGATGCGGCCAATATCGCCGCGGCGGATGCGGCCACAGCGGTTCTCGGCTCCCAATGGGGCGGGACGCTGGTGATCCTCGCGGGCATTGGCGGCATCATCACCAGCTGGAACGCCTTTTTGATCGGAGGCAGCCGTGCGATCTACGCGCTGGCCGATGCGCGGATGCTGCCCGCCTTCCTCGCGAAACTGCATCCCGAATACCGCACACCGGTCAACGCCATCCTGCTGATCGGCACGATCTCGGTTTTTGCTCCCCTGCTGGGACGCGGGGCGCTGGTCTGGTTCGTGGATGCCGGCGGGCTGGGCATCGTGGTGGCCTATGCGATGGTGGCGGTGTCCTTCATCCTTCTGCGCAAAAATGAGCCTGACATGCCGCGGCCCTATCGCGCCGGTAAGGGACCCTGGGTCGGCTATGCCGCGCTGGTGCTCTCGGTTGGCCTCGCGCTGCTCTATCTGCCCTGGTCGCCTGCCGCGCTGATCTGGCCGGTGGAATGGGCAATCGCACTGGCCTGGACTGTGCTTGGCGCGGGCTTCTATATCTATGCCCGGCTGGTCTACGGCGAGGAGGTCATGCCGGCCCACTGACGCCGTGGACGGAACCCGGTGCGCGTCGCGCGCCGGGCTTTTCCGGGGGGGCATGAACACCCCGGGACCACACGAATTCGGACGCGGTCGAAAAACTCCCTGGCGGGAGTTTCGGCTGGCCTGCTGCTGAAATTGGGAATGGCGGAGAGACAGGGATTCGAACCCTGGAGACGGTTCCCCGCCTACACACTTTCCAGGCGTGCGCCTTCGACCACTCGGCCACCTCTCCGGTGCGCCGCTACAAACCACTAATCCAGGCGTCTTGCAAGCCCTGGAATCAGGCCCCGGGCAAACTCCTGGCGAATCTCTCCACGACCGCCGCGCGGCCCGGCCCTGATTTTACAACCCGTTTCGCCGCACCGCGGACCAGGCCGGTCCGCGTCTCCCGCAATGTCGACAGGCGAAGCTCTGGTGTGCGGTTCCACATGCGGTTGAAATGAGCGCAATTGATCGTAAAAGTTGTAATATTTCCGCGTCAGGCGGGAATTTTACCAACCGGTTCAGCATGATTTCGCTTATGGCGGAAAACCGCTGCCCCCCGCCCTTGAGCCGAAATAAAGCGCACGGCTAAGAACGCCGGGATACCAGCGGGCTGCTCCCGGGACCAACTCTTTCGTATGGATTTGGTTCCCGTGTTGCGGCTCCTGGAAGCTGCAAATCTCTGGGATTGATGTCAGGCGCGACCGCCACGGCCGGTTTGCGTCAACGGTGAGGCCTGTCCGCAGGACGGGAAGGCCCGGCCATGATCATGCCTGTCCCAGGGGGGTGGCGACCCGCCGTACCGGAGAATCCGGGGCGGTTAAAAAAACGACAGGAGACCAGACGACCATGGCAAGAAAAACGGTATCGAACGCGTCGCAGCTGAATTCAGCGATCAAAAGCGCGGGCAACGGTGACATTATTGTTCTCAAATCCGGCAACTACGGTTCGATCTCACTCAACAGCGTGAAGAAAAACATCACGCTGACCTCGGAAAACGGTGGCAATCCGGCCACCCTCAGCTCGCTGACCATCAACAAATCCAGCAACATTGATGTTGACGGCCTCAAGTTCACCGGCGGCGGCACCGGCCTTACCGTGCGCAGCTCGAACAACATCGACATCGAGGATTCGACCTTCATCGGCAACAAGAAGGGCATCGCGGTCAACAACTCGAATTCCGTCAATATCCGCGACAACGACTTCACCAAGATGAACAATGACGGCATTGCCCTGTCCGGCGTGAACGGCGCGCAGATCACCGGCAACCAGATCCGCGACATGAAAACGTCCGGATCGCAGCACCATGACGGCATTCAGATTCACCCCACCAACGGCGCCTCCTCGAATATCGTGATCCGCGGCAATGTCATCGACACCAATGACACCAACACCCAGGCGATCTACATGGGTGGTGGCACCACCCACAGAAACATCGATATCGAGAACAACACCATTACCGCGGGCCACAAATACGGCATCAAGATCGCCGCAAAAGTCGCCGGACTCGACATTAAAAACAACGTGGTGATCCAGGACCCGGCCCTGAAATCCAACAAGGGCGGACATACCCCGGAGATCGACATCTCCAAAGCCTCCACCGGCGTGAGCATCACCGGCAACACCGCCCATGACATCAGCGCCAGCGGCAATGTCAGCAACAACAAGATCGTGAGCATCGGCACCAACGCCACCGCGTCCGGTTCCTGGTCGAACTCAAACTCCAGCTCCGACAGCAGTTCCTCCAGCAGTTCGAACTCCTCCTCCAGCAGCAGCTCGAACAACGGCAGCACGATCACCGTTGACGGGGATACGGTCAAAGGCTGGACCAAAAAGGTCATCAAGAATTTCGATTTCGACGATGGCGACGCGCTCCGGTTCCAGGACTATGACAACGGCACCCTGAAGCCCGGTGCCAACGGTCAGTCCGCCACCATCGACAGTGCCGCCGAACTGCGTCAGATGATCAACTCCTCCTCGGACGTGACCTCCAAAAAGAGCGGCAACGCCCTTGTCGTGGTCATCGACCAGGACGACGGCACCCACGCCGTCCGTCTGCCGAACATCGACGACATCGAGTACTTCCTCTAAGGCAGGACCGATGGCGCGGTGCCAGGCCGCGCCCTTCGTACAGCAGGCCCGGGATCTGAACATGGTCCCGGGCCGCATTGTTTCATGGCCCGCCTCACCCGTAGCGCACGAGGCTTTCCAGCTCCATCGCGAGGCGCATCTGCAGGTCGGCGAGGTTTTTCATCTCCGATTTGCGCGCCTCCTCATCGGTGAGGGTGGCGAGCCGGCGTTTGGACGCCTCGATCCCCTCGCGCAGTACCGTGACGGGAAACTTCACCGGCCCGTCCGCGGTCAGATGGGCCATCAGCGGGTCCGGCGCCTCGCGCAGGTCGGGCAGGGGTTTGCCCGCACCGGGCAGGTTCTCGAACGCGCCCGCCTCCTCCGCCTCGCGCAGGCGTTCCTCGATCAGTGATCTCAGGGGATGGTCCATGGTCTCGTGGTCCCGCGCCGCCGGTCTCTCCGTTCCCGCCATCCTGGCACGGGACGGCATGATCGGGAAGGTCCCGGCTTTATGTCCCTCCTCCGGCGCTGTAGGGTCCGCGCTGACAAAATCTGCAAGGCACGGATACGCGCAACATGACCGATCTCATCATCAATGGCGGTGTGCCGCTCAACGGCACCATCAAACCGTCCGGCAACAAGAACGCCGTTCTGCCCATGCTCTGCGCGAGCCTTCTGACCGAGGAGCCGGTCACGCTGACCAACGTGCCCGCCATCACCGATGTCACCAAGATCCTCGACTATTTCCGCTCGCTGGGCTCGACGGTGGATTACAGCCCGGAAAACGGCACCCTGACGGTTCAGCACCCCCATGAGCCCGCCCGGGAGGCCGCGCGCAACCTGCCGCTTGGCATCCGTTCCGCCGTGCTGCTGCTCGCGCCCGTGCTCTTCCGCGCGGGGCGTCTGGGCTTTGACGTGGACGCCAAGGGCTGCGCGCTCGGCATCCGTGAGATCGACCCCCATATCAACTGCCTCGCCACCTTTGGGGCCTCCGTCTCCCAGGACACGGGCATTGATCTGACCCTGCCAGGCCGTCCGGAAGCCCAGGCGATCTGGGCCGAATACGCCTCCGTGACCGCCACCGAGACCTTCGCCATGATCGCCGCCATCGCCAAAGGCCGCTCCGTCCTGACCAATGCCGCCTCCGAGCCGCATGTCCAGGCGCTCTGCCGCATGCTGGCCGACATGGGCGCGAAAATAGAAGGGGAGGGCACCTCGCGCCTGACCATCGAGGGCAGCGACCAGCTCGGCGGCACCACCCAGGCCGTACCCGACGACCACCACGAGGTCGCGACGTTTCTCGCTTTCGGTGGCGTGACCGGCGGGCGCATCACCGTCAAAACCGACATCGTCCCGGAAATGCCGCTCATCCTCGACCAGTTCGGCAAGCTGGGCCTGCAGTTCGAACAGGCCCCCGGCGAGGTCACCGTCACCGGCTGGACCCGCGAGGTCACCCCGCCGCTCACCGCCCAGATGACCGCCAAGATCGAGGCCGCCCCCTGGCCCTATTTCCCCGCGGACCTCCTGCCCCAGGCCATTGGCGTCGCCGTGGGCTGTAAGGGCGACGTTCTGTTCTGGAACAAGGTCTATGAGGGCGCTTTGGGATGGAGCAGCGAGCTCGCCAAATTCGGCGTCCGCGCGCATCTCTCCGACCCCCACCGGCTGCTGGTGTTCGGCGGCAACCGCCTGCGCCCCGCCGAGGTCGAGGCCCCCTACATCATCCGCGTCGTCGTGGCCCTCGCCATCGCCGCCATGCAGATCGACGGCCGCTCCCGCATCCTCAAGGCCGACCCTTTGCGCCGCGCCCACCCCAACCTGATCGAGAACCTGACGGCTTTGGGCGCGGATATCCGCTGGGAGGAGGGGAAGTGAGGGATGGCCGTATCAGAGTCTCTTCTAAATTAAGCTATTGGCTCAAACCGATTATAAAAAATAGTCGCAGTGGAAGTTGTTTTTGCAACCATATAGTCGCAAAACCTACCCAGTCCACCGACGCGCGGACCAGCGTCTACTGGATCTGAGCAGCCGGCATATACGCCAATTGGTAATGGCCCTGGGTATTCGTACGTCACTACGAAGCGATAATCATTAGATAGCGTAAAAGGTTCTCCAAAGGGGATTATATTATTCAAATTATTCTCCATTTAAAATTTGAAATCCTTCATAAAGTTAATTTTATCATTGTTCCTCCGAAGCAGATTCAACTTGCTCTGCATTATTATTCACCTGCATTGTCCCGCTCTGATTGGAGCGAGTGCAATATAGGAGGGAAACGTTTTTTGGTCGGGTTTCGCTTCCGTGTCTTCCGCTTGTCACAGTGGTAGTCGTTAGTGTTCTATTTCCGTCTTCGGTTGGATACTCCATATTCCAATGAGGCCGAGCTCCTACGGTATGTGATCCCCAATATGTTAGGCTATGTTGGTGAGTTTGAAATTGATCTTCTTGTGGACTACCCGGCTCTCTTTCTCCTTCCGGGTCAATTCCAGTTCCAGACTTGTCTATTCCTCGAATAAAACGCCCATAAGCGGCTTCATATGGATTCCAACCAGCAGGACAGCGATCAGAATTAAAAGCAACTATAGATCCAGGTGGAGTAACATAATATGTATCAATAACTCTATCAAATGACAAAGAAAATGCATCAGCGTCTGTCAAAATATCAATACTAGAAAATTCATATTTTATTTTGCCTACGCCTTCTACAACGTCATTTGAGGGTGGCATTCTGTCGCAAACAACCTGAATATTATCATTTCTAATTATCAGCTCGCCAGAATCTTCCGGTAAGCTTAGATATGATGCATCATTTTTATTCACCAATGATTCTGAGAGATTTTGGTAGGCTTCTTCTTCCTCTCTCCTTCTAAATACCTGACAACCGAAGTTGTTTGAATTAACTCCAAGGAGTCGAAAATCTCCGTCTGAATCAGAATCAATCGTTACAAGAACTCTTTCAGCAGGTGTTCCTTGAATTTTCGACTCAAAGCGTAGATCTTTTTTTGCGAATTCCTGACATTGATTCCAGGCATTAAGTGCAGGTCCATTAAGGGCTCTTATTTCTAGAAAATCACTTGAACGATTGGAATATGAACTTTCTTTTTCGCTACACCATTTTGATATTCTTTGACGAGCGAAGGTTGAATTTCCATCACTTTCGGCTCCAAGATAGCCGAACATTTCAAAATCGATTGCAAGAACATGTGTGTCAGTTCGGCTGTCTAAGTCGGATTGACAATGTTTCTGCCAAAGATAGGCCTCAACTTTGTTCGAACTTGTTCGTCGAATAGATTCGTCAATGCCATGTCTTAATAATGAATCACAGTGAGCATATCGCTCTTGTGCTAACAATGAAACCGGCTGAGCAAAAAATGACACAAAAACAATGTTTAAGGTTATGGAATTTAAGTTCATAATATCCCCATGATTTTGTTGATTCTTTGTGATCGGTCGAAAAAATATTTGAATACTCGTATTTTTTATACGAATCTTTCGATTGGATCAATAAACCTTTTTGAATATTTCGGCGCCGTAAGTGTTTGGCTTCTATTAGAAATTGCACCCCCTTACCCCGGCGCCCCCAGCACGACCGCAATCTCCACCTCACGCCCCTCCCGCAGGAGCCTGAGCCGCACCTCCTTCCCCGCCTCATGCGCATCGAGCGCCGCCTGAAGGTCGGCCCCGTCCGTAATCACCCGACCGCCCAGACCCTGGATCACGTCGCCGGGCAGGATCGCGCCGCCCAAACCCCGTGTGGCCGGGCGCAGGCCCGCGCGCTCCGCGGGGCTGCCGGGCTCGACGCCCAGAACGGGGACACCCTCAATGCCGTTGCGTTTCGCCAGGGCCGTGACCCGCGGATCATACCGCACCCCCAGCACCGGCGGGCGGTAGACCCCGTGCGCGATCAGCTGTGGCACCACCCGCGCGACCGTGTCCACCGGCACGGCAAAGCCGATCCCGGCACTGGAACCCGAGGGGCTGAAAATCGCCGTGTTCACACCAATCAGCCGCCCCGACGAGTCAATCAGCGGCCCGCCGGAATTGCCTGGATTGATCGCGGCATCGGTCTGGATCAGCCCCTCAATGCGCCCGCCCTCCCGGGTCGGAATCTCGCGCTCCAGAGCCGAAACAATGCCCGTGGTCAGCGTCCAGTCGAGCCCGAACGGGTTGCCAATCGCCAGAACGCTCTGCCCCACCCGAAGATCCACGCTGCGACCGGGGCGCAGGGGCGGGGGCGCGTCCTCCCCAATATCGATTTTCAGCACGGCCAGGTCATGCATCGGCGCCGTGCCCGCCAGGCGTGCGGGAAACACGCGGCCGTCCGAGAGCCGCACCTCCGCCGCCGCGGCCCCGCGGATCACATGGGCGTTGGTCACCACATGGCCCCGATCGTCCCAGAAAAATCCCGAGCCGCTCCCCTGGGGCACCATCCGCACCTCCCGCCGCCACGGGTCGGAGACCCGCGCCTCCGTGGTGATCGACACGACGGAATCCCGGGAGGCCTCAAACAGTGCTATCAGCGTCCTCTCCGGCGCCAGCAGTTCCGGCAGCGTCTCCGCCCGGCCTGGACCGGCCCCGGCCAGCAGAAGACCACAGACAAACACCGCCATCACGGGCGCAAAACGGAAACGGGCCACCGGATCACCTTTTCCCACAGCAAAATCACCTGCCGAAAAAATGGAATCATTCCCGCCGCCCGGCAAGTCCAGGGGGCGCCCGGCCATGCCCGGGCGATCCATCAATTTCCGTGATGTCTCACAGCAAATAAATTCGTTTCAGTTATGTCGCGCGCATCCCTATGTGGGGTGCACAACATCGAACCCCATAGTGAAATGGAAACTGAAATGACCACTGCAGACTTTACCCTCCCCGCCGCCGGGCGCGAAGCCGGCGTTCTTGGAACCACCGCAATGTGGGTCGCCGTGCTGATCCTGGCCCTGACCGTTGGCTACAACGCCTCCATCACCGCCCCGGCACCGGGCCAGGCCCTCTCCGTTGAGAGCACCGGCGCGACCACCGCCCCGCAGATCGAGGACTGGCACGGCAACGTGCGCCGCTCCGGACCCGACTACCGCTACTGATCGTCCGACCGGTTGTCCGCGCGGCCCCCTCCTGGGCCGGACGCGGACCCCGGCCGGATCTCAAAGCCCCGCTTTGCGCCGGCGTGCGGCCAGCCACAGGTGCACCGCAACGGCACAGAGATAACAGCCCGCCACCGCGAGGATCATGCTGCCAAACCCGCCGGCGGCCAGCATCACCAGCAGAAACGGCGTGCCCAGCGTGTTTCCCAGATTGCCCATCTGCGCCACTGCCCCGTTGGCAAGCGCCTGATCCCCGGTCTCCCGGTTCAGCTCCGGCACGGCCGCGAAACTCGCCCCCTGCACCAGCCCCAGCGCCCCGAACAGGGCCACGCCGGTCACCGCCACCGGCAGGCCCGTCGCAGGCAGCAGAACCAGCACCGCCGAGAGCCCAAATCCCGCCAGAACAATCCAGGTCGCCGGCATCACCCGCAACAGCGCCGAGACCCCAAACAGCGACACCACGATACTGGCCAGCGGCATCACCCCCACGGTCAGCGCCCGCGACCCTTCCGGGATCATCTCCGGCAGGATCGTGAGCAGCGACACAAACGTCACCGTATAGAAAAACCAGCCAAGTGCGGGGGCCGACATCGCGGGCGAGGCATAGGCCCGCAGATGCTGCCGCCACACGCCGGCCAGTGTCAGCGGGGCAGGGGCGGGGCCCGACCGGACCGGTTCGCGAAAACCCAGCGCCACCAGCCCCGCCACCCCGGCCATCCAGGCCGCATGCACCTGAAACAGCGCGGCGGGACCATGGACGTCTACAAAGGGCAGGCCAATCCAGGCCACCACGGCAAAGGCCACGCCAAAAAACGTCCCCCACAGGGTCATGGCCATGCCCCGGTATCCCTCCGGCGCAACCCGCGCCATCATGGTGGGGGCGGCGACCACGATCACCAGATGGGCGCAGCCCTCGATCACCCGGCTCACCAGCATCGCGGAAAACCCCGGCAGGGTGGACTGCCAGAGCGACACCACAGCCCCGAGCAGAAGCGCCGCCACAAGCGGCCGCCGGAACCCCACCCGCACCAGGATCACCCCCGCCGTCATGCCAAAAACAATGCCAAGACTGCTCAGAAGCGATACCAGCAGGCCAAGTTCAGGCCCCGCCTCCGGATAAAGCGCGCGGATATCGGCAAAAATCACGCTGATCTTGGCAAACTGCGCCGCCGCCCCCAGCCCGGCAAGCCAGAGCAGCAGGATCTGAAACAGGGCATGCAGGGGGCGGTCCGTGCGGGTCATGGACAGGCTCTGTGGCGTTTGACGAATGACCTGATAACTCCCTCATTTCGCAATGCGTTGAAATCCCTGATTTCAGGCCGCGTTGGGGGATGCGGGTTTTTCGCATAACGCTCCAGCGCGGAGCGGTCCGAAATGCGGGACCGAACCCCACCCCCCCGGGCTGGTCTCCAGGCCGGATTTGTCGGACAGGGAAGACTGACACGGGGAACGGGAGCGACGGGACATGGATAAACCGGTGGAAAACGCACAGATGGGGGTCGCGCTGGTCGGGGCGGGCATGATCGCAAAGACCCATGTTGCGGCCCTGTCCGCGGCTGGGGACGTGGCGCGGCTGCACGCGGTTGTCTCCCGCAGGCCGGAACGCGCGCATTACCTTAAGGAATACTGCCACGGTGTGGAGCCCGTCTTTACCGATGACCTCACCGGGATCGTGAATGATCCCGCCATCCAGATGGTTATCGTCGCCACGCCGCCCAGCGTGCGGGACGAGCTCATCAGCGCCCTTGCGGTGGCGGGCAAACACGTGCTGCTCGAAAAACCCGTGGGCCGCACCACGGAGGAGGCCGTGGAGGTCGTCGAAATTTGCGAGCGGGCGGGCGTGACCCTGGGGGTTCTGTTTCAGCACCGGGTCCGCGCCCCGGCCGTGGCCGCAAAACGGATCGTGGAGAGCGGGGAGCTTGGCAGGCTCGGTCTTGTCGAGATCGCGGTGCCGCTCTGGCGCGACCAGTCCTATTACGACGAACCGGGCCGCGGCACCTATGCCCGCGACGGCGGCGGCGTGATGATCACCAACGGCATCCATTCCCTCGATCTCGCGCTCAGCCTCACCGGCCCGGTGACCCGCGTCCAGGCCATGACCGCAACCACGCCGCTGCACCGGATGGAGGCGGAGGATTTCGCCCTCGCGGGCCTGAGTTTCGCCAATGGCGCGTCCGGATCCTTCGTGGCGAGCACCGCCATGTATCCCCACCGCACCGAGGTCATCACCCTGCATTTCGAAAAGGGCTCGCTGCGGATGGATAAGGATACGCTTGTCCTCAGCCGCCGCGACGGCACCAGTGAGGAGGTCGCCCGCACCGCCCCTGGCCCGGAAGAGGGTATTCTGTCGAGCCGCTACGACTGGCACCAGGCCGTGATCGAGGATTTCATCGATGCCGTCCGGGCGGGGCGCAAACCCCTGGTCACCGGGCGCGAGGCCCTGGTGTCCCACCGGCTGATCGGGGCCATTGAAACCTCCTCCCGCACGGGCCGCCCGGTGGACCTCCCCGCCTGACCGGGGCCTTTTCAGACCTGCATTCCCTGCATGGCGGGTTTTCGATCCCGTCAGTTGTGCCGCGCTGCAACATGACTATCTTCAGGGTCATGAATGACGGGGACGCAAACGGCGTTTTCGGAATTTCAGGATGTAAGGCGGCACGGAACGGGTTCGTGCCGAAAGGTCGAAAGGACCGTAGTAATGGCATATGTAGCAGCACCGGATAACAGCGTATCCCTCTCCGGAACCTTTGGTGGTTTCCTCGCAAACCTGCGCAAAAGCGTAACCGACGCGATGACGTACCACCGCACCCTCACCGAGCTCCAGGCCCTGAGCGCCCGTGAGCTGGACGATCTTGGTCTGACCGGCAGCGACCTGCGCCGCGTCGCCCATGACAGCGTCTACGGCGCCTGAGCGCGCTTCGGGCCGGGGCTTCCCCCCGGCTGACGGTTTAAAGGAATTCGACCGGGCCCCGTGCCCGGTCTTTTGTTTTTGGGGCGGAAAAACGCGCCCCGCGGCCCCGTCATTTCACTGTTTCGCTGAAGATGTTTTCGATTCAGCTTCCCCCCAAAACGCCCTAGTCATGGGCCACGGCGACAGGCAAACCCGTTGGAGCGGGGCGGTCCTGCCCGGGGCCTTCGGGCCTTCGCCGCGGAAATAACGACCGCAGGGGGCAAAGCCGCCCTGTCCAGGTCCGGCAGGAGAATGACATGACGCTGTTTCACCCCGACAACCGCAACCGCAGCCCCGAGCACAAGCGGATCTACGCGTTTTACGAGATCCTCTACACGATCAACGATTTCGGCGCGGCGGTGCTGTTCGTGGTCGGTTCGGTCCTGTTTTTTAACGAGGACACGACCCGGGCCGGGAGCTGGCTCTTCCTGGTCGGGTCGATCATGTTTGGCCTGCGCCCGGCGATCAAACTGGCGCGGGAACTGAAATACCTCAAAATGGGCGATTACGAAAAACTGGCCGACTGACCGGCCGGCCGCTCACGTGAACGTGTTCGGCCAGGCCCCTCCAAAGACCTGCATTTTTCGCATGGCGGGTCTTCGATCCCGTCAGTTGTGCCGCGCTGCAACATGACTATCTTCCTGGTCATGGAAGGCGGGAACGCAAGGGGCGTTTCCGGAATACCAGGATGTAATCGGCGCGGAACGGGTTCGTGCCGGAAGGTCGAAAGGACCGTAGTAATGGCATATGTAGCAGCACCGGATAACAGCGTATCACTCTCCGGAATCTTTGGTGGTTTCATCGCAAACCTGCGCAGGAGCGTTGCCGACGCGATGACCTATAACGCGACCCTCAATGAGCTCCAGGCCCTGAGCGCCCGTGAGCTGGACGATCTGGGACTGACCGGCAGCGATCTGCGCCGCGTCGCCCGTGAAAGCGTCTACGGCGCCTGAGGCGCGCGCACCCCGGACAGGGTTTTCGGACCCGCACATGAGAATTCGACCGGGCCCCGCGCCCGGTCTTTTGTTTTTGGGGCGGGCACTTCAGGCCCGCCGCGCCTATTTCCGGTGCAGGGAAACGAGCTGGGGCATGTCCCAGACATCGTCATCGAGGCTGAGCGGCTTTGCCGCCGGTTTGGCCTCCTCTGATGTGTCCTGCGCCGCGGTTTCAGCGGGCTTTTCCGGCTCCGCCGCAGCGGCGGCCGGGGCCGCGCCGGTCTCCGCCTGGTCGTCGGGGGTGTCCGCGGAGGTGTCAGTGATCGCGGCGGTGGCCGCGTCCTTTTTCCCCTTTGGACCGATCGCGTCGGCCACCTGCTGGGCGAGTTTCGCGCCGTCGCCCTGGTGTTCCAGGGTCTGCATCAGCACGGACTGCGCGGCGGAGAGCCGGGGCAGGGTGCTTTCCAGTAGCGACAGCCGGTTGGCGAACAGTTCGGTATGCTCGGCCGCGGCGCGGGCCGCGATCATCTGGGTGGCGATGGCCTGGGCCTGGGCGCGGGCCTCGTCGGCCTCCGGATCCCAGGGGTTCTCCTCCAGCTTGCCAAGCCGCTGCTCGACCGGGGTGAGCTTGGCCAGAACCGCGTCGATATCCGCGCGGCTGTCGGCATAGAACTTCTGCAACTGTTCGGTCAGGTCGTCGTAGCGGCTGGTGTCCTGGGCCATCAGGCGCAGTTTTTCCAGACGTTCGCTCACCACCTCGTCGCGGGCATTGAACGCCTCGACCTGGGCCGTCAGACCGGTTTCCATCTGGCCGAGTTTCTCCTCGAGCGGGGCCAGGCGTGCAAAAACCGTCTCCACGCTCGCGTCCTTTTCGGCACTGATCCGCGCCAGTTCCCCGGTGATTTCCGCGAACGGATCGACCTCCGGGTTCTCAAGTGCCGCCAGCCGCTCGCCGGTACGCTGTTCGGCGGCCACATGGGCCTCCTTGAGCGCCTTGAGCCGGTCGCCGAACCATTTCAGCACCGCCTTGGGATCGCGGGCGACCATTTCCTGCTCCAGCGCGCCGAGTTTTTCCTCCAGCGGCGCCAGACGTGCGAACACCGTCTCCACGGTGGCGTCCTTCTGGGCGTAAAGCCGTGTGAGCTGTTCGGAGATCTCCGCAAACGGGCTCTCGCCTGGGTTCTCCAGGTCGTCGAGACGGGCGTTGATGCCGGTCTCCGCCGTCTCATGGGCGCGGCGCATGGCGTCAAATCGGATCTCATGGGCCGTGCGGACCTGGTCAAGGGCCATGGCCTGGGTCTCACGCAGGGATTCGATCCCGGCCTCATTGGCCTCACGGACCGATCTGAGCCCCGTCTCACCGGCTTCGCGCACCGAGCGGATGCCCGCCTCATGGGTCTCGCGCATTTCCGTCAGGCGCTCATCCACACGCTCCAGCCCCGCCGCCTGTTCGCGGCGCACGGAATCGAGCCCGGCCTCACCGGCCTCGCGCACCGAGCGGATGCCCGCCTCATGGGTCTCGCGCATTTCCGTCAGGCGCTCATCCACACGCTCCAGTCCCGCCGCCTGTTCGCGGCGCACGGACTCGAGCCCGGCCTCATGGGCCTCGCGCACCGCCAGCAGCCGCTCGCCAAACTGGTCGAGCGCCGCACGGGGATCGCGCCCGTCGAGTTCCATGCGCAGATCGGAGAGTTTCTCCTCCAAGGGCGCGAGGCGCGCAAACACGGCCTCCACGGTGGCGTCCTTCTGGGCATAAAGCCGGGTAAGCTGTTCGGAGATTTCCGCAAACGGGCTGTCGCCTGGATTTTCCAGCGCCTCAAGCCGGGCCTTGATGTCGCCGGCCACGGCGGCATTGGTCTCGCGCATCGCCTCAAACCGCGCGTCCTGGGCCTCGCGTACGGTCTCAAGCCCGGTTTCATACGTCTCCTTCATGGCCAGAAGCCGTCCGGCGAAATGATCGAGCATCGCCTTGGGATCGCGGGAGATCATCTCCTCCTCAAGCGTATCGAGCTTGGCCTCCAGCGGCGCGAGCCGCGCAAACACGGCCTCCACGGTGGTGTCCTTCTGGGCGTAAAGCCGGGTAAGCTGTTCGGAGATTTCCGCAAACGGGCTGTCGGCGGGGTTTTCCAGCGCACCGAGCCGTTCCTTCACGTCCCGCGCCGTCTGGGCATGGGTTTCGCGAATGGCCTCGATGCGGGTGTCCTGGGCCTGACGCATGGAGGCAAGACCCGCCTCCTGGGAGCGTTTGAGCGCCTCGAGCGCCGTGTCCTGGTTCTCCCGGACCGCCGCAAGACCGGCCTCCCAGGCCTCCTTCATGGTATCAAGCCGCTCGGAGAAATGATCGAGTGCCGCTTCCGGATCGCGGGCGCGCATGCCCCGCTCCAGATCGGCCAGTTTCTTCTCCAGCGGGCCAAGGCGCTCCAGAATGGTGCCGGTGGTGGCGTCCTTCTGGGCGTAGAGCCGGGTCAGCTGGGCCGAGATTTCCGAGAACGGGCTCTCGCCAGGATTTTCCAGCGCCTCAAGCCGCGCCTTGATGTCGCCGGCCACGGCCGCATTGGTTTCGCGCATGGCGTCGAGGCGGCTGTCGGAGGCGGATTTGACCGCCTCGAGCCCGGCCTCCTGGGCCTTGCGGATGGCGATGAACCCGGCCTCGTAGGCCTCCTTCATGGCATCAAGCCGCCCGGCAAAGTGATCCAGCGCCACCTGCGGGTCGCGCGAATGCAGGTCCTGCTCCAGCTCCACCAGCTTCTTCTCGAGCGGCGCCAGGCGCGTGAACACCGCCTCCATGGTGGTGTCCTTCTGGGAATAGAGGCGCGTGAGCTGTTCGGAGATTTCCGCAAACGGGCTCTCGCCAGGGGTTTCCAGGGCCGCAATGCGTCCGCGCAGCTCCTCGGCGGCGGCCGCATGGGCCTCCTTCATGGCCGCAAAGCGCTCGTTGAACCGCTCGAGCATCTTCTGCGGATCGCGGGTCGCCATGTCCTGCTCAAGTCTCGCCAGGCGGTCGGCGGTGTTTTTCGCGTGCTCCTCCCGCTGGGCATGGATGCGCTCAAGACGTTCACCCAGATCCGAAATGGATCCGGTCTCCCGGCGCAGGGCGCCCAGTTCGCTGCGGGTCTCGCCATGGGCTTCCGCAAGCCGCGAGATCGAGCCGCGCAGCCGGTCCTCGGCGGCGGTGCCGGCAACCGACAGCGCCTCAATACGCGTATTAAGATCATTGAGATTGGCCTGCGGATCCATGTCCGTCAGAGCGACCTCAATCTCCTGGAGTTTCGTCTCCAGCGGAATGAGCCGCGACAGCACGGTCTCCACGGCGGTGTCCTTCTGGGCATAGAGCCGGGTGAGCTGGCTGGAGATCTCCGCAAACGGGCTCTCGCCGGGTTTTTCCAGCCCGTCGAGACGCTCGCGAATGCGCGCCTCCGCCGCTGCATGGGATTCCTTCAGCGCGTCGAGACGGCGCGACATCTGGTCGAGTGCCGCCTCGGGACCACGGGCGGCCACGGTCTGCTCCAGCGCCTCGATGCGCTCGAGCATGGCCACGGACATCGCATCCTTGCGGGTGTGGATCTGCTCCAGACGGCCCGCGATTTCCGCGGCCGATCCGGTCTCGG
Source organism: Alphaproteobacteria bacterium (assembly GCA_030427145.1). Lineage (GTDB taxonomy): Bacteria > Pseudomonadota > Alphaproteobacteria > Rhodobacterales > Rhodobacteraceae > Amaricoccus > Amaricoccus tamworthensis. The sequence goes on along the minus strand of JAUHWT010000019.1, from coordinate 6,921 downwards.
ATTTCAGCCCGGCCAGACGCGCCTGTAGATCGCCATGTGACTTCTGCAGCTCCGCCATCTGCTCCTCCATCCGCGACAGGGTCTCCCGGGCGGGGGCGCGGCCCTCAAGCTCGCTCAGGCGGTTCTCAAACGGGGCAAGCCGCGTCAGAACCGCGGCCAGGCCGTCATCCTTCTGGGCATAAAGGCGGGTAAGCTGTTCGGATATCTCCGAGAAGGGGTTCTCGCCCCCGGCGGATTCCAGCGCGCGGATGCGGGCCTCGAGGGCCGCGGCCTCTGCCGACTGGGACGAGCGGACCCGGTCGATCCGGTCCACCAGCGCGTCCAGCATCTCCCGCGATTCCACCAGTTCGCCGATTTCCTCAAGACTGCGCAGCCGTCCGCGCAGCTGTTCCAGACCGGCAAGGGCGGCCTCAAAGGTGGTGTTCTTGTCACGGATCACGGCCACCAGCTGACCGGCCATGGTGCGCAGCTTCTCGTCCGGGGCCCGGGCCTCCTCGGCCATGGCCTCCATCTTCGCCACCAGCTCCTCATGGGCTTTCTCAAGCGCGGCGAGACGGGCCATGCCCTTGCCCTCCTGGGCCGGGGCCTGGGCTGCGGGCAGGCTGGCGGGCATGGGAACGGGCGCCTGGGGGGCGGTGTGCTGATGGGGGGTCTGCATGACGGCGGTGCCGGATTTCAGGGCGGCCATCCTGCTGCGGCGGGCCCAGGCCCATGCCGGCAAAAACAGGGCCGCACCACCGAGCATGACACCCGCTGCCGCACCAAAATCAAGCATATCCATCTCGTGACGCCCCGGTCATTAACCATAAACTCTCGGGCCCCATACCTGGGTGGAAATGGTTAGGGTGCAGTTAATATCTAAAGGTATTCCTTAATTGAAGAAATCCCGCCCGGCCCCCCTGGCGGCGGCCCGTCCGGAGCCGGGATTTCCCGCCCCCGCGGCTGCGGCATTTCCGTCACGGGCGTTTACCAAACCGCCGGAAAACATTGAATCCAAATTGACATAAAACAACCGCAGGTATAAACAAATGCTCAGGGGTAAGAGGGGTTTTGCCTGACATGACTAGTATTCGTGCTTATGTGCGCGGCGCCGTTGCGGCTGCCGTACTGTTTTCCGCTTCGACCGCAGGTGCGGTTGGTGTTTCACTTGACCTTCAGAAATTCGAACGGTCCGACCTGGTAAGTGCCCAGGGCGCCATGAGGAATTTTGTGCAGGGTCACAGCATTTCGAATCTCCACTACGAGAATTTCGAATCGAACAACGCCTGGAACGGCTCGTTCGGAACCACCAATCCGAAGAATACCGGCGTCGGTAATTTCAAGGCCTACGGAACCACCGGTTCGGGTCACTCCGTCGTGGGTGACGGCGCCAGCCTGGCCGTGCGCAATGACGCCGCCATGCCGTGGGGCCGCTATCACGCCAACACGCCCGACGAGTCGATCGTTGGCGGCAACTGGCTCGACAGCAATGACAACCAGGGCATCAAATGGCGCATCAAGGACAAGGGCGAGTTCAACGCCATTTCCTTCTTCGTGGTTGATGCCGCCGATGTTGGCGGCAAGTTCTCCATCAAGGTGGGCGACAAAAAGTTCTCCAACCTGGCCGGTAACACGCGTCTTTCCAACGGTAACATCCACTACGTGACCATCATGCTGGACGAGGCCGTGGACGACCTGACCATCAAAATGGGCCACAACCGCAACAATGACGGCTTCGGCATCGACGGTGTCATGGTGGCCAAGGTGGCCCCCGTGCCGCTGCCGCCCGCCGCAGCCCTGCTGTTCACCGGCATCGCGGCGCTCGCCGGCATCCGCCACCGCCGCAAATCCGCCAAAGCCTGATCCCCACCGGATCAGCCGGGCCCTGCGCCCGGGGGTGAGAAAAAATAAAGCCCTGACGGAGATTTTCCGTCAGGGCTTTTTGCTGTGCGGGTGTTGGCTATATCCCCTAAACCCCCGCCATAATGTCATACTCAATCTCATGCTCCTCCCCGGGGCCGCGGCCGTCGCGGGGGCGGCTGTAGAGCATGCCGATCCGTTCAAAGGACAGGGACACCGTCTCATCCGCGTCCCGCTCCCCGTCCGGGCCGGTGCGGCCGGTATCCATGTCAAAGCCCGTCACCACCACATTGCGCAGCGTCACGGTCAGATGCTCATGGGCGGCCCCGCCGGTCTCCCGGCGCAGGGTCACCACCATTTCCGGAAACGATTTGCCCTGCAGACAGGCCAGAGCCAGATAAACGCTCGCCGCATCCGTGCGCTTGTGGCAGGTCAGCCTGTCCACCATGGGCCGCGACCGCGTTCTGCCCCGCCCGGTCTGCGCCGGCGTTGTCTGGGCCACGGCCCAGGTCATGCGGTAAATGTCGATATCGCCCTCATGCCCGCGGTCGAGCGCCTCGCCCCCGATACCGGGAATTTTCAGCCATCCGGTCAGTGCCATGCCATGTCCTCCCCTGCCGGACCCCTCCGGTCCAGGGCACAGTGTAGCACGGAGGCGGGTGTGCGGGGAGGGTGGAGCCCTCAGTCGGACCCGGAACCGGTGGCCGCGGAGACCTGACGGTGGGAGGGCGCGCGCACGGCCCGGCCCATCTTGGTGAAAATACGCTCATAGGCCGCGAGCAGGGGCGGGATCGAATGCTCCCATGAGAGGGTCTCGACAATACGCCGGTGTCCCATCTCGCCCATGCGCTCCCGTGCCTCCGGATCATCGAGCAGTTCGACGATTTTCTCCGCGAAATCAACGGGATCGTTCTTTTTGGCGTAGAGCGAGGACTCGCCCGCCGAAATCCGCCCCTCGCGCAGGTCAAACTGCACGACCGGCTTCTTCAGCGCCATGTATTCGAGGATCTTGTTCATGGTCGAGAGATCATTCATCGGCGTGGCCCGGTCGGGGTTCACGCAGATATCGGCCGTGTTGAGCATGTCGAGCAGCACGTCGTTGGGCGCGCGCCCGGTGAAGGTGAAGAACCGCTCAAGGCCGCGTTCGCGGACCAGATCCTCGATCTCCGAGCGCTGCGGCCCGTCGCCCACAATGCCGAAATGCACGTCCCCACGCCCCATGGGGCCCGTCAGATGCTCGGCCGCCTCCACCAGAAGGTCGAGCCCCTCCTGCTGGCCGATCACGCCCACATAGCCGATCAGATGTTTCGCGCCCCTGCGCAGCTCCGGTTTGGGCTCCTGGATGCGCATGTTGTCGATCTTCGGCCCGGAGCGGACCACGAACACGTCGCCCGGCGCCTTGCCGCCGCGGTTGCGCGCGATGTCGGCATAGGAATCATTCGTTGCGATGGACACGGAGGCGGTGCGGAAATTCAGCCACTCGAACAGCACCATCGCCCGCCACAGCAGCCCGCGCTTGCCGAATTTGGTCTCGTAAAGCTCGGGACAGATGTCGTGATGGTCAAAGAGGTAGCGTATGCCGAACGGCCGCAGGGTCCATGCGATCAGAAAGATCAGATCCGGGGGGTTGCAGCCGTGCAGCACGTCCACGCCCCGCTCCCGGCGGACCCGGTGGGCCAGACGCAGCTCGCTCCACAGCGCGCTGCCATATTCACGGATGTACTGCATGAGGCCGGTCTCGCCCTCCTCGCGCAGTTTGTGGCGGTAGACATGCACCCCGTCGATCAGCTCGTAAGGCGCCTCATAACCCTTGCCCGTGGGACAGATCACCGAGACCGAATAGCCCGCGGCCACCAGGGTGGTGGCCTCCGACCAGACCCGGCGGTCAAAGGGCACGGGCAGGTTTTCCACGACGATCAGAACCCGCCGTCCGGCGCCGGGTCCGTTTGCGTCCAGGCCGTCCCGACCTGTTTCGCTACCAGTTGATGCCATCATACCGGTCCCCCAGGGCCTCCGCGAGCGCGGGGATGCGTACAAGGTCGATCAGTGTCTGTCCAGGGCGCATCAGGTCGGGCAGGCGCTCGAATTCCCGTGCGCCATTGCCCACCACGATCAGATCCCCATGGGCCACCACCGCCTCCAGATCATCGGAAAGAATATCCGCAATATGCGGGATGACCTGCTCGATATAGGCCCGGTTCGCCCCGACCAGACGGGCCAGATGCACGTTGCGGTCATAAATCGCCAGATCGATCCCCTTGCCGATCAGCCGCTCCACCAGGGCCACCTGCGGACTTTCGCGCAGATCGTCGGTGTCGGATTTGAAACTGATGCCCAGAAACGCGACCTTGCGGCAGCCGGTCTCCAAAACCCGCTCCAGGGCCCGGTCGACCTGTTCCATGTTGGTGGGGATGAGTGAATTGAGCAGGGGCAGCCCCAGATCGAGCTGCTGTCCCGCATGGGTCAGCGCGCGCACGTCCTTGGGCAGACAGGAGCCGCCAAAGGCAAATCCCGGTTTGAGATAGTTCGTGGAAATGTTCAGCTTGGTATCCTGGCAGAAAATATCCATCACCTCCCAGCTGTCCACATCAACCGCCTTGGCGATATTTCCGATCTCGTTGGCGAAGGCGACCTTGACCGCATGCCAGGCGTTGTCGGCGTATTTCACCATCTCCGCCACGTCCGGGGCCGTGACGATCTTCGGGCCGGGCAGATCGGCGTAAATTCCCATCAGCGTTTCGCCCACTTCCGCCTCATCACATCCCACCACGGTCTTGGGCGGGTTGTCGTAATCATAAATTGCCGTCGCCTCGCGCAGAAACTCCGGGTTGTTGGCCACCTGCAGACGGCCATCCCCCGCTTTCAGCCCGGAGGCGCCCTCAAGGGCGGGAATAATCAGCCCGCGCAGGGTGCCCGGCGTGACCGTGGAGCGGATCACAACCAGATGCGGCGTGGATTTAGCGGCAATGGCCGCCCCGATCTCCACGCAGACCCGCTCAATGGCCGAGGTGTCCAGGCTGCCGTTGCGCCGCGACGGCGTGCCCACACAGACAAAACTCACATCCGAGGCGGCAATGGCCTCTCCGGCGTCGGATGTCGCGCGCAGACGTCCCGCGGCAACCCCGGCGGCGACCATGTCGCCCACGCCGTCCTCAACAATTGGACTCAATCCCTGATTTACAGGATCAACCTTTTCGGGAAGAAGATCAACTCCGGTGACCTCATGCCCGTCGCGGGCGAGACAAGCGGCCGAAACGATACCAACATAACCAAGCCCAAATACGGAAATTTTCACTTCAGGTACTCTACTCACTCATCAGGGCCATGACGGCCGTCGGTTCGGATCGGTTGTTCAGTTCGTTGTGGCAAGACCCGTCCCGCGAGCATAGTGTATATCGTGTTGAAGAACCAGGGGGCAGACCCCGGTTCGCCGTATTTTGTATAAGGAGTGGTAAACGATGTCACAGACGATTACCCCGGTTATCCTGTGTGGGGGGTCCGGAACCCGCCTTTGGCCGCTTTCGAGGGCGAGTTATCCCAAGCAGTTTAGCCGAATTTTGGGGGAAATGAGTCTGTTTCAGGCCTCCGTCGCCCGATTCCCCGAGCCGGAATTCGCCGCCCCCGTCATCGTGACGGGCTCGGATTTCCGCTTTATCGCCACCGAGCAGCTCGCCGGCATCGGCCGCGCGCCCGGTGCGGTGCTGATCGAGCCGGAGGGCCGCAACACCGCGCCCGCGGTTCTCGCCGCCGCCATGCATGTGGCCAAAACCGATCCGGAGGGCTTTCTGCTCATCTGCGCCTCCGATCACGCCATGTCCGATGCGGAAGGCTTCCAGCAGGCCGTCCGGGCCGGGGTTCAGGCCGCCGATGGTGGCGATCTGGTGACCTTCGGCATCAAGCCGGACCGTCCCGAGACCGGCTACGGCTATCTTGAGCTGGAAAACGCCCCGGACATGGAGGCCGCCCCCGCGCCGCACAAACTGGCGCGCTTCGTGGAAAAACCCGATGCGGCCACGGCGGAGACCATGCTGGCCGGCGGACGCCATCTGTGGAACAGCGGCATTTTCCTTTTCTCCATCCCCGTGATCATCGAGGCGTTCGAGCGTTTGCAGCCCGAACTGACCGCCGCGGTGCGCGTGGCCGTGGACCAGGCCGAGACCGACCTGTCCTTCCTGCGCCTCGATCCCAAAGCCTGGGAGCGCAGCCCGGACATCTCCATCGACTACGCCATCATGGAGAAATCCGAAAACCTCTCCGTGGTGCCCTATGCCGGCCACTGGTCCGATCTCGGCTCCTGGGACAGCATCGCGCTGGAAATGGGTCAGGACGACAACGGCGTGGCCCTTTATGGTGACGCCCATGCCATCGACTGCGAGGATACGCTTCTGCGCGCCGAGAGCGACGACCAGACGCTTGTGGGGATCGGCCTGAAAAACATCGCCGCCATCGCCATGCATGACGCCGTGCTCGTCACCGACATGACCGACGGCCAGCGGGTCAAGGAGGCCGTGCAGGTTCTCAAGTCCAAAGGCTCCGCCAAAGCCACGGATTTCCCCCGCTTCCACCGCCCCTGGGGCTGGTACGAGACCCTGTCGCTGGGTCCGCGTTTCCAGGTCAAGCGCATCATGGTCCATCCCGGCGGGCAGCTCTCGCTTCAGTCCCACGTCCACCGCTCCGAGCACTGGGTGGTTGTTGAGGGGGCCGCGCGCGTCACCGTGGGCGAGGAGGTCAAGCTCCTGTCGGAAAACCAGTCCGTCTACATCCCGCTCGGCGCCGTCCACCGCCTCGAAAACCCCGGCAAGGTCGACCTCCACCTCATTGAGGTCCAGTCCGGCCCGTACCTGGGCGAGGACGACATCATCCGCTACGAGGACGTCTACGCGCGGACGTGAGGGGGGCCTGTCCTACGCCCCCGGCCATCCCCGGAGGGCATCGCCGAACTCGGGTGGCGCGAAAGCGCCTCCCATGGGGGAGGTCGGCGCTTGTCTATAATGGAAAGAGGTTCCGTGGCACACTGGAACCACGGCAGGGCGGTTTGAGACATCCCTGCCGTGGCGGGGGGACGGATCGTTCGGCGCTGGG
>JAUHWT010000018.1 GCA_030427145.1 Alphaproteobacteria bacterium | reverse complement strand
CCCAGCGCCGAACGATCCGTCCCCCCGCCACGGCAGGGATGTCTCAAACCGCCCTGCCGTGGTTCCAGTGTGCCACGGAACCTCTTTCCATTATAGACAAGCGCCGACCTCCCCCATGGGAGGCGCTGGCGCGCCACCCGAGGTCCGCGTTGCCCTCGACTACTTCGCTGAACGTTAAAACCAAATCCCAAATTGGAGCTCTCTCCGAACCCCGCGCCCATCCCTACCGCCCCGCCCGGCGGCACTGCCGGGCAGCGCCCGACCCTCCCTCGAGGCAGGGCGCTCCGCACCCCCCAGGGTCAGGCGCCGCCTCGACTACTGCGCTATACGCTGAGGCCACTAGGAAACGGCTTTTTTCAAAAGGCTGAAATGGAACAGGCATGATGCCTGGGTATCGCCGCTCCACACCACAAAATCACCAAGCCGTGGGAACCGGTCCCCGCCGGCGGAGTTCTCATCCCAAACGACGCAATGGATGATTGACATTATCCGCCCCGTGACCCACACGACCTCAACCCGGCTGCCCGGATCAACCGTCACCAGCCCGACCCGTAAAATCCCGGAATTTTCAGCCCGCAAAGGCATTTCAATGATCCTCGATATCGCCGTAGACCTCGACTACGAAATGCCCGAACCGACCGACCTGATCCTCCAGATCGAGGCGGCGTTTCTGCCTGACCAGCAGGTCTGGAACCCTGGCATCAGCATGAACGCCACCGAGCACTTCAACCGCATTGAGGGCGAGGACGGCATCGGCGAGCGCATCCTTCTGCGCACTACCGGAGACTACAGCTGCTCCTACCGCGCCCGCGTCGAGATTAACCGCACCGAACAGGCAATCGAGCCACTGGAATTCGTACCAATCCACCAGCTGCCCAGCGACGCTGTGCGCTACCTCATGCCCTCCCGCTACTGCCCCTCCGACCAGATGCAGAGCTTCGTCGCGGCCGAATTCGGCGACAGCATGGGCGGCGAACGCATTGCCGCCATGCGCGACTGGATCAACACCCGCTACCAGTACGTCCCCGGCTCCAGCGGCCCGCAGACCACGGCCATCGACACCTTCATCCAGCGCCAGGGTGTCTGCCGCGACTTCGCCCATGTCCTGATCGCCCTGGCCCGCGCCTCGGCGATCCCGGCCCGCTTCGTCAGCGTCTATGCCCCTTACGTCGACCCCCAGGATTTCCATGCGGTGGTCGAGGTGTATCTCGGCGGATCATGGCATCTGATCGACGCGACCGGCATGGCCCGCGCCAATCAGATCGTGCGCATCGGCGTCGGCCAGGACGCGGCCGAGGTGCCGTTCCTGAGCAGCTTCGGACCGGCCTTCCTGCAGACCCAGACCGTCAACGTGAACGTGGTCGGATAAGGCACATTTGCCGCACAATTTCGGCCAGATTCGGGCAAACCCCGTGCAATCTGTGCCATTTGACTCACAATCTGCGCCACTTCTCTGTCAATCTGCGCCACTTCAGACACAAATTGGGACAGAAATCACCCGTCCCGCAGTGCCCGACGCTGAATTTTCCCCGTCGCCGTCAGGGGCAGCGTCTCAACAAACTCCAGATGCCTTGGCGCCACATGCGGCGAGACCCGAACGCGCACCCGCTCCACCAGTTCGTCGCGCAGCGTCTTGCTTCCAATCCCCTGTTTTAAAACAATAAATGCCTTCACCGCTTCCGTGCGCACCTCATCCGGAACGCCCACAACGGCGGCCATCGCAACCCTCGGATGCCCCACCAGGCAGTCCTCAATCTCACCAGGCCCAATCCGGTAGCCCGAGGACGTGATCACATCATCCGTCCGCGACCGGAACGTCACATACCCGTCCGCATCCATCTCTCCCTCATCCCCGGTGAGCATCCAGTCACCGATGAATTTTTCCTGCGTTTTCAGAGCATTATTCCAGTACTTCAGGAACATCACCGGGTTCGGCGCCCGCACCGCGATCTCCCCAACCGTGTCCGGCGGCAGCACCTCACCCTCTTCCGACAGGATCGCAACCTCATGTCCAGGCACCGCTTTTCCCGCCGATCCCGGCTTCACCGGCATCAGATCGGCACAGTTCGCGAGCACTACATTGCACTCGGTCTGACCGTAAAACTCATTGATTGTTATACCAAAAACCTCCCGACCCCAGTCGAGAAGCTCCGCACCCAATGCCTCCCCGGCCGAGGCTACGGACCGAAGCCCCGGAATGCTTTCAATCCCCGCCTGCCGCATCAGCTTGAGCGCCGTCGGCGGCAGGAACGTGTTCCGCACCCCGGTTTTCCGCATCAATTCAACGGCCTGCACCGGATCGAACTTCGCCATTCTATGCGCCACCACCGGCACCCCGAGATACAGCCCGGGCAGCAGAACATTCGTCAACCCACCCATCCAGGCCCAGTCCGCGGGCGTCCAGAGACAGTCGCCCTCCTGCCCTAACCCACTGTGCGCCAACGAAATTCCTGGCATGTGCCCCAGCAGAACCCGGTGCCCGTGCAGCGCCCCCTTCGGCGGTCCGGTCGTGCCGGAGGTATAGCTGATGAACGCCGGATCATCCGGCCCGGTCTCGACAATCGAACACTCATCCTCCGCCTTGCCAAGCTCCTGCCAGAACCCGTCAACCCCGGCCTCGCGCACGTCGATCGAATAAATCGTTTCAAGATCAAGAAGTTGCGCGCGGATCGACAAAACCTTCGGCAGGTTCGCGGCATCCGTCACCACGGCCTTTGCCCCGGAATCGCCCAGCCGAAACAGGAGCCCGTCCTCCCCGAACAGAGTGAACAGCGGCACAACAATCGCGCCGAGACGATACGCAGCCAGATGCGTCAGCGCGGTCTCCGGCGTCTGCGGCAAAAGAACGGCCACCCTGTCGCCACGGCCAATTCCGTGTGATTTCAAAGCGTTGGCCAGACGCCGTGAAGCCCGCGCCAGCTGACCATAGGTATAGTCACGCTCACTGCCATCGGGTCTGACATAGCGCAGCGCCAGCCGTTCCGGCTCCGTCCGCGCCCAGGCATCGCAGCAGACCTCCGCGATATTGAACCGCTCCGGCACGTCCCAGCGAAACTCAGCCTGCATGTCCTCCCAGGACCGTCCGTCCGCCATAAGCCCCTGACCTGACGTCATTTTATCTCCACCACAAGCGGCACTCATCCGTAGGTTTCATCCTCGCCCGGGAACGCGCGACCACGCACATCGGCCGCATAGCGCGACACCGCGTCATCGATCATGGGACCGAGATCGGAATACACCCGCACGAATTTCGGCGTCCATTCATTCAGACCGAGCATGTCCTCCAAAACCAAAATCTGCCCGTCACAGTCAACGGAAGCCCCTATCCCTATAGTAGGAATAGATATTTCCCGCGTGATCCGGGAGGCCAGCTTCTCCACCATACCCTCCAGCACCACCGCGAACGCCCCGGCATCCGCGACCGCATGGGCATCAGCCACATGGGCGTCCCAGCTGTCCTCATCGCGGCCCTGTGTTTTGAAACCGCCCATGACGTGGCTCGACTGCGGCGTCAGGCCGATATGCGCCATGACGGGAATGCCTCTTTGCACAAGGAAATCAATGGTTTCCGCCATGCGGGCGCCGCCTTCAAGCTTTACGGCTCCGCATCCGGTTTCCTTCATGATGGTCGCGGCATTTCGGAAGGCCACATTGGGGCTTTCCTCATAGGTACCGAACGGCATGTCCACCACCACCAGCGCCTTCTGCGTGCCACGCACCACCGCTTTTCCGTGCATGATCATCAGGTCCATCGGCACGCCCACCGTGCTCTCCATCCCGTGCATCACCATGCCCAGACTGTCGCCCACCAAAATGAAATCCGCGTGGCGGTCCACGATGGCGGCGGTGTGCGCGTGATAGGAGGTCAGGGAGACAATCGGCTCGCCACCTTTGCGGGCCCGGATCTGTGGCACCGTGGTCCGACGGATGGATTTTACCTGTTTACTCATGGGGTTACCTCCCGTTGATCTATGAGAAGAACGTCGCCGAACAGGGCGGACACCATGATGCCCACCATGCCATTTGGGCGGCCCTCCACCGGTTCGAATGTCGCCGCGTCCACAATGTCGATGGCCTGCAACCGCGCGAGCGGCGCCGCCCCTATGCGCTCCCGAATGACCCGCCGCGCGGCATCGAGGTCCGCACCGCCGCGAATTGCCTCTTCAGCGTCCGTGAGCGCCGCGTTCAGCACCGCCGCCGCCCGCCTCTGCTCCGGGGTGAGCCGCACGTTCCGCGATGACAGGGCCAGCCCGTCAGCGTCCCGGACCGTTTCCACGCCACGGATCTCCACCGGGATATGGAGGTCGCTGACCATGCGCCGGATTACCGCAAGCTGCTGGTAGTCCTTTTTGCCGAAATAGGCGCGATGGGGTTGGACAATATTGAACAGCCGCGTGACGACAGTGGTCACACCACGAAAGTGACCAGGCCGAACCTCGCCGTGTAACATATTGGCAAGTTTTGTTGTTTCGACAATCGTCTCATCCCCGGGCGGATAGATTACGGACACGTCCGGCAGGAATACGGCTTCAACACCGGCCTGTTCCAGCATGGTCAAATCCGCATCAAGGGTGTTGGGATATTTGTCGAAATCCTCCGGATCGCCAAACTGGGTCGGGTTGACGAAGATCGAAGCCGCTACGCCGGCATTCTCGCGAACCGCCAGCTCAACCAGGGCCATATGGCCCGCGTGGAGTGCTCCCATGGTCGGCACGAACCCCAGATCACCACGGCTTTTCAGATCGGCCGCCACCTGACGCATGTCAGCTATGGTTTTGCAAACCCGCAATTTTTTGGCCCCCCGGCTGTCCGCACGCGTCGATACCCGATGAGGCACCCTGCCTCAAGACATTTTGTGATTCAAATACCTTCAGCCACGCAACAAACGGTCGATCCGATTGGAGCCCCACAGTGTCCGCACACCTTGTCAAAACCCGCTCCGGCACATAGGTTTGGGCAAAGAAATTGGGGGGCCCAAATTGACTGACATGCCACGGCTTGTAGACCCGTTTCAGCGGACGGTGGATTACTTGCGGATTTCCGTGACGGACCGCTGCGATTTCCGCTGTGTCTACTGCATGTCGGAACATATGGAATTTCTGCCGAAAAAAGAGCTGCTTACGCTTGAGGAGCTTGACCGGATCTGCTCGACATTCATCGGGCTCGGCGTGAAGAAACTGCGCATCACCGGTGGCGAGCCCCTGGTCCGGCGCGGCATCATGACGTTCTTCCGCTCCATGTCGCGGCATCTGGACTCGGGCGCGCTGAAGGAACTCACGCTGACCACCAACGGCAGTCAGCTGCGTCGCTTCGCCACCGAGCTCTACGACTGCGGCGTGCGGCGCGTGAACCTGTCCATGGACACGCTCGACCCGCAACGCTTTCGCGACATCACCCGCTGGGGCCGGTTCGACCAGGTCATGGACGGCATCGACGCGGCGGTTGAGGCCGGGCTGAAGGTCAAGATCAATGCGGTGGCCCTTAAGGGCGTCAATGACGATGAAATCCACACCATGGTCGAATGGTGCGGCGCGCGCGGCCACGACCTGACCTTTATCGAGGTCATGCCCATGGGCGATCTCGGCAATGAGGACCGGCTGGACCAGTATTATTCGCTTAAGGATCTGCGCCGCGATCTGGAGACGAAATGGACGCTGACCGACACCACCGACCGCACCGGTGGCCCGGCGCGCTATGTGCGGGTCGAGGAAACCGGCGGTCGGGTCGGATTTATCACGCCGCTGACGCATAACTTCTGTGAGAGCTGCAACCGCGTGCGGCTGACCTGCACGGGGCAGCTCTTCATGTGTCTGGGTCAGGAGGATGAGGCGGATCTGCGCACCGTGGCCCGCAACAATCCAGGCGACGACGCACCGCTGATCGAGGCGATCCACGCGGCAATTGCGCGCAAGCCCAAGGGGCATGACTTCGATTACAGCCGTCAGACCGTGTCGGGCCAGGTCACCCGTCACATGAGCCACACGGGCGGCTAGACACGCCCTGCTGCGGCCGTAGCTGCCGCTCTCGCCCGCCGTCCGGCGACCTGTTCCCGGTAGATCACGTAAAGTCCCGCCCCGATCGTGATGGCAATGCCCAGCGCGGCAAGTCCGTTGGGGAGATCGCCAAAGACCATCCAGCCCACGAGCGTCGCGAACGGAATTTCCAGGTACTGCATCGGAGCGACCGTCGCGGCGGGCGCGTAGCGCAGCGACATGGTCATGAAAAGATGCGCGGCCGAGCCAAGAACGCCCGCCACGAGGATCAGCATTCCGTCTCGGACGGTCGGAATATTCATTGAAAACCCGTCCCATCCGAGCGCGTTTCCAATAAGCATCAGCGGCAGAAGCACCACGGTGACCTGCACCCCGCCGAAGACCTGCATCGTCATTGGGTCGACCTCCTGCGAAATCAGACGGGTGACCAGCATAAACAGCGCAAAGCCCAGTGCGACAACGAGCGGCAGGAGAGCCACCGCACCGACCTCCGCGAAGCTGGGCTGGACGACCAGCAGCGTGCCGATGAAGCCAACACCACAGGCTGCGATCCGCCGGGGGCCGATTTCCTCATTGAGGAACCACCAGCTGAGCAGCAGCATGATGAATGGCATAACAAACGCAATCGCGACCGTATCGGCCAGCGGCATGTACTGCAGTGCCGAGAACATCGCGAACATCGCCGTGCAGTGAAGAAACGACCGCAGCGACAGAAGCCAGAACACTCGACGCGTCATGGTCATGGACGACCCCGCCCACCATACCACCGGCGCCAGAAGCCCGGCCTGAACCACGAAGCGCGCGAGGATCAGGAGGACAAGCGACACCGTTCCGCCGAGGAGTTTGGCAATGGAATCCGACAGGGGAACCACGGCACAAAATCCCAACATCATGATGATACCAAGCATGGGGCGATCATTTTTCATGCGCGGACGCTAGGGCTTTGCCGTGACCTACGCAATCCCGGATATGTTGCCTCTTCGGACAAATCTGGGCTGTCCCCGCCGCCCCGTGGCCGGCACTCGACAAAAATCCGCGTGCGGGTATAACGCGGGGCAGACACAAGCCGGGATTTCATCAGGATGCGTACAGCCGAAGTAAGCCGCAAAACCGCGGAAACGGATCTGTTTGTGAAGATCGACCTCGATGGCAGCGGAAAATCCGACTGCCGGACGGGTGTTGGTTTCTTCGACCACATGCTCGACCAGATCGCGCGCCACGCGATGGTTGACCTCGAGATCCGTGCGACCGGCGATCTGCATATTGATGACCACCACACGGTTGAGGATGTGGGGATCGCGCTCGGGCGGTCCATCGCGCAGGCGCTTGGCGACAAGAAGGGCATCCGGCGTTATGGCTCCTGCCTGCTTGCGATGGATGAGGCCCTGGTGCGCTGTGCGCTGGATCTGAGCGGACGGCCGTTCCTCGTGTGGAAGGTGGAGCACCCGACTCCGAAAATCGGCACGTTTGACACGGAGCTGGTGCGCGAGTTCTTCACGGCGGTCGCCATGAATGGGGGCATCACGCTGAACCTCAACCGGCTGGATGGCGAAAACAGTCATCACATTGCGGAGGCGACGTTCAAATCGTTTGCGCGGGCGCTGCGTGAGGCGGTGGAGCCCGACCCGCGCGCCACCGGCATTCCGTCGACCAAGGGCACGCTGAGCGAATGATCTGCGCGATTATTGATTACGAGAGCGGGAACCTGCACTCGGCCGAGAAAAGCTTTCAGCGCATGGCGAATGAAACCGGCGTCGGGCGGATCGTCGTGACCTCCGACCCTGCGGAGGTGCTGCGCGCGGACCGTATTGTGCTGCCCGGAGTGGGGGCGTTTGCGGACTGCCGTGAGGGGCTCTTTGCCCGGGAAGGTCTGTTTGAGGCGATTGAGACGCGGGTCATTCGGGATGGCGTACCGTTCCTCGGTATCTGCGTCGGTCAGCAGATGATGGCGACCTGGGGGCGCGAGCATGGCATTGACTGCCGCGGTTTCGACTGGATCCCTGGAGAGGTCGTCGCAATAGAGACCGGCGACCCGACGCTCAAGGTTCCGCATATGGGCTGGAATGCGCTGGTCAACTGCGCCAGCCATCCGGTGCTGGATGGTATTAAGGACGGGGATCACGCCTATTTCGTGCATTCCTACCACCTGAAAGCGGACAACCCGGAGCATGTGCTGGGTCAGGTGAAACACGGGCGCGCGATCACCGCGATGGTGGGACGTGACAACCTGATCGGGACGCAGTTCCATCCGGAAAAGAGCCAGCAGACCGGCCTGCGGCTGATTGGCAATTTCCTGAGCTGGAAGCCCTGAGCCCGCGTCGGGCTCAGGCGGAGCGGATGGCGGCGTATTCCTGAGCGTTGAAATACGCAAATCCGCTCGGGCCGAGTTTCAGCGAATTTTCACCCGTTTTTGCGGCCTGAACCGGTGCGTTCGGCATAAGGCTCAGACCCTCGATTTCCAGATCGATCTCAAGCGGTGACAGGTTCAGGACAACCGCCGTGCGGATCGCGTCCGTCGAGCGGATAAAGGCCAATACCGGCTCTTCGGTTTCCAGAAACTGGATATCGCCCTTGATCAGTTCGGGACGGGTTTTGCGGAACCGCATCATCTCCCGGTAGAACGCAAGGCTGCCAATTGGGTCGGCCTCAACCGTGTCCACGCTTCGCGCCAGTTGTGGTGGTTTGACCGGAAGCCAGGGTTTGACCTCGGAGAAGCCGCCATGCGGTTTGTCGGCCTCCCACGGGATCGGTGTGCGGCAGCCGTCCCGTCCCTTGTAGTCGGGCCAGAAACGGATGCCGGGCGGGTCGGTGAGTTCCTCAAATTCCAGTTCGGTCTCCGTAAGCCCAAGTTCCTCGCCCTGATAGAGGCAGACGGAGCCGCGCAGAGAGAGCAGCAGCGCCAGAGCCTGTTTGACCAGCCCATCATGGGTATCCGCGTTTTCCGCCCAGCGGGTGGCATGGCGGACCACGTCATGGTTCGAAAAACTCCAGCAGGGCCAGCCGTCCGGGGCACTATCGAAGAAGCGTGTCACCAGCGACCGAAAATGGCCGGCGGAATAGTCCGGACCAAGCATGTCAAAGGAATAGGCCATGTGGAGTTTGTCACCGCCGGAAGTGTAATCGCCCATGATATCCATTGACCGCTCACGCGTGTCGCCAACCTCTCCGACCAGGGTGCGGCCGTCATATTCATCAACCAAAGCGCGAATGCGTTTCAGGAACCCGATGTTTTCAGGCCGGGTCTTGGAGTAGAGATGCTCCTGCATCTCGTAGGTATTGACGGGCGGCCAGTCATCGTCCGGTTTTGCCGGCGGGTTCGGGCGCAGCCCGGTGTCGTGGAAATAATAGTTCACGGTGTCGAGGCGAAACCCGTCCACACCACGGTCCAGCCAGAAGCGCATCACGTCGAGCAGGGCGTCCTGAACTTCCGGCTCGTGGAAATTCAGGTCGGGCTGTGATGTCAGGAAATTGTGCAGGTAATACTGTCGCCTGGTCGCATCCCATTCCCAGGCGGAACCGCCAAACACGGAAACCCAGTTGTTGGGCGGCGAGCCATCCGGGTTTGCATCGGCCCAGACATACCAGTTGGCTTTGGGGTTGGTCCTGTCCCGCCGGCTTTCCTGAAACCAGGGGTGCCGGTCGGAGGAATGGCTTATCACCTGATCGACGATCACCTTCAAACCCAGTTCATGGGCACGGTCCAGCAGCGCGTCGAAATCCGCAAGCGTGCCGAACAGCGGATCAATGCCCGTATAATCGGATACGTCGTAACCCATATCGGCCATGGGTGACGTAAACACCGGCGAAAGCCAGACTGCGTCCACGCCGAGACCCGCGATGTGTTCAAGCCGGCGGGTGATACCCGGAATGTCGCCGATGCCGTCGCCGTCCGTATCCTGAAAGGATCTCGGGTAAACCTGGTAGGTTACACTGCCCCGCCACCAGTCACTCATGCCATCGCCTCCGGTTTGCCTTTAATCCCTGCTATGCGCCCCCGCGCTGCATGGTCAATGGGCACGTGCCGCGTGATGCGGGCGCACAGGGCAATTATTTTGCCCAACCGGCGGAAAACAGCACGTATTTCGGAAAACCGCCCTTTTCTTCACCCCGCAACCGTCTAGTATTTCCGCAAAGCAACAAAAGGTGGGAACAATGGGTCAGGTCATAACGTTCGCGCAACAAAAGGGCGGCGCCGGCAAAACAACCGTGCTGGCGCACCTTGCCGCCGCCTGGTCAAAGGCCGGCAAATCCGTTGCTGTTCTGGACCTCGACCCGCAGCAGTCGCTGGCACAATGGGCGCAGCTGCGCGACGATGAGGGCGTGGAACTGGTCGAAAGCCGGGACTATCGCGCCTCGTCCGACATGCGCTCCTGCCGTAAGAAATATGACCTGACGCTGGTGGACTGTCCGGGGGCCGCGGCGACGCTGCTCGACAACGTCATCCGCGAGACGGACCTCGTGGTGGCGCCGGTTCAGCCTTCCGCCATGGACGTTTGGGCCAGCCGAACCATTATTGAGACCTCCACCAAAAACAAAACACCGTGCCGGCTTTTGCTGAACCGGGTTCCGCCGCGATTCAACGGTGCGGATGACCTGATTGCCACGGTCGTCGATGGTGGTGGAGAGCTGCTTGGCACCAAACTGGGAAACAGGATTGCATACAGCCGTTCAATCATGACGGGCCAGTCCGCCCAGGAAATTTCTCCAAGATCCCTTGCCGCCTCGGAAATTTCCGGACTGGCGAAGGAAATCGAGGCGCTGCTCAAAATTTGAGCGCTTGACAGTCGGGCCGATGATGGCCCAATCAATTTTCGGTTGCACTGCAAAATGAACCGGGACGCGAGGAAAACTGAATGAAAAAAGTGTATGACAACGCGGCCGACGCCCTGGATGGCCTTCTCTTTGACGGAATGCTGATCGCTGCGGGCGGCTTTGGTCTGTGCGGCATTCCTGAGCTTCTGATCGACGGAATTGTGGACGCCGGCACCAAGGATCTGACCGTTGCCTCCAACAATGCCGGCGTCGATGATTTCGGTCTGGGCAAGCTGCTGGCGACACGTCAGATCAAAAAGATGATCTCCTCCTATGTGGGCGAGAACGCGGAATTCATGCGTCAGTACCTGTCCGGAGAGCTTGAGCTTGAGTTCAACCCGCAGGGTACGCTGGCCGAGCGGATGCGGGCCGGTGGCGCGGGTATCCCCGGCTTCTACACCAAAACCGGCGTCGGCACCGTGATTGCCGAGGGCAAGGAGCACAAGGAATTCGAGGGCGAGACCTACATCCTTGAGCGTGGCATTGCAGCGGATATTTCGATCGTGAAGGCCTGGAAGGCCGATGACACCGGCAATCTGGTGTTCCGTAAAACCGCCCGCAACTTCAACCCGCCTGCCGCCACCTGCGGCAAGGTCTGCATCGCCGAGGTTGAGGAAATCGTGCCGCGTGGCAGCATCGACCCGGATCTTATCCACCTGCCTGGCATCTACGTGCACCGCCTCATTCAGGGCGAGCACGAAAAACGAATCGAGCAGCGCACGGTCCGCGCGGCCTGAAAGGTTTAGCCCCAGACATGGCAAAAAAATCCGCCTCACCCTATTCCGGGCTGCCACCGAGGGCATTCTGGCGCAGTGGCGTTCAGGAACGATCGCCGCTTGATCCGGGGGATATCTACACACCCCGGTTCCCGGTAACCCGTGACATGAAAATTGCCACGGCCGGCTCGTGTTTCGCGCAACACGTGGGTCGGGCGCTGCGCGGCGCGGGGCTGGATGTTCTGGATGCGGAGCCTTTGCCCGCAGCCGTGGACGATGCGACGGCGAATAAATACGGCTACAGGCTATATTCAGCCCGATACGGCAACATTTATACCGCCAGACAGTTGAGGCAACTTTGGGAAGAAGCCAACGGTGAGTTCGCCCCTGCTGAGCCTGTCTGGGAACACAAGGGACGCTACTTCGACGCTCTTCGGCCGAGTGTCGAGCCAGAGGGACTTCCCGATGTCGAGGCCGTCAGAGGTCACCGGGCCGGTCACCTTCGGGCAGTGATGGAGGCCTATTCGGCGGCAGATCTATTCGTATTCACGTTTGGCTTGACCGAGGCCTGGATCCACACGGAAACCGGGACGGTCTATCCAACAGCGCCAGGAACCATCGCCGGACAGTTTGATCCTGAAAGATGGTCATTCAAAAATTATGACGTGGTTGAGATTCTCGAGGATTTCGAGACCTTTCGATCCGCGCTTAAAACAGTCAATCCGAATGTGAAGTTCCTGATTACGGTGTCGCCGGTGCCGCTGACCGCAACGGCATCCGGCCAGCATGTGGAGGTGGCCACCTGCTACTCCAAATCGGTACTTAGAGCTGTGTGTGGCATGCTCCTGGAGCGCCATGACGACATCGATTACTTCCCGTCGTTCGAGTTGATCACCTCGCTGAATGCCCGGGGAGTGTATTATGAGCCGAACCAACGGAACGTCAGCAGCCAGGGCGTGAACACCGCCATGTCTACTTTTCTGAATGCACATGGACTGAGACCGAAAAACCCGTCGGCCAAAGAAGACACAGATGAGGGCGAGGAAGTTGTTTGCGAGGAAATCCTGTTGGAGGCTTTCGCGCGATGACCAGAGTGCTGATCTTAGGAAACTCCCATGTTGCGGCGCTCAAACTGGGCTGGGAGTCGCTGGCCAAAAATCATTCAGATGTGGACGTTCAGTTCTTCGCCGCGCCTTGCGCAATGTTTCGACGCATAAAGCTCGACAGAAAAGGCGTATTGGGCCTCTCTCCGGCTCATCGAAACGACCAGCATTCCATTCAGACGCTGAAAAAATTGAACGGCACCCTCTCGGTGACGCCTGGCGACTACGATGCCGTAATATGGGCTGGTCACGCCTGGTACAGACACATCGTACCGTCTTTCCTGCGGGAATTTTCCATCGATGGGGTTCGTGAAACGGACGCGAAGCATCGCATGTCTGAAACAGCCTACAAACACATGTGCATGAGCCTGTCCGAAAGATTTGCGCCAGGCGGCCGCTGGAAACGCTATTGCCGGGACAAACTCTGGGTTGCACCACATCCAATACAGTCTGAGAGCATCATCAAATCCACAGATGCCGAAATGGAGCGTTGGCGGCAAGCCGGCGCTCAGGGCCAGGGCTTCAGGCAGGCGCTCGACATCTACTTTTCACAGTTTGAGAACATGCTGACCAACCGAAATATCGGTTATATTGGTCAACCCCAGGAAACCTTGTCAGATACGGGACTGAGCAAAGAGGCATTCAGTTCAGGCTCCACCCGGCTGAAAGGTGGCGACAAGCACGGTGACGAGGACTACTCCCACATGAACCGCGACTTCGGTGAAATCATGATCCGTCTGATCATGGAAAAGATCCGTAAACCGCATACAGAAACCCCCGAAACAGGCAGGTGAGTAAAATGGCATGGGACCGAAACCAGATGGCCGCCCGGGCGGCGCAGGAGCTTCAGGACGGATGGTATGTCAATCTTGGCATCGGGATTCCGACGCTGGTGTCGAATTACATTCCCGACGGGGTGGAGGTGACGCTGCAGTCGGAGAACGGCATGCTTGGCATGGGGCCGTTTCCGACTGAGGAGGAGATTGACCCGGACCTGATAAATGCAGGCAAGCAGACGATTACGGAACTGGCGCGCACGAGCTATTTCGACAGTGCGACCTCATTCGGCATGATCCGGGGCGGCAAGATTGCCATGGCGATCCTGGGCGCGATGGAGGTGTCCGAGGATGGCGACCTCGCGAACTGGATGATCCCCGGCAAACTCGTGAAGGGTATGGGCGGGGCCATGGACCTCGTCGCCGGTGTGGGTCGTGTGGTTGTGGTAATGGATCACGCCAATAAAAAGGGTGAATCCAAGCTTTTGAAGGAATGCACGCTGCCCCTGACCGGCAAGGCTGTCGTCGACCGCATCATCACCAATCTCGGCGTGTTTGACGTGGTCGAAGGTGGTCTGAAGATCGTCGAACTGGCGGACGGCGTTTCGAAGGATGAGGTGGTTTCGCTGACCGAGGCGACACTGGTCGACGCCTGATACCTGCCTGCGGGTCGGGAGCCCCGGCATCCTGGCCCGCTGAACGGCGCGCTTTGGTTTGGCAAACGACCGGTTGCGGTCGGGGCCGGAACCACTCCATATAGGCGGGGTAAAATATCACCAATTACCCAGGAAGCGCCAATGAAGCCCGAAATACTCCAGATCGCACCGATGATGTCCTCCGTGGAGGAGGAGCTCAACCGGGCGTATGTGGTTCACGAATACTGGAAACTTGACGATCCCGCCGCCTATCTGGCCGACAAGGGCTCCACCATCCGGGCGATTGCAACCGATGGGCATCACGGGGCGAAGCCTGAGATCATGGACGCCCTGCCCTCGCTTGAGATCATTTCAAGCTACGGCGTTGGCTACGATGCGATTAACATTCCCGACTGCAAAGAGCGTGGTGTGCGCGTGTCCAACACTCCGGACGTGCTCAACGACGCCATGGCGGAAATTACCGTTGGACTAATGATCGGCCTGTGCCGGCGCATCCCGCAGCTGGACGCCGCTGTGCGTGCCAATGAATGGGGCAGGACCAGCTTCCCGCTCCTGTCGGAACTCACCGGAGCCCATGTGGGCATCCTTGGGCTTGGCCGAATTGGCAAGGAAATCGCGCTGCGCTTACAGGCCTTCAAAATGAAGGTCTCCTATCACGGGCGGAACAAACAGGAGTATCTGCCTTACGACTACTACGGTGATCTTGAGGCCATGGCGCGGGATGTGGACTGGCTGGTGGTTGTGGCCCCTGGCACGCCGGAGACCAAAGGCATCGTGTCGAAACAGATACTTGAGGCACTTGGCCCGGAAGGCAACCTCGTGAACGTGGCGCGAGGAACACTGGTGGATGAGCCCGCGCTGGTTGAGGCGCTGAGCAATGGCACCATTGCGGGCGCGGCGCTGGATGTGTTTGAGGATGAACCGACCGTGCCGGATGCGCTGAAGTCAATGGAAAATGTCGTGCTGTCGCCGCACCAGGGGTCGGCCACGCGGAAAACCCGCACGGCCATGGGCGATCTGGTCATCAGAAACCTGGCCGCGCATTTCGCTGGCAATCCGCTGCTGACGCCGGTCACCTGACCGGGTTTGGGACCGCTCCGGAATACGGTGCGGTCCCGGTTTTCGATCAGCCCCTGCCGACAAAGGGCATGTTTGTTGCCATGATGGTCATGAACTGAACATTGGCGTCGAGCGGCAGGTCTGCCATGTTCACAACCGCATTCGCCACATGCTCGACATCCATTGTGGGTTCGGCCTTCAGGGTGCCATCAGCCTGGGGCACGCCCTTGTTCATCTGCTCGGTCATGGCGGAGGCGGCATTGCCGATGTCGATCTGACCGCAGGCGATATTGAACGCCCGGCCATCCAGTGAGAGGCATTTGGTGAGCCCGGTAATCGCGTATTTCGACGTGGTGTACGGTGTCGAGCCGTAGCGGGGCGCGTGGGCCGAGATCGACCCGTTATTGATGATGCGGCCGCCCTGCGGGTCCTGGTGCTGCATCATGTGGAACGCGCCCGAGGCAATCAGGAATGCTCCGTCGAGATTGACGGAGACCACGGAGCGCCATTCCTCCCAGGTCACGTCCCCAGCCAGTTTTGCGCCGAGGCCCACACCGGCGTTGTTGAACACAACATCGAGACGGCCACATTTATCCGCGATGGTCGCAAAGAGCGCCTTGACGGAGTCCGGGTCGGTCACGTCCGTGGGGACGCCGATGCAGTTTGCGCCATCGTCGCCGAGGCCCTCGATCACGGTGTTGATCTTGTCAGCGCTTCGTGCGGCGAGCACAACGGTATGGCCCGCCCGTGCGAAAGCACCGGCGGTGGCTGCGCCAATGCCCTGGCTCGCGCCTGTTACAAGCACAATCTTCTTCTCTGACATTTTCTGTCCTCCCATTAAGTCTTCAGTGATGTTGGTTTTTGTTCGGCCAGTCAGGCTCCTCCGGAGCCCCGGGCCGTGCGACTGGCCCAGGAGACGACCTCCTCAAGCGCGCCGGTCATGGCGGCGTCGAATGCCCGGACCACATCGGGGCTTTCGTCTGATGCTACCGGCACACGCCGTTCGATGGTCCGGGCCGCCATGACCGTGGCGTTGCTGTCGCGGACCAGCGTGAAGCGCAGGCGGACCACGACAGTCACACCGTCCGGCACGACCTGAGCCTCGAATTCATCGATGTCTGTCAGAAGCGTGAAATCGGACAGCGGGCCGACGGTGCGGGACGTGACATGAGCGAACTGCCCTGAACCGGCGAGCGACCGGACGAGAAGCCACTGAAGGTGCAGCGGTGCGCGATCGGTCCATCTGGCATCCGAGAGATACGCGACCGAAAGACGGTCCGGCTTTACCACGATGCGGTCCGTTGACAGGGACGCGGCGGAGAGGGGTTCGTCGACGAATACAACGCCGCGGGCCCGTGAGGACACACCGCCCGCCGCGGAGACAGGCGACAGCTCATAGGTGTCGAGCGTGCGGGAGGCGTCATCGAGCGAGGCAACGGTTTCGCAGCCCGTCAGGGCCGCGCCCAGCGCCAGAGCCGCTATGGTTCGAAGGAATACCCGTCTCATGTCACCTCCTGTAATCCGGCGCCTGTCCACCAAGGAAAAAGCGGGCGGGATCGCGTTCAAGCTGGGCTGCGATACGGTCAAGACGATGGACCAGATTTCGCGCCTCCTGGCTGAAACGGGTCAAATCGCCAAGACCGGTGACGGCAAAATCCTGAACCGGCCCTGAACTGTTGGCGACCACCCCGTCGATCCGTGTCACGATTTCACCGGTGGTATTGAGGATTTCGCGCAGATCGGCAACCAGGTCGGGCACATCCGCCGCGATGGTTTCCATTGACGTACTGACCCGCGACGCGGCCAGGCTCAGATCCGCCGCGACCGGGGCAAACTGCGAAATGATCTGATCATCTGCGGACTCGACGACACCGCGCACCGTGACGAGCGTGGCATCGGCTGAGGACAGGGTTTGTTCCACCGCATCGAGGGTTTCGTTGGCGTTGGCGAAAGTTGCGGTTGCACCGTCAAGTGCGCCGGCGAGTTTGCCTGGAATGGGCTCGAGGTCTTGGGTAAAGCCGGTCACATCCCGCGAAATCCGGTCGAGCGTTGCGGTCGCAAGATCGGCGGAGGTGCGCACATCGGCCACAACGGCTGGAAGGTCGTCTTCCAGAACCTGATTTACCGAGGCCAGCGCCACCCGCGCGTCACCGACCAGAAGGCGGCCTTCCGAGATCAGGGCCGCGGCATCGCCATCCACGAGGGTTTCGATGCTGATGGAGGCGGATTCCACGGCTTCCATGGTTTCGGTAGCCTCGGTCATCGCCACGTCAACGGCGTCGAGGGTTTCGTTCAGGGTTTCGAGACGGGCATTGGCAAGGGTCGCGGTTTCACCAAACAGGCCGAGAACGGTGTCGGCATCCCTCTCAATACCCGCTATGGCCGCACGCAGTTCCTCAAGCGTCAGGGTCACCTCGTCGGTGACTTCCGTTGCGACGTCCTGCAGGACCGTGTCGATCCCCGCGACCGCACCATCGGCGGTCTCCAGGGCCTGTGTGGCGGCGTCCATCGTTTCCTGTGATTTGTCGAATGCCGCTGTCGCCGCCATCAGGGTGTCGTCGGCGTGTTTCAGAGTGGTCTCAAGCGACAGCGCCACGGGCTCCAGCGTTTCGGTGAAGCCGGAAATCCGCTCGGTCGCACCCGAAACGGTTTCCGTGATGGAGGAGAAATCCGCAATCACGCTTTCCAGCTGCTCCGAGGCGTCGTTTACGTTGCGCAGGATACCAGATACGTAATCCTGATTTTCATCGCTGACAAAATCCTGGAGGTCCCGAAGCAGCGTGACAGCCTCGTTTAAAAGGTCTGGCGCTTCTTCGGAAAGCTGCTGGACCAGAGAGGGATCTGCCCGGATTTCGGGAATACCATCGGGTTCCTCCGATGTCAGCATTGGGGCCGAGGCGCTGCCCCCGGACAGTGTGACGATGGAGAGACCGGTGACCCCCTGGGGGGTCAGCCTTGCGTCGGTGTCCTCCTTGACCGGGGTGCCGCTGGTCACCTCGATGCGCACGCGCACGAGAGATGGATCCTCGTCGTCAAGGCCGATGGAGGTGACCTTGCCGACCGGGACGCCGTTCATGTTCACGTCCGCAGCCTCGGACAGGCCGGCGACGCTGGTGAAGAGAAGATCATAACGGTCGTACTGCCGGTCGATCTGGATCTTCGCGAGCCAGACGAAGAAACCCAGAGCCGCGACGATTGAGGCGACGGTAAAGGCCCCGATCAGGACGTAGTTTGCGCGTGTTTCCATCAGGCCCGTCCCTCAGCCGGTTTCCAGTGCGGCCCGCGCCCGGGGACCGTGAAAATACTCGCGCACCCATGGGTGATCCACATCCAGCATTTCCTTCATGGTTCCGGTTACCAACACTTTTTTCTCCGCGAGAACCGCGATACGGTCGCAGATCGCGTGCAGACTGTCGAGATCATGCGTCACCAGAAACACCGTAAGACCGAGCGTATCGGCAAGGCGGCGGATGAGCTGGTCGAACGCGGCGGCGCCGATGGGGTCCAGGCCGGCGGTCGGTTCATCGAGAAAGACAATTTCCGGATCAAGGGAAAGCGCACGGGCAAGCCCGGCGCGCTTCCGCATGCCGCCGGACAGATCCGAGGGAAAGTCCCTGCGGGCCTTGTCCGGCAGCCCGACCATGGACAGTTTCAGCTGCGCGAGTTTGGCGCGGGTGTCGGCCGCGACGTCGAGGAGTTCGCGCATGGGCGCCTCGACATTCTGCTGCACGTTGAGAGAGGAAAAGAGGGCGCCGTCCTGGAACATGACCCCCCAGCGTTTGCTGATCTCGGTGAATTCGGCATCCGACGCGCTCAGAACATCGGTGCCGAAGACCCTGACTTCGCCCTTCTGAGGTTTCAGCAATCCCACGATAGCGCGTAGCAGCACGGATTTTCCCGTGCCGGAACCGCCGACCACCCCGAGGATTTCGCCGCGATACACGTCGAGATCGAGTTCATCATGGACCACATGATCCCCGAATGCGGTGTGAACCCCACGGACCTCAATGATGGTTTCGCGCGAGGACGTCATCACAGCCCCAGCAACGCAAAGAAGATGGAAAACAGGGCGTCCGCGATAATGACCATGAAGATGCCCATGACCACCGACCGGGATGTCATCACACCGAGGGATTCAGCGTTACCCTTGACACGCAGACCCATGTGGCAGCCGATCAGGGCGATGAGGACGGCAAAGAATGGAGCCTTGATCATACCGATCAGGAATTGCCACGCATCCGTATTGTCGAGAAGCCGTCCGTAAAACACGGTCGGCGACAGGCCCAAATTGATCCAGACCATCAGACAGCCGCCAATCAGACCCGCCATATCAGCGAGGAAGCCCAGAATGGGCAGCATGATCACCAGAGCCAGAACGCGCGGCACGACAAGAACGCTGACTGGATCAAGGCCAAGCGTGCGCATGGCGTCGATTTCCTCCCGCATTTTCATTGAGCCAATTGACGCGGTGAAGGCCGAGCCAGACCGGCCCGCCACGATGATCGCGGTTAGAAGAATACCCAGTTCGCGCAGGATGGATATGGAGATAAGGTCCACAACGAAGATCTCAGCACCGAACTGCTGAAGCTGAACCGCGCCCTGAAATGCCAGAACGACGCCGATCAGGAATGACATCAGCAGGACAATGGGGATCGCGTTCAGTCCGACCGCCTGCATGTGATGGACAAGGGACGTCCAGCGCAAACGCCATGGGCGCAGGGCGTAACCCGCAATGCGCGCGATGATCTCACCCAGAAGGCTCAGTATTTCGAGCATGCTGGACCAGGCCTCGGAAGTCCCCTGACCGACCATGTTCAACCAATTCACAAACCCTTCCTGCCGTTTTTGTGGCGGCAGAGGCTTTGGCATGTTGTCCGCGACGGTCTCGAGAAGGGATTTTTGCAGGTCGGTGGCGTTTTCAAACCCGGCTTCGGGATTGTTCGAGCGTTGCAGCAGCCCCGTCAATAACCAGGCACCGGCGGTGTCGAGTTTGCTGACATCGCCAATATCTATCGCGGCGAACCCGCCTTTGACGTTATCCGCAACCATCTCTTCGAGACGGTTCATGTTGACCACCGTGAGTTCACCGGACGCCACAAGCGTGGACATGTCGCCGTCGCCGCGGATGGATATCTGAGGTTCAGCCATAGGGCATGAGCCAGATCACCAAACTGTCAAACAACCCGAACGCTCCCGGCCATGTCGATGTTGCGCGCCATGTTATTGTACCGATTGGAAAAAGCAAAGATCAGGATTGGGGCTGGACGTCGAAACGCGGCAGCGGTCAGGAGGTTTTGCCCGCGCCCGTCTTGCCCTTCACTTTTTTGCGTTTCTTCAGTCCGGTTACGGCTCCTTTTGCCGGTGCCCGTTCATCCGCACCGGGTCTGTTTTTCCCGGGCCGGGGTTTGCGTGGACCATCGCTGGATTTGCGGTGGTCCTGCGCCGCTTTCGCAAAGGCAGGGATGCCCTCAACACGCCGCGCGGTGATGTCGCGCTCCAGAATGGCATCAGGGCCAAGCGCGCTGAAGAAACCGTCATCACTCCCCGGTGCAAGCTGCACGAAGGTCTCGTTGTGCTGCATGCGAATGGCGCCCACGTCCCGACGGTTGAGATTGCCAGCCCCAACCAGCAGTGGCAGCAGCCATTTGGGATCGGCACCCTGGGTACGACCGACAGAGAGACTGATCCAGGGGCCGTTATCGAAGTCGGAATGTTTGCGCTTGCCCTGCCCCGCGGCAGAGGTTGCCTCGAGTTCCTCTGGTGCGGATTTGCCTTCGCGGGCGAGACGGACGAAGGCGGCCGCAATTTTTTCAGGCCCATTCTGTTCGAGGAGCTTTTGCACGAGATCCGCATCAACCTCAACGGCGTCATCGGCCAGTACCGCGTGGTTTAGAAGACGTTCGTCATCGCGGGCGAGAACCTCCTCAGCCGACGGGGGGTTACCCCACTCAGCCGAAACGCCGGCATTGCGCAGAAGCCGATCGGTGCGGCTTCGGGCGCTGTTAGGGACGATCAGAACACTGGTTCCCTTGCGCCCGGCCCGTCCGGTTCGACCGCTGCGGTGCAGAAGGCTTTCGCGGTTTTTGGGAATGTCGGCGTGGATCACAAGCTCGAGGTTCGGCAAATCGATGCCACGCGCGGCAACATCCGTGGCGATGCAGACCTGAGCGCGGCCGTCGCGCATGGCCTGAAGAGCGTGGGTCCTCTGCGCCTGACTCAGTTCGCCGGACAGGGCCACAACCGAAAAGCCGCGATTGTTGAACCGCGACGTCAGGTGATTGACCGCAGCCCTCGTGCCGCAGAAAATGAGGACGTTTTTCGCCTCATAATACCGCAGCACGTTAATGATCGCGTTTTCCCGGTCGCGAGCGGCCACGGTCAGTGCACGGTATTCGATATCGCCATGCTGGTCGCGGTCACTGGTGGTGGAGACGCGGGCCGCATCGTTTTGAAACCGCTTCGCCAGAGCGGCAATGGGTTTGGACACGGTTGCGGAAAACAGGAGTGTTCGGCGTTCGACCGGTGCGGCCTCAAGGATGAACTCAAGGTCCTCGCGGAAGCCGAGGTCGAGCATTTCGTCGGCCTCATCAAGCACGACCGCGCGAATGTCATCGAGGATCAGCGAGTTTCGCGAAATATGGTCCCGCAGACGACCCGGGGTGCCCACGACAATATGAGCCCCCGCACCCAGCGCGCGGCGTTCGGTACGCATGTCCATACCGCCCACGCAGGATGCAATGCGCGCACCGGCATTGGCAAAGAGCCATTCAAGTTCGCGCTTGACCTGGATCGCCAGTTCCCGCGTCGGTGTCACCACCAGCGCAAGCGGAGCATCCGCCTGACCGAAACGCGCGTCTTCACCTAACAGAGTTGGTGCGACCGCCAGTCCGAACGCTACGGTTTTGCCTGAACCGGTCTGTGCGGAGACAAGCATGTCGCGTGAGACGTATTCCGGCGCCAGCACCGCCTCCTGAACCGGGGTCAGGGTGGAATAGCCGCGCTGTTCCAGAGCCTCCGACAGGGGCTGGGGAATACCTGGAATTTCTATCATCGTATTTTCTTTCGGATCCGGGAAACCGTGTGACGGGAACCGACCCGGACCCTGGGCACACCGGCGCAGCGGAGATTTCCGCAGGCCTTTTGCCGCGCTCCTATACCTGCGCGTGCCGGTTGTCGAGCGTCATCCTGGTTAACGGCGGTGATGTGATCGGATATGTCACGTGCAAACAAAGATATCGTGCTGTTCCGTGTTACTCACCACCGATGCGATGCAGTTGCGCCCGCATTTTGGTAAATGTCTGACGTTCCAGCCGCCCTTGGGCCGTATTTGCTCTTTACCTGGGAGCGATAGCGGTGCCAGACTGCGATTAGTCAATAATAACATGCCGGTTAAACAAAACCGCATGAAGAAAGGGAGACTTCCATGACCTCACGTCTTTTCCGGGCGCTGATTACCGGTGCCGTTATCTCGACAGGAGCCGCCGGTGCGGTTTCCGCTGCAGAGTGTATCGCGCCTGCAA
This sequence comes from Alphaproteobacteria bacterium, assembly GCA_030427145.1. Classification (GTDB taxonomy): domain Bacteria; phylum Pseudomonadota; class Alphaproteobacteria; order Rhodobacterales; family Rhodobacteraceae; genus Amaricoccus; species Amaricoccus tamworthensis. The sequence goes on along the minus strand of JAUHWT010000018.1, from coordinate 97,144 downwards.
ACCCTGGCGGTGGCTGGGACTTCACCTGTCGCCAGATCGGCAAGATCATGTTCGACATTGGTGCCGTTGATCAGCCCGTCCAGGTGACCAACATGGCGGGAGCCGGCGGCGGCGTTGCCTATAACCACGTGGTTGCCGAACGCGGCAGCGACGAGGATCTGATTGTTGCGGCCTCCTCCGCCACCACTACGCGGCTCGCGCAAAATGCCTATGCCGGAATGACGGCCGATCAGGTCCGTTTCGTGGGTGCAATCGGTGCCGATCCAGGTGTGATCGTGGTCGCGAATGACAGCCCCTATCAGAGCCTTGGGGACCTGGTTGAGGCAATCAAGGCCGATCCAGGGTCTGTCGCGTTTGCTGGCGGGTCAGCGGTTGGTGGCTTCGATCACCTCAAGCCGCTCATGATCCTGCAGCGGGCCGGGTTCACGGACATTACCAAGGTGAAATACATCGGTGTGGACGGTGGCGCTGATGCGATCACCCAGACCGTGGGTGGTTTCACCCAGGCCATGACCGGCGACATGTCGGAAGTTGTCGGTTTCCTTGATTCCGGAGAGGTTCGCGCGATTGCCGTTCTGACTGAGGAGCGCGTGCCCGGCTTTGAGGATATCCCCACGGCACGGGAACAGGGTTTTGACGTCGTGGCGGTCAACTGGCGCGGGCTTTACATACCCAAGGACGTCAGCGACGAGACCTTCGATGCCTGGAGCGACAAACTTCAGCAGGTTGCCGACAGCGAGGAATGGCACGAGGCGATGGCGGCAAACGGTCTGGCACCGTTCACCATGGTCGGAGCCGATTTCCAGTCCTATGTCGACACCCTGGTGGATGAGATCAACACGCTCTCCAAAGAGATCGGGGTCATCCAGTAATGGCCAGTGACCGGATTTTCGGTCTGGTCGCCCTGTTTGCAGCGCTCGCGTATATCGCGAGCGCCACCCAGATCCAGACCAGCTTTCTCGCTGACCCGGTCGGGCCGAAAGCCTTTCCCATCCTGATTGGCTCGGTTGCGGCCCTCTGCGCACTTGTGATGATAGTTCGCCCCGATCCCGACCCGGAATGGCCGGCCCGGAGGACGTTTATCGCACTGTTTGTCGCGGTCGTGGTTCTGGTCGCCTACGCCTATTCCCTGAAGCCGTTTGGCTTCATCATACCGACCGCAATCACCGCGGCAGTGCTCAGCTATCAGATTTCATCGCGTGTTGTTGCGGCGGCCCTGTCCGGAGCCGGTCTTTCGGTGGGACTGTTTTTGCTCTTCAAATACGCCCTTGGGCTTGGACTGGTGCCGTTACCGCACATGTCGGAACCGCCCGCCGCCGTCGCACCGGCTGAAATCGGCGCGGAGGACTAGGACCGATGGATACACTGGCCAATCTCGCGCTTGGATTTTCCATCGCCCTTTCGCCCTATACGCTGATGCTGGCGGTCATCGGCTGTTTCCTTGGCACCATTATCGGCGCCCTGCCCGGTCTTGGGCCGTCCAATGGCGTGGCAATTCTCATTCCGTTGACGTTTTCGCTCGGGCTCGATGCGACATCAGCCCTGGTTCTGATGACCGCGGTTTACTACGGGGCAATGTATGGCGGCAGGATCAGTTCGATCCTGCTGAATATTCCCGGTGACGAACCCGCGCTGATGACGACGCTTGACGGGTATCCGATGGCCCGTCAGGGCCGCGCGGGTGATGCGCTGGTCCTTTCCGGTGTTGCGTCCTTTGTTGGTGCGTTTCTTGCCACAATCGGCCTGATGCTTCTGGCCCCGCTGCTCGCGCGTGTGGCCTATTTCTTCGGTCCGGCGGAGTATTTTGCGCTCTATCTTCTCGCATTCTGCACTCTCGGCGGCATGGCGTCGAACAACCAGGCCAAGGCGGCGATGGCCTCGTGCCTGGGGCTGGCAATCGCCATGGTCGGCGTGGACAACAACTCAGGCATGCCGCGCCTTACCGGCGGAAACATGCATCTGATGGATGGCATTGATTTCCTTGTGGCAATCGTGGGCCTGTTCGCCATCGCCGAGGTGTTTTTCTTCATTGAGAGCCACGGCAAGGATTCGTCGATTGGCATCAAACTGGACCGCGTGACCATCCCCTGGAAGGACATAGGGAAATCCAAGTGGACCATGCTGCGGTCAAGCGTGGTTGGGTTCTTTGCGGGCGTTCTGCCCGGTGCCGGTGCGTCGCTCGGCAGTTTCCTTGCCTACATGTCGGAGAAATCCATTGCCGGTCCCAAGGGAGGTTTTGGCACGGGCGTTCCGCAGGGCATTGCCGCACCCGAAGCCGGGAACAACTCAGCCGCCGGTGGCGCGCTGGTTCCCATGCTGACGCTGGGCGTACCGGGATCGGGCACGACGGCCGTTCTGCTCGCGCTTCTTATGACACTGAACATTACGCCCGGTCCGACGCTGTTCACGGATCGGCCGGAGGTGGTGTGGGGTCTGATTGCCTCGCTGCTGATCGCGAACTTCGTTCTGCTGCTGATGAACGTGCCGATGGTCAAAATTTTCGTCAAAGTCCTCACGGTCCCGGCCTGGGTGCTGCTGCCGGGGGTTACGATGATATCGTTCGTCGGCATCTACTCCCTGTCCGGCAGTTATTTCGATCTCCTGCTGATGGTGGCATTTGGCGTGCTGGGTTATGTGCTGCGTAAGCTCGACATCCCGACGGTGCCGGTGATTTTGGGCATCCTTCTTGGCGGGCACATGGAAGATGCCCTTCGTCGGGCGATGGTGATCTCCGACGGTGACATCTTCTATCTTCTGTCATCGCCTATTTCGATTGGACTTTGGATTGCGGCGGTAGCCGGTTTCGTGGCACCGATGTTCCTGCGGGGACTCCTGAAAAAACCTCAGAGGATTACGGACTGACATGACGCGCGTACTCGTACCATCCGGAGCATTGGGGCTGAATTGCGACATTGTGGCCCTGGAACGCGGTCTGGCGGAAAAGCCGGACATTATCGCTATCGATGGTGGCTCCACGGATTCCGGCCCGGCCTATCTCGGCCGGGGCATGTCGAAATACGCGAGGGCTTCCACCAAAATCGAGTGGAAGGGCCTTATGGAGGCCCGGGCCAAAGCAGGTGTGCCGCTTGTCATTGGAACCGCCGGAACCTGCGGCACCGATCAGACCGTTGACTGGCTGCTGTCGATTACGAAGGAGATTGCGGAGGAGACCGGGGCAAAACTGAAGGTTGCAACCCTGCGATGCAGTCAGGATCCGGAGCGGCTGGTTGAGGCGCTCGACCAGGGCCGCATTCGCCCGCTTGATCCCGCGCCGGAGATCTCTCCGGATATCCTGCGCGACTGCACCAATATTGTCGCACTGGCCGGAGCGGAACAGATCCAGGCGGCTCTGGATACGGGTGCGGATGTTGTGATTGCGGGTCGAACGACCGATACCGCCATCATCGCCGCCCTACCCCTCAGGAACGGAGCGAACAGCGGTGCCGCGTGGCATGGCGCGAAGATCGGGGAATGCGGCGCGCTATGTGCGACCAATCCGCAGTCGGGCGTTCTGATGGTGGAGTTCGATGAGAGTGGGTTCACGGTTGTACCCATGGCTGAGTCGTCGCGGTCGACGCCGCATACCGTTTCAGCGCACATGCTCTATGAGAATTCCAATCCGTTCATCCTCTTTGAGCCCGGAGGACACCTGGACGTCACGGAGGCAAAATACCAGGCCAAGGATGACCGCAGTGTACGAGTGACAGGGTCCAAATGGGTGCCGTCCGACACGTACACCGTGAAACTGGAAGGGGCGCGACAGGCCGGGTACCAGTACGTCATCCCAACGCTCATCCGGGATGCCCGCTACGTCGAAAATATCTCAACCTGGTGCGACGACATAACAACCAGGTGCCGCGAAAAGGTCATGCAGAGGCTAAACCTCGCGGCGGAGGATTTCAGCATCGAACTGCGCGTGATCGGCCGCGATGCCACTCTGGGCGCACTGGAAAACCGTGCGGAGACAGCTGCCGAGGTTGGCGTGATGGGGATTGTGACGGCTCAATCGGACGAGTTGGCCTCGGAAATCACCAAGACCCTCAACCCGTATCTGCTGCATCATCCGCTCACACAGGAAGAGGAACAGCCGACATTTGCTTTCCCCTTCTCACCGGCTGAACTGAGGCGCGGGGAGTGTCACGAGTTTTGCCTGAACCATGTGCTGGTTCTGGATTATCCTATGGAGGCTTTCAGGCTCGAGGTCGTGGAGGTCGGACATGGGTAAGCTGGGGAGCATCGTCGAAAAGGTCCGCAGCAAGAACGCCGGGCCGTTTTGGCTGACGGTGGATATTTTCTGCGGGAATCCGGACAGCTACCGGAGGGTCGTATCGGGTCTCAAAACGACGGACGTGGCGAAACTGGCAGACACGCCAACCCAACACGTCAAACGCTTCGATATCCCGGATCTGAACGTGGTGAAATTTAGTTTTCCCAGACCCCAGGTTCAGGGCACGCCTCAGGACAGGGACATGCACGGCGCCGCGTTTGCCTCACTGCTGGCGGAATTTGAGCTGCCTGAGGCGGTTTAACGCATAGATCGTCAGGTCAGCACGACCAGCCAAAGTGGCATGGTGACGCAACCCAGGATCGTGGATTGTGCCACCATTGTGGCAACAGATGTTCTCTCCGCGCCGTAAACAGTGGCAAGGACCAGCGATGCCGGCGCAGTGGGAAGTGCGGCAAAAAGCGTCAAAACGCTTAGGTGATCGGAGCTCATTCCGGCAAAACTGCCGCTGCACCAAACCAGCACCGGCAAAATGACGAGCTTAACGACGTTCAGCGCGCCCGCGAATGCATCCAATTCGGCAAGTGCCTTCCAGTTCACGGCCGCACCAATAGACAGCAATGCAACCGGAACAGCCCCCCAGGAAAGGACGCCCAACCCGCCCAGCAGGATCTGCGGAAGCTCAATTTGGATGGCGGGGAGCATGAGACCCAAAATGCCGGCCACAATAAACGGATTGCCGACCACGTTGCGCAGCATTCCGGTAACGCCAATTTTTCGGCCGTGGGTCAAAGCCGTGATGGCCATCAGATTTGAAACCGGAATTGCAAAAGCCACGGCGAGTGACATCAATCCGTGACTGGTTTTCGGGAGGAGCTGGACGGCGACGAGTCCCAATGCGGTGTTGAATCGCCAGGCCGTCTGCCACAGGGCCGCGAAGTCCACAAAACGGGGCGGGCCGAGAGGTCTTAGCCACCATGTAAGAAAACACCCCGCCCCCATGACAAAAGCGGTTCCGAGCGCGATGACCGTAAGATCACCTGGTGCTGGAGGATGGCTGTATGCGGCAAGGAAAATGAGCGCGGGAAACATGACCCGGAAGTTGACCCTGTCAGCGTTTCTCCAGACTACCGCAGGCAGGAACCGCCCAAGCACGGCGCCGGCCATCAACAGCATAAAATCCGGCGCAAGCGTTGTAAGGACGGCCAGCATCGAACCCACCCCGTGTTAATTTTCAGGTTCTTTGAAAACCGGCAGGGCTAACCTGATTAGCCGAATGCCCGATTACACCAATGGGAGGTTTGTCGCACAGGTCACTGCATGGCGTCGAGGATAAGCCGGGATTGTCCGCTCATTTTTGAGTTCGGCCCTGACAGTTTACGGCGACCAGAAAATGCCAGCTGATTTCGCTTTTTTCCTTCGGTCTGCCGCTCTAAACTTTCAACATGACACGGGAAGAGTTCAATCAGTTTTGTTCGGAACTCCCTGCGACGACGCATGTGGTCCAGTGGGGCAACTCGGACGTGTGGAAAGTTGGCGGGAAAGTTTTCGCGATCTGTGGATGGAGCGAAGGCGAAGACGCGTTCACATTTAAGGTATCGAAAATCGCGTTTGAAATTCTTGCCGAAAAGGATGGTGTTAGACCAGCTCCCTACCTTGCGTCGCGCGGGTTTTCATGGCTGCAAAACTACGCAAAACCTGGTTTGGACGATGACGAGCTCAGGGATCACATCCGGACTTCCCATGACCTCGTCGCACAGGGCCTATCGAAAAAGAAACGGACCGAATTGAACATTCCTGACCGGATCAGCGTCGAATGAAGTCGATACTACCCGCCATTTTCAGGCCAAAATTTATCTTGCGAGGACTCCGCACCAGATGAAGCCGTTCCTTATACTCCAGCTGCGCCCGGAAACGCCCGCGTCAGACAATGAATTCGAAGCGATCTTGGCAAAGAGCGGACTAGCCGCTGAAAACACCAGAAGAATTCGACTGGACTGCGAACCAATCCCGGCGGACCTGAACCCTTCGGACTTTTCCGGCACCATAGTCGGAGGTGGACCAGGATGTGTCAGTGATAACCCTGCGACCAAATCAGAAGTGGATCAACGAATTGAGGATGGCATTTTTTCCCTTATGCCGAAGATCACCAATAACGATCTGCCGTTCCTCGGGTGCTGTTACGGAATAGGAATTCTCGCGTCACACTTGGGCGCACGGGTCAGCAGGGAAAAATACGGAGAACCGGTAGGAGCGGTCGAGTGCACTTTGACCGAAGCCGGGCGGCGCGACCCGGTCCTGGAAGGGTTGCCCGATAGATTTCAGGCTTTCGTAGGCCATAAGGAAGCAGCGCAGAACCTCCCGGAGGGTTGTTCTCATTTAGCCTCATCACCGACCTGTCCGTATCAGTTGATCCGCTTCGGCCAGAATGTCTATGCGACACAGTTTCATCCGGAACTGGATGCCGACGGACTGGAATTCCGCGTCGGCGTGTATCTCGATTACGGTTACTTTCCTCCATCAGAGGCGATGAAAATTGTGGAGCGTGGACGCGCGGCCAATGTCACTGAGCCGGAGCTCATTTTGAAAAACTTCGTCAAACGGTACGCAGCTGACTAGCAGAGCGTCCTTCACCATGGGCACCTCAGACAAAATTCATATTGCAGTCGTTGGAGCCGGTTTAATCGGCAAGCGGCATATCGAGGTTATTCAGTCACTGGAGAACGTCGAACTGGATTCCATCGTCGATCCGACAGCCGCGGCCCTAAAAATCGCGCTTAGTCTGGATGTTCCTCATTACGAGACCGTTGCGGATCTTCTCGAAAGCAGGCGACCGGACGGGATCATCATCGCAACCCCGAACCAACTCCACGTGGAACATGGTCTTCAGTGTATCAATAAAGGCATTCCGATACTCATCGAAAAACCATTGGCCACATCGTCGGATGACGCCGAACAGTTGGTGACAAAAGCGGAAGACTCGGGCGTGCCAGTACTGGTTGGGCATCACAGACGACACAACCCGCTTATCCAACGAGCAAAAAAGGAAATAGAGTCGGGGGGAATTGGTCCGGTTGTCGCCGTTAACGCACAGTGCTGGTTCTACAAACCAGACGAGTATTACGAGGTCGAGTGGCGAACGAAAGCAGGAGCAGGCCCGGTCTTCATTAACCTCATCCACGATATCGACCTGTTGCGTTATCTGTGTGGAGAAATTGAAAGCGTAATCGCGGTCACTTCAAATCGCACGAGACATTTGGAAGTGGAGGACACCGCAGCGATCGTTCTGCAATTCAGGAGCGGTGCCTTGGGTACGGTAAGTGTCTCCGACACGATTGTAGCCCCCTGGAGTTGGGAAATGACGAGCCGCGAAAACCCGGTTTACCCTCCGACCAACGAGGCCTGCTACCGTATCGGGGGAACAGAGGGAGCAATATCAATCCCCCAGAATATCATTTGGCACTATGCAAACCAGCGAAGCTGGTGGTTGCCCATAAGGGAACGCGCAATTGAACAGGATTCGTGTGGAGATCCGTTGGTCCTGCAGATCAATCACTTTGTCCGGGTAATCAGAGGAACGGAGAGCCCTCTCGTATCAGGACGGGAAGGACTTATGACACTGAGAGTCATCGAAGCAATCAACCGCTCGGCGGTGTCCGAAAGGCGCGCCAGGATCGAGCAGTAGCGTTTACCGACCTCTCCTCAACAGTCAGCCCTGGTTTCGCAAGCGGGCTGCTCTCAATTTCTCAAAATCATCGCCTGCGTGATAGGACGATCTCGTTAACGGAGTGGCGGAGACCATTAAGAATCCCTTGCCGTAGGCCGCTTTTTCATATGCCGCAAACTCATCCGGAGACACAAATCGCTCAACCGCATGATGCTTTGGGGTGGGTTGCAGGTACTGACCGACAGTAAGAAAATCGACGTCAGCCGCGCGCATGTCGTCCATGACCTGCGTTACAGCCTGACGATCCTCACCCAACCCTACCATGATACCCGACTTGGTGAACATGGTTGCATCCAGTTCCTTGACCCTCTGCAGCAAACGCAAAGAATGAAAGTAGCGCGCCCCAGGTCGAACTTCCGGGTAGAGACCAGGCACTGTCTCCAGGTTATGGTTAAAAACATCAGGGCGGGCTTCGACAACCGTCTCCAGCGCTTCAGGACCACATTTCAGAAAATCCGGTGTCAAAACCTCAATTGTGGTTTTTGGACTTTTCCGTCGGATCGCCTTGATAGTGCGGGCTATGTGCTCTGCACCCCCATCGTCCAGGTCATCGCGATCGACTGATGTTACAACGACGTGGTTTAACCCGAGCTTTTCCACAGCGACAGCTACACGAGCGGGTTCAAACAAATCGAGACTTTCCGGACGACCTGTTGCCACATTGCAAAAAGTACACCCACGCGTACAAATCTCGCCCATGATCATCATGGTTGCGTGACCCTGGTTCCAGCACTCACCCACGTTCGGGCACCCGGCTTCTTCACAGACAGTAACCAGCCGGTTCTCTCTCATTATACCGCGGGTCTTTTTGTAGCCCTCACCGGTTGGCGCCTTGACCCTGATCCAGCTTGGTTTTCTCAGAATTGGCGTATCGGATTTGTGCGCCTTTTCAGGATGCCTTTCGGCCCGGTCCTTGAGATTTCTGTCAGCCATGGAATTCTCCGTATTCGGAATTCCTCATAGCGTATCATCAGGGCCTTGTCCCGTCGAATTTTGCTAACGGATCCATCTATAACCACGCTAATGGCCGGCAAAAATCTTAAGAATTCACTGCGTCCTAAGGCACGCAAAAAATAATCTCTGCACCTGAAAAAATATCAATCAATTCGCTTGACGCCCCCGATGCATAACCCTACAACCCGGCCTTGTCAGGACGCAACCTGACATGCGCGGTTGTAGCTCAGTTGGTTAGAGTGCCGGCCTGTCACGCCGGAGGTCGCGGGTTCGAGCCCCGTCAACCGCGCCACTTTCCCTACAGAACCGAACCTCAGTTTCTATTGGACAGATGGTAAACTGCAGCCGTCCAATCGAATTGGTTAGGCCGATAAATATCGGCCGAAGCTGAATTCAGGAATAAGCAACTGTCACTCGGCGGTGCGCTGCGCCAACAACTGGTCCATGGAACGCGAGGGCTCGGCGCATCCGGCACCACCAACAATCCTTGCGGGTACGCCGGCAACGGTTTTGCATGGCGGAACTTCTTCCAAAACCACCGAACCCGCCGCTATCCTACTGCAATGCCCGACCTCTATGTTACCGAGTATCGCCGCACCGGCGCCAATCAAAACGCCATCGCGAATTTTCGGATGCCGGTCGCCATCCTGTTTTCCAGTACCGCCAAGGGTTACCGAGTGCAGCATCGAAACATTGTCGCCTACTACCGCGGTTTCTCCGATCACCACTGAATGCGCATGATCGATCATGACGCCTTTGCCCACCTGGGCTGCAGGATGGATATCAACACCAAACGCTTCAGACGTGCGCATCTGAAAGAACCGGGCCATATCACGTCGGCCCTTGTTCCAGAGATAGTGCGCAATCCTGTGACATTGGATTGCCTGGAATCCTTTGAAAAACAGAAGCGGCTGGATATAGGCATAACAGGCAGGATCTCTGTCATACACGGCCAAAATATCCGCCCGGGCTTTGATGCCCAACTCCCGGTCGTCCAGATAGGCCTCGTCTGCAATTTCGCGCAAAATCAGTTCATTCATCTCAGATGAACGCAGCTTCTGTGCTACGCTGTAGCTCAGGGCCCTCTCCAAGCTTGGGTGGTGCAGCACACCCGAATGAACCAAACTCGCCATGAGCGGCTCATTTTCAGCCATGGCTTCAGCTTCACGACGTACCGTATTCCATACGGGATCTATCGTTGCATATCGTCTGGACTCTTGTGCCATGGCTAAATCCTTCGAGGTAACCACTCACAATTGTCTATGTTCGGGCAAAATTGCAAGACTTCGTGACTGATGACCTGCTCACCCGCAACTCCAGTTACTTTCCAGCTTTAGACTGTCCGCGGTGGAAGAAGTGTGGTGCAATGAATTGCCAGACGGACCTCCCCCGCCGAAAAGTCGCCGTTGTCCGCAGTTAACAGCAAGGGAGTGTCCTGGTAATAGGCGACAGGCGCGCCGCTCAAGCCGAGAACCGTGCTGTTCTCAGAGACACCAAAATTGGACCCATAGCGGTTGTCTGACCCCTGCACGCCCAGCCGCCAAGACATCAAAGTGCCATCGGCCAAATCCGAAGTTACCCTGCCGGAAATCCCATAAACCAAGGTGTTGGCTGGAATTGCGACGTCCGTGAAATGTGACGCTCCCGGTGCAACCGGATGATCAAACTCGATCACTTGGCTTATTGTTGCGGCACCTCCGGAAGAAACCGCAACAGCTCCGCCGACCCACCTAGCACCATCATAGATATATGTGGCCGATGTGGCGTCATCCCAAACCCGCCATCCAGGTTTGGAATTGTGAAACAACCACCCTCCATTGATGTAGACGGCTATTTTACCCTCAAAACCCTGCCAACTCCCGGTTGCACCTTCAGGCACAATGTAGCTTTCACCTTCAGCCGGCGAAGGAGGAGCCGACACTTCAGTCGAAGACTTAACTCGCAACTGGACCAGCGTGTCCAACATGGTCAGCGAACTGTTGACAGTAACGTGTTTTTGGGCCTGGGCCGCCTGAAGCAACGGAAGCTGAAGATTAGCCGTTTTGTTCATTCAATTCGATCCTCTGACAAGGCCCAGGCCCATAACTTTCGGAAATCTGCGCTATTTCAAATGCAAGTTGTTTACTGGTACTGATCCCGTGAACGGCCTTATCCTGCTGTGAGTAAAGGAATCCGGGATTGTTCACAGTTTTGTCGGCAACCAAGGTTGTACCGTCAAAGATTTTAACGTGGTACTTTTCGGATTGCTCACCCAACGGCACATCAAATCCGGCCCAACTGTCCCCATCAATTCTGGTTCGTCGTACCCAGGAAACGAAAATATCTCCGTTCGCCCTAATTTGAGCACTCAGGTGGACCGGAGCATAAGGCCGTAGTCCAACACCTTCAAAAGCCAATGTTTCATACCGATAGGTATCCGAGTCATACGACTTGTGAGCAGGGCCAACCCGATAATGCCTCTCGAGCCCACGAGCTGACTGAGCAATGTCGATTTGTTGTTGAGCCCCATCAAGAACCACAAAATCACAATTTGGCGGCCAGCTTCGTGGAGTTACTGCGTCAGTCCCAGCCTGACCACGCAGGAGTTTTGAAAGCAAATACTCGTTGGGACCCTGAAGTTCTGCAGATTGAAACTGAATAATCTCCCAATCCGCATTTTCGTGACCTCGGACTGCCGCGACATTGGCACCATTCAACACTTCCGCTTCGCTTCGGCTACTGAGAACGCCCGCGGTAATTCTCACCCGGAAGCCGGAATTCAACCACTCCCCGGGACGACCGGCGGGAATGGCATCCAGCGTTTGGCCAATGACTGATGGCTGAGTTACCTCAATATTCTTTGTGTAACCGTTGTCGGTCTCACTTGACGAAGAGTACACTGAAACGTTGCTCTGCCACGGATAAGAGGAAACTGCAAAATGTGGTGCATATGGAACCTCCGTTCCGCGCAGCAGTGGAATATCCAAAAACCGGTAATTTACGGGTCCGATTTTGTCGATTCTTGGTACGGTTAAGTCCGGCTCCTGAAAAAACTCCTTTACAAAAAGTCCAGTATCCGTCCTCACCGCGTTGACCACCCGATGCCCCAACTCGTCGATACGATCGACCCGATAGGTCGCCTTCAATTGACCGTGGATCAATGAGATGCTGTCACCGGCCATTACCCGCAACGAAGACGGCGGAAGCACAAAAGAAATCTGGTCCCGGGCGACCTGGGATTCAGAAAGCCACCGATTTACTACGGTCTTGGCTTCACCTGATCCAAGCACAATTGGATAGCTGGTCCTCGACGTATGAGGTTCAGAATTCTCCGGATCAACTGCCTCGACCGCCCCACTGGAGTAATCGTTCCCACCATCAACGTATCCAAGCACGACCCGACCCGCCGCCTCTATGTTTGGTACACGCTTCAGGGTTTGATCAGCTTCAGTTCCATGCTGCACGAAATCGCTGCGCATGATCTCGTGGGCCCGGCCTGTCCCTCTGGAAACAAACTCCAGGTCTTTGCCACTCGAAAAACTGTCGAACCCATAAACCTGTTGTAGTGGCTGCAGACTCTGGCGTGCGGTTTCAATGTCATTGATGGAGTAGCCGGTCACCATGCCGTGCAGATCATCCAACCGGACATCGGAAACACCGGAACGATCGGTCACCTCCGCCACAACTTCCGCCAGCGAGGCCGAACAGGTCCTGCCATTTAGCCAATGCCCGCGAGCATAATTTACCCCGTCGGTCCACGTTTCCGTTCTGGCCGGAAAGTCGGGCCACGGCCTGGCGTCCCAGGCCCAGACGTATGCATGCGACAGGTCGACCATCGTTCCGTCGTATTCTCCAGAACGCGGGTTGTGGCGATCGTCTTCCCAATAGGCAAACATCGCCTGTAGGTAACGGTATTGGATAAAATCGTCTCGCGCGCCCGACGAATAGTAAGGAAAAAAACTCTCCGACGACTTGGGGTCATGAAAGACGTTCGGTTGGTTGGTGCCCTTGTCGACGGCTGGACAACCAAGTTCAGAAAACCAAACTGGTTTGGACTCAGGCAGCCACTCCGTCGGCTCATCCCGCTTAACGCCACCTATGCGATTGTAGTGTCGATTTGACCACCAACTTTTGATGTCTTTGTTACGAAAGACCCAGTCCTCGCCATATGCAGTATCCTCAATCGGAATTCGGGTTTGATCCTCTCGCCCCTGAGCGTCCGCATAGTACCAATCATACCCCTCGCCGCCCGCGACGTTCCTGGTCAGGTAATCCATTGAGTAAATTGAACCGAAATCCGCGTCAGCATGTTCGGACGCATCCCTCCAGTCCGAGAGCGGCATGTAATTGTCGATACCAATGAAATCTATATCGGGATCAGCCCACAGCGGGTCCAAATGAAAAATCACGTCATTGGAACCATCGTCGGGGCGGTGCCCGAAATACTCGGACCAGTCGGCAGCGTAACCAATCTTTACATCGCTACCCAGTACAGCTCGCACATCCGCGGCCAATTCACGAAGTTTTTCAACGGAGGGGTACCCGGCCGCGGAATCCCGAATGGATGTCAAACCTCGGAATTCGGAGCCAATACAAAACGACTCAACTCCTCCCGCTACCGCACAGAGGTGCGCATAGTGCAGGACGAACCGCCGGTAGGTCCATCCATCCGTCCCGACGTAAGTAACCCTATCACCCTCAATTTTAAAATCATCGAGAGAAGCCGAGCCAAAGAAGGCATCCACCTGATACCCGGCCTCACTGGTTTTGTCGGGAGAACCCTCCCGACCCGGTGCCTTGGAGAGCGTTATTCGGCCGCGCCACGGAACCACAGGCTGCACGCCGTTTGACCATGGGTCGGGCAGTTCGTTTTCTTCAGTGATATCCATCAGGATAAACGGATAGAACATCACGCGCTTGTTCCGAGCCCTCATATACCGAATGGATTCGACAACCGTTGCATCAGCTGGAGTGCCGCCAAAAAGGGGAATTCCGTCAATCAAGCTTACCTGCCGCGCTTCATCCCGCGTGGCGCCGGAAACCTCCCAGCGAATTGGATCTCCATCTTCCAGCTTTTGCTCAACCATCGGCTGCAGTGAACAGTGGCTGCATCGCAGATCATCACCAAACCAGGAGACAACAAGCGAGACAGCGTCCGCCTGAGGGAGTTCCGCCTCCATCTGCTCCATTGAGGCAACAAAATCCGGTTTACCCAGATCATTGTGAACGTTCACATAAATCGTTTCACCATTCGTACGGGAGTATTTTACCGGCTGCGCAGCAAGAGAATATTCTCCCGTGCCGGGAACCAGCGCCACACCCTTGATGTCTTTAACCGGATTTCGGCCTGCAACGGCCTCATCCACCTCTGGACGACGAATGACTTCGAAGTTCAGTTGCGGAATTCTGTTCCCAAAAGGAGCAAGTTGCAGGTTCTCCAGAACGACATAAGCTGTCCCCCGATAGGCAGGAGCGGAATCGGACCCCTCAATTGCAGCAATCAACGGATCGGGAATCTGACTTTCCGTACCACGATGCAGACGCATAACGAGATCGGATTGGTCCACCACCTGACCATCAGCCCAAATTCGGCCAATACGAACCACCTCTCCCTCACACAAAGCTAGCGCAACACTGATGGAATAGGAGAACTCCTTGACCTTCTGGCCGCCCCCTTTTCCACCTACATTTTGTTGATTGACCGTCTCCAAAAACCTGCTTGACCAGATCAGTTGACCAGCCACACGAGTTCTTCCAAAAACCCTGGGTAGCGGAGTGCCTTCACTCGCCCCCATAACCCTGAATTGGTCAACTCTTCCGGTCTGCACCGGCGCAGCCCCGGCCCCAAGAATCATTTGGTCTATGGAGTTGCCAAGCATCGCACCGGCAGCTTTGCCCATCGCGAGTGTGGAAATGCCGGCGATAGAGCCGCCAAATGACCCGGAAACAGCCGCACCCGCGGCGGACAGCACCAGAGTTGCCATTAGTTACTCCTGTAAGGAAAACAAAACACGCCAGCCAAGTTTCGCATCCATGAATCTGTCAGGGGAGACTCGGTGACCCCTTGCCCTGAATAGGCATGAATCATCGTCGGATAGCCGGCCTGGCTGGCAGCCAATACTCCGACGTGTTTGGCAATCGCGTTGTTCCGCATTCTGAGGACGAGTATGTCACCCTCTACGGCGTGCTGTCTGGCTACCGGCTTCAGGTGTAACGTTGCTGCATCAAGCAATACTTCCTCATCGCCGGTCTCTGACCAGTCAGGACTGTAAGCGGGAATGTCCACCGGTTCTTCGCCGATAATCTCCCGCCACAGCCCCCTCAGCAAACCGAGACAGTCGGTACCGGCGCCCTTACAACTCGCCTGATGCCTGTAAGGTGTACCAATCCAGTCCCTTGCTTTAGAAACCACATGGTGGTCAGGCTTCCTATCCGTTTCTGAGGCTTGATCCGTCATGTAGTGCTCCGTCCTTGGGATAGGCAGCGACCCAGTCCTCGTATGGCAAATGAGGAAATCCCCGGAAATTCAGTAAGTTGGAAAACTTAGCCGCGCAGGTATCCGCAGTTTTGTCACACCCTGCGACGATCCGAAACCTGTCACCAACCCGCATCGGAGAACCCGGCATTCTCCACAATTCGATCACACGATCTTCATCACCAATCAGCTTGTCAGCCTTAATTGATTGAGTGGTTCCTTCATTTGCGCCACTGAGCCACGTTATCGTTCCATTCGAAAACCAACCCGGCTCGTACCCAGAAAGATCTGTCGCAGTGAAACCAGCACCATCGCCAAGCTCAAAAACTTCAGATTCCGCGGAAAACCCCGGGAGAGACATGTCAAAACCACACTTTGCGTCCCCCAGTCTTCGGTCACAGGTTTTCAGTATGCTGCGCCCAACCGGCTTGTTCAGCTCCTCGGCCATCCCACGAAGCTCAACTTCGAAGGCGCCATCCGTCCGCCGGAACTCACCCAGCGTTCCACGAAACATCAACACACGTAATTCGGGATGCGACCAATCGACCAGCCATTGATATATTTCAGCTCCATCGAACCGCCCCGATAGAACATCTTCGTCTTTAATGGCAGCGGCGTTAAGTGCGCCGACAACCTGAGCGTTATCCACACTGAGACCTGTCGAAGTCTGAATAGCACCCGCATCCATTCCAGTACTGGCCTCGAAAACGACGCCTTCAAACCGCATCGCGTCGTCATGGTCCGTAAAACCAAAAACCATTCCGTCCTTGCGACTGATTTTCCAACATCGACAGTGCCGGGTTGCTCCAGAGTCGAGATTGGCCTGCATATCCACAGGGATCATTCGCATTAGACCCTCACCTCGATCACTGGAATATTGGGAATCTCGCCTGCCGCAAAACTCGTGAGACTTGTGGAAATGCGTTCGGTATCAAACCGCACCGGCACATCAAACTCGAACCCGCACGTGACAGCAGCGCCTTCAGCCGGCGCCGCATCAAACGTAATCGTTCCCGACGAGTAGTCGATCGAATAATCCTGAAATTCGCTCAATAGTTGACTTCCAACGGCCACTATCACGGTTCCGTTCACGGGCTTGGATATCGGGCGCACGTATTTTGTCGGGCCATGGGCGTAGGTCTTTGATATTTGGAACGTTTTTTTAGTGCCGTCCCCAACACCGATCGCCTGATCGAAAGCGGTCGGTGTCTTCGACGGTTTGCACGACTTGAAGTCGCTCCAGTCTTTCCATCGAAAACCGAACAATTGACCGTGTCTGGCTTCAAAGAATTCGATGACATCAGAAAGATCATCCAGGGAGCGGACACCCAAACCGGCGTCATAGCGCCGTCTGGAATGTGCCCACGGCGAATTACGTTCCTCGAAACCGTTGCTCAGAGTTACAATTTCAGTACGCCGCTCCGGACCGCCACCGGAACCAATAGACAGATCTGTCGGAAACCGAACCTCGTGAAAACTCATTCGCAGAACCCTTCAAAGATTTCTCTGGCCACGTTGGATGGCCCGGTTCATTTCAGCCGCAATCTGGCTTTGTGATCGTTGGAAGCTCGCAGCATCGTTCGTCGAAACATTCATCGTCACGTTCACCGAGCTTTTTCCGACGCCACCGGCCTTCACGCCCAACCGTCCATCCGCGCCACGGGCAAGAGGGATAATTGCCTCCGGACCCGCCTCCCCCATCAATCCCATCCCGCCTCTGGTCGGGAAAAGCGAAGGCCCATCCACTACGCCACCACGTGCAAACGCACCAACGCGACCGTTCGAAAAGACGCCGCCATTTGCGAACGGCATGATGTTCCCCAGGAACGCCGATAGTCCGCTGCCAACTGTGGTGTCTACCGCGTTTTCGATTGGAGAAAGCGCGCTGTTCAGTGCGGAATTGGCAATATTTCTCCCCAGACCGGAGAGCACATCGGATAGTTTTTTACCGTCAACAATCATGTCCTTGAAAGCACTGCTCACGGTCGATGAAACCGCATTCGACAGTTTGGCCGCGTCCTGACCAGTTGAGCGAAATCCACTTTGAACGCCCAGCAGCTCCTGCTGAAACGTGGACGCAACGCTCTCCAAACCACCAATGGTTTCAGCCAGACCCGAGAATTGGTGCTCAAGGTCATTCAGGCCATCGTCATATTCGGACATTACTGCTGCTCCACATCACATGCGGCATTCGCGGCATCAGGAAAGCGGGATGCCAGTTCTTCGAAGGTTTTTCTAGTAGGGACTGGAGGCCCATCGCCTCCTCCGGCCATCAGCATGAGTTCAACCGGAGTCAGTTGCCAAAAAGTCTCCGGTGTCAGCCCAAGTCCGGCAAGTCCCAGCCGCATCAATTGCGGCCAGGCAATCCGGTTCATTCAACGTCACCTTCACCGGGCAGGGTGAACGTGATCTTCAAAAGGTGTGCAGCCGCCCTTGCGACAGCAACCGGCCCACCCTCAATATTGAGCTTCAAAAGTTCCTCTTCTGAAACCTTCCACCCTCCGCCGTTAAGCCCTGCGGTGATCAGACAAATCAGGTCCCTGACCCGAAAATCTCCGGTCTCAAAGCGACGGATCATCTCGGACAGAGAGTCACTGCCCAATCTCGTTTCAAGCTCAGCCAGCGAACCCAGAGTCAGCCGCATAATGCGTGTCTGGCCCTCAATAACGATCGCAACTTCGCCGCGATACGGATTTGCCATTTTAAATAGACTCGAATTCGACGGCACCAGCAGAGGCTAGCGCCAATTCGTAAGCCGCTTCCCCATTGTACTGGCCGGAGTATTCAATACTGGTCAACTGAAACGGCCCCTCGATAATTCCGAAATCGGGAATGATCACCTGAAAATTCGGGGTCTCACCAGCAAAAAATATGGCTCGAATGCGCTCGTCTGTTGCGTCATCACGGAAAATACCCGAGCCGGCTATCGCCGCACTACGCACCCCGGCTCCGCCAAGCAGTTCCCTCCACCGCCCCGCACTTTCAATACTGGTTGTATCAACGGTCTCCGCATTGAAGGTGATACGCGTAGCCCGAAGCCCGGCGACTGTTTCGAATTCACCTGCGCCTGAAATATCAAGCTTGATCAAAAGATCCCTGCCTCGTTGGGCTGACATGAGTGAAATCCTCTAAATATTTTAAGATTTAATCTTCGTCGATGGTCGCGCGAAAACGGAGATCGATACGGCGTTTTTCCGGTGCCATACCGCGCGATGCCCGGGCACGAAGAAAACGAAGATCAACAAGTGTCCCTCGCGGCAACTGGAGTTCCGCTGCCGTCAAACACTCGCAAACTGCACCAGCAACGTCTTTGACCGCTTCAAAACCATTTCGCTCTGAGTGAACCGAAACAACAAAATCGTGGACACTTCCACGACTGGTTTTCGTACTCAAAGGTCTCACCGTTTCGGCACCGAGCGAGACAAACTCACGGGGTAACTCGCCGGAGACACCCTCTGGAGGCGCGTCAAAAACAGCTTCACCGACTAGGCCGGAGACGGTAGCGTCCTGTTTGAGCGTTTGGTAGATTGCGGCCTGAAGTCCGGAAGAAAAATAGACGGTCATCGTACCGCTCCTTCTTCCGCAATGATTTCAAGGTAGCGACCTTTGGCATCACGGTCGGATACCGAAACCACGTCATAAACACGCCCACCTTCGCGAAAGCGCTGACTTGGCGAGGGTCTCGCGGGACTCGAATGCGGCGCATTTCTGCACACAATTTTGTATCGGGCCTTCGATACAGTCCGTCCGGAGACCAAACGCTCCCGGCCGGTCAGCGGCTGCAGGTCAACCCAGTGTGTTCCCTGCGTTACCCAATTTTCGTCAAACCCACCCGAAGAGTTGGGTTGCTTGACCCGCTCCTCAAGGACAAGCTTGCGCCCAAGATGGACCGGCCTGGTCATGCGCCACACCCACCAAGGCTCATGGAGCGGTAAGGATCGGTCAACATAAGCACTCCAAACGGCATGGCTGCCACGGCATCTGGCGACCCGGCGCTGTTTTCGTAGTAATGAGCGGCCAACAGGTAGACCGCCTGTCTCAAGTCAGCGGGCACACTCTCCCAATTGTCTGAGAAACCCGCAACAAACTGGATCTCCACATGCCCATCCCGAGGGATCGCGGGAAGCCGACGACCAAATTTTCCGACCAGCCGGGGACGCCGGGCATCCCTCATTACCGACCAACTGTTTGGATCAAGCAGGGTTTCGGCACCATCAGTTCCAATGAGCTTAACCTTGGACACGGACTGGATCGGACCGATCGGCAACCTCTGTGAGTGATCATCCCTCCAACCTGTTAATGTGCAGACATATTCCTTGGTCAAAAGCGCGAGCCCGAGTCTCGCCTCAATCGCCGACATCGCTGCACGAAGATAATTCTCCAACAGCGCATCCTGAGAGCCGTCGTCTGAAAAACCGGAGGCGAGACGCAAATGATCCGCAAGTCCGCGAATTGGCACCTCGGTTACCGTAGGTGATCCGACCTCGGAAAGAACCATGCTATTCTCCTGATTTTGACGCGGTAACGATGGCAATACGGACGACAATGGATTGCGACAGAACTCTTCCGCGGCTTGTTCGCACCTTGCTTGACACCAAGTAAAACTTGCCAGGAATGCCGCCGCTAAACTCGGCCCAAGACCGATAGAAGTCGTGATGCTGTTCAGTGATCCTGAGATCACGCTTGCCATCTGGCGAGTTCGGTATTTCCCACCCAAGATCGTCGATGATGGTTTCCAGCGGCTCCAGATATCCGCTTCGCCAGTCCAGAACATAATCCAGACGTTTCCCTACCTGCTTCAGCACGTAAGCCGTCATTAAAAACCCCAATAACTTGATAAATGCGGGCACGCCCCCGACACCGCCCGAGCGGAGGGAGGAGCAGCAACTGGATAGTGCCGGAGGCGACCCAACCCGGCACCATCAGGGACCGGGTTACCTGAAGACGGACGTGATCCGTCTAAACCGTTTTAACTTGCAGCAAACTTTAGAAGTTTGATAGCGGCGAAGTCACTGACATCACCGCCGATGCGTTTTGTCGCATAAAACAGTACATGCGGTTTTGCCGAGAAAGGGTCGCGTAGAATGCGAAGGTCCGGACGCTCCGCGACCGTGTAACCGGCGCCAAAATCACCGTAGGCAATCGCAAAGCTGTTGTCAGATATATCGGGCATGTCCTCAGCAATAAGCACGGGATATCCCATCAATCGCGCGGGTTCACCCGCCGAAAGGCCATCAGACCAAAGAAAGCGGCCGTCCGCATCTTTCATTTTTCTGACCGCACCGGCAGTCTTCGAATTCATGACAAAACTGGCGTGCGCTCGGTATCTTGCACCGAGAGAATAGACCAGATCAACGATGGCATCGGCCGGTTCCGCGCCGTTGAAATCTCCGGCTGCACCAGTCGGAACGTAACCGATGCTTCCCCAATCCCAGAGGTCATTGTCAACCTTCGGGTAGGTCAGGAACCCCTTCGGCTTGTCCTGTCCATCACCTGAAACAAAAGCTGAGGCCTCGGCACGACTAAATTTGTCCGCAATGCGCTGAGCCAGCCAACCCTCAACGTCGAACGCACTGTCATCAAGCAGGCGCTGCGACGCGCGGGGAAGAGCGGAAAGCTCATGCAACGGAATGGAAATGCGGTCCACCTGGGGCGTCGAGGTTTCTTCCGTATCGCCATCCTCGGTTGCCCAGCCGGCACCGATATCACTGTGGTCAACCAACACATCGAATGCAGTTGCTTCGACCGTGACCACATTGGCTATCGATCGAATGGACGACGCATCGCGGAGCACTCCGACAATCTCGCTGGCGGTTTTGGGATCGACCAAATACCCACCATCAGCGGACACTGCGGTCGAAAGAGCCTTCTCTTCCACACCGAGCCCACGCAGTCCGTCATCGTCACCAGTACGCAAATATGCAGCGAAAGCCTTCTTGTGCGGCGTTTCAGTCTCAGATGCAGACGACAGTGGTGGACGGTTCATAGATGTAGATTTGCGATCAAGCATGGCCAAACGGGATTCCTGTTCCTTGAGTTTCGACTTGATTTCGGACTGAAACGCGCTGAATTCACTTATGAAACCCGTGAGCGCAGCTTTGACTTCGACATGCGGGCCTGCACCCGGGCCAGAGTGCTCCGCCCGGGATTTGGTCTCAGATGATTTCATCAACCTAATTCCTTGATGACAGTTTTGATTGTGTCCTGGATGTCAGGCCATCATTTCCCTGGCTGCGCGGAACGTGTCCGCCAGGGTCCGAGCCAGGTCGTCTTCCTCATCGGAAGCCTCTGCCTGTACCCGCGCTTGCGGCAGCATCGGGAAGGTCACGAGTGAAACCTCCCAAAGCTCAATCTCGTGCAACAGTCTTTGGCCCGAACCGCTCTTTTCGCTTCGCACGGTTCGGTATCCAATGGAGAGACCGTCGATGGCACCGGCCTTTAACAAGGCGTGCGCTTCGCGGGCTTGCTGGACCTCAAGTAGAAGCCTACCACTTACAAAGAGACCGCGGCTGTCCTCCCTGACCTCGTCCCAAACACCAATGGGCTTGGTGGGATCATGCTGCCAGAGCATTTTGACATTTGAGCCGGAGCTGAACAGCTTGCGAAGCGATACGTCGTACGCACCGCTCTGCACAACATCACCACCCTGATCAGTTGCCCCAAAGAGCGACGCGTAACCGGAAATCTCGGCTCCTTCCCGCAACGCCAATTGGTCGTCGAACCGTTTGAACTTGGTTTCCAGGCCAGAATGGTCATCAAGTGTCGGGATCATTCGGTCACCTCAAATTTGTTACTCATTCCCCGGGTCACCTTCGGCGGAAACCCATTGGCCTGGAGCGTCCAAACCATCGTGACAACGTAGGATCCGACCACCACCGGATTGCAGGGAGGATTGACCGGCACATTCATCCACCAGTTCAGGTCGGTGTTTTTGGGCGTAATCCAGTTCGCGCGAAAATCGGTATTGCCCGATCGCGCACAAACAAGCTCGAGGCCGGCCGGAGTGACCTTGTGAAGCGTCACGGTCCATCCCGCGTTTACCGAACGGCGAACCTCGCGCACAACCTCAACGCGGGGACTTTTACCCACACGGGAATCACTCACTTTAATCGACCTGACGTCCAACCAACGACTTGCCGGAACCGCGCTGTGGAGAACGTTGCCGAGAGCCGGTACGATGCTCCAGGTCAAAAGCGTTCCAAGAAAGACACCGGCCAGCGCTGGAAAGCATCGCCTCATTGCTGAATTCCTTTAAGAAAATCCCAGGCAACCCCTCGCAGTGCCATCCACCCTGCAGATACGACCATCGCCCAGGCCGCTACGGCTTTGATCGTCTGAAACAGCCAAATGCGCCGGTTTCTTTCCTCAAGAAGGACATCGATCTCCCGGAACTTCTCCCGGATCTCTTCCGCCGGAACCATCTTGTCGAGCATGTCCTGATGCTTGCAACTCAACGGCTGGGAAGACGGCTGAAAAGGTTCATACAGGAAACGGGAACCCCCTCCCCGATCATGTGAATGGTTCATACTCAGTCCTGAAGTCGCGGAAGTCCGAGCAAATGCCGTTTTTCCTCGTCACTAAGAAAATCCGCTGCACTGATCCTGCTCCAAAGTGCCTCCCGTTCCGACGCCAGGGCCGGAACATTGTCCTCGTCCACTTTCACCTGAAAATCGGCACCGTAGAATGCCGGCATCCATCCTGAGAGGGCTGCCATCGTTTTTGTAACCAGTGGTAAGATCGTTAGCCGATAAAATGCCCGGTGAGCTTCCTGGTAATTGGCGTAAGTGTTGTCACCCGGGAGCCCCAGGATCATTGGCGGGACACCAAAGGCCAGAGCAATATCCCGTGCAGCGGCCTCCTTGGTTTTCTGAAACTCCATATCGGATGGAGAAAAGCCCATTTGCTTCCAGTCCAACCCGCCCTCAAGAAGCATGGGTCTCCCGGCATTCCGGGCGCCCTGGTGATGCGATTCAATTTCATCGACAAGGCGGGCGTACTGATCCGGCCCCATCGCGCCCATTCCGTCGGCACCTTTGTAAACGATGGCACCGGACGGACGTGCCGCGTTGTCCAACAGGCTCTTCGACCACGTACTTGCTGAATTATGCACATCCATCGCGCTCGCAGCCGCCATCAGCGGTGACAGGCCATAATGATCATCCTGAGGGTGAAACAGTTTGACGTGCAGGATCGGCGGCCGTTCCGACTGCATGTCAAACGTGTGTTTGTTCGCCCCTACATGATATTGATAGGCTACGGGCCATCCATCGGACCCGGGCACGGCTTTCATTCGGTCGGACCGCAGTACATACAATTCGCCCGGCCCACCGGAAAACTGCTCTCCGGCGGCCTCAAGAAACCCATCACCGTTCAACAACAGGTGGCCGTAGAAGCTTTCAAGCAGCGCGGCGCCCGACTGCCCCGGATTGGGTGATCGCAACAGCTGGAGGAACGGGTGCACGTCAAAGCGCCGTTCCTCATCCTGTACAACCACCGGAACGGCTGCCGCCGCCTCAGCAATCAGTTTCACAGATCGATAAGCGACCGGATTATTGAGGAATCCCACTCTTGTGAGTGTTAAGTTGTCCCGCGCGGACCATGCAGCACGTCCCGCACCCTGAAATGCAACTACGGGTGCGGCGGCAGACGCCTTCGCCTCTGGTGTCGCGGATTTGGACGTGCGGAAGTATTGCAAGACCATATACTTCTTGCTCCTGAACTAAATTCTGTGATGTCCGGGCGACGACGCCCGTGTTGCCTAAAGCTGCCTGATGCGCGGCGTCTGGAACTTCTCCACCGGTCGGATCATGAGTTCCGTAATGGCCCAGACGAGCGCATCGACACGATCCGGGCTCCCCTTGCCTGTGAAGCCACCAACCGTCATTGCGGCCATCTGGTCTTCAAGCTCCGGAAACATGGTCCGGTGTCTAACCCGGTTCTGCTCGTAGAGAGCCGCGACAGGCTCAGCCCGTCGCCCCTTCCCAAGACTGGCCCGGACCCCTGTGTATGGGATGTTTGGATCCACCTGACGGATGAGCGACGCCACCAGTTCACCACCCTGATTAATCTCAGCAACCAACCGATCGGCACGATATTTGTGAAACAGCTCAACAGCGCGTTCGGCCCATGTGCGTGGGGAGGCACCATGCAGGCTCCCATCCTCGACCACTTCGGCCTTCCAATTAAGGGGCTCTCCAGCAATGTTTATACCTGCAACAATTATTCCGCATTCATCCGCAGCCTCGCCGCTGCTCACTGGTGGATCAACTGCCACGACAATGCGATCAAGAGTGTCCAACACCGGCAATTTTCTTGCCTGTTCCAGCACTTCTGCTGTCCAAAGCGCCCCGACCCCATCCAACAACAGATCCCCGTCGATCTCCTGCCGGCCCAGGCGGGTATTTCCGTATGTCTCAGTAATGCTTTTCAGAAACCCGTCCGCAAGGTGCATACGATTTGCGTGGGTCGGAGCACGTGTCGAGACTGTAAACGGGTCATCAAGTATGTCCGCAAGTAATGGATTTGAACGTGGCGTGGTCGTTACCACCTGCCGCGGTTTGGAGCCGAGGCGTAACCCAAATTGCAGCATATCCCACGTATCCCGGCCTTTCCGCCATTTCGCCAGTTCATCACTCCAGGCACAATCGAATTGCGGCCCCCGGAGAGATTCAGGATTGCTGGCGGAGAATATCTGCGCCACCGCACCATTCGGCCATTCAAGGCATCGTCTCGAAGCATTCCAAATCGGTCGTCGGTCCGGAGGTGAACACGCCATGATTCCGGAATCCCCAAAAACCATGACCTCACGCGCCTGATCCAGGGTTTCCGAAATTAAGGCAACCCGGGAACACAGACCGGGGTCACCGGCTCTGGCTCCTTCGACCTGGGATCTAACCCACTCTGATCCTGCCCGTGTTTTCCCGGCTCCCCGTCCACCAAGGATTACCCAGGTGTTCCAATCACCTGATGGAGGTACCTGATGTTCCCTGATTGCCCAGAGATCGAACAACCAGGGCAACGACATCAGGGCGTTATCACTCAATTCCCCAAGAAATGACCCAAGCTCATCCTTTTGCACGCCAGACATCAATTCGGGAAAAGATCTCCGCGCGTGCTGTTTCGAGGTCGAGCTCAAGTCCATCTCCACGTACCGGGGTACTGTTTTGCTTTGCGAGGCGCGCCTCAAGATCAAGGAGCGTTTGAAGCGCTTTCTGATGTGCGGCAATTGCTGCGGCGGCCTGCTTGCAGTCGATATCTGAACGAGGATCCTCCTCCTTCAATTCCTCTATGCGTCGCCGCAGAGCGACGGACACATCGCGGTAAAGCTCCAAAGACCGAACCAATCGATCAGATTGGCTCAGATCATGCGGTTTTGATTTTGACATTTACTACTTGCCCTGGCTGCTCCGCCCGGGACAGAAAACAAAAAGGACAGTCGAATTGACTGTCCTTTTTTGCTCACTTCTACCAGCTTGAAAAAACTTATACACTCAAGCGTACGGTAAGTCAATACTGATTTTTTGTTTAGGGAATTTTTATTTTGTTAATCAAATGTAAATCATAATTTTTTGTAAAGAAAAATTTTATATACCAATATACAGTATCTAATATCGAATATTTACTTAAATAAAAGAGCGAAAACTGTGGCTTATATTGCTCCATAAAAAATCAGCAGAAAATAGCCTAGTTCCCGGTAGATGAAGCCTCTTCTTCCTGTTTCGCGTCCAATGCACGTTCAGCCTCAAGTCTGCGCCAGACCGCTACGTTTTGGTTGTGCTCTTCCAGCGTCTCCGCAAATGCATGCCCACCGGTTCCGTCCGCAACAAAGAACAGGAAGGGAGAGTCAGGTGGATTGGCGGTTGCCATGATGGCTTCGCGCCCAGGGTTGGCGATTGGCGTGGGCGGCAGTCCGTCAATCACGTAGGTGTTGTATTCCGTCGGCGCGTTCAGTTCACTTCGCCTCAGGCCCCGCCCAAGTGTGCCCTCACCTTTGGTTATCCCGTAAATTACTGTCGGGTCGGTTTGGAGCCGCATGCCCCGTTCCAGACGATTGACAAAAACGCTGGCGACCAAACCGCGTTCCTCGGCTAGTCCCGTCTCCTTTTCAACTATGGAGGCAAGAACCAACAGCTCTTCCGGCGTACCCAGCGGCAGATCAGGATCGCGTTGGATCCAGGCCTCCGCCAGATACTCCAGCTGCTTGTCATGCATACGTTCGAGAATACCAGCGCGGCTGTCGCCTTTCTGGTAATCATATCCGGCAGGCGCCAGGCTGCCTTCGGCTGGAATCTCCGGGATTTCGCCCGTCAGTTCCTCCTGAGCCCGCAGCATTTCGACAACCTGCCAACTTGTCCATCCCTCAGGGACAACAATCTGTCTGAACACGTTACCACCACGGTTCAGCAGTTCCAGAATGGATGCCATCGAAGCCCCGGCGGGAATCTCATATTCCCCGAACTTCAGCCCATCATCACTGCCAGTGTAACGGGCACCCATTCTAAAAATGAACCCGCTGGAGATGGCACCATCATCCTCAAGGCGCTCAACGACAGAGGCAAAACGCTCCCCTCTGGCCACATCAATCCGCAGCGGTTCGGCCAACGGCCCCGGACCATCAAACTGGGACTTTCCCCAGGTAATGACACCAAAGAGAAGAACGAGACCGACAATCAGGAACGTCAGTGCGTTCGCGGCGAAATGACGTGCCATCAATTACGACCTAAGAAACCCGTTTCAGGATCAGGGAAGCATTCGTACCACCGAACCCAAACGAATTGGACAGGGCCACATCAATCTTGCGTTCCACAGGGTTATGGGGGGCCAGATCCAGTTTGGTCTCCACCGAAGGATCATCAAGATTGAGCGTTGGCGGAGCAACCTGATCACGCAGCGCCAAAGCACAGAATATTGCCTCAATTGCGCCCGCAGCCCCCAACAGATGTCCGGTCGCAGATTTGGTCGATGACATGGTCACGCCACTCACATCCTCACCCAGCAGCCGTGATACAGCCCCCAGTTCAATCTCGTCGCCCAACGGGGTGGAGGTCCCGTGAGCATTCACATAATCAATGTCAGCAGCGGAAACTCCGGCATCTTTCATGGCTGCGCTCATGGACCTGAAACCGCCATCGCCATCCGACGCCGGCGAGGTGATGTGGTAAGCATCCCCGGAAAGACCGTAACCGGCAACCTCACCGTAAATTTTCGCACCACGTTTTTTGGCGTGCTCGTATTCCTCCAGCACGACGACACCGGCACCTTCACCCATGACAAAACCGTCACGACCCTTGTCATAAGGTCTACTGGCACGTTCCGGTGTTTCGTTGTATCCGGTGGACAACGCCTTACATGCTGCAAATCCGGCAATACCCAATTCGCAAATCGCAGCCTCGGCTCCGCCCGCCAACATGACATCGGCGTCACCGTATTTAATAATCCGGGCCCCATCACCAATGGCATGAGCGCCGGTTGAGCATGCCGTAACGACAGAATGGTTAGGCCCCTTGAAGCCATACTTGATGGAAACCTGCCCGGAACAAAGGTTGATCAGGCTTCCCGGAATAAAGAATGGTGAAACCCTTCTTGGACCGCGATCGCGCAGGGTCAGTGTGGTTTCCGCAATTGTTTGCAATCCGCCGATCCCCGAGCCGATGATCACGCCCGTGCGCAGCCGCTCCTCCTCGTCGTCCGGTGTCCAGTCCGCATCACGTACAGCCATCTCAGCAGCAGCCAGTGAGTACAAGATGAACTGGTCAATCTTCCGCTGCTCCTTGGGCTGCGCCCAATCGTCAGGATTGAAAGTACCGTCTGATCCGTCACCTTTTGGAACCTCACAGGCAACCGTGCAGGCGAGATGGCTCGCATCGAAACCCTGAATTGTTCCCGCGCCGGATTTTCCGGCAAGCATGCGTTTCCATGTCTCCTCAACACCACAGGCGAGAGGAGACACCATACCCAATCCAGTAATGACTACGCGTCGCATTCTTGACGATACCCCAATGCAGTTTCACGGCTATTTACCGTCAATACCACATGGGGAACAAGGGTCGAATGCCTCAGGCAGGCAGCTGGTCGTTCAACCAGGCGTCAATTTTGCGACCAAGCGGCTCACCATTGGGCACACGCATCATTTTAATATGCGTGCCTGGATGATCAATTATGTCGACGTTTCCATGAAGGAGTTTTGTCCAAACTTTTTTGCTCAGTTCCCTGTCCGGGTTTTCGTCCGCACGAACCAACAGTACCTTGTCCAGCTTGAGCGGTTTTGGTTTGTACCTGAGCATGGCTGCCATATGGACCTCGAAAAGGTTGTTGGGCGTTCCGCGCAAACCCAGCGCGTAGGGTACGGTCGACGTCATTCTCGTCCACACCTTTGAACGTCCCTGACGTGTCTTTACCGAACCGGTCATGGAACGGATGTATCCCATTTTGTCACCCATCTTTGCCAATGGGTCGATCAATATGACGCGGGTAACCTTAACTCCCTTGCTTTCCAAAATCCTTGCGGCCTCGAACGCCGCATGAGCTCCAAAACTGTAACCCATCAAGCGTATGTCATTCTTGTCCGTATCATGGTTGAGGATCACATCCGCTATGTGCTCCGCAACGTCGGACAGGTCTTTGCCCGCTTTTGTTTCATCGTCCATGCCCCTCGGGTGAATGCCAAAAATCGGCTGGTTCTCATGCATGCCAGGAAACAGCGTAAAATAATCGGACAGGTGGCCGCCCCGCACATGTATGGCATAAATCGGGGTCCGTCCCTGTCCCTTCTTGAGCACCACGGGAACACTGGCATCGTGCCCCTTCAGCGCATCAGATACCTGCACGGACATGGACCGGACACTTGAACCATTGAGGAACAGCATGTCCAGCGGAATGCGAATGTGATACTCCTGTTCAATCAGCACCAGAACCGACATCGCCTGAAGAGAATCCCCACCCACGTCGAAAAATTCGTCCGACGGTCCAAACTCAGTATGACCGAGAACGTTTTTCCATATTTCGGCCACTTTTTTCTCAGTTTCGCTCGCATCCTCAAACCGGTCCGTGCCGTCATTGGAAATCAGGTCCAGCGGATTGGGCAATTCGGACCGTTTGAGTTTGCCCGACGTCGTGACCGGCAGCTTGTCCAGTTCGAAATAATGGTTGGGGACCATGTATCCCGGCACGATTTTCGAGAGGTAACCCCTCAGGTCCGGTTTACCGTTCTCAGCATCAGGCTTCAGGACATAGAAGCACGCAAGACGTCGAATACCCTGTTCGCCCTCGAAAGCTGAAACGGCAACTCCCGCAATATCCGGGTGCTTCATCAGGATGCTTTCGATTTCAGGCGGCCGCACATTATAACCACGGATTTTTACCTGCTCGTCCTTGCGGCCAAGTGGATAGACAAGTCCATCGGTATCCACATAGGCAAGATCGCCATGGGTACAACTCCAAAGCCCGTTTTCCTCCTCGCGGAAGACACCTGCCGAACGCTCAGGATCGTTGTGGTATCCCGCTGGAACAAAATCGCCGATCACCGAGATCTCACCGGGAGTTCCAACGCCGACTTTATTTCCCTGTTCGTCCAAAAGACGAACGTTTTCCGGGTATCGAATGGTGCCCAAAGGCAGCGGGCCTTCCGGCAGTGGCTCACCGCTTATGACCTTGTAAACGATCATGGCGCAGAATTCCTGACAGGAATAGCGCACATCCAACTCGGTTCCCGGCAGGAAACACCGGTTGAACTGCTCCAGATCGTCCAGTCTCAGGCGCTCACCTCCCATGCCAACCCGGCGAATGTCGGGAAAAGGGCGATCGGCTGCTGCAACGATTTGTCTGTACATGGCGGTAAAAAGAAAAAAGGAGGTCGCCTTCTGTTCGCGCAACCATTCGCCCGTTGCCTGCGGACCGTCCGACCCCACATTGTAGACCGCAACCTTCGCGCCCTCCGTAAGCGGGTAGACCTGTTTATCCCACCAGATGACATTGAATGTCCCGACTATGTCTTCCTTGTTGACCGGGTGCAGTTCCTGAAGCTGGCGGATCCTGATGTCAGCGATTTTTCTGCTTACCACCACGCCCTTGGGCTTGCCCGTGGAACCGGAGGTGTAGGTCACAAACGAAATTGCTTCCGGTTCGTTCTCCACCGAAACGAAGTCCCCGACTTCCGCGCGGGTTGGTTTGTGTTGGGTAAGGATAATGGGCTCTTCGGTAACCAGAGACCGGGCCAGATCGGTATGGCGATCCCATGTCGCGATCCTCACGATGCCCGCATGCTGAACCAACTCCTCAGAAACCGCAATCGGATTACCCGGGTCCAAATACATGACCGCCGTACCGGCCTTGATACAGGCAATAAGCAGGATAACGCATTCCGGAGACATGTGGCCGAGAAAACCAATCAGGTCATTTTCTCCGTGCCTGCCGTCAACCAGCTGTTTGGCCAGCAGGTCAGAAGCCACATCCACTTCCTCATAGGAATAGTCGATCTTACCATCAGTAAGTGCGACCCTGTCAGGCTCGGTTTTGACCCAATAGGAAAACCGCTCGAGGAAATACTCCATTCCACACCCCACCAATATGCTACAAACCACGCAATACGCCTGGACCCCGCAACAATGTATTTTCCGCGGCGTCAATTGTGCAAGAATTAACAGAAACTTTTTGGTAACAACGTTAATGCACGTCACAGAACGGGGCAAAAGAGCGACAAAAGCGCAAAATATTTGAACGCAAAACCAATGGTCCAATCAAACCATCTGAAAACAACCGCTCAGGATTGAAAAAATCCGCCCCGTTTGGTGGGACGGATTGACCGCAGAGATGGATTTAATTGAACAACCAAGCCTTCAGTTGACCAGATCGGCAGGAGCCTCAAGGCCATTGCTTCGGCAACATGCGGTCACCGTATTCGCAAGCAGGCAGGCGATTGTCATGGGGCCCACGCCCCCCGGCACCGGGGTAATCGCACCCGCGATTTGGGACGCGGAATCGTAATCGACATCGCCAACCAACCGCGTGCCGCCCTCAGGTTTTTCGATCCAGTTGATACCAACGTCTATCACGGTAGCGCCAGGTTTGATCCAGGACCCTTTCACCATCTCCGGCCGCCCCACGGCCGCGACAAGGATATCCGCTTCCCGGCACACCTTCTCAATATCACGGGTTCTGGAATGGGTCACTGTCACCGTACAGCTCTTCGCCAGCAATAACTGCGCCATCGGCTTACCGACAATATTGGAACGCCCGACAACAACCGCATTTAGACCGGAAAGGTCACCAAGGCGGTCCCTCAATAGCAGAAGACATCCCAACGGCGTGCAGGGCACCATTGCTGACTGACCCGTCGCGAGCCGCCCTACATTCGAAATATGAAACCCGTCCACATCCTTCTCTGGAGCAATGGCGTTTATTACAAGTGACTCGTTCAGATGCTTCGGCAGCGGAAGCTGCACCAGAATGCCATGTACGTCAGCATCATTGTTCAACTGATCGATCAGCGCCAGTAGCTCAGCTTCAGAAGTATCGTCAGAAAGTTTATGCTCGAACGACTTCATGCCCGCTTCAACGGTTTGACGCCCCTTGCTGCGCACATAAACCTGACTGGCCGGATCCTCACCAACCAGAACCACCGCCAAACCAGGTGTAAGACCTTTGTCGGATTTTAGCCGGGAAACGTGCTCGGCCACTTTCGACCGCAAACCGGCCGCGAATTCCTTCCCGTCAATTCTCTCCGCAACCATTTTTTATCCCCCATGCATCACCTGAGCGACAAAAGCCCAAGCCATTTAAACATGCCCGCTATGGAGCATTTGCATTGGGAAAGTTCAATGCCTTCCTGATTCCACAACAGGTCACCACGCAAAAAAAAGGAGCGGCTCTGAGCCGCTCCTTCATTCAAATAACGAGTTCCGAAAACTCTTCAATTCAGTACGCACCTACGTCGCAGGTTCAGGCTCCAGCCCATCGCTACCACGGTTCGGCTTGGATCCCTTCCCAGCCTTTGGAATTGACGCAATTCCGGAACCTTCAGTATCGTCGTCGTCATCCTCGCCACGGTTCAAGGGCTGCCCCTCAATAACGCGGGTAATCTCCTTACCAGTGAGCGTCTCGTACTCCAGCAGCCCTTGGGCAAGACGCTCGAGATCGTCGTGCTTCTCCGTGAGGATCCGCTTTGCAGTCTCATACCCCTCATCAACGAGCGCACGCACCTCAAGGTCGATCAGTTCGTGCGTATCAGGCCCCGCATTGATGCCGCCGCCCTGTGGACCGAGATAGCTGTTCTGCTCGTTGGAGTACTCAATGTTGCCAAGCTTCTCCGACATACCGAACTTCGTCACCATCGCCCGCGCTATGCGGGAGACCTGCTGAATATCGGAAGATGCTCCCGACGTCACATTTTCCGGGCCAAACGTAAGTTCCTCTGCGACCTTACCGCCCATCGCCATGGCGATCTGGGACTTGTACTTGGTCATCGTCACGGACAGTTGGTCACGCTCCGGCAGCGAAAGCACCAGTCCAAGCGCACGGCCACGCGGAATAATCGTCGCCTTATGGATCGGATCATGCTGAGGCACGTTGAGACCGACGATCGCGTGACCCGCCTCGTGATAGGCCGTAAGCTTGCGCTCATCCTCACTGAGAACCATGGACCGCCGTTCCGAGCCCATCATCACCTTGTCCTTGGCGTTCTCAAAATCTTCCATCGTAACGAACCGCTTCCCGGTCCGCGCGGCCATAAGAGCCGCCTCATTCACAAGATTCGCGAGATCAGCACCGGAGAAACCCGGACACCCACGCGCGATAATTCTCAGGTCCACGTCTGCAGCAAGAGGTACCTTGCGAGCATGCACGCCGAGGATCTTCTCACGACCCTTGATATCCGGATTTGTAACCTGAACCTGCCGGTCAAACCGGCCTGGTCGGAGCAAAGCCGGGTCAAGAACGTCGGGACGGTTGGTTGCGGCAATGATGATAACGCCTTCGTTTGCCTCAAAACCATCCATCTCCACGAGCAACTGGTTCAACGTCTGCTCACGTTCATCATTACCGCCGCCGTAGCCGGCGCCACGATGTCGACCAACGGCATCAATCTCGTCGATGAAGACAATACAGGGAGCGTTCTTCTTCGCCTGCTCAAACATGTCACGCACTCGGGATGCACCAACACCGACGAACATTTCCACGAAATCGGACCCCGATATGGTGAAGAACGGCACACCCGCCTCACCAGCGATAGCACGAGCGAGGAGCGTTTTACCGGTACCCGGAGGACCTACCAAGAGTGCACCGGTAGGGATCTTGCCACCAAGCCGCGAGAATTTTTGGGGATCCCGAAGGAACTCAACAATCTCTTCAAGTTCCTCTTTCGCCTCATCAATACCGGCGACGTCGCTGAAAGTTACTTTACCCGCCTTTTCAGTGAGCAGTTTCGCCTTGGATTTACCGAAGCCCATGGCTCCACCGCGTCCACCGCCCTGCATGCGGTTCATGAAGAAAATCCAGACGCCGATCAAAAGAAGGAATGGCAGCCACAGACCGAGGGCCGACATGAAACCGGACTGCTCCTGCGGCGTTACATCGATCTCAACACCGGCTTCCCGAAGTTCAGGAAGGATGTCAGTCCCACGCGGCTGAATGGTCTGATAGGAAACGCCGTCCACGCCCGTGATGTAAACATTCTCGCCATCGAGCCTGACCGTCTCAACCTGCCCCGCCTCGACCTGATCAAGGAACTGCGAGTAGCTCACTTCCCGCCCCATGCTCGTCCGACTGCCATTCGAGAAGACATTGAACAGCGCGACCATCAGCAGGATCAGGATAATCCAGAACGCAATGTTTTTAGTATTGCCCAAAACGAGCTCTCCCATAGGTCCGTGACGGAATGTGCGCCGCCATCAGTTACCCGGCTAACATAAGGTTTGTGGTGCGGGTTTCAACGCACTATCGTCATAGTGTTGAAACCATGTTGACAGGGTTTTAGGGCAAAACGCACCTGATTGTCCATTCCTGTCACAGGTGTGGCGATCAGACGCCCATCCAGCCGCAAAGCTGGCAGAGTCAAAAGAAGTTCGCGCGGAAGTCTAATCTGAAGATCGCTTTTCACCTGTGGCAACTCGTCAGGCGCAATCGCGCCGACCGTTGCACCGTCAGGGACCTGCTCTAGGTCCCAGGTCCAGCGGCTATCCCAGCAGCCAATTACTGC
The DNA here is from genome assembly GCA_030427145.1 of Alphaproteobacteria bacterium. Taxonomy (GTDB): domain Bacteria; phylum Pseudomonadota; class Alphaproteobacteria; order Rhodobacterales; family Rhodobacteraceae; genus Amaricoccus; species Amaricoccus tamworthensis. The sequence goes on along the minus strand of JAUHWT010000018.1, from coordinate 62,595 downwards.
CGGAACATCCGGCGAAACGGACGACGGTTCTCTTCGAAAGATTACGCCTGCCTTACGCTTTCGAACGACACATCCGTGCAGGGAAGCCCCGGGTAAGTCCGGCTCTTCCACAATTGCTTTGACCAGAGCCTTCAACGCCGAAAATCTCGGTCTGTAGCCCTGCCCGGAAACACAACATAGTATCGAGGAAACAACGCGCAGCCGGAGATCTTCCGTAACTTTCGGAAATTCATCCGTCTGAAGAGTCACTTCTCCGTATCCCGTTTGGAAGGCATTCTCTTTGAGAAAAGCCTCCGTAACGCCCTCCAATGTCTCCCGGGCCCTCGACATGTGTTCCGCAGTTGTCGCCAAGCGTTCCGCATCTAGTCCAAGAGACGAGAGTTCCGCCAAAGCTGTTCGCCAGCGCACCCGCTCAAAAGATTCGTTGTCGTTGCTCGGGTCATCCACCCAGGAAACATTGTTCTCCCGAAGAAATGAGCGGAGGTCCTCTCTCCGGATACCAAGCAGCGGACGAACCCAGTTGATACCTGAGTGCTTTCTTGCCGACGACATAGCCGCCAGACCGTCAACACCCGATCCCCGCGCCAAGCGCATCAGAAACGTCTCGGCCTGGTCATCAAGTGTGTGACCAAGCGCAACCGTAGATATGCTGTTCCGATGTGCCCAGGCCGAAATCAGGGACCGACGTGCGTCCCGCGCCCGGGCCTGCAAATTGCCATTGCCATCCCAACCACGCCACACCGAAGTTTGATGTGAAATGTCCAGATATTTGCAAAACTCTCCGACAGAGGCAGCCTCATCTGCAGATTCCGGCCGCAAACCATGATCCACAGTCACTGCAGATACGGACCTGCCACATGCCGTGGCCCATTCCTTTGCAATAAGAATCAGTGCGGTACTGTCGCTACCGCCGGAAACCGCGACTCCTATTGTCCCTTCAGAGCAGGGAGCGACTACGCAATCAAACGCGTCAACGAAGCGCTCAGGCACCCTCATGGGCAGCTGAGTGACGTCTTCCGCTCCGTAACCTCTGCCTCAATACCGGAGTCCGGATAGCGGATTTCAACCTCATCCAAGGTCAGACAAGCTTCATGCACCTGTCCCAGCTTGGCCAGACTAGTACCAAGACCAAGGAGCGAACGGGGAGCCAAACCACCCTGCGGATCGCCGCTGAACGCCGAGAGGTAACTTCTGGCCGCATTCTGCCAGTCTTCCATGGCAGCGAGCGACTCGCTCCGCTGATACTGCGCCGCATTGGAAAGTGGCCCACCCGGATAGGTGGCAAGGAACGTGTCGAACATTTCAACAGCCCGGGCGTGCTCGCCGTTTTCGCCCGCGCTCACGGCGGCATCAAAATCGGCCTGTTCCGTAACGGTCAACTGAAGTTCTGGCTCTGAAGCCTCGTTGGTTTCCACGGGCCGTGGCTGAGGACGCGTGATTCCTCCCCCCAACAGCTCGGGCTCGCCAACAAAAGAGGTGTCGCCTCCCTCAAGCTCCGTCAGCCTGAATTCGATATCGCCCACACGATTACTGGCGTCACGTACCACACGGTCGATATCGTTCGTGAGAACATCAACCCGGTTGTTCAATCGGCGCAGTTCGGCCTCCAGCTGATCGAGACGCACCAGGGCAGACGCGGATTCCCTGGGCAGACCCGATGCCGCACCGGTCTGAACAAGCTCGCTCCTGAGCTGCTGGATCTGCTGGTTAAGCAGATTTACCTGCGCCCACGTATCCGCGACTGTTTCGCCCATCACTTGCGCACCGGTCGCGGAAAGCACAACCGCGAGCACTATTGATCCCAAAAATCTTAGTTTCATGGGCATCCATCTATGTCTTAACTGCCTACCGTGCCAGTCACCACCGTCACGGCCCGGCGGTTTTGTGCCCAACACGTTTCCTGCGCACAGGTCGCAAGCGGACGTTCGCGTCCGTAGGTGATTATACTTATCCGGCTGTCCGGGATGCCCTGACTGACCATGTAATTGCGCACGGCACTCGCACGACTCGATCCCAGCGCCATGTTGTATTCCCCGGTACCACGTTCATCCGCGTGCCCCTCGATCAGGATCTTCTGGTTCGAATTCTGCCGCAGCCAGCTGATCTGCGCATCGAGTATTTGACGGGATTCGGCCGTCAAAGTGACCTGATCGACCTCAAAATTGACCATGTCGCTGATCTGCGTTCCGGGAAGGGTTCCTGCGCCCGTAGTGTTGACGCCATCAATGTCAAACCCGCCATTGAGTGAGGATTCCGTTCCACTGAAACCACCCGTCGTGGACGCATCCGGAACGGTTACATCACCCGTACCCGAACAGGCCGACAACAACAGCCCAGCAGCCAGCAGCGCATTCAACTGATATTTCATTGCCATTCTCCCTGTAGACGGCGCGACGTTCGATGCATCAGGCGAGCAGACCCGACCAGGAAGGGTCGGACGCAAAACCATTGGTCGGGACCTGTCGCAGATTTCGACCGGTAATATCAACCGAATAGATTTGCGGACCACCCTGATCGCCCGCGGTTTCCCTAAAAAACATGATTACACGTCCGTTTGGAGACCAGGTCGGCCCCTCGTCGATGTAGCTGGCGGTCAATAACCGTTCATTCTGCCCGTCGGGACTCATCACGCCGATATGGAAACGCCCACCAACGATTTTCGTAAAAGCAATGCGGTCCCCGCGCGGCGACCAGACCGGCGTTGCATACCGTCCATCACCGAAACTGATCCTCTTCGCCTCGCCGCCGCCAGACGGCATGACGTAAATCTGCTGACTCCCGGCCCGGTCACTTTCGAACACAATCTGCCCGCCATCCGGCGAAAAACACGGGGCCGTGTCGATTGAAGAGGTCTGGGTGAGCCTCGAAAGCCCACCCGAATTCAGATCCGTCACATAAATATCCGAACCTGTCCCGGAAGACACTGACAATACCGCACGCTGCTCATCCGTCGAAAAACGGGGAGCAAACGTCATTTGCCCCGCATCGGCCAATATTTCCCGACGCTCCCCACTGCCTTTCAACAGGAAGATGCCAGGCCGGCCCGTCTCGTAGCTGGTATATAGAATTTGTCCTGCAGACTTGGACAGTCGAGGGGTCAGCACCAGGTAGCTGCCATCGGTCAAAAATGACGAATTTTGCCCGTCGTAGTCCATTATGGCCAACTGCTTCCGTCTGGCGCTTTTAGGTCCGCTCGCAGCGATGTAAGCCACTCGACTATCGAAATACGGGCTTTCCCCGGTCAGACGCGAATAGACAGAGTCCGCGACCTTATGGGCCATCCGGCGCCACGACCTGGTGGTTCCGTCGAACTTGAGCCCATCGCCAATCGCCGTCTGACCGAACACGTCATAGAGCCTGAAGCTCACTTCGATCCGATCGCCGCTTTGAGCCACGCCGCCGGTAACGAGTGCCTGCGCGTTGATCACCGACCAGTCTGAATACTGCACCTGAGCATCAAACGCGGCGATCCTGCCGATATGGGCCTCCTGGGGAATTTCACGAAACAGCCCGGTATTGATCAGATCGTCCCTCACAACCTGACTGATCTGACGCGCCATGATCGCTGCACCCTCGGACACGGCGACAAACTCCGGAATGGCTAACGGCATCGGCTCGACCACGCCTTCTGTGATCTCAATCCTCAGACGGTCCTGTGCGACACTGGCCCACGGACGAAGACATGCGACGGCTGACGCCCCAAGAACCACTTTTCGACGACTAATTTTCAAAACGACACCATTCCTTCAGGATTGAATACAGCATCAAAGCTGCGCCAATGGGAATACTTTTCAGGCGGAAGACCCGAAAACGGAGAACACCGGATCAGCGCACGTCGCGCGGCCCTGTAGGCCGCGTCAAACCGACCATCGGGAATCGGGTCCGGTTCCACAAGCCGGATTGAACTCTCAATTACTGAACCATCCTCCCGCAATTCCACCGCCAGGGCGACAACAAGATCCTGAGCATCCCGAAGTCCCGCCGGCACGTTCCAGCACCGCTGAACCGCAAGTCGCAGACCGTCGCGTTCGCCAGCCGAGAGCGTCGCACCCGACGAAAGGCCTCCCCCCTGTGACGGGGCCGGAGCCGTCGGCTGGGTGACTGCCGGTTCCGTTGGCTCCGTCACACTGGCGACCAGATCGCGGAGTTGCGAAGAGACCTCCTCCTCCGCAGGTTCCGGTACAACCTGTTCCTGTTCGGAAATTTCAGCAACTGCAGCGGTCTCGATAACCTCGGTCAAATCGGATGGCCGGTTACGCGGGCGAACCGAAGCCAACGCCGCGTCAGGCACGACGGTCGGCTCTGGCTCTGGCTCTGGCTCTGGCTCTGGCTCTGGCTCTGGCTCTGGCTCTGGCTCTGGCTCTGGCTCTGGCTCTGGCTCTGGCTCTGGCTCTGGAATTTCAACCACTTCCGGCTCAGGTTCCACCACTTCCAGTGGCGGAGTCACCGGATCCGGCTCGGGCAAATCCGATGGCCTCGACCTTGGATTTGTGGGTGCAGGCGGCTGTTCGGGCGCAACCGGTGAAACGGCCTCGAGATTCTCAGTAGGCGCAAGCAAAGGGGATTCCGGGTCAAACCGTGGAGCAAGGGTGGCGACGTCCTCCTGTGGAGGCTCAGGCTCTGCGGGAGCAGGCTCGACAACCGGAAGCTCCGGTTCCACAATTTCCTCGGGAGGTAGAACAACGACCGGCTCCTCCTCACCCGCATCCGAGCCGGACGACATGGCTTCAAGTTCAGACTCGGTGACAAAACTCACGGACGCGGCCAAAACCGGGTCGCTCTCCTCAGGGCTAAACCACGGCAATCCAAAAATGGCCGCTGCGATAATCGCTGCGTGGGCTCCACCTGAAATAATGGTGCCGGTGTTCATCTGCGTTTCAGGCTAACCGCCCTCTCCATCGAAACTTGGACCGCCCTGCTCGGTCACCAGACCGATATCATTGAACCCCGCCGAACTGAGCGCACCCATCACTTGCATGACATTTTCGTAGGGAATGCCTCCGTCAGCCCGTAGAAAGACCTTGTTGCTGCTCCGCTCCGCTGCGACCGACCGCAGAAGGGGTATAAGATTGGAACGTTCGACCTCGGAATTCTGGACGTAAATCCCACCGTCAGACCCAAGTGAAATCGTCAGGGGCTCCTCGGACTCGGACGGAAGCGCCGTCGCCGACGTCTCCGGAAGCTCGATCGGAACACCTGCCGTCAGCAGCGGTGCCGCCACCATAAAGATGATGAGCAGCACGAGCATCACGTCAACCATTGGCGTGACGTTGATCTCCGACATGGGACGTGTGGTCCTGCGGTGGCCACGCCCGCGCCGGACGCCGCCCTGCTGCTGTACACCCGCGCCCATCGTCAGGTTCCTGCCTGATCGAGCTGTCTCGAAAGGATCATGGCGAACTCATCCGCAAACCCCTCATAAGAGGCGATCACGCGGTCGGTATCCTGATTGAGCTTGTTGTAAAAAATAACCGCCGGGATGGCTGCAAGCAACCCAAGGCCGGTGGCGAGCAGCGCCTCCGCAATACCAGGAGCCACAACGGCAAGGTTGGTACTCTGCTGCATCGCGATTTCCTCAAACGCATGCTTAATCCCCCAAACCGTGCCGAAAAGCCCAATGAACGGCGTGATCGAACCCACAGTAGCCAGAAAGCTCAGACCAGTGCCAAGACTGTCGGCTTCGCGGCCGATCACCACATTCATCGAACGCTCAATCCGGGACTGTGAATTCGCAATCAACCCGCCGCTGTTGCCATGGGACCGCCGCCATTCCGTCATACCAGCGGCAAATATTCGGGCGGTCGAACCTGGCGGCTCCGGGCCGACACGTTCATAAACCTTATCCAGCGGCTCTCCGGACCAGAACTCCTCCTCGAATTCCCGGACTTCCTGCGCGGCGCGCCGCACGTCGAGAGTTTTCTGGATAATGATCGACCAGGACCAGAACGAGGCCGCGATCAACATGAGCATGACAACCTTTACCAGAAAGGTCGCACGCAAAAATAGCGCCCACAGAGAGAAGTCAATCTGTTGGGCGGCTGCCAGAGCATCTGGTTCCATTGTGTCCTGCCAAAGCTTGCTCGTATCCACGTCGTATTTTCGACGGTATGGGCTTTTCCGCCCGGTTATGGATCTTGTGCAGAAGTTTGCGTCCGAAGTCTAGGGTCGCGAATCCGCGCGGTTCAGTGTCTCAAGTTTGTTCCGAATTTCGAGCGGGAGGCGTTTCGGCTTCCCGTTTGTGCCAACAACGGCGAGTGATACGGCGCAGCGGGCGAGAATTTCACCATCCCGCATGATGTCCTGCGCCATTGCCACCCTGGCGCCCCAAAGGTTCAGAACCTCGGTCGTAACGGTAAGTTGATCCTCAAATTTGGCCGGAGCCCAGTAATCCACCGTAACGGTCCGAACCACAAAGCCCAGGCCCAACCGCTCGCGCAGATCGGTCTGGGACAGCCCCAGGTCCAGCAGAGCCTCGGTGCGTGCCCGTTCCGCAAATTTCAGGTAATTCGCGTAGTACACAATACCACCCGCATCAGTGTCCTCGTAGTAGACCCGAAGGTGGTAATTCGCCGGTTTTCTCAACACATCCGCCTCACTGCCGACTTTTTATGTTTGGCATCTCAATGAATCACACCGGTTAACGGAAGGATAACAGATATTCAAAGTTGAAACCCGCACTACAACTACTCAAAAAGATCCCGTTCCCGAATTTCCGTCCTCGGGGCACTCAATCCCAAATGCTTCCACGCTTTCGGAGCCAGCATGCGTCCCCGCGGAGTACGCTGGATCAATCCCTGCTGTAGAAGAAATGGCTCGATGACCTCCTCAATGGCGTCGCGCGACTCTGACAAAGCTGCCGAGATCGTCTCGACACCGGCCGGCCCACCGCCGTAATTTTCCGCCAGCAAGGTCAAATATCGCCGGTCCGCGCTATCGAGCCCGAGGTGGTCCACGCCCAGACGCGTGAGGGCAAGATCCGCTATCTCCTGATCGACCCGGCCATTGCCCTGAACGAGCGCAAAATCGACAACCCTGCGCAGGAGGCGCCCGGCAATTCTGGGTGTTCCCCGCGCGCGCGTCGCAATTTCGCGCGCCCCTCCCGGGGTGGCATCAGCCTTCAGGAGGCGCGCCGCACGGGTAACAATTTCAATAAGTTCCGCCTCCTCGTAAAACTCAAGCCTCACGGGAATGCCGAAACGATCACGCAATGGGGTGGTCAGAAGCCCCAGGCGCGTAGTCGCACCGACCAGAGTAAATGGCTGCAACTCAATCCTGACCGTTCGAGCCGCCGGACCTTCCCCGATCACCAGGTCCAGTTGAAAATCCTCAAGTGCCGGATAAAGAATCTCCTCCACCGCCGGATTGAGGCGATGAATTTCATCAATGAAAAGTACATCGCGCGCGTCCAAATTGGTCAGAATCGCCGCCAGATCACCGGCCCGCGCCAAAACCGGTCCCGACGTCATTCGGAAATTCACACCGAGTTCCCGCGCCATGATCTGAGCCAGCGTGGTTTTACCGAGTCCAGGCGGCCCATAAAATAGCGTATGATCCATAGCTCGTGACCGCATCCGGGCACTTTCAACGAATACCGAGAGGTTCGCCCGCGCGGCCTTTTGGCCAATAAATTCCGACAATGTCTCCGGTCGCAGCGAACGGTCCGAATCCTCGGGCAGACTGTCAGGGCGAAGTGTCGGGTCAGGTTCGCTCATCTGTTCATCCCTGCGGAGCCAGACCACGCAAGGCTATGCGGATCAAATCCTGCGCGTTTTTCCCGCCACCATCTGCTGCCTCAGCGACCGCCGCTGCGGCCTCACCCTGTCCGTAGCCCAGATTAACCAGCGCCGAGAGAGCGTCCGCCTGCGCCGCCGCGTCCTTCGCACTGTCCGTAACGTCTTTCTTAGGCGCCTTTGACGGCTTTACCACTGGCTCTATAACCGGATCATCTCCGCTCACTCTCACGGTTTCGGCGCCCTGTGCACCCATGGCCATAACCGCCGGTGCTTTTGCCTGCAGTTCCAAAACCATACGCTGAGCAATCTTGGGTCCAATGCCCGGCGCCGAACGAATGGCCGATACGTCCCCAAGTGAGAGCGCCCGCGCGATACCTTCTGATCCCAGAGTGCCCATAACCGCCAACGCACCTTTCGCGCCAACACCCTGAACCGAGGTCAAAAGCCTGTGCCATTCCCGTTCCGCCAAGGTGCGAAACCCAAAGAGCTGCAAAAGATCCTCCCGAACCAGAAGCTCCGTGTAGAGCGCCACCCGCTCCCCGGGCCCAGGCATCGCTGCAAGTGTGCGCTCCGAGCAAAAGATAACATAGGCGACGCCACCGGTATCGATCATCACATGATCAGCACCGCGAAACTCGAGCCGGCCGGTAATCTTACCGATCATGTCCGGCCTGCGGCCACGGCGGCCTCCAGCCGACCCTGAAACGAGGCGTGATGCGCATGGCAAAGCGCAATCGCCAGGGCATCTGCGGCATCCGGACCTGCGACCCGAACGCCACCAAGCTGAAGTTTAACCATATGTTCCACCTGCTCCTTTTGCGCGTGTCCGACGCCAACCACAACCTTCTTCACCGCATTGGGCGCGTATTCCGCCACGCTCAGACCCGCCTGAGCCGGAACCAGCAGCGCAATGCCGCGCGCCTGCCCCAGCTTCAGTGTTCCAACGGCGTCCTTGTTGACAAATGTTTTTTCCACCGCAGCGGCATCCGGGTGATAATCGGCAACTACCTGCGAAAGCTGATCGTGAAGTGCGCACAGACGACGTGACAGTTCACCCTCACCGGATTTACACACCCCATTGGCCACATGAACCACACGGTTGCCGGTCACATCCACGAGTCCCCAGCCGAGGAACCGAAGGCCTGGATCAATTCCCAAAATCCGCACCGTCCCCGATCCCGTACCGTTCCTGCCTGCAAGTTCCAATATCATCTCCCGTGACACGCGACCAGAATGCTGTTTGCGACACCGGAGATCCTATTTTCGCCATACGTGAACAAACCATGAATTCATATGCAAAAAACACATGGCTGCAATGACAAAACCGAAATTGTGCAAACCGGTTTCCTCACCTACCTGCCGGTCTCAACGCGGCAGAAAAAACGTCGCGGCTTAGAGGATTACGACCATGGCTGTACTTCATACCAACCACCCGGTGCCCTTCGGCGCCATCACGCTGCACCGGATCATTCATCTTGTGGACCAGGTTTACCTGACCATCCGGTTCTGGCGACGCAGCAACGCCGCGAGAAAAGCCCTGAGAGGTCTTAGCGACGCACAACTGGCGGATATCGGCCTCCATCGTTGGCAGATTGAACAGACTGCTGTATTTCTCAGGCGCTAAAAAAAGCGACGCGCAGGGCCGGCAAAAGCAGGTCGCGGAGCTATTTAGCAAGCACCAATACCGACCACTCGCCGTCGAACGCTATTGAATCTCTGCCGAAGCCCACGCTCCGGTAGACAGATTCCACCGATCGAACCTGGCGTGCCAGGATCCCAGACAGAACCACACGGCCGCCGGGAGCCGTGTGGCCATACATGTCCTTGGCCAGGCGCTTCAGCGGCCGCGCCAGAATATTGGACAGGATTAGATCATACGGGCCCGACTGTCTAAGCAGCGGATGATTGAAGCCCGGAGCGGTCACGCAGGTTACGCGGTCGCCCAGCCTGTTCGCCCTAATGTTTTCGCGCGCGGTTTCCGTCGCCACAGGATCAATATCGGATGCGATGATGGGACAGGAAAAAACCCGGGCGGCCGCCATCGCCAACACGCCTGTTCCACCGCCAATGTCCGCTACATTCCGTGGCCAGGCACCCCGTTTCACGAGCCCGTCAAGAGCTTTCAGACATCCACGGGTCGTTTCGTGATGCCCCGTCCCAAATGCCTGCGCCGCCTCTATTTCCAGGCCGATCAGATGTGAGGGTACATTTTCGCGATCATGGCTCCCATAGACCATAAAACGCCCTGCCCTGACCGGCGTCAGTTCCGACCTGACCTGCGCCACCCAGTCCACATTCTCGACAGGCGCCACGATAAAGTCAGGAGCCGAATTGAGGGAGGCAATCAAAGCGAGCCCTGCGACGTCAGGCTTTTCCTCAAAATACGCACTGACATCCCATGTGCCGCTGCCGTCGTTGCGGTCATGCAGCCCGGATGCCCCCGGTGCCGGATGAAGCATATCGAACGCATCGAGAATCGCGTTCGCCGTACTCCGGTCGGAAACGGTTGTTACAGCACTGTAGATCTTCATGGCGGCCTCCTGCGTTGGCTGCGGTTAACGGCAGTGATGACTCAACGTCAAGCCCGGACGAAAGGCTTTCAGCAGATGGGCATCCTTCGAATGTAAGAATATTTTAAGTCAATTGCTGGCAGGTGTCTCCCGAACCCCAAACGTCACTCATCATCCGCCACACGGATCGCACAGGAAGAAACATGAACTATCTGTTGGGAGGATTGTCCGTACTGGTTGCCGGGAACGTGGCGCTCGTCTCAGCAACCATGTTGGGTGGCTATTTCACGGAAACGGAGCCTACCGTTTCCCCATCGTCATCAGCCATCACAGCCGCCTACGACCCTGGCTCGGACATCCTCGCGACCACCTTTGATCCGGTTGATCAATCCGGGGCTCGCAAGGCCGGGTCGAAGTGGCAGGTCAGTGTGCAAAGCGGCACGGACACGGAAATTGAACGTGTCCGCCTGATCGCCGAAGCCATCCCCCGACCGGGAAAACCCTGGACACGCGATTTCGACCACTCACCATATCTTGCGGTGTACTGCTCCCCAACCGAGACGCGCATTCACTTCGCTGCGGCCCCATATTCCTTTGCCGAGACCATGCCGAAGGGAAACAACGCGAACCGCACCGTGGAACTCGGGGTAAAATTTGATGATGGCGGCGGCCTTTACCTCGGAGCAGTCCCGGCGGTCGACGGCGATGGCGTCTGGGTTCGCAGTGAGGAGGAAGCCATCAGCCTCTCCAGGGCCATGCAGGACAAACGGGAGATGACAGTACAGGTCAGATCCAGTTGGACCATGTCCTACGAACTCTCCTTCCCTGTGGCAGCAATTATGGAAGCCTCCGAAACCGCGGGGGACATTTGCAACTGGTGACCGCAATCAACAATTAGCACAAATAGAGTTGACACCCCTACGTTGGTACTGCACGCAAACTCTGCAAAGGCTTCCGCACGGTAACACTTCGTTAGCAATTGCTTACTAGTTGTTAAGAAACTGGTTTCAATCGCAGCACGAGATCCGCACATGGCCCGAATTTGGCAAAATCAAATCATCGAATTGCCAAACCGTAAAATTCTCCAACCAGAAAAATCACTTGCCGTCTTTTCCATCGTTGTCGCGTCAACCGTTCTGGTTATCGGATGGGGCCTTGGCGTTGACGCGCTGATCCACGTCCTCCCGGCTTACCCGGCGATGATGCCCACGACGGCCATCTGCCTGGTCCTTGCGGGTCTCGCCGTTCTTTCGCTGTCAAATGGACATGGTCGCACCCGTGCCGTGACACTTGCCATGGCGATACCCTTCGTTCTGGTCATGGAGCCCTGGTTTCTTTCTGACAACTCTACGCAGACAAACCGTGAGGGCGTTTCCCTGTCCTGCGCCTTTGGTCTTCTGACCCTCCCCTTAAGCGTCGTACTGAGGTCAGGGCTGATTGGGACGCACAAAACCTTCCCGATGCTTGTTGATACCGCAGCCGCGGCCTTGGCGGGCACCGCACTGATCAGCTTCCTGTTTTCGGCACCTCACCTGCACGCGGTTCCCGGATATACGCAAATTGCGGTTCACACGGCGCTGCTGCTGTTGTTTCTTCATCTGGCACTGCTGATGATGGATCCCACCTGCGGTTGGATCGATCCACTTTTCGGCAACAGTGAGGACGTCTGCACGACCACAAAGAGGACACTCCTTACTTCCGCCTTCATCGTGCTCTCGGTTCTCATGATCACTCAAAAAACGCTGGAAACCGGGTGGCTGTCAGCAAATTTTCAGCTGTCGATTCTCGCAGCAGTAATTGTTGCAGGCCTTGTGTTCCACGCGGTCAAGGTCACGCATCACAAACGAAGATCCGAAAAGAATCGGCAAATCGTGGAACCAAAAAAATCTACCAGCATGGACGCAATCGACCGGAGCGAGCTCCCTGTGTCGAAATCCGAAAACATGCGGATATTAGGACAGATCGTCGCGGGGGTTGCACATGACCTGAACAACTCCCTCTCCGTGATGCGCGGCAACCTCGAGCTCATCAAAATGGATCCCACCGGAGGCTCCGACTACCTCGACGAGGCCATTTCCGCAGTAGACCGCGCCGCCTCTCTGACCACTCAAATTCTGGACTACGGACGCAAGTCCAATCTGGAGCGCAAGATCCACCCGGTAAATGAACTTATCAAAAGCCCGGTAAGAATGTTCCGACGCGTGGCCCCCGCCAACGTATCGCTGGAAATGAGCCTCAACGACACGGAGGGTTCTCGAATTTTTGTTGATGCCTCGGGAATTGAAAGGGCCATTCTGAACCTTTTGATCAATGCCCGCGACGCCATGGACAACGGCGGCTCCATTCACATCAATGTGGAGGAACGCGCGCTGTCCCGCGAAAGCACACGGCCATTCAACAACGGCGAAGGCATGGTCAGGGGAAAATACGTCATTATCGGCATTCAAGACACCGGCAAAGGCATGACAGAGGACGTCCTCGCCAAGGCAACCGTACCTTTCTTTACGACCAAGGAAGACGGCAAAGGCAACGGCATCGGCCTGTCCTCAGTTCAGGGATTCTGCAAACAAAACGGCGGCGGAATGATGATCCAAAGCGCACCAGGTGAAGGTACCACCATCCTCCTGGCATTTCCGTGCGGCAAACAGGAGGTCGAACGCGAACCGCAGTATCTGCAAGCACGTTCCTCAACCGCATCGTTGCAGCATGACACAGCCACGGACCGGCATTGTGACCGTACCAACAAAAAAGCCCGTTCGGGCCGAACACTTCTTCTCGAAAGCTGATGCCCCGCAGCTGATCACTTACTGAAACACGCGGCGTGCCCAATTGCGCGAATTTGCGCGGCTTGCGGCTGTCCGGACTTTCGCTTCCCTCACAGGTGGCTTATGAGCAGGCAAACCCGCAAAAACGGAAAACCTGCATGTCAGACCTGACCGCCCCGGAACAAACGGAAATTCCACAGGAAGTCATTTCGGCCCATGGACTGAACGATGAGGAGTATCAGCGGATACTCGATCTGATTGGCCGAACACCCACAATGACCGAGCTGGGTATTTTTTCGGCCATGTGGAATGAACACTGTTCCTACAAGTCCTCGAAAAAATGGTTGCGTACACTCCCAACGACAGGTCCCCAGGTGATTTGCGGTCCCGGCGAAAACGCGGGCATCGTGGACATCGGTGACGGTCAGGCACTCGTGTTCAAAATGGAGAGCCACAACCACCCCTCCTATATCGAGCCGTATCAGGGCGCGGGCACCGGTGTGGGCGGTATCCTGCGCGACGTCTTCACAATGGGCGCGCGCCCGATTGCCGTGATGGACGCCCTCTCCTTTGGCGAACCGGAACACCCACGCACCTCCGCGCTGGTGCACGGCGTGGTTGCCGGTATTGGCGGATACGGGAACTGTTTCGGTGTGCCGAATGTGGGCGGCGAAATGCGGTTCCACCGGGCCTATAACGGCAACTGTCTCGTGAATGCCTTTGCCGCCGGACTGGCCGATAGTGACGCAATTTTCTACTCGGCGGCCAGCGGCATCGGCATGCCCGTGGTCTACCTCGGCGCGAAAACAGGTCGCGACGGCGTTGGTGGAGCAACCATGGCCAGCGCTGAATTTGACGCCGACATCGATGACAAGCGCCCCACCGTACAGGTTGGCGATCCCTTCACCGAAAAACGCCTGATGGAGGCCTGCCTCGAACTCATGGCGACCGGTGCCGTGATTTCCATTCAGGACATGGGCGCCGCCGGTCTCACCTGCTCCGCCGTGGAAATGGGCGACAAGGGCAATCTTGGCATCCAACTCGACCTCGAGCGCGTACCGGTACGGGAAAGCGGCATGACCGCCTACGAGATGATGCTGTCCGAAAGCCAGGAGCGCATGCTCATGGTGCTCAACCCGGACAAGGAAGCCGACGCCCGGGCAGTGTTCGAAAAATGGGACCTCGATTTCGCGATCGTAGGCAAAACCATTCCCGAAGACCGCTTCCTGATCCTAATGAACGGCGAGGTCATGGCGGATCTTCCGCTCAAGGCACTGTCAGGCGAGGCGCCGGAATATGACAGGCCATGGGTGAAAACGCCTAACCCTGCACCCCTGGAAAACGCACCGGAAATCAGCCCTGTAGATGGACTGATAAAACTCATGGGCTCACCAAACCACTGCAGCCGAAATTGGGTCACCAAACAATACGACCACATGGTCATGGGCGACACTGTCCGGAACCCGGGCCAGGGCGCCGGGATCGTACGCGTTCACGGCACGAACAAGGCCGTGGCCTTCACCTCCGACGTGAACCCGCGCTACTGTTTCGCGAACCCTGAACGCGGTGGGATGCAGGCTGTGGCGGAAGCCTATCGCAACATTATCTGCACGGGTGCAAAACCGCTTGCAACGACCGACAACCTTAATTTCGGTAATCCAGAAAAGCCTGAGATTATGGGCCAGTTCGTCGGCTGCATCTCCGGCATTGGAGCGGCCTGTAGCGCCCTCGACACACCAATCGTTTCCGGCAATGTCAGCCTTTATAATGAAACCGACGGGACAGGCATCCTGCCCACGCCCACCATCGGTGCGGTCGGCCTCCTTGCGGACCTCGATCAACTGATCGGCGCCGCCCCAACATCCGGCGACACGGCCGTTCTCATCGGCAAAACATCAGGACACCTTGGACAGTCCGCCGTGCTTGCGGAACTCTTCGACCGCGAGGCAGGCGATGCACCCGAGGTCGATCTCGACGCCGAACGCTCCGCCGGTGAATTCATACTTGCGGCCAACGAGGCTGGATTGATTTCGGCCGCCAACGACCTCTCCGATGGTGGTCTCGCGCTTTGTGCGGCCGAAATGGCGCTGGCAGGTAATGTCGGCGTGGATATTGTGACGTCAGACGACCTGTCCCAGACCGGCTGGTTCTTTGGAGAGGATCAGGCCCGTTACCTCCTGGCCGTCAATCCGGAAAACCTCCGCTCACTCCTGGATCTTGCAGGATCGCACGGAGTTCCGGCGCAACAGGTCGGCAAATTTACAGGTGATACCATCAGGCTGGGCGCCGAACGTGTTCCTCTGTCTGAGGTGGCCGAAGCCCATGCGAGCGGGCTCACAAAATTTCTCGACTGACCCTTGCGGGCATTCATTCACGTCTCTAGATTCGCACGATGACACAAAATACGAGGGTCCCGAATGGCTATGGAAGCCACTGAAATTGAAAACCTGATCCTTCAGGCCTTCCCTGACGCACAGGTTGAAATCAAGGACCTGGCAGGCGACGGGAACCACTACGCGGCCACCGTAACGGCGGAGGAATTCCGCGGACTCAACAGGGTGAAACAGCATCAGATGGTCTATGCCGCCCTGAAAGGAAAAATGGACGGATCGAGTGGCGAACTTCACGCCCTCGCCCTGACCACCAAAGCACCGGAGTGAAGCCTTTGAGCAATCCAGTACACGACGCGATCAAAGCAGATGTGGAAGCGAACGATGTCGTTCTCTTCATGAAAGGCACCGCCCAGATGCCACAGTGCGGGTTTTCCAGCCGCGTTGCCGGCGTCCTGAACTACATGGGCGTTGAGTACAAGGACGTGAACGTTCTGGCGGATGAGAGCATTCGCGACGGAATCAAATCCTATTCGGACTGGCCGACAATTCCGCAGCTTTACGTTAAAGGCGAGTTTGTCGGTGGATGCGACATTATCACGGAAATGACGCTCTCCGGGGAACTGGACACCCTTCTCGACGAGAACGGTGTGGCGTTCAATAAGGAAGCAGCCGAAAAGATTCGCGAATCCAATTCCTGAATTCGAATAGCGCAGGCTGAAACGAAAAAGCCGGCAGGTCCCCCGACCTGCCGGCTTTTTTTTTGGGTAACGAAAACTTTCAGCCCATCAGGACTGGGAAGAAACTCCTTCTGCAGCCTCAGCAAGCGTGTTGATATCCGCAAGAACCTTACCCAGCAGTTCCATCGCCTCGCGATTTTCCTCCCTCAGGGCTTCCTTTTCGGCATCCATGACACGCGAGCCGCTGCTCGTCTCAAGTTTAACCGCATTCGCAGCCAGCATTGCCGACTTCGCCTCGGCGATCCGGATACGCTCTTCCGCGGCGCGCAGATTCTCCTGCAGCATTGAAAGCTCATCCTTAACACCCGCCATCGTATCAGCCAGCATCAGACCAGCCAGCAGAAGCATGCGCTTTTCCGTCGTGGCACTGCCCGCGCCCGAAACCTGAACGGCCTCCGCATTCAGCAGTTTCGCCGCGCGCTCAAGCGACTGTTCCTCACCGGCCTCACAGCTGACTTCAAAGACGCGACCGCCAATTTCAAGATTAAGTTCAGGCATTTGTAGCCTCCTCCTCAATGAGGGGCTTAAGCTGGGATATCAGCGCATCCAATGCCGCGACATCCTCATCCCGTTTGGAGCGCACACCGACAAGCTCCTCAAGAAGCCGTGCTTTGTCGTTTTCCAGCGAAGTCACGCGAGCCTGAAGAAGCGGCTCCACGTCCGACCCTGATGCGACACGTTCCGACGTTGAAATTGCCTCACGCAAGCGGTCGAGCGCTCTGGCAAGCTGAACTTCAAGTTGATCAATCTGACTCATGTTTTCACTTCCGAAACCCCATGCACACGTTTTTATGCCCCGAACATATGTAATGCAATCGGTCGATGGCGCGAATCTCCGGACTCTTTTCCAAATGTCCGAAAACCCGTACTTTTTGCACCGTATTTTGCGCTCGAACACGCCAATAGGGTGAAACCGCCTTGACGCTTGCCGGAGTGCTGGTATCAAACCCCTGATTTTGGCCATCCATGCTCAGGACCGGCCGGTAGATTTCCAGAAAGGCTCCCTCAGGTGAATATCAGCGACCTCCGCCAACGTCATCCGGATCACTGGAACAGGGCTGCCGCACTGCGTGTGCTGGCAATGGACGCCGTTCAAAAAGCCAATTCCGGCCACCCTGGAATGCCCATGGGCATGGCCGATGTCGCAACGGTACTTTTCGACAAACACCTGAAGTTCGACGCCTCGAACCCGTCATGGCCGGACCGTGACCGTTTCGTTCTGTCAGCCGGTCATGGATCGATGCTGCTTTACGGACTCCTGCACCTCACCGGCTATGAGGACATGACGCTTGAGGAGTTGAAAAACTTCCGTCAGCTGCATTCAAAAACGGCCGGTCACCCGGAATACGGTGAGGCCGAAGGTATCGAAACCACAACCGGCCCGCTCGGTCAGGGTCTTGCCACCGCCGTCGGCATGGCCATCGCCGAGGAAAGTCTCGCGTCGCGGTTTGGCCGTCAGATCGTAAACCACAATACATATGTCATCGCCGGAGACGGCTGCCTGATGGAGGGCATCAGCCACGAGGCAATCGCCCTCGCCGGCAAACAGAAACTCTCAAAGCTGATCGTGCTTTGGGACAACAACGGCATTTCAATCGACGGTGCCGTAAACCTGTCCGACATCACCGACCAGCATAAGCGCTTCGAGGCTGCCGGATGGTCCGTACATTCCTGCGACGGCCACGATCCGGAAGACATTGACCGGGCACTGGCGGAAGCGAAAGCCTCCAAACTGCCGGCAATGATCGACTGCCAGACGCATATCGGTTTTGGCTCCCCCAACAAGCAGGACACCAAAAGCGTCCACGGCTCGCCGTTGGGCGACGATGAAATTGCCAAAGTGCGCGAGATCTATGGCTGGTCCCACGAGCCATTCGTCATTCCCGACGACATTCGATCCGCGTGGAAGGAAATTGGCTCCCGCGGCGCGGCAGCGGTGGCCGAGTGGCATACCAGGTTCGAAAAACTCTCCGGTCGGAAACAGACGGAATTCGAACGCATCATGGCCGGCGAAATGCCGAAGAAACTGACCACGGCCATGAACGCTTTCCGCAAGGAGCAGACGGAAGCAGCGCCCAAAGTTGCAACCCGCAAAGCCTCCGAAATGGTACTCGAGGCCGTCAATGAGGCCGTGCCCGAGACAATCGGCGGCTCCGCCGACCTGACTGGCTCAAACAACACGCTGACCAAGGACCTCGGCATATTCGGCCCGGAAAACCGTTCCGGCCGCTATGTTCACTACGGCATCCGCGAGTTTGGAATGGCCGCGGCCATGAACGGCATTGCCCTCCATGGCGGATGCCAGCCTTACGGCGGTACTTTCCTTGTCTTCAGTGACTACGCACGTGGCGCAATCCGGCTCGGCGCCCTGATGAAACAGCGCGTTGTCCACGTCCTGACCCACGACTCCATTGGTCTTGGGGAAGACGGCCCGACACACCAGCCCGTCGAACATCTCGCATCTCTGCGTGCCATGCCGAACATCAACGTGTACCGGCCCGCCGACATCATCGAGACGTCGGAAGCGTGGGAACACGCGCTTTCGGGCCCGAAACTCCCCTCCGTGCTTGCGCTGACCCGCCAGGGTTTGCCAACGCTCCGCAAGGAATACAGCCGTCAAAACCTGACTGCCAAAGGCGCATACATCCTCGCGGAAGCGGAAGGACGCCGTATGGTGGTTCTCATGGCATCCGGCTCCGAGGTGGAGATCGCCCTACAGGCCCGCGACCTGCTTCAGGCGAACGGCTTTGGTACACGTGTCGTGTCCATGCCGTGCTGGGAACTCTTCGAGCAGCAGGACCTGAAATACCGCCGCAAGGTGCTTCCCGCAGGAACGGTAAGGGTTGGCATTGAGGCCGGAATTCGCATGGGCTGGGACCGCTGGCTGTACGGCGAGCGCGGCTCGGAGAAAAAATCCGGTTTTGTCGGCATGGAAGGCTTCGGCGCCTCCGCTCCGATCAAGGATCTTTACGCTCACTTTGGAATAACGGCGGAAGCGGTCGCAAAAAAGGCCACTGAACTTCTCTAGTTCGGACAATACAAAAAGGGACGAAGCATGACCTGGAAAACGCTTGATGAAATGGAACTGTCAGGCAAAACGGTCCTGACCCGCGTTGATATCAATGTTCCGGTCAGGGACGGCCAGGTCACTGACGCCACACGCATCGAACGCATCGCCCCTACCGTTGCCGATATTCTCGCAGCCGGCGGAAAGCCGGTTCTGCTGGCCCATTTCGGCCGTCCCAAGGGCCAGCGCGTTGAGGAAATGAGCCTCTCAGTGACACTGAATGCCCTTCGATCGGCCTTCGGCGTTGACGTGGAATTCGCACGGGACTGCGTCGGGGAACCCGCCATCAACGCTGTTCGGGACCTTGCGCAGGGTAAAGTGCTTCTTCTCGAAAACACCAGGTTCCACGCCGGTGAGGAAAAGAACGATCCCGATTTTGCCGCTGAACTCGCCAAGCTCGGTGACATCTACTGCAATGATGCATTCTCCGCAGCACACCGGGCCCACGCGTCAACGGAAGGCCTTGCTCACCTCCTTCCATCCTGCTGCGGACGTCTCATGCAAAAGGAGTTGGAGGCCCTCCAGCAGGCCCTCGGCGATCCCACGCATCCGGTGGTTGCCGTCGTCGGCGGCGCCAAAGTGTCCACCAAACTCGAACTGCTCGGCAATCTGATCCGGAAAGTCGACACAGTGATTATCGGTGGTGGCATGGCCAACACCTTCCTCGCCGCACAGGGCGTGGACGTGGGCAAATCGCTCTGCGAGCACGAGATGACGGATACCGCGAAGCAGATCCTTGATGAAGCCAAACAGCAGGATTGCGAGATCATGCTGCCGCTGGACGTGGTAGTCGCACGGGAATTCGCCGAGAACGCACCAAACGAGATCGTTCCCGCAAACGCCTGCCCAGAGGACGCGATGATCCTCGACGCCGGCCCGGTTACCATCGCCCGCATTGCCCTCACATTTGAGGGCGCGAAAACCGTGGTCTGGAACGGCCCTCTTGGGGCTTTTGAAATTGCTCCGTTTAATGCCGCCACGGACGCCGCCGCAAAACGCGTGGCCGCCCTCACCCGTGCCGGACGGCTTCTGTCCGTTGCCGGTGGTGGTGACACCGTCGCGGCTCTGAACACCAGCGGTTCCGCTGATGACTTCACTTACGTATCTACCGCCGGCGGCGCCTTCCTCGAATGGCTGGAGGGCAAGGAGCTTCCCGGTGTTAGCGCTCTGAACAAATCGGGCAACAAGACTACCGCACCAACAATTTAAAGGGACGATCATGAAAGCCACGAGAACGGTCCAGAAGATCCTCAGCAACTACGAGAGTGACAATGCGGGGGTGAAGGGCAAACTCTGCCAGATGCTGATGAACGGCAAACTCGGCGGAACCGGCAAAATGGTCATTCTTCCGGTGGATCAGGGATTTGAGCACGGCCCGGCCCGCAGCTTTGCACCCAACCCTGTCGCTTACGATCCGCACTACCACTACCAGCTCGCCATCGATGCCGGTCTCAGCGCCTATGCCGCACCGCTTGGAATGCTTGAGGCGGGTGCCGATACTTTCGCGGGCCAGATCCCTACCATTCTAAAGGTCAACTCCGCGAACTCCCTGATTCCGTCCGATGCCTTCAAGGACCAGGCCATCACGGCGAGCGTCGATGATGCCCTCCGTCTCGGCTGCTCGGCAATTGGTTTCACGATCTACCCCGGCTCGACCGCAGGTCTCGACATGTTCGAGGAAATCGCGGCCATGCGCGAAGAAGCCGCGTCAAAAGGAATCGCAACAGTCATCTGGTCCTACCCGCGCGGCGAGGCACTGACCAAAGACGGCGAAACCGCAATCGACATCGCCGCATATGCGGCCCAGATCGCGGCCCTGCTCGGCGCCCATATTATCAAGATCAAACTGTCGACGGACCACCTTGAGCTTGGTGAAGCCAAAAAGGTCTATGAGGCACAGGAAATCGACATTGCCGATCAGGCCGCCCGTGTCCGTCACTGCGTACAGTCCGCATTCAACGGCCGCCGCCTCATGGTGTTCTCCGGCGGTGCCGCCAAAGGCGAAAATGCTGTATTTGACGATGCCCGTGCCATTCGGGACGGGGGCGGTAACGGTTCGATCATCGGCCGCAACACGTTCCAGCGCTCCCGCGAGGACGCACTGGCAATGCTGGGCAAGATCATCGACATCTACAAGGGCCGTGACTGACGCGCCACACGACCGCACAATTGATTCAATTTAGGTCGAATCATACTGAATCGGGGGATTCACAAGTCCCCCGCTTTCTGCCAAACTCCCCGCAAAACAAGAATTGCAGGCAGAATTTGGTATGCGAGTTGGAGGTTTTCGACGGGCTGGGCGCAACACCGGCAGCACGGTGTTTTCACTCGTTATGCTGTCCCTTGTTGTCTATCTGACGATCGCCGTTTTTCAGGGCGAATACGGCCTTTTCAGGCTGTTTGAAATTAATGCCGAGGAAGGTCACCTCGAAAAGCAGCTCGCCGAACTCAGGATTGAACGCGAGCGCGTCGCAAACAAAACCCGCCGCCTCTCCACCGAAACGCTCGACCTTGAGCTTCTGGACGAACGGGCCCGTGTGGTTCTTGGCCTCGGCCGCGAAAACGAAATTATCATCCGCTAATCACGGCCGCAGGCCATAAATACGCATCCGCAGGAGTTATTCCTGCGGATTCACGTTATGCCGTCCGCTATCAGCGAACCGCCTGACCGTTGGCGTCAAAGAAATGTGTCAGGTCCGGCTCGAACGCCAAACCGACCCTGTCACCAACACGGACGTCGGCGTTGCCGACAACCCGAACGGTGATCTTCCCGAGCACTCCTGCATCGACAATCACAAACGTATCCGCGCCAAGGTATTCGAGCAGATCGACCGTGCCGTCACACTGGCCCTCGCCTTCAGCGACAATGGAAATGTGCTCGGGCCGGATACCCAATTGCGTCACCGGCACCGACCCCGTATAGGCGCCACCGCGACCGCCATCCAGGCTGTAGGCGCCATCACTGGTGGAACACGGGATCACGTTCATCTTCGGACTGCCGATGAACTGCGCCACGAACAGGTTCCCCGGCCTCTCATAGAGTTCCCGCGGCGTCCCAACCTGGGCAATATACCCACCATCCAGCACCACGATCCGGTCGGCCAACGTCATGGCCTCGACCTGATCGTGCGTCACGTAAATCATGCTCGAATCGAGCGTCTGATGGAGTTTTGCAATCTCGTACCGCATCTCCACCCGGAGTGAGGCATCGAGGTTGGACAGCGGCTCATCAAACAAAAACGCCGTTGGATCACGAACGATCGACCGCCCGATTGCAACCCTCTGACGCTGCCCACCGGACAGGTCCTTCGGTCTGCGATCCAAAAACGGCTCCAGTTTCAGGACACTCGCGGCCTCGTTGACCTTGGCCTCAATCTCGGCCTTGGGTGCGCCGGCAGCTTTCAGGGAGAACCCCATATTTTCGCCAACCGACATGTGCGGATAAAGAGCATAGGACTGAAAAACCATGGCAAGACCACGCTTCGACGGCGGCTCAGCCGTGGCATCGCGATAATCGATCAGAATACTGCCCCGGCTTGTTTCCTCCAGGCCCGCGATCATCCGCAGCAGCGTTGACTTGCCGCATCCGGAGGGCCCGACAAAGATGATGAACTCGCCATTTTCGATCTTCAGGTCGACACCCTTGATGACCTGAACCTCACCGTACCATTTTTCGACGGCCTTAAGTTCGATGGATCCCATTTCAGTTTCCCTCCCCCGCACTCGGTGACGCCCAACTCAGCCAAACGGCAGCCGTCCAGGAAAAGCTCCCGCCTCCTGCCGGCTCGCCGGTATTTGGGTCGTAGTATTCGGCAAATCCGTTCTTCGAGATCAGCTCCGCCGTGTCCTGCCGAATCTTTTCCGCCTCCTGCATGTGGCCGCATGACCCCAGCCCAGACCCAACCAGATAGTTGACCACGGCCCAGACCGGACCGCGCCAGTAGCGTTTCGGGTCAAATGACCCCAGACGGGGATCATGACTGGCAACACCGTATTTGGTTCCGGCGTTAAACTGCTTCAGCGTGTCGAGCGCGACCCCGTTCTCCACGCCGCCGTACCAGTTCAGAAACGATGCGCTCGATGCGGTTCCCCCGAACTCACCGGTGCGCAGATCTTTGGTGTCATACGCACCAATTGTCTCATTCCACAGGCTGGCCGCGCCGCTTTCAAGCTCCTCAATCCAGCCATCAACTTCGGATGTGTCCCGTCCCAGTTCCTGCCCAAGGTAACTCAAATCGCGGTGACTGCGCAGCAGCGTGAAGGTCATCGTAGGGTCCGCAACACGGAATGGACCATCGGTCAGAATCACGTCCTCGTCCCAGTTGTTGTCCCGGCCGAAATTCACAATCGCGATATAACGGTCATAGTCGTACTTGGTCGGTCGCATGGACGCATCCACGTGACCGGTATCGCGACGCACATATGGCCCAACGTTGGAGGCATCGACCGCCGCCAGGGATTTGTCCCAGCTGGGAGCATTATCTCGACCCGACTCCCACGGATGGGTGATACAGATCGCACCGCTCTCGCCCCGGCATTTCATGAACCAGCGATGCCATTTGAGCATCGGCTCAAACAGCGCACCAACCCGCTCGGCACCTACTGAAGGGTCCAGATCATGGATACGCCGGGCAAACGCCGCAGCCACCGGCGGCTGGCTGATGCCGGACGAATCTATGGGCCCATGTCCCTGCGCGCCCCAGACATCGGGTCCAGGGAAATAGCCGTCATCCGCCTGGTGGAAGAGGATATGTGGCACCATGCCATTGTCCCACTGGCCGGAAAACAGCGTTTCCAGCTCCGTCCAGGCGCGGTCGATGTCGAATTCCGCATAGCCATAGGCGGAAAACGCGCTGTCCCAGTTCCACTGGTAGGGATAGAGTCCCGCAGTCGGTACGGAATACCCCCCCCGGTCGTTGCGGCGGAGAATTTCCCGCGCCTGTTCGTCAAGTTCCTCAATAGTTGCCATGGTGCTATCCTTTCACCGAACCGGCTGTGAGGCCTTTAGTCATGAATTTCTCCAGTCCAAGAAACAGAACCATGATTGGGACCGTCGCGATCACCGACCCAGCCATCAGGTGCTGTCTCGGAATTTCCGACGAGTTGAGCATGGCCACCCCTCTCGTAAGGGTGAATTTTGATGGGTCATCAAGGAGCATGAAAGCGAGCAGGAACTCGTTCCAGGCGATCATGAAGACATAGAGCGACACGCTTGCCAGCGCGGGCAGCGAAAGCGGCAAGGTGATTTTCCAGATCACGCGCAGCCGAGACAGACCATCCATAAGGCCCGCCTCCTCAATCTCCTCCGGCAGCCCACGGAAATACCCCTGCAGCATGTAAAGAGCGACGGGAATGGTGGTCACCGGATAAATGAGCACGATACCCAATAGTGAGTTCCTCAACCCCGTCATTGAAAACGCGATGTAGATCGGCAGTGCCAAAACAATCATCGGCACCATGTAGATCAACAGAATGGACCGCGAAAACGCCACCCGCCCCCGGAACCTGAGCCGGGCAACCGCGTAGGCACCGGGCACGGCGAGCAACAGGGTGATGAACACCGTCACGAGAGACACGATCAGGGAGGTCAGCAGATAGGAGCCAAAGTTGAAGTCCTGGAACAGCTCGAAATAACTGCGAAACAGTTCAGTACCCTTGGACAGATCCAGTGAGAAGTCCAACGGATTGAGCATAAGATCCTGCTGGTTTTTCAGGCTGGTCATCACCATCACGTAGAACGGGATGATCACGAGGGCCGTGAAAAAGACGTAGCCGAACCCGGTCAAAAACCGGATCACCGCCTCCTCAAATTCGTGCCGGTTGGCCAACCCGAAGGGAAGACCTGCCAACATGACCCGAACCGATCCAAACGTGGCCGCAATCATCAGCAGCCACCCGATCAGCTTCGTAAAGAGCCCCGTTTCCGCCGGCCCGAAGATCGCCGGCCGAAACAGGATGAACGAAATGACCGTCAAAGCCACCAGCACTACTAC
Source organism: Alphaproteobacteria bacterium (assembly GCA_030427145.1). Lineage (GTDB taxonomy): Bacteria > Pseudomonadota > Alphaproteobacteria > Rhodobacterales > Rhodobacteraceae > Amaricoccus > Amaricoccus tamworthensis. Next base: position 37,457 of record JAUHWT010000018.1, on the reverse strand, counting down.
TGGCACCAATTGCCCTCTGATCCCCTCCAGCACTCCGGGCAGCATCAAAAAACCGGCCAAAGCTCCAAATACCAGCGACGAGATCACCGAAGGTGCCAGTGCATCGCCGGTGGAAAAAGACATGGCGACACAGACAACAATCGCCATTGTGAAAGACCAGAGCGCACCGATGACGGGGCCGGTCACATAACCATTCCGTACCATACTCACAGCCCTTCCTCCTGGCTCATGAAGCGGAAAAACACGAACGAGAACAGGATCAGACAGGCGAAAATCACCACCGCCACAGCGGCCCCCGCCCCAATGTTCGAAATCGCAAACGCCTGCTCATAAACGTTCACCGTCAGCGTCCGCGTCCCGGCATTACCGCCGGTGAGCAGGAAAATGTCGTCGAACTTGTTGAACGTCCAAATGAACCGGAGCAGGAACAGCACCGACAAAATGCCAAGCAGCTGCGGCAGCGACAGATAGCGGAACTTCTGAAACGGACTCGCACCGTCCATATCCGCCGCCTCGTACATGTCGGAGTCAATCGACTGCATCCGCGCCAGAATGAACAGGAACGAGAGCGGAAAGTAACGCCAGATTTCGAACACCGTCACCATGATGAGCGCGAGAGGCCGCTCCCCAAAGAAATTGATTGGGGCTTCCGTCACGCCCATCTGCATCAGCAATGCGTTGGCCGATCCGGAAAACGGGTCAAACAGCATCACCCAGGTAAACGCGACCGCAATCACGGGCGCGACATAGGGAAACAGATAAAGCCCCCTCAGAATCCCCTGCCCGCGAAACGACTTGTCGAGCAGCAAAGCGGCAAACAGTCCCACAACCAGCGCACCGATGGTCCCAAACACAGTGTAGAAAATCGTGACGCCCAGGACGCCCCAGAACTCGCTGCCATCGAAAATCGCCGCAAAATTCTCGAACGTGAAGTTAAACGACGTCAAAGGATTGGTGGCCCGCCCCGTCACCTCGGCAGGCCGGTCCGAAGGTGAGATGTCGGCGTCAAGATACGCCTGATCGACAGTGACAGGAATTGCGAGGGTTTCACGATACCCCGGTTCCCAGTCACCGAAGGTACAGGTCAGCATCCGACCGTCGAGCACACAGCGATCGTCGACTTCACCGGTGAGCGTCAGTCCCTCGGCAATTTCATCGACAAAGGCCACATCCCGGATTTCGCCATCCTGGCTGGAATTTCGCAACCTGTAGCGCAGTGTCGCCTCATCGCCCGCCACCTCGGGATTGCCACGGAGATCCTCCCGCACAATCGGCGCCGGCGCGCGCAGGTCCGACAGGGTAATCGGCTTGAAACTGATCCAGAAAATCGCAAGCAGCGGCAGAATTACCACGAGCGAGACACTGAAAATGGTTGGGGAGAGCAGGCCCCAGGCGAGACGCGCCTCACGGCGCATCAGCGGCCCGGTCCCGACGGGAGGGCTCGTATGTGACATGGTGCAGACCTGGTTTTGAGGTTTGTGTCCGGGCGGCGGTCAAACAGCCGCCGCCCGGGTCCGATCAGTTGATCTTGGCGAGTTCCTCGTTAAGCGCGGCAACCGTCGCCGACGCATCCCGCTCACCGTCCATGTACTCACGTACCAGACGGTTAATCACCTGGCTGTTGACCAGTTTGGAGGCCAGCGAGAGCTGTCCCTCCGCAACGCCCCAGCGCTGCGCGACGTTCAGACCGCCGACGATCTCGTCGATCATCTCCTGGGAGTACAGATCAGCGAGAGGCGCCTTGCGGTCCACCCCAACGTCAAGCTTGGCCCAGCCCTCCGCAAATTCGCTCGCGTTCTCAGCTGTTCCCTTGCGGACGGGGAATTTCCCCTCCGGCGCAATGGAAAGGGTCTGCAGATATCCGTCCTCCATGGAGAAGTTCACGAACTCCATCGCAACATCCGTGTTCGCATCCGATGTCACACCGAAGTAACGGATGTCAGCCCAGGCCGCGCCATCAGGATTGGAGGGTCCGGAGAAGTTGGTCACGATACCCGTTTTCGAAGCCAGTTCCGTGGATGTGGGATCGCCGGTGATCGTGGGCGGGTTGCTGTCACGAAGTCCGGCGAGCTCGTCGAGGATGAACGGGGACCAGATGATCATGGCCGCCTTGCCGGCAAAATACAGCTCACGCGATTGCTGCCAGTACAGCTCACCCGGAGGCGATGCCTCGGTGATCGCCTTGTAGAACTCAAGAACCTCGGTCGTCGCCGCCTCATCAAGCGGCTGGAACCCGTCGGCTCCTACCGGCGACACGCCGTTCGCCAGGAACACATGCTCCAGCACCTGGCTCATGAAGTTCTCATCAACCTTGGTCGCCGCAACGAAACCAAACATCTCGGGCGGATTGTGCAGCGCCTCAATCGCCGCTTCCACGGCCTCATAGGACGTTGGCGCATCGAGACCCGCCTCGTCGAACAGGTCCTTGCGATACACCAGCATCTGGGTCCAGCCATCGACGGGTACGGAGGCAAAGCCGTCTTCCATGGCGGCCATGTTCAGCGCACCGGGGGCAAAGGTGTCCTCACCCAGATCCTCGATGATGTCGGTGGCGGCATCAATGTCCAGAATGCCCGCCTCGGCCCAGGGAAGCGCATACTGAAGGGTGTGATAAATCACATCCGGCAGATCGCCCGCGGCGAACGCGGCGGTTGCGCGCGTTCCAAGGTCGGATTCCGTAACCGGAATAACCTCAACCGAATGCCCGGACGCATCCTCAAACTGCGCTGCCAGTTCCTGCTGCTTGGCAAGGCGCTCCGGCTGTTCCTCGGTGGTCCAGAACCGGATGCTGTCCGCCGAGGCCGACGCGGCAAGGAATACCATTGCCGTCGCCGTCCCGGACATCAGTGCCCGCCACGCATGCGTTTTCTTGATGGTCATTATTTTCCCCCTGTAAGGTTTTTCGATCCATTGGATTTCATTCGATCCGCCACAAGCCTGGCCAGATCACTGCTGGAAACCACCGGAGCCGATATGGAGCCGCGGTCCATCAGTGGAACCGAGGCGGTTTCCCGCAGATTTTCAGGAGCTTCACCGCGCACCCTTTGAATAAGCAGTGAAGCCAGTCGTTCGCCCGCAAACCTGTTGTCCACGGCGAAGGTCGTCAGTTGCGGCGTAACGTAGGTGCCTTCGACAATACCATCGTAGCCGATCAGCGATATCTCCCTGCCAATACGCAGGTCGTAGTCCCCCACGACGTCGTACATCCCCAGGGCCGCCTTGTCGGTGGCAAATATGATCGCCGTCGGTGGCTTCGGGTGTTCAATAAAACGCCGCGCCGCCACCGCGCCGTCAGCACGCCGTACCGCATCGGACAGGATGAGCCCGGGATCAACCTCCAGCCCGGCCTCAGCCATACCTTTTTCGAAGCCACTCCGGCGAAGATTACTGTACGTAAACCGCGTGCCACCGTTTACGAAACCAATCCTTTCATGTCCCAACTCGGCCAACCGGGTAACCGCCTCGCACATGGCGACCTCGCCCAGGATGTCGAACCAGGCGCACCCTTCCGGGTCTATCGGCCGCCCGTAGAGGACAAACGGCACGTCTCTTTCGAGCAGGAGAGCTACACGCCGGTCATTTACCAGGCTGCGCGGCAGAATGAACCCGTCCGCTTTACGCTCGCTCAGAAGCCGGTTCATAATTTCAAGTGTACCGTCGCCTGACTCGGAAGTCGCAACGGTGAGCGTCCAGTTCTCCTGACTGGCGGCATGGGATATTCCGGACAAAAACCCGGCAAGGAACGGGCTCTGCCGGTCGTGGTCGCTGAACTGAAGCACCAGACCCAGCGACCGTGTCCGTCCCGTCCGGATCGCCTGCGCCTGTGGAAGGGGATTATAGCCCATTCGCGTCGCCGCATCCTGCACACGCTTCCGTGTCGCTGGAGCAATATCCGGGTGGCCATTAAGTGCCCGCGAAACCGTTCCCTTGGTCAATCCGAGATCCCTGGAGACATCGGCAATCGTCACACGACGAGCCGTTGTGCCATATGCCTGTCCCGGATCAGGAACGGTTTTCAAACTGGTGGTCCTCCCTCGAGGATAAGCGGCTTTTTCAGAAACCGGTTTCAGAACCTTTTCCAAACGACTAGTCGTCGGCCGCCGCACCTGTCAAACAAAACTTATGATGTGTCGCTTGCCGAGCGGAGTGAAAACAACGCTTGACGTGAAGCGCCCGGACTTCGGCAGCAAGCCTCGCGATCAATATCCAAAAGGCCGCGGCGGGTGCGCATCGTGCAGATCAGCCACAACAAGGCAAATAATGGAATTCAAAACGAAATCAGAAGGTTGTTACGACAATCTTAACCGACTACGAATGCCGTAGGAAATCGGTGGTGCGGATGCACCGCTTGCTCAATCAAAGAAATCGGTGCCCATCCGAAGCAACCTTAAATTGCGCAATTTCACGCTGACCGGCGGCCAAAAATAAATTTCGGATTTCCGAAACCGGTTTCGGAAACGAAAGCAGACGCAGCCGATTTATCGTGCCAAAACCACGCCCAAAACTTCCAAACTCGAATCAACGCAATGCCCAGTCGACGACATCAATTGCCGGTCCATTCCGTAATCATCGACTGCATCTCCTCAAATCGCACAGGTTTGGAAATCAGGTCGTCTATGCCAAATTTGCGGCATTTGTCCCGAACCTGATCACCGGTCTCTGTAGCGATCCCGAGGATAGGCACCCTGGTGTCCGCGCTGCTCTCCGAACGCCTGATCTCCGCCACGGCCTGCAATCCTCCAAGGCGCGCCGAGGACACATCAACCAGGATGATCCCGGGATTGCGCTTCTGATAGAACCTGACCGCATCGGCACGCCTTTTCGCAACCACATGGGTCAGCCCCATTTTCTTCAGAACGGTCGTCATCAACAGACGGTTGACCTCATCATCCTCGCACACAAGAACGTCGATGGCGTTTTTTTTCCGTTTTGGCTTTTCCGGGGGCGTGTCGTCGACCGGTTGCCTGGTCGCCTCACCGGCGGTCGTTGTGTGACCCGACCGGGACCTTTCCATCAACCCAAGGATTTCAGCCAACAGCCCTCTCCGCCCGCCTTTGGCTTTCTGGTAGCCTTGGTCGACGGTATGCACACCGATAACCGTTTGATCCGAAGTATCGACAAATACAATCGGCGTATCGCGGAATGGCTCGTATTTCCGAATGAACTCGATCGCCTTTTGATGGTGCGTCGCTTTCGGGTCCTGCGCCACTACGACACAGTCGATCTTCTCATCCCCAACCATCAGCCGGTCCGCAGCACGGCCCGCATCCACGACCGAGGTGACAGGCATACCCTGTATCCCCTCAACGGCGAGCGTTCCCCCCACCCGCTGTCCACTGGCATAATCCGGGTCCACGATCAGCACCCGTCCGGTCACTTCCGCTAGGATGTGAGGCGCCGGGGGATCGGAAGGCGCGTCATCCTCTTCGGCCTCCGTATCGCTCACGCCTTTCCGCGTCGTCTTCGAGAGACGAAAAAGGGCTGCAATCGCGCTCCAGTTTAATCCACGCCGGTCAGACCTGGAACCTGACACCGGCTCGTCAACCTCCGGCTCCACATCCGCTTCCGCAGCATCCACACAAACGTCAGGCACTTGGGTCTCGCCGGTTACGGCTTCTGCATCCCTCGACCGCCGCTGCTTCCACGCCGTCCGGACCAGGAGCACTGTAGCCAACAAAACCGTTCCCGCCCCCGCCAAACCAAACAGCATTGCCAGCCTGCGAACACCGCTAAAATCCACGTCAACCGGCGCTTCAATCACCGCCGCACCGAGCACATCCCCCGGCTGCACGTTCGCGGTCGTCGAAGGTATCTCGTTGTGACAACTGACGCAGGCCTGGTCCGACGCCGTTATCGGTTCGACGACAGTAAGGGTTCCGTTATCACCCTCCGCATCAAAATCACTCCATGTTTCCGCGACGCCACTCTCGGCCATTTCCGTGACCAGACGCAGTATTTCAGCGTCCCCGGACTCCTCCTCTGGCGCCACAGTGGACACGCCCACTATCTCGACATCACTCCGCGGCGACGCTGACGGTCTTGAAGTTTCCCCCTCCGCGCGATGCTCAGGGGTCGCAGCCACAATGTCGTCGAGATCCCCAAGGTCGGCGAGCACATCCGCAGTCGCCTGCGCAAGAACATTCGCCCGGTACCGGTCAACCGCAAAATAGGTGGCCGATATGGCAGCGGTGCCCGACAAAAACAGCAGAACCGCAACGGATTTGACGCTGGCCAACAACCAATCATCCAACTGCAACAGGCGCCGGGAGGCACGCCCACTCAAATGGGACACACCCGCGCACACAGAAAACGTAACCGCACCGTCAGGTGCGGCTCACAACACGCTTATTGCCTGCGGGTTACCAAATCCCTGGACCCGCAGTTTCCGGAAGGAAATCAGATAACTGTAGCCGGAAGTGAACTCACTTCGTGCCGAACATACGGTCACCCGCATCGCCCAGCCCGGGAACGATATAGCCGTTATCGTCGAGGCATTCATCAAGAGCCGCCGTGATCACCGGCACGTCCGGATGGGCCTCATACATGCGCTGCACGCCCTCGGGCGAGGCAAGCAGGCACAGGAACCGGATATCAGTGGCTCCCGCGTCCTTCAGAAGATCAATCGCCGCAGCCGATGAATTTCCGGTGGCCAGCATGGGATCGACCGCAATCGTCACCCGGTTCGCCATGTCCGACGGCAGTTTGCAGTAGTACTGGACGGGCTTGAGCGTTTCCTCGTCCCGGTAAAGCCCGACAAAACCAACCCGCGCCGAAGGAATAAGATCGAGGATACCATCCAAAAGCCCATTGCCCGCACGCAAAATCGACACCAGCGCGAGCTTTTTGCCGCCGAGTTCCTTGCCCTGCATGGTTTTCAGCGGCGTCTCAATCGTCTTGTCCACGAGGGGCAGATCATTCGTAACCTCATAGGCGATCAAATGACTGATCTCACGAAGCAGCCTGCGAAACCCTGCGGTCGAGGTTCCCTGCTCCCGCATGATCGTCAGTTTATGCTGCACCAGCGGATGATCAACTACGGTAAGGTTTGGATATGTCATGCGTCCCCATTCTCCAGAATATCGTAAATCTTGCTGCGGGTTTCCTCATCGCAGAACGCCGCACCCATCGCCACACGGTTCATTTCAAGAAAATCCCGTTTGTTCCAGCCGAAACACCGGGACAGCCGGTCATATTCCATGGGCAGATCCGTATGGAAATACGGCGGATCATCCGTCGACACCGTCACGGGCACGCCCGCATCACGCAGCCTTTTGAAGGGGTGTTCGTTCCAGTCTCGATAAACGCCCAGCGCAATATTCGACCCTGGATTGACCTCAAGCACCGTTCCCCGCTCGCGCAGCATCTCCACGATCGCCGCGTCCTCAATCGCCCGCACGCCATGACCGATCCGGGTGACCTTGAGGTGCTCAAGCGCATCCGCAACGCTGTCCGCACCACAAATCTCACCTGCGTGAGCAGTCAGCCCCAGACCAGCCTCGCCGGCAAGAGCGAAGGCCCGCGCGAAGTCTTTCGGATGGCCAAACCGCTCTTCGCCCCCCATTCCAAAACCGGTGACGTATTCGTTCATGTTGGACGCCGTCGTCTCCGCCGTGCGCTCAGCCGTCTCAGCACCCAGATGCCGCACTGCCGTAGGGATGAACCGTGCCACAATCCCGTACCGCCCCTCAACCTCCCGCGCGGCCTCCGTCATCGCCGCCAGGTACTCAGCCCAGGCAACCGAACTCCCGTCACCGCACAGATCTGGCGCGAGAAAAATCTCGGTGTATTTGACGCCATCCTCAGCTGACTTCCGCAGGACCGCATCCATCAACCGGTGGTAATCGCCGGGCGTGGTCAGAACCTCGCAGGCCCGTTCGTAGGCGTTGAGAAACTCCGCAAAGTCAGACCATGCGTAGTTGCCGGCGTCATCGAAGAGCCTGGCAAGATCCACCCTCCTTTCGGCCGCAAGTTCACGAATAAATTCCGGCGGTGCCGCACCCTCCAGGTGCAGATGCAACTCAACTTTTGGAACGTGCGTCCAGTCGGTCAAAGAAAGGACCTCCCGTGCTCTCCTGGTGCCAGACCCAGATGCGCGGCAATCGTTTCCCCAACATCCGCGAATGTGGTCGCACCCGTCGGCTGAGAGGCGATGCCAGGCCCCTTTCCCAAAACCGGCACCTGCTCTCGCGTGTGATCGGTCCCTGTCCAGGTGGGGTCATTGCCGTGATCCGCCGTGATGAACAGCAGGTCACCCTGCCGAAGTTTTGCAAAGATCTCCGGAAGCCTTCGGTCAAAAGCTTCCAGATTGGCCGCGTAGCCGGATACGTCCCGTTGATGCCCGTAGAGCGTATCGAAATCGACCAGGTTGACGAAAATGAAGTCACCGTCCCCGGCTTCGTCCAAAGCGTTCAACAGAGCATCGACATTCTCGGAGTCGTTGCGGCCCTTGTACTTCCGGCTCACGCCGCGCCCGGAAAAAATGTCCGCGATTTTGCCAACCGCATGCGTTCGCGCACCACTTGCAACAACCCGGTCGAGCAAAGTGTCACCCGGCGGTTCAATCGCGAAATCCTTCCGGTTGGCCGTCCGCGTGAAATGCCCTGACGTCTCCCCGACAAAGGGCCTCGCTATGACACGCCCTACACGCATCGGATGCACCACCTCAGCCGCAGATTGGCACAGTTCCAGCAACCGATCGAGACCGAAGACCTCCTCATGGGCCGCGATCTGAAGAACACTGTCGGCTGAGGTATAGAAAATCGGCTTTCCGGTTCGGATGTGCTCCTCACCATATTTGTCGAGAACCGGCATGCCCGACGAATGACCGTTGCAGAGTGTACCGGGCAGTCCGGCCTTCTGAATGATCGGATTTGTTACGGTTTCCGGTATCGACGGGTCGCCTTCCGGAAAATAGTGCCAGTCCCACGGCACAGGCAATCCGGACAGCTCCCAATGCCCGGACGGGGTATCCTTTCCCCTCGATCGTTCAACCGCCGCCCCCCAGATACCGTTCGGCTTGCCTTCAAATCCGGGCAGATCAATGTCCGACGCGGCTCGGATGGACGACCCCAAACCCAGCGCCTCCATGTTTGGCACATTCAATGGGCCGGAACGCCCCTCCTCCGCTCTTCCCGCCGCACATTCCTGGATGATATGGCCGAGGGTATTCGCCCCCTTGTCCCCGAAAGCATCGGCATCCGGGGCACCGCCGCAACCAACCGAGTCCAGAACGATAAGAATGCCCCGCGCCATCAGGTCACCCGCTCAATGATAAGCGGGTTTTCCGGAGGGCACGTATCAGAGATCGAATACGCCTTCCGCACCCGCTGCTCCGCTTTCTCGGCGTCAGCCTGGCTGGCGGCATGGATCAACACCAGCGGTGTATCCGGCTCCACCCATCCGCCAAGCCCGGCACAATGCAGCAGCCCCACGGAAGGATCGATTTTGTCACTCGCCCGCCGCCGACCCCCGCCAAGCTCCACCACCGCCATGCCAAGCGCAAACGTATCTATGGCATCAACGAAACCGGACTGATTGGCCGTCACCTCATGCACCACTGGCGCACGGGCCAGATGACCCTCAAAGCCTTCCATAAAGTCTGAAGGGCCTCCCAGTTCGGTGACCATCCGGCCGAAGATTTCCGCCGCGGCCCCGGAAGAAAACGCCTCCCGGATCTTCGCCGCTCCGTCGTCACGGACCTCGGCCAAGCCACATTCCGCCAGAAGATTTCCACCCAAAGCAACCGTGACATCATAGAGACGCCCGTCAATCTCATCGCCCCGCAGGAACCGCACGGCATTTGCCGTCTCAATCGCATTGCCCGCGCAGCTGGCGAGAGGTTCGTTCATGTCCGTAATCAGGGCACGTGTCGGGCAACCCGCCCCGTTGGCCACATCGACCAGCGACCGCGCCAGTGCCCTTGCGTCATCCAGGTTCGACATGAAGGCACCGCTGCCACATTTCACATCGAGCACCAGGCCCTGCAATCCCGCCGCCAGTTTTTTCGAGAGGATCGACGCGGTGATCAGATCAACGCTCTCAACCGTTCCGGTCACATCGCGGATACCGTAAAACCGTCGGTCTGCCGGAGCCACATTGGGGGTCTGTCCAATCACGGCACAACCGACGTTGCGGACGACCTTCGCGATCGTCTCCTCATCAGGCTGCGAGACATAGCCCGGGATCGCATCCAGCTTGTCCAGTGTCCCGCCCGTATGCCCCAGTCCGCGGCCTGAAATCATCGGGACATAAGCACCACAGGCCGCCAGCGCGGGGGCCAGCATCAGGCTGACATTGTCGCCAACCCCTCCGGAGGAATGCTTGTCCACCACCGGACCCGGCAGATCCCAGGACAAAACCGAACCACTGTCCCGCATCGCCAGCGTTAGCGCCACGCGCTCGCTCAACTCCATGCCTCGGAAAAACACGGCCATGGCAAAGGCGGCAACCTGGCCCTCGGAAATCGTCTCTGATGTCAGACCCTCGACCATAAAACGGATCTGCTCATCGGAAAGCGTGCCACCATCGCGTTTTTGGGCAATGATCTCCTGCGCCAGCATCAATTGTCACCGGCGCGGTTGAACGTAACTGCGCGAAAATCAGTCATTCTTCTCACCGTCCAGATGGGTCACCGAAAACCGACCGGGCAACAGATCCGCCATGGTCGTCCGCTCCCGCTCGCCGTCGAGCCCGGCCATCACGATCACCGTGTCATCGCCGGAAAACTCGGACAGTTTCTGACGGCAACCACCGCAGGGCGTAACGGTCATGTCGCCACCGGCCACAACCAGAACCTCCGCAATCTCCCGCGCGCCCGCCGCGGCCATTGCCGCTATCGCACCCGCCTCCGCGCAGGTTCCCTGAGGATAGGCGGCATTCTCGACATTGCACCCGCCAAACACTTGGCCATCCCGCGTCCGGATCGCCGCGCCCACCTTGAAACCGGAATACGGCGCATAGGCATTCTCGCGTGCGGCAAGCGCGACCTCAAAAAGGTTCATGGACTTCCCTCGATTACCGTTTTGCTTTTATGGGCAGGCGGAGAAGCCGATGGCAAGCGTTAAGAGACCGAACGCCGCTCCTCGCCAGCCGAAGCCCGGTTCCAGACCTCGATCTTGCGGTAGATCGTCGAGGGGGAAAGTTCGAGGATCTTGGCAGCCTGCGGGATCGACCCATTGCAGTGTTCAATCGTCGCCTCAATCAGACCACGTTCCACCTCGGCCATCGGTCGCCCGACCAGCCCGGCCATGGCGTTCCCGCTCGCTACGGGCCGTCTGTCCGGCAGGTTCGACACAACCGACCCTCGCCCAACCGGCGCAGGCGGTACGGTCGTTGCCGCTGAGAGGTCAACAAACATGTCCGGCGGCAGCATCCCCGCCGTGACCAGTTCGCCCTCATTGAGCACGACCACGTTGCGAATTACGTTCAGCAGTTGACGCACGTTTCCAGGCCACGGGTGTCGCGCCAGAAGCGCAGACGCCTCCTCGTCAAACCCCTTGAACTGCCTGTGTTCCTCCGCGGAAAACTCCTGCAGACACGCTTGCGCAATATCCAGAATATCGGACCCCCGTCCGGCAAGCGGCGGCATGTGTATCGGCACCACATGCAGACGGTAATACAGATCCTCCCGGAACCGCCCCGCCTTAACCTCCTTGATCGGATCACGGTTGGTCGCGCAGACAATTCGCACATCCACATTCCGCGGTCGTGAAGCGCCGACCGGCTGGATCGTGGAGGTCTGCAAAAACCGCAGCAGTTTGGTCTGCAGCGACAGATCCATCTCGCAGATTTCATCGAGGAACAGCGTCCCGCCATCCGCCACCGCCGCCGCACCAGGCTTGTCACTAAGGGCACCGGTAAAGGCCCCTTTCAGGTGTCCAAAGACTTCCGATTCCAACAGGTCCCTGGGAATAGCCGCGCAATTCAGGGGCACAAAAGGTTTGGATGCACGCGTCGACATGGAATGGATCGCCCGCGCACACACATCCTTGCCGGTTCCACTCTCGCCGGTAATGAAGACCGTCGCGGTCGAACGTCCAATGGAGCGGATCATCCGGTAAATGCCGTTCATCGCCTCCGATGAACCGATAAATCCCTGAAACCCCTGCGCGTCGATCTCCTGATCCTCTTCCACCACCACCGGCGCCGGAGCGGAGGTCAAGGCGTTCTGCACCGCGTTTACGAGGCGGGCATCGTCAAATGGCTTCACCAGAAAATCGAACGCACCCGCCCGCATAGCCTGCACCGCCCGGTAAATCGAACCATTGGCGGTAATGACAATCGCGCGCACATCCGGGGCCTCGACCCGGAGCCGGTCAAGCAGGTCAATTCCATCCCCGTCCGGTAGTTGGAGATCAAGCAAAACCACCCTTGGGCGGTCCGCCGAAATCATTTCGTGAGCCTGCTGAAGACTGTAGGCGCAGTCGACCTGATGCCCGGCCCGGTTGAGGGTCCGGGAGTAAATCAGAGACAGCGTCTCAGTATCCTCTACCAAAAGCAGGCTGTCTGACATGGGGTTATCCGGGACCGTTCGCCTGCTGCTGTTCCAGGACGAATTCCATCGCGGCATCGATCTCGCGCACGCACTCCCGAACCATGTCGTCCAGCCCCTCGGCAGCGCCGTCGTGCGCCGCGGTGTTCAGGGTCCGGGCACAGTACTGAAGCCGATTGGCACCGATCGCACCACCAACCGAAATCAGAATATGCGAGGAAGACCGTATCTGCAGCCGATCGAGTGGGTTCACTGACATTTCCAACTCGGTTTTGGATGTCTCAAGATCAGTAATGACTTTCTCGAGAAGTTCGGCAAGCATTTCCGTGCCGATAGTATCCCGAAGTTCCGCAAACGTGCCAAGATCAATCACCGGTTCACCTTCCGTATCAACCCCCGACTGTCCCCCGTTCACCGCCGTCCCAGCGGCAGACGTCCGACTTCCAGCAGCACTGACAAACTCCGACAGGGATCGGCCAAGGTCATTGATGCTGGTAATAGGTTTCGAAATCAGGCCGTTGGCTCCGGCTTCATTTATCCGGTCACGATGCTCGCGCATCGCGTACGCCGTCAGCGCAACAATCGGGGTTTTTGCCCTCGCGTCACTCCGTGCGCGAATGGTTCGGATAACATCGAGCCCGGACAGCCGCGGCATCTCGATATCCGCGACCACAAGGTCATATTCGGACTTTTCAAACTCCTCGAGCGCCTCAACACCATCGGACACGACCGTCACGCCGGCATTCATTGCGCCGAGCATCTGGGTTGCAACCATCTGGTTGGTCGGATTGTCCTCGGCCAAAAGAATGCGCACCCCCGAAAAATCATAGGCCACACTGGCAACCGGTGACGCCGGAGCGGCCGCTTTTTCATCAATGCACAGGTCGGCCGGAATGCCGAACGTCGCAACCGCTCCACCCTCGGCGCGGTTATTAAGTGAAAACTCGCATCCGTATTTCTCCGTCAGCCCCTGAACAATCTGAAGCCCAAGCCCGTGCTCAGCTTCCGGCGCGCCCTGGGAGCTCAGAGCCAGATCCCGGAGGTCCTGAATGACCCGCTCCGGTACGCCAGGCCCGGCATCGAGTACCGCGACCGTTGCGCCGCCGTCACCCGACCGCGTGACACGAACCTGCACCTCTCCACCGCCGGAGTGATGGATGGCATTCAGAACAAGGTTGTCGACAATCCGGTTGAAACCGATGCTGTCCATTCGAACCCTGCACGGCAGAATACCTTCCTGTACCAATCCGAATTTCAGACCTTTGGAAGCCGCCTCACCCGCCATGCGCCGTTCAAGGCGCGACAGGGCTTCGGGAAAATTTGTTGTCTCCGCATTCTCGTCGGATGATCCGTCACCCGCAGCGAATTCGACGAGCCGCTCCAAAGTCGCCGAGGCCGTTGCCAAACGCCGCACCTGATCCTGCGCGGCATCTGCCAGTTCCATACCTTCCAGTTCAGACACGCTGCCGGAAATGCCGCGCAGCGCACCCCGAATGTCATGCACCAGCATGGCGGCGTTGCGCGCATCCCGGCTCACCAACCGTGGCAGCTGCTCATTGTCTTGTCTGTTGAGACCAACGAAAGTCATGGTCACCTCACTGGAGCCAAAAACGGAATTCGCAAATTCTTTGCGCCACCTTGAGTTGAAACAGCTGCATCCGTTTCAGCTATCACTACATCAATGGCGGCAGAATGCAAAACAGGTTTAAATAAATCGCTACGACGCCATGCGACTTGTGATACTGGACCGCAGTTGCCCCATATCATTTGGCGTCTCAACGATGTCATCAAAGAAATCCGGACTGTCCGGCGGACCAAGGGAGATGAACACGGCGCCGGGAAACTGCTCCCGCAGACGGTTCATCAGGTGCTCCTCCCCTACGCTCGTACTGTCGACCAGAACCATATCGACCGGTTCACTGTCGGTATCGGAAACGAAGGTCACATTCTCCGACTTCAGCGCCGCCTTGTAGATCGTGGCCAGGGCAAAGGACCGTGTTTCCAGATGCAACCGCATCCGGTTGGTTTCCAGCGCCTCGGCCGGCAACACCACCCGCACGGTCTGGGTGTTGTCATCCCCCTCGACCACATTGAGTTTCCCTGAGCAGGCCCGCACAAGCCCCCTTGCAATCAGGGGCCGCAGGGCGTCGGCTGAAACCTGATCGGGAGCGACTTCCGTGATGCCCATAAGAAGATCGAGCTTCCAGGTTATCGCAGGTGTCGTCTCGAGAACCTTCAGATTTCCAACCAGATTGTCCCCGTCGTGGCCGAAGTCCAGCGAGAGTGTCTCAGCCCCCGTCGCCTCCAGCAGGTACTCATACAGATAGACAAATATCTGCCTGATCCGTTCCTCGTCTCCCTCAATCCGCTCGGGCATGTTCTCAGCAAAAGTCACGGCGCAGACCTGACCATCCCCGTCGAGAGCCGCCTCTATGGATTTGCCCAGCTGGTTGGGATCAAACGGCGCGGGCCGCAGGAGGAACCGTCCGTCCTGAATCTCCGCGTAATCGAGCATACCGGAGAGCATGTTCAGCATCGACTGGCTGCACCCCTTGGCCTGGGAGACAAGCCGGTGCGATCCACCGGAGAGATTATCCTCTGACAGCAGCGTAAGCGGGCCGAGAATTCCGTTCAGCGGATTGCGCAGCTCATGGCTCATCATCGACAGGAACCGCGACTTGGCGCGGCTTGACTTTTCGGCTTCCTCCGCGTTGCGGCGGTTCAGATCCGCAATTTCCTTCTGCCGCCGGTTTTCCCGCAGGATCAGCACGAGGGACAGAATACTCAGAAGCACCGCCCCCAGACTGATCAGCGCGGTGGCCTGCGAACTGCGCTGGATCCTGTCCCGCACGGCCGCGCTCGCATCAGCATCTCCTCGCACCACACGAAGTGTATATAGATGCATTTCGTTTTGAAGCTGACGGGTCTGGTCAATAATGGTCTGAATATCTTCGCTGCTTTGCGGGGTCAGCGCCGCCAAAACCTCGTCCACATCCCAGACAAAATCCCGGATCAGTTCCAGCGAGTGATACCCCTCGTCGTACTGCCGCATCATCGACCCGACCGGCCCGTCGCCCATCAGATCGACACGGCTCCACAGAATGTCGAACCGCTCATGAACGTGTTGCAGGCGTTCCTCGGTCGGCTCCACCGCGAGGGACGCAATGCTCAGCTGGAACTTCAGAAACTCAATTTCGAGCTGCGACGCGGTCCACAGGATGTTGTCCTGACTGATCGTCTTGAGGCTTGTGACATCCCGCCTGATTGTAACGAAACCCACCGCCACCAGCACGGCCATTGCAAGAAGAACAAAAACGGCAACGTAGCGTGGCACGGTGACAAACAAGCTTATTTCGCTTCAATTCGGATCAACTGCCAGATCAGGCGCGTGTTGATCACGGGATCCCCCCTGAGCTCGGGGTTGTCCGAAATTGGATACATCAGCCAGATCGGGCCCTTTCCACGACGGGAAAGCGCCTTTCCATCGGCCTCAAGTGCAAGAATGACATCATAACGGGTCACGTCCGACATGGGCACGTCAACGGCAAAATCGTTGATTGCCGTCATGGTCAGCGACGTCGCGCCGTCAGCCTCCAGAAGAGCCACAACCTCCCGCGCCAAAGGCCCGCGATAGGTCACCGCATCGTCGACAAACTCATTGGTGGTAACCACCGTCGTCTGCGGCATTTCGCGAAGCTGTTCGATCGAAAGCTCAATCACGTCACCGCCCAGAGCGCTCCCGTCAATCGTAAGCGCCGGCGAAGCGGCGGAGGCAGGCCTGACATCGACAACCGCGGCCAGAGCCAGGATGGCACAGACCATCGCGCCTGCACGGATACATCCCAAAAAACCCGAAACCACTTTTCCGCCTCCTCCTAGCAAGACAAATCCGGGTTAACACCTGGAAATTTCGGTTCAACCCTCAATTGTTAACTCGTCTACAACGCCAAGTTGAACGAACTGTAAACAATGGCTTAAACCAAAAATCCGACAAATTCATTCACAATGGGATTTCCGCCGATTAAAACACAGAGGGTGTGTGTAACGTAGCACAGTTCCCGGAAACCACAACCTGTTACGGTTTCCGAAAACCCGTGCACTTTTACAACTTCCGCGCCTCAGCGACAGTTGGAGTGCTGATCGTCAGGCGACAGTGGGATAGCCAATTTCCTCAAGGGCTACAGTGATTTCCGGCAAAATCTCCGGATCATCAATTGTCGCGGGCATACGGTATTCCTGCCCATCCGCAATTTTTGCCATGACACCACGCAGGATTTTGCCGGACCGGGTCTTGGGCAGACGATCCACCAGAACCGCGGTTTTGAACGCCGCCACGGGACCGATTTTCTGCCGCACGAGCCTGACGCATTCTGCAATCAATTCATTGGCGTCCCGCTCACATCCCTTGTTGAGACAGAGGAAACCGATGGGCAGTTGTCCCTTCAGCGGATCCGCCGCACCAATAACCGCACACTCCGCTACGTCGGGATGCCCGGCCAGCACCTCCTCAATCGCACCGGTCGAGAGACGGTGCCCGGCCACGTTAATCACGTCATCCGTGCGCGCCATGATGAACAGGTAGCCGTCCTCATCAATTACACCGGCATCGCCGGTCTCATAGTAGCCGGGGAACGTGTTGAGATACGACTTTTTGAACCGGTCCTCGGCATTCCAAAGCGTCGGCAGGGTTCCCGGTGGAAGCGGAAGTTTGATCGCAACAGCACCAAGCTCGCCCGGCTCAACCTCATGTCCGTCCTCACCAAGAATATGGACTTCGTACCCTGGCATCGGAACTGACGGCGATCCGAGTTTGATCGGCAGCAGTTCCAGCCCGGCCGGGTTGGCCGCAATGGCAAATCCGGTCTCGGTCTGCCACCAGTGATCGATCACCGGCACACCCAGTTTGTCCGAGGCCCACTGAATGGTATCCGGGTCCGCCCTCTCCCCCGCCAGGAACAGATGCTTCAGGGAAGACGTGTCATATTTTGTCAGCATCTCGCCATGCGGATCATCCCGTTTGATCGCGCGAAATGCGGTGGGTGCCGTAAACAGCGTCTTGACCTTATAGTCGTCGATCAGCCGCCAGAATGTCCCCGCGTCCGGCGTCCCAACCGGCTTGCCCTCAAACACAATGGTGGTCGCCCCGACAATCAGTGGAGCGTAGCAGATATAGGAATGCCCCACGACCCAGCCGACATCCGACCCGGTGAACATCACATCCCCCGCCCCAATGTCGTAGATGTTCCGCATCGTCCAGGCGAGCGCCACCATATGCCCGGCATTCGCCCGCACCACGCCCTTGGGCTGTCCCGTGGTGCCGGAGGTGTAGAGCACATAAAGCGGATCCATGCCGTCCATCGGGGTGCAGCCCACCGGCTCCGCACCCGCGGTAATTTCCCGCCAGCTGTGATCGCGACCCTCAATCAAATCCGCCTGCAGCATTGGCCGCTGGAAGATCATGGTGAACTCGGGCTTGTGCTCCGACAGGTCAATCGCCTCGTCAAGCATCGGTTTGTAGGCGACAGTACGCCCGGGCTCGATGCCGCAGGACGCCGCGATGATGGCTTTGGGCTTCGCGTCATCAATCCGCACCGACAGCTCGGAGGCTGCAAAACCGCCAAATACCACCGAATGAATCGCACCAATCCTGGCACAGGCCAGCATCGCCACAAGCGCCTCCGGGATCATCGGCATGTAGAGAACGACCCGGTCACCCTTCGTGACCCCCCGTGCGGCAAGCGCCCCGGCGAGGCGGGACACCCGGTCCAGCATCTGCGAATAGGTGAACTGGTCTTTCACTCCTGTCACGGGGGAGTCGTAGATCACGGCCGTCCGGTCACCATGCCCCGCCTCAACATGCCGGTCGAGCGCGTTGTAGCAGGTGTTGCACACGGAATCCGGAAACCAGCCGTAGAGGGGGGCGGCGCTGTCGTCGAGCGCCCTGGTTGGCCGTTTGTCCCAATCGATCAGATCGACCTGATCGAGCCAAAAACCTTCGGGATCCTTTTTCCAGGCATCGTAGACCTCCCTGTATCCCATTTTTTATTCCCCCTGTTGCTGTAATGGCTATCCGTAGGTATGCACCGCCGCCCCCGCCAATGCGGCAATATTCAGAAGGCCGCGGGCCGTAATGGACGGCGTAACGATGTGGGCACGGTTTCCCATCCCCATCAAAATAGGTCCGACTTCGAGGCCGTTCGCCACGACCTTGACGATGTTGCGCACGCCACTCGCCGCGTCGGTATTCGCAAAAATCAGCGTATTGGCCGCACCATGCAGCCTCGAATTGGGGAAGATACGTTCCCTCAGTTCCGGATCGAGCGCCGCATCCGAGTGCATTTCGCCCTCGTACTCGAAATTCAGGTCCATTTTATCGAGGATTTCGAGCGCCGCGCGCGTCCTGCAGCCGGAGTCTGAATTGAGGTTGCCGAACTGCGAGTGTGAACAGATCGCAACCTTCGGCTCCACACCAAACCGGCGCACGTGCCGCGCCGCCGCAAACACGACATCCGCAATCTGTTCGGCCGTCGGCTGCGGATGCACATGGGTGTCCCCCACGAACAGCGGACCCTTCTCCGTGATCATCAGGGAAAGCGCACCAATCGGCTTGTTCTCCTCGGTCGCCAGCATCTGTTCAATGTAGTTCAGGTGCCAAAGGTACTGACCAAACGTGCCGCAGATCATGCTGTCCGCCTCACCGCGATGCACCATCACCGCGGCAATCGCCGTCGAGTTCGTGCGCATGATCGCTTTCGCCAGGTCCGGCGTAATGCCACGGCGCTGCAGCTGAAGGTGATAGGTCTCCCAGTATTCCCGGAAACGGTGGTCCTGCTCCGGGTTTACAGTCTCGAAGTCGTGGTCGAGCTTCAGCGGTATCGCCTCACGTTCGCAGCGCGTGGCGATTACGTCCGGGCGCCCGATCAGGATCGGCATGTCCACGCCTTCCTGTCGCATGGCATGGACCGCACGCAGAACACGCACATCCTCGCCTTCCGCAAAAACAATCCGCCGCACGCTGTTGCGCGCCGCTTCAAATACGGGACGCATGATCAGTGCGGAGCGGTAGACTGACTGGTTGAGTTTCTCCTTGTAGGACTCAATGTCCTCCACCGGACGTTTCGCAACGCCGCTGTCCATCGCCGCCTGGGCCACCGCACCAGCGACAATCGCAATCAGCCGCGGATCAAACGGCTTGGGGATAAGATACTCCGGCCCAAAACTCAGCCGCTCATCCCGATAGGCCGCCGCGGCCTCCGCCGAGGACGAGGCCCGGGCCAGTTCCGCAATGCCCTCGACGCAGGCGACCTCCATCGCGTCATTGATCTCCGTCGCGCCAACATCCAGCGCCCCGCGGAAAATGAACGGGAAGCACAGCACGTTGTTGACCTGGTTCGGATAATCCGACCGCCCCGTCGCAATAATCGCACTCGGGTTTGCCTCCCGTGCCATTTCCGGCGTGATCTCGGGATTGGGATTGGCCAAACCGAAGATGATCGGATTTTCCGGCACCATCTTTTTGACCATCTCGGGCTTGAGAATATTCGGCCCCGAAAGCCCGAGGAACAGATCCGCGCCCTCGATAACGTCATCGAGCGTGCGCAAATCGGACTTCTGCGCAAAACAGGCCTTCTCCGGGTTCATGTCGATATCCCGGCCCTCGTAGACGAGGCCATGAATGTCGCAGAGCCAAATGTTCTCGCGCCTGGCACCCAGCTTCAGAAGCATGTTGAGGCAGGCAATCCCCGCCGCACCGCCGCCCGTGGACACGATCTTAATGTCCTCGAACGATTTCTCCGCCAGGTGCAGCGCGTTCGTCGCCGCGGCACCTACCACAATCGCCGTTCCGTGCTGGTCGTCATGGAACACTGGAATGTTCATCCGTTCCCGGCACAGCCGCTCGACAATGAAACAGTCCGGCGCCTTGATGTCCTCAAGGTTTATCGCCCCAAAGGTCGGCTCCAGGGCGCAGAAGATATCCGCGAGTTTCTCCGGGTCCTTCTCATCCACCTCAATGTCAAAACAGTCGACATTGGCGAATTTCTTGAAGAGAACCGCCTTCCCCTCCATCACGGGCTTCGAGGCCAGCGCCCCGATATTGCCCAGGCCCAACACCGCTGATCCGTTGGACACGACCGCAACTAGGTTGCCGCGCGAGGTATAGCGTGCGGCGTTCTCGGGGTTTTCCTTGATCTCCAGGCAGGCCTCGGCAACGCCCGGACTGTAGGCACGCGAAAGATCCAGGCCGTTTGCCATCGGTTTCGTCGCCCTGATCTCAAGTTTACCCGGCTTCGGAAGCTCGTGGTACTTGAGCGCCGCCTGGCGTGCGGCTTCTTTTGTTTCACTCGACATGATGGCTAGCCTCCCAATACCGGCCGTGTGGCCTGTTCGATACGGGGGCACAATGAACAGAATTTGCGTCTGATTCCACGCCTTTTGCGCACATCAGGTGATCCACTTTGCGTCTTCCGTCGCAATAGTGTAATAAATCCGTCACGACAGTTTCCGGAGGACGTGGTTTGGCGCAGCTATCGCTCGAATCAGGACACGACAAACGCTTTTTGCCGCTGTTTATGGCCATCGCGCTCGCCGTGGCCGTAATCGCGCTCGACCTCGTCCAGGTGGGCTTTACGCCCGCTCTGACGCGCGAAGGCGGCGGCATCGAAACCGCGACCGCGGTGCTGTACCTGTTTTGCGCAATCACCTTCGTGCGCCTCGCCGGCCCGGTCATTGCGCGCAGCACCTGGGAAATTCCCGTGCTGTTCCTGTTCATGGCCGGACGCGAGCTGGATTTCGACAAACGCTTCACATCCGTAGGCATCCTGAAAAGCCGGATGTATCTCTCGAATGATGCGCCCCTGTTCGAGCGCCTGATTGCCGTGGCCATCATCGCTGTGCTCGCATACGCCCTGTACCGCCTCGTCCGGGCCCACGGCAAATCCTTTATCAACGGCCTGCGCAGCTTCGCCGCCTCGCAGTGGCTGATCGCATGTGGCATCGCGCTTATGGTCGGATCGAAAGCCATCGACGGACTCGGTCGCAAACTGCTGCCCCTTGGGATTGAACTTGAGGACGGCACCAACGCCAATCTCGGCATGATCGAGGAGACCGCGGAACTCGGTATTCCGCTCCTCTTCATCGCCGGGATGTGTCTCGCCGTCCGCATGTTCAGCCCCGGGCAGCCCGAATAAGCTTCAGAATATCACGCGCCGCGTCGGGGATGTTTGTCCCCGGCCCGAAAATTGCGCTGACACCGGCCTCCTTGAGGAAGGCGTAATCCTGCTGCGGAATGACACCACCACAGATCACAAGGATCTCGCCAGCCCCCTGCGCCCGCAGCGCCTCGATCAGCCGCGGCGCAAGCGTCTTGTGACCCGCCGCCTGGGATGAGATGCCAACCACATGGACGTCGTTGTCCACCGCATCCTGCGCGGCCTCATCCGGCGTCTGGAACAGCGGCCCCACATCCACGTCAAATCCAATGTCCGCGAAGGCCGTGGCGATCACCTTCGCGCCCCGGTCGTGGCCGTCCTGGCCCATCTTGACCACCAGCATGCGCGGGCGGCGGCCCTCCTCTTCCGCGAACGCCTCCACGTCGCGCTGGATGGCGGCAAAACCCTCGTCACCCTCATAGGCGGCACCATACACCCCGGCGAGCGTCTTCACGTCCGCGCGGTGGCGGCCAAATACCTTTTCCATGGCGTCCGAAATCTCCCCGACACTTGCCCGCGCCCGCGCGGCCTCAACTGCGGCCGCCAGCAGATTGCCGTCGCTTCCCGCAGCCTTCTCAAGCGCGGCCAGAGCCGCCTGGCATTTTTCCTCGTCCCGCGTGTCCCGGATCCTTTTCAGCCGGGCAATCTGCGACTCCCGCACCGCGTGGTTGTCCACGTCGAGAATGTCGATTGGGTCCTGCTGCTCCATCCGGTACTTGTTGACCCCGACGATCACCTCGTCACCGCGGTCCACCGCCGCCTGGCGGCGCGCGGCACTTTCCTCGATGCGCAGCTTGGGCATCCCCGTGGCTACGGCCTTGGTCATGCCCCCCATGGCATCGACCTCCTCAATGATCTTCCAGGCCTCCTCGGCCAGCTCATTGGTCAGGCTCTCGACGTAGTAGCTCCCGGCCAGCGGATCGACCACGTTGGTCACGCCGGTTTCCTCCTGCAGGATCAGCTGCGTGTTCCGCGCGATACGCGCCGAAAACTCGGTCGGCAGCGCAATGGCCTCATCCAGCGCATTGGTGTGGAGCGACTGCGTCCCGCCCAGCACCGCCGCCATCGCCTCATAGGCCGTGCGCACCACGTTGTTGTACGGATCCTGCTCCTGCAAACTGACGCCGGAGGTCTGGCAATGCGTGCGCAACATCAGACTGCCGGGCTTCTTCGGTTCAAACTCGGACATGATACGGTGCCAGAGCAGGCGCGCCGCCCGCAGCTTCGCCGCCTCCATAAAGAAGTTCATACCGATGGCAAAGAAGAACGACAGCCGCCCGGCAAAGGCGTCCACATCCATCCCCCGGTGAATCGCCGCCCGCACGTATTCCCGACCGTCCGCCAGGGTGAACGCCAGTTCCTGCACCAGGTTCGCACCCGCTTCCTGCATGTGATAGCCGGAAATGGAAATGGAATTGAACTTCGGCATTTCGGTGGATGTGAACTCAATAATGTCCGCGACGATCCGCATGGACGCTTCCGGCGGATACACATAGGTGTTACGGACCATGAACTCCTTGAGAATGTCATTCTGAATTGTTCCGGACAGAACCGCGCGGTCCACACCCTGTTCCTCGCCCGCAACGATGAAATTCGCCAGAACCGGAATAACTGCCCCGTTCATCGTCATGGAAACCGAGACCTTGTCGAGCGGAATGCCGTCGAAAAGGATCTTCATGTCCTCGACACTGTCGATTGCCACTCCGGCCTTGCCGACATCGCCCTCCACCCGGGGATGGTCACTGTCATATCCCCGGTGCGTCGCCAGATCGAAAGCCACCGACACGCCCTGCTGCCCCGCGGCCAGGGCCTTGCGGTAGAACGCGTTGGATTCCTCAGCCGTCGAGAAGCCCGCATACTGCCGGATCGTCCATGGCCGCCCGGCATACATCGTCGCCCGCGGCCCGCGCGTGAACGGACCGACACCCGGAACGCCGCCCAGATGGCCGATCCCGTCCAGGTCTTCCTCCGTATAGAGCGGCTTCACGTCGATCCCCTCGGGCGTATGCCAGGTGAGGTCCTCCATCGGCCGCCCGCGAAGTTCCTTTTCGGCCAGTGCTTTCCAGGTTTTCAGATCAGGGCTGCTCATCTCAACTCTCCCATGCAAGGGGCAGGTAACGGACAATTTTTCGACATGCTGCAATTTTTGGCAATTTTCCGCTCGCATCCGCTGCCGGAGTGACTAAATCTGTCAGCGATGGAAAATTGCATGCGAGTAATCCGGTCCATAGTGACCATTGGTCTGGCAGTATTGGCCCTCGGCGCAAACGCCCAGACAGCGATCGACCAGGGGTCGGAGGACAGTGGCATCATTGCCATTGGCGAACCGCCGGCGCTTGAGGATCTTCTCTGGGTCGCCCGACCGGTTGTGGTATTTGCCGACACTCCAAATGACCCCCGTTTTGCGCAGCAGATGGAAATGCTGCAGGAACGCCAGGAAGACCTCGCCGACCGTGACGTGATTGTGCTGGTCGATACCGACCCGGACGCGAAAGGCCCCCTGCGCCTAAAACTTCGCCCGCGCGGGTTCGGCCTTGTGCTGATTGACAAGGACGGCACCGTTGCCAAACGCCGCCCCGCGCCGACCACATCGCGGGAACTGATCAACCTGATCGACCGCATGCCCTCGCGACACCAGGAAACCGGGTCCTTCCGACAGTAGGCGTCCCCCCGGACCATCCTACTCGAACTCCAGGATCACCTCGTCCACCGCGAGGCTGTCACCGGGCTTGACCAGAATTTTCGACACCACGCCGGACTTCTCCGCGCGCAGGACGTTTTCCATCTTCATTGCCTCGACCGTGCAGAGCGCCTGGCCATCAAAGACCTCCTCGCCCTCCTCGACATTGATCTGAACGATCAGACCCGGCATCGGACAGAGCAGCATCTTCGACGTATCCGGCGCGAGTTTCTCCGGCATCAGTGACGCCAGTTCCACATGCCGCGGTGACTGCACCCGGCCCTTGATATCCGCGCCCCGGTGGCGCATCCGGAACCCACCGTGAATGCGCTCGGTCTTTGCGACGATCTCCTCCCCGTCGATGACCGCTTTCGCGAGCATCTGACCCGGCGTCCAGGCGCTGGAGACATGAACCGTGGTCCCGTCCTCAAAACCCACAAGCGTGCCGAGCTCGTCACTGCCCAGCGTCACCGGGAAATGCGCCTTCCCAAGGGTCACCACCCACTCGTTGCTGACCTTCCGGCGATGGTTCAGGATACCACCGGAAATCTTTGCGTCCCGGCTCTCCCAGACCATCCGCATATGCGCGGCCAGTGCCGCCAGTTTGCGCAGCGTATCCTCCGGCAAATCAACGCCCTGGAACCCGTCGGGATACTCATCCGCGATAAAGGCCGTGGTCATGTTGCCTTCGACAAACACCGGATGATCCATCACCGCCGACAAAAACGGCAGGTTGTGGCCAATGCCCTCCACCTCAAATCCGTCGAGCGCCGTCCGCATCGCCTCAATCGCAGCGGCCCGCGTCGGCGCCCAGGTGCAGAGCTTGGCGATCATCGGGTCATAGTACATCGAGATCTCACCACCCTCGAACACGCCCGTGTCGTTGCGGACGGCTACATTGTCCGTCGCAATCTCCTCCGGCGGCCGGTAGCGGGTCAGACGGCCGATGGAAGGCAGGAAGTTCCGGTAGGGATCCTCCGCATAAAGCCGGCTCTCAATGGCCCAGCCATTGATGCCCACATCCTCCTGCGAAATCGTCAGCTTCTCACCCGCCGCCACGCGGATCATCTGCTCGACAAGGTCAATGCCGGTGATCAGCTCGGTAACCGGATGCTCCACCTGCAGACGCGTATTCATCTCGAGAAAGTAGAAATTCTGCTCGCCATCCACGATAAATTCAACCGTCCCGGCGCTGCAGTAATCCACCGCCGCAGCCAACGCGACGGCCTGCTCCCCCATCGCCCTACGCGTCTCCGGCGTCAGGAATGGCGACGGCGCTTCCTCAATGACCTTCTGGTTCCGCCGCTGGATCGAACATTCGCGCTCGTTCAGGTAAACGCAGTTCCCATGTTTGTCGCCAAGCACCTGGATCTCGATATGGCGCGGCTGCGTGACGAACTTCTCAATGAAGATCCGGTCATCACCAAAACTGCTGGCGGCTTCCGATTTTGACCGCTCAAACCCTTCGCGGGCCTCGTCGTCGTTCCAGGCAATCCGCATGCCCTTGCCACCGCCACCGGCGCTGGCCTTGATCATCACCGGATAGCCCACGTCCTGCGAGATTTTCACCGCATGCTCGGCATCATCGATCAGCCCCATGAAGCCCGGCACGGTCGAAACACCCGCCTCCGCCGCCAGCTTCTTGGACGTGATCTTGTCGCCCATCGCCTCAATCGCGCCCACCGGCGGTCCGATAAAGGCCACACCCGCCGCATCAAGCTTCTCGGCAAACTCCGCCCGCTCGGACAGGAAACCGTAACCCGGATGCACCGCCTCCGCGCCGCTCTGCCGGACCGCATCGAGGATTTTATCGATCACGATATAGGACTGGTTCACCGGCGCCGGCCCGATATTCACGGCCTCATCCGCCATGCGCACATGCAGCGCCTGTGCATCCGCATCCGAATAGACCGCCACGGTCTGAATGCCCATCTTTCTGGCCGATTTGATAACCCGGCAGGCGATCTCACCCCGGTTCGCGATCAAAATCTTCTTAAACATCCAACCTCACCCATTCCCGGATGCAATCCGTGCCACGCCCAAAAATCAGAAACGGAATTCAGGATCCGCCGGCGGGATCTCTCCGCTTACGCTCGGATCGGTCCGAACGATGGTGTCCGTCATCTCAATCCGCTGCTCCCCGGTCATGGAGGCGGGACCGTTGCTGCAGGCGCCAAGCACAAGGGCGCAGAGCAGCAGACCAGGCACTGTGATTTTCATTGTGTTCTCCCCATCGTTCCAGGCGGACCTGGGCTTTAATCTTCCAGTGCCTCGGGAAAATTCCGTCGCACCTCATCCATGTCGAGCCGCAGAACCGCGCCGTAATCCGCCGGATCGAACGCATCCGCATCCACCGGCACGACCTCGCGGTTCAAAAGCCAGTTCAGCCGCCCCGCATCCAGATTGCCGCGCTCAAACGGCTCCTCGCCAAAATAGTCCACCAGCGCCGTCACGAAGGCGAGATCCGCCCGCCGGTCCGCGGGCCTGCGGTCCCGGTAACGCTCACGCGCCTTCAGTTCCGTCGCGCCGCCCTTCGACTCGCGACGGATGGTAAAACCGTAATCCGTTCCCGGCATCTTTGACGGAAACCCGCGGTGTTTTTGCATCACCAGCCCCTGCCGGGCCGGCCGTGGTTCAGTCCTCGCCCAACCCCATGACCGCGATACCCATTGAGACCGCCCCGAAGGTCATGGCGGTCTGAAAGAACAGGACCGCCGTAGCCAGCCCCGAACTGTCCTTCTCCAGCAGCGTGCCCAGGCCGGCCACGTCCCACCAGATCATGATGAACAGGAACACGCACCCCAGCACCATTCCGTTTGCAATATGCGTAAGCATAAAGCGGATGAGCTTTGGGAGGGAAAACCATAGACGACGTATCATATGCCGCTCCAAGTTTTGTCATGACCGCTTTTAGCAGCGCGGCCATACGGTCTCCCATGATCCAGATCAGTCCGGGCATATCAACCTCAAAGTGGAATATTGTCGTGCTTCTTCCAGGGATTTGAAAGACGCTTGGTGCGCAGCGACGCAAAGGCCCGCGCCACCCTGCGGCGCGTGGACTGCGGCATGATAACCTCGTCGATGAAGCCTTTTTCCGCCGCAACGAACGGGTTGGCAAACCGCTCCTCATAATCCTTCGTCCGGGCCGCGATCTTTTCCGGATCGCCAAGTTCGGACCGGTAGAGGATCTCAACCGCGCCCTTCGCCCCCATCACCGCAATTTCCGCCGTGGGCCAGGCATAGTTGAAATCACCGCGCAGATGTTTGGACGACATCACGTCATAGGCCCCGCCATAGGCCTTGCGGGTAATCACCGTCACCTTCGGCACCGTCGCCTCGCCATAGGCAAACAGGAGTTTCGCGCCGTGCTTGATAACGCCCGAATATTCCTGGCTCGTTCCGGGCAGGAACCCGGGCACGTCCACAAAGGTCAGGATCGGGATATCAAACGCGTCACAGAACCGCACGAACCGGGCCGCCTTGCGCGAGCTGTCAATGTCGAGACACCCGGCCAGAACCATCGGCTGGTTCGCCACAACCCCCACGGTCGAGCCCTCAAGCCGGATGAATCCGGTGATGATGTTCTTGGCGAACTCTTCCTGAATTTCGAAGAAATCCCCCTCATCCGCGACCTTGTGGATGAGTTCCTTCATGTCATAGGGCGTGTTCGGATTGGCCGGCACCAGCGTATCGAGGCTCGGCTCCACCCGTCCTGGCTCATCGAAGAACGGACGCAGGGGCGGCTTTTCCCGGTTCGAGAGTGGCAGAAAATCAACCAGGCGGCGCACCTCCATCAGGGCGACCATGTCGTCCTCATACGCCCCATCGGCCACCGACGATTTCGACGTGTGGGTCTTCGCTCCACCCAGTTCCTCCGCCGTCACGACCTCATTGGTCACGGTTTTCACCACGTCCGGACCGGTGACGAACATGTAGGAGCTGTCCCGCACCATGAAGATGAAATCGGTCATCGCGGGCGAATAAACCGCACCGCCCGCACACGGCCCCATGATCACGCTGATCTGCGGCACCACCCCGGACGCCATGATATTGCGCTGAAACACATCCGCATATCCGGCGAGGGACGCGACACCCTCCTGAATTCGCGCCCCACCGGAGTCGTTCAGCCCAATCACCGGCGCCCCGTTCTGCAATGCCATATCCATGATTTTACAGATCTTCTCGGCATGCGTCTCAGAGAGCGACCCGCCGAATACCGTGAAATCCTGACTGAAAACATAGACCTGGCGACCGTTGATCGTCCCCCAGCCCGTGACCACCCCATCACCGGGATAGCTGACCTCCTGCATGCCAAAATCGGTACAGCGGTGGGATTTGAACATGTCAAATTCCTCAAAGCTGTCCTCATCGAGCAGAACCTCGATCCTCTCACGGGCGGTGAGTTTACCCTTCGCGTGCTGGCTGTCGATACGGCGCTGACCACCCCCCAGACGGGCCTCGGCCCGGCGGTCCTCCAACTGGTCGAGGATTGTTTTCACTTCTGCGCCCTCCCTGATCCACTTAAGGGTTAGTGACAGAAGACCCAAAGTTTCACAAGAAATTTACGGTAAATTTGCAAACAGTATTGCAAACGTCGATTGCGTATTGCAAATTTGCGAACATGTCCCGTGTCCAGAAAATTTACGCCGGTGTAAAACTGCGTGAAATTCGCGCCCGTCTTGGGCTGACCCAGGCGGAGTATGCGCGGAAGCTTGGCGTGTCGGTGTCCTATCTCAACCAGATGGAAAACAACCACCGCCCGGTCTCGACACGCGTGGTTCTCGCGCTGGCCGGTGAGTTTGGCGTCAATGTGGCCGAGCTGTCTGCCGGGACCTCCGAGCGCATGGTGGCGGACCTCCGGGAGGCTCTGGCCGATCCAATGTTCGACGACATGCCGCCGCTGGCCGACCTGCAGCTGGTCGCGTCAAACGCCCCGAATTTCGCCCGCGCCTTTCTGACCCTGCACCGCGAACACCGTCAGAGCCAGGAGCGGCTTGCGCAGCTCAACGAGGCTCTGGGCCGCGAGGACAGCCCCCTGGCCCCCCTGCCCTGGGAGGAGGTTCGCGACTTTTTTCACTATTGTGACAACTACATAGACAGTGTCGACCGTATGGCCGAACGCTTCGCCAGCTCCCTTCCCCCGGGCGACCGCCGCGCGGGTCTGACGCAGTGGCTGTCGTCGCGTCATGGCATCACCATTGCAACCACCGCCGATGTCGCGATGCGGCGATATGATCCCGCTACGAAAACCCTGGCGGTGTCGGACAATGCCACGCCCGCGACGCAGGATTTTCAGATTCTGCATCAGATCGCCCTGCTGGAGCATGACAAACTGCTGGAGGCAAATCTGGATCTGGCCCGGTTTCAGACCCCGGCGGCAAGGGCGATCTGCAAAACCGGTCTGGCCAACTATTTCGCCGGTGCGGCCATGCTGCCCTATCAGCGGTTTTTGCTGAAATCTCAGGAGCTTCGCCACGACCTTGACGCTCTTGCCCGCGAGTTTGGCGCCTCCATCGAACAGATCGCCCAGCGGCTGTCCACCATGCAGCGCACCGGTGCGCGGGGGGTTCCGTTTTTCTTCGTTCGGGTGGATCAGGCCGGCACGATCACCAAGCGGCACTCCGCCACGCGGCTTCAGTTTGCGCGATTTGGCGGCGCCTGCCCACTTTGGAACGTGCATCGCGCCTTCGAGACACCAGGGCGGTTTCTAAGGCAGCTGGCGGAAACCCCTGATGGCGTTAGATATTTCTGCCTCGCACGCGACATTGCAAAACCCGGCGGGTCGTTCCGCGCGCCGGTCCGGCGCTACGCCATCGCTTTGGGTTGCGAGATAGAGCACGCGGGTGCTCTGGTCTATGCCGACGACCTCGACGTCAGCAAGGACACCGCTTTCGAACCCATTGGAATCTCCTGCAGAATTTGCGAACGGCGCGACTGCGTGCAACGGGCCGTTCCGCCGATGGAGCATCAATTGGAAGTCGATCCCGACGAGCGCGGGCTGCTGCCCTACACCATCCGCTAGTCCTGGCCAAACTCCTCGATGAGGGCGTCCACAACGGCCTGGAGCGCCTCGTCATGGTCGGCGCCGTTCTCCACTGCCTCCGCATAGACCCGTCTCTGGCGCATGGCGGAGGTGCCCTCCTTCACGATCCGCTGCACACCGAGCAGGTCCTCGGCGCAGCCAAGTTCGTCCGCGTCCTGAGCGGTGACGTCGATGAATTCGGCCATCAGCGCGTCCATGCCCACGGCCTTTTGGGCGCCATGATCGATCAGTTTACCCTCCATGCCATAGCGCTGCGCCCGCCAGCGGTTTTCCATGATGAGGGTGTTGGGATAGATCCTCCAGCGCTGGTTCCCGACCCGGATCCGGTAGAGGTAGGCAAGCGCCGTCTGGTAGAACGCCGCGATTGCCCGCACATCCGCCAGACGCGAACACACATCCGTAACCCGTTGTTCCAATGTGGGAAATCTGTCTGACGGCCGAACGTCCCACCAGATTTTCGTGCCATCCTCGATGCATTCGGACTCCACCAGATGGTCCACCAGCCGGCGGTATTCCGCAAAACTCACCAGCTGATCCGGCAACCCCGTGCGCGGCATCGCATCGAAAACGGTGAGGCGATAACTGGCCAGACGGGTGTCCTCGCCTTCCCAGAACGGGGAGGAACCGGAGAGGGCGAGCATGTGGGGGAGGAAGTAGGAGACCTGGTTCATCAGGTCGATGCGCAGATCATCGTCCTCGATGCCCACATGCATATGCATGCCGCAGATGAGCATGCGGCGGACGGGTTGGCCGATATCGGCGGCGAGGCCGTCGTAGCGGTCTTTTTTGGTGTGATGCTGCCGCCGCCAGCGGGCGAACGGGTGCGTGGACGCGGCGATGACGGCGTAGCCGAAGAGCTGCGCGGTGGAGGCCACGGCCCGGCGCAGTTCCCGTAACTCATTGACAGCATTGCCAACATTCCTGTGCGGACGGGTCCCGACCTCGATCTGACACTGGAGAAACTCCGCCGAAACCCGGTCGCCGAGGGCCTCGTTACAGGCGTCAAAAAACGAGGGATCGGGCTCGGCCACCAGATCCCGGGTATCCCGGTCGACGATCAGGTATTCCTCCTCGATCCCGAGGGTAAATGCCGGTTTTTCCATGTTTTCCTCCCCGCCTGAACCATGAGTGTGCAACCCATTATGACACTACGTCAACAAATGCGTTTGGGTTCCCGATGGTGTTTTTGGGGGTCCAAAATGGCGCAACCGGTGCGGCAGGTGGCGCAGATTGACAGCGAAGTGGCACAGATTGTGAGTCAAATGGCACAGATTGCACGGGGTTTGGCCCAAAATGGCCGAAATTGAGCGCCGTTTGTCCGCGGGCCGCAGCCTGGTTAACGGTTCGTTGCGCGCTCAGTTTGTGCTAGGGTGTTCGCAATTTTGCAAAACCGATTTGAGCCGTGATGACTGATGACGACAAACGCCGGATAGAGCGTATCAATGAGATTTCGAAACTTGGGCGGTCGTCGTGGATTGGGAGACGCCTGAATGTCTGACTGGATCGTGACGGACGGCACGGGAACCACGATCCATATTCCACCCATTCCCGAAGGCCTGGTGGCGGCGGGGTGGCTGCTCGTCGCGGCGGTGGTGATGGTCGTGGTTTTGTGGGTTTTGAACGTGAATCTCAGCGAAAAGCCCGGTCGGGTTTGGCGAACGTGCAAGCGGCTACTGCAAAAGCACTACCTTTCCGTTTTTCTTTTCGTCGGCGGCGGCGTTTTTGCATGGGTGCTGGTGGTGTACCCGTGGAAGATCGTCGGGATCGTATCTGACATGATTGAAACCATGGAGGTCGGAGATCCCACCGAGGACAAAACACAGACGCGCAATGTTGCTCTCGCGATCGCTGCTTTCGCAGGAATGCTGGCGGTTTTTTCCACCGTTCCATTTCGGCTCGTCCGGGCGTGGATCAACGAGCGCACGGCGAAGACGCAGGAAGCGACCCATATTACCGGGTTGATCAACGATGCAGTTGAGAGCCTTGGAGCCGAAAAAACGATCGAACGGATTGGTCGGGTTTTGCGGTATCGAGATGAACCGGAGGGCCGTGTTCAAAAAGTATTGGAGTGGGAAGACGACGAAAACAGATCCGACCTTCCGGCTGGGCTGATTGACGAACCGGGTGACTGGCAATCATTCAGAGTCACAAGACCCAACCTGGAGGTTCGGATTGGTGCGATCCTGACGCTTGAGCGGATCGCACGGGATAATCCGGATGATCATATCAGGGTGATGGATATTCTTTGCGCGTATATTCGGGAGAACAGCAAAGCGGAGGATGCACCAGAACCTTTCGTCGATGCATGGCCGGAGTATCCGGAAGAACCGACGCGTGAAGATCTGGCCGCACGCAAAGACACGCTCGTCGAGCGACGGCAGCTAATTGCAGCTTGGGTAAAACAACTGCGTCCGGCACGTACTGATATTCAAATGGCTCTGGAGGTCATTGGCAACCGGTCACCGGAATTGATTGATTCAGTGGAAGCAAAGTTCAAGCGGGGCGGCGCAAAACGGTACAGAATTGACCTGCGAAAGACCAACCTTCAAAAAATCAATCTCACCGATCTAAATTTCTCACATGCTCTTTTCGACGGAGCGCGGTTGGAGGGCGCGAACCTTTCGTTGGCGCGAATGGACTCTGCTCATTTAATCGAAGCTCGCATGGAAGGAGCAGACCTGACCCAAGTTCGAATGAATGGAGCGATACTCTTAAACGCTCGCATGGAGAACTCAAAACCTTTTATCGCAGAGTTAAAGAAAGCAAACCTTTCCAGAGCACGATTGGAGGGCGCCAACCTTACATGCGCACAAATGCAGGGAGCGATTTGCAGAAAATCTATTTTTACCGGGGCAGAAATGAAGGGTGCGGAACTCTCCGGTGCCAAAATGCAGAGTGCCCAGCTTTGCCTGGCAGAAATGGAACGGGTGAACCTCGAACGGGCAGTATTGACCGAAGCAAAGCTCTGGAACACAAAATTGATCGCGTCAAATACCCGGCGGGCTGATCTTAGATCTGTAGATTTCTACGACACATTCGCGGCATTGATCGCGCGGTCGACTGATTTTCGAGGTGCGCGAAATCTTTACCAATGTCAGCTTGATCACATGATTGGTGATGAATGGACGCTGTTGCCCAAAGGGAACTCACCTGATACGGGGGAGGCGTACAGTATTGCGTCCTGTTGGGTCGAGGCACCGCCATATTTAGAGCTAATAGTGCAACTATGCTGGGAATTGTCGGGAGGCCAGCGAAACCGGGAAAAAATTCGCGAAGAGTTTCTTTGCGCGTATGGCGAGGCGGTTCGATATTCGAACAGTTTGGCGGTGGATGAACCCTATCCGCCGGAACATCCTTTGGCGGAGCGGGATTGAGGTGAGGGTGTTGGGGCGGTTGTGCCTTTTCTCTTAGGGGAACGTGGACCTCGGGGGGCGTTTTAACGCCTCCCATGGGGGAGGTCGGCGTTGCCCGGTGTGGCCACCGGGCGGGGCGGTTGAGGTGGGTCGCTTTATTGGGATGACTTCGGAACGGGTTGACGCGCTTGCGCCCTTCCTCTGAGGGCATCGCGGACCTCGGGGGGCGTGGGAACGCCTCCCGTGGGGGAGGTCGGCGTTGCCCGGCGGTGCCGCCGGGCGGGGCGGTTGAGGTGGGCGGGGTGCTTTAAGGTGGCGTTGCGTTGGTTGTGAGGGGTGTTGAGGCGGTTGTGCCCTTCCTCTGAGGGCATCGCGGACCTCGGGAGGCGTTTTAACGCCTCCCGTGCGGGAGGTCGGCGTTGCCCGACGGTGCCGTCGGGCGGGAGGATTGTAATGGGAGCGTTCTCCGACACAGGTTTGGGCGGGTTTTCGCCTCTTGCACAAAACACGCGCCCGACCGATATGTGCGGCCATGACACAGAGCACAGCCCCTGCCCCGTCCCCGCTTCGAACCCGTGTTGCCCGGTTTGTGGAATCGCGCGCGGTTGAGAATTTCGTCCTTGGCGTGATCCTGTTCAACGCGATCATTCTGGGGCTTGAGACCTCGGACGTGGCGATGGAAAGGGTGGGGCCGCTGATCCTGACGCTGGACCGGCTGTGTCTGGCGGTTTTCGTCATCGAGATCGGGCTGAAGCTGTTTGCCCGGGGCGGGCGGTTTTTCTCCAATGGCTGGAACATCTTCGACTTCGTGATTGTGGCGATCTCGCTGGTTCCGGCCACTCAGGGGCTGAGCGTGCTGCGGGCGCTGAGGATCCTGCGGCTGTTGCGCGTGGTGTCGGTGGCACCATCGCTGCGGCGGGTGGTTGAGGGGCTGGTGAGCGCCCTGCCCGGCATGGGCTCGGTGTTCCTTCTGATGGGCGTGATTTTCTATATCGGCTCGGTCATGGCCACGAAGTTGTTTGGTGAGACCTTTCCGGAATGGTTCGGCACGCTTGGCCGCTCGGGCTATTCGCTTTTCCAGATCATGACGCTGGAGAGCTGGTCCATGGGGATCGTGCGACCGGTGATGGAGGTCTACACCTACGCCTGGATGTTTTTTGTGCCGTTTATCATGGTCACGACCTTCGCGGTGGTGAACCTTCTGGTGGGTCTGATCGTGAATTCGATGCAGGACGCGCACCAGGAGGAGAGCAACGAGAAGACCGACACCTATCGCGATGAGGTGCTGACACGGCTGACCGAGCTTGAGGCGTTGATCCGGGAGCGCAATGACACGCAGGGGCCGCGCGACTGAGCGGTTTTTCGCCTGGGCCAGGGGCTTTCGGGCGCTCTGTCCGGTCAAATTCATATGGGCAAACGGATTTGGTCATGTTTAGGTATGTCCCGCTAAGCAATTAACCTGGAGGGACAAAATGCGTATTACAGCCGTAGTTCTGATGACACTCGCACTGGCCGCGTGCAGCCACGGATCATCCGACGAGGACATGGACATGAGCGACACCGCCGCTGACGCGGTCGAGGATGCCGGCGATTCCGCAGAGGACGCGATGGACAGCCTTGAGGAATCCACGGACACGATGGCTGAATAAGCCTCTTCGTCCTTTTGGACACCGAACACCCCGGCCCCCGCGCCGGGGTGTTTTGTTTTGGGGAGCGGCATCAGCCAAAAGTCGCCTGCGTAGGATCCCGGAAGTTTTCCGGTTTCGCGTTTTGCCCTGTTCATGCTCTGTTTGGGACACGCAATCATCAGAGCGGAGGGTAAGTTGATGCGATTTGTGGCGGTTATTCTGACGGCGTTTACGCTGGCGGCCTGTGACGGGGACACGTCCGATGAGGAGACGGACACCGGTCACGTGATCGAGGAAAGCAGCGGCACGGCCCTGGGCTGAGCCACGCAGTCTGCAACACGGGACAGCCCCCGCCCGCGGGGGCTTCCCATTTGAGCGAACCGGGTCTATAGCGCGGCCATGTCAGCCAATCCGCCAGACCTGCGCCCCGATCTCGCGCCCCGTGCCGTTATGCCCACCGATGCCCGTCCGGGGCAGCCGAAGGTGGGGATGGTGTCGCTGGGCTGTCCAAAAGCCCTTGTGGATTCCGAACGCATCCTGACGCGGCTCAGGGCCGAGGGTTATGCGATTTCGCCGGATTATTCGGGCGCGGATGCGGTGATCGTGAACACCTGCGGATTTCTGGATTCGGCCAAGGCGGAGAGCCTGGAGGCGATTGGCGAGGCGCTGGTCGAGAACGGACGGGTGATCGTCACGGGCTGTCTCGGGGCGGAGGAGGAGTATATTCGCGGGACGCATCCCAGCGTTCTGGCGGTGACCGGGCCGCATCAGTATGAGGCGGTGCTCGATGCGGTTCATGGGGCGGTGCCGCCCGCGCCCGATCCGTTTGTGGATCTGCTGCCGGCGAGCGGCGTGCATCTGACGCCGCGGCATTACAGTTATCTCAAGATTTCAGAGGGTTGCAACCACAAGTGCAGGTTCTGCATCATCCCTGACATGCGCGGGCGGCTGGTGTCGCGACCGGCTCATGCGGTGCTGCGCGAGGCGGAGCGGCTGGTGGATGCGGGCGTGCGGGAGCTGCTGGTAATCAGCCAGGACACGTCCGCTTATGGCGTGGACCGGAAGCATGACGTGCATCCCTGGCGGGAGGGTGAGGTGCGCACGCATATCACCGATCTGGCGCGCGAATTGGGTGGCCTGGGGGCCTGGGTGCGGCTGCATTACGTCTATCCCTATCCGCATGTGCGCGACCTGATCCCGCTGATGGCGGAGGGGCTGGTTCTGCCCTATCTCGACATTCCGTTTCAGCATTCGCATCCGGATGTCTTGAGGCGCATGGCGCGACCGGCGGCGTCGGCCAAAACTTTGGACGAGATTGCGAAATGGCGGGAGATCTGCCCGGACATTACGCTGCGTTCGACATTTATCGTGGGCTATCCCGGCGAGACCGAGGCGGAGTTTGAGCATCTGCTCGACTGGCTCGATGAGGCGCAGCTCGATCGGGTGGGCTGTTTCCAGTACGAGAATGTGGACGGCGCGCGCTCGAACGCCCTGCCGGACCATGTGGCGCCGGACGTGAAGCAGGAACGCTGGGACCGGTTTATGGAGAAGTCCCAGGAGATTTCGGAACGGAAACTGGCGGCGAAGGTCGGCTCGGTGATC
The DNA here is from genome assembly GCA_030427145.1 of Alphaproteobacteria bacterium. GTDB lineage: Bacteria > Pseudomonadota > Alphaproteobacteria > Rhodobacterales > Rhodobacteraceae > Amaricoccus > Amaricoccus tamworthensis. The sequence goes on along the minus strand of JAUHWT010000018.1, from coordinate 452 downwards.
GAGGTGATTGTCGACGAGGTGGATGGCGAGGGGGCGACCTGCCGGACGAAGGCGGATGCGCCGGAGATCGACGGGAACCTGTTCATTGACGAGGATTTCGAGGGGCTGAACCCTGGGGATATCGTGACGGTCGAGGTGGATGAGGCCTCGGAGTATGATTTGTGGGGGACGGTGCGGGGCGCTTGAAGCGCGGCGTCGGTCCGGACGTTCTTGGGCGAAACGCGGCGGTGATGGATTGGGGTTGTGGCGGCCGTGGGGTTTTGGAGCCTGCACAAACAAAAATCGCCGCGTTTTCCGATGCCTGGCCGGGTGTTGGGCAAATGTCCCGCCACCATCCCCGGCGTGTCGGCAGGACACGCCATGCCCGACTTGTATCTTTCCGGTGAGGCGTTTCGCAGCGCGGAGCGTCGCAAACCGGGGGTGGCTTTGCTAACCATTTCCGGGGGGAGCTG
>JAUHWT010000017.1 GCA_030427145.1 Alphaproteobacteria bacterium | reverse complement strand
AGCCAATCGAGTTTTACGGAAAACAGGATGATCAGCATCACGCCAAGCCAGAACTGCGGGAAGCCGATGCCTGCGGTGGAGACGATGCGCACCGCGTGGTCGGGAAGCTTGCCCTGGCGGCGGGCGGACATGGCGGCAAAGGGGACGGCGATGATGAGCGACATGATCACGCTCACCACCACCAGGGCGAGGGTTGGCTCGATACGGGTGGCGATGAGGTTAAGGACGTCGACCTTGTAGAGGGTGGAGCGGCCCATCTCGCCATCGGCGAGGTTTTTGAGAAAATAGAGGTACTGCACCCACATGGGTTCATCGAGGCCATACTGGGCGCGTATGTTGGCGAGTGCGGAGGGCGTGGCGCGGGTGCCGAGCAGTACTCGGGCCGGGTCGCCGGGTATGAGGCGGACCAGAACAAAGGTGATCACCGATATGCCAAACAGCACGGGTATGAGCTGTATCGGGCGGTAGAGAATGAAACGGTATCGGTGCATGTGCGCTCTTTGGCTGGTGGCTGTCAGGTGCCGCGTTCGCAGCGTTGGAGAAAGTCCTCGACGAGTTCCATGCAGGCCGCGCGTTCCTCCACATGCGGCATGTGGCTGGAATTCGGGAAGACATGGGGGGTGACGTTGGGAATGCGGTCCCAGAAGGGTTGCAGGCATTCGGTCGTCGCCTCGTCATACTCGCCCCGGAAGGCGAGGGTCGGTGCGGTGATGTTGTGCAGACGGTCGATGATCGACCAGTTTTTCAGGGTGCCGATGACGTGGAACTCCGTCGGGCCGTTCATCGTGTGGTAGACTGTCGGGTCACTGGCCATGGCGTCGAAGGTGCGCTGGACCTCGGGCGGGCGGGGTTTCACGCGGCATACATGGCGGTCGTAGAACACCTCCGTCGCCGCCTGGTAGTCGGGGTGGTCGATTGTGCCGGCGGCCTCGTGTTCGTCGAGGGTCGCCTGGACGTCCGCCGGGAGTTCGGCGCGCAGTTCGGCGGCGCCCTTCAGCCAGATCTGCATTGAGCAGGGGGAGTTGGCTATGACGAGCGCCTTAAGTCCGCTTGGCTGGCGGACGGCGTGTTCGGAGCCGAGCATGCCGCCCCAGCTTTGGCCAAGGTAGGCGTAGCGGTCCTCTATGCCCAGGTGTTTCAAAAGCGCGTCGAGTTCAGTCAGGAAAAGGTCCACTGTCCAGAAATCCGCGCCCTGGTCGGGCAGGCGGGTGGAGTTGCCGTTGCCGATCTGGTCGTAGTGGATCACGGGGCGGCCGGTTTTGGCGATGTCCTTGAAACTGTCGACATAGTCGTGGGTGCAGCCGGGACCGCCATGGGCGACCACAAGCGGGAGTTTGGGTGAGTCGAGTGAACCGCTGATCCGGTACCAGGTCTCGTATTCCTGCCAGGTTGAAAACCCTTCGGTCATTTCAAATCCGCTCATCGCGTTTCGTGTCCCCTGTTCGCAATGGGGAAGCTTAGGCACGGAATTCATCGGAAAAATACCCAGGTAAACTTATAGGTTCCTGGACATCTCAGGCGTTCGGATTGAGCAGGCGGTAGTGTGCGGCAAGGGTGACCGCGTGGTTGCGGTTGCGCGCGCCGAGTTTCTTCGTGGCCGAGGTGAGATGCAGGGTCACTGTGGGGATGGAGCGGCTGAGCTCCCAGGCGATTTCCTTCGTGGTCATGCCGTGGGCGCAGAGGCGCAGGCACTGGGTTTCGCGGGGGGTCAGCTGCACGTGCGGGGTGCGCAGTTCATGGGGTTTGAAGCCGGGATGAATCGCGTCGTGGAGCATATGAGCAAGATGGCCGACAGACGAGAGGTGCCGGTCAATCCCGGACTTGTCCATGGGATCGCGGCAGATGGCCGTGAAGGTCGCGAGCGCGCCGTCCGGGTTGGGGATGGGCACGGTGATGCCGCAGTCCATGCCCGTGTCGCAGAGGTAATCCACCACGGGGCGGTGACGCTTCGACATTATTTTGTCCATGATGGCGCTCTGGCGGCCGCGATGGGACCAGGTGAAGGGACAGGTGACATGGCGGGAGGCTTCCATGACAGGGTCCCATCCGTAGTAGCCTTCCGAGCACCAGAGACCTTCCATGTCGTCGGGCGCGTTGCGCATGTCGAAGACCGTGGGAAGGATAAAGCCGCCGTCATGGGTGAGCGGGACGGGTGAGTAGTCGTAGGTGAACACGTTAAAGCCCGCCGGAGTGAGGGCGTCGCGGACCAGGTCCATGGCCAGATCGAGAGGCATGCCGTGGTGCAGGCCGTACAGGTTTTCAGATGGGGTGTCGTACATTGGCGTAAATCTGGCACAAGTTTTCCATTAGTCAATTGGACGCCAAACCGGTGCCGTTTCCGCTTTGTTTTTCGCGCGAACCGGCGGTCCGGAGCATATGGGCGCCCCGATTCGGCACGCCGCTGTGTGACCGGCGGGTGGCGATTCGGGGAAAAATGGGTGAAAAATGGTCTGCAGACAGGTCTGGAATTGGGCTGACTGCAAAATTTCCGCACTTTTTTGAGGCAAATTTGGTGGTTTTGCCTGATACGGGGCGTTGAGCGCCCTCTGACTTGACCGATTTGAAAACTGGCGACAGTCTGGATGCACATCCGGCTCAACGCCGATCGGCATTCGCGCCCCGACCCGACATCCTGTCCCATGGCAGATGTGGGGGCGGGGCTTTTTGGTTTCTGGGGGTCTCTTGAAACGCACCGTTGCACTTGGTCTGCTCTATTCGAGAAGTGGCAGTTACGCCCGTATCAGTGACGCCTGCCGCACCGGCGCCCTGGGGGCGATTGCGAAGATCAATGCGGATCCGGGCCGCCGGATTGCGTTTGAGGCGGTGGAGCGGGATCCGGGGGGGAACGTGGATCTCTACGGGCCGCTCTGTAAGGAAATTCTGCGGGACACGGAGGCGCATCACATTATTGGCTGCGTGACCTCGTGGAGCCGCAAGGAGGTCATTCCGACGCTGGAAAAATTCGACGGGACGCTGTGGTATGCGGTGCCCTATGAGGGGTTCGAGGCGTCGGATCATGTGGTTTACCTGCATTCCTGCCCCAACCAGCATCTGTTGCCGCTGCTCGACTGGTGCATGCCGGCTTACGGGCCGCGCGGGTATCTGGTGGGCAGCAACTACATCTGGGGCTGGGAGATCAACCGGCTGGCGCGGGAGACGATGCACGCGCGCGGCGGTGAGGTTTTGGGCGAGCGGTATCTGCCCATCGGGTCCACGGATATTGACCGTATGATCGAGGAGGTGCGGGCGACCGCGCCGGATTTCATCATCAACTCACTGATCGGGCCGTCGTCTTACGCGTTTTTGCAGGCCTATGCGGAGCTGGGCCGGGAGGATGCGCGGTTCCGGCCGGAGAGCTGCCCGGTTCTGTCGTGCAATCTGACGGAGTGCGAACTGGACGAGATCGGGCCGGAGGCGGCCGAGGGTCTGGTGGCGGCGGGGCCGTATTTCCGGGACGGAAATGGCGCGTTCGGCAGCAGTCACGAGGCGGCGGCGAGCCGGGCGGTGCATGCGCTGGCAAACCTTCTGGAACATGCGCCGGAGAGTGACGCGCAGAACATCGCGGCGCTCCTGAAATCGCCGGTCGGGCTGCGCAGCGGGATTGATGCGAAGACCCATCACTGCCACCAGCCCGCGCTGATCGCGCAGGTGCGTGAGGGCACGTTCCGGGTGATCGAGGATGGCGGGGTTCTTCCCGGTGATCCGTATCTGACGCAGCCGCGGCCGAAAGGGACCACGCCGAAACTGAGGGTGATCCGGTGAGCCGGGGCGTGCGCATAGCCGATCTTGGCGGGGCGCGGGCGGTGATTTTGCACCGGCCCCATGCGGTCGTGACGGCCCTGACGCGGCAGCTTCAGGCGGTGGGTCTGCATGTGGAGACCTGCTGGCCGGAGTTGAAGGCGGACGCGCTGGCGGCGGACTTCGTGTTTTTCGACGCGGATATGGGCTTTGACGAGCAGTTTCCCTGGCCCAAGGGGCAGCCGCCCATGCCGATGATCGCGCTGATCGGATCGGAGGCGCCGGGCCGGGTTGAGTGGGCGCTGTCCACCGGGGCGAGTGCGCAGATCCTCAAGCCCGTGGGCGATGGCGGGGTCTACAGCGCGCTTCTGATTGCGCGGCATTCGTTTGAGGCGCGGCGCTCGCTGGTGTCCGAGGCGGCGGATCTGCGGCGCAGGCTGGGCGAGCGGCAGACGGTGGTGCGCGCGGTGGTGCAGCTCATCGACGTTATGGGCTCGGAAGAGGAGGCCTATGCCGAGTTGCGCCGTCAGGCGATGGATGCGCGGGTGGGCCTGGAGGAGGCGGCCGCGCGGATTTTGGCGGGCAAACCGCTGCGGATGGTACGGCCCAAAGGTGAGAAAAAATGAGCGACGTGGCGGTGACCCCGGCGGCGGTGCGGCGGCCCGATGGTGTCTGGGCGCGGCTGCGCCGTCGCAAGCTGGCGCTGTTTGGCATGGCGATTGTGGTTCTGATGGTGGGCTCGGCCATTCTGGCGCCGTGGATTGCGCCCTACGATCCGTTTGAGCAGCATTTTGAGGGGCTGTCGCTCTATGGTGAGCCGTTGCCGCCGGGGGGTGATTTCCTGTTGGGAACGGACCTTCTGGGGCGGGATCTGCTGAGCCGGCTGCTCTATGGGGCGCGTACCAGTTTGATAATTGGTGTGGTCGCAAATGGTATTGCCCTGGTGATCGGGACGCTGATCGGTCTGGTGGCCGGGTTCTTTCGGGGCTGGATCGGCAGCGTGCTGATGCGGTTCACGGATCTGATGATGGCGTTTCCCGCACTTTTGCTGGCGATTTGCCTCGCGGCGATTTTTCAGCCGTCTCTGTGGATCGTGGCCTTTGTTATCGCGATGGTGAACTGGGTGCAGACGGCGCGGGTGATCTATACCGAGACCACGGCGCTGACGGAGCGGGATTTCATTGCCGCCGAGCGCACGCTGGGGGCGTCGACGCCGCGGATCGTGTTCAAGCATATCCTGCCGCATCTGATCCCGATGATTGTGGTCTGGGGCACGTTGGGGATTTCGACGACGGTTCTGCTGGAGGCGACGCTGTCCTATCTCGGGGTTGGGGTTCAGCCGCCGACGCCGAGCTGGGGCAACATCATCTTCGAGAACCAGACCTATTTTCAGTCCGCGCCCTGGCTGGTGTTCTTCCCGGGTGCCGCGATTGTCGTGCTGGCGCTGGCGTTTAACCTGGTGGGGGATGCGCTGCGCGACGTGCTGGACCCGACCTTGCGGGGGTCGAACTGATGGCGGGCTATGCGGTACGGCGCCTGGTGCAGGCGATGCTGATCCTGCTGGGCGTGTCGTTTATCACGTTCTTCCTGCTCTATGTGCTGCCCGCCGATCCGGTGCGACAGATCGCGGGGCGTTCGGCCACGCCGCAGACGGTGGCGAACATCCGCGAACAGCTTGGTCTCGATCAGCCGTTTCTGGTGCAGTACTGGCGTTACATGGCCGGGCTGTTCCAGGGGGATATGGGCCGGAGTTACCTGCAGAAGACGGATGTGGCGACACTGATTGCCGCGCGTCTTCCCGCGTCGCTCCTGCTGATGGCGGCGGGGATCTTTGCGGAGCTGTGCATCGGTCTGACCATGGGTGTGATTGCGGCGCTGTGGCGCGGGCGGTCGATTGACAACTCGCTGATGATGACGTCGTTCGTGACGGTTTCCGCGCCGCAGTTCGTGGTGGCTCTGCTGCTTCTCTACGTGTTTGCGGTCAAGCTGGGGTGGTTTCCGATTGGCGGCTACGGCACGGCGGCGCATCTGGTTTTGCCGGCCATGACACTCGGGGTGCTGGGGTCGGGCTGGTACGCGCGGATGATGCGCTCGAGCATGGTTGAGGTGCTGCGCTCGGATTTTGTGCGGACGGCGCGCGCCAAGGGGCTGACGCGGGGGCGGGTGATCCTGCGCCATGCCATGCCCAACGCGATCCTGCCGATCATTGCCATGATCGGGATCGATATCGGGATTTTCATGGGCGGCATCGTGGTGGTGGAGGGCGTGTTCGGCTGGCCGGGCATTGGTCAGCTCGCCTGGCAGGCCATCCAGCGCGTCGACATTCCAATCATCATGGGCGTCACGCTCGTGTCCGCCTGCGCTATCGTGCTGGGCAATCTGCTCGCTGATCTGATCACGCCGCTGGTCGATCCAAGAATTCGCATTCGATAGGTTTCAACAGGAGAGAAAGTAGGAAAAATGAAAAAGCTGCTTGCGACAACCGCCCTTGTGGCCGCGCTGGCCCTGCCCGCCGCGGCCCAGGAGACACTGGACCCGAACGCCACGCCGGGTGGCAACATCACCATCACCTACAAGGATGATGTGGCCACGCTCGATCCGGCGATTGGCTATGACTGGCAGAACTGGTCCATGATCAAGTCGCTCTTTGACGGGCTGATGGACTATGCGCCGGGCACGACCGACCTGCGCCCGGGGCTGGCCGAGAGCTATGAGGTGTCCGAGGACGGCATGACCTTCACCTTCACGCTGCGTGAGGGCGTGAAGTTCCACAACGGTCGTGAGATGACCGCGGAGGACGTGAAATACTCGCTCGACCGTGTGACCAATCCGGTGACGCAGTCGCCTGGTGCGGGCTTCTTCGGCGCGATTGAGGGCTATGACGCGATTGCCTCGGGCGAGGCGGAGACGCTGAGCGGTGTGAGCGTGATTGATCCGCAGACGGTGGAGATCAAACTCTCGCGGCCGGATGCGACCTTCCTGCATGTGATGGCGCTGAACTTCGCTTCCATCGTGCCGCAGGAGGCGGTGGATGCCGCGGAAGGCGATTTCGGCAAGATGCCGGTGGGCACGGGTGCGTTCAAGCTCGACGAGTGGACGATTGGCCAGCGCCTGGTGTTCGCGAAGAACGGGGACTACTGGCGCGACGGGCTGCCCTATCTCGACAGCGTGACGTTCGAGGTGGGCCAGGAGCCGATTGTGGCGCTGCTGCGGCTGCAGAATGGTGAGGTGGACGTGCCCGGTGACGGTATTCCGCCCGCGAAGTTCCAGGAGGTGATGGCCGATCCCGAGCAGGCCGCGCGCGTGGTTGAGGGCGGTCAGCTTCAGACCGGTTACATCACGCTCAACGTGACCATTCCGCCGCTCGACAACGTGGATGTGCGCAAGGCCATCAACATGGCGATCAACAAGGAGCGCATCACCCAGATCATCAACGGTCGCGCGGTGCCGGCGAACCAGCCTTTGCCGCCGTCCATGCCGGGCTATACCGAGGGCTATGACGGGTATGCTTATGACGTAGAGGCCGCGAAGGCTCTGCTGGCCGAGGCCGGGTTTGGCGACGGTTTTGAGACCGAGCTTTACGTCATGAACACCGACCCGAACCCGCGGATTGCCCAGGCGATCCAGCAGGATCTGGCGGCGATTGGTGTGGATGCGGCGATCCAGTCGCTGGCGCAGGCCAACGTGATTGAGGCCGGGGGTGCGGGAACCGCGCCGATGGTCTGGTCCGGTGGCATGGCGTGGATTGCGGATTTCCCCGATCCCTCCAACTTCTTCGGACCCATCCTGGGGTGTGCCGGTGCCGAGGAGGGCGGCTGGAACTGGGCGAAGTTCTGTGACGCGGAAATTGACGCGGCCGCGACGGAAGCCGACAGCATGCTCGATCCGAGTGCGCCGGAGCGGCTTCAGATGTGGTCGGATGTCTACATGTCGGTGATGGAGCAGGCGCCCTGGGTGCCGGTGTTCAACGAGCAGCGCTACACCATGAAATCCGCGCGCATCAGCGGGGATGACAGCCTGTTCGTCGATCCGGTGTCGATCCCGGTCAACTATGACTACATCTACGTGACCGAGTAAGAACCATGTGCAAGGCGTGCGATTACACGATCCACGGCGCACAGCATCATTTCGGCTGGGACAACTCGTTTGCCCCGGTCGAGACGGTGGAGCCGGGACAGACAATCAAATTTCACTGCCATGACAGTTCGGCGGGCCAGCTTGGTCCGTCGTCCACGGTCGAGGATGTTGTGGCGCTCGATTTTGGCAAGATCAATCCGGTCTCCGGGCCGATCCTCGTTGACGGGGCGGAGCCGGGTGATGCGCTGAAAATCACGCTCGACAGCTTCGCGCCGCAGCCGCAGGACGGCAAGGGCTGGGGCTGGACCGCGAATATTCCGGGTTTTGGTCTGCTTGCGGACCAGTTCACCGATCCGGCCCTGCATGTGTGGAGCTATGAGCCAAACACGATGGCGCCGGCGATGTTCGGGTCCGAGGGGCGGGTGCCGCTCAAGCCCTTTGCCGGGACCATTGGCAATGCGCTGGCCGAGGACGGGCTGCATTCCGTCGTGCCGCCGCGGCGGGTTGGGGGGAACCTCGACATCCGCGATCTGGCGGCGGGGTCGGTTCTCTACCTTCCGGTGGAGGTTGCGGGGGCGCTCTTCAGCATTGGGGACACCCATGCCGCCCAGGGTGATGGCGAGGTCTGTGGCACCGCCATTGAGAGCCCGATGGATGTTGTTGTGACCCTCGATCTGGTGAAGGATGCGGGGCTGAAAATGCCGCGGTTCACCACACCGGGGCCGGTGACGCGGCATCTCGACGCGAAGGGGTATGAGGTGACCACGGGCATCGGGCCGGACCTGATGGCGGCGAGCCGGGACGCGGTGTCGGGGATGATTGATTTCCTCTGTAAGACGCGGGGCATGGCGGCGGTGGACGCCTACATGCTGGTGTCGACCTGTGGGGATCTGCGAATTTCCGAGATCGTGGACATGCCCAACTGGGTTGTCAGCTTCTACTTCCCGCGGTGCGTTTTTGAATGACGGCGGAAGCGGTCATGCCGGATGTTGCGCAGGTGACTGACGGCGCGGAGACGGTCCTTTCCGTGCGCGGGCTTCACGTGGCCGCGCGCGGGGAGGGCGGGCCTGTGCCCCTGGTGAAGGGCATCGGTTTTGATGTGAGGCGTGGAGAGACCCTGGCAATTGCCGGGGAGAGCGGGTCGGGAAAGTCGATCACGTCGCTCTCGATCATGGGGCTTTTGCCGCCTCCCGGCGTGAGTGTGACGGGCGGGGAGATCCGGCTGGGGGACCAGGTTCTGACCGGGCTGTCCGATGCCGGTCTGCGGCGGGTGCGGGGCAACCGTATCGCGATGATTTTCCAGGAGCCGATGACGAGCCTGAACCCGGTGATGACTGTGGGCAACCAGGTGATCGAAGCCATTCGGGCGCACACGCCCATGTCGCGCAAGGCGGCGAAGGCGCAGGCGCTGCAGGCGTTGAAGGCCGTGCGGCTGTCGGAACCGGCACGGCGGATGGTGCAGTATCCCCATGAGCTGTCGGGGGGCATGCGCCAGAGGGTGATGATCGCGATGGCGCTGGCGCTGAAGCCCGAGGTTCTGATCGCGGATGAGCCGACCACGGCGCTCGATGTGACGGTGCAGCGGGAGGTTCTGGAGCTTCTGCGCGATTTGCAGAGGACCCAGGGCACGGCGATTTTGCTGATTACGCACGATATGGGTGTGGTGGCGGAATATGCCGACCGGGTGGTGATCATGCGCCAGGGCCAGGTGGTGGAGGAGGGCGACACGCGGCGCATCTTCCAGGCGCCCCGGGAGCAGTATACCCGCGATCTGCTGGCTTCGGTGCCGCGGATGGGGACGGGCGGTGAGGCCGTGGCCCGGACGACGGCGCCGGTGGTGGCGGAGCTGCGCGACGTGCAGGTGCGTTTTGACATCCGGGGCGGGGTTCTGAACCGGGTGACGCACCGGGTCCATGCGGTGGAGGGGGTGAGCCTCGACATTCGCGGGGGCGAGACCTTTTCGCTGGTGGGTGAATCCGGCTGTGGCAAGTCGACGATTGCGCGGGCGATTGTGGGTCTGGTGCCCCATGAGGGGCTGATCAATGTGGCCGGGCAGCGCGTGGGTCTGATGACGGCAGAGGCGCGGCGACGGCTGAGTGCGGCGACGCAGATCGTGTTTCAGGACCCGATGGCCGCGCTCGATCCGAGGATGACGGTGGGCGAGCAGATTGCCGAGCCGCTGCTCATTCACGGGGATGGTGACGCGGCCAGCCGCCGGGCGCGGGCGGGGGAGCTGATGGAGCGGGTTGGGCTGACCACCGCGCAGCTGGACAACTACCCGCATGAGTTTTCCGGGGGGCAGCGGCAGAGGATCTGTATCGCGCGGGCGCTGGCGCTGACGCCGAAGCTGATCATCGCGGATGAGAGTGTCTCGGCGCTCGACGTGTCGGTGCAGGCGCGGGTGCTCGATCTGCTGCGGACGCTGAAGGATGAGATGGGTATTGCGATGCTGTTCATCAGCCATGACATGGCGGTGGTGGAGAACATCTCGGACCGGGTGGCGGTGATGCATCTGGGGCAGATTGTTGAGACGGGCAGCCGGGCGCAGGTGTTTGGCGATCCGCGCCATCCCTATACGCGGCGGCTGATGTCGGCGGTGCCGGTGCCGGACCCGGATCATGTGCGCGCGGCGGAGCTGCGCATGACTGGTGACGTGCCCAATCCGGTGCATCCGGTGGGCGCGGAGGTCAGACGGCATCACATGGTCGAGGTCACGCCGGGGCATTTCGTGGCGGGAGTGATGTAATCGCATGACGGAAGGCGGCGCGATCCGTGTTGCGGCGCACAAGTCGGGAGGTCCAGTAAAAGCGAGCTTTCACGTGAGTGCATAGCGGGAATGCAAAATCTGTGTGTGCAATGCAGCATTTGGTAACCCTATGTGGGCTAGGGAGCGGGGAACCGTTTATCCCGGGCCATCCAGGCCCAGAAATGAGAGCTGAAAATGACTTCCGTAACGACCAACACAACCGTCGTACACAAACCCATCTTCCCCGGCCTGGCCGCGGGATTTGCGCGCATGTACCGTGCCATGGTGGCTTCGAGCCAGGGCGCAAGGGGTCTTGCCCATGCCCGCAAGCTTGACGCGTTGACCGACGAGCAACTTGCCGCGAAGGGTCTGCGCCGCGATCAGATCGTGCGCCACTCCTTCCAGCATCTGATGCATCTGTAATATTTCGGGCCCGGCCGCCGTGAATGGCGCCGGGCCCAACACTTTTTGGCGGGTCAGGTCGCCGGGCTTTCGATCCGCTGGCGCAGGGTCCGCTGTTCGGCGGCATCCATCGGGAAGCGCCACATCAGGCCGACAGCGGCCAGTTTCAGGACAATCGGAGCGAGTGCGTAGAGGAGCGAAAGCCCCAGGAGCGCGCCGTCGCTGTTTGGGCCCGAGGCCGAAAATCCGATCCATCCGAGCAGTATGAGTGCCGCGCCGCCCGCACCGGCGAGCGCGAATTTCTGTGCGAGCGACCAGAGGGCGAAGAAGGCCCCGGTGCGCTGGTTTCCCGACCGCGCCGTGTCGAGGTCCACCAGGTCGGCCTGCATGGCCGATGGCAGGGAGAGGTCCGCGCCAAGTGCCGCGCCGGAGAGCGCGCAGATGGCGGTGAAGGCCAAGATGTCACCCTCGCGCAGGAACAGGGCCACGGCAAAGACCGCGCAGGCGTAGAGCATGGCGCCGCTCCAGACGCGGTGTTTGGAAAACCCGCGTTTTACCAGCCAGGGCCAGAGGGGGGCGGCGAGGACGGCCGCACCGAAATAGACGATCAGCAGCGGGCCGCCGAGGTCCGGGGCGCCAAGGCGCTGGCTCACGAAAAAGATAAAGAGGCCCGCGGGCAGGGCGTTGGCCGCGCCGTTGATGAAGAAGGCGGCGAGCAGGCGCAGAAACAGTTTTTCCCCGGTCAGAACGCGCCAGAGGGAGGCGGGGCCGGCCTGGATGCGGCTGAAATCCCTCGGTTCGGGCACGCGGGCGAGGCAGAGCAGAACGGCGAGCGGCAGGCCCGCGACGATGAGCAGGGCGACGTATTCCATGCCCTGGGTCGCGTTGGTGCCAAGCGCGTAGAGGATTGCGGCCAGGATGGTGCCGATGAGGCCCGCGGTCTCGCGCCAGGTGGCGACCGTGCTGCGCCCGGCATAGTCCCCGGTCATCTCGGCCCCCCAGGCGAAATAGGGCGTGAGGATGATGGTCCAGCCGAGGGTCAGCAGGAAGAGCCAGAGCGTCAGGTGGGCGATGTCGATCCCGTCCGGCGGGACGAAGAGCATCCAGGCCGAGAGCATGACGAGCGGGGTGCCGAGGGCCAGCCATTGCCGTCTCCGGCCCCAGCGGGTGGTGATGCGGTCGCTGAGGATGCCGATCAGGGGGTCGCTGATTGCGTCGAAGATCCGCACGAAGATGAACACGGTGCCGATGGCCACGAGGGACAGCCCGTGGGTGTCGGCGTAGAATTCCGAGAGAAAGACGTAGACGGGAAAATACATCGCCGCCAGCGGCAGCGCGGGGGCGGCGTAGGCGGCGAGAAGGCCGGGGCGCAGGATCGGTGGCGCACTGGCCGGTTGGGTCGGGTCGGGGCCGCTTTGTGCCATGATCCTCCGGTGGCGGGTTTCGCCGCGAGTGTCGCGGAATTTCCGTCAGCGGTCGAGGAAAAAGCTCGCGAGGATGGGGGCGAAGCGGACATTCGCGCCGGGATGGGCGTCGAGCCAGGCGGCTTTTTCGTCCCCGGACCAGCCGGTGTAGAGCACGATCTCGGTGGGCGCGGTCAGCATGGTGTCGTTGAGCATCGCCACATGGGCCTGGACGTGGGGGCTGTTGAAATGGGCCTCAAGGGCGGCGGGGCTGTCGAAGACCTCCAGCCAGCGGTAGACGGCCTCGTCGGAGGTCTCCGTGACTTTGGTGAGGGCGTGGACGAGCATGCCGGGCTCGGTCTCCTTCACCCTGTTGTCGATCGTGACCCCGGCGGCCTCGTATTCGGCGCACATTTCGGGTTTGACATGCTCAAAGGCCTCAAGGGCGAGGATCTGGGTGGACTGGACGCTCATGGGGCGGGTTCCTCGTGTTGGTCGTTTCGGTTTTCGTTTCCACCGTCCCGCCCGGCGGCACCGCCGGGCAGCGCCCGACCTTCCCCCAGGAGGGCGCTCCGCACCCACCAGGGTCGGGCGCTGCCCCCGGGACATGGACGGGCGGGGGCCTACCGGATCGCGGTGCCGTCGCTGCCGTGGAAGAAGTGCATTTTGGACGTGTCGAGATGGATGGTTTTGCGGTCGCCCGGTTCGGCACGGGTGGCGGACGAGACCTGGCCGGTGAACTTCACGCCGTCGGCCTCACCGATGAGCAGGGTGTGTGGGCCGAGGGGTTCGATGTCGAGAACCTCGATCTCCACGCCGGGTGCGGCGGGGTCGTTTTCGAGCGTGTGTTCGGGGCGGATGCCCAGGGTGCAGGCGTCGCCGGTGAAGGGGCTGAGCGCGCGTTTGCGGTCCCCGGGCACGGCGAAGCGCAGTTTGCCGGGGCCCTGGAAAAAGATTTCGCCGTTTTCCTCGCTGAGGCGGCCGTCGAGGAAGTTCATGCTGGGCGCGCCGATGAAGCCCGCGACGAAGCGGTTTACCGGGCGCTGATAGAGGGTGATGGGGTCGGCGGCCTGCTCAATACGGCCGTCGCGCAGCACCACGACGCGGTCGGCCATGGTCATGGCCTCGACCTGGTCGTGGGTCACGTAGACCATGGTGGTGCCGAGGCGGCGGTGGAGCTGCTTGATTTCGACACGCATTTCGACGCGCAGTTTGGCGTCGAGGTTCGAGAGCGGCTCGTCAAACAGGAACACGTCCGGGTCACGGACGATGGCGCGGCCGATGGCGACGCGCTGGCGCTGGCCGCCGGAGAGGGCGGCGGGCTTGCGGTCGAGATATTCGGTGAGGTTGAGGATCTGGGCCGCGTTTTCAATGGCGGTGTTGGCCTCGGCCTTCGGGACGCCGCGCACTTTCATGCCGTAGCCGATATTGTCGCGCACGGACATGTGCGGGTAGAGCGCGTAACTCTGGAACACCATGGCGCAGTTGCGCAGGCCCGGGCGCAGGTCGGTCACGTCACGGCCGCCGATCTTTATTTCGCCGGAGGTGATGGTCTCAAGCCCCGCGATCATGCGCAGCGTGGTCGATTTTCCGCAGCCGGACGGTCCGACGAGGACCACGAATTCGCCATCATTGATGGTCAGGTCCAGAGGGGGAATGACCTCCAGGGAGCCGTAGTTCTTCGTGACGCCGGTTAGATTGATTTCTGCCATTTGCCGTATTTCATCCCATCCCCAGGGGGGTGTCTGATCCGGACCCCGCCGGAGGTGAAGGACGGGGCGCGCGTGTGCGCCCCGCCTGGTTGGTTTGGTTTACTGCGCCGGGAGGCCCATGGAGGCGCGGTAGGCGGCGAGCTGTGTGTCACGGCCGAAGCTGTCGGTCAGCTCGTTCCACTCGGCAGCCACGGTGTCCAGCGCTTCCTGGGGTTCGATCTCACCGGCCAGTGCGCGGGAGAGTTCGATCTCCAGGATCTCGGTGTAGGAGAAGTAGCCCGGCAGACGCATGTCGAGTGCCACGTTGTCGGCGGTAACCGCGTCGCGCTGTGCGCCGAGATATTCCTCGGCCTCACGCTCGGAGAAGAGCGCCGACCAGCGTTCCATGTTGGTCGTGTGCGAGATGCGGTAGGGGTTCACGCCCGTACCACCGGTGACGGCCGCCTCGCCGGAGACGTCCGGGCTGGAGAGCCAGGAGACGAAATCCCAGGCGGCTTCCTGGTTTTTCGAGGATTGCGGCACGGCGGCCTGCCAGCCACCGAAGGCCATGAAGGACGTGTCGATGGGTGCGTCGAAGGTGTCCCACTCGCCGGTTTTGTAGTTGTAGACCTCCGCGGAGGAGGGCAGGACGGCGGAGCCCACATTGCCCGCGACCGTGGACTGCTCCGGGTCGGCGGCGATCACGCCGGTGTCGCCCCAGCCGATGGACTGTGCCACCTGGCCGCCGGCGAAGGCCGCGTTGACCTCACCGAAGGAGAAGTTGAGCGCGGAGGGCGGTGCCAGTTTGGAGGCGCGGATGTATTCCTCAAGACCGCGGACCCATGCCGGGTTGTTGACCTGGGCGTCCATGGTTTCGGGGTCGAAGAACATCGCGCCGGGCAGGTCCGGGTGGCTCGCGTAGGCCGCCACGTGGCTGAACAGGAACCAGAACTGCTGACCACCACGGCGGAAGGCCTCGGCGGTGCCGTAGACGCCGTCGACGTTGTTCTGGAAGAACTCGGCGATGTCGAGGTACTCTTTCCAGGTTTTGGGAACCGCAAGCTCGTAGCCATAGGCTTCCTGGAAGGCGGATTTGTTGGCCTCGTCCTCGAAGAGGTCGATGCGGTAGGTGTAGGTGTGAACGTCGCCGTCCATGGTCTGGGACAGAACCTTGTCGTTCCAGACCATCAGCGATTCACGGTAGACCGGTGCGATGTCCTCCCAGACCTCGCCTTCCTGGTAGGAGGCGGGCATTTCGGTGAGGAATGGTGTGAAGTCCGGTGCCCAGGCCGGGGCGAAGGCGATCACGTCAAAGGCGTCGTCGCCGCTGGCGAGCGTGGTCACGAGTTTCGGGTAAAGCTCGGACCAAGGGAATTCGACGACCTTCACGGTGCCGCAGGTTTTCTCTGACCAGCCCTCGGCGGCGAGGGACAGGGCGGAGGCGATATAGGGTCCGGTCTGTGTGGTCGCGGTAATCTCGACGCCGGAATAGTCAGGGTCGCAGGCAAATGCCGCGCCGCTTGACAGAAGCAGGGCCAGAGCCGAGCCGGTTAATCCGTATTTCATGTAAAGTCTCCCTTGAGTGGCCCATGTTTTTGCTATGTTTGCGGGCCGGTTGCGGTTTGAAGGTCGGTTACTTGACGGCTCCTGACAGAAGTCCGGAGCGCATGAGCCGCCCGAGAAGTCCGGCGACGACGATCATCGGAATGATCGCCACCAGCGCGGCGGCGGAAATGGCCCACCATTCATCCCCGCGCTGGCTGTTCTGACCGGCGATGAGGACCGGCAGGGTCTGCCATTCGGAGTTGGTCAGAAAGAGCGCGAAGAGGAACTCGTTCCAGGTGAAGG
The DNA here is from genome assembly GCA_030427145.1 of Alphaproteobacteria bacterium. Taxonomy (GTDB): domain Bacteria; phylum Pseudomonadota; class Alphaproteobacteria; order Rhodobacterales; family Rhodobacteraceae; genus Amaricoccus; species Amaricoccus tamworthensis. The sequence goes on along the minus strand of JAUHWT010000017.1, from coordinate 110,028 downwards.
CGAGCGTGATGACAAATGTGGCGATGAGGCCCGGACGGGCCATGGGCAGGACGATCTGAAGGAAAATCCGCCACTGCGGCACGTTGTCCACCAGTGCGGCCTCCTCGATCTCCAGCGGCAGGGCGGAGATGAAATCGCGCATCAGCCAGACCACGATGGGCAGGGAGAAGGCGATATAGGCGAGCGTCAGGCCGAGATAGGTGTCGGTCATCTTGAATCCCATTTTGCCCATTTCCGAGTAGAGCAGGAACAGGGCGAAGGCCACGACGATGGGCGGGAAAAGGCGCTGGCTTACGAACCAGAAGACGATGTCGTCGTTCTCCAGAACCTTGCCCGGCAGCGGGAAGCGGTTGATGAACACGGACAGCGCCAGCGCCACGCAGAACGCGAGGATCGACGCGGTGGCGGGGGCGATGCCGAGGATTTCGCGGCCAAACAGGAAGCCGCCCATGGCGACGGCAAAAAAGATGATGCCCGAGAGCAGCCGGACGCGGAACGGGAAACGGACGAGCGCATAGGCGGCCATCGCTCCCAGAAGTGTCGCGATCACGGCGGAGGAGACCGCCACGATGGTCGAGGACCAGAAGTTGGCGTAGAACTCACCCCGGACGCCGGAGAGCAGTTCCCTCCAGGCCTTCAGGGTCGGCTGGAAGTCGATGAACGGGAAGTAGGTGGGTCCGCCCACCACGTCGGGCGGGGTTTTGAGCGAGGTGATCGCAACCCAGTAGAGCGGGAAGACGGTGAAGGCGAACCAGATGAGGCACAGGACGAGCGACCAGCGTTTGCGCGAGCCTTTGAGATCGCGGATGCTCATTTGTACTTCTCCAGGTAGGGTTTGAGCAGTGCCAGGTAAACGAGGCTGAGGATCAGAACGACCGCGAGGAACAGGAAGCTGAGCGCCGAGGTGTAGCCGAGGTTGAACTTCTTGAAGCCCTCCTGGTAGGCGAAGAGGGTCAGTGTCTCGGTGGCGACGCCCGGGCCGCCGCCGGTCATAACGAAGACTGTGTCGATGATCTTGAAGCTCTCCACGATGCGGATGAAGATAACCGCTGCCGAGATGGGCAGCATCATGGGGAAGGTGATGCCCCAGAACTGCTGCCAGGGCGAGGCGTTTTCAAGCTCCGCGGCCTCGTAGACATCGTCGGGCAGGCCCTGGAGGCCGGCGAGCAGCAGCAGGATCACGAAGGGCGTCCACTGCCAGATTTCCACGGCGATCAGAGAGCCCAGGGCCCAGTTGGCCTCAGTGAGGTAGGGCAGGTTGGCGAAACCGAAGAAGGTCGCGATCTGGTTCAGGGGGCCCATGGTCGGGTTGAGGATCTGACGGGCGACAAGCGCCACGGCGACCGGGGCGACCAGCATGGGCATGAGGAACGTGACGCGGAAGAACTCCACCCCGCGCACCTTGCCCGCGAGGGCCAGTGCGATGGCGAAGCCGATCACGAACTGGAACGCGACGGAGGTGAAGGCAATGAGCGCCGTGGTGCGGACCGTCTGCCAGAAGCGGGGCTGGGTCAGCAGGTCGGCGTAGTTCTCGAGTCCCACGTAGCGCGCGGGCATGGGCGGGACCAGCCGCAGGGACATGAAGCTGTTCGCGAGCGAGAAGATCAGCGGGAAGATGGCGATGGCCAGCACCACCAGGAAGGCGGGCCAGAGGAAGAGGTGTTTGACCGGATCGTCGCGCGTCATTGGGCCAGGCTTCCCCCGCTGAGAAGTGTTTCGATCTCATCGCGTGCGGGCATGGCCGGGGCCGTGCCGCGGCGGGTGACCGAGATGCCCGCGGTGGTGCAGCCGAAGCGTACGGCGTCGCTGACCGGTTTGCCCTCGGCCAGTGCGGTGGCGAAGCCGCCAACGAAGGCGTCGCCCGCGCCGGTGGTGTCGATGACGGTGCCGGCGGAGATGGCGGGGACCAGTTCGCTGATGTCCGGGCCATGGATGTAGACGCCCTGGCCGCCCATGGTGATGAGGGCGGTGCCGACGCCGCGTTCCAGCAGTGCCTCTCCGGCGCGTTTGGCGTCGGCCTCGGTTTCGACCTCGAAGCCCACGATGGCGGAGGCCTCGCTCTCGTTGGGGACAAAATAGTCGCTGAGGGCGTAGCAGGCCTCGTCGAACGGGTTGGCGGGGGCCGGGTTGAAGACGGTGGTCACGCCGGCGTCGCGGGCGATTTTGAGGGCAGCCTGGGCCGCGTCGGCGGGCTGTTCAAGCTGGGTGACGAAAACGGCGGAGTTCTCGATGATGTCGCGCCGGGCCTCGACGTCATCCACGGTGATGGTGCCTGCGGCACCGGGATAGACGATGATGGCGTTGTCGCCGGTGGAGTCGTTGACGAAGATGAAGGCGGCGCCGGAGGGCATGTCGGACATGATCTCAAGCTGCGGGGTGACGCCGGTTTCCTCATAGATGCCGAGGGCCATTTTGCCGAACGGGTCGTCGCCGATTTTGGAGATGAAATCGACATTCGCGCCCGCACGGGCGGCGGCGACGGCCTGGTTGGAGCCCTTGCCGCCGGGGCCGAGGGCAAAGCCGCTGCCGGAAATGGTTTCACCGATCTTCGGCAGGCGCGGGGCCAGATAGGCCGTGTCCGCCACGTAAATGCCGAGGATTGATATTCTTTTGTCGGTCACCGCCGTCTCCCTGTTGTCTTTTTTTATTTGCGTGCCGGTCTATTCGCCGTAGGGCACCCAGATGTTCTTAACCTGGGTTGCGCGCCGCAGGAATGCCTCTCCTTCGGCGACTGCGGGATCGGACCAGTCGAAGCGGCGGCCGTAGTCGGTGAAGGTGCGCTTGAGGTTGCCCACGGACAGCTTTTCCACCGTTTCCGACAGGTCCGCGGTCCCGAAAGCCCAGAGACCGTCGACGCCGTTATGCTGTGCGAGGACCTTCGCCAGGGCCATGCTGTCGCCGGTGACGATGTTGAGCACCCCGGCGGGCACGTCCGAGGTTTCCACGACCGAGTAGAAATCCGTGGCGGAGAGCGGGTGGGGTTCCGACGGGATGGCGACAACCCGGTTCCCGGTGGCGATCAGTGGCGCGACCGCGCTGATGAAGCCAAGGAGTGGAGCCTCGGGTGGGCAGATCACGCCGACCGTGCCGATGGCCTCCGGGATGGCCAGCGCAAGGCCGCGCATGGGTGGCATGTGGACCCGGCCCTCGTATTTGTCGGCCCAGGCGCCGTAGGTGAAGAGGCGCGAGATGGAGGCGTCGACCTCGTCGCGGGCCTTTGTCGCGCTTGCGCCGGTCATGGCGCGGAGGCGGGCGGCGAACTCGTCGGCGCGGGCCGAGAGGTTTTCGCCGAGGTAGTAGAGGATCTGCGCGCGGTTGTGCTGGGACTTGGCGCCCCATCCGGCGGCGGCACGGGCGGCTTCGACGGCGTTGCGGATATCCTTGCGGTTGCCCTCGCCGACCTCGCCCAGGACCTTGCCGTCCGTGCCCACGACCGGGCGTGAATGGTTGCCGTCCGGGCGGGCCTGTTTGCCGCCGATGAAGAGTTTTGCGGTGCGGTCGACCGGTGCGATGACGTAATCGCGGGAGGCGGGTGGCTCGGACGCGCTGCGCTGTTTGCCTTTGGTCCAGGCGCGGTTGCGCAGGTACTCAAAGCAGCCCTCGCGACCGCCCTCGCGACCGAAACCGCTTTCCTTGACGCCACCGAAGCCCACGCCCGCGTCCATCATGTTGGTGCCGTTGACCCAGACGATGCCGGAGGCGAGTTTCGCGGCCACGTCAAGGGCCTGGTTGACGCTCTCGCTCCAGACGCTGGCCGAGAGGCCGTAGCGGGTGTGGTTGGCAAGCTCAATGGCCTCGCCCGGGGTGCGGAAGGTGGTGGAAACGGCGACGGGGCCGAAGATCTCCTCGGTCGCGGCCTCGGCCGTTTGCGGCATGTCGCGCAGCACCGTGGGCGGGAAGAAACAGCCTCCCTCGGGCATGTCGGTGGCGGGTTGCAGCAGGGTGCCTCCGTCCGCCACGCCGCGATCGACCATGGAGCGGATGCGGGTGAGTTGGTCGCCGTCGATGATTGCGCCGATGTCGATGGTTTTGTCGAGCGAGAGGCCGACGCGCAGGTGTTCCATGCGGGCGGCAAGGCGTTTGTGGAAGGTTTCTGCGATGCCTTCCTGGACGATCAGGCGGGAACCGGCGCAGCAGACCTGGCCCTGGTTGAGCCAGATGGCGTCCACCACGCCCTCGACCGCCGCGTCGATATCCGCATCCTCGAAGACGATGAAGGGGGATTTGCCGCCAAGCTCCAGGGTCAGGGATTTTCCTGTTCCCGCAGTGACTTCGCGGATTTTGCGGCCCACGGAGGTGGAGCCGGTGAAGGCGATTTTGTCGAGGCCATCGTGTTCGGTGATCAGACCGCCGGTGCGGCCGTCGCCGGTGACGATGTTCAAAACGCCCTTCGGCAGGCCCGCGGCGGCGGCGAGTTCCGCGAAGAGAAGTGCGGTGAGTGATGTGGCCTCGGCCGGTTTCAGGACGACCGTGTTGCCGAGCGCAAGGGCCGGGGCGACCTTCCAGGCGAGCATGAGGAAGGGGAAATTCCAGGGGATGATCTGGCCCACCACGCCGAGCGGCTCAAAGTCGCGGAATTCGCTCTCCTGGATCTGGGCCCAGCCCGCGTGGTGGTAGAAATGGCGGGCGGCGAGCGGCATGTCGATGTCGCGGGTTTCGCGGATGGGTTTGCCGTTGTCCAGCGCCTCCACCACCGCCAGAAGCCGCGCGTTGCGCTGGATCATGCGGGCGAGCGCGTAGAGTTTCAGCGCGCGCTGGTGACCGGGCAGGGCGGCCCAGGATTTCGCCGCTTTGCGCGCGGCGGTTACGGCGGCGTTGACGTCCGCGTCGGTTCCTTGCGAGATTTTCGCGAGCGTTTTGCCGGTGGCGGGCTCGGAGGTTTCAAAGGTTTCCGCGCCTGGTTTGGTGAAGGCGCCGTCGATGAAATGGCCGAAGCCCTTCGCATGGGAGGCGAGCCATTTCCGGGCCGCGCCGTCATCCTCGAAACTGGGAGCGTAGTCCATGCTGTCGAAATAACCCGCTACATTCATGAGAATTTATCCGATCGGGTGGCGTTCAAGGGCGCTGTAGGCGCCGGTGACATGGTGTTCAAGCTGACGCTCGATATCCGCGAGAAGGGACGAGGCGCCAATGCGGAACAGGTCCGGTTCCAGCCAATCGCGGCCCAGTTCCTCCTTCATCAGGGCGAAGTAATTCAGCACGTCCTTGGCCTTTGACACGCCGCCGGCCGGTTTGTAGCCGATTTTGAAGCCGGTCAGTTCCTGGTACTGGCGGATGGTGCGGATCATGGTGAGTGAGACGGGCAGGGTGGCGTTGACGCCCTCCTTGCCGGTGGAGGTTTTGATGAAATCGGCCCCGGCCATCATGCAGACGAGGCTGGCTTTTGCCACGTTGCGCAGTGTTTTGAGGTCGCCGGTGGCGAGAATGGCTTTCACATGGGCCTCGCCGCAGGCGTCGCGGAAGTCGCGCATCTCGTCATAGAGCGCCTGCCAGTTGCCGGTCAGGACGTGTTCGCGGGTGATGACGATGTCAATCTCCTCGGCCCCGTCCGCGACGGAGGACTGGATCTCGGCCAGTTTGGTGTCATGGGGTGCCAGGCCGGCGGGGAAGCCGGTGGAGACGGCGGCGACGGGGATGCCCGTGCCCTTCAGCGCCTCAACGGCGGTGGGAACGAAACGGTGGTAGACGCAGACCGCACCGGTGGTGATGCGGCGGTCGCCCATCCCGAGACCCTCGAGAATGTCGGGGCGGACGGGCTGGCGGGCCTTGGCGCAGAGGCGGCGGACGCGGCCCTCGGTGTCGTCACCGTTGAGGGTGGTGAGGTCGATGCAGGTCACGGCCTTCAAAAGCCAGGCGCTCTGGGCCGGTCCCTTGACGGCGCGACGGCCGGGCAGGGCGGCGACACGGCGCTCGGTGGCCGAGCGGTTGACGCGCACATTGTTCAGGATGCCAAGGTCGAGCGGCATTCCGGCATTGCGCCAGGAATTGCTGGACGCGCTGCCCGAAAGTCGAGCGGTCTGTTGCATGAACCTCCCCCTTGCCATGCGGTGTCCCGGTTTCAGGTACTATTTGAACCTCTGACAGTTTTGTTATAATGTCAACAGCACAATGTTACTATTCTAACAAAAATGATTGGTGAGGAAATGTCGAAAACCGGGGATGCCGGACGGGCGGTCGACAGGAAGCAGGCGCGGGTGACGCGGCTGCTTGATGAGGTGACGCGACAGAAGAGTTTGCATGTGCGCGATGCGGCGGAACTGCTCGACGTGTCGGAGATGACCGTACGGCGGGACGTGCGGAACAACGAGAACTTTTTTCAGTTCCTGGGCGGCCACATTATGGCCGCGGACGGGTCGGCTCAGCGTACGCCCTATGATCTGACCGAGGCGTCGGAGCGGAACGAGGCGGCGAAGAAAGCGGCCTGCGCGGCGTGTGTTCCGCTGATCCGGGAGAAGGACACCATCTTTGTGGATTGCGGCACCACGCTGCCGCATCTGGTGGGGATGATCCCGGTGGATATGGAGGTCACGCTGATCTGCTATGCGCTAAACATCGCGGATATGGCGGTGCGCAAGCCCAATATCCGGCTGGTGGTGATCGGGGGGACGTATCACCCGCCTACGGCGTCGTTCTATCCGCTTGATGAGGATGCGACGCTGGCGCAGTTTGCCATTGGGCACGCCTTTATTTCAGCGGCCGGTGTGGATGCGGATCTGGGCGCGACCTGCACCACGTTTCGGGAGGCCGGGCTGAAGCGGGCGGCGATGGCGCGGGCGCGGTCAAGCGTTCTGGTGGTGGACCGCAGCAAGATCGGTCAGATCAAGTCGGCCTGCATCGCGGACCTTGCGGAGTTTGACGTGATCCTCACGGAAAAGGGCGAGATGACCCGCGATGCCGTGGCGAAGCATCAGGCCCGGCGGGTCGGCCGGGCGTGACGTTTAAGGTTCTGCTGTCGTCAGGTTAAGTGGCTCAGCCTTCGCACTGGTAGTAGCGCTTGGTCGTCGTAATCGTGCAGCGTCCGTGGCGGTCATACTGGCGGCAGATTTCCTGCGACCCGGTGTATTCCGAGGCGCGCTCATAGCCCCAGGAGCGGCAGCGGTCCAGCGCGTTGCCGTCGGCGATGGTCCAGTCCGGAGTGACCGGCGTGAACAGGCTTTTGGTGGAGGAATGGATCACGATGCCCTCCGCCCGGCTGCCGCCGCTCTCGGAAGGTTTCAGATCGGTTTTGCCATTGCCACCGCAGGCCGCGAGCAGCAACAGGCCAAAAAGCAGTGTCAGATTACGCATGCCGGTGTTCCCCATACCCCTTGGATAGATACAATTTGTCGTAAAAGCCGCGTTTGGGGCAAGGATTGCTTTGGAACAGGGTTAATGGAGGGTTGTCGGCGTCTCTCCCGGCGTTTCGTGCCTGTGCAGTGGGCATTGGTACGCGCAGGGGTTGAAACATCGTCCAAAAGGTTAACATGCACTTGCATGTAATCGGACGTTCGGTATATGCGGCACGTTGAGCCAGGGTTTCCCCAAGCCAGAAACAGAGTATGACGGGGGAAGTCATTATGGCGTTTTCGCGCGGAAACACGGCCCGGATTCTGGCGGGTACGGCATCGGTCCTGGCCATGTCCCAGATGGCGGCGGCACAGGAGGAAAGCTTTTCACTGGACCCGATTGTGGTCGAGGCCGAGGATGAGCTTGGGGGCAGCGCGGACCGTGCAACCTCAATGTATGTGACGGAGCGCGAATTGGAAAACGCGCGAACGGGCGATCTGAAGGACGTGTTCTCGGGCATTGCCTCGGTATCGGTGGGGGGCGCCCTGCCGCTGACGCAGAAGATTTTCGTCAACGGTGTGGACATGCTGAACCTCGGCGTGACCATTGATGGGGCGTCGCAGAACAACCGCGCGTTTCATCATGTCTCGGCCAACGCAATCGATCCCGGCCTTCTGAAGGCCGTGCGGGTTGATGCAACGGTGTCGCCTGCGGATGCGGGGCCCTACGCCCTGGCCGGGTCGGTGGTGTTTGAGACGCTGGATGCCACGGACATTCTGGAGTTCGGTCAGGTGGTGGGCGGTAACCTGCGCCTTTCGTATTCGGACAATGGCGACACGGCGCAGGGGGCTCTGACCCTCGCGGGGATGTACCGGGGCTTTGAGTGGGTTCTCTATGGCAAGCGCGCTACCGGCGATGACTACGATGACGGCGACGGCAATGAGGTCTTCGGCACGGCTGCGGACCTGACGAGTTTCCTGGGCAAGCTTGCGTATGAGAGCGACACGGGTCACCGGATTGAGTATTCGGGGCTTCAGCTTGACGATGATGAGCTGCGTCAGTTCCGCGCCAATTTCGGCGGGCTTGAAGGCGTGACGGACAGTCTGCGACGCTATGACACGCAGCGGAGCAGTCACTCGCTGTCCTACCAGAACATGCAGGCCGGAGGGTTTTGGGACCCGCGGCTTGAGATCGGATATTCCGAGAGTGACATCAGGGTCCCGGAACCGTGGGACAGCAACGGTCTGTCGGATACCTGGTCGGCCTCCATCCAGAACGTGTTCCATCTGTCGGCGACCGATCGCGTGAATGCCGGTATGGATTTTCAGAAGCGGACGGGGGAGTACACCAGCCCGACCTTTGGAGACGACAACAGCGAGGAGAGTTTCAACACGGGTATCTTCGCCCAGGCCCGGATGGAGCCGGTGGAGCGCCTCAAACTGTCCTTTGGTGGCCGCTATGACTGGCAGTCGTTTGAGGGCGTGAATGGCGACGATATTGACAGCAACGGGGCCTCGGGCAACGTCTCGGCCACCTATGCGATTACGGACACGGTGGATATCCGGGCGGGGGCGTCGTCAGTGTTTGGCGGCATCGATATCGAGGATAACTACACCTATTTGCCGACCTGGGAATATGACGGGCTGGAGGCGTCGCGGGCGAACAACGCTACGGTTGGGATGGACTGGCGCATTGGTGCGCTGAGCCTTGGCGGTGAGTTCTTTCTGACGGAGATCAACAACGCCCGCGGCGGTGTGGACAATTTCGACTTTGAGAGCAAAGGTTTCAACCTGGGCGCGACATATGGCTGGGCGTCCGGCTTCATGCGGGCGACGCTTTCAAGGAGCGATGTTGAGGTCGATGGCGATCCGGTCGACAGCTACTACGCGCTGGATTACGGTGCGCCGCTGGGGACCGTCGCCGCGTTAGAGGTTCAGCAGGAAACGGGCTTTGACGGGCTGCGCGTGGGCGGTGGTCTGGACCTGGCGTTCGACTACGACATGCCCGATGGCGTCAACGATCTGGACGGGTATGAGGTCGTGAACGTGTTCGCGGAATACGTGCCGCCGCAGATGGAAAGCGTTCTGCTGCGCCTGACCGTCGACAACCTGTTCGATGCGGAATACGCCGACCGCGCCACCTATGGCGGTGAGTATGACGAGCTGACCACGCTCAAGGAGCCGGGCCGTACGATCAGCCTGGTGGCTGTGAAGACGTTCTGAGGCGGATCCGTCCGCGGATTGGACACCCTGTCGCCTGGAAAGGGCGGCAGGGTTTTTTGTGTTCAGGCGCCGTTGCCGTTTGAGGGCAGTTCCTCGCTCCACCGGCGCAGCTCGTCGAGGAAGCCAAGCGCGGTGCGGCCGAAATCGGTGATCTCGTAAGTGACGGAAACGGGGGAGGTTTCGAGGACCTGACGTTTCACCAGGCCCTGGTCCACAAGCTGGCGCAGGCGTTCGGTGATCATTTTCTTGGAGGCGCCGCCGACCATGCGGGCGAGGTCGTTGAACCGCACCGGACCATCTTTCAGGTGCCAGAGAATCGAACCGGTCCATTTGCCGCCGATGATCCGCATGCCCCGCTCGATGGCGCAGGGCTCGGTGCAGGCGTCGCGGGCGCTGCGGCGACCCTGCCCGTCCTCCTCAACTCTTGCATCCATGGCTCACACTTTCCTGACGGGTAAATTTAAAGGTTACAAAAAGTATACTGGTTGCTTTTGCATCCTTCAAGACGCATCTGGTGCCGGACAGGGCCCGTCGGGGACGGGTGGCAGTGGAAAGGACCAGTGAGATGAGCAAAATTCTAATTCTGAACGGCACACAGCCCTATGAGTTCGCCCCCGGCCGGCTGAACGCGGCCTTTGTGGAGCGGGCGAAAGCCGCGCTTGAGGCCCAGGGTCACGAGGTCCGTCTGACCACGGTGGCGGAGGGCTATGATGTGGAGGCCGAGATTGAAAACCATGTCTGGGCCGACACGGTGATCCTGCAGTTCCCGGTGAACTGGATGGGTGTGCCCTGGTCGTTCAAGAAATACATGGATGAGGTTTATACCGCTGGTATGGATGGACGGCTCGCCAGGGGTGACGGCCGCACCGCTGATGCGCCGACCGCCAATTACGGCATGGGTGGCGCACTTGAGGGTCGGCGCTATGTGCTGTCCGTGACGTTTAATGCACCGAAAGAGGCGTTTGGCGATCCTGATGAGCCGTTCTTTGAGGGCATGTCGGTGGATGATCTGCTGCGCCCGGTGCATCTGACCGCGAAGTTTCTCGGGCTTGAGCCGCTGCCTGGGTTTGCGGCCTTTGACGTGATGAAAAACCCGTCGGTCGAGGCGGATTTCGCCCGGTTTGACGCGCATCTGGCGCAGGTATTTGCGGAGAGTGCCGATGTCGCGGCCTGATATTGTTCTCTACACCGCCAACACGATGAACGGCTGGAAGCCGCTGATTTTCCTGCATGAGGCGGAGATCGAGTATGAGCTTGTGCCGATTGATTTCGGGAAGAAGGAGCAGAAGGCGCCGGACTACCTGAAGATCAATCCCAACGGGCGCATTCCGACCATCGTGGATCGCGGGAATGATGATTTCGCGGTCTTCGAGAGCGGGGCGATCCTGTGGTATCTGGCGGAGAAATACGACCGCTTCCTGAGCCATGATCCGAAGGAGCGGTCGGAGACGCTGCAGTGGCTGATGTTCCAGATGGGCGGGATTGGTCCGATGATGGGGCAGGCGATGTTCTTTCAGCGGATTGCCAAACCGAATGGTGACGAGGTGCCCTATGCCATCGACCGCTATGTGAACGAGAGCCGCCGACTGCTGGAGGTGCTCAACACGCGCCTTGAGGGGCGCGAGTGGCTGGTGGGTGACGACATCTCGATTGCCGATATAACGACGTACCCCTGGGCGCGCACGTATTTCTGGGCGACGGTGAGTGTCGAGGGGCTGCCGCATCTGCAGGCCTGGTTCGACCGTATCGATGCCATGCCGAAGGTGCAGGCGGCGCTGCAGTTGCCGGAGCCGCGACCGTCCGCCTTTGGCCGGGGTGATACGGATGCCGCGGCGGCGGAAAACGCCGCGCGGTTCCGGTAAAGTCTTCGTCGCGGTGGCTGTCAGCCGGTTTTGAGCCTGATGACGTCACGGGCCGGTCGCAGTGAACATGGCGCGTACGGCGACCGGATTGCCCTTATTGAGGGCCTATCCCAGTTTCCATGCGAGCAGCGCGTTGGCGGCGGTGCCGTAGGGAGGCTGGGCCAGGTCGGCGAGGTTTCGGCGGCCCTGGGCGTAGATGCCTTTTGCATGGCTGAAGCGGCGGAAGCCTTCGATACCGTGATAGGCGCCCATGCCGCTGTGGCCGATGCCGCCGAAGGGCAGGTCGTCCAGGGCCACGTGCATCAGGGTCGAGTTGATGCCGACATTGCCGGAGGTCGTGCGGGAGAGGACCCTGTCGCAGGCGGCGCCCTCGGGGCCGAAATAGTAAAGCGCGAGGGGGCGGGGCCGTTCGTTTATGTAGTCGATGGCCTGGTCGAGCGTCCTGTAGGTGACGATGGGCAGGATTGGGCCAAATATTTCCTCCTGCATCACGTCCATGCCCGGCGCGGGGTTGAGGATCAGGGTGGGCGCTATTGTGCGCTCCCGGTTGGCGGCCTGGGCCACGTTGCGGCCCACGGGCAGGATCAGGGCGCCATGGGCGCGGGCGTCGTCAATCAGCGCATTCAGGCGGTCAAAATGCGCGTCGCTGGCGATTGTGCTGTAGCTTTTGCAGTCCGGACCGTTGGGATAGAGCCGGGCGGTCGCGGTGGAGAAGGCTTCGGTGAAGGCGTCGACGTCGTTTTCGTGCACAAGAGCGTAATCGGGCGCGACGCAGGTTTGCCCCGCATTGGCGAGTTTGCCAAAGGCGATGCGGCGCGTGGTGTGTTCGGTGACACGGCCCGGCGCAACGATGACGGGGGATTTGCCGCCAAGCTCCAGCGTGACCGGCACGAGGTTTTCGCTGGCCGCCTGCATCACGGCGCGTCCGGTTTTGGTCGAGCCGGTGAGCATGAGGTGGTCGAAGGGCAGGCGGCTGAATTCCTGGGCGACGGAGGCGTCGCCGGTAATCACGCTGACCTGAAACCGGTCGAAGGCCTGCGAGATGAGGCGGTGCATGAGGCCGCTGGTGATGGGAGTAAATTCGGAGACCTTCAGCATGACGCGGTTGCCCGCCGCCAGCGCGGTGGCGAGTGGCATTAGGGCGAGGTTTACCGGGTAGTTCCAGGGCGAGATGATGCCCACAACGCCGAGCGGCTGGTACTCCACACGGGCACTGCCCATGCGAAACAGCGCCGGGACGTGACGGCGTTCGGGGCGCATGAAGCGACGCAGGTTGCGGGAGAGGTAGTCAATGCCCTCAATGGTGGGGACGAGTTCCATGATGGCGGTTTCGTGATGGGCGCGGTGGCCGAAATCTGCGGCGATGGCTGCTTCCCAGTCGGCCCGGTGATCCGTGAGCAGCCCGCGCAGTGTTTTGAGATCGGCGCGCCGCTGCGCGAGGGTCGGTGCGCCCCCGTTCAGAAAGGCGGTGCGCTGTCGGCTCAGGGTCGCAGCGGGACCATAATTTACCTCATGACCATTGACGTATTGCAGCAGCACGCTCATTTCTCTTTCCAGCCTATGTAGACAGTGACAACTTGACTTAACTGGGCCTGTATGTAGACATTGTCAACATGCCGGTGAAAAAAATTGTGGATGTTATGAAAGAAAAGCAAAACCGCCCCTATCATCACGGGGATCTGCGCAATGCGATCCTTGATACGGCCATGGAAATGATGCTGGAGGAGGATGGATGGAACTTCACCCTGCGCGAGGTGGCGCGACGGGCAGGGGTGAGCCATTCCGCGCCCTACAAGCATTTTCCCGACAAGATGTCGCTGCTGGGGGAACTGGCCCTGATCGGGTTTGACCGTGCCTATGAGCGCATTCGCGCGGCGATGGAGGAGCCCGCCACTTTCCGTGCGAAGTTTCTACGTGTCGCGAAGGTCTATCTTCAGTTCGCCCACGACCACCCCGCGCTGTACCGGCTGATGCTGGGCAGTGGTGTGGTAACGGAGCAGACGCAGGGCGATCCGAGGGCCGCCGCGACCTTTGAACTGGCCGTCGAGATGATCGAGCAGGGGCAGCGGGAGGGCGCGGTTCGCCCGCATCCGGTGCGCGGTCAGGCGGCCGCCTGCTGGGCGCAGTTGCATGGTCTGACGATGCTGGATCTGGAAGGATTTCTCATACCGGAGAAGGTCGGGGAGAAACCTGTTGAGGCGGCACTCAACACGCTGTTGGAGGGTTTAGAAGAGTAAATTCTGTAGTTTTGGATGAATATATTGCAACGTGTTCGCTATTTCGCAATTATCTTGAAAAGTTAGTATGTACTAAGATTTTTCGGACAATTACAAATTTTTTTGCAACCCCAAAAATTGAGCGCTGAATTTGGTAAATATATATGTTGATGAAGCTGGCACTAGCCCTGCTGAACATGAATCGGTCACGGTAGTCGCCGCAGTTATTATTCCGCACAATAAGTGGCGCGAAGTAGAAAATTTCCGGCAGAAAGTTGTGTCAGAATACATACAAACTGACGCGTGTGACAGGTTCATATTCCATGCAAAAGACATTACTTCAGGGAAAAAGACGCCGTACACAGACTGGTCCGTGGAGAAGCGTTGGCAATTCGTAAAAGACATGCTGAGCGTGATTAGAGCGAGTGAAATTACGATCTCGATCGGTGCAGCCTTGGCCGCCGATGACGACTTGACCCTTTCCCGTAAGGATCGCGCGACAAGGCGCCACTTAACTGCGCACGACCGCGCACTGTATGCCGCAGATGCCATCAGCGATCGCATTTATCCTCCATCAGAAATTGCTACGGTAATTTCCGAGGACACAAACAAAATGCGGCAGACATTGCGGAAATTGCACTGGGAGATGCAGCGTCAAAGATCGAGCATGACGCGGAAGTTTGGGAGCGTCAGGCGGATAGTTGGAGCAATACATTTTGCCGAAAAGAAATATGAGCCACCACTTCAATTTGCAGATGCATATGCATTTGCCTTTAGGCGTTTCTTCTCCCAACACAAATATGCAGAAGATCTTATTCAAGCCATGTTCACCGGGACTAACTTGACAGACATCGAACACCTTCGAGACGGTACAAAAGGCGCTATTGCAATTGGGATGACCGATCGGTCTAGTGATCTGTATTCTCGGTTTTTAGGTAACACTTAGGGAGCATTTAGTTGGTCGGCTACGACTGTTCCGTCTTTTTTTGCGTGCCACAATAGCATCTGGTGCGCGGTCAGGCGGCCGCCTGCTGGGCGCAGCTGCATGGTCTGACGATGCTGGATCTGGAAGGGTTTCTCATACCGGAAAAGGTCGGGGACAGTCCCATTGAGGCGGCGCTCAATACGCTTCTTGAGGGTCTGGAGACATAGGGGGTCTGCCGGAACCGCGGGGGCTCCGGCAGTAAAGTCGTGTGGATCAACCGGACAGGGACCAGCGTTCCATCCAGCGTTCGCCGTCCTGGTCGAAGTTGGAGGCCATGTCGCCGTGGACGACGCGGGCGCCGGTGGCGAAGACGAAGTTCGCGAACATGGGCAGGACCGTGCCGCCGTCGGTTGAGGCGATCTGCTGCATTTCGCCATACATTTCGCGGCGTTTCGCTTCGTCCAGTTCGGCACGGGCCGCGACGAGCAGTTCGTCGAAGCGGTCGTTCTGCCAGTAGCTGTCGTTCCAGGCCGCACCGCCGGCATAGGCCGTGGTGAAGATCTGGTCCTCGGTCGGACGTCCGCCCCAGTACACGGCGCAGAACGGATCCTTCAGCCAAACATCGGACCAGTAGCCGTCATTTGGCACGCGCTTGACGTTGACGTTGATGCCCGCGGCCGTGGCCGAGTTCTGGTAGAGAACCGCCGCATCCACCGCGCCAGGGAAGGCCGCGTCGGCGGCGGAAAGTTCGACGTCGAGGCTGTCGAGACCGGCTTCCTTGAGGTAGAACTTCGCCTTGTCCGGGTCGTATGGCGTCTGGGCCAGGTCCGGGTCGTGGAAGCGGTAGCTTGGGCCGATGGGCTGGTCCTTGCCCACGGTGCCGTGGCCGAAGAGGATTTTCTCGACCAGTTCCTCGCGGTTGATGGCGTGTTTCAGAGCGAGGCGTACGTTGACGCTGTCGAGCGGGCTCACGTCGCAGCGGGCGGCGAAGCTGTAGTACTGCGGACCGGCGATGGAGTGGATGCCGACATTGGGGTTGCGGCCCAAAAGGCCCACGGTTTTCAGGTCCAGCTTGTCAATCGCGTCCACATCGCCGGAGGTCAGGGCCGTGGTGCGCGCGTTGAGGTCGACGACCGAGAGCATTTCCACGGTCTGGATGAAGCCGCGGTCCTGGTTCCAGTCATTCTCGAACCGCTCAAGCCGTGCCACCACGCCGGGATCGAATTCCACGAGGCGGTAGGGGCCGCAGCCGTCGCCGGAGCGCCAGTCGATGCCGCCCGACCCGTCCGAGGGGCAGATGGCCATGTGGTAGTCGGTGAAGACGAAGGGGAAGTCGGCGCTGCCGGTCTCGAGCTGGAAGACAACGGTGTCGGAGCCGTCCTTCGTGATTTCGACAATCGGGTCCACCAGAGGTTTGGCCACGGAGGTCGAGTTCTCGCCTCGATGGTAGTTCACGGAGTCGATCACGTCGTCGAGGGTGACCTCCTTGCCGGAATGGAACGTCGCGCCGGAGCGGATCTTGAAGCGCCAGGTTTTGGCGTCGGGGGTGGCTTCCCAGCTTTCGGCAATGTCGGGTTCGGCGGTGCCGTCCACGGCCACCTTGGTCAGGAAGCCCTGCATCCCGAGCGAGAGCGCCACGGTAAAGCCGTTGGTCCAGGTTGCCGGATCTAGCGTGTCGCTGGTGTTGCCGTGGCCTTTTGCCACGCGGATGGTGCCGCCACGTTCCTGCGCCCGCGCGGGCCGGACGCCGAGCAGTGTCCCGGTCGAGGCGAGACCCGCGGCCGCGGCCGTCGCGCCCAGAAACGCGCGGCGCGTCGGCTGGGCAAAGGTTGTCGGTTTCCTGATCAGGGTCATGTTTCCCTATTCCTTCCTGTTTATCGGGAGCGGTGGGCGCTCCCTGTTCGTTGTGTTCCCGCGTCGCCGGTTTTACCGGTGGCAATCCCATGACCGCGGTCGGCAAATCCGCCGGCCCGCACAGGCTTTTGCCGGTTTTGGACCCTGCATGACACAGCCAGAGATGTACGCTGTTGCGGTGGGATGGTTACAGACGGGGGCATGCGCGTCAATGGCGCAGGGACGGCCTCAGTCGTAGAGGCGGATCAGGAGGCGCGCGAGCTGATAGCCCTCGTCGGGGCTCAGCCGCGTGCCGATGACCTGGTGTATGGCCTCTTCGTACAGGGGCCAGACCTCCGCATCGACGGCCTTGCCTTCCGGGGTGAGGTGGAGAACCTGGCCGCGGCCTTTGCCCGACGCAGCACTGCGCGAGACCCAGCCGCGGTCCACAAGGCGGGAGACGTGACGCGAGAGGCTGTACTGGGGCACGTAGAGGTGCTTTTCCACGTCATGCATCCGCCGGCCGGCCTCACCCGCGCGGCCGATGTCGATCATGATCTCATGCCAGATCGGGTCCTCGATCCCCGCCTCGCGCAGGTGGCGCGCGACCTGGGGGTGCAGATGGCGGTGGACGCGAAGCAGGTTGAACCAGGCGCGGTTATGCCCCATCCGCTCCGGATCGGCGTCCCCGGCGAAGGGATGGGGCGGTCGTGTGGTGTCCTGCACTGTGGTCTCCGGCTGGATCAGGTCTTTGGTCGGGCGGGCCAGTGCGCAGGGTGTATCCGCTTCCGCCCGCGAAGTGTATCGGGGAACGTGGAGGCTGTTGTTATTTTGTGCGGTTTCGGGAAGACAGTGCGCCGTGGGCCGCGGAGGCCCGGCAGTCTTAAGGGGATAATATGGGTTTTCCGGTGATGCGCGTGCGCGAGCGGTTTCCGTCGCTTGCGGTGAGGGATGAGGGACGGGAGCGGGTCTATCTTGACAACCCCGCCGGGACGCAGGTGCCGCAGACGGTGGTCGGGGCCATCGGTGACTACTTTCTGAACCATTCCAGCAATTCCGGAGGCATGTTCGCGACGAGCCAGGCCACGGACCGGATCGCCGAAACAGCCCATGAGGACATGGCGCTGTTCCTCGGGGCCGCCTCCGCGCGGGAGGTGGTGATCGGGCAGAGCATGACTTCGCTCACCTTTCATCTGTCGCGCAGCATCTGCCGGGATTTCCAGCCGGGCGATGAGATCGTCATCACCCGCATGGAGCACGAGGGCAATGTCGGCCCGTGGCTGGAGGTGGCGAAGGAAAAGGGCCTGCGCATCATCTGGGTCGATTTTGACCGGGAGACCTGGCAGGTCAGACCGGAGGACCTGGCTGAGGTTTTATCCGACCGGACGCGGCTCGTTGCTCTGAACTACGCGAGCAACATGACCGGGGCCATCAATGACGTACGGACGCTGGCGGAGGTGGCGCATGAGGCGGACGCGCTGGTTTACGTGGATGCGGTTCAGCTTGCGCCGCATCACCTGGTCGATGTTCAGGAGCTGGGCTGTGATTTTCTGGCCTGTTCGTCCTACAAGTTTTTCGGGCCGCATATGGGGATCGTCTGGGGGCGTGAGACGCTTCTGACGGAACTGCATCCCTACAAGGGCCGGTGCGTGACGGATGAGTTGCCTGGCCGGTTTGAGGCGGGGACGCCGCAATATGAGCTGTTGGCGGGTTTGTCTGCGACTGTTGCCTGGTTTGAGGAACTGGGACGGATGTCTGGCGGCACGGGGTCGCGGCGGGACCTGATCGCGCAGGCCTATGCGGCGGCGCGGGAGCATGAGGAGGCGATGACCCTGCAGCTGATCGCGGGGCTTCAGGCTCTGGATGGCGTGACGGTCTATGGCATTACCGACCCGGCGCGGGTCGGGGAGCGGGTTCCGACCGTGTCGTTCCGCCATGCGCGGGTGAAGCCGCTGGAAATTGCGACGGCTTTGGGCGGGCAGGGCATATTTGTCTGGCACGGCCACAACTACGCCTGGGAACCGGCGCGGGCGCTTGAACTGCCGCTGGATGAGGGCGTGGTCCGGATTGGTCTGGCGCAGTACAATACCACTGAGGAAGTCACGCGGGTCGTGGATGCGGTTGCTGCGGCGATAGCGGGAGGCTGAGATGTCAGAGGCTTTGGAGGTGGTCGCGGCGCGATCCGTGCGGGCGCGGGAGAGGATCGCGGATCTGATTTACCGGACGCCGCTCCTGCCCTCGCGGGGCGTGGGAGAGGCCCTGGGCTGTGACCTTCGGTTCAAGGCCGAGAACTTTCAGCTGACAGGATCGTTCAAGATGCGCGGCGCGGCGAGCCGGATGACGGCGATGGAGCCGGGCAGCCGGTTGATCACCGCGTCCTCCGGCAACCACGGCATCGCTTCGGCCCGTGCGGCGTCTTTGACCGGGCAGAACCTGACGGTGGTTCTGCCGACCACGGTGGCGGAGGCGAAGCGGTCGCGGATTGCCGGGTATGGCGTGGAGATCATCCAGCACGGTGAGGAATCCGGTCTGTCCGAGAAACACGCCCAGGACCTCGCGGCGGATGGGTCCTGGCGGTACGTGTCGCCCTACAATGATCCGGAGGTCATTGCCGGGCAGGGGACGATTGGCCTGGAACTGCTGGAGCAGGCGGAAAGGATCGACACGATTTTTGTGGCGATGGGGGGCGGCGGGCTGATTTCCGGGATCGGGTCGGTTCTGAAAAGCTGTCGTCCGGGGACGCGGGTCTATGGTGTCGCGGCGAAAAATTCCGATACGCTCCGGGCGTCGTTGGAGGCAGGGCGCGTGGTGGAAACCGAGCATTTCGAGACACTGGCCGACGGGATTGCCGGCGGCATGGATGAGGACAGCCTGACCCTGCCGCTCGCCATGGAGGTCGTGGACGAGGTTGTTTCGTGCAGCGAGGCGGAGATTGCGGAGGCGGTGCGCAGGCTTGCCCAGGAGGAGCAGATGCTGGTGGAGGGCGCGGCGGCGCTGGCACTGGCGGGGTTCCTGAAGGTGGCGGGAGATCTGCGTGGGAAGACGTCGGTGGTGGTTTTGTGCGGGGCAAATTTCGACCGCGCGAAAATACTCGGGCTTGCCGCCGGATAATGCTGGACGCGAAGCGGTACAGGCTCAAATATGACTGTGGTTGAAACTGGTCTGTAATTTCGGCGATTGGTTCTATTGGAACATTATCGACGGAAAAACGAACAAAAACGAAAATACCCTCTTCACATGACGACGGAATTTTGTCACATGTGTTGGGCCTGACCCCTTGGGAGTCGGGAAATGAACAACGGGCGTCGGCAGGACACGGCATAAAGACGCCACGCAGGGGAGGCTGAATGACACTCGAACTCAAGGGTGTTTCCAAGCTTGTCGGGGGGGAGACGCATATCCACCCCACCGATCTGACTCTGGAAAAGGGCACGATGAACGTGCTGCTTGGTCCGACGCTTTCCGGCAAGACCTCCCTCATGCGGCTGATGGCCGGTCTGGATGCGCCCTCGGAGGGCCGCATTTTCCAGGACGGGCAGGACGTGACCGGCGTGCGGGTGCAGGAACGTAAGGTGGCAATGGTCTACCAGCAGTTCATCAACTACCCGTCCATGACGGTCTATGAGAACATTGCCTCGCCCCTGCGGCTGACCGGCGCGTCGAAGGCCGAGATTGAGGCCGCCGTGGGCAAGGCGGCGGAGCTGATGCAGCTCACACCGATGCTTCAGCGCAAGCCCTTGGAGCTGTCGGGTGGACAGCAGCAGAGATGCGCGCTGGCCCGGGCGCTGGTGAAAAACGCGGGGCTCGTGCTGCTCGATGAGCCGCTGGCCAACCTCGACTACAAGCTCCGCGAGGAGTTGCGGGTTGAGATCCCGAAGATCTTCGAGGAATCGGGCTCGATTTTCGTTTACGCGACAACCGAACCTGAGGAGGCGCTTCTGCTCGGGGGCAATACCGCGACGCTCTGGGAAGGGCGCGTGACGCAGTTTGCCCCGACGCCGACCGTTTATCGCCAGCCGGTGGATGCGACCACGGCGCGGGTGTTCAGCGATCCGCCGATGAATTTCCTGCCCATCACCAAAACGGGCGGGCATCTGGAATTTGGCGACGGGCTGAAAACGCCGGCCACCGGTGCGCTGGCCGACATTGCCGACGGCAAATACATGGCCGGGTTCAGGCCCAATCATCTGGAAATTTCGCGGCATGGCGATGAGGCCATCCGGTTTGACGCGAAACTCGTGGTGACGGAGCTGACCGGGTCGGAGACCTTCGTGCATCTCGACCACGGTGGCGCGCGTTGGGTTGGACTGGTGCATGGTGTGCATGACCTGAAGCCGGGCAGCGCTCTGCCGGTCTATCTCGATCCCGCGCATGTCTACGTGTTCAGCGAAACCGGTGAGCTTGTGGCGCCCGCGGCTTACGCGCTGGCGGCCTAGAGGGGGGATCATGGCAAAGATCACGCTGGACAACCTGGCCCATTCCTACCTTCCGAACCCGAAGGGCGAGGATGATTTCGCGCTGAAGGAACTTAATCACGTCTGGAATGACGGTGAGGCCTATGCGCTGCTCGGCGCGTCGGGTTGCGGCAAGTCGACGCTGCTCAACATTATTTCGGGGCTTTTGCACCCAAGCCAGGGACGCATCCTGTTTGACGATGTGGATGTGACGGCCGCGACCACCGCGGACCGCAACATCGCGCAGGTTTTCCAGTTCCCGGTCGTATATGACACGATGAGCGTGCGCGACAATCTGGCCTTCCCGCTGAAGAACCGTGGATCGGACCCGGCCTATGTGGCGGAGCGGGTGCGGAAGATTGCGGAAATGATTGGCATGGAGGCCGAGCTGGATCGTCGTGCGCGCGGTCTGACGGCGGATGCAAAACAGAAAATCTCGCTCGGGCGCGGCATGGTGCGGGAGGACGTGAACGCTCTCCTGTTCGATGAACCTCTGACGGTGATTGACCCGCATATGAAGTGGGAGCTGCGCACGCAGCTTAAATCGCTGCATCACGAGTTCGGGCACACCATGATTTATGTGACCCATGACCAGACCGAGGCTCTGACCTTCGCGGACCGGGTTGTGGTGATGTATGACGGCCGGGTGGTGCAGATCGGCACGCCGCAGGAGCTGTTCGAAAAACCCGCGCATACCTTCGTGGGCTATTTCATCGGCTCGCCAGGCATGAACGTGATCCCGGCGACGGTGGATGGCACGACCGCGACGGTGGACGGAAATGCCGTGCCGCTGGGCCGGTCCTACGGCGCCGTTCAGGGTGGTGCGACACTGGGCGTGCGGCCCGAGTTCGTGAGCCTGACCGATGAGGGCGGGCTGCCCGTCACGGTGCGGCGCGTCGAGGATGTGGGGAGGCACCGGATCGTGCGCGCCGATCTCTTTGGCAATGACATCAACATCGTGGTGGGCGAGGGCCGCGCCATTTCGCCGGACATGAACCGGGTGGTGTTCGATCCGGCGCATGTGAATGTCTACGTGAATGAATGGCGCCAGGAAGGGGAGGCGGTCTGATGGAGAAGACGGTCAATCAAAAGGCCTGGTTTCTGGTCCTGCCGGTTCTGGTTCTGGTGGCGTTTTCGGCGGTGATCCCGCTGATGACGGTTGTGAACTACTCGGTGCAGGACACGTTCGGGCAAAACCAGTTCTTCTGGGCGGGCCTGGAGTGGTTCAGGGAGATGCTGGAAAGCGAGCGCATGTGGAACGCGCTGGGGCGGCAGCTTCTGTTCTCCGGCATTATTCTGGCGATTGAGATCCCGCTGGGGATTTTCGTGGCGCTCAACATGCCCAAGAGCGGGTTCTGGTCGAGCGTGTGTCTGGTGCTGATGTCGCTGCCCCTGCTGATCCCGTGGAACGTGGTCGGCACCATCTGGCAGATTTTCGGCCGCGTGGATATTGGCCTGCTGGGCTATACGCTCGATGCGGTGGGCATATCCTACAACTACACGCAGGACGTTTTTGCGGCCTGGTTCACCATCATCATCATGGATGTGTGGCACTGGACCTCGCTCGTGGCACTGCTGGCCTATGCCGGGCTGAAATCCATTCCTGATGCATATTACCAGGCGGCCAAGATCGATCAGGCCTCGCGCTGGAACGTGTTCCGCTACATTGAGCTGCCGAAGATGATGGGCGTTCTGATGATCGCGATCCTGCTGCGCTTTATGGACAGCTTCATGATCTATACCGAGCCGTTCGTTGTGACCGGCGGAGGGCCTGGCAACGCGACCACGCTTCTGTCCATTGACCTGGTGAAGATGGCGCTGGGGCAGTTTGACCTCGGACCGGCGGCGGCGTTCTCGCTGATGTACAACCTTGTCATTCTGACCATGGCCTACGTGTTCTATACGGTCATGACGACGCTCGAGAAGCGGGGAGGGTGAGGCCAATGCGGATCAACAAAAGCGCAATCGTGATGGGGCTTTACCTTCTGTTCCTGCTCCTGCCGATCTACTGGCTTCTGAACATGAGCCTGAAGACGAACACGGAGATTTTGAACACCTTCACGCTTTGGCCGAACAGTCCGACGCTGGACAATTACCGGACGATCCTCACTGACCCGGCCTGGTACATGGGCTATGTGAACTCGCTGATCTACGTGGTGATGAACACGGTGATCAGCCTCGCGGTGGCGCTGCCGGCGGCCTATGCCTTCAGCCGCTACAACTTCATGGGTGACAAGCATCTGTTCTTCTGGCTGCTGAGCCAGCGGATGGCGCCGCCCGCCGTGTTCGCGCTGCCGTTCTTTCAGTTCTATTCCTCGGTGGGGCTCTTTGACACGCATATCGCGGTGGCGCTGGCGCACTGTCTCTTCAACGTGCCTTTGGCGGTATGGATCCTTGAGGGGTTCATGCGGGGTGTGCCCAAGGAAATTGACGAGACGGCCTATATTGACGGGTATTCCTTCGGGCGGTTTTTTGTGAAGATTTTCATGCCGCTGATTGCCAGCGGGATCGGGGTGGCGGCGTTCTTCTGCTTCATGTTCTCGTGGGTGGAACTGCTGCTGAGCCGCACGCTGACCACGGTGGATGCAAAGCCGATTTCCGCGATCATGACCCGCACCCAGGGGGCCTCCGGCATTGACTGGGGCGTTCTGGCGGCGGCCGGGATCCTGACGGTCGTGCCTGGTGCGCTCGTGATCTATTTCGTGCGGAACTACATTGCCAAGGGCTTCGCCCTGGGGAGGGTGTAAACATGGCATGGATGGCATGGACATGGCCGACGGCGGCGTTTTTCGCCTTCATCGCCTGCACGCTGATCGTGTTCTCGGTGCTTGCGATCAAGTATCCCGAAACGCCACGACGGGGTATCCTGGGGACCGAGACGACCCGCGGGGACCGGGTGTTTATCTCGCTGCTCGGGTCGGCCTTTATCAACCTCGCGTGGCTGGGGATCGTGGGTGAGAACCAGCCCTGGGCGCTGGCGGTGTGCCTGGTGTACGCGGCGGCGGTGTTTCGGTGGGTGTAGGCATGGCCTTTCCCGCGTTTCCGCCAACAGACGAGGGCAGGGGCGACCGCGGGCGAAGCGGAGCGCCGCCCATTGGGGGCGGTCGGCGCTGCCCGGCGTAGCCGCCGGGCGGGACGGATGAACCTGATCCGCCACCCCCAAACAGAAATTCAAAGTCAACCAAAAGGGAGAGAAGAATGAGACCCAACCTTAGATCAACGACGGCGCTGGCGCTGTCGCTTGGGCTGCTGAGCGGCCCGGCGATGGCGGACATGGACGCCGCGCGTTCGTTCCTGGACGCGGAAATCGGCGACATGTCCGTCCTGTCCCGTGAGGACCAGGAAGCGGAAATGCAGTGGTTCATTGATGCCGCCGCTCCTTATCAGGGCATGGACATCAAGGTGGTGTCCGAGACCATCACCACGCACGAGTACGAGAGCCAGGTTCTGGCCCCGGCCTTTACCGCGATCACCGGCATTCAGGTCACGCACGACCTTATCGGTGAGGGAGACGTGGTTGAAAAGCTGCAGACCCAGATGCAGTCGGGCGAGAACATCTATGACGCCTATATCAACGACAGCGACCTGATCGGCACCCACTGGCGCTATCAGCAGGTGCGCAACCTGACCGACTGGATGGCGGGTGAGGGCGCGGACGTGACCAACCCCGGTCTCGACCTTGAGGACTTCATCGGCACCTCCTTCACCACCGGCCCGGACGGCAAGCTTTACCAGCTTCCGACCCAGCAGTTCGCGAACCTCTACTGGTTCCGCTACGACTGGTTCAACGACGAGAAAAACAAGGCCGACTTCCAGGAGCAGTACGGCTACGAGCTTGGCGTTCCGGTGAACTGGTCCGCCTATGAGGACATCGCCGAGTTTTTCACCGGCCGTGACCTGAGCCACATGGGCGTCGAGGGCGAGGTCTTCGGCAACATGGACTACGGCAAGAAGGACCCGTCGCTCGGCTGGCGCTACACCGATGCGTGGATGTCCATGGCCGGTATGGGCGACGTGGGTGAGCCCAACGGCCTGCCCGTGGATGAGTGGGGCATTCGTGTGAACGAAAACTCCCAGCCCGTTGGCTCCTGCGTGGCCCGTGGTGGTGCAACCAACGCCCCGGCCGCGGTCTACGCCGTGACCAAGGCGATCGAGTGGCTGCAGAAATACACGCCGCCCGCCGCAGCCGGCATGACCTTCTCCGAGGCCGGTCCGATCCCCGCACAGGGCAACATCGCGCAGCAGATGTTCTGGTACACCGCCTTCACCGCCGACACGGTGCAGCCCGGTCTGCCGGTGATGAACGAGGACGGCACGCCAAAATGGCGCATGGCCCCGTCCCCGCATGGCGTTTACTGGAAAGAGGGTCAGAAAATTGGCTACCAGGACGCCGGTTCCTGGACGCTGATGGAATCCACCCCGGTCGACCGCGCCCAGGCCGCATGGCTCTATGCGCAGTTTGTGGTCTCCAAAACGGTTGACCTCAAAAAGTCCGATGTGGGTCTGACCTTCATCCGCGAGTCCACGATCAACTCCGACCACTTCACGGAGCGTGCGGACAAGCTGGGCGGTCTGGTCGAGTTCTACCGCTCGCCCGCACGGGTTCAGTGGTCGCCGACCGGCACCAACGTTCCCGACTATCCGAAGCTGGCGCAGCTGTGGTGGCAGAACATCGGCGACGCCATGTCCGGTGCGAAAACCCCGCAGGAGGCACTGGACCAGCTCTGTGCCGATCAGGAGCGCGTGCTTGAGCGCCTGGAACGTGCCGGTATCCAGGGCGATCTTGGCCCGGTCATGAACGAGGAAATGGACCCCGAGCACTGGTTCTCCCAGGAAGGTGCGCCCTATCCGAAACTGGAGAATGAGGACGAGGAGCCCAAAACCGTGTCCTATGACGAGCTGATCGCCTCCTGGCAGTAAGCCGTCCCTGACACCAGTTGATGGCCCGGACCGCACCTGCGCTCCGGGCCATTTTTTTGTGTGCGGGCATGGACGCGGCACGACGCGGGGGAGTACGGTCCGTCGCAAACAAAAACGGCCGCCGCGGCGGAAGGGTGAGGGCATGACTGACGCGTATGATCCAGGCCAGGACGGGGCCAAAATGTCCTTCCGGGAGGACATGAGCTATGGCGACTATCTGGGCCTCGACATGATCCTGGCCGCGCAGAAGCCCCTGTCCGACGCCCATGACGAGATGCTGTTTATCATTCAGCACCAGACCTCGGAGCTGTGGATGCGGCTGGCGCTGCATGAGCTGTCGGCGGTGCGGGACTGTCTTGGCCGGGGCGAGGCCCGGCCCGCGTTCAAGATGCTGGCACGGGTGTCGCGCATATTCGAACAGCTCAATGGGGCCTGGGATGTTCTGCGTACCATGACGCCGAGCGACTACACGACCTTTCGTGAGCAGCTTGGCGCCTCGTCAGGCTTCCAGTCGCACCAGTACCGGCTGATCGAGTACATGCTTGGCAACCGCAATGAGGCGATGATGCGGGTGCATGAACATCGCGCGGATCTGCTGGGGCGTCTGGAGGCGGAATTGGCGCGGCCCTCGATTTACCACCTGGCGCTGCGGGCGCTGGAGGCGGAACTGGATGTGCGGTTCGCTCCGGAGGTCTACCGGATGCGCGCGCCCCATGCGGCGGATGAGGCAGTGACCCAGGCCTGGACGCGGGTCTACCGGGAGCCGGAGCGGCACTGGACGCTCTATGAACTCGCCGAGAAGCTGATGGACCTTGAGGATTATTTCCGGCGCTGGCGTTTCAACCATGTCACCACCGTGGAGCGGGTGATCGGGTTCAAGCGCGGCACCGGCGGGACAAGTGGCGTGAAATACCTGCGGCGGATGCTGGAGGTCGAACTGTTCCCGGAACTTTGGAACATGCGTGGAGGACTGTAGGAATGACGTTGCCGCGAAAGGATCTGTTCGATCTGCCGGAAGGGGTGATTTATCTCGACGGAAACTCCCTGGGGCCCCTGCCTAAAGGCGTGGCGGAACGGGCGGCGGAGGTCGTCTCGCGCGAGTGGGGCGGGGAGCTGATCCGGGGCTGGAACAGCTGCAATTGGATGGAGCAGCCGGCCCGTGTGGGCAACCGGATTGCCAAACTGATCGGCGCGCCGGAGGGCGGCGTGGTGATGGGTGACACCCTGTCGATCAAGGTGTTTCAGGCCCTGTCCGCTGGCCTCGCCATGCGCCCGGACCGGCGGGTGATCCTGTCCGACAACGGGAATTTCCCGACCGATCTCTACATGGCCGAGGGGCTGGTAGGTCTGAAGGGCGCGGGGTTTGAACTGCGCGTTGTGGACCCGGAGCAGGTGGCCTCCGCGATTACGGACGAGGTCGCGGTGGTGATGCTGACCGAGGTGGATTACCGCACCGGCCGCAAGCATGACATGGGCGCGCTGACGGAACTGGCTCATGCGGCGGGGGCCGTGATGCTGTGGGATCTGGCGCACAGTGCCGGGGCGGTGGAGGTTGATCTGACCGCGTCAGGCTGTGAGTTCGCGGTGGGCTGCACCTACAAGTATCTCAATGGCGGGCCAGGTGCGCCCGCGTTCATCTATGTGCGGCCCGATCTTGCGGAGGAGGCGGAGCCGGTTCTGTCGGGCTGGCTCGGGCATGGTGCGCCGTTTGCGTTTGAGCTGAACTATCGCCCCGCTTCTGGGGTGGAGCGGATGCGGGTGGGCACGCCGCCGGTCATTCAGCTCTCGGTGCTGGAGGAGGCGTTGAAGGTCTGGGATGGTGTGACCATGGCCGGGGTGCGTGCGGCCTCGGTAGCCCTGTCGGAGCGGTTCATTGCGGAGGTCGAGGCGCGGTGTCCGGAACTGACCCTGTGCAGCCCGCGCGATGCGGCGGTCCGGGGGAGCCAGGTGTCATTCCGGTTCGAGCATGGCTACGCCGCGATGCAGGCCCTGATCGCGCGGGGCGTGATCGGTGATTTCCGTGCGCCGGACGTGATGCGTTTCGGGTTCACGCCGCTTTACCTGGATGAAGCCGACGTGGTTGCGGCGGTGGACGTGATGGCCGAGGTGCTGGACGGTCGGCTGTGGGACCGGGAGGAGTACAGGCGCGCGAACCGGGTGACATGAGGGTAGGGAGGCGCTATTGCGCCCCCCGAGGTCCGCGCGGCCCTCTGAGAGAGTCCGAAACGCTCTAAACCGCCACACCCTTCCTCTCCGCCACGTAGGTGGCGACAGCGTCCTTATAGAGGCCCCGAATGCGCTGCGTTACGGGACCGGCCCCGGCAGCCTCGCCAATGGGCTTGCCGTCGATTTCGGCCACGGGGGTCTGGGCGCCGAAGGTGCCGGTCAGGAACGCCTCGTCGGCACCATAGGTCTCATAAAGGGAATAGTTTTTCTCGCGCACCGGGATGCCGTTCGCGCGGCAGAGGTCGATGACCTTCTGTCGGGTGACGCCGTTCATGCAGTAGTCACCGGTGGAGGTCCACACCTCGCCCCGGCGCACGATGAAGAAGTTGCAGGCGTTGGTGGTGTTCACAAAGCCATGAGGGTCGAGCATCAGCCCCTCATCCGCTCCGGCCTGTTCGGCCTGAAGGCAGGCAATGACACAGTTCAGCTTGGAATGGCTGTTGTACTTGGCGTCCTGGCTCATGGGCAGACCGCGCACCTGCGGCACGGTGGCGAGGCGGATGCCACGGGTGCGCAGGGTCTCGGCCGGTTTGGAATGCTCGATGATGGCGACAACCGTGGGCCCGAACCGGCTCAGGGAGGGATGCTGAAACGGTTTCGCCTTGCGGCCCCGTGTGACCATCAGCCGGCAATGCGCGTCCGTGGTCATGTCGTTGGCGGCGGCGGTGTCATTGAGGATCTTCAAAACTCCGTCCGGGGTCAGGCCACTTTCGAGCGACACGGATTTCATCGAGTTGAAAAACCGGTCCATGTGCTCCTCGAAAAAGGCCCAGACCCCGTTATAGAGGCGCAGACCCTCCCACATTCCGTCGCCCAGCATGAAACCGCTGTCATAGACCGAGACCGTGGCCTCCTCCTTTGGCACGATGCGGCCGTTGACGTAAATTTTGATCGCGTCGTTGCGGGCGTCATGCTCGGCGTCATGGGTGGTTGTCTGGGCGTTGTCGGGGGTCAAGTGGCACCTCGGCGCTGATCGTTGTAAGAACCTCTGACTACCGTCTTAGACCCGTAGTGCGGGCGGTGCCACGCGTTTCGTGCAACATGATAGTTTGAAGAACGGAACCGGAAGCCTGTTGCGTCCGTTACAGGTGCGGGGCATGCATTAAAAGACGCGAAAGGGTTGGGACGGGCTTATGGCAAACGGTTCACTGGGCAGCGGCAACGCGCGGGTCTTACTGACCGCAGCGGAGGCATACCCGTGCCTTGAGGAACTGTTTCTCGAGGCGAAGGACCGCATCGTGGCGGGCTTTCGCATTTTTGACCCCCGGACCCGCCTGCGCTCGAATGGCGGCTGGGAGGTTGGCAAGACCTGGTCGGACCTGATCCGGGCCGTGATCGAACGCGGCGTGGACGTGACGCTCATCCTCGCGGATTTCGATCCGGTCCATCGTCCGGGGCTGCACCGCACCGCCCACAGCAGTGTGCGCGAATTTCACAGAGCGGTTGAGGGTGTGGAAGGCGGCGGCAAGCTGACCGTACACGCCGCCATGCATCCCGCCCAGGTGGGCTACTGGCACCGGATCGCGTTTCGCGGCTTTGAGATCCGCACGCTTCAGCGTCATGTGGACATGCTCAATGACAAGGAAGCGGACGCGCGGGAATGGTGGCTTAGGGATGCACCCGGCATCCGAAAAATGATCAAGGCTGGACCTGACGGCAAGCTCGCCCTGCGGCGAGGTCTGCTGCCACGCATGTACCCGGCCAGCCATCACCAGAAGCTTGCGGTGATTGACGGTGAAACCCTGTTCGTGGGCGGCCTCGACGTGAATGAGCGCCGCTTTGACGGCCCGGACCATGACCGCCCGGCGGAGCAGACCTGGCACGACGTGCAGCTCTGTTTGCGCGACAGTGATCTGGCCCCCGTGGCCGAGGATCACCTGCTGGCATTTGAGGATGAGTGCGCGGGCAAGCGCCCCGTGGAGGAACGGCCGGGGCTGCTGCGCACGCTGTCGACGGTGAACCACAAATGGGGCTCGCGTCTTGGCCCGCAGGAGGCCGTGCGCGACATACGTGATCGCATCATTGAGGAGATCCGCCGGTCGGAGAACCTGATCTATCTGGAGACCCAGTATTTCCGGGATGAGGGTATCGCGCAGGAGCTGGCGCAGCGCGCGCGCGAGGTGCCGGGGCTCCAGCTGATTGCCGTGCTGCCGGCGGCGCCTGACGATGTTGCGTTTGAGGGCAGCACCTCGCTTGATGCGCGCATGGGTGAGCATCTTCAGGCGGAATGCGTGGAGACCGTGCTGGAAGCTTTTGATGGGCGCGCGGCGATCCTCTCACCCGGTCAGCCGGAAGACATCGAGCAGCACGAATCCGATTTCGCCTTTTACGGTGCGCCGCTGGTTTATGTTCACGCGAAGGTCGCGATTTTCGACGATCACTGCGCCATATTGGGCTCGGCCAATCTCAACGGGCGCAGCCTGAAGTGGGACACGGAAGTTGCGGTGGCCCTCGAGGAACGGGAGGCGGTGCGCGACCTGCGCCGACGTCTGTTCGAGCACTGGCTGCCTGAGGATGCGGGCGAGGAGTTTAGCGACCCCGACCGAGCGGCAAAGGCCTGGTGTGATCTGGCTGTGGCCAACACCAAGCTGGAGCCGGGTGAGCGCAGGGGCTTCGTCCTGCCGTTTCCGCTGGAGCGCGCAAAGGAGTTCGGCCAGCTTGTGCCGTTCGTTCCTCACGCGATGGTCTGAAGCTCAGACCCGCAGCGTTCCGAAAATCCGGTCCATGTGCCGCTCCATGTAAATGCGCAGCCAAGGCGTGTAGCGCTCCGGCTGCTCCTCGACCCCACGGGCAAGGTCCGGGAGGGCGATCCAGCGGGTCTCCGCCACCTCATCGGGGTTGGGCGTCACACTCATCCCGGCCGTTGCCTCGGCGGTAAAAATATCGACCACCTCGTGCTCGGTCATGCCGCCGCCCACGTCGGCACGATATTCGACCTGATCGCGGTGGTGCAGGTTCAGCCCGGTGATGCCAAGCTCCTCGCGCAGCCGCCGGTTCCCGCAGTCGAGCGCCGCCTCACCCCAGTGCTGGTGGGTGCAGCAACTGTTCGCCCAGAGGCCGGGCGTGTGGTACTTCGACAGCGCCCGGCGCTGGATCAGGGTCTCATCGCCGCGCATGACAAACACCGACACGGCAGGATGCCGCAGCCCGCGCCGGTGGACGTCAAGCTTGTCGGTCGGGGTCAGTTTTCCATCGACCCATGCGGGGATCAGTTTCTTCACGTGTGGTTTCGCCGTCAGTGTGGCACGTTTGCCGCGCCGGATGATTGGGGCCAAATCCCCCGGATTGCAGTCAGATAGGTCAAATTTGCGCAAAACGTAAGGCGGTTGGCCCGATTAACCACCCCGTTAACCCAAATAAACGACAGGATGGCGTGCGGTTAACGAATTTGCGATAGTGGATGATGAATGGTGACGCGGCGATATTTTCGCACCATATAGGGGCCATTCGCCGTGATTTACCGGAACGGGACCATCCGATGACCAAGTTTTCTGTTGTTGCCACCAGTACCCTTCTTGCCATTGCCCTGCCAGGGATTGCGCTCGCGGAGGGCGATCCGGCCGCCGGCGCGGACAAGTTCAAGCGCCAGTGCACCGTCTGCCACGTTGTTGTCGATCCGGACGGCACCGTGATCTCCGGGCGCAAGGCCCGCACCGGACCGAACCTCTATGGCGTGGTCGGCGCAACCATGGGCAGCCAGGAGGATTTCCGCTACGGCAAATCCATGGAGGAGGCCGGTGAGGAGGGGTACACCTTCACCGAGGAAAACTTCACGGCCTATGTTCAGGACCCGACCGGTTTCCTCTCCGAACTGCTTGATGACAAACGCGCCCGGTCGAAAATGGCATTTCGGGTGAAAACGCCCGAGGATGCCGCCGACATATACGCCTTCCTTGCGCAGCATGGGGCGGACGCCGAATAGGGAGTTTAGCGCGGCAGTTTTTCGACCCGGGCTATTCGTTCCATCCGGGGGAGATTGCGGTGGAAACCCGATGCCATGCTGGCGTACCCTTCGACCTGAAATGCCGGTATGGAGCGAAAATATGATCAGATCGCTGATGATCCTGGCCGGGGCCTGTTTCGGAGCGCCAGTGCTGGCGCAGGAGGGGCCGTCCTTTGACTGTGCCGCGGCTGAAACCACCGCCGAAGAGCTTGTCTGCGGTGACGCGGACCTCGCGGCGCTCGACCGCCTGGTGGCCGAACGCTATGCCGCCGCCCTCGAGGTCGTGCAAAACCAGGAGGCGGGTGCCGTGGAGGCGGCGGACACCCTGCGCGCCAGTCAGCGCGGCTGGATCGGCGGGCGGGACGAGTGCTGGAAATCTGACGATCCCCGCGCCTGCGTCGAATGGGAATACCAGCGGCGGGAGGGCGATCTCGTGGCAAAATACATGCTTGAGGAGCCAACCGGCACGGCGTTTTTTCAGTGCGGGGAGAGCCCGGCCAATGAACTGGTGGCAATGTTCTTTGACACGGTCCTGCCGAGCGCACGGCTGGAACGCGGCGACCGCGCCTCCACCGCCTCCCTGGCCCGCGCCGCTTCCGGCTCCCGCTATGACGGGGATTTCGGTGAGTATCTCTGGATCCATGGCGAAGAGGCGACCTACCGGGAACCCGACCCGGACGGCACGGAACATGACTGCGTCCAGGTGAACTAGGCCGGGGTAATTCCCAGGCAAACACGATCCGCCTTTCCAAGCCCCCGCACTCCGTTTAAACGTTTTCGCAAACAACAACGTCCCGGCAGCAGCGGGCCAAAATCATAACAGGGGAGGAACGGGATGCGGTCCATCGGCATCGGAATAATCGGCTGTGGCAACATCTCGGATGCCTATCTCAAAGCCGCGCCGGATTTCAAAATGCTGCGTCTGCTGGCGGTTGCCGATATCAACACCGCAGCGGCGGAGGCGAAATCCCAAGCTTACGGCGTCCCGGCGAAATCCGTCGAGGCGCTGCTGAACGATCCAGAGATCGGCATCGTTCTGAACCTGACCACGCCGCAATACCATGTTGAGGTCGGTCTCGCCGCGATTGCCCATGGCAAGCATGTCTATTCCGAGAAACCTCTGGCGGTGACCTTCGCGGAGGGGCAAAAGCTCGTCGCGGCGGCACGGGATGCGGGTCTGCGCGTGGGCTGTGCGCCCGACACGTTCATGGGCGGTGCGCACCAGACCGCCCGGCGCCTGATCGACGCGGGCACCATTGGCCGGCCGGTCGCGGCCAGCGCCTTCATGCAGGTGCCGGGTCATGAGCTCTGGCACCCCAATCCGGATTTCTATTACCAGGCCGGGGGTGGGCCGATGCTCGACATGGGGCCCTATTACCTGACCTGCCTGATCAACATGCTCGGCCCCGTCACATCCGTCAGCGGCATGGCCGCCACGTCCCATCCCGAGCGCACAATCGCCAGCGGACCACGGGCGGGCGAGATGGTCGCCGTGGAGGTGCCCACGCATATTTCGGGGCTGCTGACCTTCGCGAGTGGCGCCTCCGTGACCATCACCACGAGTTTCGAGGTCTGGAAGCACGGCCACAATCCGATCGAGGTCTATGGCTCCACCGGCTCGATGATCGTGGCAGACCCGAACCGTTTTGACGGGGACACCCAGGTGGCGGACGGCAGGGACGACTGGAAGGTGGCGGAGATGCACCACCACTATGGCGACGGGAATTACCGGATCATAGGACTTGCGGACATGGCCGCCGCCATCCTCGACGACCGCCCGCACCGCGCTGATGACAGCCTCTCGCTGCATGTGCTGGAGGTAATGGAAGGCATCCTGGCCTCGGCTGAGCGCGGCGCGCGGCTGACCATGACAACAACCTGCGAGCGCCCCGCGCCGCTCGACCCCGCCCGGCCGTTTGGCGAATTTTGAGGAGAGAACATTATGACCAAAAAAGCTCTGATTGTCTGGGGCGGATGGGAAGGCCACACGCCTCTCGCCAGCGGCGAGGCCGTGCGCGACATGCTGCAAAACAACGGGTATGAGGTGGACCTGGAACCAGGGACCGGGGCTCTCGGCGATCCCGGTCTTGGCCGCTATGACCTGATCGTTCCGATGATCACCCAGGACGTGATTGCGAAGGATGAGCTGTCAAATCTCGTGGCTACCATCGCCGAAGGTACGGGGCTCGCGGGCTTCCACGGGACCATGGGCGACAGTTTCCGCCAGGAGCCGGACTACCAGTTCATGGTCGGCGGCCAGTGGGTTGCCCATCCCGGCAACATTATCGACTACCGCATCAACATCACCCGGCCAGACGATCCGGTGATGGAGGGCATCAGCGACTTTGACTACCATTCCGAGCAGTACTACATGCATGTGGACCCGGCGCTGGAGATCCTCGCGACCACGACCTTCAGCGGGGAGCACTGCGACTTCGTCGACGGCGTCGTGATGCCGGTCGTTTGGAAAAAACGCTATGGCAAGGCACGGGTGTTTTATTCCGCCCTGGGCCACGTGGTGGACGAGTTCAAGGTGCCGGAGATGTACCGCATTTTCGAGCGCGGTGCCCTCTGGGCCACGCGCTGAGGGCGCTATCCGCGGAACACCCGGCCAATTCCCATCAGAACGTCGCTCAGGTCCATCAGCCGGGCGACGTAGAGATCACAGGGCGAGAAACCGGAATTCGGCTGGCGGTGGAACTCCTTCTCCATCACGTCGATGAGCGACATCAAGCGCCGCTGATGAAGCCCCAGCCGCCGTTGCACCGGATCGGACACCACGCCGGCAAAGGCTGACACAACCGCTGCCGTGCCCATCAGACCGGCGGTTGAGCCGGCGATCAGAAGCGGCGAGGCCTGGGCCGGGAACATGCCGTACCACACGCCGCCCACGCCGGCGCCCAGAGGAAAATTCGCAATCGCGCTGCTCTGCGCCAGGCTCCCGGCGAGGGCGGGCCCCAGCGCCACCATGCCCGGCGTTGCCTGCTTGTAGGCAATCGCGCCGGTGCCGATGGCCACGAGGTTTGTCGTGATGTCCGCCGCCGCCGAACGCGTGCCCGCATAGTCGAGCAGGGCCGTGTCCAGCCGTCTGCGAAAATCCGGATCATCGTTGCGCGCGGCCACCTGGCGTGAGGCGTCGAGAACCAGTTCCGCCACCTCCGGCCGGGCCAGGATGACCTCGGCCAAAGCGTCATGGGTCGACACCCGCTCCCCGTCGCGGCAGGGCCGGCGCAGCAAGTCCACCATCATCCGCCAGCGTAATTCCCGCGCCACCGCCGTCGTCAGGAAAATGTTCCGCGATCCGATCCGGTCGGCCGTCTTCCCAAACCCCGCCACTCTCGCGGAGAGCGCCCCGAGCTTCAGTCCCACCTGGGGCAGGGACAGCGCGAGGTTGGCAGGCGCCCGCACCACGTCCCAACCAAGCGCGTGCCGGTGCAGGCGCAGCGAACCTCCGAGGCTGAAATTGGTCTTTGTAAACGCCTCAACCCGCCCGCGGCAGTCCTGAAAGTAATCCCGTGCCGCCTCGGTAACGATGCGGTCCGCCGCAGCGGCATCGAGATGTTCAGACGTCATGCACGTGTCCACGCGAGCCACCCCCAGGGATCGGGAGGGTTCAGGTTGCACCCCCCGACCGCATTGCGCCATTGACGCCAGGGCCACCGAATTTAGCGGTAGATCAGCGTCGGCAGGAACATGGTGATGGACGGGATGAATGTCACCAGCAGCAGAACAATCACCAGCGGCACCAGGAATGGAGCGGTGCCCACAACGCACTGCTCGAACGGGATTTTCGCAACCCGGGCAAGCACGTAGAGCACCATGCCAACCGGCGGCGTCAACAGGCCCAGCATCAGGTTCAGCACCATGATCACACCGAAATGCACCGGATCAATGCCCAGCGTCACGGCAATCGGCAGCAGTACCGGCACCATGATGGTGATCGCCGCAACCGTTTCCATGAAACACCCGACCGCGAGAAGGATCAGATTGATCAGCAGAAGGATCACCCAAGGGCGGTCCGACACGGCCAGAAGCCCGGTGGCGAACTGCTCCGGCACCCGGTTCGACGTCAGGATCCAGGCGAAAATCGCCGCCGATCCAACCACCAGCAGAACCACCGCTGTCGTTTCGATCGTGTCAAAACTCACGCGCAGGAAGCGCGGGATCGACAGGGTGCGGTAGACCACAAGGCCCAGGAACAGCGCCCAGGCGCAGGCGGCAACCGCGGCCTCGGTCGGAGTGAACGCGCCCGAGAGGATACCGCCCACGATAATCACCGGCGTCAGGAGCGAAAGAAACGCCCGCTGGAACGTCGACCACAGCACCGACCAGTAGAAGGTCTGGTCCCGGCCAAGCCCCCTGCGGCGGGCGATGATCGCCACCAGCACCATCAGCGACGCGGCCATCAGAAGCCCAGGGACAAACCCGGCCACGAACAGCTGACCGATACTGGCCCCTGCCACCACGCCATAGATCACCATGGGCAGGGAGGGTGGAATGATCGGTCCGATTGTCGAGGACGCGGCGGTCACACCAACGGCAAATTTGGGGTCGTAATTCGCGTCGCGCATGGCCTTGATCTCGATGGCGCCAAGCCCACCGGCATCGGCCACCGCGGCTCCTGACATGCCGGCGAAAATTACCGAGGCGCCGATATTCACGTGCCCCAGACCACCACGCATCCAGCCCACAATCGCCAGCGCGAAGTTAAAGATCCGCTCGGTAATTCCGGCGGTATTCATCAGGTTCCCGGCCAGAATGAAGAACGGCACGGCCAGCAGAGGGAAGCTGTCGACCCCGTTGATCATCCGGTGCGCCACCACCATTGGCGGCGGGGAGCCGTTGAAAATAATGAAGATCGCCGAGGATCCGGCCAGGGCCACCGCCACCGGCATGCCGATCACCAGCATGACGGCAAGCATCACAAACAGCCAAATAATGTCCACCGGGGTGTGCTCCTAGTCGATCGCGCGGATCTCGTCCGCATGCAGTTCAGGGTCAATAAGCTTGCTGGTCCCGGTGCGCAGATGCCGCCAGGTGTTCCAGGCCGAGTAGAGCGCCATGCAGACGAAGGCGGCGGCAACGATCCAGTATATCGTTGATTTCGGGATTTCGAGCGACACCATTTTCTGCTTCGTCCGGTCCGCGATCTGGGCGCTGAACACGGCCAGCATGATGAAAAAACCCGTGGTCATGACATCGATCACCGTCTGGGCAATGCGCCGTCCCGCGCGGGGGATCCAGCGGTAGACGAACTCCACCGCGATATGGCTCTGTTTTCGGGTCGCCATGATCGAGCCGATGAAGGCCACACCAATCAGCAGAAACCGCGCCACCTCTTCCGTCCAGGCAATGGAGTCGTTGAGGATGTAGCGGGTAAAGAACTGAAGAAAAACGACAACCGCCAGAATCCAGAACAGGATGAGCACAACCGCATCATCCCACTGCAGATCCGACAGATCGATTTTATCCTCTTCAAGCGAAATCAGCTCCGATGCGGCGCTGTCATGCGCTTCCGGTTCGCTCATGGCCTATCCTTCCGGGAATGGATGCGGGCGGGCACATGTGCCCGCCCGACGTAACGGTCAGTCTTATTCGATGGACTGAAGACGGTCGTAGGTTTCCTGATCCCACGAGGCCATTTCGCCGTTATGCATGGCCTTCACCGCCTCGATGAACGGGCCGCGGTCAACCTCGTTGACATTGACACCCTCACCACGGAACCAGTCGGCCAGTTCAGACTCGGCCTTCAGGATCGCATCCGTAGCGCAAACGGCGGTTTCCTTCGTGACGTCGGAAAGCGCCTGCTGGTCGGCCTCATCCATCGAATCCCAGGCTGGACCACCCACGATGGTCAGCAGCGCGTCGGTGATGTGACCGGTCAGGTTGATGTCGCTCTGAACCTCGTAGAACTTCTTGGCCTGAATGGTCGGAAGCGGGTTCTCCTGGGCGTCAACCGTACCCTGCTGCAGGGCCAGATACACCTCGGCAAACGCGATCGGAGCGGGGTTCGCACCGGTGGCTTCGGGGAACATCATGTAGAGCGGCGCGTTCGGCACGCGGATCTTCAGACCATCCATGTCGGCGGGCGACTGGATCGGCTTGTTCGAGGTCACGTGACGCGCGCCGTAATAGGTCATCGCCGTGATGTGGTGGCCGGTCGCATCGGTGTAGCCCTGGGCCAGTTCACCGAACAGATCTGAGTTGCGGAACTTGTCCCAGTGGTCCCAGTCACGGAACATGAAGGGCGCGCCGCCAATTGCGATGGGGCCGTAGGAAAGGCCTGCAAACAGCTGACCAGTATAGATAATGTCAACGGTGCCGAAACCCAGGCCCTCGTTGATGTCAACTTCCTTGCCGAGCGAGGATGCCGGGAAAACCTCAATGCCGTAGCGGCCTTCGGTGGCTTCCATCAGCAGGTCGTTCGCGGCAACCGCACAGGTGTGATAGGGCTCGCTCGCCTCATAGACATGTGCCCATTTCAGCTTGGTCTCGGCCGACGCCATCGCCGGGGCCAGGCCAAGCAGGATTGCTGCGGACACGGTGGTGCCCAGAATGGTTCTGGTGTTCATGAATTCCTCCCTTGGAAAATTTCAGGTGACCGTTATTTGTCACGTTCCAGGCGCCACAATAGAAAATCAGACGTCCATGACAAGCCCTATATCGTCCGGATTGAAAATACCTCAGGTATCGGAAAACAATGCCTTTTTTTATGGCGCCTGGCTCAACTGCGGGTAGATTATACTAGTCTTTCAACATAACTTTGAATATCTGAATCCCAGCTAGTGCTCCGAAAGCCCCGCCACCGCCTCCGAAAATTCTCCTGCGGCGACGGCCAGACTCGCTGTTCCGGAAGGGCCGCCAACGATGCTCGAAAACACGCCCGCCACGGTATAGCCATCGTCACCCACCGCAAGCAGAGGCGCACCGGAATCCCCCGGCATGGCCGAACAGCTTTGTACCAGCACGCCGGACAGATCCGCCCGCGGCGCACCGCAGTCATGGGCCACCGACAGAACATTTGGCCGCACGCCGGCATACCCGGCCAAGACATACGCATCGGCACTCTCACCGGTCAGGTCCAGATAGCCGACCTCCGCTCCAATCGGCTCCTCCAGAACCAGCAGAGCCCAGTCCTGGTGAGACCGCGACCTGAAATCCCGGGTCGCCGCGTCCTCCGCCGGATTGAGGACAAACCGCGCCCCCCGCGAGACCGCAACGCCCGTACCACGCTGAAACCCGGCCACGAAGGTCACGCTCCCCGGCTGCATCCAGGCCTTGCTCGCGAAACTGTAGAGACAGTGCGCCGCCGTCAGCACCACATCCTCCGCCACCAGCGTCCCGGTACAGTGCTGCCGCGTCCGCATACCGGCGAAGTTCACCCGGCCCACGGCCCGCCAGGGCTCGGCCGCCGCGTCGACGATCTCACGCTCGCGGATCGCGTCACACCCCGCCGACATGGTCTGGCCAAGGCCACAGACCCCGTCCAGGTCCGGCACAAAATCCCGCACGTCCAGCATCCCCGCATCCGGCACCCGCTCCTGGGCGTCGACCTGCGTCCATGCCAGCATACCGACGGTCACGGCCGCCGCGAGTTTCACAGTCCATTCCATGCCCGCCTCCTGTTCAGTCCCGGGCAATTCACACGGGATACGATCAGCAACCGTACACGTCCTGTCGCGATGGTCCAGCCGACATCATCAGACAGTTGCCGGCGGGAAAACAAAAATAAGATTATTATAATTTTTTTCAGTTACTTGGAATCCATTCCTCACATGGCACACAAGCCAACACATCCTAACCCACCTCAAACAAACCCCAGCGGCGGGATGTCCGCCGCGCGAGGCCCGAGAGCACAAAGCAAGTCAGGCACAAAAGGCAAAGTTCCGCAACCGGACCGGCGGCCCAGATGCCCGCCTCACCAAAGACACCTGCGAACACAAACGTCAGGGGCAGTGCGAACAGATACGGCTTCGACAGCCCCAGCAGCCCCGCCCGCGCCGCATCCCCGGTGGCCTGGAAATGCATGGCGATCATCATCAACGGCCCGGACAGGGTGAAGGCCAGCGACATGACCGGCAGGATGCGACCGACTTCCGCGATGGTCATGGGATCATCAACGAACGCCCCGCCGATCTCCCGCGCGAACAGTGTCACCACCGTCTGCACCACCGCGCAGTAGACCGTGGCCGCAATCATAGCAAAGCGCAGGCTGCCGTTCGACCGTTGCCACAGTGCCGCCCCGTAATTGTTGCCGGTGATCGTCTGCATCGCGTGGCTCAACCCCAGCAGCGGCAGGAACGCGAAAGTAATGATCCGCGTGATGATGCCATAGGCCGACACCGTCTCGTCATAGCGGGGCGTGTCCACCATCTGCAGCGCCGCAATAATCGCGGCCGAGCCCAGCGACAGGCCTATGAAGTTCAGGCTCTGCGGCGCCCCAAGCGCCAGAATACGTGCCCATGCATAAGTCATCCGCCCAGGCCGCAGGGTCGACACCGGCAGCACCGTTTTGCCACGCAGCCGAAACCCGAGGATGATGCAAAAGGCCAAAGCCTGCGCGAGCGCCGTCCCCCAGGCCGACCCGGCCACGCCAAGCTCAAACCGGGAGATCAGAACCCAGTTGAACGCGATATTTGCCAATGAAACCAGAAGGCTCATGGACGCCATAAACCCAACCCTGCCCTCATTGCGCAGGGCATCGGAATTCACCGATAGAACAAACAGAAGCGGCGAGCAAAACACTGTAATTCCGAGATAAACCAGGCCCAGTTCCGCAAGCTCCACCGACCCCGCCGCCGCGAGCAGTGCAAACGGCCGCCCGACCAGCACAAAGAGGACGATCAGCGCCCCACCGGCCAGCAGCGCCAACCCATGCGCCCCGGCAAACACCGCCCGCGCCTCCTCCAGCCGTCCGCCGCCCAGATGCCGCGCGAGCAGGCTCGACATGCCGCTGGAGACCAGCGTCGCCAGCGACACTATGAGCATGTAGACCGGAAACATCAGCGTCACGGCGGCCAGGGCCTCCGGGCCCACGTAATGCCCCAGGAACAGGGCGTCGGCCACGGCCAGAAGCCCGTTCATGCCCATCACGAAAATGATTGGTAGAGCCGTCCTCGCATAGGTCACACCCAGGGGGTCGTGCAAAAAACGGTTGTTGGTGGTGTCAGTCATGACCTGTCATCCTTCCACAAGGATCGCGCCAGTATCAGGACAGGTACCCGCATTGCCATCCGCGCGATATGCGTGAAATGAAACAGTATCAGTCGAGGGCCGAACTTCACCGGGACTTGCGTCTGCGGGAGGCGGGCGTCGGCGGCCCTATCCGCTCCATAGCCACCGCACCCGCACCGGTCAAGCGGCATGACGGCCGCGCCGTCTTGTCTCCACCTCGGGTTTCCGCAATGTTGCGCGCGAATACAAACCGGGAGGGATCATGAGCGAGCTGAACGTCCGCAAGGAAATCATTGAATACTGTCTGGAAATGAACGCGCTGGGGATCAACCAGGGCACTTCCGGCAACATCTCCGCCAAATACGGCGATCGGATGCTGATTTCCCCCTCAGCAACGCCTTACAGCAAATGCAAACCGGAGATGATCGCCTCCATGCCACTCGACGGGGACGGCGAATGGGACGGCCCACGCAAGCCCTCGACCGAGTGGCGCTTTCACCTTGCGCTGCACTCCACCCGCGATGACGTTCAGTCCGTGGTCCATGCCCACCCGATCTACTGCACGACACTCGCCATGGCCCGCAAGACCATCCCCGCCTGCCACTACATGATCGCGGCCTTTGGCGGAAACACGATTGAGCTGGCCGACTACGCCCTGTTCGGCAGTGCCGAGCTGAACCGCCACGTGCTTAAGGCCATGAAAAACCGCACGGCCTGCCTGATGGCCAATCACGGCATGTGCACTGTGGGCGAGAGCCTCGAAAAAGCCATGTGGCGCGCCGTCGAACTCGAAACCCTGGCCCACCAGTATTTCAACACGCTCCAGATCGGCGGCCCGGTCCTGCTGAGCGACCGCCAGATCGCCGCCACCGCCAAAAGCATGTCAGGCTACGGCGTCCAGGACTAATCGGGCCGGCACACTTAACAGGTCCGTAACCGTCCCGGCGCTAGGTCAGGCTGCATGTTGCGGACCGTTCAGCTTCTGCTGCCGGCGGTGATCCCGTCCTGGCAGTTTTTCAAATCCATCGAGCCGTCCCCTCGGGTCGAATGGGCGATGGCGGCCACGGAAACTGAACGGCCCAGGGACTGGCGGGAATTCCGCCCCCGCCCGGACCACCTGAGCCCGCAGACATTTATCCGGCGCATGTTCTGGAACCCGCGCTGGAACGAGTCGCTTTTTCTGGTCAGCCTCTCCGAGCGCCTGATGGAAGAGCCCACGGATCACAGCGTCGAGGAAATCTTCTGCCGCGTCATCGCGGAAATCCGCCGCAGCGTACCGCCAGAAAGCCGCCTGCCCTATTGCCGCTTCCGTGTCGTCTTCGTCCACCGCGAGGGCGGGCGCATCACCCGTGACGTCACGCACATGTCCAGCGCCCGCAAAATCGACGGGGCGGCCCCATGACCTTTGAGGCCGCCCTGCGCGCAACCGAGATCATGATGGCCCTCGCCCTGATCCAGCACAGCGCCGAGCACCTTGCCGGCCCACGCTCCGAACGACCGCTGTTTGCCGTTCGCATCGCGCTCTGCGCTCTCGTGGCCCTTGGCCTCTGGACCCAGTGGGCGCTGCTCGGCCTTTTTCTGGTTGGAATTACGATCCTGCACCGGTTCCAGGGTCCGTATAACGGCGGCAGCGACCGCATGGGTCTGCTGATCCTCACCTGCCTGCTGCTCGCCCACTTCGCGCCGACCCCGGTCCTGCGCGAAACAGCCTTTGGCTACCTCGGCGTGCAGCTTGTGCTGTCCTATTTCATCTCAGGCCAGGTCAAGATCGTAAACCCCGAATGGCGCAGCGGCCGCGCCCTGCAGGACGTATTCCGCTTCTCCGCCTATCCGGTCAGTGGGGAAATGCGCCGCCTTGCCGACCGACCGCGTCTGCTCTGGACCATGTCCTGGGCGGTGATGCTGTTCGAGGTGATCTTCCCGCTGCTGCTGGTCCAGCGCGAACTGCTCATCGGAGGGCTGATCCTGGCGGTCCTGTTCCACCTCTCAAACGCCTGTTTCTTCGGCCTGAACCGCTTCTTCTGGATCTGGATTTCCGCCTACCCGTCCATCCTTTGGCTCCAGGCGCGGCTGCTCGGCGCACTCTAGCCCTTCGGCTTGTCCTCCGGCTTCGGCGGTGGCGCCGGGCGGATCAGGGCCAGCACCACGGCCAGCACCCGTGCAAACACAACCACAAAACAGATCACCGTCGCCACGAGCAGTATTTTCCCGTTGAGCGTCACCGGCTGAATGATTGCAATCGCCACCAGCCCAATCAGAAACCCGACCAGCGCCGGCACACCAAACTTCGCGAATGTCCCGAAAATACTCACTGTGCCGCACTCACCGCTGTGAGGATTTCCCCGTTGGAGTCGAAAAACTTCCGGATCGCCGCAATCAGGCCGGTCTCGACCACATCCTCATGCCACAGCTCCTGGTCCCCCTGGATCCTGTCGCGCCAGAGCGTGAAGGTCTCGGCCGCCGCTTCCGGCGTCTCCACATCCGACATGTCCACCATCAGGGCCACCGTGCCCGGCTCGGTGATTTTCGACCCCGGCGTCCAGGCAATCAAAAACGGCCCCCGCCCGCCGGTGTCATATGTCCCGCCATCCGGCGACTGGTAATGCTCCAGAATTTTCAGGGCATTATGAGCATGCACGAGCCCGTAATTCTCCACCGCCACCGGACAGACATCCCCGGATACCGCGTTGATCTCATCGGCCACCGCGTCCCTGCTGACGGGCCAAATCGTGACCATCTGCTCTTCCGTCGGAGCGTTCATCTCCGTCGCGTGTACCAGCGCACTGGTATAGGCCTCACAGATCAGCAGGTGCCGGTCCTCATCAAACCGCGACGCCCGCGTCTTGAACACCACCACGCCGTAGGCCTGAAATGCCTCCGGCGGCATCTGCCCCGGCCCTGCGAAACTGCGCGACGCCATCGCCCATTGCGGCAGCATCCGGGTGGCCTGGTCCGCCTCCAGCTTCGTGAACGGATTGGCCGTCTCCACCCACGCCCGCGTGCCCTCCACCACGGTCTCCCCGTCGCGGCAGGCACAGATTGTGCCCTCCGCCTCCGGGTCGGAGATCTCACACCAGCCTATTGTACTCTGACAGACCGGCAGCGCCTGCGCCGCCACCTGGAACGGCGCGCTCAAGGCCAGCACCACCAACGCAATTCGACAGTCCCGCATGTTTCCCCCCTGGGCATCCTCAGGTTTCAGCGACGTGTCTTCCTATCGCCATGAGCGTAGCAGCTTCCCGACACCGTTCAAGCGTCGCGCATTCTCCCGCCGGGCAGCGCACCCTACTCCGCAGCCTCCACCACATCCCCCCATTCCGCGCGGATCTCCCCCCAGGCGGCCTCAACCGCCGCCGCGGCCTCCACGGGCGTCAGATCCCCAAGCGCAACCGCAACGGCCGCGTCATCCATGACACCACCGGCATAGGGGCCCAGCACCTCGTTGAGATAAAGCTGATGATATTCACTCAGCGTCAGTTCCCCCGCCACCTCCGCCAGCATCGCATCCCCGATCGCCGTGTCGGCCCCCGCAATTGCGGGAATGCCAAATCCCATCCCGGCAATGGCCGTCTGGCTTTCCAGCCCGGCCAGAACGCTGACGAAATCCACCGCGGCCTCCGGAGCCTCATCATTGATGACCCAGCTGTCCACGCCGCCATAGGTCAGCGCATCA
This sequence comes from Alphaproteobacteria bacterium, assembly GCA_030427145.1. Lineage (GTDB taxonomy): Bacteria > Pseudomonadota > Alphaproteobacteria > Rhodobacterales > Rhodobacteraceae > Amaricoccus > Amaricoccus tamworthensis. The sequence continues at coordinate 65,314 of JAUHWT010000017.1, read as the reverse complement.
TCCACGCCCAGATCCCGCGGCGGGAAGGATACCCGCACCAGTTCCTCCGCCATCGCCTCCGCGCCACCGGGCCAGTTGCGGGCGGCCCTGGCCCGCAGCCAGTCGCCATTCAGGCTCATCGCCGCATTGCCGCCCACGAACATCCCCGTGGCCTCGCTCTCGGACGTACCGGTCAGGTCAGGCTGAAACGCATTCGCCCCGGCCAGATCCGCCAGCATCCCGCCCGCGCGCACAAACGCGTCCGCCCCGAAGCCATTACCGCGTCCGGCCAGCGCGTCCTCCACAACCGCGCGGCCGCCGAGCGCCTGCGCGAACATGCCCCAGTAAATCCCCACGGGCCAGGCATCCTCCGCCCCTGCGGCCAGCGGCGTGATCCCCTCAGCGCGCAACGCCCGCACGGCGTCCACAAACCCCTCCCATGTCTCCAGGTCCTCCGGCGCAACCCCCGCCTCCGCCAAAAGCCGCCGGTTGGCCCAGAGGCTGATCAGCGTCATGCGCATGGGAACCGCGAAAATCCGGTCGCCCACCATCAGATTGGTCAGGGCCCCAGGCTTGTAGCGCAGCGCCAGGCCCGCGCCCATCTCCTCCGTCAGGTCCCGCGCAAACCCGGCCTCCGCAACCGACCGCAGATGCCCGCCCCCATAGGTCAGGTAAATGTCAGGCGGTGTTTCCGAGCCCAGCATCAGGAGCAGGTCCTCCTTGTACTGAATGTCCGGTCGCACATCGTATTCGATCATCGTGCCGGGATGCTCCGCCTCATAGGTATCGGCGATCCCGCGCCAGTATTCGTGGACTTCCGGGAATCGCTGATGCGTCGCCACCCGGATCACCTCCGCTTCGGCCCCCGGCCCCTGCTGCGCGATGGCCGCCAGCCGGTGGATCGCCCCACGATGGGTCCTGCCGGCTTCCGACCCCAGCGCCGCACCCCCCGTCAGGCCAACCAGGCGCAGCAGCGTCACGTCATCGAGATACCCCGACGGCAGAAACCCGTTCGCCTCCTGAAACGCCGCCAACCCGCCCCGGCTACCGGCCCCGATCAGCCCGTCAATGGGCCCCGCGTAATACCCCGCCTGAGCCAGCAGCACCTGAAACCCGCGCCAATCCGCGCGGTCGAGCCCCAGCGAGGCCTCCGTCGCGGCCAGCACCGCCTCATCGACCTCCACCGCCGCAGGTTCCTCCGGCACATCCGGCAGGCTCGGCGGCACCTTCACCTCCCCGTCCGTCAGCCCGGCAATGCGCTGTTCGGCCAGAGGCACAAACAGGCTGTTGGGATACTCGGCGATAAAGGACCGGATTATTTCGTGATCCCCGCTCTCCCGGATCGACAACCACACGAGGCTCTCCTGATCCGGCGGCCGTTCCATCGACAGGTTGTCGACCTCAAGGGCGGCCAGTGTGAAATCCGTCCCCGAAAAATCCACCCCGGGCAGAAGCCGCGTATAGACCACGACCGCCGCATGACGCTCCACCGGATGCTCAAACGCGGCAATGGTCGTGGTCAGCAGCTCCGCCAGTTCCCGCGTCGCCCGGTCCACCTGTTCCAGACGCGGACCCAGATACACGTCGTCGATCAGCGACTCCTCAACCCAGGGGATCTGACTGCCGTTGGTCAGGTTCCAGACCGTCTGCCGCACCCGCCGCACCATCGGACCCACCTCAAGATCCGGTTGGTCAATCCACTGCAGCAGGGCGGTGGTAAACGGACTGTTCCCGTCCTCACCGTCCCGCGCCACCGCACCGGGCGCCGCGGAAAACACGATCAAAAGCCCCGCACTGCTGCGGATGCGCCCCAGCTCATGGCTGGCCGCGTTCCCGCTCGACAGGCCCGGACTGCCCGGCAGCCCGTGACGCGACGGATCTGTCCGGCAGGCATCGAGGATCAGAACCGCCACATCCGGCTGCGAAAACGCAAACGCCGCATGCAGTTCCGCCTCGCGCAGGGACGAGGATACAACCGCATCCGGGTTCTCCACCCTGCTGTCCACGGGCAGGAGGTAGTTCTCCCCGTTCATCTGCATCCCGTGACCGGCATAAAAGACCAGGGCCACCTCCGCCCCGTAACTGGCTCGCCCAAACTCAATGATCGCGTCGCGGGTCGCCTCCAGCCCCAGGTCGGTCCGCTCGATGACCCGAAACCCCAGCGCCTCCAGCTTGTCCGAAATCGCCTCCGCATCATTGCGCGGATTGGCCAGCGCCGGCACGCTGACATAGTCGCTGTTGCCGATAACCAGCGCGATCCTGTCGGTCTCCCCATCCTGCGCATACGCCCGCCCGGCCAGCATCAGACAGACCAGCAGACCACGCAAAATCGTATAAGGAACACCCGAATACTGCATGAGTTTTTAATCCGGAATACAGATATCACCCAACATTACATTAGCCTGCCCACCGTTTTCCGGCAAATCAACAGTTTGATTATTTCGCGCCGCACCACGCCCCGGCCGTTCCCGCGCCGAACAACTCAACAATAAAGTGTGGAAATTTGAGGAGGTTTGGAGTAGCGTAACTGTGAACAGGGGGGCTCTGTTGACCGTGACACACAGGGACGAAGATAAAAAACCATCGGGACTCACGCGGTTACTTGTCGCGGGTGCAGCGATGGGCACCATTCCCCTGCTTCAGGTCGGCTGCGCCCCTGCCGACGACCAAAGTTTCACCCCCGCATCCGGCACACCCGCAACCGCCTCCGTCAGCGCCGCCGAGCAACAGCAGCTCTGCGCCCGCGCAATGGAGACCGAGGATCCCCGCGACGTCGAGGCGCTGCTCCTGGCCGATCCATCCGGCGGCTGCGTCAATGCCACCCTCATCGCCATGCCCGCCGCGACCCTTACCCAGGTCTCGCCAGCCGTGCTCAACCAGCTGCCCGCCAGCGTGCAGCGGAACCTGCCAAACCGCGCCAAGGTCTACCTGCGCCTGCCCGACCGCAGCAGCAGTAACAGCAGCAGCGGTGGAGGTGGTGGCGGCAGCGGCCCCTATTGATGCCCGACCCCACCTGAGCCCTCCCGTGAACACGCAGCCCACATGACGGTTGACCCCAAACCCCGGAGGACAGCCGCCCATGTCGCTCGATAACCGCCATTTCACGGAAGCGGACACAACTACCGCCCAATCCCCACGGCCACCGCCCGACGACGCCGCGCTGCCCAGCACCACTGTCATCATTACCAGCTTCAATTACGGCCATTTCCTGCGCGTCTGCATCGACAGCGTCCTGAACCAGACCCGCCCCGCCGATCAGATCATCATCGTCGATGACGGCTCCACCGACGCCTCCCGCGACATCCTTGCGGAATACCAGAACGGCCCCGAAATCATCCTGCGTGAGAACGGCGGACAAGCCGCGGCCTTTAACGAGGGCTTCGCCCGCGCCACCGGCGACGTGGTCTTTTTCCTCGACGCCGACGACCTGCTCCACCCCCACGCCCTGCAAACCGTCCTCGACTTCTGGAACCGGCAGGTGTCGCTGATGTCCTTCGGCCTTGAGATGATCGACGCGGACGGGCGCAGCATCGGCACGCATCCCTTTTCGCTCAATGCCAATGACGGCGACAACCGCCCGCGCCTTCTGCGCAGCGGCGCAATCTCCGGGCCCTTCGCCTTCGCGCCCACCTCCGGCAACGCCTTCAACCGCGAATTTCTCAAGTCCTGTCTGCCGATGAATGAGGAGAACTGGCGCATCTGCTCCGATGCCCTGCTGGTCCGCGCCGCCGCGCTGCATGGCCGCATCGGCGCCATTCCCCGCGTTCTGGGCAGCTACCGCATCCATGGCGGCAACAACTATTCCCGCAGCGACAGTTTCGACAGCTGGTCCACCCGCCGCGGCCTGCGCGACATGGACACCTCCGCCTCCGCGCTGGAAACCCTCGCGACGGACCCGCTGACCTTGCACCGGGACCCCGACCGCGACGCGCTCAAACTCATGCTGCTCCTGCGCGCCCTGGAAATCCGCGCGAACATTACCATCTGGACCCGCGATTTCGCCACCTACCGCGCCCAGGCCCGCAGCGCCCTCGCCACGATCCTGACCGGCGAAAGCCCCCTGCGCCAGCGCTTCGCCGCAGCCATCGGCATCCTGCACGCGGTTATCGCCACCCACAGGAAGCCGCCGATAGACCCCACATACGAACCTGGCGCCGACACCATCACCTGCCGCCCCGCGTTCCTGTTCGGCCGCGACGGCGCGCGCAGCTTCGACCGGCTGATGCGCCCTCGCTTCACGGAAGTCTTGCCCAGGAATACCGACTGCCTGTTCGACCAGCGGGGCATCCACCAGAACACCCTGGCCGAAGGCTGGTCCGCCTCCACGATCGACGGCTGCTGCACCAGTCTCGGCCCCCGCGCCGCGCTTAAATTCGCGCTCGACCCCGGCCCCGGCCCCATCGACTTCACCCTCTCTCTCAGCCCGCATCACCACGACCACCCGCTCCATTTCGAAATTCGCAGCGACGGCAAAACCCTGTGGCGCGGACCGGAAGAGGCCTGCCACGACATCCGCTTTGCCCTCGACCGCGACCCCTGGGAACCGCAGCAGAAAATCCGCCTGGAAATCTCCTGCACGGAAATCCCGCCACCCTGGCACCACCGCCTGAAACGCCGCCGCCCGCCGAGCTTCAACCTCTGGAAGTTCCACGCCGCCACCCGCAGCGACAACGAGGCCTGGCCGCTCATCCCGGCCGGACACCAAGCCCCCATGGGTGACATCGTAGGTGCGGACCCCGCCTCCAAAGGCTGGTCCGCCACCCCCAAAGGGGGGGCCTCAATGACCGGCGACACCGCCATTCTCCGCCTGACGCTCCCCCCCGGCCCCCGCCGCTACGACGTCGAACTCATCATTGACCGCAACAGTCCATCCGAATGGCTCCAGGTCAGCTGCGGCGACCAGAACCTCTTTACCGGCCAGGCCACACCCGGCACGGCGATCCGCCTCCCCCTGCCCCGAAATGGCGAAGATACCGCGACGCGTTTCGCCCTCAACCTGTCCCTCTCCAACCCCAACATCGACCGGCCCTTCACCGTCTCGCGCATCGGCCTCGTGGCCAAAACTGCCGCCACCATGTCCCCCGCGGCAGCCCATCTCACCGGCTACGGCGCGCCCCGCTTCACCCCCGGCCAGGTACTGCACATCGCCGACAACCTCACCGCACCGCGCTTCCTGCCCCGCGGTTGGGACGCAATCGAGGGCGCCGGCATCCGTAACACCGATGCGGAAGCCGAGATCGCATTCTCCCTTCCCCCCGGCACGCGGAAACCGGCCCTGCGCCTCACCCTCCGGCCGGTCCTGCCGCCGACCCCGGCCCGGCGCCACGTCATCGGCATCTCCCGCGACGGCGACATGCTGCAATCCGCGGAGCTTCTCGGCGCCGGCGAAATCACCGTCCCCCTGCCCGAAGATGCAACCGACATAACCCTCACCATCCATTCCGTTCTGACCCCGCGCGAAGACGCAACAGCGGCCGAAATCACCCCGGCCGTTTTCGAACTCACCGCCCTCGCCCTCGACGGCACCGCCGCGCCGCTGCCGCTTACGCCAGCACAACCGCGTGGCACCGACAGGCCCTCGGTCCTCGACCTGCTGGCCCGCGTCACCACCCTGGCCTCCAGCGACCCCGGCGGGACAATGGACGACCGCCTCGACCTCCGCGCCCGCCTCGCCAGCGCCCTGTGGCAATCGGACACCCGCGTGCTTGAGGGCATCGCCACACACCCGACCGCCCTTGCCGACCTCGAACGCTTCAGCGCCGCTATCTCCGCCGCGCCCCTGACCGACCCGGAGCACGCCCTCGTCTCCGCCATGCACGCCACCTGGGCCGACGCACCGACCCCGCAAAACCGCCTGCGGATTTTCCTCACCTCGCTCCTGCTCATCCCCGCCTTCAAATGCCCCGTCCTGCCCGATCTCGCCAGCACACCCGCCCTGCTGCTGCGCCGCGCCGAAACCGTCGCGGCCTGGCTCGGGCGGGAGCCGGATTTCTTCCACGCGGGCGAGGCCGCGCCCTACATCCGCTATCTCGAAACCCTGTTTGAGCAGATCGACACACTGCTGGCCCAGGAACGCGCCGGCACCGCCCTGCACGACTTTGCTGCTGAAATCCTCATGGGCCTGCACAACACTAAGGCCCTGTTCGGCAACGGCAATCTCCACCGCATGATCCGGCTGCGCAGCCGCTGCATCGAACGCCTGCTCACCCTCTCCGGCGCGACCCTCGCCCATCCCCGCACACCACGGCCAAACGCATGCAAGCTGCGCATCGGCGTCTTCATCCGCAGCCTCTCGCCCAACCCCGAAACCTGGTCCGCCAAAGCCATGTATCACGGTCTCGACCGAAGCCGATTCGAGCCCGTTCTTATCCTGCAAAACGACGCCGAAGACGCGGTGGATACCGGGGATATTTTCGCGCAAACGATCATTCTCAATGATCACTCCGTCGAGGCCGCCGTGGCCCAAATCCGCGCCCTCGACATCGATCTGTTCATACTCGGCGCCTACATCGCGAACTGGGAAACGGTCACCTCAATCGTGGCCCACCGCCTCGCCCGGCTTCAGATCACCACCTGCTTCAACTGCCCCACGACGCTGGGCTTCAGCAGCTTCGACCACATCGTCGCCTGGCAGGGCACAGAAAGCCCGGAAATCCAGGCCCAGTACACCGAGCCCATGGCCTGGATCGCCGAGCCGCTGCAATGCTGCTTCGATTTCAGCGACATCCCCAAACCCGATGAACCACCGGAGCTTGTGCGCACCGGCCTCGGCCTTCCCGATACCGCCACGCTCCTCACCTCCGGCGCCATGATCCACAAGATCCAGCCCGACCTCATGGACGCCTGGGCGCGCATCCTGGCAGCCAGCCCGGACAGCCAACTGATCCTCTACCCCTTCGCCCAGGTCTGGGCCATGTCCTGCGCCCCCGACCTGTTCCGCCGCGCCCTGAACGCCCGCCTCGCGGAACACGGCGTCAGTTTCGACCGCGTCACCATCCTGCCCCGGCAGACCCCGTTGGAAATCCGTCGTATCCTCGCGGCAAGCAACATCTATCTCGACAGTTTCCCCTATTCCGGCGCCACCACCGTCTGCGAGGCCTATGACTGCAACTGCATCGTCGTGGCGCTGTCCGGCGAAACCCTGCGCGAACGCACCGGAGCGGCCTGGCTCCTGGAGTACCGCACGCCCGAACTGATCGCCCGCACCGCCGACGACTATGTCGATATCGCCACCCGCCTCGCCCGCGACCCGGACTTCCGCGCCACGATGCGGGCGCGGATCAGCGACACCCTCGCCTCCGGCCCCGCGCCCCATGCGGATTTCACCCGCTTCGGCGCGGCCTATTCCGACACGCTCTGGTCACTGGCGGACACCTGCGGCCTCTTCCCCGGCCTCGGCACACAACCGCCAGACACATCCGACCCCACCTGGCCGGAATTCCGCAGCGCACCGCCGCCCAAACGCCGCAAGACCGGCGCATCCACCACACAACAGCGCCTCGTCGTCATGGGCCTCGCCCGCACCGGCTCCACACTGCTCTGCGAAATCATATCCCGCGGCAAAGACACCCTGATCGACCACGAGCTTTTCCACCACGAGGAAATCCAACTCCGCAGCGGCGTCCTCCGCGACCCCACCGCACTCGCCCTGCGTGACGCCGATCCGGTTCCCTGGCTGGAAAACAACATCGCCAACGGCCTCGCCCTCGGCTACCGCATCGTGGGCTTCAAGCTCTTCCCCCACCACGACCCCCGCGTCATCGACCACGTCCTCGACAGCGACAGCCGTTTCGTCATGGTCATCCGCGAGAACATGCTCGCGCAGTACTCCTCCTTCCGCCTCGCCGAACGCACACACCGCTGGGTGCGCCACCCGTCCGAGGAAAGGACCGGGGACCGCCTCGACTTCGACCCCCCCGATTTTGAGGCGTTCGAGCGCTCCATGCTCCGCTACCGCGACGCCTTCCTCACACCCCTCTCGCGGCGGGGCCATCAGGCGCTCATCCTCGACTACCCGAGCCTGACACACCCCGCGACATGCACCCGGCTCTCGGAATTTCTGGGCCACGAGATACCCCACCGCGACACGCCGGAGATCCTCAAACAGAACACCAGCCACATCGCCGACCGCTTCTCAAACCCCGACGATGTCTTCCGCTACCTTGAAACCCGCGACCTCACCCGCTGGGGCGGCGACGAGATGAATACACAACCCGACTAAACGACCTGTCAGTTTTGCATTTGTGTTAAATTGCTCACAGTTCGGCTCAACCAGTACGTGTTGAATGCCGAACAGCACGGGGGAACCAGTCCATGGCCTACAGTGAAATCCACCTCAGCGACCTCGACGGAGACAACGGCTTCCGCCTCCCAGGCCTCGATCATTCCGATCAGGTCGGGTGGTCCGTTTCCGGCGCGGGCGACGTCAACAACGACGGCATCGCCGACCTTATCATTGGCGCGCCCAACATCGCCGCAGGCAAAAGCTACGTCGTCTTTGGCACCGCGAACGCCTTCGACAGCAGCTTCGACCTCGCGTCCCTCGACGGCACCAACGGCTTCCGCCTCGACGGCGTCACCGCAGGCGATGACAGCGGCCGTGAGGTCTCCTCCGCCGGTGACGTCAACGGCGACGGGATCGACGACCTGATCATCGGCTCCCCCTTCTCCGACCCCGCCGGTTCGGCCCATGTGGTGTTCGGCTCGGAGAACGGCTTCGACCCAACCCTCGCCCTGGCCGACCTCGATGGCACAAACGGCTTCGCCATTGGGGGCGTCGATGCGGGCGACAACACCGGCTTCTCCGTCTCCGGCGCGGGGGACGTGAACGGCGACGGTATCGGCGACATGATCATCGGCGCCCGCTACGCCAACCCGCATGATGACGGCCCCTATGGCGAGGCCCATGTGGTCTACGGCTCCGACGCGGGCTTCGGGGACACGCTCAACCTCTCCGATCTCGACGGGACGAACGGCTTTACGCTTCAGGCCACCGGAACCGTCGACAACACCGGCTGGAGCGTCGACGGTGCGGGCGACATCAACGGCGACGGCATCGACGATTTCATCGTCGGTGCAATGGGCGTGACCTACCCCTATGAAGAGGTCGCGGGCGAAAGCTACGTCGTGTTCGGCTCGGAGAACGGCTTCACCGACACCTTCGACCTCGCCAGCCTCGACGGCACCAACGGCTTCCGCATTCATCGCGAGGGCAGTTCACTGCACAATGTCACCTCCGTCTCCCGAGCCGGTGACGTGAATGGCGACGGCTTTGACGACGTGATCATCGGCACCATCGGCCCCCGCGACTACGACGTGTTCGACCCGATCTCCCGCGGCGACAGCTACGTGATCTTCGGAAGTGACACACCCTTCGACGCCGCCATCAACCGTGACGATCTCGACGGCACCAACGGCGCCGCGTTTGGCGGGGTTGCGGATGGTGAGGCCGGGCGCTCCGTCTCCGCCGCGGGGGACGTGAACGGCGACGGCATCGACGACCTCATCATCGGCGCCCCGCGCGTCGGCTTCTACGGCTATCCCGGCGTTCCAAACAAGGGCGCCAGCTACGTCATTTTCGGCTCCGCCGACGGCTTCGACGTCATCGGGCTTGAAAACTACGCCAACGGCGTGGACGGTTTCGCCATCCGAGGCGATGAGAGAAACGCGCTGAGCGGCCGCTCGGTCTCCGGCATTGGTGACATCAACGACGACGGCACGGATGACCTGATCGTCGGCGCCTGGAAAGCCGATGGCGATGCCCTTTTCAACTCCGGCGAAGCCTACGTGATCTACGGCGTGCCCGACAATTACCGGCCCACAGCCGTCGATGACGTGGCCTCCATCGCGGGACAGACCGCGCTTACCATCGACGTGCTCGACAACGACACCGACCGGGAAGACGACCCGCTCACCGTGACCTCCTGGACCCAGGGCGAAAAAGGCACCGTCAGCCAGGCCGCCAACGGTCAGCTCATCTACCGCCTCAATGACGGCGCGGAGGGCCGCGACAGTTTCAGCTACACCATCGACGACGGCAACGGGAACAGCCACTCGGCCACCGTCACCGTGCGTGGCCTTGGGTCCGGCGTGAACCTGATCGCGGATTCCGACGCCAACGTCCTGCCCGGCTCCCAATTCGATGACACCATCACGGGCGGCGGTGGCAATGACATCATCACCGGCCGCGACGGCGATGACATCCTCAAGGGCGGCTCCGGCCGGGACGCGATCAGCGGCGACGGAGGTAATGACAAAATCCGCGGCAATAACGGCCATGACCAGCTCTACGGCGACAGCGGCAGGGACAGCGTTTATGGCGGCCGGGGTGACGACTTCCTCGACGGCGGCGACTCCCGCGACCGCCTGCGCGGCGATGACGGCCACGACACGATCCGTGGCGGCAATTCCCGCGACGACCTCTCCGGCGGCGACGATGACGACAAACTCTACGGAGAGAAGGGCGACGATACGCTGGCCGGCGACCGGGGCGATGACATGCTCAAGGGCGGCTCCGGCGACGACGTGTTCGAATTCACCGGCAAATCCCGCGACGGCCAGGACACCATCCGGGATTTCGGGGATGGCGCGGACCTGATCCGCATCGGCAACGACCTGAAATTCCGCGACCTCGACATCAGCGAAGACTCCGGCGGCGTGCTCGTGGAGTGGACCTCAAAGGGCGGCGTCCTGCTGAAGGATTTCGACATCGCCGATCTCGGCAGATCCGACTTCGACTTTATCTGACGGAACGCCACTCAGCCCGCCGCCAGACGCTCCCGCTGCGCCAGAGCTGATTGCCGCACGACCTCGGATATGCCCGTGAGCTGCTCGGTCAGAGGGCTGGTCCGGCGCCAGATCATGCCAATCGTCCGCGACGGCCTTGGCGGCGGAAAACGCGACACCGTCACCTCCGCCGACCGGGTCTCCACATCCACCGCCATCTCGGGGATCAGTGTCACACCAAGCCCCGTGGACACCATCTGCACCAGCGTCGACAGCGAGCTTCCATCCATGCTCTCCCGCGGCAGGGTCGAGCGCATCCCGCAAAACGCCAGCGCCTGATCGCGAAAACAGTGCCCCTCCTCAAGGAGCAGCAGGCGCATCTCCGACAGGCTCGCGGGATTGGGCACCGGCAGACCGCCCTCATCCACGCTGCGCACCAGAACGAAATCCTCCTCAAAGAGCGGCACCTCGGTCAGTTCCGGCTCCGACACGGGCAGGGCCACAATCGCCGTGTCGAGCCGCCCCTCCAGCAGATCCGCGATCAGCCGGTCGGTCTGCGTCTCGCGCACGTTCACGTCGAGATCCCCATGGGACAGCGCCAGGTTCCCAATGATCCGGGGCAGCAGATAGGGCGCGACCGTGGGAATGATTCCTATTCTCAGCTTGCCCACCAGCGCCCCGCGTGACGACCGCGCCAGATCCCCGAGATCATCCACGGCCCGCAAAATCTCCCGCACCCGGCCCGCAAAAACCTCCCCAAACGCCGTCAGCCGGATCTGCCGCGCACCCCGTTCAAACAACGGCGTGCCAAGTGTTTCCTCCAACTCCCTGATCTGTACCGATATCGCGGGCTGGGAAATCGCACACATGTCCGCCGCCCGCCCAAAATGGCCGCAGGCGGCCACGGCCTCGAAATATCTGAGCTGTCTGAGCGTCACGCCTTGCATAGGAAAAAATTATCACTCCGATAGGAAAATACAACTTAAATGTATGGAACCCACGTGGTATTGAGCCCGCGTAACGACTTCACACCGGAGAGGAATAATGGACGGAAATGATACCGGCGGCTGCCCGGTCATGCATGGTACGAGCATTGCCGCACGCAACCAAACCCGCGGCAACCGTGACTGGTGGCCCAACCAGCTCAACCTCAAAATCCTCAACCAGAACACTCCGACAACCGACCCATTCGGCCGGAGCTTCGACTACGCCGAGGAATTCAAAAAGCTCGACCTCAAGGCGCTCAAGGCCGATCTGACAGCCCTGATGACTGACAGCAAGCCCTGGTGGCCCGCCGATTACGGCCATTACGGCCCCCTCTTCATCCGCATGGCCTGGCACAGCGCCGGCACCTACCGCACCGGTGACGGCCGCGGTGGTTCCTCCTCCGGACAGCAGCGTTTCGCACCGCTCAACAGCTGGCCCGACAATGGCGGCCTCGACAAGGCCCGCCGCCTGCTCTGGCCGATCAAACAAAAATACGGCAACCGCATCTCCTGGGCCGACCTGATGGTTCTGGCCGGCAACGTCGCAATGGAATCGATGGGCTTCAAAACCTTCGGATTCGGCGGCGGACGCGAGGACGTGTACGAGCCCGAGGAGGACGTCTACTGGGGCGGTGAAACCGAATGGCTGGCCACCTCCGACCGTCCCAACAGCCGCTACTCCGGCGTGCGTGAGCTCGAAAGCCCGCTGGCCGCCGTGCAGATGGGTCTGATCTACGTGAACCCCGAAGGCCCGGACGGAAACCCCGATCCGATGGCATCCGGTCGCGACATCCGTGACACCTTTGGCCGCATGGGCATGAACGACTACGAGACCGTCGCCCTGACCGCCGGTGGCCACACCTTCGGCAAATGCCACGGTGCGGGTGACGCGGCCCTCGTCGGACCCGAACCCGAAGCCTCCCCGATGGAGCAGATGGGTCTGGGCTGGAAAAACAGTTTCGAATCCGGAATTGGCGCCCACACCACCGTCAGCGGCATCGAGGGCGCATGGACGCCGACGCCGACCAAATGGGACATGACCTATCTCGAGACCCTGTTCGGCTACGAGTGGGAACTGACCAAGAGCCCCGCCGGCGCCCACCAGTGGACGGCAATTGGCGGCGAGGGCACCGTTCCGGACGCCCACGATCCGTCCAAAAAACACGCTCCGATGATGACCACCGCCGACATGGCGATGCGCACCGACCCGGAATACAAGAAGATCGCCAAACACTTCCTGGAAAACCCAGAAGAGTTCGCCGATGCCTTCGCCCGCGCCTGGTTCAAACTGATCCACCGCGACATGGGACCGAAATCCCGTTATCTGGGTGAGGAGGTTCCGGCCGAGGACCTGATCTGGCAGGATCCGCTTCCCCCGGTTGAGCACGACCTGATCGACCAGGCCGACATCGCGGACCTCAAGATCAAGATCATGGCATCGGGCCTCTCGATCCGTGAACTGGTCGCAACCGCCTGGGCCTCCGCCGCGACATACCGTGGCTCGGACCACCGCGGCGGTGCAAACGGTGCGCGCATCCGTCTGGCACCGATGAAAGACTGGGCCTGCAACGAGCCGGAGCAGCTGTCGAAGGTGCTTGAGACCCTTGAGACCATCCGCGACGGCTTCAACGCCGCGCAGTCGGGCAACAAGGCCGTCTCCATTGCCGACATGATCGTTCTGGGTGGCTGTGCCGCCGTCGAGGAAGCCGCGAAAGCGGGCGGTTACGACGTGACCGTGCCCTTTACGCCGGGCCGCACCGACGCCACCGCCGAGCAGACCGACGCGGAAGGCATGGAGGTTCTTGAGCCGGCCGCGGACGGGTTCCGCAACTGGATGAAAGCGGACTACACCCTTTCCGCCGAGGAAATGCTGGTGGACCGGGCTCAGCTTCTGACGCTGACCGCCCCGGAAATGACCGTTCTCATCGGCGGAATGCGCGCGCTCGACGCCAATGTCGGCCATGCACAGCACGGCGTCCTGACCGACCGTCCGGGCACCCTGTCCAACGACTTCTTCGTCAACATCCTCGACATGAACACCACCTGGACCCCGTCCACGGAAGAAAACAACGTGTTCGTGGGCAAGGTGGGCGACGAGGTCAAATGGACCGGAACCCGTGTTGATCTGGTCTTCGGCTCCAACTCCCAGCTCCGCGCCCTGTCCGAGGCCTACGCCCAGGACGACAGCGCCGAAACCTTCGTCCAGCAGTTCGTAGACGCCTGGACCAAGGTCATGAACCTCGACCGCTTCGACGTGAAGTAAGCGGGTTCAGACCGATCAAAACACAGAGGGGCGCGCCGGTTGGTGCGCCCTTTTTTGTAAACTAGTCAGCCCTCGCTCTGATCTACGGGAAAAGCCGTGCCAGCGCCGGACCGGGGGCTGGCGCGCCCAACGACGGCGCAACGCAATTTTATGGCGTCCCGTACCCTTCCGGCACCACCAGCGCGAACCACCTGAGTGCGCCGGCCCTCCCGGACCGGTCCGGCGCAGGCACGGCGGGGCTGAAGCCCCTCTGTTCCGTGCCACCCGCTCAAATGCCCGTGATGCCCCACGCTCCGGGCACGGCCCGCGCCCCGCCACGATTGTTTTTCCCAAAACACACCTCTAAATTCAATCGGATGGACATTTTGCGGCGCGGCCTGATTGTGATGATTGCGGTGCTCCTCCTTCCCTGGGGGGCCTGGGGCGCGACCGTCAAAGCCCAGGGGCCACGGGTCATGCCCGACCACGCCGTCTCCGCTGATGCCGCCACTCTGACAACCCCTGCCAAAAAATGCCGGATTGCCGCCCTCGCTGGCATGGTCTGCGGCCCCGATATGGTGGCCTCGGCCACCACCCTGGACATCCGGACCCGCACCACAGTGACCGAGCCGTTCCCCACGGACACCTGGCGCGCCGCCAACCGGCCCCAGGCTCCGCCAACCGACCCGCCCCGGTTTTCATAGCCAAAGCGGCGCATGACGCGCCTTTTGTGCAACAAAGACCAGGACACCCCCGTGCTGACACGACGAAAACTTCTCTCCCTTGCCGCCGCGGCAGGTCTCACCGCCTGTGCGCGCCCGGAGCCCGAACCCGCGGCACCCGAAACACCGGCCGCACCTCAATACCCTCCCGTGCCGGATTTTTACCACGCGATCACCGACGAGCCCCATCCGGTTCCGGCAGTGCCCGATGGTTCACTCGCACCCGAATACTGGCGGCAGGAGGTTACAAACCCCTGGCCGGAACACCCCCGCGGCACCATCGTCATCGACCCAAACGACGCTCTGCTGCACTTTGTTGAGAGCCCGGAGCGCGCCATGCGCTACGGCGTCAGCGTCGGTGCCGCCGGGTTCGACTGGGAGGGCACGGCCCGGCTTCAGTTCACTCGCGAATGGCCGGTCTGGAAAGTGCCGGAGAGCATGATCCTGCGGCGACCCGAACTGGAACCCTACTCGGTGGCAAATGGCGGCATGGACCCAGGTCCCGACAACCCGATGGGCGCCCGCGCGCTCTACCTGTTCCAGGACGGCGTCGACACGCTCTACCGCATCCATGGCGACGCCTCGCCCTGGGAGCTGGGCCGCGCGGTGTCCTCGGGCTGCATCCGCATGCTCAACCAGGACGTCATCGACCTGAACGACCGCTCCGTCCACGGCGCGGCCGTCATCGTCCTGCCCTCGCAAAAACCGGAGCTTCTGACCAGCGTCTACTGACCCCGCTCAGGCCATCGCCGTGGCCTCGATCTCAAAGAGCAGCCCCGGCAAGGCCAGACGGGTGACCCCCAGCAGTGTCATCGGCGGGGCGACCTGATGGGGTCCGAACCTCATCCCCATCAGGTCGAAATTCCTCAGCGCCTCATCAACGTCCAGCGCATAAACCCCAAGCCGAATGACGTTGGCCGGGCTCATCCCCGCCTGCGCCAGCACCGCCTCCAGGTTGTCGAGCGCCAGCGCCATCTGCGCCCGCATGTCACCAGGGTGCTGCGGCACGCCATTTGCGTCCACCGCCGTCTGCCCGGAACAGATCACCTGCCGCGTCGCGCCATCGATGATTTCCCCCTGGTTGTAGCCAAGTCCCACCGACCACTGCCAGGGATTCACTGCCGTCCGTTCCATGTCGCAATCTCCTTTTTGGTTGCTGAAACGGGTATGACGCATAACAGTGCCAAAAACTGGCACCATTTATGATAGCATGACCACATGAACATCAGACCCCGACACGACGCCATCGTGCGCAGCCTCCGCCGCAACGGCACCTCGACCATCGACACGCTCGCGACGGAGGTCGGCGCGTCACGCCGCACCATCCTGCGCGACATCAGCGCCCTGCGGGATGAGGGCTATGTGATCCATTCCGATGTCGGGCGCGGCGGCGGTCTACAACTCGACCCCCGCTCGGTGCAGACCACCACAAGGCTCTCGGTGCAGGAGGTCTTCGCCCTGCTCATCAGCGTCGCGGCGATGCGCGCGGCCGGCACCCTGCCCTTTTCCGAACTCGCCGACGCGGGCCTCGCCAAAATCGAAAAATCCCTGCCCGCCGACAGGGTCCGGGACCTGCGCGCCTTTCTCGACTGCCTCCATGTTGGACAGCTCTCACCACTACAGGACCTCTCCGACATGGGCCGGATGGAGCCCGAACTTCTCCCCGCCTTCGAGGCCGCGTTCCTTGGCCGCCAGCTCATGCGTTTCGACTACCGCGATGCGAAATCCCGCATCACCCGGCGCGAAGTCGAACCCCAGGCCATGCTCATCCTCCCGCCCCTTTGGTATCTCGTCGCCTGGGACCCGATGCGCGACGGCTTCCGCCACTTCCGCATGGACCGGATCAGCAACCCCGCGGCAATCCCCGACACCAGCTTCCGCCGCCGCCACGTGCCGTTCGAGGACGATGTCTGCCCCTACAGCGAGCTGCAAAAGTGACCCTCCGGCCCCTCACGGATGTGATCCGGACACCCCACGACCTGATGGCGCGAATTCCGCAACCTTGCTAAACTGACCGCCGGATCAACACGCAGGGATTCAGGAAGGACACCGGATGAGCTGGAACCCCACACAGAACCCCGAATGCCCGCTGAGCAATGACGGCGCGCTTGAGACGCTGATAATCCCGCGCGCCCGCGACATTGGCGGCTTCGAGGTGCGCCGCGCCCTGCCCTCTCCCAAGCGCCAGATGGTGGGACCCTTCATCTTCTTCGACCAGATGGGTCCGGCCGAGTTCATCACCGATGGCGGCATCGACGTCCGCCCCCACCCGCATATCGGCCTTGGAACCGTGACCTACCTCTACCAGGGCGAGTTCGAACACCGCGACAGCCTCGGCACCCACCAGATGATCTACCCCGGCGAGGTCAACTGGATGGTCGCGGGCCGTGGCGTCACCCATTCCGAACGCACCAGCGCCGAGACCCGCGCCACCCGTCACAGCCTCTTCGGCATCCAGACCTGGATCGCCCTGCCGGAGGACCGCGAGGACATGGCACCCGATTTCGAACACCACAAACAGACCGCCCTGCCTGAGATTGACGACGCGGGCATTGCGGCCCGGCTGATCCTCGGCTCCGCCTATGGTAAGACCAGCCCCGTCACCATGCAGTCAGAGACCTTCTACCTCGACGTGGTCCTGCAACCCGGCGCCCATTTTCCGCTCCCCGACAATCACGAAGACCGCGGGATTTACGTCACCGAAGGCTCCGTTGAGATCGCGGGCGACGTTTTTGAGGCGGGCCGCATGATGGTCTTCCGTCCCGGCGACGCCATCAGTGTCCGCGCCGGTGAAGCGGGCGCACGTCTGATGGCGCTTGGCGGCGCGACCATGAACGAGGGACGCTACATTTGGTGGAATTTCGTCTCGTCATCCCGTGACCGGATCGAGGAGGCGAAGGAAGCCTGGAAAGCCGCCGACTGGGAAAGCGGCCCTTTCCGCCTCCCGCCCGGCGACGATCAGGAGCACATCCCGATCACCCCGGACCTTGAGCGCGGCATACCGCGAAACCCCAAAGCGAACTGATCCGAGGCCCCAACGGCACTCTACTCCGCCGTGGGCCGGATCCAGAACTCGGGCATCGCCGCCGCGCGGCAGCGGTCGTCAATCTGCATCGACGGGTCGTTGATAAACGCAACCCCCATGTCGATCACGCAGGACTGGTAGATCGCTGCCCCGTGCCCCGCCTCCGGTATGATAATGGCGTGCCCGTTCGGCAGCGTCTCAACCGCCTTTTCCGCCCAGCTTGCCGCCGTCTGAATGTCCCAGCCCGACCCAATCGAAAGGGTCGGAATGTCGCTCACCACCGGCTCGTGAAACCCCTCACGCTCCACCGGCTCAAAGGCCCCGCACATCTCATAAAACGTCCCGATCTCCGGCGCCCACAAATCGCGCAGCACCGGGAACCGCCCCGCTGCCGTGGTTTCCTCAAACCCCTCAAACGAGTTGTAGGGTATGTCCTCCTGGCAGGCATAGACCGCCAGATGCAGGTTGCCGAGATACTCATGCTCCGGCCGGTCCGCGGCCACGGCAATGATGCGGTAGACCTGCTCCAACTCCTCCTCGTTCATCGCCTCAATGAGGGCCAGCAGCCGTTCGTCATCCTCGAAATGCCGTGCCACGAAAGCCGCCAGGCGCACCTTGCTCCGCCTCCCGGTCTGCAACTCCAGGTAATCCCGCATCGCCGCCAGCGCGGCCTCCGGGTCCTCCCGCCACGCCCCACCGGAGCGTTGCAACTCCCGGTCAAACAATGCCCCAAGCGGCCCGAGGTCCCGGTCACGCTGCAGCGCCACATGCAACTGCTCCAGCGAATGGTTCAGGGCCATCGATGCGGCCTTCGTCTGATCGGCCTCCGCAATCACCGTCTCCGCCGCCCGCTGCGGATCGCCCTCCAGCTCCGCAATCCGCGCCCGCACCTCTTCCGCCCGCACGTCGCTCAACGTATCCGGCTGCAACCCGTCCGCCAGCAGAGCGTCCCAGGTCGGCGTCACCCCCTCGCTCAGTTCATACATCAGCGCCGGAATAACCGGCGTCAGGCTCTCCCGCCGATAGGCCCCGTTGCGGACCATAATGGGCGCCAGCACAAACTCGAGCGGCACCGGCTCGCCATTCATCTCCAGCTCCCCCGCCGCGGCCTTCTCCAACACCCCGGTAATCACCCCGCCCAGATCGGGATAGGCCGCGTCACAGGCCGCATCCGCCGCGCACAGGTCGACCACCATCCCGATCGCCTCGTCGAGCGGCGTCGCGATTGTGTCGTAAAGCTTCACATGCGGCGGCGCGACCCCGTCGAGGATCACCGCCCGCAGCCCCTCCGGCGCCGAACGCATCACCTCGAGCGACAGCTTCGTGCCATAGGAAATGCCGTAGAGGTTGTACGCCTCATACCCCAGACCGGTCATCACCGCCCGCACGTCCCGCGCGTTTTCCAGCGTGTTGTATTTCGACAGATCAATGTCCCGCGTGCTTAACTCCCCGACACAGCGCTCCGTCAGGCCCGGACCGTCGCCGATCTCCTCCGTCCCGTATTCCTCGAACTCCGGATCGATCAGCAGGTCGATATGCGCCCGCATCGCCTCGAAACAGGAGGTGCTCGCCCCCGACAGCCCCGCCGCCCGCTGGTCGAACATCACCACGTCGCGGGTCCGCCGGAACGGCTCAAAGAGCTGCGCAAACCCGGCAAAACTCCCCAGAATGCCACCGCCCGGCCCCCCGTGCAGATGTAACAGGGGGTCTGGCGCCGGATAATCCGTCTCCGCCTTCAGCACCGTGAAAAACAGCGGAATGGTCCGCCCCTCCGGCGCCCCGTGATCCTCCGGCACCGAAATGGTCCCGCAAACCACCGTCTCGCCCTCAATCTCCTATGGCAGCAAAGGCCGAGGGCAGGGCGCAATCTCCACCGGCAGGGCCGGATCAAATCCCCCCTCCGCCAGTTCGGGAAGCCCGCTGGCGACAGGCTCCCCGGCCAGAAGCCCCGCGACGGTGGCGACGATCTGATCAAATGTCATGGCTGGGCTCCCGCTCTGCTGAGCCTCAGCCTAACCGGCAGAGCCGCCTCCAACCAAACCCTTTTCGCCCCGGTCCCTTAAAGCCCGTAGAACCGCTGCGCCGTGCCGCCAAACACCTCTTTCTGCTCGGCAGACGACAGTCCTTCGGTCAACTCCCAGGCGGTGTCCAGCCAGGTGTCGTACTCCGTCACCATCTCAGCCACCGGCCAGTCGCTGCCCCACATCAGTTTCGACGGCCCGAACGCGTCGAGCACCACATCCGAGAACGGGCGCAGATCATCAATCTTCCAACCACGTCCGGCCTCCGTCGCCATGCCCGAGAGCTTGCAGTACACATTGGGCAGCGCCGCCAGGTTGCGCATCCCCCGCTTCCAGGCCGGATCGGGCAGAGCGCCATTGCCCATGACCGGCTTGGCCACATGGTCCACAACGATCTGCAGCTTCGGAAAACGCTGCGCCACCTCCAGCAGCACCTCCAGATGCCGCGGCTGCACCAGCGCATCGAACCGCAGCCCCACCTCCTCCAGATGCGCAAGGGATTTCAGAACCGGCGCCTTGGTAATCCAGTCCGTGTCCTTAATGTCCTGCAACATCGGGCGCAGCCCCTTCAGCATCGACTTCGCGCGCAGCCTGTTGATCATGGTAATGGAATCCCGCTGATCCAGCCCGACCCAGCCCACCACACCGGCCACAAACTCGGCCTTCGCGGCGATCTGAAGCATGAAAAGGGTTTCCGCCGTACTGTCCGCCGCCTGCACCAGAACCGTCTTGCTGACACCCCCTTTGACCAGATGCCCCCGCAGATCATCCGGCCCGTAATCCCGGTAAATCCGCCCCAGATCCGGGCTCATCCAGAAATAATCTCCCCGGTCCAGCTTCCAAAAATGCTGATGCGCATCAATAATCATCGTCCACCCTTCCGAACAATTCCGCATACCCTGGACAGTTTAGAAAACCTGCCCACCCCGCGTCCACCGGGGCGCTTCAACCATCTACTCTCACAGAAACACATCTGCATATTATATTGATATAATTGATAAAATTAATTCTCCCCCTTTCAAATACCTCCACTTAACCCAAAATCACAACAAACCCTCTCATGTTCGCGCAATTAGTCTACAGTTCCCGGCTCAACACAACACAAATCGCCACAGGCCGGGACAGTCCGACTTTTCGACACCATTTACACAACGCCGCGAACACGCCTGTTTTCACGAAACTTTGCCGAAAGCCCAAACCCCACATCCCGCCCGCGGGCCTGGGCTCACCCGTAAAGCTACAAAAATGAGCGAAAAACGTGTATAATGTACAGGGGAGCGGATTTGATTCCTGACATTTTGCGGGGGAGGCGTGGCACAGGTTTGTAGCGACCAACCGGTATTTGATATTCTGAATTTTGCTGACTGCGATACGGGAAAAGCGTTTGCGAGAGATGTCGACACCCTGGGCTATGGCACCAGGGTGCACAACGGCGGCACATGGCTGAAACAGGCGGCGTCCCCACGCGGACCGAAGCTTGTGGTACTGAACGGCCAGCGGGACCCCGGCAATCACGACATACTTGAGAAACTTGGAACAACGCCTTGGATTTGCGTGGTAAACCGCCGTGGTGGTGACGGCACCGACCGCATGATGCGCGCAGCCACCGATTTCCTCGAAGCCCCCTGGAGCGCCAGCGAACTTGGCGTCCGGCTGGAACAGTTTGTCGCCGGACTGAACGCACGCCGCGAGGCCGTCCAGGTTTGCCGCGCCGAGGCCGGCATCGTGGGCAACGCCGCGAATTTCACCCGCGTCCTCGACGAGGCCGAACGCATCGCCACCAGCGCGGCCCCCGTGGTGATCGAGGGTGAAACCGGCACCGGCAAGGAACTCGTCGCCCGTCTCATCAACCGTCTGAGCGGCCGCAGGGGCGACTTCGTGGCCGTGAACTGTGGCTGCATTCCCTCCGAACTGGTGGAAAACGAACTCTTCGGCCACGAGGCCGGCGCCTTCACCGGAGCCACCTCGGCCCGCACCGGCCTGGTGCAGCAGGCCGATGGCGGCACGCTCTTCCTTGACGAGATCGACACGCTCAGCCCCCGGGCCCAGGTGGCGCTCCTGCGCTTCCTGCAACAGGGCGAGGTGCGCCCCGTCGGCGGCGGTCAGGCGGCCCAGGTGGATGTGCGCATCCTCACCGCCTCAAACCGGCCACTGGCCTCCGTGGTCGCGGCGGGCCAGTTCCGCGAGGACCTGTTCTTCCGCCTCAACGTCCTGGCCCTCACCCTCCCCCCCCTGCGCGAGCGCATGGGCGACGTGACCGAACTGGCGCGCCACTTCATCACCGTCTTTCGCGGCACCTACAACCGCTCCGAAATGGTCCTGTCACCCGACGCGGCCCGCTGGCTCGAACAGCACGACCTGCCCGGCAACGTGAGACAGCTTGAAAACCTCATCCACCGCGCCGTCCTCAACGCGCCCGCCGACACGATCAGGCTGGCCGACATCCTGCCCCCCGGCACCACCGCCCCCGCCACGTTCGACACGAACATGGGCGATTTCGACACGGCCAGATCCCAGGCTCTCGCCCGCTTCGAGCGCTGCTACCTCCAACGCCTCATGGAGGAAAACGGAGGCAACGTCACCGCCGCCGCCGCCCGCGCCGGCAAGGAACGCCGCACCCTCGGCCGCCTCCTCAAAAAACACCGCATCGGCCCCCACTGGGAAACCGGATCAACCCCCGGATAGCGTCAGGGTCCAAGTCCCTCGCGCCGCCGGATGAAATCCACAAGATCGACATAGCCACGGACCAGGGGATCCGAAACATGTGGCGCGGCGAGCATCAGGGAACGCAGAATTTTTCGGATCAACTGCTGCATGTTCAGGCTTGCAACAACGCCCCGTTCCACCTGAACCTCAGTACCGGGAAGCACGGAGGACCCTCCGGAGGGACCGGACCATTCGGTCGGGCTGCCTGGTTGTGCGGTAATCGAGCTGCCATTGACATGGTTGGACAGCACGACGATTCTATCCATGATGGCCGCAATGGTGTCCACATCCGAAGCCGAGGTTCGGCCAGGAGGAGCGCTCAGGCTGTTGTCAGGGTCCAAATGAATTCGGATCCACTGGTAAATGTCTCTTGCCCACAATCCCGCCCATCCCTGGGTCCTTGCGTCCATCACACTGTTGAAAACGATCGTCATTTTTGTGTCCGAAATGGACAGCCACTTGGCCATGCGCGCAAGGGCTTCCTCCACCTTTCTTCCTTCACTTGCCGAAAATGCGGAAACATCATCGACGACCGAAGGCTGAAGGGTATCAGGGCCACCGTGCTTCAGTTCATGGACGAAATAGGTCATTATATCAGCGCTGTCGGCACGTTCCGGTGCCGTGAGAAACCGCGCGGCTTTTTCCCAGGCATAAACGGCATCGCTGGTCCCGCCCCCGCTGCGACCCATACCTGCAGTACAATGTGATATTTCGTGAATGACGAGAGACACCAGATCGGCCAAGTCTCCATTCAGTCTGGAATCGCAGAATGTCGCGAGGCAGTTGCCACCACCTCCGCTCGTCACGGCGTCCGAGCTGTCACACCAACCAAAACATTCGTTGGCACAGCGGTATCCGGCCCCACTCGGCGGGTCTGCGGTACCATGATCGGTTCGGGAAACCAGTTCGACCTGGGCCCGCAACGCGCCATAGTCAGAGATCAGGCCACTCAGATTGTATCCGGTTCCAAAAAATCGGGATAGCAGTCTTCCGGTGGTACCGTGTCGGGAGGGATGATCCCGGAACTGTTCCAGTGCTGAAACCGTATCGGTAACATCGCTCAAGGCGTCGGAAAAAGCGGTTTGAATATCAAGGGAAACTGCCGGGGCCTGTGGGCACGAGGCGTGAAACTCCGGCCTGCCGGCACAGGGATCCTGTTCGGTTTCAGGCCGATCAACTACAAGCTGCGCTCTTCGTAAGTACCTGTAATCCGGCCGGTCCTGATAGGAATGAGGATTTCCCTGCGCCACAACAGAAAGGGTATTGTTGATATCCAAAATTCTGTCCCGAACCTCTTCCGCCCTTTCCAGCGCAAGGGGACCCGGTTCATCGGGCGAACGAAAACCCCAAACCCGGGCCGGCGCCACATCAATTTCCACCATATGTGGAACAAACTCGAGAAATTTGGCACTTTCGTGGGCATCGATGATACTCGAACCCTGCTCAAAAAAAATCTGGTGAGGATCATCCTCCACCTCATACTGTGCACCTCCAATCTCGTCATCCGCCGGAACACGCTGAACCGAAGCCAGCCCCTGCCGCTGCTGGATCACATGGGTCAGCTCATGAGCCAGCAGGTGATCGCCCCGGCGCGTTCCAGGCGCAAACTCACTCCGCGCGAAAACGATATCCGACCCGCTGGTATAGGCGCGGGCATTGATCGCCATGGCCGAGGCATGGGCGCCCGGCCCGTCATGGATGCGAACACCACTGAAATCCCGCCCAAACCGCCCCTCAAAGAACCCACGCGCCGGTCCCGCCAAAGGCCGCCCCGGCCCTGGATGCGGCACGGGCCCCGGCGACAGACCACCCCCCGCCTCCTTCGCCTGAACCGGCGGCGGCGCGGCCGTCACCGCGCCCGCCGGGCGGTTCGCCAGGATGTCATCGGCAACCCGGTCAGCCTCACTTTCCGCCCGCTTCTCCGCCTGACAGGCCGGACACCCCCCGCCACAGGAACAGCCCCCCTCCTTCCGCTGCACCGGACGCACCGGCGCGCGTGGCTTTGGCCGGGCCGCGGGTCCGCGTGGGCCAGCGGTCTGTTTGGCGGATCTGGCATGAACCTGGCTCATTCAGGCTGCTCCTCCGCACCATGCCAGTCGGGCACCCGCAGGGCTTCCGGGATCAGATACTCATTCGCGCTGTCGCAGTACCCCGACCAGTCCGGACCGCCAAAATGGGACGGAATACGGGCGCAGGACCGGCAGCCATCGAGCGGAAAGATCGTCCCGTGCGAGATCTGGTTCTGGCTCAAATACAGGAACAGATCGGCGATCAGGTCACCAACCTCCGCGACCTTCCCAACCAGAACCACCCGCGCCAGAACGGCAATCACCGCGCCCAGGGCCGCACCCCCGCCGGCGCCGACCGGACCACCCGGCGAGCCCGCAGCACCGCCCTCGATCACCAGCAGCTCAAACAGCAGATCCCCAAGCTGGTCCATGACCCAGTTGCTGATGGTCTGCGAAAAACAGTCCGCGATGGTCGCGGTGAAAAATCCAACGATGCGGGCGAAATCCGAACTGTCGTAATTCTCAAACGCCCAGCAGCCGCCATCGGAACCGGTCTCATAGACCAGCTGAAGCCAGTCCCAGAAATTGCAGAGACAGTCCGCAATCTCAATCAGGCCCGCCAGCCGCTTCGGAAAAATCCCCGACGCCACCAGTTGCGCGATGGATTCCATCACATCCGCGAGCTTGATGAACTCACACAGGCATTCGGTGACATCGCCCAGAACCGTCGGATCGATGTTGAGCACCGTACGCACAACCCAGGTCTCGAAGTCGCCGCACTTAACGGGGTCGGGCGCCGGCGTCTCCCGGTCCTCCTCAACCGGCACCGGCTCCGGCACGGGCGCCGGTTCCGACCTCGGGTCCAGCACCACACTCCGGCGTTCCGCCGCCTCACCAGGAACCCCGCCATGGGAATGCAGCGCCACAACCGCCAGGCCAACATCGCGCAGTATCTGCGCCGCCCGGTTGGCACGCATGCAGGACAGATCCCGGTTGAAATCCGCGGCCCCGTCCTCGCTGGCAAACCCGTGCACGCTGACCGTCGCCGCCGAGCCGAGCAGATCACGGGCGGCACCGCGCAGCCGGTCCTCCTCACCAGGCCGAAAGGTGTCGCAGTTCACATTGAACAGAAACGGCTCCCCAAAGATATCACCGCCCGTGTCGACACAGCCCGGAACATCGCCAATCTCCGACGGCCCACAGAGCCGCTGGATACTCCGCGGCGCGGGAGAAAGCGGCTTCGCCACCCCGCCCGGCACGGCGGGGGCATGACCCTGCTGCACAACATGGGCCACCTCATGGGCGATCAGGTGACGCCCCTCCGCCGCGGCCGGCGCGTATTCCCCAGGCGCGAAGACAATGTCACGCCCCAGTGTCCAGGCCCTCGCGCCCAACTGACGGGCCGACCGCCCCGCCGCCGTATCGTGATGCACCCGCACCCCCGAAAAATCCCGGCCGAAATGCCCACCAAGCGACGCAGCCAGATCCCGCGGCAAAGCCTCACCCGCGCCCGGATCCGCCAGGGGCACCTCCCCTCCCCCGGCCCCGCCGTCACGGCTCTGCATCGGCTCATCCTCTGCAGGGGAAAGATCCGGCGCGGCCTTTCGCTGCACGAAGCTGTCGGCAGCCGCCTCCGCCTCATCCTCAAGCCGGCGGGTCTTCGCGCTGCACTCCGGGCAGCCACCGCCACAGGAACACCCCGCCTTCGTCTGCACCGGCACCACCGGCCCCCGCACGCCCTGCCGGATCGCGGGCCCGGGCGACGCGCGTGTGTCCTGATGCGAACGGGCGGCCCTGATCACCGTTACTCCTCCCGATCCATATCAGCCTTCATCGCCCGCAGCAGAGGCTTGATCCGCCCCGAGGTCGCCGTCAGCCTGCGCCCCGGCACCAGTGTCGGGCGTCTGACATCCGGCCGGGTCGGCCGCAGCGGATCCCTCTCCCGTTCCTCAGGCAGCCTGTCGGAATCGCTCTGAATGCGAACGTCGGGAACCAGAACTGACGCCCTGCCAAGCTCGAACACCCGGCTTGCCACGCTCTCGGCCCCGCGGGTCGGCGGCGTGGCAATGATGGTCGCGCCACGGTCGAAATCCGCGCCACTCCGCTCGATCTCGTCCACGGAGAACCGCATCGCATACTTGCCGTTTCTGTCGGTCGTACCAGGCTGAAGCGCCGTAACCGGACGGCCCCGCGCATCGCCAAGCGCCACCTCCGCCAGCGCAATGCCAACCCCCCGCAGGGTGGTAACACGCCCCTGAAGCACCACAAGCCTGCGGTTGTTGTCGTCGGTTTCCTCCTCCACGATCTCCGGCTTGTCGGCCACAATCTCCTGCGCCGCCCGGATGCGCGTCACGTCCCGCCGGATCGTCGCCAGCCGCGCGCGATTTGCCGCCACAATATCGGCCCGTGCACCGCCACCCGTTTCAAGCCGCGCGATCTCATTGTGGAGAAGCGCCGCATTGGCGGTCTTGTACTCCACCGCCTCCGTCAGCCGCGCCTGCTGATAGGTGTTCAGCGTCACCAGATTGGCATCGAGCGCCTGGCCATACACTCGCCCGGCACCCTCCGGCTCCTCAAGATCGTTGATGAACCCCAAATCCCTCAGACCCGCCGTCCCCAAAATCGGATTGCGCGCCGCACCGGCCGCGGCCGACTGCAACTCGTCACAGAAGGTCGTGTCCAACACCATGTTACCGCCGGACATAAGCTTCGGCGGCGACCCCAGATCAAAGGCATAGATGCAGTGATCCCCTTGGTTCGAGGTGGCCGTGTTCATCAGGGTTGTCAGGGACAGCAGCGACAGCTGGAACGCCGTCTCCGTTGACCGGAACGGCTCCCGGAACCGGTTGCCCGTCGCCCGCGTCGATCCCGCGAACACCAGCGTGTTGAGCATGAACGACCGGTCGCCGGAGACCAGCCCACCATGCAGCGCGTGGATCTGGTTGGCATCGAGCCCCAGATCCTCCGCCGCCGCCAGCGCCACGGCGATCATCGCCTCACTCTCGGCCCCGAGCGAAATCTGGTTGGAATTCACCAGACACCCGCCGGAGGGCAGATTACCCACACCGCTGAGACTGATCAGCATCAGCGCCCCGGCCATACGGTCCGCGGCCTCCGCACCCGTCCGCTCGGCCGTCAGGTGGTTTGCAATCACCGAAACCGGTCCGGCCGCCATCACCGTCATCGCCCGCCCCATGGGCTGCTGCACCACATTGTCATGCACCCGCAGCGCCGGTTTGACCGTCAGGCTGCCGCGGTTGTCATCCGCCCCGAAATCATCCAGCCCGATGGACAGGAAAATCCCGGCAATACCGCTGCGCAGCCCGGTCCGGATCTCCGCCTCCGTCCGCTCAAAGGGACCGTTGTCGCGGATCAGGTTGTCGGTAATCTCCACCTGTTCACCGAACAGGATGAAAATGCCGCAGACCGGATCAACATGCCGCCGCCCGTTCGACTCTATCCGGTTGCCCGCAACCGTCACCGTCTCGCACAGGCCTAGGGAAATTCCGCCAAATCCGGACACGCGTGCCGCATCCAGCATCGCGGTGCTGAAGGGCCGACCCAGATTGCGCACAATCCGATTGTTGCGGATCGTCAGATCGTTGACCGGATGCCCCAGCCGTTCCAGCGCCGGGTTGACCGCCGCCGCCCGCGCCACCGAAAAACGCGGCTCATCCGCCCGAACCCCGCGCAGGGTCGGATTGTCCGGCTGCACTTCCCGACTGATGCCGAGGACACCGGGCGCGGGTGGAATACCTATTCCGTTCAGACCCATTTCCGAAATGACATTGTCCTCGATGCGAATGCCATAGAGGAACCCAAGCCGCGGATCGGCCTCCTCCCTCTGGCGGTTCAGCCCGAGGCGCATCCGCACCAGCGACCCCCGCCCGGTGGTGATCCGCCCAAGGATTTCCGCCGTCTCAATTCCAATGCCGGTCGTCACCGGCGAGATCCGGTGCGTGCCCTCCTCCTCGAAAAGCCGGATCGTGAATCCGCCGCTGGCACTGACCTCAAAACTGCGCACCTGCCCCGATGGTGAGCGGATCTGAAAGGTCGTCCCCGACGCTGGATTGCCGTCCGGGTCGATCGCCTCGCCCTCCACAACCAGGTCGGTCCGCACCAGGGCAACATCCTGGAACACCGGACCGTTCCCGCCGCCATCCCCGCCCTCAACGATGTGACTGCCACCAAGCGTGATGCCATTGCCCGCGCCGCCCAGAATACGGTTGTCGAGCACCCAGGTCCGCACCGTACCCGCCCCAAGCTGAACACCGCCAAGCGCGCGATAGGGCGGCGGCAGATAGGCCGTCAGAGTAAACCCGAACAGAAACTCAACAAAGCCGATCAGAAACCCGATATTGGCATAGATGGTTTCCTCGTCGGCGCAGGGATCGTTGGGATCCTCCGGCTCGTCATCGTCCTCCCCGTCATCAGGCGGGCGCGGCGTCACCTCCGCCGGAACCACACCAATGTCATTGTCCTCGATACGGCTGTCCGACGCCGCCAGGTAAACCGCCACGCCGGAGCCGTTTCTGTCGATCATGCGGATACGGTTTTCCCGGATGGCAATGTCGCTGCCCCCCTCAAACTGCACCGCCCGCACACAGGCGATGATGCGGTTCCCGGCAATGTAAATCTGCCGCAGGGCATCGTCATCGGACGACTCGCCAAAGATCCCCACACCGGACAAGGTGATGATCTCCATCCCGGTCAGACGGATGTTCTCGCAGTCCGAGACATGAAAAACCGGCTCGTCCCTTTGCCCCGGCCTCGGCACGACACGGGTATCCCGCCCGCACCCCTTGATGGTGATATTGGCCCGCTCATGCAAAACCGCATTGGTCTCGTGCAGTCCAGGCAGCAGGCATATCCGCCCGCCGGAGGACGGCAGGCGCTCAATGGCCGCCTCGATACTGTCCTCATCGCCATGGGTGCGGCGCCCGTCCCCCACCGTGATGGTGCAGCACGGGCAGGGATCGGTCAGCGGCGGAAAACTGTCGCGGCAGTCACTGATGTCATCCGGTCCCAGCTCCTGCGGTGCCGGCCCGGTCCAGGTCAGAATGCCCAGCGGCGCGCGGTGATACCGCACCCCCTGCGGCGGCGCATCGCTCGGCCAGACCGAGGGATCAAACCCCGTGCCATCCGCCCGCGCCTGAAACTGCCAGCGGTCCCCAGGGCGGAACGCGCCTTCGGCCGGTGGCGTGAAATCGAGCAGAATGCCGTCATCCACCTCATTCGCGCCGATGAACTCACCGACAGCCGCAACCCCGTCCCAAAGCCTGAAAAACCCGTGCTCACCCGGACCCGCAGGCCACGTGCCCACGGCATCGGTGACATTGAGAACACCATCCGAATCCAGCGACACAGTAGCCTCAAACACCACCTCCCAACAGCCCGTCCCCGCAACCTCCGACAGGGCCTGAAGCGTCATGCCGGTGACACCCGCCGCCCGGATCATCGGCAGATTATGAGTAATCTCAATCGTCTGCTCCACCGCGTCATACCGGCCACGCCCGACCAGGCCGCCGCCATGACGCGACCAGAGGAACCGCTCATTTCCGTCGCGGGGCTGCGTGATCTCAACGCAGTAGAGCCGATGCTCCGCCCCCGCATAGCCGCCACCCGCCTCCACCGGACAGTCACCCGCAATGGCAATCGCCGGGGCCGGTGTAACGGTCAAACGGCCCAGCGTTGCCGGATCATCGCGCAGATCAATGGTGCGGCAGTCCTCATCCGGCCCCAGCCGCCGCAGACGCAGCCGGTGACACACCCGCACCCGCGCGGTGGTATCCACCCCGCCAAGCGCCGGTTCCAGCAGGCTCAGGTCCTGAAAGGCACTGACCGAATCCTCCCAGACCTCCAGCACAACCGCGTCGCGCACATCCGCATCAATGCTGTCCGGCCCCACCGGGTCCTGAAGCGGTGGCGGCAGATAGGTGGCCGTGCCGGTAAACTCCTGCCCCGAGATCAGCGGAATGCCTTCGATCCAGGCCCGCCCCGGCGCATATGTCACCTCAACATCCGTGCCGTCCGTGGAGGCCCCGGTAATCCGGAACGACCCGCTGGCCTCCGCCGGAACCGCAACCCGCCCAGGGCCGAAGGCATCGCGGCCCATAAGGTTGCGCAAATTGCGGCCGATCTCCTCCGCCGCCAGCCCGTCGCGGTCGATACGCACACGGCCCTGCTGTTCCAGCACGCCGGTAAAGTTGTCCGATGGCCGGTAATCAAACCATGAAAAGTCGCCTTTCATAGTGCTTCCCCCCTCAGGTGACCGTTTTCAGAATCGTGCGCACACCCACCGGAGTGAATTCGCGCAGCCGGATCCCGAGATTTCTGAATTTGTGACTGTTAAGCTGGTAGCCATAGGCGCCCATCTCGTCGGCCTCCGGACCGTCCTCCAGCACCTCCCGCGCCGTCGTGACCCGGTCGAGCTGGCCGTAACCAGGATTGCCATGAACCGTCGAGGTGAACGCCACCCGCGCCGCCGGTCCAAACACGCAGGCAAAGTTCTGCGCCAGACGGTCGGCATCCCCCGAAAACCGGCAGAACGACAGACACCCGGTCTGGTGATCGCGCACCTCGACCCGGTCGCGGAACAGCCCGCCCTGCCCTCGCGCCTCCCGCACGCGCACCCGGCCCAGCACCGTCACGCCGTCAACTTCCGTACGCGGCCCCCAGGCCAGCGCATCCGCATCCGCCGCGCCAATGGCCAGGCCATCGCCCGCATCCACCGTGCTGTTGACCAGGCGCAGCGTGTAACGCGGCCCCATCGCCACCGGCCCGGAGACGCAGTTCTCCATGACCACCTCCGGCAGTTCCTCAAACGCCTCCAGGGTATCCGCATCGTCAAACCCCAGATCAGGCTCCAGAAACAGCGCGGGCTGATGCGCCGCCAGACTGCCCCCGGCCGACCCGTCCAGCAGATGATGCCCCCCCGGATCGAGCGTCACCCCGACGAACCTCAGGCTGTTCACCGCCGCACGCGTAACAATCGCCTCAGCCACCGGCGCATTGCGCAGCGTCAGAAACGTCCCGTCAAACCGGATATCAAGCCCCGCCACCTGGGCCACATTCCCCGGCTCCGCAGGACGCAGCCGCAGCGGCTGGCGAAACTCCACCACCGGCCTCTGACCGGTCGCCGCCCGTATCCAGAACGGCCGCGCCAGCGTCAGCGTCGGCCCGTCCTCATCAACAATATCATCCACATCCGCCAAATTGACCCGGTGCGTCATGGAATCCGCGATCTCAATGATCCGCGGCGGCCCCTCCTCCGACAGCCCCGACAGAGCCGCCCGCAGCCCCGTCCCGCCCGGATGCACCGTCACCCTCACCACCTCGGGCTCCGCCAGCCCCAGCCAGATCGTCTCCTCAAACCGCCGTCCCACCGGCCAGGCCCCGGTCTCGCCCGGTGCCGCACAGGTATGGGACAGCCGCAACCGGCTGCGCAGCGCCGCCCCTTCCGTCGCATCATCCGCCAGCCCCAGCAAAACCCGCCCATGCACCGGATCGACAACAATCTCCCGCTCACGCAGCGGCACCCGGAGCCCGTCCTCCCAGGCGCAAAGACTGGCCCCACGGGTGGTCCATTCCGTACCCGCAAAAACAGTCCCCGGCAGATGCACCGTCAGCCCCACCGCATCCGCCCCAGGATCATCCGGCCTGCTGCCATCGAAAATGTCGACCGCAATGTACTCATCGCGGTTCCCAGTCGGTTCCTCCTCCTCCAGCCGCGCGGCGGGCATCGGCCCAGGCGTCCGGTCCGGCACCGAAAAATCCGGCGGCTCGGCACCGGGATTGTAGCGAAAGGTGTTGAAAAGCCGCATCTCCCGACCCAGCGGATCAACCGTATACCGCGCGGCAAACCGGGCCTCCCCCTCTTCGGGACCGGTCTGCTCCACCGTCGCCACCTCAAAGGGCCGCGCCACCGGAACCAGGTGATCCCGCAACCGCCAGACAAACAGCGCCAGATTGGGCAGGTTCACCCGCGCCGTCGTCCCGTCACGCGGCCTCAGATCCGCGTTGCGCGCAAACCCGTCAAACGCCCCGCCCAGGAAACCCAGCACGCCCGGATCACGCAGATTGACGGTGCCATGCCGCACCGGATCGGCAATGTGACGGTCCAGCGCCCCTGGCGGCACCCCGCCCGCATCCGGCCTCTGGTGGTTGAGATGCTGGTTCCACACCATCCGCTCGCGCAGCTCCACCGCATGCGCCGCCCAGCCGGTCAGGTTGAACGCCAGCGACTCCAGTGCCCCCGGCGTGCCGCACCGGCGGCGCAGATGCACCGTCCGCGCCACATCCGCCCGGATCGTCCAGGGATCGCCCTTCAGATGCGTCACCCCCAGCATGTCGCCCAGATACGGCACCATCCAGTCGGAACAGGTCTCAATGAAATGATCGTGGTAGAGCGTCTCGACATGATCATCGAGCGCCTCCAGGATCTCATCCATGAACCCGATATAGGCCTCAAACTGCCCGTACCGGGACGGGTCCGCATCGCGGGTCCGGTAGATCTCCGGCAGGCGGTCGAAAAGACGCTCACGGCTCATCACACACACTCCGCATCTGTTTGGGCGGAAGACAGCGACAGAACCAGGTGCGCCGATGACAGGGCCAGAACCTCCGACACCCTGGCCAGAATGCGCGCATGCACCTGATCGGTTTCCGGGAGCGCGATCCGTGCCGGATCATCCTCCTCCGCCGGCAGCCTGACAAACGCCTTCGGTGTCACATGCACGACCCCCTCCACCGACTGCGCCGCCGCAATTGCCTGCGAGACATGCACATCCTGCCCAAACCCGCGCGCCGACAGCGTAAACAGCCCCGGCCCTGAGCCCGCGTCACCCTCCAGCGGCAAAACTCCCAGGGCATCCGCCACCGCCGCCTCGATATCCGCTGCCCGCAACGCCGGATCGGTCCCAATGACCAGCGACAGGGATAGATACCGCCGCCGCCCGCCGATCACCTCAAGCGCATGGCGCCCCGCCCCCCGGCACCGGTCCGCATGGCGCAGCGCCGCCGCGACCGCGCCCAACGCCTCCGGGCTCTCATCCGCCGTCAACACCGTCACCGAAATACCTGGCCGGTCACCCGTGCGGGCAAACACCGCGCCCGCTTTCAATACACCTGGAATGGCCAGAGCCTCCGTCTCGTAATCCGCGAGCGAAACAATCCGGCCCAGCCCCTGCATCCGCCCCGGCGCCGCCATCCGCGCGGTATCCATCGTCTCCGGGTCACATCCACCGGTCGCGGGTCCAGGCATCTCCACCGAGGTCAGCGGCTTCAGCCGGGTCTTGCCCTTCGGCTCCTGATCCACGGCCATATCCCCATGCGCGCCCTGCCCGACGCGATAGGCCGCCGTGACATTGCCCTGACCGGACGGCAGCCGCGCGCCGTTGATCCCGTCGCCAAACTGCACGACATCCTGCCCGTCCACGCGGCGCAGCACATAAACCTGCGCCGTCGCGGGCCTGTCGAAAAAAGTGTCCACCGCCTGCCACAGCCGCCCGCCTACACGCACCTCAAGCGCGGCTTTCCACGGGGGCGAAATCCCCGCATCGGCATGGAAGGTCAGCGGCGCTTTCGGCAGCACAAATGTCTGAAAAATCTCCGCCGCATTGCCCGAGCCAATAACGGCCCCGCTCTGGCTCGCCCCTTCCGAGGCCGCGACCAAATTGCCATGGACCGTGACCGTCGGGTCCGTTTCGGAAAACCCGCCCGGCCCCTCCTGCGGCGCGGTGCCAAGCACAATCGGCCACATCCGCCTGTCCCCGGCCGGACCCGTCGCGGCCTCAAGCTCCGGCTGCTCCGCCGCCACCACAATGTCCTGGGGCGCCTCCCCGCCACCAGCCAGCAGAATGCGCCGCCCCGCCAGGCTGCGCGCCTCCTCACGGGTGCCCAGGAAATTCACCCGGCCATCGGCCGCCGAGGGTTTCTGAACCGGTGGCGCTCCAAGCACCATCGTCTCGCCCAGCACCTCGTGAAACCGCAACCGGCGAATGTCCTGCATCTCCGGCTCCGCCGCCTCCGGCCCATCGTCGAGATAGCCGGTAAACAGCGCCTCCTGCATCGCCGGAAGCAATCCGGACATGTCGAGCATTGCCATCTCCGCAACCTCTTCGGAGACGATGGCTCCGGTTTTCAGAACCGCCGACACACCCGCCTCGGCCATTGGTTTGCCGAACCCGGCAATATTCAGCGCCTCCGCATAAACGCCCTCCACCACCGCCTCCTCCGCGTCCCGCACCGAGCCCAGCCTGCGGTTCAGCAGCAGCAGGGTGACCGGCGCCGAATTCGCCGCCCAGACTACGTCGCGTGGCACAACCTTCTCAATCCGCCGCACCAGCACAAAATCCCGCGCCACGGGTCCGGTCACACGCCCCGTACAAATCACCCGGCTGCCCGGCGAAAGGTCATCAATCTCACTGTCGAGCGGCATCTGCCGCCGCCCCAGCGCGGAATAGTTCGGCCGTCCCCGCGTCGTCCCCTTCGTCCGGCGCTGGAAGTCACTGGAATGGATGCGGCTGAGCGGCGGGTCCTCCCGGAAGGTCGAAAACTGTCGCGGCGCATCGGCGCCAAAATGGCGGAAGGTCCGCCCAATACGAAACGCGCTTACCTCCGCCGGATGGTTTTCCCGCACCGCGCCATCGAGGTGCAGCTTCACCCGGTCGAGATGCTCACTCACCTCCGCCACGGTCAAAATCTCATACGGATCATGCGGCCCC
This sequence comes from Alphaproteobacteria bacterium, assembly GCA_030427145.1. Taxonomy (GTDB): domain Bacteria; phylum Pseudomonadota; class Alphaproteobacteria; order Rhodobacterales; family Rhodobacteraceae; genus Amaricoccus; species Amaricoccus tamworthensis. The sequence goes on along the minus strand of JAUHWT010000017.1, from coordinate 30,175 downwards.
GACCGCAGCAAAATCCGGTCGCCCGCCTCAATCCCGTGCTCAAGCCGCCGCTCCAGCCGGTTCGAATTGCCCAACCGCAGAATATCGAGCGATGTCTTCCCCTTAACCGGCTGCGGCCCCTTGCGGCGCCGATAGAAATGGAACGCGTTCAGGCCCGGAAACGCCTCAATCGCCGCGTCACTCTCAAAATCCGAAGGTTTGTCAAATCCCTCCAACTGCGCCTGAAACGCAAATCCGGCCGGCACCGTGACCCGCTCCTTCACGGAGAGCGCAAACACCGCATGACCGCCCAGCCCCGGCGCGGGTCGATACCCGGTGAGGGCCACAAGATCGAACAGACTGTCCTGCCACACCGCCGTGGGCAGCCGCGTCTCGTTGCCGTAAACCTCCTGATAAAAACTCAGGATATCCCCCACCAGCGCCGTCCCTTCCAGCAGGGCAATCCCCGGATCATCCGCGCCCAGATGCGTCCACCCCGCCAGTTCCGGGGTCTTCACGAGCCGATCCAGCATATGCGCCCGCATGGTCGCGTAGTCTCCAATTCGGTAGCGAAACCGGCCCAGCCCCGGCCGGTTGTAAATCTCCGTCGGAAACCGCGGCGGCCGGTCGCAATCATGTTCACAGCTCATCGCCGCCCCCCTTTCACCACAATCGTCATCCGCCCCAGCTCAAGCGCGTTGGGATCATTCGCCACCCGGATGATCTGGTTCGGTCCAACCTCAATCTTCTGCGCCTCCGGTATGGGCAGATCCTGCGGCTCCACCACCACAACACTCTCCGACGGCCCCCCGGCCTGGTCCCAGGGCCGCATGCCAACACGGGTCACCCGGTCCACGCCCTCCACCTCGAGCGCCCGTCCGATGATCGCGCTGGCATAAAGGCTCTGACCAAAACTCCAGAGATCGGGATGGAAAAACCCACGGCCTCCGGACCCGGTCCAGGTCTCCGAAAAGGCCTCCTCCAGGTCAAACCGCAGATCCTCGCGCCAGAACCGCGGCTTCGCGCAGACCTCCAGCCGGATATCCAGCGCGACAAAATCCGGCGGCCGGATCTCCAGGTCCTCACCGATCAGACGAACGCTGTTGAGATGCGCCGCGGCCTCCGCAATCTCATCCGCCCCGAGATCAAACCCGCCCACCGGATCGAGCGTCACCACCACCGTCCGCCAGCTTCCCGTCCAGGCATAGGCCGCCGCCGCCCGCTGCACGAAGGGCAGCTCCTCCGCCCGTTTGCGATAGTCACTGAGCGTCACCGCCCGCAACTGACGGCTGCGATAGGCCTCCGGCGCACGACGGCGGATCACCTCCGGCGTCTCCGGCAGCCGCCCGTTGGTCAGATCGAACGGGTTCCAAACCCTCGTGACACCCGGGAACATCCCGCTGTCAAAACCCGAAACGGCATCGGCCCCCACATTCCCGTCCGGCCCCGTCCCGGTCAGATACCAGGCCGCCACAAACGTCCCAGGCCGCGGCGCGGCGCCGTTGATCCCGTTACCAAACCGTATGGCACTGCGTCCCAGTTCATCCGCCTCGACAATGAAATCCGCGTTCTCCCCCCGGCTCTGTACGAGATCGGTCTGTTCATGCCACCCCGGCATCCCCTCGACATCGACCTGCAGAGTGCTGCGCGGCGGCACCTCCCCGCCCGGCGGCGTGTCCCGCCAGGCCAGCGGCCCCTCCGGCAGAACACAGAGCCGCCCCCAGGGCGTCGTGGCATATGTCGTCTCACTGATCCGCCCAAAGGGAAACGCCGCCCGAAACCCGTCGCGGACCAGATCAAGCTCCGCCGCCAGCGCCGCATCCATCGCCCGCTTCGGATCATGGAACAGCGTCAGGTTGGGAAACCCGTGCACCACCGGCACCGTGTTGCCATGGAACAGACTGACGCCCCCAACCGGCCCCTGCCCCGGACAGCGCGTGACAAAACAGAACCGCTCGGGCAGTGCATCCTCCCCCCGCCACGTCACCCGCACCATCCAGAAACCCACCGCCGGATCGGGCCGCACCACCGCATCCGTCAGCCGCAGCATCCGCCTCTGCCGCATATCCCGCCCCGCAGGCCGCCCCGTCTCCGGATTGAGCGCCTCCTCAAGCAGAAGCGGCCGGTCCATCCCCATCATCAGATCGCGCAGATCCTCCGCCTGCGTCTGCGTCATCTCCGCCCCCGGCAGGGTCAGGTCAGCTTCCGTCGATCCCGCCTCCAGCGCCCCAACCAGATCGCCCCAGCTGTACAGCTCGAGGGCGTTCAGCTCCGGATGCAGAACCGTCGCCTCCTCCGGATCGACCGGCTCATGCACGAACACCTCGCCCCGCGTCGACCGCCCGGTCCAGCAGGTGAAATGGGCGGGCAACTCCACCTCCTGCGACACCTCAAGAGCCGCCCAGGACGACGCCTGATTGCCCTGATGCACATGATAGTCCATCAGCCGCGCATGCCGCGTCAGCGACAGCCGTTTACGCGCCCGCGGAAAATACGCCTCATTGACCACCCGGTCCTGCTTATCGGCAATCTCATCCCCCCGCGCCGCCAGCAGGTTGATGATCACCATGTCCAGATCCGCCTCACTCGTCGGCTGCCAGCCCGGCACCCTCTCGGCCATGGCGTTGATCAGCATGTGCTTGAACGAGTGATAATCCCGCGCGAGGTAATCAATCACCGGCACCTTGCCCGGCTCCGGCACCGGCTTTTTCCCCTTGCGGCAGTCGAGATTGAAACAGCCTGGCCGGAACCTGAAATCAATCCCGGCAAACACCGGATCGAAATCCCCGCGCAGCGCCGTCAGCCGATAGGTCGAATAATCCCCGACCGGCGCCACGGTAAGCTCCAGCGACCGCGGCCCGGCGGCCTGAATGTCATGTACCTGCACCTCGCCGGGCTCATCCCCACCCCGCCGCCGGTGTCCGCCGCTGATCCCGAAAATACGGTGAGGCGCCATCCCCCCGGCAAAATCCGCCAGGATCTCCGCAACCCCGACCTCATTCAAAAACTCCGCCGTCAAAACCGCATTGGGCGGATCGCTTTTCAGATCGACAAACACCAGGTCGAACCCATTGAACCCGTTGAGATCACGGGCCCGGTCGCGCAACTCCTCGTCATTCAGGATCTCGGCCATCACACGTCCCCGCTGGTTGAGATGTCATGCTCAAACCGCAGCCGCGTCGTCTCCGCCGAGCCGAGCACCTGATAGGCCAGGTCAACCGACAGGATGCCGCCATCCACGGCGGTCTCCAGCTGTCGCACCACCAGCCGCGTGCCGAGATAGTGGTTGAGCGCCCGCGTCAGACGCGCCCGCGCCAGCGCCGCCGTCACCTCGCTATTGGCCTCAAACACCAGCCGCTTCAGCCCACCGCCAAACAGCGGCTGGAACAGCCGTTCCCCCGGATCGGTCAGCAGAAGCTGGATCACCTCCTCCTTCACATGCCCGTTCAGCCCGTCCGGAGCCATGGGGCGTCCATCGTCGCCGATGGTGAAGGGAAATTTCAGATGTCGTCCCGCCATGCGCCTAATCCCACTCAAAATTCAGTTCATGGGCGTGTTCGGTCCCCTCGCCACCGGCCTCCTCCTCGGTCGTACCGATGTCGGAGCGGTGGTCGTGAAGATAGGCGAGCAGCCCACGGGCAATCGCCACGAACATCATCCGCCGGTCCCGCACCGCCTCGGCGGTGTCGGGCAGCTCAATATCCCGGTGGCTGTTCCACAGGCTTTTGAACTCCAGGTCGATCGCATCGGCCAGCGTGTCGGTCGCCTCATTGGTTACGGATCCCGCCCTGAGTTTTGCCATCAGTCCGTTTTCACCTTCCTGCTGAGCAGGGCCGGGCTCGGCGGCGTCTGCGGAGAAACCGGCGGGGCCGGCGTGACAGGGATGCCCAACACCGTCTCCCCCGGATGCACATGCGAATTGAAAATGGTCACGAGCTGGTTGAGATAGGTCACCAGGTCATCGCCATAGACCACCGGATGCCGCGCCCCATCGCCCAGTTCGACCTGCGGGGCCTCGACCACCACTTTCGAGTTGGCCTTCACCTCAATCCTGCCGTCCCGGCTGGTCAGCGTCATTTTGCTGGCACCGGAACCATCAGAAATCACAACGGTTTCCTGATCGTCATCGAGCGCGATGTGCATCCCGCTGAACGTCTTGATAACCGTCGTCACCTGTTCACCCTGACGACCCTCCTCCGGATCCGGTGCATCGCCACGCGGCCACCATCCCCCGGACCAGATCGGATACCGGATGTCACCGGCCTCGAACTCGATCCACACGGCCGCATCCACCGGCGGCACCGCGAAAAATCCAACATCCGGGCCGGTGAAGGGCGCGCAGGGCAGCGCCCAGGGCAGTTCCCCGTCCTGCATCACACCGGGCACCCGTGCGCGGATGCGCCCCATGTTTTCGGGGTCGTTCACATCCGTGACGATCCCGCGCCGCTTGCCATGGACACGCGCCTGCTGGTCCTCGATGAACCCGGCCACCAGACGCTCGAACGACAGCCCGCGCATCACACCACCCCTCCCAACGGACCCAAACGGCCAGCCGCCGAAACCCCGTTCCGGCGCAGGGTAAAGGCCTGGGTATAGGCCTCGTCACGCAGGGAATGGGTGACCTCGCTGATCAGGTAAAACCCGCCCAGCACCTCACCGGCACCCGCCACCCCCACGACCTGATAGGGCCGGAGCACACCGGGATAGATCTCCGCCGAGACCTCACCCTGCCCCGACCAGGCCCAGGCCCCCCGGTCCACCGTCGCCTGAACATGCGCATCGAGTTCCGTGACGTCGCCAAGGCTTTCGACAAACACCTCACCGGGCTCTACCACGTCACCGGCGGGCACATCGCCCAGGGTCGCCGTGGCCGAAGCGTCCACCACGGCCTCCGGCTGAGAAAGATCCGCCGGGTCGATGTTGCCCCCCCGCGCTGTCACCGGTGACAGCGCATCCAGCTCCAGGGTCAGCTTGTTGAGATTACGCTCGGACCCGCTCATCACGAGGTCCGGCAGACCGCTCCCGCCCGTCGGCAAAAACCGGAACCTGCCAATGGACGTGCCCGGCGCCGGGCCAGGCTCGACATTCACCACCATATTGGCCTCGCGGGCCAGCCGTCGCAGGAGCCCAAAATCCGTGCCATGCTGCGTCACAACCCGCTCCAGGCTCGGCGCACCGATCCCGCTCGCCTCGGTCTCCGCCGTCAGGCCGTACTCGGAGAATATCTGTTCCGCGATATCCTCCGGAGCCATGTCCTCAAACAGACGCGCCCGGTCGGTGCGGTTCATCATGGCGCTCTCGTCATTGACCACGATGACCGAACGGCTCTCATTCGGGCCACCGCCCATCTCGAACCGCTGCGCCACCACCCGCCCCTCGATCAGCGGCACGAAATCGCCCTTACCGATCTGGACCTCCACCCGTACCTGGTTGAGCGGCGCAATCGCGTCATCCCGCACCCAGGGCCAGTCGCCGGTACGGTCCTGCGCCATGGGCACCGTGATGCGTGCCTCGGTCACCATGTCGATGGCCTGATCGACGCGTATCTCCTCGATCAGCGCCAGCCGCTCCGCATCCGCGGGGCTGCCTCCAAACCAGACACGGAACCGCGACACCGCCATCTCAGTCCTCCGGAACCTGAACGACACGCCCCGGCGGCGTCAGAATGTCACGGGCATCCAACTCCGTATTCGCGTCCGCCACATGCCAGAACCGCGTGCCGTCCTGGTAGCAGCGCTCGCAGATCACATCGAGCCGGTCGCGCCCCTCCACGGCCAGCGGCGCCCCTTCCGTCTCCGGAAGACGCCGGAGTTTCACCACATTGACCTCCCCATCCTCCTTCTTGGCCGTGGTCACCGGCGTCTTCGCGTATCTGCTCCCCGCAGTGAACATCTCCCCTCCCCCTAAAACCCGATGATTTCCGGAATGTCGCTGATGGACTGCCCGAGGTTCAGCACCGCCTGGGCGTCCTTGAGCGTCTTCATGTACTCCGTCGCCCCCACCCCGATCAGATCGCTGCTGTCCGGCGGAAAGGTCACAACCTCCAGGTCCAGCGTCACCTCCGCGCGAATGACCGCCAACCCGGAATTGAACAGCTTCTCGCCCACCCGGAACCCGGTGATCTCAACCGGCAAAATCCGCGTCAGCCCGCCCACGAAAATCAGCTTCGGCAACTGCTCCGGCGGTATCGATTTGGCCGGCGGCGTCGGACCACCCCCCAGCAGCGACCCCACCGCATCCACCACGGCCCCCAGCAGAGCACTGTTGCCCTCCGGGTTCACCATCTTCTCAAGCGCGGCCAGCTGCGGCCCCACCCCAAACGCCCGCGCCGTTTTGTCCCCCTCGTTGAGGTCATCCGCCGCATCGAATTTCAGGTTCAGGCTGAAGCTCTCCACCGGCGCCGAATGGGCCCGGTGCGTCTCAAGCTGGCGGGCCGGCACATTGTCATCCGTCGACCGCCGCTGGATGGCAAACTGCCGGTCCAGCTCCTCCACATTGTACTGGAACACCAGCAGATTGGGGATCGGCCCCAGAAACGTATCGCCATACTGAACCAGCGCACCCTTGGTATGGCTCATCCCCTGCCCTCCCCGTCCATGCGCCCGCGCCCGCCGGTCAGCCCGTCCACCACCCGCAGCGCAATCGCCTCGCGCAGCGCGGCAACGTCACGGGGATCGGACACACCGGTCTCGCGCAGGTCGATACGAAACACATCCACCGTCGGGAGCGTCGACACCGACCGCCGCGCCAGATGCCGCCCCAGCGCCTCGCCCAGCCCGTCCATCGCGGCCTCCGCAACCGGGCGTGAAACCCCCTGCAACCGGATCGACAGACGTTCGAGATCAATCCGCATCATGGCCGCAACTCCGGTATGTCACTGAAATACGGACCAAACGCCTCCGCCCCGGATTTCCGGCTCAGCTTGTCCAGTTCGCGTTTCGTGGCAATCAAAACGTCCCGCATCGTCACCCTGGGCCGCGCCCCCCGCGCCGCCGCCTGCAGCCCCGCATTGAGCGCAATCGACCGGATATGCCCGCCCGAGATCTGAAACCGCCGCGCCAGAAACCCGAAATCCACGTCATCGGTGCACACCCGCGCGGGAAACACCCCTTCCCAGATCAGCCGCCGTTCCGCCTCACCCGGCACAGGAAACTCGATAATGTAGCGCAGCCGCCGCGAAAACGCCTCGTCCAGGTCCTTCCGCCGGTTGGTGGCCAGCACTGACACACCCCCAAACGTCTCCATCCGCTGCAGCAGGTAACAGGTCTCGATATTGGCAAACCGGTCATTGGCCTCCCGCGCCTCCATCCGCTTGCCAAACAGCGCCTCGGCCTCATCGAAAAACAGGATGCAGCGCATCTTCTCGGCCACATCGAAAATGCGTTTGAGGTTCTTTTCCGTCTCGCCAATATACTTGTTGACCACCTGGCTCACATCGACCCGGAAAAGCGGCAGACCCGTCTCCGCCGCAATCACCCCCGCACCCATCGTCTTGCCGGTCCCGGCCACCCCCGCAAACAGAAGCGCCACACCGCCCGAGCCCAGCCGGTCGCCCGCCCAGTCATTCCGGAACCGCGACGCCCCCCGCACGGCGGCGACCGCCTCGTCAAAATGGCTCGACACCGACGCGGGCAGGATCAGGTCCTCCCGCCGGTGAACCACCTCCACCGGCTCGGCAAGCCCATGAAAATCCAGCCCGCATTCCACGCGGCACACCGAGACAAGTTCATCCCGCGACCCCGGCCCGGTCCGGCCGATCCGCGCAATCTCCCCCGGCTCCAGACGAAAGTCCCGCGCTACCGCCCGCAGCCCTGGCAGAGACCCCAGCGCCTCGCGAAACAGCCCCTCCCGCTGCCGCGCCGAGAGCGGCGGAATGGCAATCACCGGCCCACGCAGATCGGCGGGCAATGCGGTCAGGCTCTCCCGCCCGTCCACATGCACAAACACCCGCACCGCCAGGTCGCGCAGCCCCGCCAAAACCCGCGCCACACCGGCCATCTCCTCCCGCGACGAAACAACCCCGGTGAGCAGCAGATCCGCCCCCGACACGCCCGCCGCCAGCAGCGACAGCGGCCGCACCTCCCCCTGAACGCAGGCACGCCCCGACCCGCCATACTGTGCGGCGAGAAACCCCGCCGCATCGGCCCCGGCCGCCCCGGTCAGCGCCATCACCTCCAGACGCTCCGGCACCGACGACAGCCGCCGTGCCAAAGCCGACCCGCCCCGCGCCTTCACCGGCCCGAGAGCCTCAAGCCCCCCGTCCGACAGCCCGGCCAGGAACAGCGCCACATCCGCCGCCACGGACAAAACCTCACCCGGTTCAATCAGCCCCAGGCGCAGCAGCGGCCGCGACGGATCTCCCGCAGCCAGAACCTCGTGGCCCTCATCCCAAAGCGCCTGCGCCAGATCGAGACAGGCCCAGGGCCGCCCGGCATCGTTGCGGCTTGCCGCAAATACCCGCGCCGAAGCCCGGTCCAGCCGCGCCAGGAGCGCCAGACCCAGCACGAAACACTCGGCCCGTGTCAGCCCAAACCGCTCCGCCAGCCGCGCCACCCGGCCCTCATCCGGCGCATCGTCCGACAGCTGCCCGCCGAGCCACCCGGCGGCCACATCGGTTTCCAGAAATTCCCGCCGCGCCTGCGCATGGCGCAACAGATCAAACGCCGCCTGGCCCGCGTCTCCCGCGCCCAGATGCCGCTGCCACGCCGCCTCCCGGCGCAGCCGGATCACGGCCTGCCCCATCCACCAACTCGCCGAAACATCGGGGATCACAAGATTGGGCGAGAGGACGCCCGGACCTTCATCATGTCGAAAATGCCGGTTCATGCCCAGGTCACCTCCGGCGCGTCCATGGCCTGCTCCCCATTGACCCGCACAATGATCCGGTAACTCCCGGGGGGCAGCGCCTCATCCTCGGGAACACTCACCGTGAGCGAGGTCTGCGCCGCCGTCCCAGGCACCTCCAGCAGCAGCCGCACCGCCCCTCCGGAATAGAAGCCGACGAACACCGCATCCTCCTCCGTCCCGAGCAGGTCGCCGGTCACCGTCACATCCCCAAACAGGTTCGGCCCCGATGGCGACAGGACCCCCGGCGTCGCCGCCGTCACGGTCGGACGCAACCGCCCCAGCACCGCGTTGGACGACTGCCGCCGCCCGTTGGGCAGCGTGCGCCGCGCCGTGATCGCATGACTTCCCGCCGACAGACCCGCCGGCACGCTCAACCGCAGCTCCCGGTTGGACACATCCGCCGGTGGCACCGGGAAACAGGTCGTCCCGAAACAGACCTCTACCGTGTCCGCGGCCAGGTCACCCCCCTGCAGGGTGATTGCATCCCCCGCGTCAAACGCCACGGGCTCCACCCGGTCGAGCCGCGGCCCCAGCGAGGGCAGCACCAGAATACCCGGATTTGCCGGCGCTCCGACACTGTGGATCAACGGCGCGCCACCCGACCCCTCAACCCGTGTCAGCATCAGCGGCCGCAGATCAAACGCCGCCGACAGCCGGTAGTGCTCATCCGTGCCCTGCATGATCGCCGAGAGCAGGTCTACCGCGGAGTCGTCGAAAGCGATCTTGATCGGCTCGGGATTGTCGAGCAGCGCGAGTTCCGCCGGCCTTTGCATGTTGATCTGCCGCAGCGCCAGCATCCCCTGCCCCAGCAGGTCCAGCGCGGCGGAACTGTCGCTGTCCCGCTCACCATCCACCGCCGTCATCAGAAATTTCAGGCACAGCCAGATCGGCGGCTCCTGCCCCCGGTCCAGCGGCACGTTGCGCATGTGCGCGTCATGGTTGAAGCCATAGAGAAACAGGTTGAGTTTCGGCCCCGGACTTCCGGACTGGGCCGAATGCTCCGGGCGTCCCACATCCACCGTGGTCGCATCCGTACGGGCGGTCAGCTGCTGGGCCAGCACGCGGGTCACCTCGCCTATTGCGTTGCGGGTTTCATTCAGGGGCACGGCTCAAAGCCTCCGCACATAGGACCGCGACAGCCCCTGGCCACCGGTCCAGATCCCCCCCGCCGCAGGACGCGACGGGGCCGCCGGGCGTGGCGGCGGTGCCACCGGTTCCGGCTTCGGCGCGGCAGGTGCGGGGGGCTCCACCGACAGGCTGACCTCCCCAATCGACACCGAAACCCGCCGCGGCGGTCGCGGCACCACCGGCGCGGACGTCTCCCGCACCGGCTCATCCCTAACACGCGCCGGGGCCACGGCCTTCTCCGCGACCGGTTTCACATCAGGCGCTTTAGACGGCTCAGGTTCCGCCCGCCTCTCGTCCCCCCCGGTCACAACCGACCGGCGCAGCTCATCCATCATGGCCGGACCGTCATCCTTCCGCGCCACCTCTTGACGCGGACTTTTCTCAGTCCGAACCATTCGCGGCTCCGCCACTCCGTCCCGCGGCACCCCCGGAGAAGCCACCGTCCCGGACGTCTCCACCGTGGCCTCCGACGTTTCACGCACCTCCGGTTTCGCCAAAGATGCACCCGCATCGGCGCGTCCCTCCGCCACCGGTTTCTCCACCGCAGATTTCACGGACAGGGATTCCGCCCGCAACTCCGGCCCCACCGACACCGGCGCACTCTCCGTCACCCGTTCCGCCGGCCCGACCGTCGCTGGCGCATCCCCCACCGGCCCAGGTTCGGCACTCACGCCAGGGGCAGCCACCACAGAAGCCGGTCGCACCGCCGCCTGCTCAACCGGCGCGGGCGTCGCGGCAACCGTGGTTTCCCGAATGTCCGCCACACCGGACCCCGCCGCACGAAACCCCGAACCGCCGGGGCGTTTCGGGTGCGTCACGGCCAGCGCCGCCATACGGGTGAAATATCCGCTCATGCCGCCCAGGCCTCCCGGATCCGCGCGAGGTAATGGCGACGACGGCTGTCGGGCAGCGAAATGATCTCCCGCTCGCTCCAGTTATAGGCCATGGCAATCATGTGGATCTCATCCATCAGCCGCTGCGGCTCACGGGCCAGTTCCGTCACCAGCTCCATTTCCAGCGACAGCGGCATCGCCACATCCGCGCCACAGTCCGGGCACGTGCTGCGCAACTCCACATCCGAAAGCGGATCCAGCTCCGCCAGAACCTCCTCCGCCTCCTCCCGCCAGTCGCCACCCGGCGCCTCACCCTCAAGCAACAGATCCGCCAGCGCCACGGGATCACCGCCACTTCGCGCCAGATCACCCGCCCGCGGCAGCCGCAAACGCCCGCCGCCAAACCCGGTCTCCTCAACGCTCCAGTCCTGACGAAACATCGTCAGGTCCACCTCAACGTCGAGCTTTTCGCCACACTCACCGCAGGCCGTCTCAAACACCCGCCGCGCCCCGTTGGTCGCCACCGCCACCGCCAGAAGCCCCTGGCGCTGGCGCGGTATCGTCCACTCCGCCAGATCCGCCCCGGTCCAGGACGTGCCCTCAGCGGAGGACAGACAGGACTGCAAAACCGCACTGATCACGCCGGTCAGCGGACGGTCGAAATCAACCGTCATGTCGACCATGCCGATCCCGAAGGGCCGCGCCACCATGGCCTCGCCCTCACGCCCCGGAACGGCCCAGACGGTCAGTGCCATGACGGCCTACCCTTCCGCGGGTTCGGTAACGGACAGATCGCGCTCCCACCGTTCCGGCTGCAGCGTGATGGACTCGATCGCCACCCCGTTCTGCCCGCCATCCAGATCAGGCATCGCCGTGTAATCCGACACCCAGCAGCGCATCAGGAAATAGCTCTTCGCCACCTGCCCCTGAAGATTGAGCAGGTTCAGAACAAAATCCTTCTTGTACTGCGCCAGCAGGGCATTGGACGACCCGTCATGGGGATGCACGCTCGACGCCCATTCCTCAAAATCCGGATCATGGGTCAGACCCCGCTCCATGGTGATCGCCTCGTAACTGGTCCGCCCCGGCGACTTCACGTCATAGGTGTTGCCACCCCCCGAGCGGTAGTTGACGACCTCGGTGCTGCGTTTCAGCGCCCCCACCTTGGACACGCCCATGACCACCCGCCCATCGAGCGACACCTGAAAGCGGAAGTTCTTGTACGGATCGTAACGGTGTACATTGACGGTAAATCCGTTTGGCATGACGGGGCCTCCTATACCTCGACCTGTCCGACGATCTGTCGGAACCGGATCACAACAAATTCCGCCGGTTTCAGCGGAGCGAAACCGACCTCGATGTTCACGATGCCCTGGTCGATATGGTTCTGGGTCGTGGTCTCACTGTCGCATTTGACGTAATAGGCGTCCTTCGGGCTGGCCCCCTGGAACGCCCCCTGCTGGAACAGCCCGTTCATGAACGCGCCGATATTCATCCGGATCGTGGCCCAGGTCGGCTCGTCATTGGGCTCGAACACCACCCACTGCGTCCCGCGAAACAGGCTCTCCTCCAGCATCAGCGCCGTTCGCCGCACCGGCACATAGGCCCATTCCGAGGCCAGCGCATCCGCCCCCACCAGGGTCCGCGCCCCCCAGGCTATCGTCCCGTAGACCGGGAAGGTGCGCAGCACGTTGATGCCCAGCGGATTGAGCACGCCGTTCTGCCCGTCATTGACCTGGGCCGCCAGCTCACTGACACCCTGCAAACCCGTCTCGATACCCGCCGGCGCCTTCCATACACCCCGCGCCGTATCCGTCCGCGCCCAGACACCACCAAGCGTGCCCGACGCGCCCACGGTCCGCAGCCGGAAATCATTGGTCGGATCGGGAATACGGACCCTGGGGTAGTAGATCGCCGCGTTTTCCGACCGGAATCCGGCCTGCTCCAGATCGGCCATCAGGTCGGTCATGTCCGCCAGTGTGTTGGTCTGCGGCGGCAGATCGACAATCACCATCGCCCGGCGATCCTCGCAGTAGGCAATCGCGTTCGAATAGACCGCGTTTCTGTCCGTGTCCGACAGCTCCGCCGCCCGCGGGATCATCAGAGTGTTGAAAAGATCCACATTGTCGAGCGCGAACATGCCCGTCGGCGGCTCCAGCGCCGAGGACCCGATCAGCTCCGCCGCCTCCGGCGGATCGCCACTCACACCCCCGGTCAGCTGATACTGCTGTGCCGCCGCGAAGGCCGTCGCCGCCGCCAGACCCAGGGTGCCCTCGGCCGTACCGCCGGTCACCGTCATGGTATGGTCGGGATCATAGGCCGCCCCGCTGCGCCCGGTCAGAAGCCGCAGCCGCGAATTGGCCAGCGTCACCCGCGCCGCCGCGTAAGTGGGATTTCCAGGATCGGCAGCCCGGATCGCCGCCTCCACCCTGCCCCGCAGCTGACCGAGCGTAAGCACGGCCCCCGCATCCCAGGTCAGCGTCGCGGTCGCGGTCACGCCATCGACCGACAGATCGAGGGTCTGACCACCGCCCAGCGTATTGAACGCCGTCTCATCGAGATCCAGCGCCGCACCCGTGGTCCCGTTCGCCGCCGGACGCGTTGACCCGTCAACATTGTCATCGGCATCCACCTGAACAAGCAGCGACCCGTCATTGACGATGGTTTCCACAAATCTCGGACTGTCCTCATCCAGCGACAGGTCGAGGAAGGACTCGCTCAACAGCACCGGCGCATTGCCATCGGTGCCCGCATGGCGCGACACCCGCAGGTTAAAGCGCAGATCGGCGGCATCCCCATCCACCACGTCATGGTCGATATCGACCCGCAGGCTGTCGCCCCATAGGCCCGGATTCGCGGCCCGCACGGTCAGGACGTTGACCGTGGCCTCATCCTGGATCACGTCCTCCGCCTCGTCCGGGGACCCGGCCGCGACGCGGATCACCCAGGCCTCGGTGCCCCCGTTGAGGAAAAACTGGGGTATGGCGAAACTCGCCTCCGACCGGCTGTCATAGCCGCCGAACACCCGTTCAAAATCGCCGGTCCCGAAAATACGGACCGGCGTGTTCATCGGACCCTCGCGAAAAAAATCGACGAAGGCGCCGATACTCGTCGCGACCGACCGGATGGTCCGGCGTCCGCTGGGAACTTCCTCGATATAGACGCCAGGGGCGCCAAGCTGCTGTGGCATGTTTCCTTCCCTCCAGGAGCGGCGGCACGGGAGGTCCCGTCCGGAACTGTCAGAACTTACAGTGCAGGTTCCGTGCCAGTTTTCGCGCCAGGTGCGGGACTGATTTTACGGGCTGTTTTCCGGCGCTCCCCCTTTTGCGGGGCACAATTGACCCGCCCGTGGGCCCGGAATTACCCGGCCCCGATGCGCCCCCCCATCATGGATTTTCCCGGCGTGTCGGCACGACACGCCATGCCCGACTTCCCCCCAGGGAGGGCATCCCCGACGACATGAATTGAACAATGAATTCGGTATTTCACGCACCACGCCCCGACCAGCCGGATCGAAGCCCTCCCGAAGTCGGGCATGGCGCCTCGCGCCTCGGGTCATGGAAACAGACAGGCCCCACAAATACCGTTGCCATCCACGCAACCTTGACAAACCCGATCTAGCCAGCTATCTAGCCAGATACAGGAGGCCAATCCCATGTGGACATTACAGGACGCCAAAAACCGCTTCAGCAGTCTGGTCGATGCCGCCATGGCAGGCCAGCCGCAGGAGGTCACCCGCCGGGGCAAGCCCGCCGTGGTGATCGTGTCAGCGGCCGAATATGACCGTCTTCTGGCCGAGGCCGGAGGCCATCGCGGGCGCTTTGCCGACCATATCCTGGCCTTCCCCGGTGACGCCATCGAGCGGGCCGAAGCCCGCCCCCGCGACGTGGAATTCTAGTCGCGGTATGTTCATCCTCGACACCAATGTCATCTCCGCCGTGCGCCGCCCGGAACGGGCCGTCGCGGTCGCCAACTGGCTCACGGCCCAGCCCGAGAGCACCCTCTTCCTCAGCGTCATTACCTTAGGCGAGATCGAACGCGGCATCCGCCGGCAGGACCGCGCCAACCCGGATTTCGCCCGCGACCTGCGCGACTGGCTCAACCGAACCGAGACCCTGTTCGCGGACCGCATCCTGCCCTTCGCCTCCCCGGACGCCCGGATCTGGGGACGGCTCTCCGCCGAGATCGGTCACCCCGGCGCCGACCTGATGATCGCCGCCACGGCACTGGCCCACGACGCCACCGTGGTCACCGGCAACACCGCCGATTTCCGGCCCACGGGCGTTAAGCTTTTCGATCCATTCGTTATTTGAGCGCGGAGGGATTCGCCCCCGAACCGCCCCCACTCAACCGCCGCGATTCCCCCAAATCGGGAATCGCCAGGTGCCGGGCCAAAGGCTTTGCGGCCACGCGCCGCCCCTGACTTTCGATAAAGCGTTAGATTTCAGTCACTTAAAGATTGATGTTGACAGGTGCCGTTCCAAAACAAAGAATATGTTGCCATAGTCATGGCTTTTCGGGCTATATATGGCGAAATACCAAGAATAAGCGGCCCAAGGCCGTTAATCAGGCGGACACTCCAAATGCGCAGTTTGCGTACCGAAACACAATGCCGGCGCCCCGCGCCGCCCTCTGACATGCACCTTCCGGCCACCGGTTTGGAGGGTTTCATGTAGGCTGAAAACAACAAAACCGGATGGCTGCAACCACCCGGTTTTGTCTAACGATAACCCGTGGGCTGTTCGTCTTTCACATCTTCAGAATAGCGCCACGACATAAAACCCGCAAGTGTTTGCTGCGCGGGAACGAGGAAAATATGTCCAGGCACCCCTCTTTTGACCGCAAAAAGGGCTTTATTGCCCTGCCCGTCGAAATCCTTGAAATCGATCTTTCCCCCGGCGCCTTCCGCCTTCTGGCCGAGCTTTGCCGCATGGCAAATACCGAGGGTCAGTGCTGGCCCTCACTGGCCCAGCTCAGCGACCGTATGGGCCGGTCCCGCGCTTCCGTCTCCGGTTATATCCGTGAACTCAGGGACACGGATCTGCTCACCACCGAGGAACAGAAAACCGCGAACGGCTACAACTACCGCCTCAAATACCAGGTGACCTTCTGGAAGGAATGGCGGGCCTCCCTCACCGGTCGCACCGTTCAGAAATCCGAACGCCGCGTTCAGCCTGTTGAACGCTTAAAAGAGGATAAAAATCAGATCAATAAAAACCACAGTACGCCGCCTGCGCGGCAGGATTTAGATAACCTTCTTGTTCGCTGGGCCAATGTTTTCCGCGGCGCCCCCTACCCCGCCTGCGCCCGAAACCCGGAGCCCGATCTGCTCAATCTGACCCGTTCCGCGACCGCGGGTCCCGAACCGATTCAAATTATATCCGCGGATATAATTCAAAAACTCACCTCGTTCTGGCGCTCAAAAAACGTGGAAACCGACGCCGCCAAACTGCAAAAACAGGCGCAATACCTCCGCGATCTGACCCCCGATCCCATCGAACTGGCACACCTTCTGAGCCGCATCAGCCACCATTGGGAGCCCCACTGGCGCCGCTGTCCCGACATCGACCAGTTCACCCGACTGGTCAAAAAGACCGGGATCACCACCACCGCCCAGAAGAGAAAACTGCTGGTCCAGCACCTCAAACGCTGGGAGATGGCACAAAAATCCTTGCGCAATCCGCCCATGTCGGTTTGTGTGTCTTTCAACAAAAATCAATCGGAAAACGCGGTCGCGTGACCGATTATATCCGCGGATATAATTTATGGCATACGGGCAATTTGAGCAGTTCATCCGCAACATGAGCCGGGTGATGGGCGCGGTAAATACCCGCCTGCAAAGGGATCTGACCCTGCGAACCCGCGTCGCAAGACGCTTCTCCATGGTCGAGGTGGCGAGCCTTTTGGGCGTCGATACGACCTATCTGACCCGCATATCCAACGAGGAACCGGCCTTCCCCGACGGCGAAAAACGCGGCCGGGAGAGGACTTTTTCACCGTCCGAGATCATGTTGATCCGGGCCCTGATCGGGTCAAATCCAGCCGCCAAACGCCCCTATCTCCACTGGCGCAGGAAAGGCCAACCGGTGAAGGTCGTGACCTTCGGGGCGCAGAAAGGTGGCACGGGAAAGTCGCTGAGCGCCGCTCATTTCGCCCAGTACGTGAACCTCCATTACGGCCTTCGTGTGGGTGTCATCGACGCCGACCCACAGGCCACCGTGAGCCTCTATTTCGCCGATCAGTCACTGCCGCTGTTCCAGCCGAACACGCCGACACTGGCGGATTTCATGGGCGTCGACACACCGGGGGCCGACGACCTGACCGAGCGTACGCCACAGGATTTGGACGCGGTCTGGCATCCGACGCCTTGGCCTGGGATCAAGCTGATACCCGGCGGGGCCAATATTCAGAACGGCGATATCAGCCTGTTCTTCATGTCGCAGCGGTCCCATGTGCCGGTCTACCGTGTGCTGAAGGACACCATAGCGAAATGGGAAGAGTTCAACGGGCCGAAAACCGCGGTGGAAAATCTCCGCGGAGATAATGGCCGGTTCGACCATGAGGCCTATGAGACGGCGCTGAATGAGACGCTGGACGTGATCGTGATCGACCAGCAGCCGTCGCTGACCCTGATGCAGCTGAACGGGCTGATTGCGGCGGACAGTGTGGTGATCCCGCAGACCATGAAGGGGTTCGACCTGGCGACGCTGGCGACCTATGTGTCGAATATCGGGGAGTACCTCGAGTTCATCATGGGGTTCGAGGCGGACATTGAAATCGGTGCGGGTGAGCACATGGTTCTGCCGACCATCGTGCAGGAGCAGAACACCCAGGATACGGACCAGATCGTGGAGCTCTACCGCAAAGCGCCGCGGGAGGTTTTGCAGGTGTGGTACGGGCGGTCGGATGCGATCGCCAATGCCGCGGAGGAATACAAGAGCATCTATGAATACCTGCCGCCGTCGTCGAGACGGGTGTCGGCGCGGGCGTTCATGGCGAATGCAAATGCGGTGAACGACGCCCTGGTGCAGAGGATCTGGCCGGATCTGCCACCACGGGAATTTGCCGCGAAATTCATTGAGGAGCGCTGGGGCTGATGGCACGTAAACGCAAGCTGGATGCGACCATTCCGGAAGAGGAGGAAACGGTCGAGGAGGCGCGGGAACCGCGGCAGGGCATGGGGGGCATGTGGGCCGGGTCGGCCATGAACATGCTGCGCCAGCGGATCGAGGACGCCAATGACTCGCTGCACCGGGGGATCCTGAACGGGACCGTGGCGATTGAACTCGACCCTGACCAGATCGAGGACAGCGTGGGCAGTGACCGCATGACCGACTGGCGGGAGGATGAGTCTTTTGCCCATCTGGTGGCCAATATTAAACGCCGTGGACAAACCCAGCCGATCCGGGTGAGGCCCCAAAGCAGGGATTGGGAGCCGGATCAATCTAACCCATTGGTATCAAATGATAGATTCAATATTCAGTCCGGGCGGCGACGTCTGGAGGCCTGCCGGGAGCTGGGGCGGAAGGTTCTGGCGATTGTGTCGACCGAGGAGGGCGATGCGATCCAGGCGGATCTGGAGGAACGCTTCCTTGAAAACACCATGCGCAAGGACCTCAACGGGTTTGAGGAACTGATTTCCATCGGGGCACTGGCCAAGGGGATGAAGGACCTGACGCAGATGGAAATCGCGGACCGGCTGGGCATCCCGCAGGGGGACGTGTCGTTGGGTCTGGGGTGTCTGGAGTTCCGCAATGAGATCCTTGATCAGGTCGATATCGCGAAGGCGCCGAAACGGTATTACCGCTCGATCCTGCCGAAGCTGAAGCGGGGCAAGCGGCTGAAGCCTCTGCTGCCGCCGGCACTGACCGGGGACGCGCCGCAGAGCTATGACGTGCGGGGCATCCCGATGATGACCAAGCCCAATGAGGGTGGGTTCTCGGTCAATATCCGCAAGGCCAATGTCGCCAGGGATGACCTGGAGGACATGCTGGTCGATATTGCCCGGGTGGTGATGAAATACCAGATGAAGCGTTGAATTATTGGACCTAAATATCGCGCTTTTGGGGCGGCGGTTTTGGCGTCGGCACGTAAGGCCAACCGCCGCTAGTCATAGCCGGTCATTTCGAGGTATCCAACGCCGGAATGGCTGCCCTGGACCGTGACGGGGCCTTCCCAGTAGGAGACGGACATGTCCATCCAGGCCTGGGGGTTCAGCGCCGTGACGGTGAGATTGACGCCGTATGAGGGCGTTTGGACGTGCCATTCGGTGGGAATCTCCCGTCCGTCCACGTCGGTGGTCGTAAGCGGAGTGGCCAGAAACTCACCGTTTTCCAGAGGGGTAGCCGTGCCGTCGGGATCGATCCAGGTGCCGACCGACCACGGGTCGCCATCGGTGTGGCGCAGCACGTAGCCCATCAGTTTTTCGCCGGAGTCGAAGGTCAGTGAAAACCAGTCCCAGCCGGACTGGTTTTCGGCCAGGGGCTGCGAGGACCATTCGCGGTCGAGCCAGGCGTGGCCCGTGACCTCGATGGTGCCGGAGGGCAGGGTGACGGTGCCGGAGAGGTCGTAGGAGGGCTGTGCGTAGTAGTAACTCGCCTGGCCCTGTTCGGATTTGACGGAGTAGCCGCCTTCGCCGTGGAACACGAGCGGAGCCGTGGCCACGAGAGCGACGTCATAGGCGAAGTCGGTGCCGTTCGCGGCGAGGCGCAGATTGTCGAAATCCGGGCCGGAGAGGTGCCACTCGTCGATCCAGGCGTTGAACGGGTCGGGTGTGACGCCCGCCTGTCCAATGCCGCCACGGGCGAAACGCTCGGCGGTGCGGTGGCTGTCAGCCGTGGTGACGGCGGCATGGGCGAACCAGACCTGGGGCGTGTTCCAGCCGGTGCCGTCGGTTGGCGCGAGGGCGGAGCGGAACAGGGTCCATTGCAGGCCGAGCGGTGTGCCGTCGGGGGCGGTCATGTTGGCGGTAATGTACCACCACTCGATACGGAAATCCGGGTGCGGGCCGTGGTCCTGGGGGAAGGTGAAGGTTGGGTTTGGGGTCGGCAGGGTGAAGCCCTCGGCATCGGACGCCATGCCGGCGAAGCCCTGGGCGAGGGCGGGGAGGGGGAGAGTGGTGGCCGCGAGGGTTGTGAGGAAGCTGCGACGGGTGGGTCCGATCGGTGAGGGGAGTGCGGACCTCGGGGGGCGCGATAGCGCCTCCCATGGGGGAGGTCGGCGCTGCCCGGCGTTGCCGCCGGGCGGGAGGGTTGAGCGGGTTCTATCTCTCATTGGCGAACACCTTAAGCAGGTCAGCGGGGGGTGTGCGGGACAGGCGGATGGCGGGCCAGAGCGCGGCAAGCGCGGCGGCGGCCAGGGCCAGAAGCCCGAGGCGGGCGTAATCGAGCGGGAAGAGGAACATGGGGAGTTTCCAGCCGAACGCCTCCACATTGATGATCGCGAGCAGCACCCAGGCGAGCGCGAGGCCAAGCGGCAGGGCGCAGAGCGCGGTGAGGGCCGCGAGGATCACGGCGCGGGCCAGTTCGAGGCGGCCAAGCTGGCGCCGCGTCAGGCCGAGCGCCCAGACCGGTGCCAGGTGGGGCAGGCGCATGGTTGCAAGCGTCAGCAGGCTCATCAGGATCGCGAACCCGGCCACGGCCAGGGTGAGGACGTTGAGCGCGCCGGTGACGGTGAAGGTGCGCTCAAAAATGCTCATGGAGAGCGCCTTGACGCCGGCCTGGTTGGTGATGGCGGCGGGCGCGAGACCGAACTCGTTGACCAGCGCTTCGCGCAGGGCGGCGGGGTCCTCCGTGCCGAGACCGAAGCGGGTGGGCTGGATGTCGGGGTGGAGCTGCCGGAACAGGTCCTCGCCGATGATGGCCTGGCCCACCGGGTTGCCGTAATCGCCAAAGACGCCTGCGATGGGCAGGGTCAGGTCCGGGGTGATGGCGAGGGTGTCGCCGGGGGCCAGACCGGCCCGGCGGGAGAGCTGTTCGTTGATGATGACGGCCTCGCCGGTTTCGACGCGGGTCCAGAGGTCGGGGGTTTCGCTGAGGAATTCCCAGTTGTCGGTGTAGATCGGGCTGACCCTGGCGCCGCCAAGCTCGGCGGGCAGGCCCGCGAGCCTGGTGTCGGTGTCCATGACCGGACGGATCAGCACGTCGCGGGGGGCGAGAAACGCCTCGAGCGCGTCGCCGTCCTCGGCCACGATGTAGAGATCGGCGGCGAGGCGCTGGTCGAGGAACCCGGTGAAGGTGGCGCGGAAGCTTGAGACCATGGTGGAGACGCCGACATTGGCGGCCATCGCCAGCAGGAGCGCCATGAGTGCCAGGCTGAGGCCCGAAAGCTGCGCGCGGGTGTCGGCCCAGAACCACTGGCGCAGGGCGGTGGGGGCGCGGCTTTCGGCCAGGGTCAGGACCGCGCGCAGAATGAGGGGCAGGGCGAGCGCCGCGCCAATCAGCATACAGCCGAGCAGCGCGAACCCGGCGGCGAGGCCGGTGCCGAACAGGGCGAGCAGGAGGGCGGCCGCGAGCAGGATCGCGGAGGCGATGGCCAGTCCGCGCAGGCCGCGTGTGGTCATGGCGGTGCGGGCGCGGCTGCCCGCGAGGATGGGCATGCGGGCGATGCCGTAGAGCGCGCCGGAGGCCGCGATGGCTGTGCCGCCAATGGCGATGGCGAGGCCGGAGAGCCACCATTCGGGGCGCAGGCTGAGACCCTGGGCGATGCGCGCGCCATAGAGGCCTTCCAGTGTGGCGGAGACATCGGGCAGGAGGCCCGCCGCTACCAGCCAGCCAAGCGCGGTTCCGGTGAGACCCGCGACCAGCGCGATGATCAGAAGTTCGGTGACGGTCAGGGCGATGAGGGTGGTCAGGGGCATGCCGAGGGCGCGGAGGGTGCGGATCATGCCCCGGCGCTGTTCGAAGGCGAGGCCGGTGGCGCCGTGGACGATGAAGATGCCAACCGCGAAGCCGAGCAGGCCAAAGGCGGTGAGGTTGAGGTGGAAGCTGTCGGTGAGGCGCGAGAGGTCGCTGCCGGCCTGGGCGGGCTGGCGGATGAGGTCGGGGGCGATTTCCGCGAGGGGCGGGCGGTTGAGCGGCTGGCTGTCCGAGACGATGAGGCGGGTGATGCGGCCGGGCTCGTTCAGCAGGTCCTGGGCGGTGGCGATGTCGGTGAGCGCCGTGCCGGGGGCGACGGCGGGGTCGGTTATGACGCGGTATCCGGGGTCGGGAGGAAGGCGGTCGGCCGTTTTCGGGGTGGCGAAGACCAGCCCGCCCGCGAGGATCTCGGGCAGGGAGAGGTCGTCGGTGGCGGTGACCGGTCCCATGCCGCCGGGCGCGGTGAGCGGGTCAAGGCCGATGATGCGGAGGCCGTTTTCAAGTTCGCCCTCCAGCACCGGGCCGACCTGCCAGCCGGCGCGGCGCAGGTCGATAAACCGGCTTTCCGGCAGGGAGGTGCCGGCGCGGGGCAGAAGCTGGTCGTAGCGGCCCTCGCCCAGGGTGGCGGCGGCGGCGTCATAGCTTGCCCGCGCCTCGGAATTGACGGCCTGAACCCCGGACCACAGCGCGGTGGCGAGTGCGAGGCCCGCAACCAGGGTGAAGAGCTGAAGCGGGTTGCGGCGCCAGTGGGAGAGAAGGGCCTGGAGGCCTGCGCGGATCATGCGAGACGGCCCTGGCTGAGGTGAATCCGCCGGGACATGCGGGCGGCGAGCGTATCGGAATGGGTGACCATCAGCAGGGCCGCGCCGGTTTCCGTGACGAGGTCGAGCATCTCGTCGAGCACGGTCTTGGCGGTGGCCTCGTCAAGGTTGCCCGTGGGCTCATCGGCCAGCACAAGCTTTGGCCGGGCCGCGAGGGTGCGGGCGATGGCGGCGCGCTGCTGCTGCCCGCCGGAGAGGTTTTCGGGGTATTTGTGCAGGTGGTCGTCGAGGCCGAGCGCTTTCGTCAGGCGCGCCACACGGTGGGCATCGGGCGGGCCGGAGAGGCGGGCGTGAAAGGTGATGTTGTCCGCGACGGTGAGCGAGGGGATCAGGTTGAACTGCTGGAAGATCACTCCGACCGTCGTGCGGCGCAGGGCGGCGCGGGGGCGGTCGCCCATGCCGGTCACCTCCTGACCGTCGAGACGGATGGTGCCGCCATCCGCCGTGTCGAGACCGCCCACGAGATGCAGCAGCGTGCTCTTGCCCGAGCCGCTTTCCCCGGTCAGCGCCAGGGTTTGCCCCGCGTCGAGTGTGAGCCCGGCACCCTGGAGAACGCGGACCGGGCCGGAGGGGCCGTCATAGGATTTTTCGAGGTTTTCGACTTCGAGAAGCATGGGTGGGCTCATGTCTGATCGCGGTTTCCAATGAGTGGACAATCGGGGGCGCGATGTCACCCAACTTTCCCGGGAGTGGTCCAACGTGCCCGCGGGGCGGTTGTTCCCTGTCGGTGCCGGGCGGGCAGTGTGGGATATACAGGGCAACAGGGGGAGCGGATCAAAATCGGGGGTCTCGCGCGGCTCTCCCGGCGCCTCGTGCCTCACGTGTTTTGCGGGCGCGAAATCAGTGGTTTCATTCGCCGGGGAGGGGCTTAAAGTGGTGCCAACGAGTGGACTGACAGGGGTGCCTTCCGGTGATAAAAGTGAATGAAAACAAACTAAACGCGGCTTTGGACGCCCTGGCGAACCAGTATCCCGGGCCGGGAGGTGTTGCGGGTGTGGTCCATGAGGGCAGGGTGATCGCGTCGCGGGCCTGGGGGTACAAAAACCTTGGCTCTGCGGAGGCGATGACACGGGCGACGCGGCTGCCGATCTGTTCGATTTCCAAGCAGTTCACCTGCGGCGTTCTGCTCGATCAAACCGGTGATCCGGACCGGCTGAACGACCAGGTGGCGCGGTATCTTCCGGCGCTGGAAACCGAAGTGCCGCGGGTCACGGAGCTTGCCCATAACCAGTCGGGGCTGCGCGATTACTGGGCGCTGAGCGTGTTGCAGGGCGGCCGGGCGGAGCAGACCTTTGAGCGGGGTGATGCCCTGCCTCTGCTCGGCACGATCCGGACGGGGCATTTTCCGCCGGGCACGGGCTATTCCTACAACAACGGCAATTTCCGGATCCTTGCGGAGCTGATCGAGGCCGAGACCGGGCGGAGCCTTGAGGAGCTGTACCGGGAGGTGATCTGGGATCCGGCGGGCATGAAAACCGCGGAGCTGACCCCCGATACGCGCCAGCCCGCCGATGGGGTCGTAGGGTATGAGGGCTGTGACGCGACCGGGTTTTTTCCGGCGGATAACGGCATTTACTGGCGCGGGGATGCGGGGATTTCGGCCTCGCTCGATGACATGCTGGCCTATGAGGCCTGGATTGACGCGACGCGGGACGCGCCCGACGGACTTTACCGGCGCATGTCGGCACAGCCCACATTCCGTGACGGCAGCGCCGCGACCTATGGCTATGGCCTGGCGCATATGGAGATTGCGGGCATGAAGGCCACGGGCCATGCGGGTGCGCTGCGCGGGTTTCGCTCGGTGCGGTTCAATGTCGCGCGGGAGCGGCTGTCGATCGTGGTGATTTTCAACCATGAGGCCAACATGTTCGGCGCGGCGTTCGGTCTGCTCCATGCGGCGCTGGATATCGAGCCACCGAAACATGCCCCGGTGCCGGAAGGCTGGGACGGGCAGTGGATCTGTCGCGGGACCGGGCTTCTGGCGCGGATGTCGACGGCGGGGACTGATGCGACACTGCGGTTCAGCACGTTTCCGGACGTGCTGCATGTGGAGGGTGATGGCCTGAAGGGGGGCGAGGTGACCGTGGCGCGGGAGGATGATGCCCTGCGGATGCGCCGGGCGGGGGAGAACCTGGAGGTGGTGCTCGATCCGCTGGAGGTGGTGGCGGACGCGGATGGCGGTGACCTGGCCGGGCGCTATGTCTCGGAGGAGACGGGCGACGCGGTGGAGATCGAGGCGCGGGACGGTGGGGTGTACTGCCGCTTTGAGGGGATTTTGGGCACGGGCATCATGGAGCGCGTGCATCCCGCGGGGCCGGATGTGTGGATTGTCGCGACGCGGCGGTCGATGGATGCCCCGGCGCCGGGTGACTGGACCCTGCGGGTGCGGCGCGACGGGGCGGGCGCTGTGGCCGGGTTCGAGCTTGGCTGCTGGCTGGCGCGGGGGATCGGGTATGTGCGGGAGGGGTGAGGGGTCGCGGTAACCTGTCAGATGTCCCGCCTGGCGGCACCGCCGGGCAGCGCCAACCGCCCCCAATGGGCGGCGCTCCGCTTCGCCCGCGGTTTGCGATGCCCTCACCTGACGAGCGGAAACGTTGCACCAAGCCCCCAACCGGGGCAGGCTGCCGCCCGTGGTCGAAATTCACAGGCGAGGAGCCCAGACATGCCCTATCCGGATTTTATCAGAGCGTTTCCCGAAATAGACGTGCCGTTCCCCGATGACGTGGTGCAGACGGCGGTTGTGCGGTCCGATGACGGGCTCGTGGCGTTTTTCACGTTCCTCAAGGACATGGTGCTCCCCCCGCATTCCCACGGCGCCCAATGGGGTACCGTGATCGAGGGTGAGATTGAGCTGACCATCGGGGGTCAGACCAAAACCTACCGGGCGGGCGACAGCTACGACATCCCGGCCGGCGTCGAACACGGCGCCACCATCCGCGCCGGAACCCGCGCCATCGACGTGTTCGAGGAGGCGGACCGGTATAGTGTGAAGGCGTAGGGCGGGGGGTGCTCGAACGGACTGTGGACCGAACGAAAACGGGCGGAGCCTGAAGTCCCGCCCGGATTATACTTTTCACGCTGTAGTGTGGATTATTCCGCGATGACGGTGTCCTCGAGGAAGAAGCGGCCGAGGGGGTTCTGGTCGAAGTTTTCCACGCCCGCGCGGCTTACGTTGATGAAGGGGCTGTAGAAGAGGTCGATCCAGTGCGCGTCGGATTTGGCCAGCGCCTGGATCTCGTGGTACATGGCCTCGCGTTTGGTCGGATCCAGTTCCAGGCGCGCGTCGGCGACGAGCTGGGCTACCGTGTCGTTCTGGTAGCGGGTCATGTAGTTCATGTTGACATCATGACCAAGCACGAAGGTGGTTTTCTGGTCCGGGTCGAGGATGTCGTTTGTCCAGTACATCATCGAGAGGTCATACTCGCCATCCACCAGCATGTCCCACGTCTGGCTGGGGTCCATTTTCACGAGATTGACGTCGATGCCCACGTTGGAAAGCTGCTGCTGGATGAGGACCGCGACCTGTTCGTCGACCTCGTTGCCCGCGTTCACGAGGTAGTCCATTTCGATGTCTTCGATCCCGGCTTCGGCCAGGGTGGATTTGGCGAGTTCCGGGTCGAAGGGACGGGCGCCATTGTCGGCGCTGTGGTAGAGCGCACCGGCGGGAACGTAGCTGTTGGCAACGGTGCCCTGGCCGAAGGTGACGGTATCGACGATCGCCTGTTTGTCGATGGCGTAGTCGATGGCCTCGCGTACGGCGAGATTGTCGAGAGGCTCGCTCTCGTGGTTCATCAGCAGGTGGTCCTCACGGGTGGAGGGCTCGATATGGACGGTAAGGCTGTCATCGGCCTGAAGTTCCTCCACGCGGGAGAAGGGCACGAAAATGGCGGCGTCGAGTTCGCCGGCCTGAACACTCAGCATGCGGGTGTTGTCGTCGGGCATGGAGATCCATTCGACTCCGTCGAGGCTGACGCGGTCGGCTTCCCAGAATTCGGGGTTTTTCTCAAGGATCACGCGGTCGCCGCGCAGCCAGTCCTTCACGATGAAGGCACCCGACGCGATGGGGTTTTCGGCATAGGCCTCCTGGCCCATTTCCTCGAAGCCCGCCTTTGAGATCACCGAGGTGGCGGGCATGGCGAGGGTGGAGAGGAAGGGGGCGGACTGCCCGGACAGGGTGATGACGAGGGTTTTGTCATCGGGGGTCTGCATGTCCGAGATGATTTTGTAGCCGTCGGCCCAGAGCGAAAGCTCGCTGTCGCGCACGCGTTCGAGCGAGAACATCGCGTCGGTGGCGGTGATGGGAGAGCCGTCGGAGAAATTCGCGTCGCGCAGGTGGAAGGTGTAGGTCAGGCCGTCGTCGGAAATGTCCCAGCTCTCGGCGAGGCCAGGCACAAGCTCGGCGCCGGATTTGTCGACGCGGACGAGCACGTCATAGACGTTCATGAAGACCCAGAAGTCGATGTTCTGGGCGGTGTTGATCGGGTCAAAGGTGGAGCTGTCCTCGCGGCGGCCGATGGACAGGACGCTTGCGGCCTCGGCGATGGATACGAGGGCGGTGGAGGCGGCGAGAGCGACGAGGCTCACGCGGGCAAATCGGGATATCATGGGTTTGGTCTCTCCTGTTGGATGGTTATTTGGTTATGGCTGTTGCGTGCCCGGCACGCGCCAGAGGGCGGTCGGGGTCGATATTGGGAATGGCGGCGATCAGATCGGCCGTGTAGCTCTGCGACGGGTTGGCGAAGACCTCGGCCGTGGGGCCGGTCTCGACGATGCGGCCGTGGTGCATGACCACGACCCGGCTGCACAGGTCGCGGACGATGGCGAGGTCATGGGCGATGAAGATGAGCGTCAGTCCCAGCCGGTCCGAGAGGTCGCGGAAGAGGTCAATGATCTGGGCCTGAATGGTCACGTCGAGGGCGGCTACGGATTCGTCAGCGATGATGACATTCGGGTTTACCGCAAGGGCGCGGGCGATGCCGACGCGCTGGCATTGGCCGCCCGACAGGCTGCCGGGGCGGCGGTTCAGGAAGCTGCGGTCGAGTCCGACCATGTCGAGCAGTTCGCCGCAGCGGGCGTCGATGCCGGATTTGGGTGTTTCGCCCTGGGTCAGGAGTACCTCGCGCAGGGTTTCAGCAACGGTCATGCGCGGGTTCAGGGCGTTGTAGGGGTCCTGGAAGACCATCGCGACCTCGTGGCGTATGCGGGTGAGGGTGCTGGTGGCCGTGATGGGGTCTCCCGCATAGCTGACCGCGCCGGAAGCGATTGGGGTGAGGCCCATGATGGTCCGGGCGAGAGTGCTCTTGCCGGAGCCGCTTTCGCCGACGATACCGACGGTTTCGCCCGGCATGATTTCGAGACTGACACCGGCGAGGGCGCGGAAATCCTCGCGTTTGCGGAACCAGCCGCCCGTTCCGGGGAATCTGACCTCAAGGTCGTTGATCTGGTAGACGGGTTTCGGATGGATTGTGGCGGGTGCGTTTGTCCCTGCCGCTTTGGCCTCGAAGGAAGGGTGCGAGGCGATCATTTTTTGGGTGTAGGGGTGCTGCGGGGCCGAGAGAAGCGCCCGTTTTTCGCCGGTTTCGACGATCCGACCCTCCTGCATCACGGCGATGCGGTCGCAGGTCTGGGCCACGACGCCAAGGTCGTGGGTAATCAGGATGATTGAGAGCCCGCGTTTGCGGCGCAGCTCCACCAGCAGTTCGAGGATCTGGGCCTGGATGGTGACGTCGAGGGCGGTTGTTGGCTCGTCCGCAATCAGGATTTCGGGGTCGCAGGCCAGCGCAATGGCGATCATGGCGCGCTGGCGCATGCCGCCGGAAAACTCGTGCGCGTAGCTGCGGAAATTGCGGGGCGGGTCGGGGAAGCCGACCTGGTCGAGCAGGTTTATCGCTTCTTTGGTGGCGTCGGCCTGGGAGAGACCCCGGTGGCGGCGCAGGCCCTCGCAGATCTGGTCGCCGATGCGGATGAGCGGGTTCAGGTGGCTGGTCGGGTTCTGAAAGATCATACCGATGCGACGGCCGCGCAGGTTGATCATTTCCCGCTCGGGGAGGCCCGGGATTGAGGTGTCGCCGAGACGGATGTCGCCACCGGTGATGTGCATGTTCGGCGAGGGTTTCAGGCCGATGATGGTGCGGCAGAGCAGGCTTTTGCCCGAGCCACTTTCGCCCACGAGGCCGAGGATTTCGGACGGGCCGAGTTCGAGGCTGACGTCGCGCAGGAGGCGGCGGCTTTCGTTTTCGGCCTCAAAAGTGACGGAGAGGGTGTCGACGGTGAGAAGCGGGGTCATTCGAGGCGCCCCCATATGTCGCTGAGTGCATCGCCAAGGAGCGAGAAGCCGAAGGCCAGAACAACAATCGAAACGCCGGGGAAGAAGGGGATCCACCACGCCCGCGAGATGAAGCTCTGGCCCTCGGCGACCATGATGCCCCATTCGGCGGTGGGGGGCTGCACGCCAAGGCCGAGATAGCTGATCGCGGCACCGTTCAGCAGGACCAGCACAACGTCCGACATTGCGAAGACGATCGAGCCCGCGAGGGCGTTGGGCAGGAGATGGCGGAACATGATGCGCGTGCGGGAGAAGCCAAGGCTTTGGGCCGCGACGGCAAAGTCCTTGGTTTTCAGAACCAGGATCTGGGCGCGGATCAGGCGGGCGTAGCTGACCCAGCCCACGAGGGCCATGGCGATGTAGAAGCTCGTCAGGCCGGGGCCAAGGATGGCGATGACGGAGAGCATCAGCACGAGGAACGGGAAGGCGAGCACGATGTCGATAATGCGCATGAAAATCGTGTCAACGATCCCGCCGAAGAAGCCCGCGACCGTGCCGACTATGGTTCCAATGATGAAGGGGAAGAGTACACCAAGCAGAGTGATCTGCAGGTCGATGCGGGCGCCCCAGATGACGCGGGAGAGCATGTCGCGGCCGAAATTGTCGGTGCCGAATGGATGCGCCCACGAGGGTGGCGTCAGGCGTAGGTCGGGGTTTTGCTGAACCGGGTCGAAGGGGGCCACAAATGGTGCCAGGATTGCGAGCAGGAGGAACGTGCCGATAATGCCGAAGCCTATGACAAGGCCGGTGTTTTTGCCGGGCAGACGCAGGCGGAGGATGGAACGCGGTTCGGGGGAGGGAATGTCGGTCATCAGAACTTCACCCTCGGATCGACGGCGGCAGTGATTATGTCGGCCGCAAAGTTGATGAGCAGCGTGGCAACCGCGAAGGTCATGGCCACGCCCTGAACGACCATGTAGTCGCGGGTGAAAATACCGCGCACAAGAAGCTGGCCCATGCCGGGCAGGGCAAAGACGCTTTCCACGACCACAGTGCCGCCGATCAGCCAACCGATATTGACGGCCAGCAGGTTGATGGTTGGGACCAGTGCGTTGGGGACAACGTGGCGCCAGAAGACCACGTTATCGGGCATGCCGCGGGCGCGTGCGGCGGTGGCGACGTCGGACTGAAGCCCGGCGATCATGCCCGCCCGCAGGCTGCGGGTGACGACGGCGGACAGGGACAGGGCGACGGTGAGGCCGGGAAGGATGAGGTGGGTGATCTTTTCCTGGAAGGTTTCGCCGTAGCCGGAGACGGGCAGCCAATCGAGTTTTACGGAAAACAGGATGATCAGCATCACGCCAAGCCAGAACTGCGGGAAGCCGATGCCTGCGGTGGAGACGATGCGCACCGCGTGGTCGGGAAGCTTGCCCTGGCGGCGGGCGG
>JAUHWT010000016.1 GCA_030427145.1 Alphaproteobacteria bacterium | reverse complement strand
CTTTGATGGCGCAGGGCACGGAGTTTGTGGAGAAATGTGACCTTTCCGCCCTGCGCACGCTTGGCACGGTGGGCGAGCCGATCAACCCGGAGGCCTGGAACTGGTACAACGACGTGGTGGGCAAGGGAAACTGCCCCATCGTCGACACCTGGTGGCAGACGGAAACCGGCGGGCATCTTCTGACCCCGCTGCCTGGCGCGCACACGCCCAAGCCGGGCTCGGCGATGAAGCCCTTCTTCGGTGTGCAGCCGGTGGTGCTGGAGCCCACGAGCGGAGAGGAGATCACGGAGGTGCCCTGTGAGGGTGTGCTGTGCCTGAAGGACAGCTGGCCCGCGCAGATGCGTACGGTCTGGGGCGACCACGAGCGCTTCGAGAAGACGTATTTCTCGGACTACAAGGGCTACTACTTCGCCGGTGACGGCTGCAAACGGGATGAGGACGGGGATTTCTGGATCACGGGCCGCGTCGACGACGTGATCAACGTCTCCGGTCACCGCATGGGCACGGCCGAGATCGAGAGCGCGCTGGTGGCGCATGTGAAGGTGGCCGAGGCCGCGGTGGTGGGCTACCCGCATGACATCAAGGGGCAGGGCATCTACGCCTATGTCACGCTGATGGACGGCGAGGAATACACGGAAGAATTGCGCAAGGAGTTGCGCCAGTGGGTGCGCACGGAGATCGGGCCGATCGCGAGCCCCGATCTGATCCAGTGGGCACCGGGCCTGCCGAAGACCCGCTCGGGCAAGATCATGCGCCGCATCCTGCGCAAGATCGCCGAGGACGACTACGGCACGCTCGGCGACACCTCAACCCTCGCCGACCCCTCCGTCGTCGACAATCTCATCGACAACAGGATGAACCGGGACTGACCGGACCGGGTGCCCCCGTGCGGGGTGCCGGCCGGCCGGAAGGAATGTGGCGGGGCGCAAAGGCCCCGTCGCCAAAACCGCAAAACCCCGGATGTTTGTGCCAGGGAAAGCGGTGTGACTGACAGGGCAAACATCCCTGACTTTTTTCCGGGAGTTCTGGCGCAGTGACCGGTTGCGTCCCCGGATCAGCCTAAAAAATCTTGTCACCTGCGGTCATCGGGGACAGTCAACTTGAAAGGGAGGCCAACACATATGGCCGGAGAGTCATCCAACAATAACAGTTACTGGGCGGCGAATATCCGTCTGGTAAAAATATGCCTGGTGATCTGGGCGCTGGCATCGTTCGGTTTCGGCATTCTGCTGCGGCCGCTGCTGTCGGGCATCAGCGTTGGGGGGACGGACCTTGGGTTTTGGTTCGCCCAGCAGGGATCGATCCTCGTGTTTCTGATCCTGATCTTTTTCTACGCCTGGCGCATGAACAGGCTCGATATCGAACACGGCGTGGACGAGGAGTAAGGGACGGGTCATGGATCAGTTTACACTAAACCTGCTGGTGGTGGGTGCGACCTTCGCGCTCTATATCGGCATCGCGATCTGGGCCCGGGCGGGTTCCACATCGGAGTTTTACGCCGCCGGTCGCGGCGTTCACCCCGTAACGAACGGTATGGCCACGGCGGCTGACTGGATGTCGGCGGCCTCGTTCATTTCGATGGCCGGTCTGATCGCGTTCGGCGGATACGCCACCAGTTCCTACCTGATGGGCTGGACGGGCGGTTATGTTCTGCTCGCGCTTCTGCTGGCGCCCTACCTGCGCAAGTTTGGCAAGTTTACCGTCCCTGAGTTCATCGGTGACCGGTTCTACAGCCCGACGGCCCGCATGGTTGCGGTGATCTGTCTGATTGTGGCCTCGCTCACCTATGTTATCGGTCAGATGACCGGTGTGGGTGTTGCGTTCTCGCGCTTCCTAGAAGTTGAGAACAGCACGGGTCTGTTTATCGGTGCGACGGTTGTGTTCTTCTACGCCGTTCTTGGTGGCATGAAGGGTGTGACCTATACCCAGGTGGCCCAGTACTGCGTTCTGATCACCGCCTACACCATTCCGGCCGTGTTTATTTCGCTGCAGCTGACGGGTAACCCGCTGCCGCCGCTTGGTCTGTTTGGCGATCACCTGCCCTCCGGTCAGCCTCTGCTTGAGACGCTGGACCAGGTTGTGACCGATCTTGGCTTTGCCGAGTACACCGCCCAGGACGGCTCTCCCTCATCCGTGATCAACATGGTTCTGTTCACGTTCTCGCTGATGATCGGTACCGCCGGTCTGCCGCACGTGATCATCCGCTTCTTCACGGTGCCGAAAGTGGCTGACGCCCGCTGGTCCGCCGGCTGGGCGCTGGTGTTCATTGCGCTGCTGTACCTGACCGCTCCGGCTGTTGGTGCCATGGCACGTCTGAACCTGATCACCACCATCTATCCCGGTGGCGTGGCTGAGGAGTCCATCGACTATGAGGCCCGTCCCGACTGGGTGAAAAACTGGGAGCAGACCGGTCTTCTGAGCTTTGAGGACAAGAACGGCGACGGCAAAATCCAGTGGTACAACGACTCTTCCGAGAGCTTTGCCGCGACGGCCGAGGCCAATGGCTGGGCCGGTTCGGAGCTGACCGTGAACCGTGACATTCTGGTTCTGGCCAACCCCGAGATTGCACAGCTTCCGGGCTGGGTTATCGCCATCGTTGCTGCCGGTGGTCTGGCTGCCGCTCTTTCGACGGCTGCGGGTCTTCTGCTGGCGATTTCGTCCGCCGTTTCCCATGACGTGATCAAGGGTACGATCAATCCGAACATCTCGGAGAAGGGCGAACTGCTCTCGGCGCGTGTCTCCATGGCGGTTGCCATTGGTGTCGCGACGTGGCTGGGTCTCAATCCTCCGGGATTTGCGGCGCAGACGGTGGCTCTGGCCTTTGGTCTGGCGGCGGCGTCGATCTTCCCCGCTCTGATGATGGGTATCTTCTCCAAGCGGGTGAACAACACCGGAGCCGTTGCGGGTATGCTCGCGGGTCTTCTGTTCACGCTGGTCTACATCTTCCTGCACAAGGGCTGGTTCTTCATTCCCGGTACCAACATGTTCGAGGACAGCATCAGTGGTTCGCTTCTGGGCATCCAGTCCACGGCCATCGGATCGATTGGCGCGCTGATCAACTTCGGTGTGGCCATCATGGTCAGCCGCTCCACGGATGAGCCGCCGCAGGAGATCCAGGACCTGGTCGAGAGCATCCGCGTGCCGCGCGGCGCCGGTTCGGCCCAGGCCCACTAAGGACGGGCCGGTCCGGACAGACACCCAGGTCCTGTCCGGACCAGCTTCCCACCCCGGCCCGCCCGGGGTGGGTTTTCAAATCGCCGGGACTGTCGCAGGATTGGGATATGGACAAGCTGACCGATCAACTCGCGGAGATCTCTCCGTTCGACACGCTGCCGGTGAATGTGCTTCAGATGGTGGCCTCGCAGGCCAAACCGTTGAAACATGCCGCGGGTGAGGTGGTTTACGGACCCGGGCAGACACTCGAATACTATTACCTGATTATCTCGGGCGAGGTGGAGATCCTTGATCCGAACAGGGTGCAGGTCTCGCTGGTGCAGGGGCGCCACGGATTTGGCAGCCGCAATCTTCTGAGAAACGTTCAGACCACGGGTTACACGCGCGCCGTGGTGGATGTGGAGCTTCTGCTCATTCCGGCGGAGGTGTTTCTGCTGCTGGTGCGTGAGCACCGGGATTTTGGCAAGTTTTATGCCGCGTCGCGGCCGGCGGCGATCCCGGCCGGCAATGATCTGGCGACCGTGCGTGTGTCGGACATCATGACGCGCAACCCGCTGAAGGTAGGGCCGAACGTCACCATCCAGGACGCGGCCGCGATGATGCGCGACGCGCGGGTTTCCAGCCTTGGCGTGGTCGCGGACGGGACGCTGACCGGGCTGGTGACGGCGCGGATTTTGACGATGAACGCGCTGGCGCGGGGGCTGTCGCCGGATACCAAGGTGGGCGAGGTTTGCAGTTCGGGTCCGCTGGGGCTGCCGTCCTCGTCGCTGGGCACGGATGTGTTGCAGGTGATGCTCGACAACCGGGTGGCGCATGTGCCGATCGTGGATAACGGGCGGTTTGTGGGTATCGTGTCGCAGACGGATGTGACACGGTTCCAGGCGGTGACCTCGGCCGCGTTTCTCAACGACATGGCGGATGCAAAACGGGTGTCGGACCTGGCGCAGGTCACGGCGCGCATACCGCAGCTTCTGGCGCAGTCGGTGGCGTCGGGCAAGCCGCATACGGTGGTGACGCGGCTGATTACGGATATTGCAGACGGTGTGACGAAGCGGCTGGTGCGGATGGCCGAGGAGGAGCTTGGGCCGCCGCCGGTACCGTATCTGTGGCTGGCCTGCGGGTCGCAGGGTCGGCGGGAGCAGACTGGTGTATCGGATCAGGACAACTGTCTGATGCTAGACGATGCCGTGACGCCGGAGGACATGGGCTATTTTGAGAAGCTGGCGGATTTCGTCTGCGATGGTTTGAACGAATGTGGCTATGTCTACTGTCCCGGTGACATGATGGCGTCCAATCCGCGCTGGCGGCAGCCGGTCCGGGTGTGGCGCGAGTATTTCGCGGGCTGGGTGCAGAAGCCTGATCCGATGGCGCAGATGCTGGCTTCGGTGATGTTTGACCTGCGGCCGATTGCCGGGACCGTGAGCCTGTTTGAGAACCTCCAGCGGGAGACGCTGGAGATGGCTTCGCGCAACAGTATTTTTGTGGCCCATATGGTGAGTAACTCGCTCAAGCATGCGCCCCCGCTGGGTCTCCTGCGCGGGTTTGCGACGATACGGTCGGGGGAGCACAAGAACCGGCTTGACATGAAGCACAATGGCGTGGTGCCGATTGTGGATCTGGGGCGGGTTTATGCGTTGCAGGGCAGGCTGACGCCGGCGAATACCATGATGCGGCTCAAGGCGGCGGAGAAGGCCGGTGTGATCAGCGCGTCCGGGGCGGGTGATCTCGTGGATGCGTATGACCTGATCGCGGAGACGCGGCTTCTGCACCAGGCGCGCCAGATCCGGGAGGGGGAGGCGCCGGACAATTTTGTCTCGCCAAATCTTCTGTCGGCATTTGAGCGAAATCATTTGCGCGACGCGTTTCTGGTTGTACGGACCATGCAGTCGGCACTTGCTCATGGCCGGGCAACGGCCGGATAAAAAGACTTTGGGGGGCGCCTGATGCTGCTGGAATTTTTTGCCGCCATATTTACCGCGCTGGCCGCGGGTGGTGTGGCGATGCTGGTTGGGCGGCTTTCGGGCGGTGCCCTGCCGCGGTGGTTCACGCCGGTCTGCGCGGGTCTGGCGCTGTTCGCCTATGTGCTGTGGTCGGAATACTCGTGGTACGGGCGCACGGTTGATACCATGCCGGACAGTCTGGTGGTGGTGTCGGCCCATGAGAGCCGTCAGCCGTTCCGGCCCTGGACCTATGCCGTGCCGTTCGTGTCGCGGTTTGCGGCCGTGAACCAGGACATGCACAGGACCAATCCGAACGTGCCGGGCAAGGTTCTGACGGAGCTGGTGCTGTTCACGCGCTGGCAGCCGCCCTCGGCTTTGCCGATTGCCGTGGACTGCGAGCTGATGCGGCGGGCGGACATATCGGATGGAGCGGAATTTTCCGAGACAGGCGACATTGTGGGGGCCGAGTGGTTCGATCTGGACCCGGCTGATCCCGTGATGGACGCGGCGTGCGGCGCACGCTGACCGGGTTTTAGACCGGTCACGAATACCGACCCGGAAAAACCGGGCGTCATTTTAGGGGGATTGGACATGGAGATGTTCATGGGATGGAGCCTTCGGCTCCGGGTTCTTCTGATATTCATGGGACTCGGGGTTGGATGTCTCATAATTTTGCTGTCGGGTCTTTACGTCGGCTATCTTCGGGCCGGTGACGGAAACACCGAGAACGGCTTTTTCTTTGCCGGGGTTTATGGCGGGTTTCTGACCTTTGGGCTCGTTACGCTGGTGTGGTGGCTGTTTGACCTCAACGTGGCGAAGCCGACCCAGGGGCTGGCCAACCGCCTGCGGGTGCAGGCCCATTCCGGGGTTGCCGCAAGGTTCGACGGTGAGGACGCGCGGTATCTGGGTGATCTGGCGCCGGCGGCGCAGGCGGTGGCGGGCGAGCTGCACAGCGCGCGGTCGGATCTCGCGGAACTGGTTGAGCGGAACACGACGCGGATTTCGGCGGAGAAACAGCGGCTTGAGGCGATGCTGGGCGAACTGGACCAGGGCGTGGTCATGTGTTCTTCGCGGCACCGGATCGTGTTTTACAATGACGTGGCGGCGCGGTGTCTGCCGGTGCCGGGGGGTGCGAACCTGGGCCGGATGCTGAGTGAGCATCTCGACATGGGACCGGTGGAGGATGCGGTTGCGCGCCTGTCCGATCCGGAGGGCGCCGAGGTGCCGGTGCGGTTCAAATGCGCGCTGCGCTCGTCCGACGGGGCGCTGGTTTGTGAGCTTTACCGCGATCCGGACGGAACGGGGCCGCGGCCGGGCTACATGCTGACCTTCCGGCCGGAGAAACCGGTTGGCTCGCTGGCGGCGCGGGAAAGGCGGGGGGTGACCTATGATTTCTCGCTGCTCGATGAGGTGCCGGACTGTGACGTGGCGGCGGCGCGGCTGGAGGATTTGAGCTTCGTGGTGTTCGACACGGAAACCACGGGTCTGTTCCCCTTCCAGGGCGATGAACTGGTGCAGGTCGCGGGCATGCGGGTGGTGCGTGGCAAGCCGGTGCATACGGAGGTGTTCGATACGCTTGTGAACCCGGGCCGCAACATTCCGGCGGTGTCGACCGGGGTCCATGGCATCAGCGACGAGATGGTGAAGGACGCGCCGGGTCCGGTGGAGGCGGTTGCCGATTTCCGGCGCTATGTGGGGGATGCGGTTCTGGTGGCGCATAACGCGCCGTTCGATCTGGCGTTTTTGCGCCGGGCCGGGAAGGAGCGGGGCTATGCCTTTGACATTCCCGTCCTCGATACGGTCCTGCTGTCGGCGGTGGTGTTTGGAGAGACTGCAAGCCATACGCTCGATGACCTGGCGCAGCGGTTGGACGTGGTGATCCCGGAGGACAAACGGCACACGGCGCTTGGGGACGCGATGGCGACGACGGAGGTGTTCCTGAAGCTTCTGCCGGTGCTGCGGTCCCGTGGAATTACGACGTTTGGCGAGGCGGTCGAGGCCATGCGGCGTCACCGGAGGCTTTTGAAGGACAGCAACTGACGACCCCCCGGGCTCTTGCCCCGGGACGTGCGGAGGCCTAATGCTCGGTGATGGACGGACGCCTTTCATTTGGTGGTCACGTTAAGGCCATTCTCAGGATCGGCATTCCGTTAATCGGCAGTCACCTGGCGCAGATGGCCATCGGCGTGACCGATACATTGATGCTGGGATGGTATGATGTGACCACCCTGGCCGCGTCGGTTATTGGCAGTTCGCTTTTCTTCGTGATCTTCATTTTCGGGGCCGGGATCGGCAACGCGGTGATGCCGATGGTGGCCCAGGCCAATGCGTCCGGCGAGACGACGCAGGTGCGGCGCGTGACGCGGATGGGCATGTGGCTGGCCGTGATTTTCGGTGTGCTGGTCCTTCCGATATTTGTCTGGTCGGCGCCGCTGCTGCTCGGGATGGGGCAGGAGCCCGTGGTGGCGGATCTGGCGCAGACCTATCTGCGGATTGCGGGGCCGGGGATATTGCCCGCGATTTTGGTCACGGTTCTGCGCGGGTTTCTGTCCGGGCTGGAGCGGACAACTGTTTTGTTCGTGGCGACGGTCGCGGTGGCGGTTCTCAATGCGATTGTCAACTACGCGCTGATCTTCGGGAACTGGGGGTTTCCGGAACTGGGGATCGCGGGGGCGGCGATTGCGTCTGTGACGACCCATGCGCTCACTTTTGTCGTGCTGCTGGTGTATATTCGGCGGGTTTTGCCGGAGCATTCGCTGTTTTTGCGTCTGTGGAAGCCAGACTGGGAGGTGTTTTTTCGGGTGCAGAACATGGCCGTTCTGATCGGGTTGACCATGCTGGCCGAGGTGGGGCTTTTTGCCGCGTCGTCGGTGATTGTGGGCTGGACCGGGACACTGAACCTGGCTGCGCACGGGATTGCCATTCAGGTCACATCCGTCACATTCATGGTGCATCTGGGTCTGAGTGGTGTGGCGACGATCCGGGCGGGAAGCCATTACGGCCGCAGGGATGTTGTGGCTTTGCGCGATGGCGGACTGGCGATCATGGTTCTGTCGCTGGGGTATTCGGTGATTACCGCGATTTTGTTTGTCTGGATTCCGGAGCCTATGACGGGGTTGTTCCTGTCGCCGGATGATCCGGCGCGTGAGGAGATTATTGCGATTGCGTCGCTGCTGCTGCTGTTTGGAGCTGTCTTTCAGTTGGCGGACGGGGCGCAGGCGGCGGCGATTGGGCTTTTGCGCGGTATTCAGGACGTGCGGGTGCCGATGGTGATGGCGGCCCTGTCCTACTGGGCCGTGGGGATCCCCGTGGCGCTGGTGCTTTCCACATTGTTTGAGCTTGGAGCGCCAGGGGTTTGGATGGGGCTGATCGCGGGGCTGACCTGTGCGGGGATTTTGCTGAACTTACGGTTCTGGCGCGATTTGTCCAAAACGGTCAGGTACCGCGACGGGTAGTCCTCAGCCGATTGTGCGTTCGAGCACGTCCGTCCAGTTGCGCCAGCACACGCGGTCGATAAGCTCCTCACCCCAGCCGTGATCGCGCATGGCCTGCACGAGGTTTGGCAGACCGGCGCAGTCGGTGATGGCGGCGGGGATGGTTGCGCCGTCAAAATCGGAGCCGAGCGCCACACCGCCCTCGCCCAGGATGCCGATGAGGTGGTCGAGATGGCGCAGCATAAGCTCAAGTGGCATGTCCGGATCGCGTAGGCCGTCCTCGCGCAGGAAGTTCACGGCGTAGTTGAGGCCGACAAGGCCACCTGTTTCAGCGATGGCGGCAAGCTGTCTGTCGGTCAGGTTGCGCGCGGAGGGGGAGAGGGCGTGGACGTTGGAGTGGGTGGCAACAAGCGGTTTGTCGGAGATCCGGGCCACGTCCCAGAAGCCCGCCTCGTTGAGGTGGGAGAGGTCCACGAGGATGTTCATCCGGTTGCAGGCCTCGACAAGGTCGCGGCCGAGGCCGGTGAGGCCGGGGCCGTTGTTTGGGTCGCCCGGGTGGCGGAACGGCACGCCGTAGCCGAAGGCGTTGGGGCGTGACCAGACCGGGCCGATGGAGCGCAGACCGGCCGCATAAAACAGTTCGAGTTCCAAAAGGTCGGGGCCGATGCATTCGGCGCCCTCGATATGCATGATGGCCGCGATGGCGCCGCCGTCGCTGGCGGTTTGGATATCGGCGGCCCTGCGGCAGATCTGCAGGGCCTCGGGATGGTTGCGTTCGAGGCGGAGCAGAATGCCGGCCATTTCCTGGGCGGTGCGCCGCGCGGTGAGGCCGTCGACCGGGGGCAGATAGGGGATGTCGAGGCGGCCGATGCCGGCGTCGTCAAACCCGCCTGATATTTCCTCGTTTGGAACGTAGATGGCGAAAAAACCACCGGCGAGGCCACCTTTGCGGGTGCGGGGCAGGTCGATGTGACCCCCGGTGCAGCCGTTGAGGAACCGGCCGGCCTCCATGTCATCGTTCCGCCAGAGACGGAGGAGTAGATCGTTGTGGCCGTCAAATATCTTTTGCATTTCAGTATCCTGCGGGTCGGTTTTCAGGTGGTGCGACATGTGGCATTTGTAAATTGTGGACAGGGTGGCGGAATGCGGCTGCGAGTTCCAGTGGTGAAATGCGTGGGCCCGTGTTTTCGATACCGTTTGCGTACGAATGAAGTGGCGCGCGTCTGCCGGGGGACGAAACTTTGGCAATCGGTTGGAAGCCGGGCTGGCGTTGCCTTGACAGCGGAGGCCGTTCCACGTTCCTATTCGCCCACAATGAAAACCGGACCGCACCAATGCCTGCCGAATTCGACAAGGAGCTTCAGTCTTGAAACACGCTGGATTACTGGCGGCCTCGGCCGCAATAGCACTCGCATTCTCAACCCCGGGACATGTGTTCGCCGAAACGCCAGCCGATACCCTGGTTATTGCGGACAAGATTGATGACATCGTTTCGCTGGACCCGGCGGAGTCGTTTGAGTTTTCGGGCAACGACATGCTCAACAACATCTACGACACGCTGGTTGAACTGGACCCGGCCGATCTGGGGCCGCTGGTGCCGGGACTGGCGGAGAGCTGGGAACTTGCCGATGACGGTGTGACCTATACGTTCCAGATCCGTCAGGGCGTGAAGTTTGAATCCGGCAATGAGATGACGGCGGAAGATGCGGCGTTTTCGCTGCAGCGGGCCGTGATCCTCGACAAGACGCCGTCCTTCATTCTGGATCAGTTCGGTTTTACCGCCGACAACGTGGCGGAGAAGATCAAGGCCACGGGTGATTACGAGCTGACGATTGTCACGGACAAGCCCTATGCGCCGTCGTTCTTCTACAACTGTCTGACCGCTGGCGTGGCCGCCATCGTGGACAAGGAAACCGCGATGGCCAATGAGGTCGACGGCGACATGGGCCACGAGTGGCTGAAGTCCAATTCGGCCGGGACGGGCGCCTATAACCTGCGGAGCTACAAGCCGTCCGAGAGCTATGTTCTGGAAGCCAAGGACGAGTACTGGCGTGGCACGCCGGCGCTCAAACGTGTGTTCCTGCGCCACGTGGCAGAGCCCGCAACACAGCGGCTGCTGCTGGAAAAGGGGGACATCGACATTGCCCGCAAGCTGACGCCGGTGGACATTGAGGGAATTGCGGACAACGGGGACCTCAAGGTCGTTGACGAGGTGAAGGGGCGGATCATGTATGTTTCGCTCAACCAGAAAAAGGAGCCGCTGAACAACCCGGCGGTGATTGAGGCGTTCAAGTATCTGATCGACTATGAGGGCATGTCCTCGACCTTCCTCAAGGGCCAGTACCGGACGCACCAGTCCTTCCTGCCTGCGGGTTTCCTGGGCGCGATTGAGGATACGCCGTATTCGCTGGACGTGGAGAAGGCCAAGGCGATCTTGGACGAGGCCGGAGTTGAGCCGTTCACGTTCCAGATCTATGTCAGGAACGATCAGGAACGTCTTGATATGGCACAGTCTTTCCAGTCGACACTGGCACAGGCCGGGATCACGGCGGAGCTTCGCGTTGGTACGGGCAGCGAGATCCTGGGCGAGTACCGGGCGCGGAACCATGACGTCTATCTGGGCGCATGGGGGCCGGACTATCCGGACCCACACACCAATGCGGACACCTTTGCGCGCAACCCCGGCAATGCGGATGAGGACGCCAATACCGGTATTCTCGCCTGGCGGAACGCCTGGGAGGCCAAGGAGGTCAACGACCTGACCAACGCGGCGGTGCTGGAGAAGGATTCTGAAAAGCGCGCGGTTCTCTATGAGGACATTCAGCGCACGCACCAGGAGGTCTCGCCCTTCATGCCGATGTTCCAGCAGATTCAGCAGGTTGCGATGCAGAACAGCGTTGAGGGTTTCAGCCAGGGCGGGTCCATTCATTCGGCCTTCTACTGGGCGACAACCAAGTGATAATGAGACACGGTTCGGCCCGGATGAATTTCCGGGCCGACGTGGTTTGACGGATTCCCCATGACATCAGTTTCCTCATCCGACAGCGGGGGTGCCGCGGCGCGGGCCAGATCCGGTCTGTCCGGGTTTTTGCGCCTGGTGGCGACGCTGGCCGCCACGTTCCTCGGGCTATTGGCCGTGACGTTTATCATCGGGCGGATCATTCCGATTGATCCCGTCCTGTCGATCCTCGGGGAGCGGGCGACGGAAGAGCAGATGGCGGCGGCGCGCGAGCGGCTGGGGCTGAATGATCCGCTGATCGTGCAGTTCGGGATTTACGTGCGGGATGCCCTGTCGGGGGATTTCGGCACGTCGCTTCTGACCTCGCGGCCGGTGCTGGAGGATGTGAAACGGGTGTTTCCCGCGACGCTGGAGTTGTCGACGATTGCCACGATCCTGGGTGTTCTTTTCGGTATTCCGGCGGGGGTGCTGGCGGCGACGAAACCGGGATCGCTGGCCGATCAGCTCGTGCGGCTGGTGGGTCTGATGGGGTATTCGATGCCAGTGTTCTGGCTGGGTCTGATGGGGCTGTTAATTTTCTACGGGCAGCTTGACTGGGTCGGCGGGCCGGGGCGGCTTGATACGACCTATGAATTTATGGCGGAACTGGATGTGCCGGTGGTGACGGGCATGATCCTGATTGATACGGCGCTCGCCAGGCAGTGGGACATTTTTGGCAATGCGCTCAGCCACATCATTTTGCCGGCGTCGGTTTTGGGTTACTACTCAATGGCTTATATCAGCCGGATGACGCGGTCGTTCATGCTCGAACAACTCGGTCAGGAGTATATCACGACCGCGCGGGTCAAGGGCGTGCCGGAGTGGCGGGTCGTGTGGGTGCATGCGCTGCGCAACATTGCGGTGCCGCTGATTACGGTGATTGCGCTGAGTTACGCCTATCTGTTGGAGGGGTCGGTTCTGACGGAGACGGTCTTCGCCTGGCCGGGGCTTGGCCTTTATATCACCAATGCGCTGTTTTCGAGTGACATTGCGGCGGTGATGGGCGGGACGATTGTGGTGGGAACGGTGTTTATCCTGCTGAATCTGTTTTCCGATTTCCTCTATAAACGGTTTGATCCGAGGGCCAGGGCATGAGTGTTTTGTCGCGGGAGTGGCTGCTTGATCCGAGCCCGAAATCGCGGGGTCAGGCGCGTGCGGGGCAGATTTACCTCGGGTGCGTGCGGCTGTTTCGAAACCGGCTGGCCCTGACCGGGCTGATCGTGGTGCTGGCGCTGGTGGTGATTGCGATTTTTGCGCCGCTGTTTGCCACGCATGATCCGGTGGCGCAGGTGTTGCAGGACCGTTTGCAGCGGCCCCTTTCCCCTGGCCATATCCTCGGCACGGATGAGTTCGGACGGGATATCTGGAGCCGCCTGGTCTATGGGTCCCGGGTGACGCTTTATATCGTGCTGCTGGTGACGCTGACGGCGCCGGTGATCGGGCTGATTATCGGGACGGTGTCGGGGTATTTTGGCGGCTGGACCGATACGGTCCTGATGCGGATTACCGATATCTTTCTTGCGTT
This sequence comes from Alphaproteobacteria bacterium, assembly GCA_030427145.1. Lineage (GTDB taxonomy): Bacteria > Pseudomonadota > Alphaproteobacteria > Rhodobacterales > Rhodobacteraceae > Amaricoccus > Amaricoccus tamworthensis. Next base: position 116,154 of record JAUHWT010000016.1, on the reverse strand, counting down.
TCCGCGGCTTATCCTGGCACTTGCATTCGTTGCGGCACTGGGGCCGGGCGTTGAGAATGCGGTTCTGGCCATCGCACTGACGGCCTGGCCACCCTACGCAAGGGTGGCGCGGGCGGAGACGCTGAGCATCCGATCGACGGATTATATCGCGGCGGTGCGGTTGCAGGGGGCGTCGTCGGGACGGATTTTGTTCTCCCATGTGGCACCCATGTGTCTGCCATCGGTGATTGTGCGTGTGACGCTTGATATGGCGGGGATTATCCTGACGGCGGCGGGGCTGGGGTTCCTCGGTCTTGGCGCGCAGCCGCCCTTGCCGGAATGGGGGCTGATGATTTCTTCGGGTCGGAAGTTCCTGTTCGAACAGTGGTGGGTTGCGACCATGCCGGGTCTGGCGATCTTTATTGTCTCTCTGGGGTTCAATCTGCTCGGGGACGGGTTGCGCGATGTGCTGGATCCGAGGAGTTCGGGGAAATGAGCCTGCTGAACGTTGAGGATCTGCGCGTTACGTTCGACACTGAGACCGGGCCGGTGGAGGCGGTGCGCGGGGTTTCGTTTCACCTCGATCGGGAACGGCTTGGGATTGTTGGGGAATCCGGTTCCGGCAAGACCATGACCGGGCGGTCGATCTTGCGGCTGATCCGCCCGCCAGGGCGGATTGAGGCGAAGCGCATGGAGTTCGATGGCATCGACCTTTTGAGTGTTAGTGAAAAGCGGATGCGGCAGATCCGGGGCAACCGGATTTCCATGGTAATGCAGGACCCGAAATACTCGCTCAACCCGGTGATGAAGGTCGGGGCGCAGCTGACCGAGGGGCTGCGCATGCATGACGGTGCGAAGGGCGCGAAGGCGAAACAGCAGGCGCTCGACATGCTGGAGGCGGTGCAGATCACCGATCCGGAGCGCGTGTTCCATGCCTATCCGCATGAGCTTTCGGGGGGCATGGGGCAGAGGGTGATGATTGCTATGATGCTCATTCCGGATCCGGACCTTTTGATTGCGGATGAGCCGACCTCGGCGCTGGATGTGACGGTGCAGAGCGAGGTCCTGGCCATACTCGACCGGCTGGTGCGGGAGCGGGGCATGGGATTGATTTTTGTGTCCCACGACCTGCCGCTGGTGTCGCGGTTTTGCGACCGGGTGCTGGTGATGTATCAGGGGCGCGTTGTGGAGGAGCTGGACGCGAAAAACCTCCACGGCGCGGAGCATCCGTACACACAGGGGTTGCTCAACTGTCTGCCAAAGTTTGGTGGGGACCGGCAGCCGCTGCCGGTTCTGAACCGCGACGCGGCCTGGGCGGAGTAGGGTATGTCACTGATCAGTATTGAAAATTTGTTCGTGACCTTCGGAGAGGGGTCCCAGACCGTGCGGGCTGTCCAGGACGTGTCGATTGATGTTGCGGCCAAGGGGTCCTGCGGACTGGTGGGTGAATCCGGGTCGGGCAAATCGACGGTTCTGCGGGCCATGTGCGGGCTGGCGCCGGTGGCGTCGGGGCGCATTCTGATCGACGGCGTGCCGGTGCCGGAACCGCGGGATATTGCATTTACCCGGCGGGTGCAGATGGTTTTTCAGGACCCGTACGGCTCTCTACACCCGAAACGGACGGTGGATGCAACCCTGTCGGAGCCGCTGCGGATTCATGGGGTTAAGGGCCGTGACGCGAAGGTGATCCGGGCGCTGGAGGATGTGGGGCTCGATCCGCGTTTCCGGTTCCGCTATCCGCATCAGCTGTCAGGCGGGCAGCGGCAGAGGGTGGCGATTGCACGGGCGCTGATGCTCGAGCCGGAGATACTGTTGCTCGATGAGCCGACCTCGGCGCTGGATGCGTCGGTTCAGGCTGAGGTTCTCAACCTTCTCAACCGCTTGCGGGCCCAACGTGGACTGACATTCTTGATGGTCAGTCACGACCTGGCGGTGATCGATTTCATGTGCGACGACATTGTCGTGATGAAACAGGGCCAGGTGGTCGAGGCGATAGACCGGGAGGCGCTGGCCGGGGGACGGTCGACGCAGCAGTATACGCGGGAGTTGCTGGAGGCGAGCAGTTACGTGGAGGCGGCGGCGGGTTAGGACTGCTGTTCGGAACCGGGAGGGCTCACTGAAAGTTGCGGTCACAGCATTGCATGTGGCCTGTACGCCAATCCGTATTGGTCTAGCATTGGGACACATGCACGACACTACGGGAGAAAACTCATGAGCCTTCGCCCCCATGCCGCCGCAGCGCTTGCCGTGCTGATCGCCTCGTGCGGATCGGTCAATGGTCAGAATTTCAATGACGCGCCACCGAATGCCGAAGGGCAGACACCGGCTTTTCCGGAGCAAACGCGCGCGCGGGTGATCGACGCGGGCACGACCCTGCGGCGTGAGGTGATCGTGGACGGGCTGGAAAACCCCTGGGGTATTGACCAGTTGCCGGATGGAAGCTGGCTTCTGACCGAGCGGAAGGGGCGGATGCGCATTGTCAGCCCGGATGGCACTTTGTCGGAGCCGATTGCGGGCCTTCCGGAGGTGGATTCGCGCGGTCAGGGCGGGCTGCTGGATGTGACGGTGGCTGATGATTTTGCGGAGACGCGGCGCGTCTGGTGGAGTTTCTCTGAACCACGGGGCAATGGCTCAAACGCCACTGCGGTGGCGACCGGAATTCTGTCGGAAGAGGCGGACCGGATGAGGGAGGTCGAGGTGATCTTTCAGCAGCAGCCGGCCTGGCGGTCCACCAAGCATTACGGGTCGCGTTTGGTGTTTGACCAGGAGGGCGCGCTGTTCGTGACCACGGGTGAGCGGTCGGACGCGGAGCCGCGCAAGCTTGCGCAGGATGTCGGCACGCATCTGGGCAAGGTGGTCCGGATCAATCCAATGGGTGGCGCGTCCGCCGGTAATCCGGAGATAGAGGGCGGGTTGCCGGAAATCTGGTCCTACGGGCACCGCAATCTTCAGTCGGCGGCGCTGGCCCCTGACGGGACGCTCTGGACGGTGGAACATGGGCCGCGTGGCGGTGATGAGCTGAACCAGCCGCAGCCGGGTTTGAATTACGGCTGGCCCGAGGTCACCTACGGCGAGGAATATTCCGGGGTGCCGGTTGGTGAGGGCATCACCGCACGCGACGATGTCGAGCAGCCGGTCTATTACTGGGACCCGGTGATCGCGCCGTCGGGCATGGTGTTCTATGACGGTGACATGTTTCCCGACTGGCAGGGGGATGCGCTGATTGGTGGTCTGGCCGGTCAGGCTCTGGTGCGTCTGACGCTGGAGGACGGGCGTGTGACCGGTGAGGCGCGTTATCTGCAGGATGAGGGGCGCGTCAGGGATGTCGATGTGGACCAGGAGGACGGGTCCATCGTGATCCTGACCATCTCCGGTGACGGGGCTCTGGTGCGGTTGCTGCCGGAGGAGTGAGGTCGAAGGCGGAGCGGCGGGGCCAGGGCCCCGCCTTACCGGAACGTCAGCCGCGGCCGAATAGTGGCATGTTGGTGGCCATGACGGTCACGAAGGGGATGTTGGCCTCGGGCGGCAGTGAGGCCATGTGAAGCACCGTGTCGGCGACGGCGGAGACGTCCATCATTGCTTCGGGCCGTTTGGAACCGTCGGCCTGAATCACACCGGTTTTCATGCGTTTGGACAGGTCCGTCAGCGCGTTTCCAATGTCGATCTGGCCGCAGCCGATGCCGAAGGGGCGTCCATCGAGGGCCAGTGTTTTGGTCAGGCCGGTGACCGCGTGCTTGGACAGCGTGTAGGGGGCTGAACCTGGACGCGGGGTGCGGGCCGATACGGAGCCGTTGTTGATGATGCGGCCGCCCTGGGGGTCCTGGGCGCGCATGGTTGCAAAAGCCGCGCGGGCGGCGAGGAAGGTTCCGGAGATGTTGACCTCCATGACCTGTCGCCACTGTTCCGGGGTGATTTCGTCGATAGTGGCGGCCGGTACGTTGGTGCCGGCGTTGTTGAAGAGCACGTCGAGCCGGCCGGCCTGTTCGGTGAAAGTGCGGAAGGCTTGGGCGACCTGGTCGGGAGAGGTCACGTCGCAGGGCAGGGTCAGGGCGCCTGGGGCGGATCCGGCAGTTTCGAGGAGCGGTTCCTCGCGGCGGCCGATCAGGCCCACGGTCCAGCCCTCGTCGAGAAACCGACGGGCGGTTGCCCGGCCTATCCCGCTGCCCGCGCCGGTGATGATTATGGTTTTTGCTGTCATTGTGAATTCTCCTTCCCGCGCGCAGACTACGGGAGCCGGGCAGCGGCCTGAAGCGAAAAGCGCGAGAGCGACCGGATGGCTTTTGCCGGTGCGCGGCAAGGATGCAGGTGACGGCGTCCGGCGGGTTTGGTACGCCGGTTGTATGGGCCGTGTATTTTTCCCGGCCAGGTAGGGAGGCACAGATTATGCCGGTTCGCAGTAAACGCCGTCCGCTGTCGGAAACCGTGAAGGACAGGCTGGCCCGGGCGATCAAGTCCGGAGCCTATTCCGAGAGCGAGCAGTTGCCGACGGAGCATGATCTGGCGGCCGAGTTTGGCGTGTCCCGGCCAATTGTGCGCGAGGCCCTGCAGGGGTTGCGGGACATGGGGCTGATCCATTCCCGGCGGGGTGCCGGGAGTTTTGTGCGGCATGTGGGAGTGCGGGAACCGATCGGGTTCGATCCGCTCGAAAGCCGCGATGACCTGTCGCAGTGTTACGAGTTTCGACTGACGATTGAGCCAAAGGCCGCAGCGGCGGCGGCGGAGCGGCATGGGGATGCGGCGCTGGCCGATATTGAGGGGGCGCTGGCGGATATGCGCCGGGCCACGGACCGGCAAAGCCACCGGGATGATGCGGATTTTTCGTTTCATCTGGCCATCGCCAATGCCAGCCGCAATTCATATTTTGCTACGGCGTTTGCCGCGCTCAAGGAGCATATTGCGGTGGGAATGCAGGCACATGGCCGGTCGCTGAAGGCGGAGGCCGGCGCGCTTGAGCGGGTGTATGCGGAGCATCAGGCGATCGTGGATGCGATCCGCGAGCGTGATGCGCCGCGGGCGGAGGCGTTGATGCACGAGCATTTGACCGGCTCCAAGGCGCGGATGGTTGACGGGTTGGACCGTGGGGCGGAATAGCGCCCGTGTGACGGATGGTCAGAACCGTGCTGACACACCGACAACCGGGCCGCTCAGGTCGATGGCCCAGTCCGATCCACGAATGTCCTTTTCAATGGACAGGTGGCGGTACCCGAGCTCCGCGGACCAGGTTTCGTTGAAGCGGTATCCGACCGCGCCGACGGCCTGCCAGCTTAGGTCAGACGATGACCCGATGCCGAAGCCGCCAACATCCGCGGTTCCGGCCACAAACCACGACTCGGATAGCGGCGCGTAGCCGTTGACGCCAAGTGTAAGGTCAGCCCAGGAACTGCTCAGGTCTGAATTCCTGTTTGCGACCAGATCGCTTTTCAGTTCGGTGCCGAGGCTGATGTCATACCAGCGGACACCACCGGTGAGGTTGACGAAGCCGCGCGGCGTGTCGACCACACGGTAGAGCCCCTTAAGGTTCAGCATGGCCAGTTTTAGATCGACATTGGCATCGTCGAACACCACTCCAAGCGGAGGTTCCGCCTCCTTGCCGAGTTCGGTGTAGAGGAAGTCCGCCGTGACACCCCATTTTCCGTTATGGGCGGCGACCAGTCCCATGAATACGCCCTCGAGGTATTCAAAAACACTACCGCCGCCTGGTTCCATTTCGACCTCGCCGAGCGGTGTTGTTATCGTGCCCGTCATGCTGGGTAGCCAGCCGTAGAGGGCGCCGGAATACTGCCATTCCTCGGCGGTGGCCGGGGCGGCGCCGGCAAGTGCGATCGCGACCGAAATTGCGGCGGTTCGTTTCACTGGAATGGTCCTTCGGTTGTCTGCGCCGGGGCAGGATACGTCACCCGAAGGCTTGGTAACCAGAAAAAAAGGGGCGGGCCCAGGCTTGGGTCCGCCACTGTGACGTTTTTGGTCGGCCGGATTTTTGGGCCGCTGGTTTGGCGGGATCAGCTGTTGCCGACCTGGGCCTGTTTGCCGCCGGGGTTGAGGACGTCGTCGATTGAGGGCGTGCGCAGGTCAAAGTAGTCGAATGTTCCAGCGTAGCCGTTGCCGCCCATGCGTCCCAGCGCATCGAGTTTTTCGTGGTCGGAATAGAAGGTATTCGGGTCGATGATGTCCTCGCGGATATGGGCGCGGACGATTCGGCCCAGGATGATTTCGCGGGCGGAACTGACTGCAATGCCGAGATAGCGTTCGCATTCAAAAGCCACCGGCGCCTCGGCGATACGTGGGGATGCAACCCGCTCGCCGGGCACGGCGGTGAGCCCTGCCATTTGCAGTTCGTCCACGTCCGGTGCGAAATCCACGGCCGTTACCGACATGGCCTCGACATTGGCGCGGTCGACGATGTTGACCGTGAAGCAGTTGGTCATCCGGATGTTGTAGGCTGTGTCCTTGAAGCTGCGGTCGGGTTTGTTTTCGACACCGAGCGCAAGGATGGGCGGATCGGCCGAGAGGCAGTTGAAGAAGGAATAGGGCGCGGCATTGACCACGCCGTCCTCGGAGATCGTGGTCACCCATGCAATCGGGCGGGGCACAATGGTGCCGATCATGACCTTGTAGGCTTCGCGTGCCGAAAGATCGGAAAAATCGAAGGCATGATAGCCCGCCTGACTGGTCATTGGGCCAGCTCCTTGCCGTAATGTGAAAGAATGGATTGGATACTATCTGTCTGGCCGGAAAGCTCGGCGCGTTCAGCAACGGCGCCCAGATGATGTTCCATGATTTCTATTGCCCGCGTGGCATCTCCCGCGCGGATTGCCTCGATGATCTGGGAGTGTTCATCCACGGCGCATTCGGAGGAATGGGTGCGGGCGTAGAGTGACATGATGAGTGAGCAGCGCAGAACGACCTCGGACACGTAGCGGGTCAGAACCGGGTTGCCGGTCAGCCTGGCCAGGAGCATGTGGAATTCACCGGCGAGCCGAATCGAAACCGGTCCATTCTTGCCCCTGACAGTCTCTTCCTGGCGAACATGGGCCTCGAGCGTTTCGTAGCCGCCGGAGGGCATGCGCGGACAAAGCAGGCGAATTACATCGTTTTCCAAACAGCGACGGACCTCAAATACGTGTTGGGCCTCGTCGCGTGTGGGTTCGGCGACAAATGCACCCCGGTTGCGACGTGTGGCGATCAGGCCCTCATGCTCAAGCCGGACAAAGGCGTGGCGCACGATGGTTCGCGACACACCGAACTGTTCGCCCACGGTGTCCTCGGGCAGGCGCATGCCAGGCTTGAGCCCCTGCTCGATGATCGCCTTTTTCAACAGGTCATGAACCGCGTCGGTCAGTGTGGTTTTATCTTCACTCATAATGTGTCTGCCCATGAAATTTGCAGAAGCAATATCGCATACAGTTTAAAACGTCAATTGGATACAATATGCTTGCAATAGCGTATCCGATATGTAAGGCATAATGCATCGTATCCAATTTGCCCGATCTCACAAAGCAATCCAGTTGGAAGGGGACCAGATCATGAAAATTAAAAACGTAATGCTTGCTTCAGCGGCAATTGCCGCTTTGGCGGGCACCGTTCAGGCGGAGAATGTGCTCAAATGGGGCGCCAACCGGGACATTGGTTCGCTGGACCCGTATTCCTTCGGCGACAGCTTCACCATCAATGTGCTCAACCATGTTTATGAAGGTCTGGTCCGTTACAGCCGCGATCTCAAAATCGAGCCGGCGCTGGCGGAAAGCTGGGAGATCCTCGACGATCAGATCACCTGGCGTTTCAAGCTGCGCGAAGGTGTGACTTTCCACAACGGAAACCCCTTCACCGCCGAGGATGTGGTCGCCTCCCTGACCCGGGTGAGTGACGAGACCTCGCCGCTGAAAGGCAATCTGCCGGCCTATGTCAGTTCCAGTGTGGTGGATGAGTATACCGTCGACATTACGCTGAACGGCACTTACCCGCTGCTGCTCAATGACCTGACCAACATCCACATCTTCGATAAGGAATGGATGACCGAGAATGATGCCCTGATGCCGACCGATGCAGGCGCCGGCACCGAGGGTTATGCCACCTATAACGCCAATGGCACGGGTCCGTTTATTGTCGAAAGCCGCCAGCCCGATGCCAAAACGGTGTTTGTCGTCAATCCCGACTGGTGGGATGAGCCGCAGCACAACCTGGACAAAATCGAGCTGACGCCTGTGAATTCGGCGGCGACGCGTGTGGCGGCTCTGCTGTCAGGCGAGATCAGCTTTACCAATGATGCTCCGGTTCAGGATCTTCCACGCCTCACCGCCGCGCCGAATGTTAAGGTGCTTGAAGGCGTCGATCTGCGTACTGTGATGATCGGCTTCCCGTTCCGGGACACCCTGACCAATGGCGAGCCCAATCCGTTCAAGGAAAAGGCGGCCCGTGAGGCGCTTTACAAGGCGATTGACCTTGACCTGATCCAGCAGAAGGTGATGCGCGGCAAATCCCGGACCGCCGGTGCCACAATTGCCCCGCCGATCCCTGGCTATGTCGAGGCTCTGGACACGGTCCCCGGATATGACGCGGAGGCCTCAAAGGCTCTGCTGGCCGAGGCCGGTGTGCCCGAAGGGATGGAATTTGAGTTCAACTGCCTCAGTGACGGTCTGGTGAACGAGGAACAGTTCTGTCAGGCGATTGCCTCAATGTGGTCGCGCATTGGTCTGTCGCCGAAGCTCGACGTGGCACCGCGTGCGGTACAGTCGCCGAAGCGGACCAACGGCAAGACGGACGTCTACACTCTGGGCTGGGCAACCCTGCCGCTGCTCGACAGCTATTCGCCGCTACTTCAGATTTTCCACTCCAAGACCGGCAACGCAGGCGTCTTCAACTGGGGCGGCTGGTCCTATCCGGAGCTTGATGCGCTAATCGATGCGGCGGGGCAGGAGCTGGATCTTGAGGCGCGTCTGGCGCTGCAGACCGAGGCTCTGCAGATGGTCAAGGACGAGACGATCATGATCCCGCTGCACCAGCAGCCGATGGCCTGGGCCGTCACAGAGGAAGTGACTGAAATGCCATTGTTCCCCGATGCCAAGCCGCGGCTCTGGTTCGCCAAAATGGGCGGTGGTTCCTGATAGCACTTCGGATCGCCGAGGGGCGGTCCGGACAGCCGGGGCGTGCCATCGCCCCGGATCTCAAGAGACGTAATTCGGCAGGATGATGTGGCGGTGCGCGCCCATGGTCCGACCTGACACTGGAGACCGGAATGATCGCCTTTCTTCTCAAACGTACCGCCAATGCGGTCTTCGTTATGCTGGCGGTGGCGCTGCTGGCTTTCGTGATCTTCCGGTTCTTTGGCGATCCGGTGGAAATGATGGTGAACGAGCAGGCCAGTCTTCAGGACCGTATCGAGTTGCGAGAGCGACTGGGGCTGAATGACGGTTTTGTCACCCAGTATACGCGGTTTGTCACGAATGCCGTGCAGGGTGATTTCGGGGTCTCCTACCGCAATCAGCAGGATGTCATGGTGCTGATCAAGGAGCGTTTTCCTGCCACGTTTGAACTTGTTCTGGTCGCGACGGTGATCTCATTGGTGGTGGGTATTCCGGCCGGGGTGATTACCGCGGTTTACCGGGACAGCCGGTTGGCCGACATGTTGCAGCTGGGCTCGATTATCGGGGTTTCGCTGCCGAGTTTTGTGGTCGGCATTCTCCTGATTCTCGCGTTTTCCGTGTCGCTTGGATGGCTCCCGGCCTTCGGTCGCGGCGAGACGGTGGATATTGGCTGGTGGTCCACCGGGTTACTGACCCCGTCGGGTCGGGCTGCGCTCGTGTTGCCGGCGGTCTCGCTCTCTACCTTTCAGGTGACGCTGGTGATGCGGCTGGTCCGGGCTGAGATGCTTGAGACCCTGCGCGCCGATTACATCAAATTCGCCCGCGCCCGTGGCGTGCCCACCAGACGTGTGCAGTGGCGTCATGCGCTGCGCAACTGTCTGATGCCGGTGATCACCCTGACGGGCATGCAGATCGGCAATCTGATCGCCTTTGCCCTGGTGACCGAGACGGTGTTTCAGTGGCCGGGGATGGGGATGCTGTTCATCCAGGCGGTGACCTTTGTCGATCTGCCGGTAATGGCTGCGTATCTGCTGATCGTTTCGTTTATCTTTGTCGCCCTCAATACCCTCGTTGATATCACCTACGCCTGGGTCGATCCGCGCCTGCGCGACGACAGCGCCCGTGGCAATGGCTGAACCGGAGACCCCCATGGAAAAGACCGTTTCCCTGCCCCCGCAGTCCGGTGCCGTGCGCCCGACCTGGCTCGACCGGATGCGCGACAGTGACCTGTGGTATTCGTTCCGCTCGCATCCGTCGGCGATCTTCTCCGCGGTGCTGCTGTTGCTGGTGGCCTTTACCGCGGCGCTTGCGCCGCTGATTACGCCCCAGAACCCTTATGACCTGGCTGCGCTGGAACTTTGGAATTCAGAGATTCCGCCTGTCTGGGAGGAGGGCGGTCAGTGGCCCTATCTGCTGGGTACGGACACGCAGGGGCGCGACATTCTGTCGGCGGTGCTCTACGGGTCGCGTATTTCGCTGATCATTGGTTTTGCGTCTGTGTTGCTGGCGTTGGCGGTGGGTCTCTCGCTGGGCCTTGTCGCCGGGTATTTCGGAGGCTGGATCGACAATGTGATCATGCGGGTGGGCGATGTACTGTTGTCGATGCCCTTCATCCTGATCGCGATCCTGATTACCGCTATTGCCACTGCATCGCTGCCCATGGGTCTCAAGGATGTTCTTGCTGCGCCGATCCTGATTTTCGCCATCGCCGTGCCGTCCTGGGTGCAGTACGCGCGCACGGTGCGGGCGTCGGCCATGGTTGAGACCAAAAAGGAGTATGTTCAGGCGGCGAGGCTGATCCGGGTGAAGTCCTGGCGGGTGATGCTGCACCATATTCTGCCCAACTGCCTGACTCCGATCCTGGTAGCGGCGACGCTGAATTTCGGTCTCGCCATTCTGTCGGAAGCGACGCTGTCCTTTCTCGGTGTCGGGATGCCGCCGGATCAACCCTCGCTTGGCACGCTTATCCGAATTGGCAACCAGTACCTGTTTTCCGGCCTTTGGTGGATCGTTGTTTTCCCGTCGATCCAGCTCTGCCTGATTGTGCTCTCAGTCAACATGATCGGCGACTGGCTGCGCGATGCGCTCAACCCCAAACTTCGGTAACTCCACATGACGTCCAAAACACTCAAAAACGTTCGCCCCATGGGCGGTTCGGCAACCGATCTGCACATCACCGATGGCGTCTTTGTCACCAGCGCCGGCCCCGGCGCGGAGGTGATTGACGGGGGCGGCCGGATCGTGATCCCGGGGCTTGTGGAGGCGCACACGCACCTCGACAAATCCCTGCTCGGCCTGACCTGGTATCGCAATGAGGTGGGGCCGCGGCTGATCGACAAGATCAACAACGAGCGCGAGGTGAAGGTTTCACTGGGCCTCGATCCAAGGGTGCAGAGTGAGCGCCATGCCATCCTCGCCATGTCACATGGCTGTACCCACATCCGCAGTCACGTCGATGTCGACACCCATCACGGGCTGGCGGGGATTGAGGGGGTGATGGCCACGCGTGAGAAACTCGCGGGCATGGTCGATATCCAGATCGTGGCCTTTCCGCAGTCGGGCATGATGACACGACCAGGCACCGCCGAACTGATGGATGAGGCGCTGGCTCTGGGTGCTGATCTTGTCGGTGGCATTGATCCCTGTGGAATGGAGCATGACCCGAAGGGCCATCTGGATACGGTTTTTGCTCTGGCGGAGAAGCATGGCAAGCCGGTGGACATTCATCTGCATGAGCGCGATGCGCTTGGCTGGTTCTCGATGGAAGAGATTATCGACCGTACTGTGGCGCATGGCATGCAGGGCTTGGTTTCGATCAGCCATGCGTTCTGCCTTGGCGCGGTGGACCGTGCCTATGTGACCGGTATGCAGGAGAAGCTGGCGGAGAACCGCATTCATATTCTCACGACCGCGCCAGCGTCGGCTCCGGTTCCACTGGTCAGGGAGTTGAAGGCGCACGGCATTCTGACCGGGGCGGGATGTGACGGCATCCGCGATACCTGGGGGCCTTATGGCAATTCGGACATGCTGGAAAAGGCCATGCATATCGGGATGCGGAACAACCTGCGGCGCGACGATGAGGTGGAACTGGCGCTGGAGATCTGCACCGCGGGCGGTGCCGCGATCATGGAGGTGGATGGCTATGGGCTGGAGCCGGGGTGTCGCGCCGACTGCGTGCTGGTTGAGGGCGAAACCCTTGCCGAGGCGGTGGTTACCCATGCGCCGCGTAACCTGGTTCTGAAAGGCGGTCAGGTGACGGCGCGGGATGGCGCCTGCGTCATTGAGGCACCGTGATGACCGGGCGAACGCTGCTTACGGCGCAATGGGTGGTCGGTCATCGCCAGGGACGCCACGTGGTGCATGAGAATGGTGTTGTGGTGATCGAAGGTAGCGAGGTGCTGTTTGTTGGAGCCGCGTTTGAAGGGGAGGTGGCGCGACGGATTGACTACTGCGCGGCGGTGATCTCACCGGGGTTTATTGACCTCGATGCGCTGTCGGATCTCGACACCACGATTCTTGGCTATGACAACGGTCCGGCCTGGAAGAAGGGTCGGGTCTGGCCGGAGAGTTACATTGCCCGTGGTCCCTACGAGATGTACGACGCGGCGGAACTGGCCTTTCAGAAGCGCCATGCCTTTGCCCAGCTGATCCGCAACGGGATCACCACCGCGCTGCCCATTGCGTCGCTGTTCTATCGCGAATGGGGCGAGACGGTGGCGGAGTTTGAGGCTGCTGCTTTGGCAGCCGATGATCTAGGGCTGCGGGTGTATCTGGGTCCCGCCTATCGTACGGGCGGGCAGGTCACCGATGATGCGGGCAACATCCGTGCGGTGTTTGACGAGGCGCGGGGGCTGGCGGGTTTGGACGAGGCCGCAAAATTTGCGCGGGCCGTCGACGGGACTGCCGGCGGGCGTATCCGCGCGATGTTCGCGCCGGACCGTATCGAGACCTGTACCGGAACGCTGCTGCAACGCACGGCGGATCTGGCCGGCGAAATGGGTGCGCCGGTGCGGCAGCATTGTAGTCAGTCGCCGGTGGAGGTGCGCCTGGTGCGTGAACAGCATGGCTGCGCGCCGATTGAATGGCTGGACCGGATTGGTGCTTTGCGCGACAACTGGCTGCTGCCGCACGGTACGCAGGCGACGGACGCGGAGTTTGATCTGATCGCGGGTGCCGGAGCTACACTGGTCCACTGCCCGCTTGTGGCCGCCAGACATGGCGGGATGTTGAAGAGTTTTCCGAAAGTCCGCGCCCGTGGCATCAACATTGGGCTGGGTACCGATACCCATCCGGCGGACATGATCCTGAACATGCAGATCGGTATGATGACCGCGCGGCTCTGCGACGGGATGGATGCGATTCGGTCGGAAGACATGTTTGACGCGGCCACGCTTGGCGGGGCTGAGGCGCTGAACCGGGCTGACCTTGGGCGGCTCGCGCCCGGGGCGAAGGCCGATATTGCGGTGATTGACGTCAGCCGGACCCTGCAGACACCCGACCCGGTGCAGACCCTGATGACGGGCACATCCGGCCGCGACGTGCGCGACGTCTGGATCGACGGGCGGCAGGTGATGGCGGATGGCCTGATCCCTGGCGTTGACGCGGAGGCGGATGCGGTCCGCGCGCAGGCGCAGTTCGATGGACTGATCGCAAAATACCCTGACCGTACGGCGGGACATCCGCCGGTCCGGGAGATATTCACCCCCAGTTATGAGAGGGCCACGCCATGAGCGATGTCGTTCTGGACGTGCAAAATCTGCGCGTCGAATTTCCCACCCGTAAGGGCGTTCTGACCGCCGTGGACGATATTTCGCTGCAGATCCGCCGCGGAGAGATCCTTGGAATGGTTGGCGAATCCGGTGCCGGGAAATCCATGACCGGGATGTCGATTCTGGGACTGCTGGAGCCGCCAGGGCGGATTGCCGTTGGCACCATTCATCTGTCGGGGGATCGGATCGACAATCTCGATGACCGGGGGATGCAGGCGGTTCGCGGTCGTCGTATCGGGGCGATTTTCCAGGACCCGCTGACCTCGCTGAACCCGCTGTTTCGGGTTGGTGACCAGCTTGTGGAAACCATACGGCTGCATACGGACCTTGACCGAACAGGGGCGAGGGAGCGTGCCAAGGATCTGATGCGTGAGGTCGGAATACCGGCGGTGGAGGAACGTATCGACAGTTACCCGCACCAGTTTTCCGGCGGGATGCGGCAGCGGATCGTAATTGCGCTGGCGTTATGTGCCGAACCCGAACTCATTGTCGCGGATGAGCCGACCACTGCGCTCGATGTGTCGATTCAGGCGCAGATCACCGCACTTCTGAAACGTCTGTGCCGCGAACGCGGGACCGCTGTAATGCTGGTAACCCATGATATGGGTGTGATCGCTGAAACGGCAGACCGGGTGGCTGTGATGTATGCCGGGCGGTTGGCGGAGATTGGCAGTGTTGATGATCTCGTGCGCAGGCCGCGCCATCCGTACACCACGGGGCTGATGGGCTCGATCCCGTCACTGCGCCGCGAGGTGGAGGAGTTGCAGATGATCCCGGGCAGCATGCCGCGCCTCAATGCGATACCCAAAGGCTGTGCCTTTAATCCGCGCTGTTCCCATGCCGGGGCGCGCTGTCGTCAGGAAGTGCCACGGATCCCGGATACGGCGACCACCGGGGCCGCCTGCTGGTTGGCGCAGACCGGCACCACCGTTACTCAGGGAGAACCCGCATGACCCTTCGTCAGAATGCCATTTTGGAGGTCGATGCTCTGGAGCGCCGGTTCGATGTTTCCGCACCGTGGCTGAACCGGCTGATTGAGCGCAAGCCCCGCCGAACGCTTCGCGCCGTGGACGGTGTGGATTTCGTTATCAAGCGCGGTCAGACCCTGGCCCTGGTCGGGGAAAGCGGTTGCGGCAAAAGCACTATAGCCAAGCTCGTGACAGGGCTTCATGCGCCGTCGGGGGGCAAGATCAGCTTTTACGGCGATCGTGACCGGCTGCAGATGATCTTTCAGGACCCGTTTGCCAGCCTGAACCCGCGCTGGCGCGTGGCCCGGATCATCGCGGAACCGTTGCGGACCCTGCGGCCTGAGACCCCGGCTGCGGAGGTTTCAGCACGGGTGGATGAACTGTTGCGCACCGTTGGTCTGGCACCGGCGGACGGGCTGAAGTTCCCGCATGAGTTTTCCGGTGGACAGCGGCAACGTATTTCCATTGCGCGGGCGTTGGCCGGCGAGCCGGAGTTTCTGGTTTGCGATGAGCCAACCTCGGCACTTGATGTGTCGGTTCAGGCGCAGGTGCTTAACCTTATGAAACGGCTGCAAAAAGAGATGGATCTTACGTACCTCTTTATCAGCCATGACCTCAGTGTGGTGCGCCATATGGCTGATGTAATCGCGGTGATGTATCTCGGCCGCATTGTTGAAATTCAGCCGACTGCTGATTTGTTCGACAATCCACTGCACCCCTACACGCGGCTGCTGCTTGATACGATCCCGGATCTGGAGGCGCCGTGCCGCGACCGCAGCCCGATGGTCGGTGAGGTGCCGTCGCCTGTGTCGCCGCCGCCTGGCTGCAGTTTTCATCCACGCTGTCCCCTGGCCTTTGACCGGTGCAGGTCTGAAAGGCCGCAGCGCCGCGCCAGTGTACACAACCGCCGCGTTGCATGTTTCGCCGCAGAGGAAGGTTCGTCCGATGTACAATGAAGCCTTTATGCGCCGTGCCATCGAAATATCGGCACAGGCGCTTGAGATCCCCGGCACCGAGCCGTTTGGTGCGGTCATCGTCAAGGACGGCCGGATCGTGGGGGAAGGTATCAACCGGTCAGTCGTAAACCATGACCCGACCTCGCATGGCGAGACCGAAGCGATCCGCGATGCCTGCCGCAATCTCGAAACGGTCGATCTGCGCGGTTGTGAGCTCTATTCCAGCTGCGAGCCCTGTGCGCTGTGCGTGGCGGCGATGAACATCGCGGGGATTGCCGCGCTCTATTA
Source organism: Alphaproteobacteria bacterium (assembly GCA_030427145.1). GTDB lineage: Bacteria > Pseudomonadota > Alphaproteobacteria > Rhodobacterales > Rhodobacteraceae > Amaricoccus > Amaricoccus tamworthensis. Next base: position 100,114 of record JAUHWT010000016.1, on the reverse strand, counting down.
CGCGGCCGACATGGGGCAGGCCGGTGAAGCGATCGCGGATCTGCCTGAGGCCGCACGTTTCCCGGTGGATGTTGACCGGCTTACCCATGAGTGCGGGCGGCAGGTTACGGAGCGCATTATGCCGTCGGAGCAGCATTTGCATGTGGAGGCGACAAAGATCCTGCAGGACTGGGCCGCGCTTGCACGGTCGCGGGTCTGACCACGAAACCGTTCTGTTGCTTTATAGTCCGATGCCTTTTGCAAAATCTTCAGGAGTGACGGAGCCCGGGCGCGCGTTGTCGCGGGCGAGTTCGGATGCAAGGCGGGCGGCGTAGGTGTTTGCGGGGGCGGGTACGCCGTGCAGGCGGGCGAGCAGGGCGATCTCTCCGTTCAGAAAGTCTGTCTCTATGCGGCCCGCGCCCCTTGCGAGGCTCTGGCTCGAGGAACTGCCGATACGGGTGACGCCGTCGATTTCCACGATATTGAGCAGGGTGCCGCGACGGGGGTCCTTGCTGTCGACCTCGGTGTAGCGGATGCCTGCGGCGTCGAGGACGGCGCGGCCTTCCGCCCTCAGGGCCTTTGTGATTTCAGCGGTATCGGTGCCACGTCCCAGAGCGGCCTCGACAATGTTGCCGAGATTGAGAAGAAGCTTACCGTATTTGCTGGGCATTACATCATCAGTGGGAAAGCCCGCGATGTTTGCGCGGTCGAGCGCCTCTGCAATGGCGTGGTCGGCGGCGTCGCATCCGCCGGGGAAACGCCCGATGTCGAAGACACCGGTTTTGGGTGTCCCGAAGGCAATGGTTTCGCCGGGTTCGCGGTATTCGGCGGGCAGCATGACGTTGATGCCGTGAACGTTGGGAAAGAGGCGCAGTGCCATGGTCTCGTTCGCGACACCGTTCTGGGCGCAGAATATGGGCTGGTCGGTAACGCCTGCGGCGCGCAGGTCCTCGAGTGCCGCGGTGGTGTCCTGGCTTTTGACCGTGAGCAGGATCATGTCGTCGTCACGGAAGTCAATGTCGCGGGGATGGGACACGCCGTTGAACCGGGCCTGGGTCATGCCGTCGGGTGTGCGCAGGGTCAGGCCGGTATTGCGGATTGCCTCAAGCCGGGGGCCACGGGCGATGCCGATGACCTCGGTTCCGGAAGCGGCAAGCGCGGTGGCCAGTACGCCGCCAATGGCGCCAACGCCGTGAATGATGATCCGCATGGAAACTGTCCTTACAGTGCGGCGCGGTAGAGCCGGAGGGCGTCCCCGGTGCTCATGTCGCGCGGGTTGAAATCCATCAGACGGCGTATGCCATGGGCCTCTTCCGCCCAGGCGGGCATGGCGTCAGGGTCGGCCCCGTGGGCGGCGAGGGACATGGTCAGGCCAAGGTCTTCGCACCATTGGGTCACGGCTCGCGCGATTTCGGCCTCGTCCGTCGTGGGCGGCAGGCCGAGTGCGGCAAGGATCGCTGCGGTTTTTTCGGGGCATGCAGGGGCGTTGAATCCAAGCACATGGGGAAAGAGCAGCGCGACCGCGAGACCGTGGCCGAGCCCGAGGCGGGTTCCGGGGGGATAGCCCAAAGCATGGCCGGCGGCGGTGTTGACCGGGCCGAGGCAGAGGCCGCCATAAAAGGAGGCGAGCAGCATTCCAGCGCGGGCGTCCGCGTCCGTTCCATCAGCGGTGGCGCGGGCAAGATATTGGCCGGTGAGTGAGATGCCCATACGGGCGTAGTCGTCAACCAGGGGATGGGCGCGTTTGCTGGTGAAGGCCTCGACACAGTGGGCCAGGGCATCCACGCCGGTGGCGGCGGTGAGCCGGCCGGGCGCGGACATGGTGAGGTCGGGGTCGAGTACCGCGAGATCCGCCAGCAGGTGCGGGCTTTCCACGGCAATTTTCATGCCGGTGTCCGATGAGGTCACAAGGCCGCGGATGCCGCCCTCGGAGCCGGTGCCTGCGGTGGTGGCGACCTGGGCCAGGGCGTTGCATTTTTTGCCGACGCGGTTGGGTCCGGCGGCATCCTCCAGGGTCTGGTCGCTGTCCCAAAGGCCGCAGGTCAGTTTGGCCACGTCCATTACCGAGCCACCGCCAAGGCCCACGATCAGCGCGGGACGAATGCGCCGGGCGGCCTCAACAGCCTTGGCGAGGTCGGTGTCCTTTGGTTCGGCGGGAATGCCGGAGAGGATTTCGACCGTGCCGGCGAGTTCCAGCCGGTCGACCATTGCGGCGGTGGAGTTTGAGGTGATGACCAGAACACGGGAGAGGTCTTTGGCCCAGGCACCGACCGTGGCGGCGGTGCCGGAACCCACTTCAATGCGCCTGGGAAAGTGCAGGGTGATCGGACGGGAGAGGTCGATTTTGCTCACGGTGCCAGTTCCCGCATCGTTGTTTCGACATCCGCGCGTTCAGCATCGGTGAGTTCCACCAGCGGCGGCATCACGTTCAGCCAGCCGGTGTCGGCGCGGGTTTGTGCGAGCATGGTCTTGATGGTGGGAAGTTGGACGTAGCGGTTGGACAGTTCCCGCCAGGCGTTAATGCGATCCTGGGCGGCGTTGACCGCTCCGTTTTTCTCTGGGTCCGACCAGTGGTCCCAGATCACGCGCAGGGCATCGGAGCGCAGGTTGGATGTCGCGGTGATACAGCCTGCGCCTCCGGCCCGGAGCAGCGGCAGCAGCAGAGGGTCCGCTCCGGCCAGAACGCCGAGATTCGGGAAACGTTCGGTCAGCGCGCACATGTTGTCGAGATCGCCGGCGCTGTCCTTGATGCCGACAACGATGCCGGGAAATTCGGCCATTAGGCGCTCGATCAGCTCCGCGCCAATGGGGATCTGGCTGACCTGCGGGATGTGGTAGAGAACAACGCGCAGGCCGGGTTCGGCCACGCCCTCAATCACACGTGCATAGAAGCGGAAAAGCCCCTCGTCGCTGACGCCCTTGTAGTAGAAGGGCGGGAGAAGGACGACGCCTTTGGCGCCCGCGCGGGTGGCGTGGCGGGTCAGCTCCACGGTGTCGGCTACGCTGCAGGCGGAAGTGCCGGGAAGGAGGGTATTGGCGGGGATGCCGCCCTCAATGGCGGCTTCAAGCAGGGATTTGCGCTGATCCAGACCGAAGCTGTTGGCCTCACCCGTGGTACCGAGCAGGGCGATGCCGTGGCAGCCCTCCTCCAGCAGTTTGCGGCAGTGCTCAGTGAAGAGCGCGAGGTTGGGCGCGCCGTCCGATGTTACCGGTGTCGCGGCGGCGCAGTGTACGCCCTCAATTACGTGCGTCATTGGACGTCTCCAGCCAGTCGGGTGCCAGGGCCACGTGTTTGATCGCGCGGCGGTGCAGTGTGTAGGCAAGGTCGAGTGTTCCATCCGGGCGTTGGCTCAGGGACGGGTATGACATCTCGTGGTTTCGGCCGTCGAGGGAATTATTCGAAAGGCAGTCGCCCGGGCCGTCCTCCACGGTGATCCGATGGGGGAAGGTGCGGCCGTCATCATGGCTTAGCGCGATGGACATGGGTGCGCGCGGTACGCCCCAGACCGGGTCGCAACCGCCCGAGGCATTGGGGCGGTCGTCGGATCCGCCCAGTTCATCATACAGGGAGGCGCGGCGGGCCTCCGGATGTGCAGCGGCATTGGTGGGGTTGCAGGCAATGGCGATGCGCCCATCGGCCAGGCGAAGGGCGGAGATCGAGGAATTGTTGTTTGGCAGGTCAGTGGGCGCGGGCTCAGTCCAGGTTTCTCCGTCGTCCTCTGATGTCGTGCGATGGACATTGTCGGCTTGTCTGCGCCGGAAAAATGCCGTCCAGCGCCGGCCGCCGAGGGGGACGAGGGTCATGTGAACGCAGCCCTTGGAGCCGGGGATCTCGACCATGCGCCAGGTTTCACCGCTGTCCTCGCTTATTGCGAGGGCGGCGGTGTCGTGACTGCCGGTCCAGCGCTGGCCCTCGCGGGGGATGCAGCGGAACATGGGCAGTAGCCAGGCGCCGTCGCCGCGTATGTGCATCGGTCCGCGAATGAAGGTGCCGGACGGCAGGTCGATGGTGCCGGGGTCCCGGCCTTCCTCCCGGATGCGCAGGATGCAGGCATCCTGGTTGCCGCCGGGTTGGGCGGTGTGCAGCATCAGGCGTCGCCCGTCGGGAGCATCGAACTGGATGGGGTTCTGTTCGGAGCGGTCGGGATCGTTGGAGAGGCGCTGCGCCGGTCCCCAACCCTCGGGCGTGAGCCGGGAGCGCCAAATGGAGATGTCGGAGCGGCCCTCAAGTGAGCCTCCGAACCACAGGCAGTGCAGCCCGTCGCCCGCCTGGGCGAGAAAGGCCGCGTGGTTCTGGACCATGGGGGATGGCAGCAGTGCTTCGGTCCGTCCGGGTGCGACGGATCTGGGGATGCCATCCATCGCGGCGGCGATTTCGTCCGGTGTAGCGGGGGACATGACGGGGTCCTGTTTGTCGGTTTCGTGGCGGGACAGTTGCTGTGGAGGTGGAGGTTGTCAAGTTGTGGGGTGAGGTTTGCGGGTTGTGGTAAAGACGGTGTGGAAATTAAAGCATTGACCAAATTCAAAAATTTTATTTTTTCCCTTGTTTGATTTCCATAGATGTCATGGAGATTGACAAATATCGTCGGGGCTGATCCGATACTGTGTGTGGCTTCGGTGATCGCCTGGGGCCGAGATTTTCCACCTTGATGTTTCGAGAGTGGCGTGGTCCGGATGACGCATGACGAGCGACAGAACCCCCTTTATCGGCCTTGCGCTGATGCTGCTTGCGGCCGCGTTGGGTGCGGTGGATGCCGCCATTGTGCGCCACGTCTCGCCCGGCGTGCATCCGTTCGTGATCGGATTCACGCGCGCGCTGTTCGGCCTCTTGGTGTTTCTGCCCTACATTCTCAGCCGTCCCGCCATGCTGCAATCGGTGTACCGCGGGCGGCATGCGGTGCGGGCTGCGTTGAAGCTCGCCTCCCTGATCGCGTATTTCTTCGCTTTTGCGTCGGCACCTCTGGCGGATGTGATGGCAATTGCGTTTGCCGCGCCGATTTTCGTGACCGTGGGGTCGTGGGTGTTCCTGTCGGAATCGCCGAAGGCATTGCGGGTCGCCGGGGTGGTTGGCGGGTTCATCGGGGTTTTGATCGTACTCAGGCCAGGTCAGGGCGGAGAGGTGACGGCCGGGCTGCTTTTCGCGCTGTTGGGTGCGTTGCTGACCGCGGTTATCCAGCTGATTTTGAAGCCCATGTCCGCGCGCGACAGCACGGAGACACTGGTGGCTTGGAACCTGATCCTGACCGTCCCGATTGCGGCCGTGCCCGCGGCTTTGGTCTGGCAGATGCCGACGGCGGCGGAGTGGGGATTTTTGGCGCTTCAGGGTGCGTTGGGTGCGCTCGCGATGGGAGCGGTGACGCGGGCTTTTGCGATGGCCGATGCGTCGCTGATCGCGCCGATAGACTTCATGCGCCTGCCCTTCGCGGCGGTCCTGGGGTATCTCCTGTTCGCGCAAGCTGTGCCTCTGACGACGTGGATCGGGGGCGCTGTGATCTTTGCGGCAACGCTGCTGACGGCGCGAAGTGCGCGGCGGAAAAAGATGTCCGAGGTTTAGGGCGGGACGGCTTCCAGCGTAGCGATAATGGTCTCGCTCGCCTGTTCGTGGAGCGGGCGGGCACTGTTGGGACTGGAATTGAGATACAGTGTGGACCGGCAGCGCTCGGGCAGGTCAATTGTGCGGAACACCGTGTTTGCCATGGCGATGGCTTCGGCGGAACGCGGAACGAGACCGGTGCCAAGGCCGCTGTTGACCAGGGCCACCACTGTGTGGGTCTGGCTGACTTCCTGAACGATGGTCGGGGAGATCCCGGCGGACGCGAAGGCGGTCTTGTGGATGCTGCGCAGAAAACCGCCGCGTTCATCGGAGTAACCAATCATTGGCATTCCGTCCAGGTCGGACAGGGCAACGGTTTCGGCTGTCGCCAGCGGGTGGTCACGGGGCAGGGCAAGGACGAAGGGCTCGTTGACCACCCGGAGGCTTTCGATCCCGCCCTGGTTCGTTCTGGCGCGGGTCAGACCGAGGTCGAGTTGGCCGGACTGAAGCGCCTCGATGATCTCGTAACTCATCATTTCGGTCACGGTGAAGGTGACGCCTGGCAGGTTCTGCTTCAGGGCGACGACGATACGCGGGATAAAGTCGAGCGCCGCGGAGGGAACAAATCCGATGGCGAGCGCGCCGATTTCGCCGCGTTCGGCCTGTCTGGCGGCGAGGACGGCGGCCTCCGCCCGTTGCAGGATGTCGGAGGCGGTGACCAGGAAAGATTCGCCCGCTGGGGTCAGCCTGACGCCGCCCTGGTTCCGGTCGAACAGGGTCACGCCGACGCCATGTTCCAGCAGCTTGATCTGCCGCGAGAGCGGTGGCTGGGTCATGTTCATGCGTACTGCGGCGCGGCGAAAGTTTCGCTCCTGCGCTACGGCGACAAAGCACCTAAGTTGAAAGAGTTCGAAGGCACCCTGGGCCATGGCGGGTCTCCTGTCATGCCTGACAGGTGTGATACAAAAATTGGATCAATTCAATTCAGGATTAGACTGGCAGTGCGTCGCTCAGCGGCTATTCTGCTTAAAAAACATGTGGGCGAATCCTGCCTGCATGAGAACCGCGGTCCCCATGAAGTGGCCGTATCGGAAGAAGACCAAGGGAGGAAAACTTATGACCCACATCTATGGCCGCGCCGCTGCCATTCTGCTTGCCAGTACCATCGCGGGACAGGCCGTCGCACAGGACACGGGCGTTACCGTGGTTCTGAGCGAGGAACTGGATCTCGTCGACCCGTGCATGTCGTCACGTTCGAATATCGGACGGGTGGTGCAGCAGAACGTGGCGGAAACCCTGACCGAGAACTTTCCTGAGGAGGGGCTGCAGCCGAGGCTCGCCACCAGTTGGGAAGACATGGGCGATGGCAAGTGGCGGTTCAGCCTGCGCGAGGGCGTGACGTTCCACGACGGTTCGGCCTTTACCGCTGGAGATGTAGCGCATTCCATCGCGCGCACCGTGGGTGACCAGATTGTTTGTGAGAACGGCGCCAAGTTTTTTGGTGGTATGACGCTCACGACTGAGGTCGTGGATGACCTGACCATCGACATTACCGCGGATCCGGCTCAGCCGATCCTGCCTCTGCTTATGTCGACACTGACCGTGGTGCCGTCCGAGACGCCAATGGACAGCTTTGTCGACACGCCGATCGGTACCGGGCCCTACACGTTCGATGAATACGCCGTGGGTCAGCATATTAAGCTGAGCGCCTTTGACGGCTACTGGGGCGATACCCCGGAGGTAACTGACGCGACGTACGTGTTCCGCAGCGACAGCGCGGTGCGTACGGCCATGGTTCAGACCGGCGAGGCGGATATTGCGCCAAACATCGCGCTGCAGGATGCCACCAATCCGGAGATGGATTTCTCGTATCCCAACTCGGAAACGGTATACCTGCGGCTTGACCATGAGATCGCGCCGCTTGATGACGTTCGGGTGCGCAAGGCACTGAACCATGCGGTTGACCGGGAAGCCTTCATCGGCACGGTATTGGCGGATGGTACCCTCCTGGCGACCGGTATGACGCCCCCGTCGACCCTTGGTTACAATGACGAGCTTGAGCCGTTTGCCTACGATCCTGACCAGGCCAAAGCGCTGCTTGAGGAGGCCGCTGCCGATGGTGTGCCGGTGGATACCGAGATCAAACTGGTTGGCCGCGTCAACAACTGGGGCAACGTGCTGGAAACCATGGAGGCGCTGCTTCAGATGTTCCAGGACGTCGGTTTCAACATGGAACTCGAGATGAACGAGGTTGCCACCTGGGACGAATACTACTCGAAGCCCTTCGCCGACGACCGCGGTCCGATCATCGTGGCGTCGCAGCATGATAACGCGAAAGGTGATCCGGTCTTCTCGATGTACTTCAAGTACAACTCCGAGGGTCTTCAGTCGGGTATCAAGGACGAGAAAACCGACACATTGATGGCCCAGGCCACCGCTGCCACCGGAGACGAGCGCGAGGCGCTCTGGCGTGAGCTGTTCACCCACCTTCACGAGGACGTGGTGGCTGACGTGATGCTCTTCCACATGGTTGGATTTTCCCGCGTAAATCCGCGACTGGATTTCACGCCGTCGATCAAGACCAACAGCGAACTGCAGCTGGCCCAGATCTCTTTCAAGTGATCTGATGCCGGAATCTCGGGGCGGCGGATACCGCCGCCCCGGAACACCAGCCTGGGGGCAAGTCCATGAAATCCTTTCTCCAAAAGCGCGCCGTTGCCAGCGCCATATCCTTGGCTGGCCTTATCGTACTTGTTTTTTTTCTCTCCCGGCTGACGGGTGATCCGACCACGCTTTATCTGCCCGTCGACGCCTCCTTGGAAAGCCGTGAGCAGTTTCGGGAGCTTCACGGACTAAATGATCCGCTGATCGTGCAGTTCGGCAGTTACCTGTCGGATCTTGCCCGGCTTGATTTTGGAGACTCAATCCGCCGGTCGGAGCCCGCGCTCGATGCTGTGCTGCGGGCTTTCGTGTGGACGTTGCAACTGGCCGTGATCACCATGAGCCTTGTGACGGTTATGGCGATTATCGTCGGCTCACTGGCTGCGTTTCATGTGGGGGGCGTGTTTGACCGGATTGCCACGTTTTTCTCACTGATTGGGGCGAGTGCGCCGGATTTTTGGATCGCGATTGTGGCGATCGTTTTGTTCTCGGTGAACCTGGGGTGGGTGCCTACATCGGGTACGGGAACCGTCTGGCACTGGGTGTTGCCGGTGGCGGTTCTGTTCATTCGGCCGTTTGGTCTGATCCTTCAGGTTGTCCGGGGGTCAATGATTACGGTTCTCAGTTCGGCTTACGTCAAAACGGCACGGGCCAAGGGGGTGCGCAACCGCGCGATTATTTTTGTGCATGGTCTGCGCAACGCCATGCTTCCGGTCATCACTGTTATCGGGGATCAGGCGGCGGCTCTGCTCAATGGGGCAGTGGTGGTTGAGACGGTTTTCGGGTTTCCAGGTGTGGGCAAGCTGATGATCGACTCGATTTTGCAGCGGGATTTTACCGTGGTTCTGGCCGCGATTTTTGTGACGGCCGTGGCGATCTTTATCATGAACATCATTATCGACATCATCTATGCGGTGCTTGATCCGCGGATCCGGTACTGAGAGGCTGTGAGATGACAACGGGAATCGACAGCGCAGGCGGCACGACGCCGATTACGGAGGTGCCGCAGAGCAGCGCGGCGCGGCAGATTTTTCGCATGCTGTGGCGTGACAAGCTGGCCTTTGCGGCCGCGATTTTCCTCGTGCTCATGGTGCTTTGTGCGGTTTTGGGGCCTCTGATGCTGGAGGATCAGGCAACGCGGCAGAATCTGCGCGGGCGCAATGCGCCACCGTTTGATTTTTCGCGTGACTGGCTGTTCTGGCTGGGCGGTGACACCCTCGGGCGACCTTTGCTGGCAAGGATCATTGTGGCCGCGCAAAACACGCTGATGGTCGCGGCGGGTGCGGTTGTTTGCTCGCTGATTATTGGGACGACACTCGGTCTGGTGGCTGGATATTCGGGACCCCGGACAAGTCAGGTGATCATGCGGTTTGCGGATGTAATCATGTCCTTTCCGTCATTGCTGCTTGCGGTGATCGTGCTCTACATGCTCAGCCCCTCGGTGGGGAACCTCGTGATCGTTTTGGCGATCACACGCATTCCCGTTTACCTCCGCACCTCGCGTGCCGAGGTTCTGGAGGTGCGGGAGCGGATGTTTGTGCAGGCCGCTCAGGTGATGGGGGCATCAGGCAGGCGGATCGTTTTTCGCCACATCCTGCCGATTGTCATGCCGACGCTGGTGACGATTGCGACGTTGGATTTTGCGTTTGTCATGCTGGCGGAGAGTTCTCTTTCGTTCCTTGGGATCGGTATTCAGCCGCCTGAGATCACCTGGGGCCTGATGGTGAGCCAGGGGCGGCCGTATCTGACCACGGCTTGGTGGCAGTCGTTTTTCCCAGGCCTCGCCATTATCATGACCACGCTCAGTCTGAACCTGTTGTCGAACTGGATGCGGACCGCGCTCGATCCGGTGCAGCGCTGGCGGCTGGAGATTGCGAGGAAGAAGAAATGACGGGCGATCATCTGCTGGAGGTCAGGAACCTTTCCGTCGATTTTCACACGGCCGGCGGCACCGTTCATGCGGTTCGCAATGTGAACTGGCACCTTGGGCGTGGAGAGACGCTGGCGATTTTGGGTGAATCCGGTTCGGGAAAATCGGTTTCCGCATCGGCGATCATGAACCTGATCGACTGTCCGCCGGGTGAGATTGTCTCCGGCGAGATCCTGTTCGAGGGGCGGGACGTTCTGAAAATGTCGCAGGAGGAGCGACGTGACCTGAACGGGCGGCGTATCGCGATGATCTTTCAGGATCCGCTGAGTCATCTCAATCCGGTTTACACGGTCGGATTTCAGATTGCCGAGGTGATGACGACGCACGGCACGCGAAAGGCGGAGGCGCGGGCACGGGTGCTCGACCTTTTGGAGCGCGTGGGCATTCCGGAGTTCGAGACCAAAATCGACGCCTATCCGCACCAGTTCTCCGGTGGGCAGCGTCAAAGGCTTATGATCGCCATGGCGCTGGCGCTTAAGCCCGACATTCTGATCGCGGATGAGCCAACCACGGCACTGGATGTGACGGTTCAGGCGCAGGTCCTGGAACTGCTTGAGGAACTGCAGCAGGAAACCGGTATGGGGATGCTGCTGATCACCCATGACCTTGGTGTGGTGGCGGAAACGGCGGACAGGGTTGTGGTGATGAATTCCGGTGAGATCGTTGAGGCCGGTACCGCGCGGGACGTGTATCACGCGCCGTCGCACCCCTATACCAAAAAGCTGATTGGGGCGGTTCCAGGAGCCGGCGAGATGGCCGAGCCGCTGGATACGGGCATCAAACCGGTGCTGGAAGTAAACAGGCTCAGTAAGCACTACGGCAATTTCGTGGCACTCGATAAGGTCAGTCTGACGGTGCTGCCGGGCGAGACGGTGGCTGTGGTGGGCGAGAGCGGGTCGGGAAAATCGACGCTTGCCAAGACACTGCTGCGCCTGGAGGAGGCGACCGCCGGCGAAGCGCTTTGGGAGGGCCGGGACCTGGTGACGATGGGTCAGCCGGAGCTGTTTGATCTACGCCGGGACATTCAGATGGTGTTTCAGGACCCGACCCAGTCGCTCAACCCGCGCATGTCGGTCCATGACATTGTCGCGGAGGCCTTCGTCATTCATCCGCAGATCCTTCCCAAATCGCAGTGGCGCGACCGGGTCCGTGAATTGCTCGCGCATGTGGGGCTCGAGGCGGCGCATATGAGCCGGTATCCGCACCAGTTTTCCGGCGGGCAGCGGCAGCGTATCGCCATAGCCCGCGCGCTGGCTCTGGAGCCGCGGCTGATCATCTGCGATGAGGCTGTGTCAGCGCTGGACGTATCGATCCAGGCGCAGGTGATGGGACTGCTGGCCGATCTTCAAAAGGAATTTGGCCTCAGTTACCTGTTTATTGCCCATGATTTGCCGGTGGTGCGGGACTTCGCGCATCGGGTGATTGTAATGAAGAACGGAAAAATCGTTGAACAGGGTCCGGTGGCCCAGATTTTTGACGCCCCGCGTGAGGATTACACGCGAAACCTGATTGCTGCGGGTCTGCATCCGGACCCCGATATCCAGGCCGGCCGCCGGGCCGCGCGGCTGGAACTTCAAGGAGCCTGAGCCATGAGCAAACGCGACATTCTCGTCTTTTATCCCGCGCGCCCCAAAGCCATGGCCCAGCTGGAGGAGGCCTACACGCTGCATCGCCTGGATGAGGCGGCGGACAGGGAGGCCTCTCTGGCGGAGCATGGGCCGAAATGTGTGGGGGCGGTGACGAACGGGCATGCGGCGTTGACCCGTGATGACCTTGAGCATTTGCCGAACCTCGAAATTGTAGCCTGTTCCTCGGCCGGGTTTGATACGATTGACGTGGATGCGCTGAAGGAGGCGGGGATCGCGTTTACCAATACGTCGGCGGCGCTTTACGACGATGTGGCGGATACGGCGTTGATGCTGACGCTGGCGACGCGGCGGCATTTAGTGGCGGGGCATGCCCACGTTACCTCCGGCGCCTGGGGGCGGGACGGGCCGTATCCCCTGCTGTCGAATATTCGCGGCAAAAGGGCGGGTATTCTGGGTCTTGGTCAGATCGGTGATGCGATCGCGGCGCGGTTTTTACCGCTGGGGCTTGAGATCGGATACTGCAACCGGCGGCCCAAGGAATGCCCGTGGACCTATTTTCCGACGCCAACCGAGTTGGCCGCCTGGTCGGATATTCTGGTGGTGGTCATTCCCGGTGGACCGGAAACGGAGGCTCTGGTCGGTCGTGAGGTGATTGAGGCGTTGGGGCCGGAGGGGACGCTGATCAATGTTGCCCGAGGGACCGTGGTGGATGAGCCGGAGATGATTGCGGCGCTGAGGGACGGGCGGCTCGGCAATGCCGGGCTCGACGTGTTTCTCAACGAGCCAAATCCGGACCCCGAATTGACGGCTCTGCCAAATGTGTCGCTCTACCCACATCACGCATCCGGTACTGCGGAAACGCGGGATGCGATGGCGCAACTGGTGGTCGACAACCTGAAGGCACATTTTGCGGGGCAGCCGCTTCTTACGCCGGTCTTTGAGGTGGCGCGAACGCGGGCTGAGACCGTATGACCGGCGTGCTGTCCTATTTCCGGTGGCCCATTGGTTTTACCGCGCTGGGTCTCGTCATGGCGTTTTTCCTCGGATACTGGACCGATGGCAATTGGGCCGGGGCGCTTTCATTCCTGCTGATCGGGTCGGTCCTGGCGGTGCTGGAGATATCGCTTTCCTTCGACAACGCCATCGTGAATGCCAACAAACTCAAGAACATGACGCCGGAATGGCAGCAGCGGTTCCTGACCTGGGGTATTCTGATTGCGGTGTTCGGGATGCGGATCGTGTTTCCGCTGGCGGTGGTGGTGATTGCCGCGCGCATCGGGCCATGGGAGGCAATAGTGCTCGCGGCGGCGGAGCCGGATGAATACGCGCGGATCATGCATGACGCGCATATTTCCATTTCGGCCTTTGGCGGGACGTTTCTGATGATGGTGGCGCTGAGCTACTTCATTGATGAGGACAAGGAGGTCGACTGGGTCCACACCATTGAGCGGCGTCTGCGGTCTTGGGCGACGATCCGGGGCCTGGAGATCGTTCTGGTTTTGGGGCTCGCGCTTTTGTTTGTGGTCAACCTTCCCGCGGATAAGGGGCAGGAGTTTCTCTTCGCGTCAGTATGCGGTCTGTTGGTGTTTTTGCTAGTTGAACTGCTGGGGCAAATCCTCGACAGCGCAAATGAGGCACAGAAGGCCGCGGCGCAGGGCGGGTTGGGCGCGTTTCTGTACCTTGAGGTTTTGGATGCGAGTTTTTCGTTTGACGGTGTGATCGGTGCGTTTGCGCTGACGCAGAACCTGTTTCTGATTGCGATTGGCTTGGGAATTGGGGCATTTTACGTCAGGTCGATGACCATCATGCTGGTGCAGAAAGAGACGCTGGCTGAATTCCGATACCTCGAACACGGCGCATTTTATTCGATCCTGGCGCTGTCCTTCATCATGTTTGCAAATTCGATCTGGCATGTACCGGAACTGGTCACCGGACTGCTAGGTGCAGGGCTGATTGGGCTCGCGCTGATGTCGTCGCTGCGTTACAGGCGTCTCGGGGATGATGAGCGGGCCGGGGCTCCGCCAAGCCGGTAATGGCAGGCGGGGCAGGCAGGTCTCAGCAGTAGTCTTCCGGCCCGACGGACTGGGCTGCCGAGTAGCGGGCGCCGTGACACCAGCCGGGGGGCAGGTGACGGTCGATTTCCGCAAGTGTGTCCGTGTCGAGACTGAGGTTCGCGCCCGCCACGAGTTCGCGGAAATGGTCGGTGCTGCGCGTGCCTGGGATCGGGATCACTGTTCCGCTGCGCGAGAGGAGCCAGGCGATGGCAAGTGCCGCCGTTGAATGACCGAGATCGCGGGCCAGGTCGCGCAGGGGCTGGCTGGCGGCGATATTGCGGGGCAGATTCTCAGACGTGAAACGTGGATTGGTTTTCAGGAAGCCCGAAGCCTCCACCCGCTGCGGTGTCGGTGGTGTGTCCGTCAGCAGGCCGCGTCCGACCGGGGAGAAGGCCACAAGGGCGGTGCCCAGATCCTCGCAGGCCTGGATGAGGCCGAGGTCCGGGGCGCGGGTCTGAAGCGAGTATTCCGACTGTACGGCGGCAACCGGGTGGATCTCCGCCGCGCGGCGCAGGGAGGTGGGTGCGATCTCGGAGTAGCCGAAGCGGGCGATTTTTCCCTTCGCAATCAGGTTTGCGAGTGTGCCGGTGACTTCCTCGATTGGAATGTCCGGATCGCGCCGGTGGACATAGTACAGTTCCACATGGTCAACTCCAAGCCGCTTCAGGCTTTTGTCCAGTTCCGCCTCAAGATGGGCGGCGGAGTTGTCGAACCTGCGCGCGCCGGTGTCAGGGTCGGTGGTGATGCCGCCCTTGGTTGCAATGCGAAAAGGAGAGGGACCGTCGAGGCGGGCTAGGTAACGGCCAATGACTTCCTCCGACCGGCCCGCTCCGTAGACGTTGGAGGTGTCGATGTGGTCGATGCCGGCCTCGCGGGCGGCATCGAGGATGGCGTGGCTTTCGGCCTCTGTGGTCTCACCATAGAAGGGGCCGAAAGACATGCCGCCGATCCCGACGGACGACACAAGGGGTCCGTCGGGGCCGAGTTTGCGGGAGTGCATCAGGCGAGGTCCGGAGGCAGTACGTCGCCGGGGATGTTCTGATAGCAAACGGGCCGGAGGAACCGGCGGATGGACAGGGTTCCCACGGATGTCGCGCCGAAGTTCGTGGAGGCCGGATAGGGGCCGCCGTGAACCATCGAGTCGGCAACTTCCACACCGGTGGGGAAGCCGTTGGCGAGCACGCGGCCGGCCTTGCGCTCAAGAATTGGAAGCAGGCGTCGCGCCATTTCGGCGTCGCCAGCGTCCATCTGCAGGGTGCAGGTGAGCTGACCGACGAGAGAGCGTGCCACGGTTGCCATTTCCTCGGCGTCCTTCACCCGCACCACGAGGCCGAGCGGGCCGAAGACTTCCTCGCCCAGATCCTCATTCGCGAGCCAGGTCGCGCCGTTGGTCTCGTAGAGGTAGGGGGTGGCGGTGCGCATGTCGCAGGTGGATGTCAGAACCTCGCGAACGCCGGTGCTGCCAGCAACGCGGTCGCGGCCGTCGCGGTAGGCTTTGGCGATACCATCGGTCAGCATGGTCTGCTCACCGGTTCCGGCCAGACCCTCTTTTGCTGCTGCAACGAACGCGTCGGCGTCCGGTCCATCGATGACTACGGCGATGCCCGGGTTGGTGCAGAACTGGCCTGCCCCCATGGTAAGCGAGCCCGACCAGCCGGTGCCGATTGCAGCCCCGCGGGCCGACATGGCCTCAGGCAACAGGAACATCGGGTTGACGGAGCCAAGCTCACCGAAGAACGGGATCGGCTCGGGACGCTGTGCGCACAGGTCGAACAGGGCGCGGCCGCCGCCGAGGGAGCCGGTGAAACCAACGGCCTTGATCAGCGGATGCTGAACCACGGCCTGACCGACATCGCGCTTGCCGCCCTGGATGTTCGAGAAAACGCCAGGGTGAATGTCGCAGGATTTGATGGCTGCGTGGATCGCCTCGGAGATGATCTCACCGGTTCCGGGATGGGCGGAGTGGCCCTTGACCACAACCGGGCAGCCCGCGGCGAGTGCCGCGGCGGTGTCGCCACCTGCAGTGGAGAAAGCAAGCGGGAAGTTCGAGGCACCGAACACGGCAACCGGCCCGATGGGACGCTGCATCATACGCAGGTCCGGACGGGGCAGAGGTTCGCGGTCGGGCAGGGCGCCGTCGTGGCGGCGGTCGAGGTAGTCCCCCTGCTCGATGTGATCCGCGAAGAGGCGCAGCTGACCAACGGTGCGTCCGCGTTCGCCCTGGAGGCGTGCCTCGGGCAGGCCGCTTTCGCGGGAGCCGATTTCAGTGATGAGGTCGGCGCGGGCCTCAATCTCGTCCGCGATCGCGCGCAGGAATTTGGCACGGTCAGCCCGGCTGGAATAGCCGTAGGACCAGAAGGCCTCTTCGGCGGCTTCGCAGGCGCGGTTCACGAGGTCAGGCGTGCCGACGGAAAACTCGTTTGCCGGCCCGGAGGCGGGTTCGTTCTGGAAGGTGGTCTCACCGGCAATCCATTCTCCGGCGATCAGGTGTTTTCCATGAGGTTTGAAGCTCAGGTCGTCGAGCATTTCGAACTCCTAGCGGTTGTTGGCTTTACGCCATTCGGCAAATTTATCCAGGCTGTCTTCCCTTGTAGCGGGATAGAGCCCGATGATCGAGGCACCATTACGGACCTGTTCAATGGCAAAATCCTCGTAGGCGGTCATCTCAACCGCCTCGTCCGCGATCTCATCCGCGAGATGGGCGGGAATGATGATCACGCTGTCGTCGTCGCCCACCACGATGTCACCCGGGAAGACCGGAGCGTCGCCGCAGCCAATGGGCTCGTTGATGGCGATGGCCTCGTTGGTGGTGAGGTTGGTCGGGGAGGACGGGCGGTGGTGATAGGCAGGCAGGTCCAGCTTCGCGATGTTCATCGCGTCCCGAAAACCGCCATCCGTCACAATGCCCGCAGCGCCACGCATCATGAGACGGGTGATGAGGATGTCGCCCGCGCTGGCCGCATAGGCGGATTTGCGGCTGTCCATGACCAGCACGTGGCCTTCAGGACAGGTCTCAATGGCGACACGCTGGGGATGTTCCGGGTTACGGAACTCGGCCAGTGTGTTGCGGTCCTCGCGGGCCGGCATGTAACGCAGTGTGAAGGCCGGTCCGACCATGTTGCGTCCCTTTTGGGACAGCGGCCGTACATCCTGGATGGCCTGGTTGCGCAGGCCCCGCTTGTAGAGGGCCGTGGCGATGGTGGCCACCGAGATGCCTTCGAGTTTTGCTTTGGTTTCCGGCTTCAGCGGGTGGTCTGTCATATTTTTCCGTCCCTCAGATCAGGCCGTTTGCGGCCATGAATTCATCCAGTTGTTGTTGTTGCGGGCCGGTGAGCGGCCACGCGGAAGGTGGTCGTGTCGGGCCGCAGTCGAGACCCTGTGCCAAAAGGGCGGCTTTCACCCCAGTGACGTTTGTGCCGTTCTGTTCCTCGGCGCGGATGTCCTCGAAAGCGCGCATTCCGGCAATCAGCCTGTTGGCCTCACCATAATTGCCCGCATCGAGTGCGATGTGGATCGCGACAGACCGTTCCGGCCAGACATTGATCAGTCCGGAGGTGAAGCCCCGCGCCCCCACAGCGTATAGCGGAGGTGCCCAGACTTCGGCCAGCCCTGCAACCCATGTAATGGCCGGATCGCTCGCCTCAATGGCTGCTGCGAGTTTTAGCGGATTGGGAGTGGCCCATTTTACGCCCTTCACGCCTTCGACCGCGCAGAGTTCGGCGATTTTGGCCGTGCCCATTGCGTCGTTGCGAAGGTAGAGCATCAGGGGCAGACCGTTGCCCGCATCGGCCACGGCTTTCAGGTAGTCGACAGTCCCGCGGGGGCTGACGAACGGATCTGGGGGCTGGTGAACCATGAGGGCGGTCGCACCGGCCTCGGCAGAGGCTTTGGCGAGGCGGCAGGCGTCGCGCAGTCCGCGACCGACACCGGCGAGCAGGGGTGCGCGGCCATCCATCAGGTCGGCGACCTCACGGACCATGGTGCAGGCCTCGTCGGTGGTCAGGGCGTAGAATTCTCCGGTATTTCCGTTGACGACCGGCATGTGAACGCCGGCTGCCAGGGCGCGATCGAGTATGGGCCGGAGCCGCCTGGGGTCGATGTCGCCCTGGTCGTCGTAGGGCGTGACGAGGATGCCGGAGATGCCCGCAAGGGCAGCGTCGAGGTCCGGTGTCGATGTGTCGGCCATTGGGCCCCCTCCTGAAAGTCTAGTAGATGTCGGGTTCGCCGGCGGCGGGGCCGTGTTCCCGCGTGAGGTAATCGAAGTCGCAGCCGGTGTCGGCCTGGCCGACATGCTTGGAGAACATCCAGCCCCAGCCGCGCTGGAAGCGGGGTTCGGGCGGGGTCCAGACGGCGCGGCGGCGTTCAAGTTCGGCCTTATCCACCAGCATGTCGAGCGAGCGGTTGGGCAGGTCCATGCGGACGATGTCGCCAGTCTGGAGCAGGGCGAGGGGGCCGCCAACGAAGCTCTCGGGGGCGACGTGGAGCACGCAGGCGCCATATGACGTGCCGGACATGCGTGCGTCGGAGATCCGCAGCATGTCCCGGTGGCCCTGGTTGATGAGGGCCTTGGGGATGGGGAGCATGCCCCATTCCGGAAAGCCCGGGCCGCCCTGGGGGCCGGCGTTTCGCAGGACCAGTACGTGGTCGGGCGTGACGTCGAGGTTTTCGTCGTCGACGGCCTTTTTCATTTCGGAATAGCTGTCGTAGACGAGGGCCGGGCCTTCGTGGACGTGGTATTTCGAGTCACATGCGGCGGGTTTGATCACCGCGCCCGAGGGGGCGAGGTTGCCGCGCAGAACCGCCAGGGAACCCTCGTGATAGACCGGGTTGGAGAGCGGGCGGATGACGTCGTCGTTGTAGACCTGGGCTTCGGAGATGTTATCCGCGACGGTGTGGCCGTTGACGGTCAAGCAGGCGGTGTCGAGACGGTCGGATATCTGTTTCATCATCGCGAGCAGGCCGCCCGCGTAGAAAAAATCCTCCATGAGGTAGTCTTTGCCCGAGGGGCGGACATTGGCCAGCAGGGGTGTGTCGCGCCCGAGCGCGTCGAGGTCATCAAGGGACAGGTCCACACCGGCGCGGCGGGCCATGGCGATGAGGTGGACGACGGCGTTAGTGGAGCAGCCGGTGGCCATGGCGACGATGGCTGCGTTTTTGACGGCGGCCGGGGTGACGATGTTCTGCATCGACACGCCTTCCCAGACCATGTCCACGATGCGGCGACCGCAGCCCGAGGCCATGCGTGAGTGGTTGGCGTCAACGGCGGGGATGGAGGAGGCGCCGGGCAGGGTCAGCCCGAGGCTGTCGGCTATGGCGGTCATGGTGGAGGCGGTGCCCATGGTCATGCAGACACCGTGGGAGCGAGCGATGCCGCCCTGGACGCCGCGCCACTGTTCGGCGGAAATGTTGCCCGCGCGGCGCTCGTCCCAGTATTTCCAGGCGTCGGAGCCGGAGCCCAGGATCTGGCCCGCGTAGTTGCCGCGCAGCATGGGTCCGGCGGGCATGAATATGAAGGGAACCCCGGCACTGAGCGCGCCCATGATGAGCGCGGGCGTGGTTTTGTCACAGCCCCCCATGAGAATCACGCCGTCAAAGGGGTGGGACCGGATGACTTCCTCGGTCTCCATGGCGAGCATGTTGCGGTAGAGCATGGAGGTGGGTTTGGTGAACTGCTCATCAACGCTGAGAACGGGCATTTCGATGGGGAAGCCGCCCGCCTGATGGACGCCCCGTTTCACCTCGCGGGCGCGTTCCGGGAAGTGGCCGTGGCATGAGTTGATTTCCGACCATGTGTTGAGGACGCCGATGATGGGTTTGTCGCGAAACTCCTCTTCCGCGTAGCCCAGCTGCATCATTCGGCTGCGATGTCCGAACGAGCGCAGATCGTCGGGGGCGAACCAGCGTGCGCTGCGCAGCTGGTCGGGCGTGATGCGGCCGTCTTTTGGCATGGCTTCCTCCGATGTTGATACGGCCGATTCTACGGCCAATTTTCTGTATGTATGCGTATACATTTACCGGCGTCAACGAATTTAGCCCCAAAAAAAGGGTTAAGGCGAAAATTATTGACACGGCATGCCGATTCGTGATGAGAGGCTATGTATGCGCATACATGGCGCTGGATGGGCAAGCTCATCCCAACCCCAAAACCAACAGCGGGCCGCGTTCAGGCCTTCGGGAGGACCATTTTTCATGATCCGCAATTCTCTTCTTACGGCCGTCAGTGCCGCCGCCATTACGGTCGCGGGTGCGGCCACATTCGCGCAGGAACTGCCGCGGAACGTGCGCCTTGTCATCGGGTCGACCTCAACGGGAGGTGACACGTATCAGAACTCGTCCATCGTGGCGGATGCATTGGCCGAACATCTGGGCATTAACGTCAAAGTCGATGCGGTTGGCGCGTCAGAAGCTTTCAAGGCGTTGGGTCGGGACAGCCGTGGCACCACACTAATGATCTTCCACGACCAATCCTACCTGGGGAACCTGTATGGCCGCGAGGGTTATTCCGACCCCTTCGCCAACTATACCGTCGGGCCGACGGTCGCGATAAATCCGGGCAATGCCTATCTCGTCTCCTGCGACAGCCCCTACCAGACGATGGAAGACATTCTGGGCGCGGCCGAAAATGGTGAGCGGGTTCGTGTCGCCATTCAGCCAGGTGGCGTGTCGGAGATCGGTTTTTCCGCCATGAAAAATGCCGCTTCCGTGCGCTCGCCCGGGTCGGAAGAGAATCTGGTTGCAGTCAATACCGGTTCGCAGTCCGACAAGAACCAGGCGATGTGGGATGACCTGGCTGACGTAATCAACGGCTCAATCCAGGCCAATGAACAGTTCACGCAGTTGCCAGAGGATGATGAGAAGTGCATGCGCTTTGTCTGGATCACCGCGCGCAGTGCAACGCTGGAGCAGGCCCCGGAAGCCGGTATGGGCGATACAACCCGCGACGATTTGTTGCAGTATGCCGCTCCGAACGTTGAGGTGACGCTTGATGGCGAGCAGAACTTCACCTTCGACAAGGAGTTCTTCTTCCTGTTCAACCCGGAAATGGACCCGGCCATTATTGAGCAGGTCGACACTGCACTGTCGGAAATTTTCGCGGCTGGCGAAATTCAGGAGCGTCAGAAAGCGTCGTTCTTCATCCCCAACTACCTGTCTATCGAAGACGCGCAGGCTCATCTGATGGACAAGCGTGACACCTACGGCGAGGTGATCCAGCAGATTTCCGGCGGTTCCTGACGCCGGATTGTCCCGGGGGTAACCCCCGGGGTCTTTTGCGACAGCGCGGACCCGGCGGTAACACGGGTCCGCGCAAATAGCGGAACCCGGTCTTTTGAGACCTGGTCCCGGCCACTTCATGGAGGGCGCATCCCATGGACAGTCTGACATCGATAACCATTGATTTCGAACGCTCGCACCTTGTGTTCCCACGCATCGTCGGGGTGGTGCTCTTTGATTTGCTTGTGGCCATTCTGATCCGCGACCGGCGGCGGATCGCCGGCGCGGGAACCTACTGGCGCGACGTAATGGCGGAGATGGATAAGGTTCGGTTTTTCGGAACCCTGGGCCTTACACTGCTTTATTTCTCGCTGATGGTGCCGGTGGGGAACATTTGGCCCAACACCGGCCGCGGGTTCCTGTTCTGCTCCATGCCGTTCGTGATGGCGATTGGGCTATTGTACATGCATGAGCGTACGGTTCGAAAGGCGGTCGCGCTGGCAGTTGTGGCCGTGGTGGGGCCGGTGTTCGTGTGGTGGCTGTTCACCTATCCCTTTTTCCTGACCCTTCCCTGAGGCGCGGCTGATGTTTGAGCTGATTTCCCCGCTGTTTCTGTCGCTGGTGGTAGGCGGCACCTTTATTGGCATCGTGTTTGGAGCCATTCCGGGCATGACGGCAACGATGGCCGTCGCGGTCTGTCTGCCGATCACCTATTCGCTGGGGCTTGAGAACGGTCTGGCGCTTCTGCTTGGGCTTTATGTCGGGGGCATCTCAGGTGGTCTGGTACCGGCTATTCTGTTGGGAATTCCGGGCACCCCAAGTTCGATCACCACCACGTTTGACGGCTTTCCACTTGCCCAGAGAGGTGAGGGTGAGAAGGCATTGCGCATTGGAATTGTGGCCTCTTTCGTTGGGGGGCTCATCTCCCTGCTCGTCCTGTGGCTTTTTGCGCCGGCGCTGGCGGATTTTGCTATCAAGTTTTCCTATGTGGAGAAATTCCTGATAATTCTGTTTGCCCTGACCGTCATGGCGGCCCTGTCGCGGGATATGCTGATTGGGATTTTCTCCGGTGTGTTGGGGATATTTATTGCGCTGATCGGAACCTATGACATTTCCGATGGAGGCAACGGGCGATATCGGCTGATCCCGCCGGGAACGGAGTACTGGCTCGACAGCGGGTTTTCGCTGCTGCCGGTTCTGATCGGCCTGTTCGGCCTCGCCGCGATACTCGAGCAGGCGGAACGGGGTGTGCCGAAGGGGCATTCGAAAGAGGATCTGAAGGTTGGTGGGAAATCGACATTCTCTTTTTCGATTTTCCGGGGGCAGACCCTTAACCTGATCCGGTCCTCGGGTATTGGCACCTTTGTTGGCATCCTCCCGGGTGTTGGCGGGTCGGCGGCGTCGATTCTGGCCTATTCGAACGCGAAGACCTTCTCAAAGAAACCTGAGGCTTTCGGCAAGGGGGAGCCCTCGGGCATCATTGCGTCGGAAAGCGGTAATAACGGCCTGACTGGCGGGGCTTTGGTGCCGCTCCTGTCCCTGGGGATTCCGGGGGACTCGACCACGGCGCTTCTTATCGGGGCTTTCACGCTGCAGGGTATCCAGGTGGGTCCGTTGTTCATTGGCAACAATCCGGACACATGGAACGCGATGATCTTTGCCATGCTGGTCGCAAATATTGCGATGCTGATGATGATGTATGTGGCGATCCGGTATTTCGCGCTGGTGGTGACGGTGCCGAAGCACATCCTGTTCCCGGTGATTCTGATGATGTGCGTGATCGGGGCCTACACGATCAATTACGGAATTATGTTCGATGTCTGGACGCTGCTGATCTTCGGCATTGCGGGTTGGGTTTTTGTGAAGCTGCGGCTGGAGGTGGCACCGTTTATCATCGGTTTTATTCTGGGGCCGTCGGCGGAGGTGTATTTTGTGAAATCACTGGAGAGCTTTGGCACACTGGGCATCTTCTTCACGAAAAGCTGGATTGCCATGGTGTTGTGGGTTCTGATTATCGGATCAGTCGCCGGGTCGGTTCTGCTCTCGCGGCGACAGGCGGCCCGGGACAGGGCGGCGGGCTGACTTTGCCTGACCAGAGCAGGAGTTTAGGGTGTCGAACATGGCAGACGGAAGTTCCAGGGATCAGGGCAGGGCCGGCGGTTCGCGCGTCACCATGGCGGCAGTGGGCCGCATGGCCGGTGTGAGCCAAGTAACGGTGTCGCGCGCTTTGTCGGATCCATCGAAAGTCTCACCGGAGACCCTGCGCCGGATCCGTGAGGCGATTGAGGCGACAGGATTTGTGCCCAATGCGGTGGCGGGTGCCCTTGCCTCCAGCCGGTCGCGGCTGATCTCTGCCCTGGTGCCGTCCATTACCAACATCACCTATACATCCTTCATCAAGGAGTTCACCGACCGGGTGCGGGAGCACGACTATCAGGTGCTATTGACGGAATACGGGTTCGACCGGGAGGATGAGGAGACGACGATCTCCAGGCATCTGTCGCGGCGGCCGGATGCGATGCTTCTGACCGGGATCAACCACACGGCACAATCACGGCGCATACTGCTGGGCGCAGGCATACCGGTGGTGGAGATATGGGAACTGACGGACAGCCCAATAGACATCTGCGTCGGTTTTTCACATCACGGCGCGGGGCGTGAGGTAGCGGAATTTGCCATCGAGGCTGGATATCGCCAAGCCGCAACAGTGTCGGCCAATGATGAGCGGGCGCTGCGTCGGGCGGCTGCCTTCGCGGAGACATTCACCCGCAAAGGCGGAACCAGGGTGGAGGCTGTAAGACTCCCGGCTCAGGCCAGCCTGGCTGCCGGGCGGGCGGGACTGTCGGAACTGGTAGGGCGCATTGGCGGGTCGCCGGGGGTCGTGTTTTGCAGTTCGGACCTGATTGCCCAGGGAATTTTGGTGGAGGCCCGGGCGCGTGGCTATGATGTGCCGGGTGATATTGCCGTGATCGGCTTTGGAGATCAGGAATTTGCCGCGCATCTGGACCCGCCGCTGACGACGGTCCGGGTGGATCGTAGCGAGATGGGAAGCATTGCGGCTGGTGCGATGCTCGACCGGCTGGGCCCGGGCGGGGGTGGTGAGACGATCTACGACCTTGGATTTGAGGTTGTGAGGCGGGCGACAGCCTGAGTGCCGTTGCGGATGATCGAGGGATAACCCGCGAAAATGTGATCCGGATCCGTTAAGCATCCGTAGCATGTTCAGAAGCCCGCCACGCGGGCGACCCGGAAAGGGGGCACATGTGAGCGGACGATACGGAAAAGTGCCGCAGGCGCGGCTTTCAAGGCTCGGAGCACTTGGCCAAATGGCTGGCGGTGTTGCCGCAGGTGCGGTCGGTGAGGGAATGCGGCGGTTTGCCCGGGGTGAGCGGCCGGGGATGTCGGATCTGCTTCTCACGCCAAGCAATGCGCGACGGATCACCGATCAGCTTTCGCGGATGCGCGGCGCGGCGATGAAGCTGGGGCAGATGATCTCGCTCGATGCGGGAGATGTATTGCCGGCGGAACTGACGGCCGTCCTGGCCCGCTTGCGTGAACAGGCGCATGTCATGCCGCCAAAGCAGCTCAACCAAGTGCTGGTCGGAGCATGGGGGCGGGAGTGGCGACAGCAGTTTGAACGGTTCGATGTCCGGCCCATCGCGGCGGCCTCGATTGGGCAGGTTCATCGGGCGACGCTGAAATCCGGTGAGGTTCTGGCCGTGAAGGTGCAGTACCCAGGCGTAGCCGCCAGCATTGACGCTGATGTCGACAACGTGGCGTCCCTGCTGCGGTATTCCGGACTTTTGCCGCGCGGCCTCGATATCGGACCGCTGCTGGAGGAGGCCAAACGACAGTTGCATGAAGAGGCTGATTACCTGCGCGAGGCGGAGCAGATGCATCGATATCGCCGGCACCTGAAGGATGATCCGCGATTCATCGTGCCCAAGCCGGTTGATGGCATGGTGCGGCCGGAGGTGCTGCCGATGGAGTTTCTGACCGGAGCGTCAATTGAGACTCTATCTGAAGAAAGTCAGGACCGCCGGAATGAGATGTGTGGTGCGCTGCTCGAACTCGTGGTGCGGGAACTGTTTGAGTTCGGCTACATGCAGACCGATCCAAATTTTGCGAATTTCAAATGGCGGGCGGAAGAGGGGCGGATCGTGCTGCTCGATTTCGGTGCCGCGCGGGCGGTGCCGGAGGGAACAGCCGAGGCCTATCGCAGGATATTGCAGACCGGGCTCGCGGAGGATGTCGAGGGAGTGAAGGATGCCCTGGTCGAGCACGGGTTCGTGTCGGAGGCGCAGATGCGGCGGCACGGGTCGGCCATCGACCGAATGATCCGTATTGTTCTAGATCAGGTCGCTATTGGGCGCCGTAGCGATGGTCTATTTGATTTCGCCGATCGGGCCTTTGTAGACCGGTTGCGGGAGGCGGCGGCGCCTTTGGTTGCTGATCGGGAAAGCTGGCACGTGCCGCCCGCCACAACTTTATTCGTGCAGCGCAAGATCAGTGGCACGGCTCTGTTCTGCGTTCGGATGCGGGCGAAACTGCCGGTTATTCACCTTGCGCAACGCTATGCCGGGGCAGATGCTGAAACCGCGCCAAGGCGCGATTTGATGACGTCGAGTCAGGAGGAGGTGACATGAATCGAAGACAGGCCATCCTTTTTACCGCGTCAGCCGGGGCGTGTCTGATGCCGCAGATGAAAAGCGCGATGGCCGCAGGGCCAACGGACGCGTGGCAGTTCAGTTTCACATCGCTTGAAGGCACGGAGATGCCCTTTGAAACATGGCGTGGTAAGGTTCTTTTGGTGGTCAATACGGCGTCGTTCTGCGGTTTTACCTCGCAATACGAGGGCCTTGTGTCGATCTGGCAGGATTACCGCGATGAAGGTCTGGTGGTTGTGGGGGTTCCTTCGGGTGATTTTCGCCAGGAGTATGAGGATACCGCCAAGATCAAGGATTTCTGTGAACTGACCTTCGGCGTGGATTTCCCGATGACAGCACCGCTGCACGTAAGGGGGCCGGACGCTGATCCGTTCTATAAATGGGCTGCGGCCGAAACGGGCAAGCGGGTGACGTGGAACTTCAACAAGTATCTGGTTGGTCGTGACGGGAGGATCAAAACCTGGATGCCTAGCAGGCTTGAGCCGGATTCGGCCGAGGCACGGGCGGTGATTGAGGAAGCTCTCGCGGCACCGGCCTAGGTGCCTAAGGAAAGTCAGTCCCGCGTATTATTTTTCCGGTCGGTTGGTGCGGGCGAGACGGCGGCACCTTTCGGAACAGTAGATTACGTTCTCCCAATCGCGCTGCCATTTCCTGCGCCAGTTGAATGGTCTGTTGCAGACCGCGCAGACCTTCGAGGGCAGGTCGGATTTTCGACGCATTTTCATTGGAGACTATCTGGCGATAAATTTTGCCGGGAACGCGTTTGAGGCCGATGCTTCGCCGTTTTGTGTTGTAATGAGATCGACCGCACGGTGGGCGAGTTCGGTTACGGGGACATGGACCGTTGATACGCCGTTTTCGATCCACGCATAGAACGAAGGATCGCCGTAGCCCACAAAGGCAATTTTCCTTTCCATGTTTCTGGAGCCGTCGATGACGGCGCTCAGAGCACCGTTGGAGATTTCAAAACCACCGCAGAGTATCGCTGTAGCGCGACTCTCCTCCAAGATGATATTGGCCTTGTCACAGCCCATAGCGAAGGAGGGCGCGCCGGTATGAATCATTTCTGGCGGGACGGTGAGGCCTGCTTCCATAGTTCCCTGGACAAATGCTTCGAGACGTCTGCGGCCGCTGGAGAGGTCGCTCGTGGCACCGATATAGGCAATGTGAGTATGTCCGGCCCGGGCGAGATGGGCCGTTGCCGCCCGAATCGCGGGGCCGTCATCGACCAGAATGGCGGGCGTGTCGGGCGCGTTTCTGCTCTGGCGGATCAGTTCGATGGTGCGCATTGACCCGGTGTTTGGAGTGTCCCCGTCCGTCCCGTTTGGGGCAGGTACCATGACAACCGATGAGGCCTGAACCTCCTGCAGACGGTCCAGGGCCTGCTGCTGGTTGGCGACGTCATCATTGGTCAGGTGGATGATAAGCTGGAGCGAGTGGCTCTCACAGGCGGTGGCCATGTCGTTGGCGAAACGCGCGTAGAATTCGTTGACGATGTTTGGAAGCAAAAGTCCAACGATTTTCGGGGCATCGCCGCGCATCACCATCGCGGCTGCGTTCCTGACATAGCCCAGTTCGCGGGCGCGTTTCTGGACGGCCTCGCGGGTTTCCTTCTGGACGTTGGGGCTGTTTGAAAGCGCCCGCGATACGGTCATGTGCGAGATGCCAAGGTCGTTGGCAATGGACTTGATTGTTACACGGTTCAACTTACTGCTCCTGTCCGGAAACCCCTATCACGGAAGAACGAGGCTTGACAAAAAAACAGATGCCAATATGAAATGTTCACGTGAACATAAGCAGCATGTAAAGTCGAAATGTCTCAATCCCTGCCGGAAAAATGCTGTGATCTGATCGAGGAACTGGGCCTCGGTCGTCGGGAAGAGGTGCGCGACGTTACGCCTTTGACAGGTGGGGTTGCGTCCGACATCGCGGCACTGAGGGTCGGTGACACACGTTACTGCGTGAAGCTGGCTTTGCCGAAGCTAAAGGTCGCGGCGGATTGGCGTGCACCTGTGCACCGCAATGCCGCCGAATATGCCTGGCTGGAGGTGGCGGCCCGGGTGGTGCCGCAATCGGCGGTTCGGCTGTTTGGTCGGTCCGAACACGCGCATGGTTTTGTCATGGAATTTCTGGACGGCCCGGACGTCCATCTTTGGAAGACCGCGATGCTGGAAGGCACTCGTCCCAACGGGGAGGCGCGCGCAGTAGGGGATGTGGTCGGGCGTATACATGCGGTGTCTTCCGGAGATGACTTCGACCGGTCCGCGTTTCGTAACCGCGATGATTTTCGGGCGCTGCGGATCGAGCCGTATCTGATTTCTACGGCGGGCCGGCATCCGGAACTTGAGGCACGGCTGCATGATTTGGCGGACGTGCTCTATCGGTCGGATCAGGTTCTTGTGCACGGGGATGTCAGCCCAAAGAACATTCTGATGCGCAACGGTGGTCCGGTGATACTCGACGCCGAATGCGCGACCATGGGGGACGCCAGTTTTGATCCGTCGTTCTGCCTGAATCATCTGGTGCTGAAGGCGATCCATCTGCCAGGGATGCGAGCGGCGTTCCTTGGAGAGATCGCGCGGTTCTGGGAAGGCTATGGCCCGCATGTGTCGTGGGAGGAACCCGCGGATCTGGAGGCACGTGTGTGTCGGTTGTTGCCTGCTCTCATGTTGGCCCGGATCGATGGGAAATCGCCGGTCGAATATCTGGATGAGACGCGACGGCAGCAGGTTCGCGCGCTGGCGCAGCCGATGATCGTGGAGCCGGTCCAAACACTCAGCGACTTAACCGAAACACTCAAAGCCCGATTGAAGGATTTGGACGCGTGACAGTGATTAGGGAAATAAAGGGCCGGCGGGTATGGGATTCCCGTGGCAGACCGACGGTCGAAGTGGATGTGATCCTCGAAAATGGTGCTCTGGGTCGGGCGATTGCACCGGCCGGAGCGTCGCGGGGCACGCGTGAGGCGGTCGACCGTCGTGACGGCGGAGATGCGCTGCGTGGCCAGGGCGTGCAGGCGGCTCTGGGTAGTGTGAACGGTGCCATTGCTTCTGCGCTGACCGGCATGGATGCGGCGAATCAGGGCGGCGTGGATCAGGCCATTCTGGCGCTGGACCCCTCGCCGCTGAAGGATACGCTGGGTGGCAATGCCACCGTGGCGACATCGCTTGCAGTGCTTCATGCCGCGGCGGCGGATGCGGGTAGGCCACTCTGGCAGCACGTGTCGGAGACAACCGGGTTCAGCCCGTCTCTGCCTTTGCCCGAGATACAGATCTTCGGTGGTGGTGCCCATGCGGGGCGGCGTGTCGATATCCAGGACTTCATGATCATGGTGCCGGGAGCCGGCAGTTTTGACGAGGTCATGGAGGTGACCAGTGAAGTCTATTTCGCGGCAGGCGACATAATGAAATCGCGCGGAAAACTGGCCGGTGTCGCTGATGAGGGCGGCTGGTGGCCGGTTTTCGACAGTAATGAGGAAGCGTTGGAAACGCTGATCTCCGCTATCGAGAAGGCCGGGGAAAAACCGGGCGAGCGGGTTGTGGTTTCGCTCGACATTGCGGCTTCGGAATTTGGGCGCGACGGGCGATATCGGCTGGCGCTGGAGGACCGGGAGTTGGACAGCTCGGGGATGATCGAGCTGCTTGGCGGTTGGCTCGACAGTTACCCCATTGCTTCGATTGAGGACCCGTTGGCCGAGGACGACACGCGAGGCACCGTGGAGTTCACGCGCAGATTTGGCAGCCGTGTGCAGATCATCGGGGATGACTACCTGGTGACGAACGCGGACCTGGTGTGGGAAGCGCAGAGGGACGGCGCCTGCAACGCGGTTCTCATTAAGGTCAATCAGGCGGGAACCGTCTCTGAGGGGTTCGAGACATTCCGCGCGGCGCAGTCAAAGGGGTGGGGTGCCATCGTTTCGGCCCGCTCCGGTGAGACGGAAGATGTGTCGATCAGCCATCTCGCAACCGGCCTCGGCGGTGGACAGTTGAAGGTCGGTTCATTCACCCGCTCGGAACGAATGATCAAATGGAATGAATGCCTCCGGATTCAGGACGCATTGGGCAGCGCCGCATTCGTCGGCGGACGGCCTCTCGCCAATACGTGGTGGGGCCACAGGAACTACAAGGACACCGCATCGTGAAACTCTCCCGCTATGGCGACCGTTACGGGCGCAAAATTCCCTGCATTATCGACGGCGATGGTACGCCCCGTGACGTGTCCTCGGTGGTCGACGATTTTGGGCCGCGCACCCTGTCACTGGAACTGCTGGCGCAGCTTGCGGCGATTGATCTCAAGACCATTCCAGAGGCCGATATCGAGGGTAAGCGACTTGCTCCACCGGTGGCGCAGCCCTTCAACATCTGGTGTGTTGGTCTGAACTATTCGGATCACGCCGCGGAGGCCGGTCTGCCGGTTCCCGACGAGCCGATCCTGTTCAACAAGTCGACCGTGACTTACTGCGGTCCGAACGATGACATCCTGAAATCGCCCAGGATGACCAAACTCGACTGGGAGGTTGAACTGGGCATTGTCATCGGAAAGCCGGCCCTGAACATCACCAAGGCCGAAGCGATGGATCACATCGCGGGGTTTGTTCTCGTCAACGACGTCTCCGAACGCGCCTGGCAGATGGAGCGGTCGGGGCAGTGGGTGAAAGGCAAGAGTTTCCCGAATTTTTGTCCAACCGGGCCGTTTCTCGCGACGAAGGATGAGATCGCCGATGTTCAGAACCTGGGCATGTGGCTCGACGTGAACGGGCAGCGCATGCAGACAGGAAACACCGGCACGATGATTTTCGATGTGGCGACCATCGTCAGCTACATGTCCGAATTCACGCGGCTTGAGCCCGGCGATCTGATCTGCACCGGCACGCCGCCGGGCGTTGGGGCCGGTATGAACCCACAGGTCTGGCTCAATGAGGGCGACACCGTTCGCCTTGGTATCGAAGGTTTGGGGAAACAGTCCCAGACAGTCGTGGCGACGGGAGCCGCGTGATGAACAGTTACGATTTTAAGGGCCAGGTGGCGGCGATCACCGGCGGGTGCAACGGAATTGGTGCGGCCGTGGCCGAACGGCTGGCGGCGTCCGGTGCCAGCATCGCGGTTTGGGACATGGACGTCAGCAGCCCGGAAGCGCGGGTCGCTGCGATTGGGGAGAACCGACTGGCCCTGATCCAGACGGATGTGTCCGATCTGGCCAGTGTTGAGGCCGCAATGGCCGCGACTGAGGCAAGGTTTGGCAAGGTCGACGTGCTGGTCAACAGCGCAGGCATTGCCGGGCCGACCTCCACACTTGCCGAGTATCCCGCCGAAGCCTGGCGCAAGGTCCAGGAAGTGAATGTCGATGGCACCTTCAACACCTGCCGTACGGTGACGCCGGGCATGGTTGATCGTAATTACGGACGGATCGTCAATGTGGCGTCCATTGCGGGCAAGGAGGGTAATCCGAACGCGTCGGCCTATTCCGCGTCGAAGGCGGCGGTGATTGCGATGACCAAGTCATTGGGCAAGGAACTCGCCGGAAATGACATTGCGGTCAACTGCATCACGCCGGCGGCTGCGAAGACCCGGATTTTCGATCAGGTCTCTGAGGAATTTGTCGCGTTCATGCTCTCGAAAATCCCGCGCGGCCGTTTCGTGACGGTAGAAGAGATCACCAACATGGTGGCCTGGATGGCCTCCGCCGAGAACTCGTTCACCACGGGAGCGGTCTTTGACCTGTCGGGCGGGAGGGCGACCTATTGAGCGGTGCAACTCTCCTGCCACAACAGCGGCTTTCCGGTCAGGTTGCCTGTGTCACTGCGGCTGGACAGGGCATTGGGCGTGCCATCGCGGAGCGGTTTCTGGCCGAAGGCGCGGAGGTTCATGTATCGGACATAGATGCGAAGCTCCTAGATGGTTTGGAGGCTGCGTCTACGACGGCGGTGGATGCGACCGACCCGGAGGCAGTGGAAAATTGGCTGTCGCGCCGTGCACGTATCGAAGTGATGGCTCACGCCGTCGGGTTTGTGCATCACGGCACGGTGGAGGGAACGACGGATGCCGACTGGCGCAGGAGCCAGGCGATTTGTCTCGACAGTGCGTTCCACGTGGCGCGGTCAGCCGTACCGCGGATGCGGGAGCATGGCGGATCGGTGATCCTCGTAGCCTCGCTTGCGTCATCGCTCAAGGGGTATCCGTTTCGTGCAGCCTATGGGGCGGCGAAGGGAGGCGTGATCGGACTGATGAAAGCCTGCGCAGCCGACTATATGAAGGACGGAATTCGCTTCAACGCGCTGTGCCCGGGCGTGGTGGACACACCGTCGCTGCGTCAGCGGATCGCGGATCTGGCGGAAGAACTGGGCAGCCCTGAGGCGGCTGAAAAATGGTTTCTGGACCGTCAGCCCGCCGGGCGTTTTGCCAAACCGGAAGAGATTGCCTCGACGGCGGCATGGCTTGCATCGGCGGATGGAGCCTTTGTGACGGGGCAGACGGTGAATGTCGATGGCGGGATCTCGATCTGAGAACGCGCCGATAACTACCCAAAAAAAACGAATCGGGTTGTCCGATGGAGGAGGAAGAAGATGAAACTCAACAGCACGATGACCGGGGCTTCGATCCTGGCGGTTATGGCCTTCGGAACGGGCGCGCAGGCCGAACCGAAAACCAATATGATGCACCAGTGGGCGCAGGGTTCGGAAGCCGCTGCGATTGCAAAGCTCGGTGAAATGTTTGAGGCCGCCGGCGGAACCTGGGAGCAGACCGCGATTTCGGGTCACACATCCAACACGCTGGCCAAGCTGCGGTCGGATGTGGTGGCGGGAAATGCGCCTGCCGCCGTGCAGCTGAAGGGTCCGGAAATTGCTGAGTGGAACGCAACCGGAACCACTGCCAACCTGGACGAGGTTGCGGCCGCGGAAGGCTGGGACGATGTCGTTGCACCGGAACTGACGTCGGTGATGAAGCCCACGGGGAGTTGGGTCGCGGCACCCATGAATATTCATCGCGTCAACTGGCTCTATAGCTCGCCTGCGATCCTTGATGAGGTCGGCATGGAGGTTCCCACAACCTGGGACGAGTTCAATGCAGCCTGTGATGCGATTATGGCTGCGGGTTACACCTGTATTGCGCATGGTGCGGCGGACTGGTCGGATACGACCACGTTTGACAGTGTTGTCTATGGCATGGATGTGGACCTGTACCGCGAGGCATTCCAGGAAGCCGACGTCGAAGCAATGCGCAGCCAGGGTATGATCGATGCTTTCGCGCAGCTTCGCAAAATGGTTGGTTACATGGATGACGGTATCAACGGCCGCTCCTGGGAGCAGTCGATGACCATGACCATGTCCGGCGAGGCGGCGTTTTTCCTGATGGGTGACTGGACCGTGGCCTCGGCTAATCTGGCCGGTTTCGAGGACGGCGAGGACTATCTCTGCAACCAGACGCCGGTAGACTGGGGTGGAACCGGGTTCATATTGAATGCGGATTCGGTGGTGTTTTTCAATCAGACCGACCCTGACTACGTAGAGGGTCAGAAGCTATTGGCCAGCACTATCATGTCGCCGGAGTTTCAGGTAACGTTCAACGTCGCCAAGGGCTCGATCCCGTCGCGTACGGATGTTGATCTGTCCACGGGTGGGTTCACCCAGTGCCAGCAGAAGGGTCTTGAGGACCTCAAGGCTTCGGTCGACGAGGGAACACTCGTTCGGTCGATGGCGCATAACATGACGGTTCTGCAGAAGTACCGGGGCGCCATGATGGAAGTGATCACCGAGTTTGTCGCCGACGATTCCATCACACCGGAAGAAGCCGCCAACCAGCTTGCCGACGCGGTTGAGCTGCAAAGCTAGGCTCCGACGGTTTGATGACCGTGTCGACCTGCTCCCGTTGGCCGGCACGGATCCTTCACACAATCAATCAGAAAACGGTCAAACATGCCTGATCCGATACAGCCTTCCCCAGGCGAGCGGCTGGCCCGCTGGACGCCGCAGCTGGTGCTTTTGCCGACCCTTGCAGCAGCGTTCATTTACGTGGTGGTGTTCTCGGCTTGGACACTTTGGATCTCCGTGTCCCAGTCCACGCTGCTTCCGAACATGGCCTATGGCGGGTTCGGTGAATACGCGGCTCTGTGGAAGAGCAAACGCTGGATTGTCTCCTACCAGAACCTATTTCTGTTCGGGATTCTGTATGTTTTGGGTTCGCTCTGTGTTGGGACGCTGCTCGCCATTCTCATTGACCAGAGAGTGCGGTTTGAATCGGTGTGGCGGACAATTTTTCTTTATCCGCTGGCCATTTCCTTCATCGTGACCGGCACCGTCTGGCGCTGGATTTTTCATCCGCAGACCGGTGTGGAGCGGGCTCTGAATGATCTGGGCTGGCTGAGCGCGAAGTTCGACTGGATCACCGACAGGGACATGGCGCTCTACGTCGTGGTGTTCACCGGCATCTGGCACGCGTCAGGTTTTGCGATGGCGCTTATCCTGGCGGGATTGCGGTCTGTGGATGGAGATCTGATCAAGGCGGCCCAGATCGATGGAGCCTCCATGCCGCGGATCTATCGCAAGGTGGTTTTGCCGACGATATGGCCCATTTTTGTCGCCGTCACGGTGGTGCTCCTTCAGTTTGCCATCAAGACTTATGACCTGGTGGTGGCGCTGACCCAGGGGGGGCCGGGTGTCGCAACCACGGTTCCGGCGATTGTTGTTTACGACCTGATGTTCCAGCGCGGTCAGATCGCTCAGGGTGCGGCGGCGGCCGTGATGATCCTTGTGGCGCTTGCCATTGTCATTGTGCCGTACGTGATCTTGACTGCCTGGCGCGCGCGGAAGGAGGGCCCCTCCCATGGTTGATACAACACATCATGCGTTTGATCCGCTTGCGACCGGCAGCAGTGCTCGTCAGGCCCGGGCGAAGACGATTGTCTACGGGCTGCTGGGGTTTTTCGCTCTGCTTTACCTGTCGCCACTGGTGATCATTCTCATGAACGCCTACCGGCCGCTAGAGGACATCGTGCGGGAGGGGTTCATATCCCTGCCTGAGGTGATGAGCTGGCAGTACTGGGGTGAGGCCTGGAGTACCTTCTGCATCGGGGGCAGCTGCGAGGGGGTCTCGCGGTACTTCTCCAACACGTTGATGATGACCATTCCGGCTACGATCCTGTCGACGGCGTTTGGTGTCGTCAACGGCTATGCCCTGTCAAAATGGCGCATCAAATATGACACATGGGTATTCGGACTGATTACACTGGGTGTGTTTTTGCCGGCGCAGATGACACTGCTGCCCTGGGCGTTTGTTCTGGGCAAGATTGGGCTGTCGAACACGATTGCGGGGCTGGTCTTGGTCCATACGGTGCAGGGCGCGAGTTTTACCACGCTGTTTTGCCGGAACTATTTCCTGGCTGTGCCGGATGACCTGATCAAAGCGGCGCGGATCGATGGTGCCGGGTTCTGGCGCATTTTCCGGCGCATCATGCTGCCGCTCTCGCCGCCGATTCTGATCGTATGCGTGATCTGGCAGTTCACCGGGATCTGGAACGAGTTTCTTTTTGGCACGGTTTTCACATCCGGTGCCAACCAGCCCATCACATCAGCAATCGTAGCGTTTTCAGGCTCGGGCACCGGCGAGCGGCATTACAATGTTGAGGCGGCGTCCGTGATCTTCGCGGCTCTGCCACCGCTGCTCGTTTACGTGTTTGGCGGAAAATATTTCGTGCGGGGCCTGACCTCCGGCGCGGTCAAATAGGGGGAGTGGCAATGTCGTCTTTGCTAATCAAAAATCTGCGCAAGAGCTATGGCTCCGTAGAGGTGCTGAAGGACATCAATCTGGAAGCGGATTCGGGCGAATTTGTGGCGCTTGTCGGACCGTCCGGCTGCGGCAAATCCACGCTTCTGTCCATCATTTCTGGGCTGGAGAGCGTGACCTCCGGCGAAGTGATGATCGGGGACAGGGTCGTGAACAATGAAGCACCCAAGGACCGGGACATCGCGATGGTGTTTCAGTCCTACGCGCTCTACCCGACGATGACGGTGCGGCAGAATATGACCTTCGGCATGGAGTGTCGCAACATTGACAAAACAGTGCAGATGGAGACGGTCGCACGGGTAGCTTCATTGCTGCAGATTGAACCGCTTCTGGACCGCAAGCCGGGCCAACTGTCGGGTGGACAGCGCCAGCGTGTGGCGATGGGTCGGGCCCTGGTGCGGGATCCCAAACTGTTCCTGTTTGATGAACCGCTCTCCAATCTCGATGCGAAACTGCGGGTGGAGATGCGGGCTGAGATCAAGAAGCTGCATCAGAATGTTGGCCGCACGACGGTTTACGTGACCCATGACCAGATCGAGGCGATGACGCTCGCGACACGGATTGCGGTGATGAACCAGGGTGTTCTGCAACAGTACGCGGCGCCCAAGGAGATTTATGAGCGCCCCGCCAATACGTTTGTTGCCGGATTCATGGGGTCGCCCAACATGAATTTTTTCCCGGCCAGGATAGCGCAGGGCGCGGACGGGTTGGGTGTGGTTTTGGACGGCGGGGATGGTGCGGTGCTCCCGCTTGTGGGCGACGACCAAACAAATCTGTCGGAAGGACAGAAGGTGACACTTGGTGTACGGCCTGAGCATTTCAGCCCTGCCCATGAGGCGCGTGCGTCGCGGAAGGGCATTCCATCAGTGACGGTTCCGGTCTCGGTGGAAATGGATGAACCAACAGGATCCGAGACGATTTTGATGTGCCGGGTTGCGGGCTCCGAGGCAATCATCGTCTGTGAGCCGGATGGCGCGCCGGTTCCGGGGACCAACGCGGATTTTGAGATCGACATGAGCAAGGTCAGCCTTTTTGACCCCACCACTGAACGGCGTCTGTGATGCTTGAGACCGGCCTGAAGGCCAAGCATATTCTGATAACCGGCGGTGCCACCGGTATCGGCCGGACCGTGGTGACGGCTTTCGCCGCTCAGGGTGCGCGGGTTTCCTTTTTTGACGTCAACGGTGCGGCGGGCCGGGATCTGGCCGACGGTCTTGGCTCGGCAGTTACGTTCCACGAAGTGGATCTGACCCGTACCGAGGCGCTGCGGGAGCGAATTATGGCGCTGGCCGACGAAGCGGGTGATATTGATGTGCTGGTGAATGGCGCGGCTAATGACATGCGGCATAAAACGAATGAGGTCACGCCGGAAAGCTGGCGTGACACGTTGTCGGTCAATCTCGATCACCAGTTTTTCTGTGCCCAGGCGGTATTGCCAACAATGCGGAGAAACAGGTCTGGCGTGATCCTGAATTTCGGTTCAATTGCCTGGAGGGAAGGACTTGCCGATGCGGTCGGGTATGTGACCGCGAAGGCTGGCATCGAAGGTTTGACCCACGCGCTTGCCCGCGAGGCCGGTCCCGATGGCGTGCGGGTCAACTGCCTGCTGCCGGGATTCGTGCGGACGGAACGGCAGGTGGAGAAGTGGCTGACGCCGGAATTGCAGGATGAGGTGATGTCGCGGCAGTGTTTGCGCCGGTTCACCGAACCGGAGGACGTGGCAGGGGTAGCGGTTTTTCTGTGTTCAGATGCCGCCCGTGCGATCACGAACCAGACGGTGCTCGTGGACGGGGGCTGGCTGTAGCTTTTTTTCGCAACCAACTCTACCCACTGACAGAAACCTGTGTCAGTTATCGCACAATGACGCAGGGAATTTTGTTTGAGATTATCGGCGCCGGTATGGGGCTGGGCATGTCGTTGCTGGTGCTGGCGGGCCTTAGCCTGCGTTTGCATCAGGAGCCTGGGCCACACCTGCATCTTTGGGCCATGGTGGCGTTTTTCGCGATTGATGCGCTGGACCAATTTGATGTGCTGTATTTCGTTCCGATCTTCGGAATGGAACCGATTTTCTATGGCTATGTACTCGTGCTGTATCCGGGATACATGATTAGTCTCTGGCTGTTCGTTCGAGGGCTGACCGAACCAAATGCGTGCCTGAAGCGCCAGGACCTAATCCATCTTCTGCCGATTGCACTTGCGGGATTATGTCTGGCTCCGTTTCTGTCGCTGCCCGCGGCGATGCGGGTGGATTTTGGTCCGGATGCCGCGGGGGAGTTTCTCAGGCTGGTAGCGTTTGGCCAGAATGTATTCTGGCTGCTCTGGGTGATTGTGGTGGTTGTTTATGGCGTCCTGTGCGCACGGCGATTGGTGTCTTATCAGCGAGACATTCGGGAGGTTTTCTCGGACCTTGAGGGCCGATCACTGGTTTGGCTCGATGCGCTGGTTGTGGTGATCCTGCTGCTTGCGGGAATCGTAGCGTTGGATGAGTTACTGGCACTGCTGGACCTGCCCGAAATACGGGAGGGGGTGTCGGCCATGATCTTCGATCTGGCGATGTCCGGAGCGCTGGGGCTCTATGCCCTACATGCGCGACCCGCTCTGCCACAGTGGTCGGCACCGGTCGTTGCGGAGGCGAACTCTTCGATCGAGCGCGTCGTTAATAGTGGTTCGACAGGAAGCAAATACGCGCGGTCAGGGCTAACGGAAAATGACCTGTTGCGGTTGGCCCGACGGGTTGAGGAACGGATGGAGGCGGGAAAACTCTGGCGGCAGGGTAATCTCGACCTGCAGAAACTGGCGGAATCGGTGGCACTTAGCCCGATCCATCTGTCGGAAGTCCTGAATGCGGGCCTGGAAACCTCGTTCTATGATTTTGTGAACCGGTACAGGATCCGCGAAGCCTGTAAACTGCTGGGAACAACGGACATGAGCGTGCTCGAGGTCAGTGAGGCCGTTGGCTACAACGCAAAATCGACTTTTAACGCGAGTTTCAAGCGGGTCACGAGCCAGACGCCGTCGATGTGGCGGCGCGAAAACCGGGCAGCAGTTTGAGCGCGAGGCAGAAAACGTCTGGACAAGCTGGTTTGGACGTTTGGTCACTAGACAGCAACCTTATGAAATAAAATGAAATATTAAGCATAACGCCTCGTCCGGCTGGATTATGCGTCCGGACCAGCCGATCCGGACGACGTGTGGTTGGGCATCTGTCAAATGCACCAAAAAATGTTGCGGCCTTTCTGAACTGAGGGCCGGATTTTGCGAGGGCAGATCATGAGAGTTTTCAATCCAGCGGCGCTGCGGGCGCCGCTTGAAACCGTTGCGCAGTTCATCACCGGCAAGGGAGCGCCGACGAGCGTGGTGTCGATTTCGATGAACGGGATTGAGGCCGCGGTTAGGGCAAAAGGCGAGCAAATCAAACCGGCGGAACAGAGCTTCGAGATCGGGTCGCAGACTAAGATGATGACGGCGGTTGTCTTGCTCCAGCTTGCGGAGGAGGGCTTGGTGGCCCTCGACCGTCCGATTGCCGACTACCTTTCGAAGTCAGTAACGAAGGGAATTGCCAACGTAAACGAGGCGACCCTGCGCGATGCGCTGACAATGCAAACTGGAATATTCAACTACACGAATATCTCGGACGATGACGGATTTCGTCTGGTTGAGCGGGCTGCGGCGGAGTCTGATGAGATCGTTGATACGGAGTTTGCGCTCGACCTTTTGCGCGGACTCCCCGCGCAGTTCAAACCTGGTGAGCGTTTCGAGTATTCCAACAGTAACTATGCGCTGCTGGGCCTGATTGCCGAAGAAGTCACCGGTCAGACGCTTGGTAAACTGATGGAAGAGCGGATTTTCGAACCGCTTGGCATGTCCGCCAGTCTACTGGAAGACTTCGAGCATGATGCAAACAGGTTGAAATCATATTATCCACTGGGCGATGATGAACTGCTTGACGTGACCTGGTTGGGCCTTGACCGCTTCGCGGAAGGTGGTGGCATTTCCAACACGGCGGACATGACAACGTTTCTAAACGCACTGCTGGTGGAACAAAGCCTGTTGCCGGAAGAGTCCCTTTCCCTGATGACGGATTTTGTTCTGACTGACCAAGGTTACGAGTTCGGACTGGGTCTCGCGAAATTCAATATTTCCGAGGATCGTCATCTGGTCGGGTTTTCCGGCGGTACGTCGGGAACGGATTCGGCTACCTTTCTGCATCTGGAATCCGGTGCCATTCTGTCGGCGGCGGTAAATCGTCCGGATCTGGCATACGGTTCAGTGTCAGCGCTTGTTGGAATGATCGAAACCGTTTTGCCCGATAACGCCTGGGTTGAAGCGAATGAGGGGTCCGGGCGGGTTCGGGTCGAAGGCGTGTCCGCTTCTGGGCTGGCGATTGAGGTGCATGAACGTGGCACGATAATCAGCCACGAGGGTGTTTCTCTTGCACTCGAAACCGCGCTTGGAAAACTGGAGGATGCGATCCAGTTTGCCGACGGCTCCAAATTACGGATTGGTGACGGCGGGGACGACAGATTTGTTTTGGGTGCCACCGACGATCAGGCGATTGGCCGGTCCGGGAGTGACCGTATTCATGGTGGCAGGGGTGATGATCTCATGAGCGGTGGAAAAGGTCATGACAGCATGAACGGCGGTGGCGGGGACGACGAGCTTAGCGGTGGCAGAGGTCATGACCGGCTTTTTGGCGGATCCGGGGCAGATGTCTTGGAGGGTGGCCGGGGGGCCGATACTCTGATCGACGGCAAGGGCAATGAGTTGATGACAGGCGGCCGCGGAGCGGACGTATTTGTGTTCGGGCGCGCTGCCAACGACGGTTCCCGCGACCGCGACAGGATCTTGGACTTTGACGTCTCGCAGGATTTGATTGACTTGCGCGGGACTGAAATCCGGGACATTTATGAGGGATCAGCCGGTCTGCGTCTGACCCTCTCTGGAGATGGCGACATCCTTAAAATTTTCGGAATATCGGAGTATGACGATCTCCTGTTCGTGTGATTGCTCTATTGTGGGAGGATTTAACTTTTGAGCAGTGTGGTCCTGTTCAGCCTTCCGGCAGAAGAATGGACGGGTCGATACCGCGTTTTTCAGCGCTGAGACGGACGGCCTCGCGCAGAGCCTTGCTGCGTTTGAGCAGGCGCCGGAAGCGGTCCTCGTCCAGGACAAGGACGGTGGTTGGTGCGATGGCGCGGACATCCGCGCGGCGCGCTCGGTTGGTGAGAAGTGCCATCTGGCCAAACATTTCGCCACGGCCAAGCCGCCAGGACTGGCCCGCGCTTTCGAGTTCAACCGCGCCTGAGGCAATAAAGAACACCCGTGTGCCTGATATTTCCTTGCGCACTATGACCTCACCCGCGTTGAAGTAGCGTGTGGCAAGCGAGCGGGTCAGACGTTTGACAATGGCGTTGTCCAGATCGGCAAAGAACGGGAACTGGCGGACGAAGGCTTCGCGCTGGACCGCGACATCCAGGCGGGGGCGTTCCTCTGCGGCGCCCCTGCGCGTTGCAAGCTCCTGTATCAGGGCGGTATAGACCTCGGCCCCGATCAGTCCGTCGTCGCGCATGGCGACGTATTCGCGCTCCTCCATTCGCAGGGCGGTGCGCCGGATGAAGCGCCGTTCGAGTTCCTCAGCATACCCTGGGTATTGTAGGCGAAGACCTTCGAGTGCGGTTTCCACGTTCTCGATACGGCGTGACAGAAGTTCGTGGAGAAGTTCCGCGACGCGGCGACCGTGGATGCGGCGAATGCGGCCGTCGATGAAAGTCCCGAGGTCGCGCATGATCAGACGCTGAGCCAGCAACAGTTCGAAACGGTCGGCGGTCATCTGGGCCAACGGGCCGGAAATGCCCAAACGACCATGGAGCAGCACGGCTGCGCGGAATGCCTGGCCATAAGCAACACTGCGTCGTGCTGATTTCTGATAACCGATGCGGCCCTGGGTGCGGGCGGCTTCGATCAGCCGGTCCGCGTCCGACAGTACCAGTTCGGCCATTCGAGCGGAGATCGTGCGTTCGCGCATGTGTTCGAGAATGGTGTCGCGTTCGTGCCCGGCCAACGCAATGAGACCCAGAGCAATGCGGTCTCGGTCGAGGATGCGGCCGTTTTCCTCGGCCATCTTTACGACGGCATCGAGGCGTTCCCCGAACCGCTTTGCCTCCGAACGCACGGTGTCGCGGTTCAGGTCATACCTGTCCGTGGTGTGTGCAACGTCTTCGCGCACGGTCTGCAGGGCAACGGCGACCACCTGACGGGACAGGGCCTCGTCGAGTGGGGAGAGGCGGTCCAGCCCGAACCGTCCGATGATCCAGCGCAGTGTTGTACCCTGTACGAGCAATGTGAAAAGTGTGAACCCGGTGGCGAGTATGCCAACGACCCGTTGGATGTCATCCGGGACGCGGAAGCTCTCGGTTACGGCGAGTGCCAGTGCCAGTGTGACGGCGCCCCGGAGGCCACCCCAAAGGATCGCAACCCGGTAGGGTCGTTCGACCGCAGGGGATATTTTGAGCGACGTAAGCAGCGGCATCAGCCCGAACAGGATGGCGGCTCGGGCGATGATTGCTGCCACAACCACGACGCCAACCAAAAGAAAGTCCTCCAGTCGAACCTCTTCCAACAGGCGCGGGATGAGCAGCGCTGCGAGGATAAAGATAAGTGCTCCGGCCCAGTGTGCGAGTACGTCCCAAAGTTCACGCAGGTTGGTCCAGGACTGGGGTGGCAATCGTCCAGGTGCCGTGAGGTTGAGTGTGAGACCAGCGGCAACCACCGCAATGACGCCTGACGCTCCCACGCTCTGTTCCGCCACGATATAGGCGAGGTAGGGGAGAGCCACGGAGATTGAGATTTGTGCCAGTTCGTGACGGCTGAAAAGGCCCATGACCCAGACGGCGATCCGGGCGGCGACCCATCCGGTCACCACGCCGCCAGCGATGAGCATTGGAAAGCGGGCGAGGGCGTCGCTGAGCTTCGGGTCGGGCAGGCCAAGCATGACGAAGCCCATGAACAGGCCGAACAGAGCGATGGCGGCGGCATCGTTGAGCAGGCTTTCCCCCTCAATAATCCGGGCAAGACGCCTTGGAGCCGAGATTGACCGAAAAATAGAGACCACCGCCGAGGGGTCGGTGGTTGAGACGATCGAGCCGATCAGAAGGCAGGCGGCAAGGGGCAGCGTGCTGGCCCATGAGAGGGCGTAGCCTACCGAGAGCGTGGCGACAACCACAGCCACCACCGCAAGCGTTAGGATGGGGACCCAATCATCGAGCATTCTTCTAAGGTTCATGCCCAGTGTTGCCTGAAAAAGCAGTGTTGGCAGAAAGACATAAAGGAAGACATTCGACCTGATTGGCAGGCCCAGAATTGCCTCTGCCACCGGGTTGAGTGCGTCGGTCAGTGTCGTTCTGAGAAAGAAGGTTGCGCCAGCACCGATCATAATGCCGAGAACGGCGAGGATCACGCTGTATGGAAGGCGAACGCGCGCGGCGAAGGGCTCAGCCGCGCCAATGACGACAAACAACGATGCAATGACGGTGATG
Organism: Alphaproteobacteria bacterium; assembly: GCA_030427145.1. Lineage (GTDB taxonomy): Bacteria > Pseudomonadota > Alphaproteobacteria > Rhodobacterales > Rhodobacteraceae > Amaricoccus > Amaricoccus tamworthensis. The sequence continues at coordinate 57,175 of JAUHWT010000016.1, read as the reverse complement.
ACGATAGTGATGTCCATAAACCGGAAATATCAGAAGACGCGGCGGACGCACGTGCAATTTGACGTCGCTCCGATTGGTAACTCCGTTTGTGATCTCAAATTTTTGCGGGGTTTGGCCGGATAAATGCGGTTGCTTCCTCATTTGAAAGGGAATTTTACTTGGCGGTATGAGTGACTCCAAAAGCCTGCCGACGGGAACCATGCGTAACGGGGGGCACCGCTATCGGATTGGTCTGTTGAACCCCAATGCAAACCTTTCAACAACCGCACTGATGACGGGACTGGCGGAGCCGATTTGCCCGCGAGGCGTGATTGTCGAAGGCCATACCATGGAGCGGGGTCCGACGGTGATCATGGATGAGACTGCGCTCAATGCCTCCGTGGAGCAGGTGGTGGCGAAGGGAATTGATTTGGCCGCTGCCGGGGTGGACGGGCTGATCGTTTCAGCCTTTGGTGATCCGGGGCTGTTGACGTTGCGCGACCGGGTCGATGTGCCGGTTGCTGGTATTGCGGAGGGCGGGATGGCAGAGGCTGCCGCGGGTGGACGGATGTTCTCGATTGTCACTACGACACCGAGGCTTGAAGCCGCCATTCTCAGTCTGGTGAGGCGATATGGTCATTCTGGAAACCTCGCGTCGCTGCGTATAACCAGGGGCGATGTCCCGGCAATCATGTCTGATCCGGTGCGGATACGGGCGGCTCTGGTTTCCCTTGCCCGCGAATGTGAGGCGGATGGGGCGGAGGCTCTGCTGATTGGTGGCGGGCCATTGGCGCCAGCGGCTCCGGCCGTGGCGGAAGCCATTGCTCTGCCGGTTATTGATCCAGTAGGGGCGGGGACGCGTCAGGTTTTGCGAATGCTGGGACTGAAGGAGGCAGCTGAACATAGAGACGCGAAATGATGGCAATTTTCGTGATTTGAGTGAGCACGATGCCAGTCAGGACAGGGAGTGGAAATCGCCCGACGACAGAACTGGCGATGCGTCGATATCCTTGGCGTCAAGCATGGCCGCCACACGTTCGAGGGAGGCGAGAAGCTGGGCCTGTTCCCAGTTCTGCATTCGGCCGAATGCCTGGACGAAGCGTTGCTGAAGAGCATCAGGCGCATCGTCAACCACCTCGCGACCCTGATCAGTAATGGTCACGTTTGTCTGTCGACGGTCCGTTTCGGATCTCTGGCGCAGGATCAGATCCCGTGCTTCCAGTTTGTCGATGATGGCCGTGACCGTGGCCTGGGCGACACCCATCTGCGTGGCGAGCACCTTGGGTGTGCGGCTGCCGTCCGGTTGGGCATAAAGAATCTGTAATACGCGTAGCTGCGCGGGCGTGATTCCCGAGGCTACGGCCAGGTCACGTTCAAAAAGGGTGGTTGCGCGGATTATTCTTCGGAGCGCGATGAGGCAGTCATCGACGCGGTCGGATTGCGTCACAGTCATGAAGCAATTGTGGCACGGAGTTGCAGGATGCTTCAAGAACCAAAGCATTTTAAGGGCGCATTGAGATAATTCGCCTTGCAAATCAATTTTGCGGCCCTTTTTATCGATAAATTCGGGAAAATGAGCAAAAAAATCGCCCGATCGATGCAGCGAAAATAAAACTGCTTAGTATGTTGAAGTTATTTTCAGCAGCGGCTATCTATTCGCGCGAACGACCAGGGACACATGCCATGCCGAAAGATCTGACTGAACCCCGAACGCGTACGCTCCGTTTGCGCAAACCTGATGCGTCGGACGGAGCCGATATATGGGCGCTTGTAAAAAGCTGCAGGCCGCTTGATGTAAATTCCATGTATGCCAACCTCATCCAGGCTGATCACTTCCGTGATACCTGCGTGGTTGCGGAACGTGACGGGGAAATCGTGGGCTGGGTGTCCGGCCATATGATTCCCGACAGTTCGGAGCTTTTTGTCTGGCAGGTGGCCGTCGGGGAGAAGGCCCGGGGTACCGGCCTTGGCAAGCGGATGCTTCTCGACCTGATCGAGCGTGACGCCTGCAACGACGCCGAGAACCTCAAGACAACCATCACGCGGGACAACACCGCATCATGGAGCCTGTTCCGGAGCTTTGCCCGCTCCATTGGTGGCGATCTCACGGATGAGCCGCATTTCGAACGGGATGTACACTTTGACGGGCAGCACGACACCGAGCATATGGTGACGATCAGCCTGCCGACTGCGGATGAACTGAGCCGCGCGGCCTGAGCCGATCCTCCCGACATACCAAATTCAATGATTAACGCACAGGATGCGAAAGGTACTCTCATGCCCAAGGACATGACTGAAACCCATGATATTTATGACCGTCGCGAGAGCGCGGCGCGCTCGTACTGCCGCAACATGCCGGCGGTCTTCGAAAAGGCTTCCGGGTCCGAACTGACGACTGCGGATGGACAGACTTATATCGACTTTCTGGCCGGATGTTCATCGCTCAATTACGGACACAACGATCCGGATATGAAAGCCGCACTGGTGGAGCACATAACGGCCGATGGGATTGCCCATGGCCTGGATCTGCACAGCGGCGCAAAAGGTGAGTTTCTCGAGGCGTTTGAGGACCATATTCTCGCGCCCCGTGGCATGGATCACCGGGTCATGTTCACAGGTCCGACGGGTGCAAACGCGGTTGAGGCCGCGATGAAAATCGCGCGTAAAGTGACCGGGCGGACGAATATTATTGCATTCACCAACGGTTTCCATGGTGTCACGGCCGGAGCGCTGGCGGCGACAGGAAACGGGTATCACCGCGGCGGCGCAGGCATGGAGCTTAGCGGTGTAACGCGGATGCCCTATGACGGGTATTTTGGTGCTGAAACCGATACGGCTGACTATCTGGAGCAGATGCTCGCCGACGGTTCCGGTGGTGTGGATGCGCCGGCGGCAATCATCCTGGAAACAGTTCAGGGTGAGGGCGGTTTGAACTGCGCCCGTGCGGAATGGGTGCGTCGCATCGCCGCCGTGGCCAAAGAGCACGGCGCACTCCTGATTATTGATGACATTCAGGCCGGGTGTGGTCGCAGCGGTACGTTCTTTTCCTTTGAGGATATGGGCGTAACCCCGGATATCGTGACTATGGCGAAATCCGTTTCGGGTTTTGGTTTGCCAATGGCTCTCGTTCTGGTGCGGCCACAACATGACGTGTTCGGGCCGGCGGAACATAACGGCACTTTCCGTGGAAATACGCATGCGTTTGTGACGGCGCGTGTGGCGATCGAAAAATTCTGGGCAGATGATGCGTTCCAGAAAGAACTTGAGATGAAATCGGAGCTGATCCAGGACCGCCTGTTCCGCATCGCGGATCAAATTCCGGGCAGCGGCCTGAAGGGCCGTGGCGTAATGCAGGGTGTTGATGTGGGGTCCGGGGAGCTGGCCTCCGATATTTGCCGCCGGGCTTATGACGCGGGTCTGGTGATCGAGACCTCGGGCAACGAGGATCAGGTGGTAAAGGTTCTCGCACCGCTGACCACACCGGTCGAGACATTGCGCAAAGGCTTCGACATCCTTGATGAAGCCGTGCGTAACGCCATGAGTGCCAAAACCCCGATTGCAGCGGAGTAAGCGATATGATCGTCAGAGATATCAACAAGATCATCAATTCCGAGAATGACCGTATCGTGTCGGATGCACAGTGGACTTCCATCCGGATGCTTCTGGCCGATGATGGTATGGGATTTTCTTTCCATATCACGTTCCTCAAGGCAGGCTCGGAGCATATGTTCGAGTACAAGAACCACTTTGAGAGCGTCTATTGCATGAAGGGCAAGGGGTCGATTACCGATCTTGCCACCGGCGAAACCCATCAGATTGAGCCGGGTGTGATGTACGCGCTGAACGAGCATGACCGGCATGTTCTGAGAGCTGAGGAAGAGCTGGTCATGGCCTGCGTCTTCAACCCGCCGGTGACGGGCAAGGAAGTTCACCGTGAGGACGGCTCCTACGCTATCGCAGAGGAGGCCTGATATGGCGCATACCGTCGAAAAAATCGGTGGCACCTCAATGGACCGTATCGACGAGTTGCGTGACACGTTGATACTCGGTGACCGGGGGCCGGACGAGATTTACGGTCGTATTTTTGTTGTATCGGCTTTCGGTGGGATCACCAACCTTCTGCTCGAACACAAAAAAACCGGGGAGCGCGGTGTGTTTGCCGTTTTCTCGAGTGGCGATAACGAGCATGACTGGTACACGCGTCTCGACCGGGTTGCGGGAGCCATGAAAAAGGCCCACAACCGGATCCTGCAGCATCCGGCAGATGTTGAGCGCGCGGATGCTTTCGTTCAGGATCGGTTGCTGGGGGCGCGGAACTGTCTGATCGACCTTCAACGGCTGTGTTCCTATGGACATTTTCGCCTCGCGCAAAACATGAGCCAGACGCGGGAACTGCTTGCCGGGCTTGGAGAATCCCACTCCGCATTTGTCACGACACTGATGCTGCAGCGGGCTGGTGTGGAGGCGCGCTTTGTCGACCTCTCCGGCTGGTGTGACGAGGATGACCTGACCTTGGATGAGCGGATCATGTCAGCCATGGACCGGGTGGACCTCGACTGTGAGTTGCCGATCGTCACGGGGTACGCGCAGTGCCGCGAGGGCCTCATGGGTGAGTATGATCGGGGCTATTCGGAGGTGACTTTCTCGCGGCTGGCGGCCCTGACGGGTGCACGTGAGGCGATCATACATAAAGAGTTTCATTTGTCCTCCGCCGATCCCAATCTTGTTGGGGCGGGAGAAGTCAAAAAACTTGGTCGGACAAACTATGATGTGGCCGATCAGCTGTCCAACCTCGGCATGGAGGCAATCCATCCGAAGGCGGCCAAGACGCTGCGGCAGTCCGGGGTTCCGCTCCGCGTGACCAATGCGTTTGAGCCGAAAGACCCGGGCACGCTCATTGACGACCAGCCGGCGGAAAGCGCTGCGGTCGAGATAGTGACAGGCTTGGAGCTGTTCGCGCTCGAGTTGTTTGAGCAGGATATGGTCGGCGTGAAAGGCTACGATTCCGCGATCCTCGAAGTCCTGACCCGACATGGCGTGCGCATCGTGTCGAAGGTTTCAAACGCAAACACAATCACGCATTATGTCGATACATCGATGGACGTGCTGCGGCGTGTGGAGCGGGATCTTTCCGGTATCTATCCTTCCGCCGAGGTGTCGACCCGGGCCATTGCGATGGCATCAGTCATTGGACGTGATCTGTCCGGGCTGTCGGTGCTGACACGGGGCCTGCAGGCGATTGCGGGCTCGGGACTGGACTGCATCGGGGCCACGCAGGGACCGCGAAATGTCGATGTTCAGTTCATTCTGGACCGCAAGGACCTGAATGCGGTGATTGCCGCTTTGCATGGTGCCTTGGTGAAAGAGGACGCGCCAAATCTTGCCCGCGCGGCCTGACTGTGGGCTGAAGCAGACCTGAGTCCAAACTAAATTTTTTGGACCGACCCCGGAAACTGATCGTTTGGGGTCGGTCTTTTGTTTGTTGGCATTGCCCATGAGCTTGGAGGGTTTGGGCGGCTAGCCACCGTTCCTTTTGTAGCGCATGACTTTTCTTTCCTAACTGCTCTAACGTTTTCCAGTTTGTACATAATTTCATAAAACCATTGAAAAACATTATTTTATCAGATTTTGATTAGATCGAGTGCTGTCCTGAAAGAAAAGTTGACAGGAAAGAAAGGAAAGTAATACGCTCTTTCCTAAAAGGACCTGCGTCGCAAAAAAGGGGGCAATGCGGGGAGCCATAGGGAGGACACCCCTTGTCGAAACTTTCGCTGGTGGGCGTGCGCAAGTGCTACGGCACTTTTGAGGCGATCCCGTCGCTTGATCTTGAAATCGCGGATGGCGAGTTCTGCGTTTTTGTGGGGCCGTCCGGCTGCGGAAAATCAACGTTGCTGCGGACCATTGTGGGACTGGAGGAGTTGACCGAAGGTCAGATCCACATTGGTGAGCGGGAAGTCGGTCGGCTGTCGCCGGGTGACCGGTCCATGGCCATGGTTTTCCAAAATTATGCGCTTTATCCCCATATGACGGTGGCACAAAATATTGGCTATCCGCTCAAACTTGCGCGTGTTTCAAAACCGGAAATCAAAAAACGGACGGACGAGGTGGCCCGCTCTTTGGGGCTGGGGGCTCTTCTGGAGCGCAAACCGGCCGAACTGTCTGGCGGACAGCGGCAAAGGGTTGCTATCGGGCGGGCGGTCATTCGTGAGCCCGAAGCATTTCTTTTCGATGAGCCGCTGTCGAACCTGGATGCCGAGTTGCGCGTAAAAATGCGGCTCGAAATCGCCGAAATGCAGCGGCGGCTGGGTGCGACCACGATTTATGTAACCCATGACCAGGTGGAGGCAATGACACTCGCGGACAGGATTGTGGTCCTGAGGGACGGGCGGATTGAGCAGGTCGGGCCGCCGCTGGAGCTGTACGACAACCCGCGAAATCTCTTTGTGGCACGTTTCATCGGTTCACCGGCGATGAACCTGCTGGAAGTTGTACCAAGGGGAGCAGACATGCAACTTCCCCAGCTTGAAGGGCTGGTTGTGCCGACTCCGGCTGGTGTGACGCCACGCCCGGGGATGCTCCTTGGAGTTCGACCGGAACATCTCAATCCGGTTGAGGATGGCGGGTCTCTGACGGTGGGGGCGGTGGAGCATCTCGGCGGCACCTCCTTTGCATATACCGCAGGATCGGAAGGGGATGACCGGCTTTGCGCGGAACTTGGGGAAAACCGGACCGTGGTTCCTGGTACAACAGTCAGGGTCGGTATTCGGGAGGGCCGATACTTTCTCTTCGAACGGAACAGCGGGACGCGACTTTATTGAAAGAAGCGCAGTAACCGGGTGCAACCGGACAACAAAAAAGGGAGGACTACCGGAAATGACTTACTTCAGAAAAGCGGGCACGCTTGCCCTGATCCTGGGTACAACGGCGGGAACATCGACGTTGGCTGAGACGCTGACGGTCTATTTCAACGCAGGCCATGCCTATCATACATATCTGGAGGTGATTGAGCAGTTCGAGGCGGATAATCCAGGTTGGGAGGTTGCACTCGAGCGGTATCAGTGGCCGGACATGCGCACGAAACTGGTGGCGGATTTTGCCGGTGGCACCACGCCGGACCTCGTTGCCGAGCCCGGAGGCTGGGTCACGGAGTTTGCGGAGCAGGGTCATCTGACTCCTCTGGGTGACTTTATTGAGCAGGATTCAGATTACGGGTTCCCGGAGGACTGGCAGGACAGTTCAGTTGCGAAGAATACTCTTGATGGTGAGATTTACGCGGTCCAGATCCATCTGACCTGTGCGACGCTGCTCTACAATGTGGACATGCTGTCCGAAGCGGGCTTTGACGGGCCGCCAACCAATTGGGAGGAATTTCGCGAGGTCGCCATCGCAACCACCGGTGGCGGAAAGTATGGGTTCGCGCCCAATCCCAGTATCGCTTATTACTTTCCCTGGCTCTACCAGAACGGAGCGGACTGGTACGATGCTGATGCGCATGAAATGACCTTCGGATCGGACGCGGCGATGGAGGCCATTCAGTTTGTCGGCGACCTGATCCACAAGGATCGCGCCGCGCCGCCGCCGATTCAGGGGGCGGATTACGAGGGGCCGCAGAAACTCTTCACGGCCGGACGCGCCGCAATGATCATCACCGGTCCCTGGGACGTGCGCCCAATCAAGGAAGGCAATCCGGATCTGAACTGGGCTGTGGCGCCGTCGCTGACCCACAAGGAGCAGCGGACCATGCAGGGTGGCGTAAGTCTAATGATTCCCGCTGAAGCGGAGCACCCCGAAATGGCCTGGGAACTCACCAAGCGTCTCACGGCTGTTGACGTGGAGGTCGCGACCGCATTGCAGTACGGCATGACCATGCCGCGCAAATCCTGGCTTGAGAATGAGGAAATTGCGAACGACCCGATCCTGAGCGCATTCGGCAGCTGTCTTCCCTATTCACAGGGAACAACTACCGAAATCAGCCGTTCCGGTGCGCCCGTCAGCCAGCTTGAGACGATCTACCTCGGTGCGATTGACGAGGTTGTGTACGGCGGTGCCCAAGCTGCTGACGTGATGCCGGCGGCCGAGGATGAGGCCAACCAACTGCTGAGCCAGTAGGGGCAACAGGGGTCGGGCGGCTGTCCGGCCCCGCCGCACCAGCCGGAGTGGGAAGATGAGCTATCGCAGAAAACAGATCGTGATTGCCTATGCGCTGCTGCTGCCGGCCATCATCTATTTCACGATCTTTTTCTTTGGCCCGATTGCTGTTGAGTTGTGGGCCAGTTTCTATTCCGGCCAGCCCATGGTGGGCGAAAGCAGCTTTATTGGGCTTGGCAATTACACGCGCGCGCTCTCGGACGCTCTGGTTCACCGGTCGCTGAGTGCGACGATGATCTACTCCTTTGGCTCAACCATCCTGACGATCTGTTTCGCACTGTTGTTTGCCGCGGTGCTGGCCGGGCCGACCAAGGCGAACAATACGGTACGGGCGATCCTGTTTTTCCCCTACATTGTATCGTTCGTGATCGGCGGGCTCATGTGGCGCGCAATCCTTGATCCGTTCACCGGCATTTTGAATGCCGCTTTGATTTCACTCAACCTGCCGACCCAATCCTGGCTCGCGGATCCCGACGCGGCGATCTGGGTGCTTGTGTTTGTGTCGAGCTGGAAGGATATAGGCTACGCGACGCTCATATACATTGCGGCCATTCAGGGCATTCCGGGACACCTTTACGATGCCGCCCGTGTCGATGGTGCCCGCCCGACCGATCAGATGCGTGACATAACTCTTCCGTTGCTGATGCCGACGACGCTGTTCCTGGCCGTGACGCTGGGGATCAGCAGTCTGCAGGAGCTTGCGCTACCCTATCTGATGACGGGTGGTGGGCCGGCAAACTCGACGAGGCTCTACTCGCTGCATGTTTATGAAACAGCCTTTCAGGATTTGAATCTCGGCTATTCCTCTGCCCTGTCGTTCCTGATGTTCCTGTTCATCCTGCTTGTCACCTTCCTGCAGTTTCGGCTTCTCCACAGGGATATTCGCCATGTATGACCGATCCCGTGACCGCGTGCCGCTTTGGCTGCGCATTTCCATTGGAGCATTGCTGGTGATTGCGGTGTTTCTCGCCATGCTTCCTTTTTTGTATATGGTATCGCTGTCGCTGCAATCCGATGCAGATCTTTTCAGCGGCGAGGTGGTGGTAATCCCGGAGCAGCCGCAGTGGCTGAATTACATCACGATCTGGGAGGAGGCTCCATTCGCGCGGTTTATCCTCAACAGTTTCGTCATTGCGGGAGCCATCAGCTTCCTGCATGTCGTGTTTGACCCGCTGATCGGCTATGTCTTTGCAAAGATGCAATTTCCCGGACGGCGCATTATGTTTGCGGCACTGTTGTCCACGCTAATGCTGCCGTTCTTCATTCGATTGGTGCCGCTCTACATTCTTACGGCCGAGGTGGGTCTGCTGAACACTTATACCGGGCTTATCCTGCCGTTCGCGATGAGCGGCTTTGGCATTTTCCTGATGCGGCAGTTCATTCTTCCAATTCCCGATGACCTGCTCGACGCCGCACGTGTGGACGGTGGCGGAGAGCTGCGCGTGTTCTGGGACATTGTCCTTCCGCAGCTCTATCCCGCAATCGCAACGCTCGCTCTTCTGACTTTTGTGTTTCAGTTCAACGAGTTTCTCTGGCCGCTCGTGGTTGTGAGTTCGGAGCAGATGCGCCCGATCACCACCGGTCTGACATTGTTTAACCAGGAATATTTCACCCGTTGGAACCTGACAGCCGTCGGGGGAATGCTCATGTTCATTCCCTGTCTGCTTCTGTTCCTGTTCGCGCAACGGTTCTTCATCAGAAGCGTGATGCTGTCGGGTATGAAATGACAGGAGATCTTATGCGCAAACGTCCCAACGTCCTCGTTTTCTTTACGGATCAGCAACGATGGGACACCGTCGGGCGACATGGAAACCCGCTTAACATCACGCCAAATTTTGATCACCTGTCCCGCGAGGGGTGCTTTGTGCGGGAGAGTTTCACCTGTCAGCCGGTCTGCACACCGGCGCGGGCCGCGCTGCAAACGGGGCGATACCAGTCGCGTACCGGGGTTTACCGGAACGACATCACCCTGCCGCTTGAGGAGCATACGCTCGGCCATCATTTCAGGGAGCACGGTTACTCTACGGGTTACATCGGCAAATGGCACCTGGCCTCTGACAACCCGGTGCCGAAAGACGAACAGGCGGGATATGACTATTGGCTCGCTTCGAACATTCTTGAATTCACCTCGACCGCCTACGAAACAACGGTTTATGAGGCCGATGGCACACCGCAAAACCTGCCTGGCTACCGGGTTGATGCGTTGACGGATGCAGCGATTCGCTGGATGGATCAGTCACGGGACGATCCGTTCTTCCTGTTCCTGTCGTTTCTTGAACCGCACCATCAGAACCAGACGGACGACTACCCGGCGCCATCCGGAATCGAAAGCTGGCTTCAGGGCCGAAACCCGGAACTTCCGGAGGACCTGAAAACCCTGGGAGGAACAAGCGCGGAGCATTATTTCGGTTATATGGGGATGATCAGCCGCCTCGATGCCGCACTTGGGCGTATCGCGGACATGCTGCGCTCCCGCGGAATGCTTGATGATACGATCGTACTGTTCAGCTCCGACCATGGCTGTCATTTCAAGACAAGAAATGACGAATACAAACGTTCCTGCCACGAGGCCTCAATCCGTGTTCCAACCTTCATCCGGGGGCCGGGATTTGAACCCGGATCGGAGCCGGACAGGCCGGTAAGTCTGATCGATCTTCCCCCAACCCTTCTCGACGCTGCGGGCATCACGCCACCGGATGAGATGCAGGGTCGTTCGATACTGTCAGACGGAGGACCGCAGGATATCTTCATTCAGATCAGCGAGAGCCATGTTGGGCGGGCTCTGCGCACCGGTCGCTGGAAATATGAAATTTCCGGCGAGGGTGTCGATGGCTGGGATGACAGTGGAGCGTCCACATATCGCGAGGCATTTCTTTACGACCTCGAAACTGACCCTCACGAGTTAAACAACCTCGTTGGTGATCCAGGTCTCACCGATGTTAGGGCCGGTTTGCGTGAACGCCTGCTTGAACGCATGGTCGAAGCCGGAGAAGACCGCCCGGAAGTTTTAGCCGCAGAAATGACCGGATGAAAGTTACACTCAAGGAAATCGCCACACGTGTTGGAGTAGCCGAGTCCACGGTGTCGCGCGTTTTATCCAAGGAGCCGACCCTGTCGATCTCGGATGAACGGCGCCGGGCGATTTTGGAAACTGCGGAAGAGCTCAACTATGTGCGGCCGAAGAGGGCACCGCCAGCCCGGACAAAACGTAAAACTGAAACCGAGGTCGTGGTATTGTGCCATGCGCTGACAGCGGATGAGGAGCTCTCGCGACCGTTTTACGTTGGCGTTCGCAAAGGCATCGAAGCGGCGGCATTGGAGCGGGATGTTCGGATACTTCGGGCAGACCCGTCGGTGCCACTTGCTTTTCGGTCAGGTGAGCGTGCGCTGGGGGTGATTGTGATTGGCGTCGTGCCGGACGACGTGTTGTCAACCGCGCGGGCGCTTGACCTCCCAGTGGTGTTTGCGGATCAGCCGGCGCGGGACCCTGAGGCTGGTGACGACAGCGTGGTTACGGACGTGGACCTTGCCGTGGGACGAGCGCTTGACCTGCTCAAGTCCCAGGGATGCAGCAGACTTGCCTGTGTCGACCTCGTGGACGTGCAGACGAGCGCGTCAACAGTTGGGCGTGGCCGTTTTTTTAAACCATGGAGCATGGATAACGGTGGTTTTGACGCGGATTATCTCATCATCCAGTCCCGCGATCAGATAAACGGCAGGCAGGCCATAAGCCGGATGTTTGAAAAACTTCGGGAGCAAGGTAAACCTCTACCCGATGGCCTTCTTGCGACGACCGACCTTGTTGCTGCGGAGGCCTATCAGGGGATTGCGGCGGAGGGATTGAGCATACCGGACGATATCCGTGTTGTCGGAATGGGGGATAACTCCATTGCCCAGTTGCTGACCCCTCCGCTGGCGAGTGTTGAGATACCCGCCGGTGATATAGGCCGCACGGCCTTTGACCTCGTTATCGAACGCAGTTCCGGCCGTAGGGTGGCAAAAACCGTGACTCTGCATACCACATTCGTGGCACGCGAGAGTCTGGGGATCGGTGGCACAGGCTAGGCCCGGGCTGTTCGGTTGCGCAGTTTGTTAAGACCTCCGGTTGAATGTGCGGCCTGGCTGACCCATACCGAGCCGAGGACGACAGTCGCTCCGAGAGCCTGTAGTGGGGTGAGTGCCTGACCGAGCCAGACCCATCCGAGGAAGACGGCCGTGACGGGACTCATCATGCCCAGCATGGAAACTGCCCCGGGCTCGATTCGTGCCACGCCACGAAACCAGATCCAGTAGGTGGCGGCAGCTCCGATAAGTCCCAGCCATAGAAGGCCGCCCAGGTTTGCAGCGGTAAGCGGGGGCAGTGCGGGTTCGACCAAAAATGACATCGGCAGGAGAATGAGCCCACCAGCTGTCAGTTGCCAGGCCGTGAAGCTCAGGGCCGGTACCGGGGGCTGCCATTTTCGACTGAGCACGGTACCCGCAGCCATAGAGACTGCTGCGCCCAGGGCGGCCGCGATGCCGACAGGATCAAGCGCGGCGCCGGGCCCCAGTAGCAGGAGGCCCACCCCGATAATTCCGGTTATTGCTGCACCCACCGCCGCCATGCGTACGGGCGTTCCAAGCCAGGCCCGTGCCATTCCAATGACGATCAAAGCCTGAACGGCCGTGACCGTTGCCGCAACCCCGCCAGGAAGGTGGTAGGCGGCAATGAACAGGAGCGTCCAGAACACTGCGAAATTTAGCGCTCCAAGAACAAACACCCGTCCCAGCCAGGCTCGCGGTGGCAGGCAGCGGGTGATGGCCAGCAGCAGAATGCCTGCGGGCAGGGCACGCAGAACTGCAAGCGTGACAGGGTAACCTTCGGGCAGGAACTCCGTGGTGACGAAATATGTGCTGCCCCAAACGGCAGGGGCGACAGCGGTCAGAAGAATGTCGGTGGTCCGGGTCATAAGTTGAAACTCCGCATTATAGCCTGCCAATGGCGGGCCGTTGGGTAGCGATTTGTGTGGGGCTGCGGGTCCAGCCCGACATCGCGCATCAAGTAATGGGGCACGTCGAAGAGAATCCGTCGCCTGTGCCTTCCGGTGTGCGGTCTATTCAGGATGCGCATGTGATCGCCCTTTCGTTGAATGTGGCGAGACGCGCCGATGCGGTTATTTGGGCGCGAAGATCGTCAGTCGGACCATTGACGAGGCGGTTCCCGGTCTGTCGCACGATCAGGCTGGGTACACTGGTGACCTGAAGTTGTCTGGCGTACAGGCGATCGGCGTCGACGGCGGCTTTTGTTTCGGGAGCATCGACCAGAAGGGTGAAGGTGTCACGATCGAAACCCGCCGCCGCGCCTATCTCCACAACCACGTCGCGATCTGCGATGTCGCGGGCTTCAGACAGGTGCGCGCGCTGGAGGCTGTCGAACATGTCCCAATGGGCTGCCTGGCCGCCGAGAGCTTCGGCAGCCTTGCATGCCCGCGCCGCGACATTGCCGTGCGGGTAGGGAAACGGGGCCTTTCGCATGGCCTTGATATTGACGAGCTCCGGTCGGTCGCTGACGCCACGGCACCTTTCCCAGTGTCCCAGGATGGTATCGCGCGCCTGTTCGGGCGTGCCCCAGCGTTCCGCCATTTCGCGTTCGCTGCCCTGAAGCACGAAAGTCCGGTGCCGGATATCAAGGTCGAGTTCCACCGCGAGCATACGTAGTCTCGATGAGATATTGAAACTCCAGCAGCAAACAACGTCATGAAAGAAATCGATCGTCAGCAGAGCCATTATGCGACCTCCCGTTCTCTGACGGTTGCCGCCGCGATGCGGGACGCGATTTCGGCTACATGCGCGCCCTGAAACCGCGCTCCGGCAAGGTCGGTGTCAGTTGGCGCGAGCGCGCCGTCCGCCCCCGCGATTGTGCCGGCTCCATAGGGTGCGCCGCCAATAATGCCATCATGCGTTGTTTGCCCTGAGAACGTGTAAGGCATGCCGGCAATCAACATTCCGAAATGCTGCAGCGGTATCTGTGTCGACAGCAGTGTGGCCTCGTGGCCACCATGTTGCGAACCGGTCGAGGCGAATACGCCTGCAACCTTGCCGACGAGGGCGTTTCGGGCCCAGAGGCCGCCCGCCTGGTCGAGAAACTGCTTCATCTGGCCTGCCATCATCCCGAACCGGGTGGGCGTACCGAAGAGAAAACCGTCATAGTTGGCGAGGTCGGCCGGTGTGGCCTCGGGAGTGTCGTCTGCAATGTATCCCGCGCTCAGACGGACGGAAGCCGGGACGGTTTCGGGTACGCGGCGGATGTCGGTCGTGACACCGGGAATGCTCCGTGCGCCTTCAGCCTCGGCTTCGGCGAGCTGGCGCACATGGCCATAGCTGGAATAGTAGAGAACTAGAATTCGGGTCATTTGATCCTCACTGGCTTTGTCTGATGTGCCAGTAAAATCGGTGAACCCACGCTCCGGAAAAACCGTCGTGGTTTGAGTTCACTCTTTACGTGTATTGAAGAATATCAGTGTTCGAGTGCTGCGCGGAGGTGCTTCAGAAAAGCCGTCACACGTGCATCGATTCCAAGACGGGACCCCGTAACGGCAAAGATCTCCGGTGCCGGCAACTGGTATTGCGGCAGAACGCGGACGAGTGAGCCCTTCGCCTCCTCAGCCGTGGAGATGAAATCCGGCAGCGTCCCGATTCCCTGTCCGGCAATAAGCAGATCCCGCAGCACGAGGCTGTTTCCAACGCGTACGGGCGGATCGAGCGGAATGTCCAGCGGGCCGTCGGGGCCGTTCAGCGACCAATGTGTCAGATGGTCCGCCAAAAGAAATCCGATGATCCGGTGCTTGGGCAGGTCATGGGGTGTATCAGGAGATCCATGATTGGCGAGATAGCCCGGGGATGCAAATATATGTTGGCGCATGGTACCGACCTTGCGGGCGATCAGCGCGGAATCCGGCATTGCTGGACGGATGCGGATCGATACATCGAAGCCGCCCTCAATCATGTCAACGACCCGATCATCAAGCGAAAGTGTCAAACGTAGATCCGGATATTTCGCAAGGAATTCTGGCAGCATCGGTGCGATGACCATCTGGCCAAACGAACTCGATGCGTTGACCTTTAAATGCCCGCTGACTTCACCGGCTCCTTCCCGGATACGGTCCTCGACCATTGTCACGGCGCCGAGGATGCGACGCGCCTCGTCGTAGTAGATCCGCCCGTGATCCGTGAGCGACATGCGTCGTGTGGTCCGGGTCAAAAGGCTTGCGCCGAGACCCTCCTCAAGAAGCTTCACCTCCCGGCTCAGGAGTGCCGGCGACACCCCAAGATCCTCCGCCGCGCGGGCGAAGCTGCCACGTTCCACAATCCGGCAAAAAGCATTCATGACCGAGAGCTTGTCCATGCTCCGTTCAAAGCACGATAGCGTTGATAGGGGAAGGACCGGAAATTCGTCCGGCATTGTTCCGGTTTACGGAACTGCATGGGATTAGCCAGCTATTCGGCTGTCAGCTTCTTCAGGAACCGAGTTCCCGCTTGATCCGCCATAGACTTGTCCCTTTTCCAGGGCAGGCGTTGCGCATCCAAGACCAATCCCTCTCACAATAAGTGTTGACAGAACCGGCTGGACGTAGAGGCTGTCGGCATCCGACGTACAATCGTGAAATGCGGGGCGTCGCAAGAACATAAGGGAGGACTTACCATGAAAACGATCACCACTCTTGGAATGGTGACGGCCGTCGCACTGTCAGGCATGACCGTGTCTGCGATTGCCGACACATCTGACAAACGGATCGCGCTTTCGAACAACTATGCGGGAAATTCCTGGCGTCAGGCCATGCTTGGCAGCTGGGAAAAAGTGACAGGTGAGGCGGTCGAAAACGGCACGGTTGCCGCGGCGGACGCTTTCACAACCGCCGAAAACCAGGTGACCGAACAGGCGGCGCAGATTCAGAATCTGATCCTGCAGGGCTATGATGCGATTGTGGTCAACGCCGCTTCTCCCGAGGGCTTGAACGGTGCGGTGAAGGAGGCCTGTGACGCCGGCGTTGTTGTCGTGAGCTTCGATGGCATCGTGACAGAGCCCTGTGCATGGCGGATTGCCGTGGATTTCAAGCAGATGGGAAAGGATGAGGTGCTTTACCTCTCTGACAAGCTTTCCGAAGGCGGGAACCTGCTGGAAATCCGTGGCCTCGCTGGTGTGTTCGTTGACGACGAAATAAGCGCGGGCATCCACGAGGGTGTTGCTGAAACCGGGAAGTTTGAGATAGTCGGCTCGGTCCACGGCAACTGGGCGCAGGATGTATCGCAGAAAGCCGTTGCGGGCATTCTGCCGTCGCTTCCGGATGACATCGTTGGTGTCGTAACCCAGGGCGGTGACGGGTATGGCGCAGCTCAAGCGTTCAAGGCTGCGGGCCGGGACATCCCGGTAATCGTTATGGGCAACCGACACGACGAGCTGAGCTGGTGGAAGGAACAAAAGGATGCCAGCGGCTATGAGACCATGTCCGTTTCCATTGCGCCGGGCGTGTCAACATTGGCCTTCTGGGTCGCCCAGCAAATTCTTGACGGGGCCGACGTTCCCAAGGATCTGACGGTGCCCTTCCTGCGTATCGATCAGGACAATCTTGAGGACAACCTGGCGAACACGGAAGAAGGCGGCGTTGCCAACGTGGAATACACGCTGGAGGACGCTCAGGCGGTGATATCCGGCGCAAGCTGAGCCTGACCTGACTTCAAGGTATGACAAAAGACGCACCTGTCGTTGTCCTGAACGGCGTCGAAAAAAGTTTCGGCGCCGTTCAGGCCCTAAGAGGCGTTTCGCTGGAGCTTTGGGCCGGCGAATGCCTCGGTCTTGTCGGTCATAACGGGGCCGGCAAATCCACGCTGATGAATGTTCTTTCCGGCAACCTCGTTCCCGATACCGGGCGGATCGAGGTCGCGGGCTCCGACATCACGGATCGGCTCACTCCACAGAACGCGACACGGCATGGTGTACGCTGTGTCTATCAGGAACTGTCGCTATGCCCCAATCTCTCCGTTGCGGAGAACGCGCGCATTACGCATCCATCGATCTCCGGACCCGGTTGGCGACGCAGGGCACGTGCCCTGATCGGCGGAATGCTGGATACGGTTTTTCCCGGTCATGGCATATCGGCGGATGATATCGTCGGCGACCTCTCCATTGCCAAACGGCAGATGGTGGAGATTGCACGGTCATTTGCCGTGACGACAACTGAAGCCAGGGTTGTGATCCTTGATGAGCCGACCTCCTCGCTGGATGCCGTTGCCGCGACTAAGCTGCTGTCCCATGTGCGTCGCTATGTTGAGGCGGGTGGCAGCTGCGTTCTGATCTCCCACCTTCTTGGTGAAATCCTTGAGACTTCGGACCGTATTGCCGTGATGCGCGATGGTGGCGTGGTCGAGCTGGATGACGCGGAGCATTTCAACAGGGACAGCCTTGTTGCTGCTATGGGCAGTGTAGCCGAGGACGCCCGGGACAGCGCCGACCGACCGGTAATCCGCGACAGTGCGCCAATCGTTGTCGAGGCACGGCCCAAAGCGCCTGATAGTCTGGCCCTTGCCGCACATCAAGGCGAAGTCGTCGGGCTTGCGGGATTAAGCGGGCAGGGCCAGACCGAGCTGATTGTGGACGTGTTCGACCATGCCTCCGGTGCGCAGGTGGAGGGCAGTGTGGCGCTGGTTGCGGGTGATCGGCAGACCGATGGCGTGTTCCCGCTCTGGTCAATTGCGGACAACATTTCTGTCGGGTCACTCCAACGGTTTCTGCGTGGCATTTTGATTGATCAAACTCAGGCACGTGATTTTGCGGATGAATGGCGTCAACGTATTGGTATACGGACGCCGGATGTGGATGACCCGATCCTTTCGCTGTCCGGTGGTAATCAACAGAAAGCCCTTTTCGCCCGCGCACTTGGCTCAAGCGCGGAAATCATTGTGATGGACGATCCAATGCGGGGGGTGGATGTCGGAACGAAGCAGGAGGTCTACGGAATGATCCGGGACGAGGCCGCCCAGGGCCGGACGTTCCTTTGGTACACGACCGAAATGGACGAACTGAGAAATTGTGACCATGTCTATGTTTTTCGTGAAGGTGGCATCGTCGCGGACCTGCCCCGGGCGGAGATGACAGAGGAGCGGGTGTTGCACGCCTCGTTTCGTGCTGACGCATGAACGGGCTGTTTTCGCCAAGGATGCTGCGCAGCCTGTTGCCGCCGCTCTCGCTCGCGGTGCTTCTGATAGCGATTTTCTATCTTCAGCCGCGCACCATGAGTTATTTTGGGCTGAATCTACTGTTGAACCTGGCCATTCCAATTGCGCTGGCGACGATAGCGCAGATGTTTGTGCTCTGCGTGAATGAGCTTGATCTGTCGATTGGCGGGTTTGTCAGCCTTGTGGCGTGTATTACCGCAACCTGGCTTTATGACACACCACTCCTGGGGATTGCGGCATTGATTGGGCTGGTGGCGGTCTATGCCGCGCTCGGGGCGCTGATCCATTTGCGCAATTTACCGTCAATTGTGGTGACCCTGGGCATGTCCTTTGTCTGGTTGGGGCTTGCCGTGCTGGTTCTCCCGACACCAGGGGGCAAGGCGCCGGAATACATTCGCACACTGATGACGCTCAAACCGCCCGGCATCCCGTTTCCGATTATCGCTTCGGTGGTTATCGCAATCGTCGTGCACATTCTGCTGATGCGCTCTGCCTGGGGTACCGTTCTACGTGGCGCGGGGGGTAATCCGCGCTCGCTCGAGCGGGCGGGCTGGTCGCTGTTGCGGATCAAGATGATAATGTTTGCGCTCGCCGGATTTTTTGGCGTTCTGTCGGGCATGGCTCTTGTTGGGCTGACAACCTCGGCGGACGCGAATATCGCATTGCGCTATACGCTTCTCTCGATTGCCGGGGTGATACTTGGCGGTGGAGAATTCGTGGGTGGGCGTGTTTCCCCAATAGGGGCGGTAATCGGCGCTGTTACCCTCGCTCTTGCGGGTTCGTTCCTGTCATTCCTGCGGCTCAATCCCGACTGGCAGATCGGTGCGCAGGGCGCGATTTTGATCATCGTTCTGGCGCTTCGGATTCTCATCAGCCGGACGGAGGCGAAACGATGACTGGCGTGCTGCATATTTTCCGACAGCCCTGGATATGGGCCTGGATCGGTGCGGTTGCCGTTTGGCTTGCAACGGCAACCTTCACCCAGGGCCGTGGGGCGACAGAGGTTCTGTCGGCTGCCATGACCTTCGGAGCCTTTTTCGTGATCGTGGCTTTGGGGCAGATGTTCGTCATCACGCTCGGTCCGGGAAATGTCGACCTGTCCATCCCGGCCTGCATGACGTTGGCGGGTACCGTCGCGATGAAAACGATGGACGGCAGTGCGGGTATGATACCGGTTGGGTTGCTGATTGCTTTGGCCATTGGGGCAGGGGTTGGGGCAATCAATTACGCGCTGATACGCATGCTCCGGATTCCGCCAATTATCGCGACCCTGTCGTCCAGTTTCATCTTCCAGTCCGCAGCAATCTGGTGGAACCGGGGTCTCCGCGTCAAACCACCGGAACCACTGGGCGATTTCACGACGGCGAAGATCGCAGGCGTGCCATTGATCGCCCTTCTGGTCATGATTCTTGCCGTGGCGGGACATGTTCTTTTGACCCGCACGATGTACGGACGGGGTGTGGTTGCCATCGGTCAGAACATCCGCGCGGCGCATCTGGCTGGCGTCAAAGTCGAACGCATCCGCGCAGCGACCTACATCATGTGCGCGACACTGGCGGGGCTTTGCGGCTATCTGCTTTCAGCGTTTTCGGGTGGTGCGGCGCTCAACATGGGTGAGGAGTACCTGTTGAGTTCGATTGCCGTGGTTGTGATCGGTGGTACATCCGTGGCGGGTGGTTTCGCCAATGTTCCGGGACTCTGGGGTGCCGCACTGTTCCTGTTCCTGCTCGTGACCATGCTGAACACTTTTGGAGCGGGGGCGGGCGTCAGGCTGGTTCTGACGGGTCTCATCATCATTGGCGTTATTGTCGCGGCAAGCGGTGGCAAGCGACGGACGTGATACGAGACTGTCACCATTCCGGGAGCTACTGCACGGCTGTCTGGTTCGGTGATTTTCTTCGCAGATGTTCCCACGCCTCAAATTGCGACAGGAACACCTGCCCATTGAGGGTTGTTGTAAGATGTGACCGGGTGAGCCGATCCATGACGGGCCCCTTCACTTCGGAAAGGTGCAGGCCCACGTCCATATCGGTGAGCCGATGGTTGATCGCCTCTAGACTTTCGAGCGCGGAGTAGTCTACTTCGTTTACGGCCGAAAACATCAAGATGACATTGCGGATCTCACATCCCTCGGTCACACGGCTCTGGATCAGATCTTCCAGGAAGCGCGCGTTCACGAAGTAGAGGCTCTCGTCAACACGCAGAGTGACTAGAGTGGGCTCGGTTACGACCTTGTGGCGGTGGATATTCCGGAAGTGTTGCGTTCCCGGGACCAGTCCCACCTCCGCCACGTGCGGGCGTGATGTTTTGTAGAGGTGCAGCATGACGGAAAGGATCACACCGGATGCGACGCCTGCTTCAACACCCACGAGAAGTGTCACAGCGATTGTTGCCACGACCGCACTAAAATCGGCGCGCGAATATTCCCATGTTTTTTTTAGTATCGACAGATCAACCAGCCCCAGCACCGCGACGATGATGGTCGCCGCGAGTGTGGCATTGGGGAGGAAGTAGACAAGCGGAGTTAGAGCAACGGCGGCAATGGCCAGACCAATGGCGGTAAATGCGCCTGCAGCGGGGGTCTCAGCTCCAGCGTCATAGTTAACGACCGAGCGGGCAAAACCGCCTGTAACGGGGTAGCCACCGGTGAATGCCGCGCCAAGGTTGGCGGCGCCAAGCCCAATAAGCTCCTGGTCGGGATCAATGCGCTGGCGTTTTTTAGCGGCGAGGGTCTGGGCCACGGAGATCGATTCCACGAAACCAATGACTGAGATCAGAATTGCGGGAACGAGCAGGCTGCCCACCAGCTCCGGGGAAAGACCAGGCATGGTCAGAGGCGGCAGGCTTTGTGGCACGTCGCCAACAATTTTCACGCCCTGTTCCGCAAGGTCAAAAATCTGGACAGCAAGCGTGGTTGCGACCACTGCCGCCACCGGTCCGGCTTTGGTCAGGATGTCGGCGGGCAGCGATGGTACTCCCAGCCGTTTTAGAAAGGCTTTCAGGCTTTTGCGCACCCAGAACAAAAATGCAGTTGCCGAAAGTCCGATTGCCAGAGTGACAAGGTTGGTGTCGTCCAGATGAGACCAAAGCCCGGTGAACATTTGAGGCAGGGTGTGTCCGCCGGCCGGAACGCCCAGGATGTGTTTGAGCTGACTCGTTGCGATCAGGATGCCGGATGCGGTAATAAACCCGGCAATGACCGGGTGACTAAGGAAGTTGGCAATAAATCCAAGGCGTAAGACTCCGAGGAGAAGCAAAAACCCGCCAGACAGAAATGCCAGAGTGAGTGCCGCAACGGCATATCCGGCCGTTCCCTGCGACGCGACTTCACCTACGGCAGCTGCGGTCATCAGCGAGACCACCGCAACAGGACCGACGGCAAGTGCCCGGCTGGTGCCGAAAACCGCATAGAGGATAATCGGCGCGATTGAGGCGTAAATTCCGGCTTCGGGCGGCAAACCCGCCAGCAATGCGTAGGCAAGAGATTGCGGGATCAGCATGATTGTCACGATTACCGCTGCAACCAGGTCATTCGCCAGGGCCGTCCGCGTGTAGCTGCGGCCCCAGTCGAGGATCGGAAAGTAGCGAAGCATGTTTGGTCCTGTCAAAATCGCCCTTCGTCGGCGTCAATTATGCGGGCATTATTCTGCCGCAACCTGCACCTTCTCAGGCTTCGCCATCCATTCATGGCCACGCAGCATTGCTTTCCAGTAAATCGGCGGCAGAAGACGCTCTTTCAGAAGCCAGGCGGCGCGCGTTGGTTTGGTGCCGTCGATCAGCCAACTTGGAAAACTTGGCTTGAGGACACCACCATATCCAAATTCCGCCAGAACGATTTTCCCGCGCTCGACGGTCAAGGGACAGGAACCGTAGCCGTCATATTGCGCAACAGCCGATTGGCCCGCGATGTCAGCGACAATGTTCTCCGCGACGGTCGGGGCCTGCTTGCGCGCGGCAGCCGCCGTTTTGGCATTCGGGGCATTCATGACATCGCCAAGGGACCAGATGTTCTCAAAAGTCCTGTGGCGCAGTGTGGCCTGGTCCACGTCGACCCAACCAGCGGCATCCGCAAGGGGGGAGACGCGAATGAAATCCGGCGCGGTCTGGGGCGGGCAGACATGAATCATATCAAACTCAACCTCGACATCCTCAGGTTCGGTGTCCGGCTTCGACACCCTGAATTTCGCGGTTTTCGCGGGTCCATCGATTGAAATGAGGTTGTGGAAAAAATTCAGCTTGGCATCGTATTTGTCCACGTATTCCATAAGTGCTGGCACGTAGTCTTTCACACCGAACAGAACGCCACCGGCGTTCATAAACTGGATGTCGATGTTCTTCAGGACGCCACGCCTGAACCACGCATCGCCGGAGAGATACATGGCCTTTTGCGGTGCGCCCGCGCACTTGATCGGCATCGGAGGCTGCGTAAACACGGCGCGGCCCTGCTTCATTCCCTCCACCAGTTCCCAGGTGTAGGGCGCGAGATCGTAGCGGTAGTTTGACGTGACCCCATTATGACCAAGGGTCTCCACCAGACCCTCGACTCCGGCCCAGTCCAGTTTGAGGCCCGGGCAGACCACCAGGCGTCCGTACTTCACCACGCGGCAGCCATCGAGAACCACCGCGTTGTTTTGCGGCTCAAAGGCCGCGACCGCGGAACGGATCCACTTGACCTCACGAGGGATCAGCGACCCCATTGTCTTTGCCGTTTCCGGCGCCTCAAACACGCCACCGCCCACCATTGTCCAGCCTGGCTGATAATAATGGGTGTCCGCGGGGTCGATCACGGCAATGGACAGGTCCGGCTTGCGGGATTTGAGGCTGGCGGCCACGGAAATGCCACCAGCTCCACCACCCACGATCACCACGTCGTAGCTTGCGTCACCCACATCCGTTGGTGTCCGCCCACCGTTCACGATGCGGCGGGCGACACCATTCATGTCGTACCCAGCCCCTTTTGTACGCGACAGGATTTCGGAAATCGGACGCTTTTTTGCTTCATGGAGCGACCAAAGCGTTGCCGACCGTGTGCCGGTACGGCAGTAGGCCAAAGCGGGGCGCTGTACTTCCGACAGGGCTTCACCAAATACCGTGACATCCTCATCCCGGACCATACCGGAGACAACAGGAATGTATCGGGTCTCAATCCCCTCCGCCCTGGCCGCAGTCTCTATCTCCTGAAAACCCGGCTGGTCCGCACCTTCCCCATCCGGGCGGTTACAGATAATGGCACGAAACCCCGCTTCCCGTATCGCGGCCATATCTGAAACGGCGATCTGTGGAGATACGGTGAATTTCTCCGATATTTTCCTTAAGTCCATTGCGGTAATCCTCCCTGTTGCAATGCCGTTGGCCTGATTAGGCGCATGCCTACTCAGCGGCTGATCTGGCGGCTTCGGCGTTGAATGTGCGGGCTTCTTTCGATGTGAAGCGGTTCAGCGGCACGCGCAAAACCGCGCGGCCCTGTTCGTCAGCATCCGGCAGGCGCCCGCCGCGAATGTTGACCTGAAGCGCGAACAGCATCCGGTCCGGCAAAGGCAGCGTTGCGTCCCGCTCGTCGCGTACCCTGACAAATTCCTCGCGGTTAATGCCGTCTCTCACATGGATGTTGGATGCCCTGTGCTCGGCAACCGTTGCCATGCAGGCTTCGTCACGGCCGCCCTTGCAATAGTCGTGACCTACGAAGATCCTTGTGTCTCCGGGGAGTGCAAGAATGGCCTGGAGAGTGTCCCACATTTCCGCTGAGGAGCCCCCTGGGAAATCACAGCGCGATGTACCGCTGTCGGGCACCATAAAGGTGTCGTGGGCAAAGACCGCATCACCCATTTTGTAGGTAATTGAGGCGAGTGTGTGTCCGGTCGACAGCGTGACTTCCACCGTGCAGTTACCAACCTTGAAACTGTCCCCATGCTCAAAAAGCTGGTCCCAGTGTTCCGGATGCCCCTTCAAACTGTCGTCAGCGTATTTGTCCGACCAGATGTCCTGAACCCGCAGTACGAGTTTACCGATTGCCTGCTTTGGTTTGCCGCCGAGCTGGTCCTTGATGTAGCTTGCGGAGGAAAAGTGATCGGCATGGGGATGGGTGTCGAGGACCCATTCGACGTCCAGACCCTGATCCCGCACATACGCAAGGATTTCGTCGGCACTCCAGGTCCACGTGGCCCCGGCGGCGGGATCAAAGTCCATAACGGGGTCGACAATCACCGCCTTTTTCGTGTCCGGGCACCAGGCCACGTATTGCCAGGAGCCACTCGCTTTCTCGTAGAATGCGGCGACGTTTGGGCTGTCGGTGTTTTCCGTTGCAGGATGGAATTGCATTTTACTTCTCCATTCTTGTTTCAGGCTTCGGCCCCGAGTTCCCGTGCTATGGCGAAGGTAAGTTTTTGCAGCCCGGGTGCATTCGGTCTCAGGGCTGCTGTTGTTCAGGTTTGCCTGGCTGAGGGGCGATTAGGCGACCCCTCTTTGTCAGGGTCACCGCGAGGCCCTGCAGGTCTTGATGCCTAGAATGCTGTAGGCTGGACAGTTGCCAATTAGTGCTGTCACAAAGAAAACGGCCGCAACTGCCAGAGCCAGCCAAAACAGAATGCCCGAGCCCGTTGCAAATGCGAAGTAAATGAGTGCAGCCGCTACCACGAGGCGCAGACCCCTGTCGATTTTTCCCATATTGACTGTCATTTCCAGATCCCTTTCTGAATCACCTGAGGCAACCTGACATGCACGGTGCCAATTCTTCGGTGACTTCATCACCGAAGCGAAAACTTTGTACTCGCGCCTACGACCTGAGCAGGTTTGCGAAGCCGGTCGGGTATTAAACCGCCAAAATTTTTTTTGCGCCGGGCCGGTAGACATTCCGGAGGCAGAAAGTATCGGATTCTCTTTTACACAAACCTCAATAGTCTTTACCGGGTCGAATGACAGGTACTCAAAAGGACGGACAAATGATTGAACGTATCGATACCGCCACGCGGATGAGCAAAACCGTTAAGCACAATGGCGTGGCCTATCTCTGTGGTCAGGTCGGTGAGGGGGACACCGTGGCTGAACAGACCCGCGATTGTCTGGCGCTTGTGGATGCCCTTTTGGAGAAGGCCGGTTCTTCGAAGTCACAGATCCTCCAGGCAATCATCTGGCTGGCGGACATGAAGGACTTTGCCGAGATGAATGAGGTTTGGGACGCATGGGTGCCGGAAGGCGAGGCTCCGGCACGGGCATGTGGCGAGGCCAGACTTGCGCGTGACACGCTTAAAGTCGAGATCATCGTGACAGCCGCTTACTGACGCGCTTTTCACAGGGGTTTCTGCTGCATCAGCACCTGTACTAAAGTTTTCCTCGTCACTCTTCCCCCCCGTGTTAATCTTTAGCCGGGAGGTCAGGAGCATGAAGGATCATTCGCACATTGAGGAAATCGGACAGGTCCTGGACGGGACCCAGACGGGCCGCGATGATTTTGTTTCGGACTCCTGGCGTCGCTGCGTTGAAGTCTACGGCATGGATCCAACCCGCAGGGAACCGGCCCATGTCGTAACGGAAGCCGAGCTTCGCGATCACCGTAAGCAGGCGGAATGGATGATTGCAGCCGCGCGGTCGGGCCTGCAATCGCTCTTCCGCCAGGTTTCGGGACAGGATTATGTTCTGCTGTTAGCCGACGCCAAAGGCGTATGCGTGGATTTTTTTGGCGACGACAACTTTCTTGACGACCTCAGAAGCGCAGGGCTCTACCTGGGCTACAACTGGTCCGAGGACCTGGCCGGCACCTGCGGCGTCGGTGCCTGCATTGTCACGCAACAACCGGTCACCATCCATCAGGACGACCATTTTGGAAATGCGCACACCGCGCTGTCCTGTACTGCCGCGCCGATTTTCGACAGTCTGGGGCAGATGGCAGCCGTACTCGACATTTCCCTGCTGCGGTCTCCGACCCCGAAGACGAGCCAAAAACTTGCCATGAGCCTCGTGACCAACTCCGCCCGTCGGGTAGAGATGGCCAATCTGATGGCCGAAAGCCGGCAGGACTGGGTATTGCGTCTTTCCGCCAGCCCGGAGTTTCTCGACGTCGACCCCGAGGCCGCGGTTCGCCTCGACGGCTCCGGTCGGGTCATTGGACATACCAACGCCGCACGGCAGCTTTTTCCAGACGGCGACCCGATTATCGGGCGGGGCATCGACGAGGTTTTGGGCATAACCGTGGACGATCTACCGGATTTGATGCGTAACAGACCAACCGAGGACCGGGTTGTTGAAATGCTTGATGGCGGTGCCCTGTTCGGCCATGCAATCGCACCGCGCAACCCGCGAAGAACTTACGGTGGTGTGCGACGTGGCGGAGTATTGGCAGGTCTTTCGGATGGCGACCCTGTAATGACACGAATGCTGTCTCAGGCGGAGAAGCTGGCAAAAACCTCGATTCCACTGCTCATTCACGGCGAGACCGGCACGGGAAAAACGAAGCTTGCCCGCACCATTCACATGACCGGGCGGGCTGGCGGCTTCGTCAGCATCGATTGTGCTGGAGCGACGGCTACCGCACTGGAAGAAGCGTTCAGCCATGTCTTCGGTCCCACGACGCTCCTTCTTCGCCACATTGAGTATTTGGAGGAGGCGACTTCCGCGTTGCTCTCAGGTTTTCTGGATCAAAGGCCCGACGTGCGTACGCTCTCAACCAGCACCGTCAGCCCGAAGGATCTCGCGCTTCCACAATCGCTGTTTCATCGGCTGCATGGCTATACCCTCTCACTTCCGCCGCTAAGACAACGGCAGGATCTGGGGTGGCTGATAGACCGGCTGTTGCGGCGCCGGGCGCCAGATGACTTCCGGCTATCGCCGTCGGCCCGGGCAGATTTGATGGGCCGATCCTGGGCAGGCAACCTGCGGGAACTGGAACATGCCCTTGATGTTGCTGTCGCACTTTGCGAAGGCCAGGTCATCGACCTGCCTGATTTGCCGCGAGCTGCCGATGCACCGGGCGAAACCGGGGAAAGCCTGGAACAGATTCTTGACGCCTGCGGCTGGAATATGGCCCGCGCCGCCCGACGGCTTGGTGTGAACCGCTCGACCGTTTTGCGCCGTATGCGTCGCGAGGGGTTGCAGGCGCCCAACTAAATTGTTGCGCGGCGTTGCATCCGCAACATGTTGCAATGCAGCGTTAATTTTTTGCCCCTCAAAGCCTTTCAAGTCGTGGAACGACTGAAAATTTGCGCGCTACGACTCGTTGCAATCAAACGAGGAGGAAGAAGCGCAATGCTGGATATCAATGTAACCGTAGAGGTTGAGGAAACCCTAAGCAGCCTCAACGACGCTCTGACCGCGGGCGACGTAAAAGCGGTGGCCGCACTGTTCGCAACCGATAGCTATTGGCGCGATCTGGTGGCCGTGAGCTGGAACCTGAAAACGGTTGAAGGACCTGCTGGCGTAACGGATCTGCTCAGAAGCCAGCTTGCGCATTGCCATCTGCGCAACTTCAAAATCCAGGATGGCGAAGATCCAACCTGGGACGGAGAGGTGGTCACCGCATGGGTGACATTCGAAACCGACACCGGACGTGGCTGGGGCCTTCTGCGGCTGAAAGACGGACGCATCTGGACTCTTTTGACTGCGTTGCAGGAACTCAAAGGGTTTGAGGAAAACCGCGGCACACGCCGCCCGATGGGAGCAGAGCACGGGGCCCGCAAGAACCGGCAGTCATGGAAGGAACTGCGTGATGCCGAAACCGCGAGCCTCGGCTATGACACGCAGCCCTACACCGTAATCATCGGGGGTGGGCAGGGCGGCATTGCGCTCGGCGCACGCCTTCGGCAGCTCGGCGTGCCCACGATTGTTCTCGACCGGCATGACCGCCCAGGCGACCAGTGGCGCAGCCGCTACAAGTCGCTCTGTCTACATGATCCGATCTGGTACGATCATTTGCCCTACATCAAGTTCCCCGACAACTGGCCGGTTTTCACACCGAAGGACAAGGTCGGTGACTGGCTTGAAATGTACACCAAGGTCATGGAGATCAACTACTGGAGTCGAACCGAGGTCAGGAAAGCCGACTTTGATGAAGAGACCGGCACCTGGACCGTGGAGGTCGACCGGGACGGCGAGAAGGTAACGCTAAGACCGACTCAGCTTGTTCTTGCAACAGGCATGTCCGGCAAACCCAACATGCCGACTTTTCCCGGCATGGACAGCTTCAAGGGCACAATTCAACACTCTTCACAGCATGACGGGCCCGAGGCCTGGACAGGGAAGAAGGTCGTGGTGGTCGGGTCGAACAATTCAGCACATGATATTTGCGCAGCCCTTTGGGAGGCCGATGCCGACGTCACTATGGTTCAGCGGTCCTCAACACATATCGTGCGTTCTGATACCCTGATGGAAATTGGCCTTGGGGCGCTCTACTCGGAGGAAGCCGTCGCCAACGGTGTTACTACCGAAAAAGCCGACATGATCTTCGCCTCGCTGCCCTACAAAATCATGCATGAGTTTCAGATCCCGCTTTACGATCAGATGCGTGAGCGGGATGCTGAATTTTATGCCGGCCTCGAAAAAGCGGGGTTCCAGCTCGACTGGGGTGATGATGGATCGGGCCTTTTCCTGAAATACCTGCGCCGCGGGTCTGGCTACTACATCGACGTCGGAGCCAGTCAGCTCATCATTGATGGCGAGGTCAAACTGGTGCGCGGTCAGGTAGATCACTCCGAAGAGAACGCAGTGGTGCTGAACGACGGAACACGGCTGGAGGCCGACCTCGTGGTCATGGCTACCGGTTTCGGCAGCATGAACGGATGGGCAGCGGATCTGATTTCTCAGGAGGTCGCCGACAAGGTGGGTAAAGTCTGGGGCCTTGGCTCCGACACCACCAAAGACCCTGGCCCCTGGGAAGGCGAACAGCGCAACATGTGGAAGCCGACGCAGCAGGAAAACCTGTGGTTCCACGGCGGCAACCTTCATCAGTCGCGTCACTATTCCCTGTATCTCGCTCTGCAGCTGAAAGCCCGTTTGGAGGGGCTCGACACTCCGGTCTACCGACTTCAGGACGTGCACCATCTGTGGTGACCCCGGCCTGACCGAACGGCACCTGGTTCACACAACCGGGTGCCAAGACAGCAACCAAACCGAAGGAACCAAAACAATGAAAGCTGCACGTTGGTATGGCGTGAAGGACATCAGGGTCGAAGAGGTCGCCACACCGGAACCCGGCCCGGGCGAAGTCGCTCTAAAGGTCGCATGGACCGGAATTTGTGGCAGCGATCTGCATGAATATCTCGCCGGGCCGATTTTCATTCCTGTCGACCAGATTCACCCCTTGAGCCAGGACCGCGCGCCCATCACCATGGGTCATGAATACTGTGGCACTGTCACCGAATTGGGCGAAGGCGTCACGAATGTCGCCGTTGGAGACCGGGTCGCTGTCGAACCCATTTTCGCCTGTGGCAAATGCCCGGCATGCCTTGAGGGCAAATACAACCTCTGCGACAACCTCGGTTTCGTCGGTCTTTCCGGCGGCCATGGCGGGTTCGCCTCGGTTTCCGTGGTACCTGCCCGCATGGTCCATAAAATGCCGGATGCCCTGTCGATGGAGCAGGGAGCGCTGGTTGAACCGGCTGCCGTTGCTCTGCACGCGGTCCGCATGTCGAAAATTCAAGCCGGCGACAGCGCTGCGGTGTTCGGTGCTGGCCCGATCGGTCTGCTGGTCGTTGAAGCGTTGCGTGTCGCCGGCGCGGCACAGGTTCATGTGATAGAACCTTCGGAGGAACGCCGTGCCAAGGCACTCGAACTCGGAGCGACGTCCGCAATCGACCCGACCAAAGATGACCCTGTCGGCAAAATCCGTGATGCCACAGGCGGAGTGCATGTTGCTTTCGAGGTCACCGGAGTTCCACAGGTGCTGCCCCAGTGCATAGATAGTACGCGCCACGAGGGACAGACGCTCATCGTTTCGATTTGGGAGGGTGAGGCCTCGTTCCAGCCGAACACCGCGGTTCTGAAGGAGCGCCAACTACTTGGCACAATTGCCTATCGCAACGTTTACCCGGCGGTGATGGAACTCATGACCCAGGGATATTTCAGCGCCGGCAACCTCGTCACCAAGCGAATTTCCATCGACAACATCGTCTCCGAAGGGTTCGAAGCACTCGTCGCGGAGAAATCTCAGGTTAAAATTCTCGTGGAAGCACCTGATTAGATCGAAAAGAATCCGAAGCGAGGATATTTTCACCTCGCTTCGGTTGCTAGTGACTGAAGCCTGCAATGTGCGGGCATCACTGGTCTGCTTTTGACAGGCAGATATTCTGCGAAAATTATGGCGAGACCAAGGATCCTACGAAAACGCGCCGCTTCAACCCATTATGAACGGAGACCGGAAGTCCTCAGGCCATTATGAATTTGATTGTCGCCCCCCCTTTGTTCTATTGAGCCCCTTCAAAATGGTGGTTTGGATATGATCAACTTTTCCCTCCCGGTTACGGACGCCTTCAGGGCCCTGCAGCACACCGCGCGTGAGCGCATCATGATCCTGGATGGTGCCATGGGCACGATGATACAGACGCTGAACATGACCGAGGAGGATTTCACGGCGAACGGTCACATACACGGCCCGGGCTGCCGGCATCATCAATCCGACCACCCGCAAAAGGGTAACAACGACCTTCTGGTGCTGACGCAACCGCAGGCTGTCGAAGGCATTCAACTGGAGTTCGCACTGGCCGGGGCCGACATTCTCGAAACCAACACGTTTTCTTCGACGACCATTGCCCAGGCCGACTATGGTCTGGAAGGTGCCGTGCATGACTTGAACGTAGCCGGTGCTCAGGTGGCCCGTCGGGCTGCCGATCGGGCAGAGGCCAGAGATGGAAAAGCCCGCTACGTGGCGGGGGCCGTTGGTCCCACCAACCGAACCGCTTCCATCAGCCCCGACGTTAACGATCCCGGCTATCGGGCCGTGACATTCGACGAGCTGCGTGTCGCTTACGGCCAACAGATCGATGGACTCATTGAAGGCGGCGCCGATCTGATCCTTATTGAGACCATCTTCGACACCCTGAACGCCAAAGCCGCGATTTTCGCGGCATTGGAAAGTTTCGCAAAAGTGGGGAAACGACTGCCGGTCATGATTTCCGGTACGATTACCGACGCATCGGGTCGTACGCTTTCCGGTCAGACGCCAACCGCGTTCTGGCACTCGGTGCGTCACGCGCGTCCTTTTACCGTAGGACTGAACTGTGCTCTCGGGGCAGACGCAATGCGGCCACACCTGACCGAACTTTCCGGTGTGGCGGACACAATGATCTGCGCCTATCCCAACGCCGGTCTACCCAATGCATTTGGAGAGTACGACGAAACGCCAGACCAGACTGCAGCTCTGGTCGAGGTGTTCGCACGGGATGGTCTTATCAATGTGGCCGGTGGATGCTGTGGTACCACGCCGGACCATATCCGCGCCATCGCGGACCGCGTCGCAAAACATGCCCCCCGCACAATCAGGGAGCTGACAAATGCCTGAACCCCTCCTGCGCCTCTCCGGCTTGGAACCATTTGTTCTGACCCAGGACATCCCTTTCGTGAATGTCGGCGAGCGCACCAACGTTACCGGCTCCGCCCGTTTTCGCAAACTGATCACCAACCGCGACTACGCCGCAGCTCTCGATGTTGCCCGTAGCCAGGTCGAAAACGGCGCACAGATCATTGACGTCAACATGGACGAGGGTCTGATCGACTCAAAGCAGGCCATGATCGAGTTCCTGAATCTCGTGGCCGCCGAACCCGACATCGCCCGCGTACCCATCATGATCGACAGCTCCAAATGGGAGGTGATCGAGGCCGGTCTGAAATGCGTGCAGGGCAAACCGGTGGTGAACTCCATTTCACTGAAAGAGGGCGAAGACGCGTTCATTCATCAGGCCTCGCTTTGTCTCGCATATGGTGCGGCGGTTGTGGTTATGGCGTTCGACGAACAGGGCCAGGCCGACAGTCTCCAACGCAAGACCGAAATCTGCGAACGCGCCTATCGTGTGCTTACCGAAAAGGTCGGATTCCCGCCAGAAGATATCATCTTCGATCCCAACGTCTTTGCCGTGGCCACCGGTATTGAGGAACACGACAACTACGGTGTTGACTTCATTGAGGCGACTCGCTGGATCCAAAAAAACCTGCCGCACTGTCACATCTCCGGTGGAGTTTCGAACCTGTCCTTCAGCTTCCGAGGCAACGAGCCGGTACGGGAGGCCATGCATGCGGTGTTCCTTTATCATGCGATCAGCGCTGGCATGGACATGGGTATCGTCAACGCCGGTCAACTAGCGGTCTACGACCAGATCGACCCGGACCTGCGCGAGGCCTGCGAGGACGTCGTGCTCAACCGGAAACCGGCAAATGGCGGCAACGCTACCGAAAACTTGCTCGAAATCGCTGACAAATACCGCGGGCAGGGCGGGGCAACCGGACGCGAAAAAGACCTGAGCTGGCGCGAATGGCCGGTCGACAAACGCCTCGAACACGCTCTGGTCAACGGCATCACCGAATATGTTGACGAGGACACTGAAGCCGCGCGCCTCGGCGCAGAAAAACCCCTCGACGTGATTGAGGGGCCGCTTATGGCGGGCATGAATGTGGTCGGCGACCTTTTTGGGGCGGGCAAAATGTTCCTGCCGCAGGTGGTAAAATCCGCCCGCGTCATGAAACAGGCCGTAGCCGTTCTTCTGCCCTACATGGAAGCTGAAAAGGATGGCAAGCGGGAAAGCGCGGGCCGCGTTCTCATTGCTACAGTGAAAGGCGATGTCCACGACATCGGCAAAAACATTGTCGGTGTCGTGCTTGCCTGCAATAATTACGAAATAATTGATCTTGGTGTCATGGTCCCGCCCCAGAAAATTCTGGAGGAGGCAAAAGCCCAAGACGTCGACATCATCGGCCTCTCGGGGCTGATCACCCCGTCACTTGATGAAATGGTTCACCTAGCCTCAGAGATGGAGCGCGAGGGCTTTGGGATACCGCTCCTTATTGGTGGAGCGACAACGTCGAAAGTCCACACTGCCGTCAAGATTGCTCCGCAATACAACAGGAGCCAGGCCATTTACGTAACGGATGCCAGCCGCGCGGTCGGTGTGGTGTCATCGCTACTCAGCAAAACCCAGCGCCCGGAATATATCGAAGGCATCCGCTCGGAATATTCAGAGGTGGTCGAACGGCACGAACGGGCCGAACGCGCTAAAAAGCGTTTGCCACTGGCTGATGCCCGGGCCAACGCAATGAAAATCGACTGGTCTGAGTACAGCGCGACCGAACCCAAAATCACGGGCACAAAGGTCATTGAGGACTGGGATCTCGCGGAAATTGCCAGCTATATTGACTGGACCCCGTTTTTCCAGACCTGGGAACTTAAGGGCGTCTACCCCCGCATTCTGGAGGACGAAAAGTACGGCGACGCCGCGCGTAGCCTGTTGAACGACGCACAGGCGATGCTGCAACGGATTATCGGTGAGAAGTGGTTTGGCCCCCGCGCCGTAATCGGCTTTTGGCCGGCAAACCGCAAGGGCGATGACATTCAACTGTTTAAGGACAGCAAACGGACCGAACCGCTTGCTACGCTCACCACGTTGCGGCAGCAAACTTCGAAACGCAAGGACAGCCCAAATCTGGCGCTGGCAGATTTCGTGGCACCTGATGGCGTACCAGACTGGATCGGCGGCTTTGTGGTCACGGCGGGTCCAGAGGAAATCGACATAGCCGCCGACTACGAAAAACGCGGCGACGATTATGGTTCCATCATGGTCAAGGCCCTGGCAGACCGCTTCGCGGAAGCTATGGCGGAGATGTTACATCAAAAAGTCCGAAAGCACCATTGGGGCTACGCACCGGACGAAAGCTTCAATTCCCAGGAACTGATCGGTGAGCCGTACGACGGTATCCGCCCAGCTCCAGGTTACCCCGCGCAACCGGATCACACGGAAAAACGCACCCTGTTCGACCTTCTGAACGCAAAGGCAAACACCGGCGTCGAACTGACTGAAAGCATGGCAATGTGGCCGGGTTCTTCCGTTTCGGGCCTCTATATCGGTCACCCCGAGGCATATTATTTCGGCGTGGCGAGGATCGAGCGCGATCAGGTCGAAGATTATGCCACCCGTAAAGGCATGTCGGTGGCGGAAGTTGAACGCTGGCTGGCTCCTGTTTTGAACTACCGCCCCGGTGACGCGAAAGCGGTCGCTGCGGAATAGGTCCGTGGCAACAATAAAGCTCCCGCGTCACATGACGCGGGAGCCAGCTTTATAATCCAATTGTGCGTCAGCTGTCGGAGCCAACAAGCTCCTGTTTCTTGGCTTCGGACTTGGCGGCATCCGCAACGCGTTTGGCCGATTCCTCAACCTTACCAATGGCTTTATCGGTCGCATCCGGCAATTTGGTGTCCGCTTCGGACTTCGTGTCCTCAACGATAGTCCCAGCCTCGTCGGCGGCAGCTTTGGCTACAGCCGACACCTTGTCCCGCTCCTCGGCGTAGATCCGCTCGGCTTCCCGGAAAAGCTCATCGCTTTTCTCGCCCATATAACGATCTTCCGTTCGACTGCGGGGGAGGGCCGCACCGATGGCCGCACCAACGGCAAGGGCCAGCGCTCCGGCAACAAGCGGGTTTTCCTCAAACATGTCCGCCGCGCTTTCCCGGCCACGGCGGGTGGATTCCCAAGCCGCATCCCGTGCTTCGAGAGCCCGCTGACGCGCGGCAATTACCCGTTCCCGGGCTTCAGCCGACATGGACTCTGTTCCCTCGCTAAGACGGTCGCGCAGACGGCGCGCGCGCTCAGAGGCGGTCTCAGCGGTGCGGTTAAAACGGTCCCGGGCGGAAGCGGCCGCATCAGATGCCGATTGGGAAGCCGAAGTCGCTGCGTCCGACGCGGAGCGGGATGCCGACGATACGCTTTCGCGCACACCATCGCGCGCGGATTTCATACGATCGCCGACACTGTCGGCCTTGGCACGGATATTCTCCGCCACACCCGAACCAACTTCATCACTGGATCCCGTGCTGTCATCGCTTCCGTGCCGGTCGCGATGGTCCAATGTGCGGGCCCAGGACGGAACGCTCTCCGATTCACGCCGATCCACCGCACCGGTCGGAACGAGCCCATGGTCGCCGCGGTCGGTCTCCATCGCTGCAACGTTCTGTCGCGGGTAATCGCGTGCGGGCATCGGGCGGGGGCCGTAGGAAGGTTCCGACCGGTAACCGCCAGTGTTGCGATCACCACCAAATGCCAGCCATGCGATGCCAGCGCCGGTCAAAGCCACCGCGAGCGGGTTGCGTTTAATGGAGTCCCGGAACGCGGTTCCAATGTCCGAACCGTGTATGCAGAACTGATCGCCGATTTCACGGGCTATAGAGTCCACTGAAAAGCGGTCCTGCAACTCGTCGAGCGTGTGGCTCAGACCTGCGCGCTCGCGTTCAATTTCACGTTCGATCTCACCTGTTGTCTGTGTTTCACTTGTCATTGTATGCTTCCTTTAACGCCTGAGCGTCGCGTTTCACGTTCGTGGCCGTGCGCGACGGTGCGAGGCTGCTAAGTTTGAGGCTGTCGATGCCCTTGCGGGCCATGGCATAGGCTGCAACGGCAAGCGCCACGCCAACGATCAGGGCGGACCATGCGCCCGGAATGCCAGCCTCCGTAAGGGCCGCGACGAGGGCTGCCGTCAGGACGTTGAGCGCTGTCAACACAACCACTACGGCAGCAACGATAAGGCCAACCGCCGTACCGGCGCTGTTGAGGTTTTCCTGAAGTTCAGCGCGGGCCAGATCCACTTCCTTACGGACCAGCGCGCTGACATGACCAAGAGCGTCCGTCAGGAGCCCTCCGGCTGATTTCATCTGCTCGGTGTTCATACCTTTTCTCCTGCTGTTGCCGCGGGCTGTGCGGGAGGCTGCGTCGGGTGGGCGTTCATGCCAGCCCGGCGAGCATCGGTGGCCGCGCCATATCCAGGACCACTGTTGGCGGACGTTCCGGAGGAGGCTTTAGCAAAACGCGTGGCAGCAAAGCCAACGAGCGCCGCGCCACCAAGAAACGCCAGCGGATTGCGGCGGGCAAAATTGTTTACGTCAGAGACAGTTTCTCCGAGGTCCCTGTCTCGAAGAGCTTCAGAGGCATCCGCAAGGCCATCAGCAATCTGACTGAACGTCCGGGCCTGCGGGGATCCGGACCGCAATTCGTCAGCAGCCGTGCGGAGCGCGGACGCCACATCACTTATTTCGTCAGCCGTGGTGGATTTTGCGCTCTTCGCGTAGGCGGCGGCCTCAGACGTTACCGTCTCCGTCACTTTTTCTGCGGAGGAGCGAATTTCGTTCCTGGCATCATTGGCGGCCGCTTTCGCCTTTTCGGCGCTTTCCTCTGCTCCGGACTTTCGCGGCTCAACGGCCTGAGCGGCCGGTGTCGCGGTTCCGGGAGATGTGTATTCGGTGGATTGGGTCATTTTTGTATTTCCTTTCCCTGCAGGTGTGTCACAGTACGAAAGACACGACGGCCAGGACGCACACTACGAGCCCAACCGTGTAAATTATGCCGTTCATGTTCCTCTTTCCTTCCAGTCCGGCCAGCCATCCGAACGCCCCGTCCGGGGAAGCACGGATACCTGGCGATTGCCGGCTTAAGCTTTCTCCGAGAGCGTTTCGGACTGCCTGTCACCAGCGCTATCTATAGGACAGGGCACCACAATAACCTTATAACTCAATAAGTTATTAGGTTTTCACGGTCCCGGCCCGGGATGTAGTGTCAACGCCGAATTGGGCCATCGGTTCCACCTGCTTTGCGGAAATCCTCACAGAAAGGTGTCGCAAAGTGATTCAGCAACCTCATTCTGCTGACACCGTTTCGCGCATGCGAGGCAGTGGCGGAACAAAAATACAGTGCATCGTGTTGATCAAATATCACTCGTTTTTCGACCGGCCCAAGGCCGGCCATTTCCAAAAAATCAGAGCAGGGGAGTTGAGGCCCATGACACAGTATTCAGACCAAACAGTTCAGGACCAGCAACCGGGTCTTGAAAGCAGGATGGACAAAAAGCCGGACTACGCGCC
This sequence comes from Alphaproteobacteria bacterium, assembly GCA_030427145.1. Classification (GTDB taxonomy): domain Bacteria; phylum Pseudomonadota; class Alphaproteobacteria; order Rhodobacterales; family Rhodobacteraceae; genus Amaricoccus; species Amaricoccus tamworthensis. The sequence continues at coordinate 19,800 of JAUHWT010000016.1, read as the reverse complement.
GCGCTACCCGGGCTCCGGCCGCCTCTCGGGCAAGATCGCACTGATTACAGGCGGAGACTCCGGTATCGGTCGGGCCACTGCCGTGCTCTATGCACGCGAAGGCGCAAAAGTTGCATTTGTCTACAAGACTGAGGATGACGACGCGGAGGAAACCGTAGCGGCAATCCAGGCCGAGGGCGGAGACGGTGTGGCCATCCGAGGCGACGTTGCCGACCGTGATTTCTGTTTCGACGCAGTTGCGCAGACTGTTGAGCGGTTCGGCCGCATCGACATCCTGGTGAACAACGCGGCGGAGCAGCATTCCCAGGACCGGATCGAGGACGTTACCGAGCAGCAGATCGAAGACACTTTCCGCACCAATATTTTTGGTCAGATGTTTATGGTTCAGGCGGCCCTTCCACATCTGCGAGAAGGATCCACAGTCATTGGCGTGACATCGGTCACGGCGTATCGGGGGCAGGACCTTTTGATCGATTATTCGTCGACCAAGGGTGCAATCCTGTCGTTTATCAGGGCCTTGGCCAACAATCTTGCGGATCGCGGCATACGCGTAAACGGTGTCGCGCCGGGACCGATCTGGACCCCGCTGATCCCGGCATCCTTCCCGCCGGAAAAGGTCGAGACCTTTGGCCAAAACAGCACGCTTGGTCGTCCGGGTCAGCCAAATGAGGTAGCGCCCTCGCTTCTCTTCCTCGCCTGTGACGACAGTTCCTATATGACCGGGCATGTTCTGCACCCGGATGGCGGGGAGGCGGTCGCCGACTGATGTTACAGATGGCTGTATTAAATAAGGACGAAGCCCCCGAAGTGCCCCGATATGAGTTCCGTGTATTTGGTGATGCGGCGGCGAAGTCTGCGGAACGGTTCGGGACACAGGGAAACAAGACCGACTTTGAGTGCAGAACCGACGTCTACATCCTGTTCAAGGATCGGCTTGATTTCGGTTTAAAACTACGGGCGGATGAACTCGACCTGAAGCTTCTCATGAACCGCCACGGGGATTTTGAACTCTGGCAACCGGTGCGGCGTATCACCATGCCATTGACCGGTCGTGACATTGCCGAGGGATTTCTACCCACTGAGATGGCTGAAATGCCCCTGAACCCGGACCGTATTCACGATCACAACGCTCTGCTTGAGGTTCTTGGGCCGCTGGAAAATGTTCGCATCTTCCGGGTGGCCAAGGAAAGACATCGTTTTGCATTCGATGACCACCTTGGTGAGGTTACAGTGTCCCGCATCCTGGGCAATGGCACCCATGTCACATGCGCTGTCGAGGGCGCGGATCCCACCCGCCTTAAAGATTTGAGGCAGGAGCTTGGTCTCAAGGATTGTGAAAACACGAGCTACCCTTCCTTTTTGACCGCGCTGGAACCGACAGGAGGCAGCGACTGCACACTAGATGGAGACCAGCCATGACTGGCACGAAAAGGGCAAAAATGATGGGCATAAACCACATCGCCCTGGAAGTTGGTGATGTTGAGGCAGCTCTCAAATTCTACAGCAGCCTGTTCGATTTCGAATTGCGCGGCACCCACGAGAACGAAGAGGGGCGCCGTATCATGGCGTTCCTTGATATGGGCGATCAGTTTCTTGCCCTGAACGAGGGCAGGGCGCAATCACCGGACGATAACCGCCATTTCGGCCTTGTCGTAGATGACATGACGCCAGTGATTGAAAGCGCGGTGACCGCGGGGGGTACCGCGGTCGACGGCTCGGACAACAATTTCCGTGACCCGTGGGGCAACCGAATTGAGGTTGTTCAGTACCGGGACCTGCAGTTCACCAAATCCGCGGGCGCACTTTCCATCCTCGGCGTGGACGGCACTAAAACCAACGAGGCCCAAAAGCAAATAGCGGACAAAGGTATGGACGCGGAGAACTAGGCCAACTTCTGCTTGTTCTCCGTCGACGCGAAAAAGGCGCCCCTTGAGGCGCCTTTTTTTGCTACCAACTACTTCGTCTCATACATTCATCTCAGGACAACGCCGCAAGTACCCGGTCCGGCGTCGCGGGGAAATCCCGCAGCCTCGCCCCGCAGGCATGATGGATGGCGTTAAAAATGGCACCGCCGGAACCGCAGATGCTCAACTCGCCGATACCCTTTACCTGCAAAGGTCCGGCCCAGTCATCAAGTTCTTCGACGAAATACACATCCAAAGGCGGCACATCCGCGTTTACTGGCACGTGGTAGCCCGCAAAATCACGGTTGACCACATGGCCGTCGCGGCGATCGTGGGTCATCTCCTCCGTCAGGGCCATACCGATGCCCCAAATCATACCACCATGACACTGCGACCTCGCGGTCCGCGGATTGAGAATGCGTCCGGCGGAGAAACTGCCCAGCATCCGACGGACCCGCACCTCGCCGGTCACGTCATTGACGCCCACTTCAGCAAAATGCGCACCATAGGTCGCCTGCCGTACTTTTTCCTGGGCATCGCCGGGTTCGACCCTGCCGTGACCGGAAAAGGCACCGCCTCCCACGAGATCGGCCAAGGGGACACGACGGTTGCCGTGCGTTACGTAGCCATCCCTCAGAGTCATTTCGCTTTCATCGCACCCCAGCCTTTCCGCGAGGGCGCGTCGGATCTCCATGCCTGCAAGCCATACCGCCGTTCCGGTGGATGCTGCCCCAAACGAGCCGCCAGAGCCCGATCCAGGCGGGTAGGCCGTATCACCCAGCCTCACATCGACTTTGCCTGTGGGCAGGCCAAGGATCTCCGCTGCGATTTGCTGAAAGATCACGTAGCTGCCAGTGCCGATATCCGTCATGTCGCTCTCAACAGTCGCACGGTCCCCGTCCAGCGTGATCCGCGCCTCCGCTGGAGTGATCATGTTCACACGAAAAGCGGCCGCCATGCCGGTACCGATCCACCATTCCCCCTCGCGCCGCTGGCGCGGCGCTGGATCGCGCTCATTCCAACCGAAACGCTCAGACCCGTCTTTAAGTGTGGCTTCCAGACGATGCGACGAAAACGGAACACCGGTATCCGGATCTTTCTCCGGAATGTTGCGCAGCCTGAGTTCAATCGGGTCAATCCCGGTCTTCACGGCCAGTTCATCTATCGCCGCCTCAAACACGGTGACGCCCACGGCCTCACCCGGCGCACGAACGGACCCCGTTGCCGGCCGGTTGATGCGCGCGGCCTTGAGTCTCAGATCCCGGTTGGCCGCGGCATAGGCAAAATAGCTTGCCTGAAGCACGGGTTCGAAGAACTCCTCTTTCGGCAGGTTGGAAACCAGCGCTTCGTGACCAAGGCCGGTTAGGCGTCCCTGCGTGTCGCAGGCAAGCCGTATGCGTTGACGCGTTTCCGACCGCCTCACATTCACCTCAAACACGTCACGGCGATGCTGCACCACGCGCACGGGCCTGTTCAGCTCCATCGCCGCTACCGCAGCCGCTACGCAATCCGCCGAAATACCAAGTTTCGACCCAAAACCACCGCCGACATAAGGCGCGAGAATTCGAACCCTCTCCGGTGGTAGCCCCAGCGAGTCCGCAAGTTCGTTGCGGTTGAACTTCAGCATCTGAAGCGCGCCGCGCAGGGTCAGCACCTCGCCGTCCCACACCGCCGTTGCGGCATGTGGCTCCATGGCAGCCGAATTCATAGAGGCGGTCGTGTAGACCACATCAATAGAGTAGGGTGCATGCCGCATGGCACCATCGAGGTCGCCCCTGGTACTGATCTGATTGTCAGGCTCTTCGGGAACAACAGCCTCCGGATCGACCGGAGCCTCAACACCGTCAATTTCAACGGTCAGTGCGACCGCTGCATGGCGTGCGGCCTCAAAGGTTTCCGCCACGACCAGCGCCACCGGTTGGCCAACGTATTCGGCTGTGTCCACGCCTTGGACCGGCGCCTCATTCGCACCGCCCTGAGCAGCATTGCGCAACAGACGTTCGTCCCGGACCACCGCCAAAACTTCGGGCATGTTGCGGACGTCCTCAAGGTTCGCGCAGGAAACACGCCCGATACCCGGCGCCCTTACCAGAATCCCGTGAACCAGTCCTTCAGGAAAAGTCTCAGCAGCATATGTCGCCTCGCCCTTGACCTTCAGCCAGCCATCAGGGCGATCAATTTCGTGGCCAAGAACGTTTTGGGCCAGGTGGTCGGGCCGATGTTCGCGGTCGGGTCCGTCGATTTTAAGATCCAAACTCATTGGGTCGCCTCCGTCAGAACAGCTTTCAGCAATCGTTGGGTCAGACCGACCTTAAATTCCGTGCCATCGCTTGGACGCGCATCCCGCATCAGAACCTCTCCCGCTTGCTCAAAAAGACCTTCAGACGGCTCTTCGCCGGTCAGCAGATCATCGACGGCACCATCACGCCAGGGCTTCACCCCGATACCACCAAAAGCCACGGCGGCATGACTGATCCTGCCCGCTTCCATTTCCAGAACGGCACCGATTGACACCAGCGCAAAGGCATAGGAGGCACGGTCCCGAACCTTGCGGTACACCTGTCGCGTTCCCTTCGGAGCGGGCAGCCTGGCTGCCGCAATCAGTTCGCCAGGTTCGAGAACCGTCTCATCCTGCGGCCTGTCTTCCGGCAGCAGGTAAAACTTTTCCAGATCGATCTCTCGGGTCTCTCCACCGGCTCCCCGTATTTCGACCACCGCATCCAGCGCACGCATGGCGACCGCCATGTCACTGGGGTGCAGAGCAACACAGTGCTCGGATGTCCCCAGGATGGCGTGATTTCGCTGCTCGCCGCCAATCGCGGCGCAGCCGGTGCCCGGTTCGCGTTTGTTGCAGGGAGTGTCGGTGTCGTAAAAATATGGGCAGCGCGTTTTCTGAAGGAGATTACCGCCGGTTGTCGCCTTGTTGCGCAACTGCCCTGACGCTCCGGCCAAAAGTGCCCGCGAGAGCACCGGATAGTCCCGTCGAACGCGTCGATCCGCTGCCAGATCGGAGTTGGTAACGGTCGCACCAATGCGAACTCCGCCATCATCCTCCTCGATCCCATCCATCCCGAGCCTGGAGATATCAATCACCGTATCCGGTGCCATGACTTCCAGTTTCATCAGGTCGATAAGGTTGGTGCCGCCAGCAATGAAGGCCGCGCCTGGGGCAATCGCGGCCAGGGCTGAATCGGTAGTAGTCGGTCGCTGATACTCGAAAGGTCTCATTTTGCCGCTCCCGCTTCGGTGATTGCGGCATTGATGCCGGGATAACAGGAACAGCGGCACAGATTGCCGCTCATCCGTTCCGACACTTCCTCATGGGTCAGTTCGTACGGCCCATTGAGATCGTCACTTACGTGGCTGGGCCAGCCCTCTCTCAGTTCGTCGAGCATCGCAGTTGCGGAGCAAAGCTGTCCTGGAGTGCAGTAACCACACTGCATTCCGTCGTTTCTGACAAAAGCCTGCTGCAAAGTGCCCCCGGTGGCCTCGGCCAGGCCTTCAACCGTTGTTATTTCGTCACCGTCATGCATGACCGCGAGGCTGAGACAGGCATTTATGCGCCGCCCACCGGCTATCACCGTGCAGGCCCCGCACTGGCCATGGTCGCATCCTTTTTTGCTGCCAGTCAGTTTGAGATGTTCACGCAGTGCGTCAAGCAGCGTGACACGCGGGTCCAGATCCAGGGCCCGCGCAGTTCCGTTTACCGTCAGTTCGATTTTCATCAGGAATCCCCGTCTGCCTATGGTCAGGCAACACGGCTGACCTGCCATCGGTTCCGGAATTCATCGAACTTATGCTTCTTTCAGCACTGACGCTCCGTGGAAATCTTAGAAAAATCCGGAGGCGAGGTGACCGCATTGCCTGCCAGATAGGACTCGATCGGCCGACCCTGACCGTTCATAAAATCCCGTGCCACGGCGAACCAGTCTACAAAAGCAGCCTTTGACCAGTCCATGTCTCCCTGAGCGTACTCAGCTGACTGCTCCGGTGCGGATTCATAGGATACAACCTTGGTCCCTTCAGTGAATCCATCGAGGCTTTTAACCCACCCGTCATCAGGCCAGGTCAATTCCATACAACGCTCAACGCAATCATATTCCGCCGTGAACAGCGTCCCAAATCCCTCACTGTAACGATCCTGTTTCAATGGTTCACGCATGAACGCATCCCTCAAAGCCAACGGCTTCCGCTCCATTGTCTCAAGATGTGAATAACGCTCAAAACTCCGCGTAAACGCCGGGCGTTCCGAAACCGTGGGTCCGCTCTGATGGTTGGTTGCGATTGCATGCGGCATCACGCTGACCCCACCGCCAGGCGACAGTTCCACGCTTGCCGTTCTGCCATCCCGGTCCGCCACCACAATATTGTATGCCATATGGGACGGGACTCTCCGAAACACCTGCAGGGCCTCCGGCACCGTGTCGCAGGTCTCAAGAACATAACGCAGGATTGTCGTGATCCCGAAACCCCGCCCGGTCTCCGATCGTCCACCATAGGCAAGCGCCACACTCAGTCCCGCGTCATTGATGCCGTCCGAAAGCCCCCAGAGAAATTCGACCATTCCCATCACTGCTCGCCCGGTCCATGCCGTGCGCAGCAACAACCCCTCATTGAGGTCCGGCGACAGATCGTAATTCCGTACAAGCCGCACGTGATCCCCGTCCGCTGCTGCCGCGAGGGAGCATCCCCCAAGGTATGTGGGTGGACACCAGGTCGAAAGGAACCTTGCCGCCAGATCGGAGTTTCCGGCCAACAGTGTCAGCCGGTCGTAGACCGGTAGCAGTTCGGGCATATACCGCTCCATTGCCTCACGGCACTCTTTACGGTCCGGTCCGCGATGGCCGCCACGCGCCAGGAACCATGAACGGTAGGCGGGCCAAGACCTCTGCCAACGGGCTTCCCATTTTGGTCCCGGATTTGCTTCGCTCACCGCATCAAATCTCAGTGTCATCGTCATATTATTACGTCCTTTTTCTGCGGCACTGTCCGAAAAACCGAACCATCTCCGCGCTTGCGTCCGGCCCCGAGGCATCCGTATGGCTTCCTTTCGCGTTCCCGCCGGACCAGGCATGGCCAAGTCCCTCGATCCTCCATGTCTCAATCATTGGCCGGCCATCCATTGTGGTCTCCACCATCCTGGTGCAGTTACGTCCCCCAACGGTACGTCTCTCACTTGTCTCCAGTGACTGCCCGGAATGGCCCCGGCGCACGTCACCCGCAATTCGGTCGGCGTTGAGCGGACTGACTGTCGCATCCGCCGATCCGTGGAACACGATCACCGGAACCTGAGGGGCCAGAGAAGCGGTGCCGACATTTCTTCCCGCCATGGCCGAAAAGGCAGTGGACACGTCCGACGCGGACCCGTAGGGCAATCCGGAATGAACGCCAGCCCCGGCAAATATATCAGGCCACGTCGTGGCCAATATGACAGCCATGGCGCCACCGGCGGACAGCCCAGCCACGAACGTGGCCGAGGACGGAATGCCAAAATCAGCCACGATTTTGCGCGTCATGCCCGCAAGGATCGCGGGCTCACCTTTGTCTCTCGTCTGGTCGCCCGGACTGAACCAGTTCCAGCATGCTCGAGAATTCTCCCCGCGCGCCTGCTGCGGGTAAAGGACCGCGAACCGGTGTTTCTCCGCCAAAGCGTTCATCTGTGTGCCGGCTGCAAAATCCTCCGCAGTCTGAGTGCAACCGTGCAGCATCACCACGAGCCCGTTTAAACGCTCCACAGCCTTTGAGGGCACGTAAAGCCTGTAATCCCTCGATCCTTCCGCACAGGCATAACTGCCTGCGAGAAACCGTGCGCCGTTCGGTAAATCCGGTTCTTCAGTCGTACGCACCGCTGCAAGCGTCGCACTGTTACCCAAAACACCCTTGAGGACCGTGCTGACAAAATCCGGTTGCGTTGTGCCCTCAGCAGCGAAACCGTTCTGAGCCAACGTGCGACGCACCAGTTCGTTCGCCGCACCGCTGTCAAAACCGCGCACACCACCGTTCGCCCGGTGCAGTACACCGGCGTTAAATCCGTACATAATATGTTATCCCTTAAAAGCCTGACCGGTCAGGTAATGCGGTCGGCGAGAGCTTTTCTGACGTCATTTCCAGCCTGAAGCGCGCCCAGCACCGAGATTGACCCAATGGTCTCGAGCGCCAGTTCAGGCGTCACGTCGCTGGCGATCCGCGCGAGGCCGACGACTTTGACATGAAGCATTTCGCCGGAATCGCGAACCGCCTCCAGATCCGCCCGCGTGTATTCCCGCAGGCCCAGTTCCATTGTGTGACGGTCGACTGTTCTGCGCACATCCGCATCGTGACTGTCGAGCTGTTTCCTTATTGCGGTTCGGATAAGGTCACTGCGGTTGGAATAAAAGCCTTCCTGCACCAGCAGATCGATACGGCCCAGATCCACAAACCCGAGGTTTATCGTGACCTTCTCATTGTCCGGGATTTTATCCCGGAGCTTTGTGACATTGCTCATTTCAAAGTTACATCCATATACCATCCATGTGGATGTTATATGGCATCCATGCGGCGTGACGCAAGCCCGCCTGACAGATTTTATATCGAAGATGCGCAATTTATATAACATAATTTGTGTTACACGTAACATAGATGAATTCAAGCCGTATGGCGCCCAGACTTCGAAAACTTTCCAAGACAAAAAAATGAAGGCGCCGCACATGGCGACGCCTGAAGTTCAATTTCCATCACGAAGATCCGGACAAAACCAGTCCCGACGGTTTTACCGCAGGCGTTCCTCGCTGCTCGCGTCAAAGAACATGGCGTCAGCTGGATCAAACTCAACAACCACGCCGGTTCCTTCCGGAATGGCTTCGTCTCCCTTCGTCTCAACGACGATGCGCTCGCCCGTTGGTGTGTTGAGATAATCGTAAGCCACGCCACCAAGCCGCTCGCGGATATCGACCTTCACCGGCGACGCTCCCTCACGCACGGCCAGATGCTGCGGCCGAATACCGACGATAATGTCCGAGCCATCGCCCGGCAGAGCTACCGAGGTCTGGATTGAAGCATTGTCAAGCGCCGGCACCACAACCTCGCCACCTTTAACCTTGCCCTTCATGAAGTTCATGCTGGGCGACCCGATGAAGCCAGCAACAAACCGGTTGTCGGGATTTTGGTACAGTTCCATCGGGCTGCCGACCTGTTCGATATGTCCCGCCCGAAGCACAACAATTTTGTCGGCCAGGGTCATCGCCTCAACTTGGTCATGCGTCACATATATCATGGTGGCGCCGATTTCCTTGTGCAGCCTGGCAATCTCCACCCGCATGTCCACGCGCAGTTCCGCGTCAAGGTTCGACAGCGGCTCGTCAAACAAAAACACATCTGGACCACGCACAATTGCCCGGCCGATGGCTACACGCTGGCGTTGACCTCCGGACAATGCTTTCGGGCGACGCGTCAGATACTCGTCGAGCTTCAGAATACGGCTGGCCTCAGCGACCTTGGACTTGATCACCGACTTCTCGACGCCGTTCATCTTCAGGCCAAAGCCCATATTTTCCTCGACGGTCATGTGCGGGTAAAGCGCGTAGGTCTGGAAAACCATGGCAACCCCACGCTCAGCGGGATCGGCCCGCGTGACATCCCTTCCGCCAATCGAAATCTGTCCATCCGAGGTCTCCTCAAGCCCGGCGATCATACGCAGCAGCGTTGATTTACCGCAGCCTGACGGGCCAACGAACACGCAAAACTCGCCATCCTCAATCTGGAGGTCGACGCCATGAATGACCTGAATTTCGCCGTAGCGTTTTACGGCACCGTTGAGTGCTACACCTGACATGGTTTTTCTCTCCCCAGGGGTTTTGATAGGTTTATTGCGCTACCGGATAAGGCCAGACCTCAGCCTCACGTCCGATTTGGGCGGCTGTCCGCAACAATGCGGGTCGAAGTTTATCAATATCTTCGAGCGACATGCGGAACGTGGATGTCACGATTGAGATTGCGCCAATCACGCGTTTTGAGCTGCCAAGGATCGGCGCCGCGATACTTATGATACCCTGCTCGTGTTCCTCACGATCAAAAGCCACACCCTTCTGACGTACGGTCTCGAGTTCCGTAAGCAGTGTTTGCGGTCCGGAATGGGTCGCGGGCGTGAACGGTTCATACTGCTGGTTGTCCAACGCCAGCTGTCTCCGCTCCTCATCCATAAAGGCCAGCATTACCTTGCCGACCCCGGTACAGTGTGCGGGCGACCGCCGACCAGGGCGCGCCATGGTCTGAAACCCATCCTCAGGGGTTATCTTTTCAATAAACACGACGCGACCGTATTCCATCTGTGCCAGATGGACCGTTTCGCCCACATCCCGCGCCAGCGTCTCAATGAACGGCAGCGCCAGAGGTCCCAAAGAGGACTGGTTCCACGCGTGCCGGGCCATCCTGACCAGCCGCAAACCGGGGACATAGACCATCCGCTCCTCATCATGGGCCAGCATCCCCTGATTCGTCAGCGATTGGAGGATTCGGTAGAGCGTCGCTTTGGGATATGGGCTGACTTCCTGGATTTCGGCGAAGCGCACGGCCCGCCCGAAAGCTACGACGGTATCAAGAATATCAAGTGCTTTTCCGACAGTCCCGTCAGTACCGACGTGCTTATTCATTTTCCCGATCCGCCGTTCTTGTGTTCTATTCGTTGTTAAGGAATTGTTGACTTGATAGCAATTTGAGACTATCAGGTCAACATTCAAAACGTTTGTTCCATTATGTGGGACCAATAATCTGGAGGAGAAAGGAATCACATGTTCCAGAAGGCAAAAACTTTGACGACGGCGGTCGCCGCTTCCACGCTACTCTCATCGGCGGTTTTCGCCGGAGAACTGGTGATCAACACCGACACATCCGACCCTGCGCCCAAAGCCGCATTTGAGGCGCTGATCGAGGGATTTAAGGCTGAAAACCCAGACGTTGAGGTGACCTGGAACCTCTTCGACCACGAAGGATACAAAACTTCGATCCGGAACTTTCTGACAGCTGACTCGCCGGATCTTGCTAACTGGTACGCGGGCAACCGAATGCTTCCGTATGTAGACGCCGGCCTCTTCGAGCCGGTGGATGATGTTTGGGAGGAAAATGGGCTGAAGGAATCGCTGGCCTCTTCCGTGGGTTCGATGACTATCGACGGCCAGCTCTGGGGCGTTCCTTACACCTATTACCAATGGGGCGTTTACTATCGTAAGGACATCTTTGAGGAAAACGGCATCGAAGTTCCTACCAACTGGGATGAGTTCAAAGCCGCCGGTGAAACCCTGAAGGAAGCCGGGGTCACCCCGATTACCATCGGTACCAAGTACCTCTGGACCGCCGGCGGTGTGTTTGACTACATCAACCTGCGCACAAACGGTTACGACTTCCACATGGCACTCGGCAAAGGTGAGGTTTCCTGGACCGATGACCGCGTCCGGGCGACCATGAACAACTGGAAGGAGCTCATCGACGCCGGGTTCTTCCTTGAGAACCACGCCGCCTATTCATGGCAGGAAGCTCTTGCACCGATGGTCCAGGGCGAAGCAGCCATGTACGTCATGGGCAACTTTGCCGTGGCACCGCTGCGCGAGGCGGGGCTTACCGATAACCAGCTTGGTTTCTTCCAATTCCCCGTGATCAATCCTGACGTGCCCCTCGCAGAGGACGCACCAACGGACACGATCCACATTCCGGCGAATGCGAAAAACAAAGAAGATGCGAAGAAGTTCCTGGCCTACCTCGCACGCGCTGATGTGCAGACCCAGATCAACGAGACCCTGGGCCAGCTGCCGATCAACAACGAATCCGAGGTTGGCGACGACAAATTTCTCCAGGCAGGTTACGAGATGCTGTCGAACACCGATGGCGGCATCGCGCAGTTTTTCGACCGCGACTATCCGGCGGAAATGGCCAAGGCTGGCATGGAAGGCTTCCAAGAATTCATGGTGAAGCCCGAGCGTCTCGACGCCATTCTTGAGCGCCTCGAGAAGGTCCGCGAGCGCGTCTACAAATAACAATCTGCAAGGAAATGCCCCGCCCGGCGGTGTCGAGCGGGGCAAAAACCGTCAGTCGAACGCGCCAGAGGAGGAAGAAATGACCGCCCCTATTGTCCCGGACACGCATCCACCCGCAAAACGGGGGTGGTGGAAGGAAAACCAGCAGCGCCTGGCACCGTGGCTTTTCCTGGCCCCGGGAATTTTCATGTTTCTCGTTTACGTGATTATTCCGATCTTCCAGTCGATCAATATCTCTTTCTACGACTGGGACGGTCTCGGCGAAGCAACCTGGGTCGGCACCGGCAACTACGTCGAACTGATGGACGACGAGGCGTTTTATACCTCGCTCAAAAACAACGTGATCTGGCTTGTTCTTTACATGCTGGCGATCCCGATGGGACTCTTCGTGGCGCTGTTCCTCAACCAGACAGTACGCGGCATCCGGATCTACAAGTCCCTCTTCTTCTTCCCGTTTGTTATCTCGCAGGTGGTCGTCGGCCTCGTCTTCGCCTGGTTCTACGACCCCAGCTACGGCCTTATGAATATTGTGCTCGGATGGTTTGGAGCCGAACCGATAGCCGTGCTCGCGGACGAACGCTACGTGACCTATGGTATTATCGCCGCCGGTCTTTGGCCGCAGACGGCGTACTGCATGATCCTCTACCTCACCGGTCTGAATGCGGTCGACCCGGAGCAGATCGAGGCCGCCCGCCTCGACAATGCCAAAGGCGCAAAAATGCTCTGGTACGTGATCCTTCCGCAGCTCCGGCCCGCAACCTTTATTGCAGTTGTCGTGACGGTCATAGGCGCCCTGCGCTCGTTCGACCTGATCTCCATTATGACCGATGGCGGCCCCTGGGGCTCCTCCCGCGTGCTGGCATTCTACATGTATGAGCAGGCGTTCTCCGAATACGGCTTCCGTATGGGATATGGCGCGGCCATTGCCGTGGTCCTGTTCCTTATCATGATGGTCTATATCGCCGGTTTCCTTTGGAAAATGTACCGCGACGAGAAAGGGCACTAAGATGTTTCCCACTCCCATTGAGAAAAAATCTGCCGCAGCTCAGACCGTCTACAAGATCGCTCTGCCCGTTGCCCTGATTATCTGGCTCCTGCCTCTCATCGCCGTCGCGCTGACTTCGGTCCGCTCGGCCGGTGACATTACCGCGGGCAACTACTGGGGTTGGCCGACAAGCTTCAATCTGCTTGAAAACTACACGGCCATCTTCAAACAAACCCCAATCGGACAGTACATCCTCAACTCGTTCAAGGTAACGATCCCTACCGTCATCGGCGCAGTGGCGATCAGCTGCATGACCGGTTTCGCGCTCGCAGTGTACAAGTTCAAGGGCAACCTTCTGATCTTCTTCATGTTCATCGCGGGCAACTTCGTACCGTTCCAGATCCTGATGGTTCCGGTCCGCGACCTCACCCTTGATCTTGGCATGTACAACACCTGGTACGGACTGGCTCTGTTCCACATCGCTTTCCAGGCCGGGTTCTGCACTCTCTTTATGCGCAACTTCATCAAGGCCCTGCCCTATGAGCTGATCGAGGCGGCACGCGTCGAGGGTGTCAGCGAAATCCGCATCTTCTGGTATGTCGTTCTGCCCCTGATGAAACCAGCGCTCGCGGCCCTGTCGGTGCTGATTTTCACCTTCATCTGGAACGACTACTTCTGGGCTACCGTCCTGACCCAGGGCGCAGAGAACCAGCCGATCACCGCCGGTCTTTATTCGCTCAATGGCCAGTGGGTCGCCGCATGGCACCTCGTCTCCGCCGGCTCGATCGTCGCGGCTCTGCCACCGGTGTTGATGTTTTTCCTCATGCAGCGGCACTTCATTGCCGGCCTGACGCTGGGAGCCGTTAAATGATCCGAACCTGGCGGCTCGATGACAGTCGGCAAACGCTGGTTCTTGCTTCCCAAAAAGACCACCTCGCCGAGGTGGTCTACTGGGGTCCGCGTCTGCCGGATGAGGAGGACACGCAAACGCTGACCAGGGCACACGCCATCGACGTGACCGGTGGCATGCTCGACGCGAACCCGGAACTCTCTATCTGCCCCGAAGCAACCCGAACCTTTCCCGGACAACCGGGGCTGGTAATCCGGGACGAGGCGGGTCGGCCCTACCTGCCCAAGTTCTGCTTCTCCTCAGAAAGCATTGGGGAAAACAGTCTCACGCTTACGTTTCGCGACCAGTCCGGCCTGCTCATCTACTGCGCACAATTCGCAATAGACACGGAAACTCACGTAATTGAGGCCCGGGCCTCAATCGAGAGCAGTCAACCCATGCACCTGCACTGGCTGTCAGCACCGGTTTTCCCCGCGCCGCAGCTCAGCGACGAAATGATCGACTTTGCGGGGAGGTGGTGCGGTGAGTTCCAGATGAACCGTACCGCCTGGTCCCCAGGGGTGCGCTACCGAGAGAACCGCACCGGGCGCACAGGTCATGAGCATTTTCCAGGGCTGATCGTCCCATGCCGCGGAGCGACCAATGCTACCGGCCATGCCTACGGTTTTCACTACGGCTGGTCCGGTGGTCACCGCATGGCAGCGGAAGAGCTGCCCGACGGGCGCCGCCAGATCCAGTTCGGCCATGCAACACGGATCGAGACCGAGGCCGCTACGCGGTTCTCTACGGCCACGCTTTACGCCATGTTCTCCGACGACGGCTTGAACGGATGCGCCGTTGCGTTCCAGCGTCATCTGCGCGACCGGATTGTAGAATTTCCGGATCCGGCCCGTCCACGTCCGGTCCACTACAACTGCTGGGAGGCGGTTTACTTCGACCATAACCTTCCCGAGCTCAAGGAAATTGCAGAACACGCGGCTAACCTTGGCGCGGAGCGTTTTGTTCTGGATGACGGCTGGTTCGGAATGCGTGATGACGACACCAGAGCCCTGAGCGACTGGGAAGTCGATCCCCGCAAATATCCTGATGGCCTGACTCCTCTGATCGAACACGTCCACGGCCTCGGTATGAAATTCGGCATCTGGTTCGAGCCGGAAATGATCAACTCCGACTCCGACGTGTTTCGCGCGCATCCCGATTGGGCCCTCGGCAGCGAGGACCAAATTCTTGGCCGACAGCAGATGGCGCTCAATATGGCCCTGCCAGAGGTGCGAAATTTCCTGTTCGATCAGGTTGGCAAAGTGCTGGCCGACAATGACATCGACTACATAAAATGGGACCACAACCGCGTGCTCCCCATGCCCGATGCGGCCCAGACCCGAGGATCGTATCAGCTGATCGACCGGCTGCGAGAGGCGTTTCCCTCGGTCGAGATCGAAAGCTGCGCCAGCGGCGGTGGCAGGATCGATTTTGGGATTCTCGGGCGCACGCACCGCGTCTGGCTTTCAGACAGTAACGACGCGGTTGAACGTCTGCGTATGCAGCACAACGCTGCACTCTTCCTTCCCATGGTGGTGACCGGGAGCCATGTCGGACCACGCACCTGCCACACCTCCGGCCGGGTCATGGACATACGTTTCCGCGCTTGGGTCGCGGCGCAGCGACACATGGGTTTCGAGATGGACCCGCGCGAACTGACCGATGAAGAGGCCGAGGTCCTCCGGCACGTAACCTCCTGGTGGAAGGAAAATCGCAGCTGGCTTGCCGGTGCGGACATCCTCCGCCTCGACAGCGCCGACCCCGCCGTGATCGCGGAACAGCATCTGGAACAGGGCGGCGGGCAATTTGTCGTGTTCGCTGGCAAGGCGGAAACCTCCTCCCAGATCGCACCTCGGCCGCTGCGCCTCACCCGCCTCTCCGCGGATCGACATTACCGAATTGAACTGCTGAACCGCGGTGACGCACCTGGCCTGTCCCGCGGGAACCAGGAGATCAAGTCTGAAACAATGACGTTGAGTGGTGCCTACCTGATGAACCATGGCCTGACCCTGCCCTGGAGCTTCCCCGAAACCATGTGGGTGGTGAAAGGAGAACTCGTATGAGCGAGCCGCGAACCGTCCGCCCGGCAAAACGGAAGATCCACCGATGACGAGAGCCGCAACATTTCACGATCTCGACGGCAGGAGCGTATTCATCACAGGTGGAGGCTCGGGCATCGGCGCCTCGCTGACCGACGGGTTCCTCGCACAGGGTGCGCGGGTCGCTTTTGTGCAGCGCACCGACGCCTCGGCTTTCTGCGACGAAATGGAAGCCAAATACGGTCAAAGGCCGCTCTACCTGCCCTGCGACATCACAGACATCGCCGCGCTTAAATCCTGCATCGCTTCAGCAGAAGATGCGCACGGTCCGGTGACCGCGCTGGTGAACAATGCAGCCAACGATAAGCGCCATGACACGCTCGATGTGGAGGAGTCGTTTTGGGACTGGTCCCAAGCCATAAACCTCAAAGCATACTTTTTTGCCTGCCAGGCGGTCATTCCAATGTTGCGCGAGTCTGGCGGTGGTGCAATCGTCAACTTTTCGTCAATCAGCTACATGATGGGCAATGCGGGTTACCCCAGCTACACGACCGCCAATTCAGGCATAAATGGCATGACCCGAAGCCTTGCGCGGGAATTCGGACCGGATCGCATCCGCGTAAATGCGCTCGCGCCCGGCTGGGTTCTGACCGACAAACAGAAAGACCTTTGGGCGACACCGGAAGCTTTGGCGGCACATCTTGAACGCCAGTGCCTCAAGGATCACCTCGAGCCACGGGACATTGTGGACGCGACCCTCTTTCTGGCCTCCGATGCCAGCCGGATGATGACCGGTCAGGCAATGGTGGTCGACGGTGGTGTCGTGGTGACCGGCTGACCAAAACCACCTGCCGGGCCTAAATCTGGGTTGGCCCGTCAGAAGGACAATGCTCTACAGACCCGGCAATCCGCTAGAAGAGATTGACAGAACTACGGCCACGAGAGGCAGGAAGACCGAAATGAAACGTACGCTGGGCACATGTTACTACCCCGAGCACTGGTCGCGGGACGTCTGGGAAGACGACGCCCGTCGCATGGTCGAGGCCGGACTTACATGGGTACGGATTGGCGAATTCGCCTGGTCCCGGCTGGAGCCGCAGCCGGAACAATATGACTTCAGTTGGCTCGACGACGCGATTGAGGTCCTGGGTCATGCGGGGCTAAAGGTCGTGCTGGGGACACCTACGGCAACTCCTCCGCGCTGGATGCTGGACCGGCATCCCGATATGCTGGCCACTGACGCGGATGGCCGCCCCCGCCGTTTTGGCTCCCGCCGACACTACTGCTTCAGCCACGAGGGCTACCGGGCGGAATGTGCCCGAATCGTAACGCTCATCGCCAGACGCTATGGTCCCAACCCCCATGTGGCCGCCTGGCAGACCGATAATGAGTACGGCTGCCACGACACGACCCTGTCCTACAGTGACGCGGCCCGGACGGCATTCCAAGGCTGGCTGCGGCAACGCTATCCAGGCGAGGGAAATGACGGCGACATTCAGGCACTGAATACCGCGTGGGGCAACGTCTTCTGGTCAATGGACTACGACACTTTCGACCAGATCGACCTGCCAAACCTCACGGTGACGGAGCCCAACCCTTCCCATGTGCTCGATTTCCGCCGGTTCAGTTCGGATCAGGTCGTAAGTTTCAACCGGCTTCAGGCCGATATCATCCGCGCCCACTCTCAGGCTCCGATCGCCCACAACTATATGGGACGTATCACGGATTTCGATCACTACAGGGTCAGCGACGACCTCGACATCGCCACCTGGGACAGCTACCCGCTCGGTTTCCTTGAAGACCGTGTCAAAGCCGACGACGCGCACAAACGCACCTATGCCCGCCAGGGCGATCCGGACTTCCAGGCGTTTCACCACGACCTGTACCGCAGCGTCGGCAAAGGCCGCTGGTGGGTTATGGAACAGCAGCCCGGCCCGGTGAACTGGGCGCCCTGGAACCCTACCCCTCTTCCCGGAATGGTCTGGCTCTGGAGCTGGGAGGCATTTGCCCATGGTGCAGAGGCGGTCTGCTACTTCCGCTGGCGTCAGGCTCCAATGGCGCAGGAACAGATGCATGCGGGCCTTCTGCGACCCGACAGCGCCGACGCACCCGGCCTCACCGAGGCACGCAAGGTGGCTCGCGAAATCGCCGACGCACCGGATGTCGCCAACCGCCAGGCCGACATTGCGCTGATTTTCGACTACGAGGCCGAATGGGCCTGGCAGATCCAGCCTCACGGCAAAGGGCTGAGCTACTTCGACCTGGTCTTCGACACTTACCGGGCCCTGCGCCAGCTTGGCCTCTCGATCGACATTCTGCCGTCAAATGCTGATCTCAGCGGATATCATATGATCCTCGCACCAGGGCTGATGCACATGCCCGACGCCCTCAAGGCGGCCATGGACCACAGCAAGGCACTTTGGGTGTTCGGCCCCCGTACCGGTGCCAGGGATGCGACGATGCGCACGCCGGTCCCGCTCCCTCCGGCCCTGCCGGGCAGAAGCCTAACGGTGTCCCACGTGGAAAGCCTGCGACCCGACATGCCGTTGCCGCTCGAGGGCGGCGGAGCCGTTACACTATACCGCGAGATCGTGGAGGGCGATTACGAAGTAATGGAGCGGCTTGAGAGCGATGGACCCGCCGTAGTCGGGATCGACAATCTGATCTACATGTGCGGCTGGCTGGACCAGCAAGCAATGATCCGTGTATTGAAATCCGCCGCCACGCGGGCCGGTCTCGAAACACTGGACCTACCGCAAGGCGTCCGCTGCCGCGACACTGCGACCGAGCGGTTTTGGTTCAACCATTCCACTGAAACGCGAGAGGTCGAGGGGCGTGAATTTCTTCCCCTGTCCGTGACAAGAACTGAACTCTGATGTTCGATCATCCCGCAGCAACTGTCGCCACGAAGATATGCTCCCCGGAAGCGTTGTCTTCAAACCGCGAACAGATTATCTCCAACGACGGCCTCGCCGCCCGCAGCGGCATGAGGCGAGCAGTATTTCATCGCAAATCCAAACAGGCGCCACCCTTGTCGCCGATCCAGTTTGTCATGTCGATGCACCTCAAAAATGCTGCCATGAAGATTGCCGAAGACATGACCATGACAGAGCCCGCTATGGCAGTGGGCTATATCAGTGCCTCCCGGTTCAGTGGGGGTTCAAATACGCCTATGGTCAGTCACCCCGGCGATGGAGCGACCCGCACCACCGACCGGTTCTGCAATAGGCGCACGAACCAGATCAAAACCCCTGCAGGAGCATGTCCATGGCGGCGGTCACCTCATCCGCCCGGTCGTCCATATTCGACAACGGAGCCTTGAGAATACTCACCGGGACCGCTGCGAGGAATTGTGTCGCCATGACAACAGATTCACCATCGACCTTGAAAACCGGATTGAGCCGCTTCGCCGGTTTGGGGGCATGCTCCTGCGGCAGCAACGGCACGACCACACGTGTATTCAGCCCGCTCAGCAGATCAGTTTGCACATCCAGGAGGAACCCATCACCCGAGGGATTGGGAAACACATCGTATTTGGGCATTAAAACTGCCGGTAGCGGTCCAGAGGCAATCCATGCATTTCAACAAATGCGTTGGAGCTTTCCAGTGCCGCGGCGTTTTCCGCCTTCCACTGTTCCGACCGCGCCCGCCGGACCGCAGCCCGAACGCCCTCTTCCGCAGCGCGGGAAAGATTGACTTTCAACGCCCGCGCCTCCGACAGCAGACTGCTGTCCAGAGAAAGATTGGTGGGTTTCCTGCTTTGAATATTCATTTGGCGGCGCTCCTAGAGAGCATCAATATACGCGCAGACTTTGTATACATCAACCATGCGCATGGTTATGGGCATACTCTTAAAGCGTTTTGCGTTTAATCTGAGGCATACCCTGCAGCTTTGAGGAAATTCCAGCACTCCTGCGGGTCGAACAGATCGCAGATGTCTCCGAGCGCCTGAAACAATGTTTCAAAGGTTCTGGCGCCG
>JAUHWT010000015.1 GCA_030427145.1 Alphaproteobacteria bacterium | reverse complement strand
GCCCGTATGGAGGATTAAGGCGGGCCGACGGCTTTTTGGGAGCAACAGGCAGGGAACACCATGACACAGCCGGCACGTAAAAAGGCCCAGGATTTCGATCAGCGCATTCTTGAGATATTTGACGGATACGTCCACGGGAAGATGTCGAAACGCGACTTCATCTCCCGCGCGGGAAAATACGCGGCCGCCGGAGTCACCGGCGCGATGATTCTGGAGCAGCTTCAACCGAACTATGCCCTGGCGCAGCAGGTCGACCCGAACGACCCGGACATCACCACCGAGGTCATCGAATACGAAAGCCCCGAAGGGCACGGCACCGTCAAGGGGCTTCTGGCCAAGCCCGCCAACGCGTCCGGCGCCCTGCCCGCCGTCCTGGTGGTGCATGAAAACCGCGGCCTCAACCCCTATATCGAGGATGTTGCCCGGCGTGCGGCCAAGGCCGGTTACCTGACCCTCGCGCCGGACGGCCTGACCCCGCTGGGGGGCTACCCGGGCAATGATGACGAGGGACGGGAAATGCAGCGGGAGCTGGACCCCGCGAAACTCATGGAGGACTTCTTCGCCGCATTTGAGTTCCTGCGCGACCATGAGGAATCGACCGGCAAGGTTGGTGCGGTCGGTTTCTGCTACGGTGGCGGTGTCTGCAACGCGCTTGCCGTGGCCTATCCGGACCTTGCGGCTTCGGTTCCGTTTTACGGCCGTCAGCCTGACGCTGCCGACGTACCGGCCATCGAGGCGCCGCTTCTCATCCACTATGCCGGGCTCGATGAGCGGATCAATGCAGGCTGGGATGCCTACAAGGCCGCGCTGGAAGAGGCTGGCAAGGATTACACGGTGTATTTCTATCCGGACGTGAACCACGGTTTCCACAACGACACGACGCCCCGCTATGACGAGGAAGCCGCAACGCTTGCCTGGGAACGGACGCTGGAATTTTTCGAGGCCAATCTTACCTGACGCACAGGGCCCGGTTCCTGACAGAGGTGAAAATTCTGAAATCCACCGGGCGACCGGTGGATTTTTCTTTTGGGGACCGGCAATGTAACTTCAACCTGCGGATACCCGCAGGGAATGGGGACAGGACACCAGACGTCATGAGTATTTTCACGGATCTGATCTCAACCGTTTTTGAGAGAAGCTACCGCCGCGCCAAAGGCCCCGACAGGGACAGCCGAAGCCTGACCGAACTCGCCTCCGCGCTGCTCGGAAGCCACGGGGAGGTGTCCGGCACCTCGCTTGCCCACACCATTCTGGACCGCTTTGCCGTCCTGGATGAGGAAGGCAAACGCGCGTTCTTCAGCTTCATGACCCACGATCTGGACATCAACCCGGACCGGGTGCGCTCCACCCTTCAGGACTATCAGAACAGCCCGTCGAAAAAGACCTGGAAGGCCTTCGCAGCGGCCAGTGAACCCGCGCGGCAGGAACTGGCGCGGCGTCTAAATCAGGTGCCGGGAGCCACGGGGCAACTTGTTTCCCTGCGGCGCGACCTCTTGAGACTGATGCGGGACAACCCGGATCTCGAGCCGCTGGACGAGGATTTTCGGCATCTCTTCGCGTCCTGGTTCAACCGGGGTTTTCTGGTGCTGCGCCCGATTGACTGGGACACGCCAGCGAGCATTTTGGAAAAAATCATTGCCTATGAGGCCGTCCACGCCATTGACAGCTGGGACGATCTGCGCCGCAGGCTCGCGCCGGCTGACCGGCGCTGCTACGGCTTTTTCCACCCGTCCATGCCGGGTGAGCCCCTGATTTTCGTGGAGGTGGCCCTGACCCGGGGTGTGCCGGGCTCCATCCAGGCGCTGCTGGCGGATGGGCGCAAGACCATTGAGGCGGAAGAGGCCGACACGGCGGTTTTCTATTCGATTTCGAACTGCCAGGCGGGGCTGGCCGGGATTTCCTTCGGCAATTCGCTGATTAAACAGGTTGTGGCCGATCTGTCACGGGATCACGGCAACCTGTCGACCTTCGTAACCCTTTCGCCGATTCCGGGTCTGAACCGATGGTTGTCGAACATGGAGCCGGGCTTTGCGGAGCGGTGGGACAACCGGGTTCTGGCGGCACATTACCTGTTGGAAGCCAAACGCTCCGACGGTATGCCATATGACCCGGTCGCGCGTTTCCATCTCGGCAACGGCGCCCGGGTTCACGCGGTCCACAACAATGCGGACACGTCGCTCAACGGGATGAAACAGTCCAACGGAACCATGGTGAACTATCTCTACGATCTCGATCAGATATCGCGAAACCATGAGAAGTTCGCCGGAAGCAGGACCGTCGTGTCCTCGCCTGAGGTCCAGCAGCTGAGCGCGTCAATAAAAACAAGCAGCCTGGGAGCCTGACACTTTGGCAAATCCTCTTTTCGACGGCCTCTTTGGCCGCCATTCCGGTAAATCCACGGTTTTTCTGCACCTGCCGGATGGCGGCACCGTAACCCATGCGAAATTCCTCGAAACCGCCGCACGGTTTGCCAATACCCTATGGGACATGGGCGTCCGGACCGGTGACCGGGTCGCGGTTCAGATCGCCAAATCCCCGGAGGCTCTCGCTGTCTACGCGGCCTGCGTTCAGGCCGGGGTGATTTTCCTGCCGCTCAACACGGCTTATTCCGCGCCGGAAGTGTCCTATTTTGTGGAAAACAGCGGTGCGAAGCTGCTGATCTGTGACGAGGCCAACGTGGATACGCTTACGCCAGTGGCTCAGGCCGCAGACGCGGCGATTGAAACACTGAACGGCGATGGCAGCGGATCCTTCCCGGAGGCCGCAGCAAACCAGACCACCGAATTCGCCACCGTGGACCGCGATGGCGACGACCTTGCCGCGTTCCTCTACACCTCCGGCACCACGGGGCGGTCGAAGGGCGCGATGCTGACCCAGACAAATCTCCTGTCAAACTCTGAGGTTTTGGTTCAGGAATGGCGGTTTACGGCGGAAGACGTGCTGCTCCATGCCCTGCCGATTTTCCACACACATGGTCTGTTCGTCGCCACCAACGTCACGCTGCTGGCGGGTGGCAGTATGATCTTCCTGCCGAAATTCGACTCCGACGCCATGGTGGAGCGGATGCCGCAGGCCACCGCCATGATGGGGGTTCCGACCTTCTACACGCGGCTGCTCGACCATCCCGGCTTCACGAGGGATTTGACCCGTCACATGCGCCTGTTCGTGTCGGGAAGCGCGCCCCTGCTGGCTGAGACCCATGTCACGTTTGAGGACCGCACGGGTCATCGCATCCTTGAACGCTACGGCATGACCGAAACCAACATGAACACCTCCAACCCCTATGACGGCGAGCGGCGGGCCGGAACGGTCGGCTTTCCGCTACCGGGCGTGGAACTGAAGGTGACCGACCCCAAGACCGGTGACACTGTCCCGGATGGAGAGATTGGCGTGATCGAGGTCCGCGGTCCGAACGTCTTCAAGGGTTACTGGCAGATGCCGGAAAAGACCGCTGAGGAACTGCGCCCGGACGGGTTCTTCATCACCGGCGACCTGGGTCAGATCGATGCGGACGGGTACGTTCACATCGTCGGTCGGAACAAGGATCTCATTATTTCCGGTGGCTATAACATCTATCCCAAGGAGATCGAGCTTCTGCTCGACGAACAGCCTGGCGTTCTTGAAAGTGCCGTGATTGGTGTGCCGCATCCGGATTTCGGCGAAACCGTCGTGGCCGTTCTCGTTCCTGAAAAGGACGGCAGTCCCGATCTCGAAGGGATCAAATCCAGCATTTCCGGCTCACTGGCGCGTTTCAAACAGCCGCGTGAGATGGTGATCCTGCCGGAACTTCCGCGCAACACGATGGGCAAGGTTCAGAAGAATGCGCTGCGGGACCAGTTCGGCGGTCTGTTTACGGCCTGACCGCAGCCTCAGCCCAGGTATGCTGCCCGCACCAGATGATGCGGGCAGCATGTGTCGTTACTCGCTGACGCTGAACTGGAACAGCATGGTTTCGCCGGAGTGGTCATCGACACCATCATTGTCCGTCGACACCCAGGCGGTGCCGTCGGACATGATCGCCAGACCCTCAACCTTGTCCAGAACATAGCCGCCGGTGGACACGAGGTCGGGGAGAAGATCCCGCACCAGTTCCTTGCTCACGACCGGCAGGTCGCCACCCAGCGGCGCGGGCGACAGTTCCGCCAGTGGAATGCGGTAGATTTTCTTCGTTACCGCCGCGGCCCCGATCTGGTTGTCACGTTCTACGATATAGGCGTGATCGCCAAATACCGTGATCTCGGAGAGCCCGACCCAGCCGGTTTCCGGCTCGGCCTTCTCATAGCGTACCGCACCCCATTCACCGCTTTCAGTGTTGTAGGCCACCAGTTTGACATGGTTTGCGGGGTCATCGCCCCATTCGCGCTGAACGGCCATCCAAAGCGTGTCACCGATCAGGGCAACGCCCTCAAACCCGAACCGCTTCTCCACGGCCATCAACTCGGCCGGAAGTCCGATCTCGGCGTCAATCGCTCCGTCGGCGTCCACGTGATAAAGCGCATGCGGTATCACCCGGTCAGTGCGGCCTTCGGAGGCCAACCAGTAGCCGCCCTCGCCATCGAGTGCGATGCCCTCGATGTCCAGTTTCTGGGCCACACGACCGCCCCGCGTGACGGTCATTGCGCCGGTGATGGCCGCAGGCGTCTGCGTCGTGTCGATGGTGAAGATCGTGGGCTGATAGCCATAGAAGCTGTCATTGACCGCGTAGATCATGCCATCCTCACCAGCCGCCATACCGGAAATGGCACCCCAGCCGGTCAGCTCGTCCATGCCGGCCGATGTCAGATGCGGATAGGTCGCGGGCGCATCCTGGTACTCATAGACCATGACATGGGACCGAGCGCCGCCATCCTCGATCAGGTCGACCTCGTTGGCGGAGACGAGCAGGTTGCGATCCGGCAGGGCTACGAAACCCTCCGGGCCAATGCCCGACGACAGGATCTGTTCCAGAACCGGATTGGCCGGATCGGTTACGTCATAGACGCCAACGACCGAAGCCCGCTCGGCACCGACGAAAACATAGGGTGTGTCGCCAAACACCGCGAAATCGACCGACTCGGGCTCCACGCCCTTGGCGTCGGACCGCTTGTCCGGGTAATGGCCAACCTGAACAACGGCGTGCTCAAAGGAGGTGCCGCTGTCATAAACGACGGTGCCGTCCTTGTTGAAAATCGTCCATCCGCGGGAACCACCCTCGTAGTCGCCCTCGTTGGCTGTGGCGAAATGGCTGTCATCGATCCATTTGACAGCATCCGGCTCGCGCTTGCGACCGGTCTGGGACTCGTCAAAAATCAGGGAGCCGCGGTCATCCGTTGCGTCGATCCCCTCGAGATCCACCGCACCGGCGCTGAAGTGGCTGAGGACCTCTCCGTCGCGGGAAACAACCGCAAGATGGTTGTTTTCCTGAAGCGTCACGACCGTTTCACCGAGGTCATTGATGCTGACAAACTCCGGCTCCGGATCGGTTGGTGCCACTTCGGCCAGCCCGGTCAGGTCAACGTTCCGCATCCCGTCACAGTCAACAGCACCGTCCACAACGTCCAGAAGAACCAGGTGACCGGCGGGCATCTGCGGGATGACGCCGTCGTTCAGATCCTCATTGCGCTCGTTCTCGATCGCAACGGCCACCAGTGAGCCGTCCTTTGCCACCGCAACGGAATCCGGCTGGCCGCCCAGATCACAGGCTGCAATCTCCTCACCGGAGGCCACATCGAAGGTTTTCAGCAGACCGGACGGTTCGGTGTAGCTCTCTGACGTATTCACGCCCACGAACGCTGTGCTGCCGATAATACCCACGGAGGTCGGTTCACCACCCACATCCACATTGCCAAGCGGCTTCGGCGCGGCGGCATCGGACAGGTCGATCATACCGATCACGCCAAGCGGGCTGTCGGTGTAGACGAGCGTATTGCCGTCGGCAGTGGCCGCAATAATTTCCGAGGAGGTCTCGCGGGAGGTGTCCTCTCCCTCCGCCATGTTGCTGACGACCGGAAACGACGCGATGCGGTTGAAATTTTCCGCATGCGCCACGGCCGCGGAAATCGCCAGAGCCGATGCCGTGGAGAGAATAGTAAACTTCATGATTGTCCCCTGTTAAGTCGGGGCAACCGATGGACAGGGTTTGCAACGTCAACGTTACGCCAGCAGGACAGTTTTGTGACAGTTGCCCGCAAACGGAAAACGGCCTGTCGCGATCCGACAGGCCGCATCTATTCAGTTAATCCGGTCAGCGGCTGTGCGTCGCCTCAACCAAATCGGCGATGTCATGCTCCGCCTGCGCATCAATGTGAATGCCCTCATCGCCGTCCAGAACCCCGGCATTGGGATCGTCATAGACCGAGACGTCCAGCTTGCCCTCGCTCTTGGCAACAATGGTTGAAACCGCAGCATCGCCGGAGACGTTCACTGCCGTCCGGATCATGTCCATCAGACGGTCAACACCGAGCACGAGGCCAATGCCCTCAATCGGCAGGCCGACCTGCGCGAACACCATCGACAGCATGATAAGCCCAACCCCCGGCACGCCCGCCGTCCCGATGGAGGCCAGAACCGACATCAAAATGACGGTCAGATATCCGCCAATTCCAAGCTCAACGCCGTAGACATTCGCGATAAAGACCGTCGCCACGCCCTGCATGATTGCGGTGCCGTCCATATTGATCGTGGCCCCAAACGGCACGGTGAAGGAGGCAACGGAGTTGTTGACCCCAAACCGCTGCGTCACCGTGCGCATGGTCACGGGGATCGTGGCGTTGGAACTTGCAGTCGAGAAGGCAAAAACCTGAACGTTGCGGATTTTGTTCATAAAAGTCACCGGATTGAGACCGGAAAAAACCTTCAGCACCACCATCAGCGTCACAAACAGGTGGAACATCAGCGCACCCACAAGGACCAGAACATAACCCGCCAGCGAGACCAGCAGATCAAGCCCGAGGTTCGCAACCGCGCGTGCAATGAGAACAAATACGGCATACGGGGCCAGAGCCATGACGATGGTCACCATTTTCATCATGACCTCGTTGGCAATCTCGGCCCCTTCCACGAAGGACTTCGCCTTGTTGCCAACCATCAGAACGCTGATACCGGCGATGATTGAGAAGAAGATGATCGGCAGCATGTCACCATTAGCCATGGCGCTGATCGGATTGGTCGGAATGATATCGATCAGAACCTGCGTGAGTGGCGGTGCCTCCGCCCCCGCAAAGGTCGTCTCGGTGGTCATCTCAAGTCCCTGACCAATGCCGAAAACACTCGCGATGATAATGGCCGTGGCGATCGCCATGGCCGTCGTCAGCATGTAAAGACCAAAGGATTTCGACCCCACCCGGCCGAGCATCCTGATATCCCCGATCCCGCAAACTCCGCAGATCAGTGAGAAAAACACAAGCGGAACTACAAGCATTTTCAACAGGTTAACGAACATCGTGCCGATCACGTGGAACAGCCCGTTAACAACGTATTCGTTCACCAGAGTTCCCGGCGCATTCATGCCGGTAAGATTGAACGCCAATCCCAAAACAATACCCAGTCCCATACCCGTCAGGACCTTGGCCGTCAGACTCATTCTGTTTCCCACAGACATGTAGCCACCCTCCATCACTGGTTGTATCGGTAATAATTCCTTCACATTAGGAACAAGCATCTCGCAGGTCCACTTTTTCCGTCACCCACGCCGAATACCCGGCCGGGCGGCGGGTTGTTGCCCGTAGCGATTTGCGTCAGGCTGTCGGCAACCAAAGGAGCGATACCTTGACCGCAAATACTGCAATTCCCCACCTGAGCGCGGCCAACCTGGATGGGTTCGGCATCACTACTGAGGAGGTCGTGAAATTTCTGAGCCGGTTGATCCTCGACGCTGCGGACAATACCGCCTGGCACGCGCCGAAGGCTGTTTTGACGCCACCGGACGGGCGCTACATCATGTCCACGCTTGCGGCCATGAGCGATCCGCCCCTCGTTGCGACCAAGTCCCTGGTGCTGAACGACCGCAACCGCCAGGCCGGTCTGCCCCCAATCAACAGTCTCGTTTCCCTGATTCACGGCGAAACCGGTCTGCCGCTGGCCACCATTGACGGCAACTGGATCACCGCCGTGCGCACCGCCGGACTGAGCGCCGTGGCGGCCGGGTATCTTGCGCGAAAGGACTCCCAAACCATCAGCTTCGTGGGCACCGGGGTCCAGGCCCGCAGCCATCTTGATGCAATGGGCGACCTCTTTCCGCTGAAGCACATTCTCATTTCAGGACGCGGTCAGACCAATATCGATTTGCTCCGCGAAACGGCGGAGGCGCGTGGTCTGACGTCGGAGATCTGTGACACCCCACAGGATGCGGTCCGGAACGCGGACATTGTGGTGACCTCCATAACACATACCGCCGTGAGCAAGCCGTTTCTCGATGCGAACCACCTTCGCCCCGGCGCCTGTGCCATAATGGCGGACCTGGGCGCGCCCTGGCACCGGGAGAGTTTCGGAAGCCTTGATCTTCTGGCCGTCGACGATCTGGAACAGGAGGCGAGCCTGCCCAAACCCCTCGCCGATCCGCGGGACGTGAACGGCGACCTCCATGGCCTGGTGTCGGGCAAACTCGCCGGACGTCTGGACGACGACCAGCGCACCGCGTTTCTGTTTCGTGGCCTAGCAATTGGCGACCTAGCCCTGGCCGCGCTTGCCTGGCAAAAATACCGGGACCGCTAATCGCTCAGAGCCGTCCGACCGAAACCCGCTCCGCTCCGGCCTTCTCGGCCAGAACGCAGAGCCAGTCATGAGCCAGGTGGGCCGCCGCAAGCGCCGTGATCTCGGCATGGTCGAACGGCGGCGAGACCTCTACCACGTCCATGCCGATCAGGTTGAGCGGGGTTAACCCCCGTACAAACTCAAGCGCCTGCCACGAAGCCAGACCGCCCGGCACCGGGGTTCCGGTTCCAGGGGCAAACGCGGGATCCATTCCGTCCACGTCGAGGCTCAGATACACCGGCGCGTCGCCCGCGCGGGCACGGGCCACATCAATGGCCGCATCAATTCCGTTGCGGTGAATCCAGGGACTGGAGAGTATTTCAAACCCCGCATCGGTGGCGTTAAAAGTCCGCAAACCCACCTGCGTGGACCGCTTCACATCGACGATGCCCTCGGCCACCGCACGGGCAAACATCGTGCCGTGATTGGTGCATGTGCCGTCATCCTCCCACGTGTCGCAATGCGCGTCGAACTGGATCAGAGATACCGGACCGTGCCGCTCGGCATGAGCCTTCAGAAGCGGATAGGCCACCGAATGATCGCCGCCGAGGCTAAGGAGTTTCGTGCCACCCGCAATAATGTCAGCCGCCTGCGCCTCAATCGCCGGGGCAACGCTCTCCGGATGATGCGGGTCGAGATACACGTCCCCAAAATCGACGACGCTCAGGGTCTCAAACGGATCGAACCCCCACGGGAACGCATGCAGTTCAGCAAGCTGCACCGACGCCGCCCGAATGGCCTGCGGCCCCAGCCTGCAGCCCGGACGGAAGGTCACCGCATTGTCGAACGGAATGCCCATGACGGCCACGTCGATACCATCCAGATCACGGCAATAGGGCCGCCGCAAAAAGCTCAGCGCCCCGCCATAGGTCATTTCCGGCCAGCGGCCCTTGGCCTCCGTCTTGCGAAAGGCCTGATCTCCATATCGGCTCATCTCAGATCCCCAGCCTGTCGCGCAGTCCGTAATACCAGGACCCGACTACGGAATAAGGAACCCGGAACATGCGTCCGCCAGGGAACGGTATCCACGGCACTTTCTCGAACACGTCGAACCGGCTGCGGTCACCATTGATGGCCTCCGCCAGAATACGCCCGAAGGTATGCGACCCCGTCACGCCATGCCCGGAATAGCCATGGGCAAAATAGACGTTGTCATTCAGACGCCCCATCTGAGGCACACGGCTGAAGGACAGCGCGAAGTTCCCGCTCCAGGCATATTCGATTTTCACGGAAGCCAGTTCCGGGAACACCCTGTCCATGTTTTTGCGCAGCTTGGATTCGATATCCGCAGGGTCCGCCCCCCCGTAGACCGTGCCGCCGCCAAAAAGCAGCCGCTTGTCCGCGGAAAGCCGGTAGTAGTCGAGAATGTAACGGATATCCTCAATGCAGGTATCCGTGGGCAGCAGCCTTGCCGCCACGTCCTCGCCCAGGGGCTCCGTCGCCATGACCTGGGTGGATACCGGCATCACCCGTGGTTCCAGTTCACGAACAACATGGCCCAAATAGGCGTTGCCACACAGAACCAGCGTGCGGCAGGTGATGGAGCCTTCCTTCGTGGTGATCCGGGGCCGTGCGCCGTCAAGCTCGACGGACTCCACCATCGACATCTCAAAGATCGTGCCCCCCTGCGATTCAAACGCATCCGCCTCACCAAGAACGAGGTTCAGCGGATGCATGTGCCCGCCGGCGTGGTCGATCATGCCACCGGCATAGAAATCCGTTCCGACATAATCCCGGATCCGGTCCTTTCCGATCATCTCCTGCGTCTCGATGCCGTATCCGCGCCAGAGAGCCAGCCGTTCCTCCAGCTCGCGCATGTGGGCCGAAGTGACGGCCGTGAAAACGTTTGTCGGCTTCAGGTCGCACTTGATGTCATAGGTCGCCACCCGTTCCCGGATGATGTCACCACCCTCCATGACCATTCCGGCCACGAAGGATGCCGTGTCCTGCCCGTATCTGCGCCGAATGGTCTGAAGCGACGCGTTCAGGCCATTGACGATCTGTCCGCCGTTCCGGCCCGACGCGCCCCAGCCGATACGCGCGCCCTCGACCACGGCCACATTGTGGCCTTTTTCGGCCAGATGCAGCGCCGTCGAAATGCCGGAGAACCCGGCCCCCACGACGCAAACGTCAAATTCCTGACTGCCCCTGAGCGGGTCACGCAGTTCAGTGCGGTTGGCCGAGGCCGCGTAGTAACTTGTCGTGTGCCGACCGTCGCCGGCATATTGCGTCACGGATGCCATCAAACCACCTCCAGATAGGTCTGGTATTCAAACCGGGTCACGGTCTCGGAAAACCGTTTGAGTTCCTGCTGCTTTGTCTGCGCGAAAAGCTGCTGCAGTTTCGGGTCGAAAATTTGGGACGCATATTCCCCCTCCTCAAACGCCGCAATTGCCGACGGCCAGTCGAGCGGCAGGGACGGTATGTCCGCCTCATACGCATTCCCGGTCAGCGGCTCCGACGGTTCAATTTCCTGCTCCATCCCAAGCAGCGCCCCGCCCAGAATTGCCGCCATGGAAAGGTACGGGTTCACATCCGCACCGGCGAGCCTGTGCTCAATCCGACGCGCTTTGTTATCACCCCCTGGAATGCGAATGGCCGCGGTGCGGTTCTCATACCCCCAGGAGGCGCCGGTCGGCGCGTGGGAGCCAGGACTGATCCGTCGGTAGCTGTTCTGGTGCGGGGCAAACACAAGCGTGTTTTCATGCATCGTCGCAAGAAGCCCCCCCACCGCATGAAGCAGCGCCTGTGACCCCTCCGGCCCACCATTGTCGAAGATGTTGTTGCCATCCCGGTCGAGCACCGAAAAATGCACATGCATGCCGTTACCGGCCCCGTCGCCAAAGGGTTTGGCCATGAACGTCGCCGCAAACCCGTGCTTACGGGCCACACCCCGCACCAGACGCTTGAACAGAACGGAATCGTCCGCGGCTTTCAGCGGGTCATCAGTATGGAGTAGATTGATCTCAAACTGCCCCGCCCCCCCTTCGGAAATGGCCGAGTCCACAGGTATGTCCTGAATGGCGCAGGCCGCATAAACGTCGTCGAGAAACGCGGAAAAACCGTCCAGTTCACTGACCGAGAGGATTTCATCAGAATGAAGCCGCTCCCCCGTCATCGGCGATTTCGGGCGTCGCGGCCGTTCGCCACCGGGTTCCGTGAGATAAAATTCAAGCTCCGTCGCCACCACCGGGCTTAGACCCTTGGCCGCATACCGGTCCAGAACCATCGCCAGCGCCCGGCGCGGATCGATGGGGAACGGCGAGCCGTCCTCCCGGTTCATCCAGACCGGGATCATGGCGGTCGGCTCACTGAGCCAGGTGCTTAGAAGAACGCCGCGACCGGTCATACTGCACACCCCGTCCGCGTCGCCGGACGCGAAAACGAGCGCACTGCCCACGATGTCCCGGCCCCAGATGTCCAGCGTCACGGCCGACAGCGGCATCCGAAACCCGCCATCCGCGATCTTTTCGATCTGTGCCATAGGCAGGCGTTTGCCACGGAACGCGCCGTTCACGTCACAGACCGCAACCGTCACCGACCTCAGCTGCGGATGCTCCGCCAGGAAGGCCAAAATATCACCACTCGACATGATAGGTTTCCATGCTGATTAAATCCTGTCCCTCAACGAGTACCAAAGCATCGCAAGCACCAGCAGCGGCCTGCGCAGTCTCACACCACCGGGAAACCGTGGGCTTGGCACCCGTGCCATAATGTCAAACCGTTCGGCCTGACCTGAAATCATCTCCGCCGCGATCTGGCCCGACAGCGTTCCCATCGCCACGCCATGCCCCGAAAATCCGGACATGCTGAGGATGTTGCCGCCATAGCTCGCGTAATGGGGCATCCGGTTCATGGTAATGCCGAGCGTCCCGCCCCAGGCCTGACCGATCCGCACATCTGCCAGCTGTGGAAAGATCTGCGTCATGGGCCGGCGCACCATCGCGCCGATATCCGCCGGGAACTTCCAGTCGTAGCTCTCCGTGCCACCAAACAGCAGGCGGTGATCCTCGGAAAACCGGAAGTAGTTCACCACGAACCGGCTGTCGGCCACGGCGATATTGTCGCGGATCAGTTCCTCCTGACCATCCGGCCCCAACGGCTCGGTCGCTACAATATAGTTGTTGATGGGCATGACCCGGTTTGCCACATCGCCCTGCAGGTCGCCGAGATATCCGTTACAGGCCAGGATCACGTGATCCGCCGTTATCCGTGCCGTCTCCGTTGTCACCACGGGTTTCGACCCCTGGTCGAGCCACGTCACACGGCTGCGTTCGTGGATGACCGCACCGGCCGACACGGCTTTCCGCGCGAGTCCCAGCGCGAAGGCCAACGGATTGATATGTCCTGAACGCGTGTCGAGCGTCCCGCCAAAATACGCGTCGGACCGCACCTGCTCGCGCATTTCGTCCCGGTCGAGAAACCGGATATGCTCATACCCGTAGCGCTTGCGCAGGTGGTCAACGTATTTCCGGCTGTGCTCCACATAGCGCTCGCGGTGATCGGCATGGGCTATGCCCGGGTGGAACGACGTATTGATCTCATCAGACGCGGCCAGTTCCCGGACAAGCTCCACCGACTGCATCCCGATCCGCCACAACTCGCGGGCGTGATCGGGGCCGACCATCTCCTCAAGCTCATCCTGTTCAAGACGCTGCCCCTGCCCCACCTGGCCGCCATTGCGACCCGATGCGCCAAAACCCACACGCTGCGCCTCCAGGAGGCGCACTTTATACCCCCGCTGCGCCAGATGCAGGGCCGAGGACAGACCGGTAAACCCACCGCCCACAATACAGACGTCACAGGTGATTCCGCCTTCCGCAGGCGGAAACGGCGCCAAATGTTCGGTTACACCGGCATAGAAGGATCCAGGGTATTCCCCGATCCGGTCATTGGCTGTCAGAAGATCCATCAGACATTCAACAGCAGATGCTGGCGTTCCCACGGGGAGATTTCACGACGGTACTCCTCGTTTTCGGCCTGCTTGATGTCGTAATAAAGCTGACTGAACTCCTCCCCGAGCACCGACCGCAGTTCGGACGCGTCCTCGAACTGGTCGAGCGCCGCATTCAGGGTCTCCGGCAGGTCATCATCGGTTTCCCAAACCTCGTTCAAGGCCGCCGGGCGCGGCTCCACCCTGTTCACGAGACCCAGATACCCGCAGGCCAGCGATGTTGCGATGGCCAGGTAAGGGTTGCAGTCCATCCCGATCACCCGGTTCTCGACCCGTCGCGCATCGGCCCCGGACTGCGGCACGCGCAGGCCAGTAGTGCGGTTATCAGACGCCCATTCAAGATTGGAGGGCGCGCTCTGCCCGTCCCGCGTAATCCGGCGGTAGGAATTAACGTAGGGCGCAAGCAGCGGAACCCCCTGCATCAGGTATTTCTGCGATCCCCCGATAAAATGGTAGAACGACTCCGACGCGCTGCCATCCTCGTTCGAGAAGATGTTCTTTCCCGTCTTCATGTCGACTACCGACTGGTGCAGATGCATCGCGCTGCCCGGCTCGTCGCGGATGGGTTTCGCCATAAAGGTCGCAAACACACCGTTCTTCAGCGCGGCCTCACGGATCGTCCGCTTGAAGTAGAAAACCTGGTCGGCAAGGGTAAGCGGATCGCCGTGCTGAAGGTTGATCTCGATCTGTCCGGCACCGCCCTCCTGGATCACCGTATCGATCTCAAGGCCCTGGTCGTCCGCAAAATCATAGATCGTGTCGATCACCGGGCCGTATTCATCCACCGCCGACATCGAATAGACCTGTCGGCTGGCCCCCTTACGGCCCGTGCGGCCGACGGGCGGCTCGATCGGCTCATTGGGATCGATATTCGGTTTTGTGAGATAGAACTCCATTTCCGGTGCCACCACCGGCGAGAGGCCCATCTTGTGATAAAGCCCCACGATCCGCCGCAGCACGTTGCGCGGCGCAATCGCCAGTTCAACGCCGTCGCGGGTTTTCATGTCGCAGATGATCTGCAGCGTCGGATCATCCGCCCAGGGCACCGCCGTGGCCGTCGACATGTCAGGGATCAGTACGACATCGGTCTCCAGCCACTGGTTGTCGATCTCCATGTTCACGTATTCGCCGGAGATCGTCTGGTAGAAGAGCGAGATCGGCAGGAAAAACGTCTCCTCGGGCCGAAACTTGTAGGAGGGCATCGCCTTGCCGCGGGAGGTGCCCGCCAGATCGGGAATGATGCACTCGACCTCCTCCAGGCGCCGCCCGGCCAGGTAATCGAGAAATGGTCCCGGCAGGTCGCCCAGCCATGAACTCGGTTCCGTGACTTTTCTGCGCTTAGCCATTGTTCATTCCGTCTGAAATTTTGATGAATTTTTGATCATATTCGTCAGTCGACCCGAATGGATTCCCGCACCAGATCCAGCCCCTGCTCCAGATCCTCGCGCAGCGACTGCGCCGCCGCCGGGCCGTCGCCGCGCTCAAGCGCGTCCATCAGCGTGCTGTGTTTGTCCGGCAGATTGGCGGTGCCGTACCGCCCGCAGACAACCCGAAGCGCCGGTCCGGCCTGGACCCAAAGAGACTGAACCGTGCGGAACAGGATCGCAGAACCGGCCAGGCGGTAGATCGTGAAGTGGAACAGGTTGTTGCGTTCCAGATACGCCTCCGGATCCCCCAGCGCAATTGCCTCGTCAATTTGCCGGTCAATCTCGCGAAGATCCACAACCTGTTGACTAGAAATGTTTTTTGCTGCCCTCTGGGTCAGTTCCGGCTCCACATGCATGCGAAGGAAGTAGATTTCCTCCAGCCTGCCCGCGGTCATTTCCGGAACGGCCACACGCCGGTTTCCAAGGGTTTCCAGGGCCTGCTCCGCGGTTAGCCTGCGGATTGCCTCGCGCACCGGGGTAACCCCAACCTCCAGGCGCGAGGCCAGACCCTGAATGGTCAGCGCCTCACCCGGAGAAAACATGCCCAACAGGATCATGTCCCGGACGCGTTCGTAAACGGCCTGGTGTTCCGGGATCTTCCTCGTCACTGTCATCATGTTCATGGTTTCTCCCGGCACGCTATCCGTACCCGTTCAAACGAGCATAAATTTAATTTCTTGCAATTGTCAAACTTTTGATCAAAAATTCCGGAAACAGGGAGTCTACGATGAAAACCACCACTATCCTCACGGCGGCCCTTCTCGCCGCCACCTCCGCCACGGCCCAGGAGGTTCGTGTCTACAACTGGTCCGACTACATTGATGAGTCACTGCTGGAGAAATTCGAGGCCGAAACCGGTCTGAAGCTTATCTACGACGTGTTCGACAGCAATGAACTGCTGGAAACCAAGATGCTCGCGGGCAGCTCCGGCTACGACATCGTTGTCCCCACCGGCACCTTCCTGCAGCGCCAGATCCAGGCCGGCGCTTTCCAGAAGCTCGACGATTCCCAGCTGCCCAACAAGGACAACCTCTGGGACGTGATCCAGGAACGCACGGAGAAATACGACCCGGATAACGCCTATTCCATCAACTACATGTGGGGCACCACCGGTATTGGCGTGAACTCGGGCAAGGTCGCCGAGGTTCTGGGCGAGGACGCCCCGATCGACTCGCTGGCACTGGTCTTTGACCCCGCCAACATGGAAAAACTTGCCGATTGCGGCGTCTATTTCCTCGACGCCCCCACCGAAATGATCCCGGCCGCGCTCGCCTATCTTGGTGAGGATCCGGACGCCCAGGATGCCGAAACCATCGCGAAAGCCGAGCCCGTTCTGTCCGCCGTGAAACCCTACGTGCGCAAGTATCACAGCTCCGAGTACATCAATGCGCTTGCAAACGGCGAAATTTGCGTCGCCTTTGGATGGTCCGGCGACATCCTACAGGCCCGCGACCGCGCCGTTGAGGCCGACAATGGCGTCGAAATCCTCTATCACGCCCCGGTCGAGGGCGCGCTGATGTGGTTTGACCAGATGGCCATCCCTGTCGACGCCCCAAACCCCGAAGGCGCCCATGCGTTCCTGAACTTCATCATGGATGCCGAAAACATGGCGGCCGCGTCCAACTACGTCTACTACGCCAACGGCAACAAGGCCTCCCAGGAATTCCTTGCCGAGGACGTGATCGGCGACCCGGCCATCTATCCCGATGAGGAAACCCTCCAGAACCTCTACACCCAGACACCCTATGGGCCAAAGGTACAGCGGACGGTCACCCGGATGTGGACCAAGGTGAAGTCCGGCACCTGACCTGCGACATACAAAGCGCCCGGAACCGGTTTTCCGGGCGCTTTCATTTTGGGGAGTATGGGGGATCGAATGAACGCCACAGCAGCACCCGCGGTTTTTGCGCCCTGGACCGAACCCGACGCCGTGCCACTGATACATCTCAACGGTGTGACCAAGGAGTTCGGAAGTTTCACCGCCATCGACAATATCGAGCTTGAGATATTTCCGCGGGAGTTTTTCGCCCTGCTTGGGCCGTCGGGATGTGGCAAAACCACAATCATGCGCATGCTCGCCGGTTTCGAGGACCCCACCCGCGGCACCATCACCATCGACGGTAAAAACATGGCGGGCGTGCCGGCCAACAAACGCGCCGTCAACATGATGTTCCAGTCCTATGCCCTGTTCCCGCACCTGACCGTCGCGGACAACCTGGCCTTCGGGCTGAAACGCTCGCCCATGCCCAAATCCGAGATTAAGGGCCGGGTCGACGAGATGCTGCGCCTCGTGCAGCTCACCAAATTTGCCTCGCGCAAACCCCATCAGCTTTCCGGCGGCCAGCGCCAGCGCGTGGCCCTTGCACGCGCCCTCGCCAAGGCCCCGAAACTCCTGCTGCTCGACGAACCCCTCGGCGCGCTCGACAAGAAACTCCGCCAGGAAACCCAGTTCGAGTTGATGGACATCCAGGAAAAAACCGGCACCACCTTCGTCATCGTGACCCACGACCAGGAGGAGGCCATGACGGTTGCAAGCCGCATCGCGGTGATGGATGAGGGCCGCCTCAAACAGGTCGCCACCCCCGACCGCATCTATGAAAGCCCGAATTCCGTCTATGTCGCCGACTTCATCGGGGACGTGAACATCATCGAAGGGTCGGTCAGCCTCGTCGACGGCGAGAAGGCCGAACTTCAGTGGGCCGAGGGCGCCCGCCCCATCCGCGCCATGAGCGGCCAGGGCATCTCACCCTCCGACAGGGCTGCATTTGTGGTTCGCCCCGAAAAAGTCGCCATCGCCACCACCGAACCCTCCGACATGCACAACCGCGTCCAGGGCACGGTCGAGGACATCGCCTATTTGGGCAACATGTCGACCTATCACGTGCGACTGGCCGACGGCACGCTCGTGAAGGCGCAGGCCGCCAACAACCGCCGCATCTCACGCCGGGGCATCACCTGGTACGATACGGTCTGGCTGTCCTGGACCGACACCGCCGGTCTCATTCTGTCGAACTGAAGGTGAGGGACATGAACCTTTCACGCCGTCTGCTGATCGGAATACCGTATCTCTGGCTTTTGGTCCTTTTCCTGATCCCGTTTCTGATCGTTCTCAAGATTTCGCTGTCGGATTACGACATTTCCATCCCGCCCTATTCGCCCAAGTTCGATCTGTCCGCCGGATGGGAGGGCATCAAAGACTACCTCGGCAGCCTCGATTTCGAAAACTACGCCTTCCTGGCTGATGATCCGCTCTACTATACGGCATACCTTTCCAGCCTGAAAATCGCGGCGATCTCCACCTTTCTGACCCTGCTCGTCGGTTTTCCCATCGCCTACGGCATGGCCAGTGCGCCCGAGGAATGGCGCCCGAGCCTGATGATGCTGGTGATCCTGCCTTTTTGGACCAGCTTTCTGATCCGCGTTTACGCGTGGATGGGCATTCTCTCCAACGAGGGGCTGCTGAACCAGTTTCTGATCTGGACCGGCCTGATATCGGACCCACTGGTCATCCTGAACACCATAACCGCGGTCTATATCGGCATCGTCTACACCTACCTGCCGTTCATGATCCTGCCCATTTACGCGACACTGGAGAAACTCGACGGCTCCCTGCTTGAAGCCGCCGAGGATCTCGGGTGCACGCGCATTTCCGCCTTTTGGCTCGTGACACTGCCCCTCGCGAAACCGGGCATCATCGCGGGCTGTTTCCTCGTCTTCATCCCGGCGCTCGGGGAGTTCGTGATCCCCTCACTGCTTGGCGGTTCGGACACGCTGATGATCGGCAAGGTGCTGTGGGAGGAGTTCTTCTCCAACCGCGACTGGACCGTTGCCTCCGCCGTCGCGATCATCCTGCTGCTGATCCTGGTGGTTCCGATCATCCTGTTCCAGCGCAACGAACAGAAACAGAGGGAGGCCGCGAAATGAGACGGTTCACCTGGTTCAACACCATCTCCCTCACACTCGGGTTCGCGTTTCTCTACATCCCGATCCTGATCCTGGTGATCTACAGCTTCAACGCCTCCAAGCTCGTCACCGTGTGGGCCGGTTTCTCGACCCAGTGGTACGGGGAACTCCTGCGCAACGAGGCCTTCCTCGATGCCGCCTGGGTGACGCTCAAAGTCGCGGTGATATCGTCCACCATCGCCACCGTCCTCGGCACCATGGCGGCTTTCGTTCTGGTCCGCTCAGGCCGCTTCTTTGGACGAACGCTGTTTTCCGGCATGATCTATGCCCCGCTCGTCATGCCCGAGGTCATCACGGGCCTGTCCCTTCTGCTCCTGTTTATCGCCATTGGCCTTGAGCGCGGCGTGTTCACCATCGTGCTCGCCCACGCGACCTTCTCCATGTGCTACGTTTCCGTCGTGGTGTCCTCGCGCATGGCCAGTTTCGACGAATCCCTTGAGGAAGCCGCCTATGACCTCGGCTGCACCGGCTGGGACGCCTTCAAAAGCGTGACCCTGCCGATCATCGCCCCCGCAGTCATATCCGGCTGGCTGCTCGCCTTCACCCTGTCGCTCGATGACCTGGTGATCGCGTCCTTCACCTCCGGCCCATCCTCCACAACGCTGCCGATCAAGATTTACTCCTCCGTGCGTCTCGGCGTCAGTCCGGAGATCAACGCACTCTCGACCATCATCATCGGCCTCGTCACCGTGGGCGTACTGGTTGCCTCCGTGACCTCCAAACGCGCAATCGCGCTTCAGCGACAGCAGGAAAGAAACGCGGGCAGCTAGACGAATCTCCCCCGGCCGCGACAAAACACACACCACCTTCACCGGGACCTCGTTGCCACGCGCCCAACAGGCGGCTGGCAGCGCAGTGGAAACTGTTGAATACTATCAAACAACTGTCGAACTGGCGGGTTTTCGCCTGGGTTAACGAAGTGTTCGACACGTTAATACCCTGTTAACCGACCCGACTTAATCACCTTAACAATTGATTTACCGGAGGAGTCCCTATGGGACTTGTGCATTTACTGGGGTGGGCTTCCGACCGCGTGACCCTGCGCATGCTGGAGAACAGTGGACCGGAAGAACTGACCGAACAACTTAATGACCGCCTGGGCTTTATCCGTAGAGCCCAGCTGAACGCCATTATTGCCACATCCCGGCCCATGATGCTGGCCAACATTATCAATGCGCTTGCCCTGATTGTGCTTGAGTTTCACCTGGACGCACTCCGGGCCGCATCCATCACCTGGATGCTGGTGGTCATGGTTTTTGCCGTAAACGGCCTGATGAATGCCCGCCGTTTTCGGAAATTTGATGACCGTGAAACCGCGAGCGTCCGGGCTCCGGGCAAGATCATGCTGTCCTCGATGATCCTCTCGGTGATCTGGTGCTATCCGGCCGCCGCCATTCTGCCCGACGGCAACCCCGTGGAGGTCGCCTTCATCAGCGCGGTCACCGCCGGGATGATCTCCGGCGGTGCGATTGCCCTCTACCCGGTGCCGCTGGCCAGCGTGTTCTACACCTCGATCCTTTGTGTTGCCTCGTTCCTTGCCCTGGTCATACCCGGCGTTCTGCCCCCCCTGCCGTTTGGAATGGTCATCACCGCCTTTGCCGCCGTAATCCTTCATTCGGCGCGCCGGCATACGGGCATGTTCCTCTCCGAACTGGTCGGAAAACTTGAGGCCGAGCGCCAGCGCGACATCGTGAATCTCCTGCTCGACACCTACCAGGACCAGGAGGGCCAGTATCTCTGGCGCTGCGACAGCACCCTGAACCTGAAGACTAAACCCGGTCCGCTGCGCAAAATGCTAGGCCTGCCGACGGATGACTGCGCTGAAACCAACCTGATCGAACTGATCGACCACGCGGATGCTAC
The DNA here is from genome assembly GCA_030427145.1 of Alphaproteobacteria bacterium. Classification (GTDB taxonomy): domain Bacteria; phylum Pseudomonadota; class Alphaproteobacteria; order Rhodobacterales; family Rhodobacteraceae; genus Amaricoccus; species Amaricoccus tamworthensis. The sequence continues at coordinate 113,180 of JAUHWT010000015.1, read as the reverse complement.
ACCAACCGACGACCGCAGTTCCTGCGCCCTGTCGAGCCTGCGCAGCCTGAGACCGGAGTCCGGTTCGAATTTCCGTGTCTTTTTCCGAACCGGCCATGGCGTCGTGCTCAAACTCGTGGGCCGTGCTCAGGCGGACCAGAACGGTTTACCCCTGGGATATTACGGCTACATCAAGGATGTGACCACCGAGGTTCAGGCCCGCGAGAAGGTCCACATGCTCGCCACCCGCGACACGATGACCGGACTATTGAACTACAACGAGTTCTGCCGCCAGGCGAATGAGATGCTGGAAACCTCCATCCGCAAGCCGGTCAAAACCCTGTTTCTGTTTGTCGACGCGGACAACCTGAAAACCGTGAACGACAATTTCGGCCACGCGGTCGGTGATCTGCTCATCGAAACCATGGCCAGCCGTCTCGAACATCAGCTGCCCCCAAATGCCGTCCTTGCCCGCAAGGGCGGTGACGAGTTTGTAGCCCTTCTGCATGTCGACCAGCAGACCCGCGAACTGGACTGGGCCGACCGGCTGATGGACGGCCTCAACTACAGCTTCCGCTGCGGCGACGCCGAGATTCCCATATCCTGCTGCATCGGCATCAGCGTGGCCGACGGCCGCGAAAGCGGCCTGCGCGAACTGGAGCTCAAGGCCGACCGCGCCCTCTACCTAGCGAAATCCCACGGTAAACAAAAAGTCCGCATTTACGACGAAACCATCGGTGCAGAAGTCCGCAAGGGCCGAGTACTCGCCAACGACATAGGCACGGCCATCCGGGAGGGTCACCTGTCCGTGGAGTTCCAGCCCATTGTGGAACTGGATACCCGCGCCATCATCGGGGCTGAGGCCCTCGTCCGCTGGCAGCACCCGCTCTTCAAGGCCATCTCCCCGGAGAAAATTGTCGAAATCGCGCAGGCGGAGGGCAAGGGTCCGGCCCTCCTGAAATACGTTCTGGGCTATGCCGCCGAACACGCGCAGCGCTGGCCCAACAGCGGCTTCGTCTCGGTCAACATCAACTCCGCCGACCTGCAGCGCAGCAACATGGCCGACTGCGTCAGAAAGATCCTCGACCGCGCTGGTCTTTCAGCCAACCGCCTGTGGCTGGAAGTCACCGACTCCGAGATCCTGCGCAACAGCGAAACCGTGCAGGCCAACCTCACCACATTGCGCGAGGCCGGCGTTCAGATCGCCATTGACGATTTCGGCACCGGCTACTCCTCCCTCAGCCACCTGGGCATGTACCCCTCCGACATCGTCAAAATCGACCGCGCCCTCGTGGGCAACTGCGACACGATCGACAGCAACAAGATCATCATCAACGCCACCCGCGCACTCGCCAGCGTCAACGGATTCAGGGTCGTGGCCGAGGGTGTCGAAACCAAGGAGGAGATCAGCGCCCTGCAAAACGCCAATTTCGAAATGGCCCAGGGCTACGCCTTCCACCGCCCCATGTCCCAACGCCGCATTCTGGAACTGCTCAACAAACAGGTCCAGGAAACCTCAAACGAACTCCCCGGCGGCATCGAGGTCGCCTGAGCCACCCCTACTTCCGCTCCGGCGACCCGCCGAGCAACAGCCGTCCCATCTCCCAAAGCTCCACAAACCACAACTGATACAGAACCAGGATCGCCTGTCCCTTCTGCCGCCACGGCCGGTCCATGCGCAGATACCGCACCATTGCCCGGACCGGCGGTGTCAGCGTCCGCAGGAACCACTTCAACCGACGCGAATACGGACCCGCGGTCAGCTGCCCGCCCTTGACCCGTCGCGCCTTGGTGGCGGCAGCTTCCCAGTCGTCACGGGTCGGATGCTCAACCACCGCATCCTCAACCAGAGACAGGGAAATCCCCGAGCGCGTCGCCCTCAGGGTAAGATCACTGTCACCGCCGGACATGCGGGTGACGTCAAACCCGCCCAACCGCTCCACGAGAGCCTTGGGCATCATCAGGTTCGCCGTGGCCGCGTAACCGTTGCGCACGTAACGTGCCTGCGGAATGCCCCTGAACAGATCATAAACCTCATACCGGTTTGGCCTTTCGGAGTCACAAACGAGATCCACAGGACCGGCAAACATGCCATCGCCCGCCTGTTCCCACGCCCCTACCAGAGCGGCCAGCCATTGCGGCTTTGGCCGACAGTCGGCATCGGTGAAGGCCAGCAATTGCCCGCGCGCCGCGCCAATCCCGACATTGCGTGAGGCATAGGCCCCCGGTGCGGCACATTCCAAAATCCGGGCATTATTAGGCAAATCCACCTGCGGGCGCCGCGCCCCGGGCTCATTGTCAATGAGAATGACCTCATACCGTGCCCTATCAAACGTCTGGCGTCGCAGCCCGTCCAGCAGCAGCGGCACAAGATGCCACTGTCGATAAACCGGCACGATGACCGACACCAGCGGACTGTCTCTGCTGTCATGGTTCCCGGACGGAGTGTCCAATCCGGACCGCCCTAGGCCGAAACCGGTTCGGATTTGCGCATCAACTGACCGGTCCACCGTGCCAGCTGCTTACCCGTAGGCTCGCCATCCTTTTTCCATGTCACACCGACCTCCCTCATCAGCCAGGAGACGGTGTCGGGATGAACCTTGCCAAGATCGGAAACCGCCCGGATCGCCGCCGGATCGTCATCAGCAGCCGGACGTTCCTCAAGGCTCACTCCCAGCCGTGTTTCCATCCACTCAATGTCACTGCGGTATTTTTTCAGGATCGGCGCAACCAGATCCGGGTGAAACCGCAGCTTCGGCCCTTTCAGCTTCGCAAGCCGTTTCACCATGCGCCCCTTTTCCGACTTGCTCTCCTGCTTTTCCACCTCTGAGCGGTAGTTGTAGAGCAGCGACAGGGCCGGCTGGGACAATCCAAAATTGTCCTGCACCACATCCTCAGCACGGATGGGCGATCCGATCCGTCGCCCGAAATCCCTCACGACGCAGCCATGCTCCATCTCCTTCGGCAGGAAAGGCCAGTATTCCACCGAAAGATCCAGCGTCTCCGCCATCTTCTCGTAGGTCCCGAATTTTCGCCGGTACTGCGGATACACCTGCCGGACGTCATCATCGGCCAAAAGTCTTCGCTTCAACCGCTGCTGGAACATGCTCTCCATAAAGCTGACCGGTTTGCGAACATAGGTCACGACCCTGATATGCTGGCCGGTGCGGGCCAGTTCGGTCAGCAGATACTCAACCCCCTCCGCCGGCAACATCGGCAGGTTCTCCGAGGAGATCACGTGGTTCATGGCCGGATCGGCATCGTTTCCAACCGCGCGGACCAGTTCTGAAACACCCTTCTCGAACGCCTTCCTTTTGCCGTCCTTGTAATTGGTGTGAAGACTGTTCGAGTTGGAAATATCCAGCTTGATATACCGGCTGTTTCCCCATCGCGACATCCGGGTCATGGTTCTCTGGATCGAGGTGCTCGCGGTCTTCTGCATCCCGATGTGAAGTACAATGGTCACTCGGCCGCTCCTGCCGTTACCATTTCAGGCACAGGCTTTTTCTCCACGGTTTCGAGGCCGTCCATTACAACCTCGTCCGCACCTTCGACATCGCCCGGCGAGGTGGTCAGCTCCCGGCCAATAATCGCGCCCACCCGGTTAGCATGGCTTTGGTATCCGAAACGGTGCTCGACCAGTTCAAGCGCCCGGGCCACCTGCCGCGCCCGAAGCACATCGTCAGCCATCAATTCGCGAACCTTGCCAATAACCTCATCGGGTTCAGCATAGACAGCCGCGTCCTGGAAAAGCGGTCTGTACACCGGCGGAACAACCACCGGCAGTCCCACAGCCATCGCCTCGAAAATCACACGGCCAAAAGACTCGATCCAGTCGGGATGCGTGTAATAGACGAACACGTCGAAATTGCGCAAAAATTCGGCAGGGTCCTTTTTCCCGAACTCCGTCACCTTCCAGTTCGAAGGCAGACGTCCGCCAAGCACCTCTCTCGGGGTCTTCGCGCCACCCAGGACATGAACCTCAAATCCCGGATCGTCGGGATAGATTTTCAGCAGGGTCTCGCGGTCGGACGGCCATTTAACATACTGGTCACGGGAATGGCGGCAAATCCGTATACGGCCCTTCGGATTTTTTGGCTCGGCTGAACGCTTCCACTCGTCAACGTCAATGATGTTGGTCCAGTCACTTTCGCTCAGAACGATGCCTTCCATCTCACCGCCATGGTGCTTCACCATTGCCTCCCGCACCAGTGGCCCGATAGGATGCCACGTACCGGACGAGCCGAAATACCGTTCCATATTCCTGCGACAGGTCTGAAACTCATATCCGTTGGGCGTGTCCTCGCCATAATCCCGTTTGGGCGGCTGGTTCACGATCACACGGACATCCTTCGCCCGGACCGTAGGAACATGGATCTGGAACTCGCTGAGGATCCAGGGGAACCGAACAATCAGCAACTCACAGTCGATGACCTCACCCTTGACGAGGAAATCCACCTCATCCCCGTCCACCATTTTCGCGATTGCCGGATGCATAAGGCGCGTGGGGTTCATCTCATAATGACCAAGCTGAACCAGCCCGGTGCGCAGGCCCATGCGTTTATGAGCCTTAATCTCCTCCAGGTTCGACATGCTGGTGCCACCAGGCATCCGGAAGTCGGAGACCATCACCACATCAAAGTGGCGGGGCTGACCTTTCGCAACCTCACGTACCGGCCGCATCGGCTCGGGAATCGGGAACGGGCGCTGCTTCTGGGGGAACCCAATACGCAGATTCTTGGCCCGGTTGTGCCAAGGGATCAGCGCATCCTCATAGGCCTTGCGAGCGCCCATCTTGTAACCCTGATATCCAAAATCGCTCAGCCCCGTCAGCGATCCATCAGTCTGCCGCTGAAACGACAGCGGACCCGTCTCCAAATCAACAAGCGCCGGTTTGCCAAAGATTTTCTTCAGTCGCCGGGTGAACTCGGAATCCGCGGCAAAGCGCACACTGTCCCAGTATCCAAGTTTGTCCATCACCGGTTTCCTCCGGAACATCAGCGAGGACATGTTCGGCTGCATGTAAAAGCCCGGATTGCCCCGCCGGAAGAACCGCAGATCCTCACTCGCCCGCGCCTGCTGTGACGTATTGGCAATGATTTTTGGTTCGCTGATCAAATGCTCGACCTGGATCGCGATCTTGTCCGGATGCGACCAGTCGTCGGAGTCATTACAGGTGATAAAATCGCCTGTCGCCTGTTTAAGGGCCGTGTTCCGCGCCACATACGGACCGGAATTTTTTTCACCCGAAATCAGCCGGATCCGTGGATCCCTCTTCGCGTATTCCAGAACGACGTCGGCCATGCCATCCGTACTGCAGTCGTCGGACACGAGTATTTCAAGGTTTGCCCAGGTTTGCGCCGTGAGCGAGTCCAGTGTCGTCCCGATCATGTCAGCAGCGTTATAGGCCGGCACAATCACGGTAACCTTCGGCGCATCCCCGGACTTACCCTTGGTCGCCCTGCGGTCATCCACGGCATGAAGACCGTCATACCGGGTGCCTTTGCCAGCCTCATAAAGCGAAATTTCCGCCAGCCCGTGTAGCTTCATCGCCGCGTTCAACATTGCCAGACCTTCTTCAGGGGTATCCTGAAGATGGCACAGACCCAGATAAAGATCCGCATGCTTGCGCCGGCGCAGTTCCGCTTCCAGAACCTGACGCGCACGATCAGGCTTGCCGAGAATTTCCCAGCTCTCAGCCCGCAGAACCGCGATCCAGCGGGTTTCCGGACTGTTCTTTTTGAACCTGCCCTCGATTTTCCCGAGTATGTCCAGGCATTCCCGGGCGTTTTCCGGCGCATAGCGGTTGGCATGCCAGGCCGCCAGTTCAAAACCGGCAAAACGTCTAATGTGCCGGTTGGCCCCATTCTCAAACTGTGACCGAAGATCCTCCAGGCCCTTTTCCTGAAAACCGTGGTTCAAAAGTTTAAGCCGTGTGTGCGACACCGCCCGGCGGGCATAGATGTCACTTTTTCGCCGGATCAGATCCTTGCCGGCATTGACCATGCGGTGCGGCATTCTCTTGCTCGCCTTCTCCGCAATACGCCGGATCGTGCTACCCTTGGAAATGGGCTTCGGACCGCTCTTTCCGCTGGATTTGCCGATCAGTTTCGGAGCAATCACTTTGGGCGCGCTTCTGCCTTTTACCCTGCGGATCACCCCCCGCACGGGCGCCATCGCCCGCCAGGACGTGCTGTTCAACAGTCCCACATACTGCCGTTCCAGTGCCTCGGTATGACGCATCAGCTTTTTGTGCTGGTCTTCCATCCGCTTCAGGCGTTCCTCTACCTTTGCAGCCGTCTCAAGGTCCGCCTTCAGGGACTTCGTTTCCGATTTGAGACCCTCAGCCTCGGTCCTGAGTGTTTCGATCCGGTTGCGGGCCTTACCGAGATCACCGCCAAGCTGCTCAATCTGTTCATCCGCGCCGGCCTTGCGCTTTTTGACGGTTTGGATGTTTTCCTGAAGTTCCTCAATCTCGGCACGGAACTTCTTTTTGTCCTTGATATAGGCTTTATGTTCCTTCTCCAGATCCTCCTTGAGGCTGGCATTCTCTTTATGGAGTTTGAACATCCGGGTGCAGAGCGACCAGGAATGACTGGCCGCAAATTTTCGGCTCATGAAGGCCATATTGGCCCGGCGCAGAAGCGGGCTGTCTTCCGGCCACTCGTGTTTTTGCTCAAACACCTGGAACAACCGGTAGCCGTATCCCGACAAAACATCCTCAACGTCGCGGTACCAGGTCTGGCGGTGTCCGGCCGGGTTCATGCCGACCTCGATATACACCATGTTGGCGACCTCGTTTTTCAGCAGGTCGGCCGCCCCTTTCAGAACCTCGAGTTCATAGCCCTCAACATCGATTTTCAGCAAATCGATCACCGGGACGTTGAGACTGTCCACGATCTGGTCGAGAGTAACGGATTCAACCTCAATCGTATCCCGCGCACCCGCGTCGTTCTGAACCACACGCGCCATCACATCCGCACCGCTCATCCGCAGAACCCCAGGCTCCGCGCCCACGGCGCGCTGATGACAGGTCACGCGGTCCGCCATCCCAAGCCTCGCGACCGTCTCCGACAGGATCGCGTAATTCTCCGGGTTCGGCTCCGCCAGATGCGCCTCACGAATGCGGAAGCCTGCCTCAACCAGCCGCGCAAAAGTATTGCCCTGATGCGCACCCACATCCACGTAGTTGATCGGCTTGTACCAGAAAAACGGCTCTATCTTTTCGAGGAACGGGTCCATCTGCCGTGAACTGACTTCGGCTCTGGTCGGCTTTTCGTCCGCCTCACCGGCTTCGCCACTGTCCTGCACCTGGCTCTCATCTGTCATTTTACTGGTTCCGGATGGATGGAAATCTTAAGTGCCGCGCTGATCCCGGCGTGTGAAAATACTGCACGCGCGAAGCGCATCGGTCCTGTCGGTTCAGCCATACGCGCCCGGATAGTGCGCCATACGCCGTTTCGCAAGGCGATTACCCGCCACAACAGATGTGTTTCACGCACCATACGAAGAATTCCGCTCACCTCAAAGTGCATCAGCAAGTGAGCCCTTCAATGCGGAGTTCACCCATTCCAGGCGCGCGGCATCGCTTGCGGCCCATTCCGACCGCTCCAACTCGGCAAAAATTCCGCGCTGCAACTCCCGGTCAATCTCAACGAGATCCTCAAGCCGCCATTGCCCCTGATCAGCGCGTTTCGCCCCGGATTTTTCGAGACGGGCATAGTCAAAATCAGGAAACTGAACCCCAAACCGGTCCCGCACCCACAGGGGATCATCCCTCGACAGGTCCACCAGATCCGCAATCCCCGGCCGCAGCCTCGGTCGCCCTGCCCCCAGCTTTCGATCCGCCCGCGTCAATTCGCGGAACAGTTCCATTGTGTCACGTGTCGCCACGTTATTCCGCTCCGCATGGAACGACTGACGGTAACGCGCCAGAATGTCCATGGACTCGCTGCCGACGGATTCATTCGCGTGTTCCGGAACCCTCAGCTTTCTTGCCCGCACACCGTATTCCCGCAGATAACGCGCGCAGAAATCACTCACGATGTCGCGGTCCGTCAGACTGTCCCGGTGAAAAAGTTCCGCAGAAACCACAGGCACACCAAAACACTCGAGGTAGCTGCGCAACACCGCACGAAACTGCGGCCCAACCGGCTGTTTGACCTCATGCGACGCCCGAAAATTTTGCTGTAGCATGGACACGAAATATTCTGATGGCCGCCGCAGATAGGCGACAAGCCGCGTTTCATGACCAAACCGGTCAAACATGCGACGCACCGGCCGGTATTTATGCGGTGGAATTCGGCGGAACAGCGACTCCGACGACAGAACCATGGCTTCGGGCGAACTCCGGTCGATTTGTACATGCACATGATCGACGAACTCCCGGTATTTTTCGTCAATGTTTTCCTTTGTGTATTCCTCACGCGACTGAATGTGACGCGGCATCGATCCGAATTTCAGGAAAGACCCAACCAGCAACCGATGGTTTTTGAACGGACACCCCTCCACGTTCTCAGGATAGAGCACGCCGTGCGAGGCCAGTTCCTGCCGAGACTTCGCGAAACAGGCCTGAAGCGCCGTGGAGCCGGTTTTGGGCATGCCGATGTGAACGATGGTTTTCACAACTCCAACCCCACCGAAGCCCCTGAATGCTCCCTGCCCCCAACGGCCTTAAGGACTTCGTGAGCCCAGTCACCGAATTTAGGTGACGACGCGGCCCATTCCGATTCAAGCAGCACTTCCAGCACCGCGACCTGCTTTTCCCGGTCTATCTCCACCAGTTCGTCCAGAAGAAAGTCCTGTTTCCGCATGCGCTGCGATCCGTTTTTCTCCAGAGTGGCATAATCAAAGCCCAGAAACTCGATGCCCATCTCATCGCGCAGCCAAAGCGGGTCGTCGCGGCTGTGGTCGATCATGTTCGCCACCCCGTCGCGCAGCTTCGGACGCAACGCGCCAACCTGGCGGTCCGCAGCCGCAAGCTCAACAACCAGGCTCCTCGTATCCGAACTGGGCACATTGTGCCGGTCACCATGAAACCGCGCCCGATAGCGCGCCAGAATATCCATCGATTCCGCGCTGACCGACTCGTTTGAGAACTTTGCCGCGGTCAGCCTCCCCGGTTCCACACCGTATTCGCCCAGACAGTGCAGAGAGAAATCATCAATGACATTACCGTTCTCAAGGGTTTCCCTGTGAAACTGCCGCACCGTGACCCGCGTTCCAAAGCATTTCTCGTAGGTCTCGAGAACTATTCGAAACGCAGGCGCCCGCGGTGTTTTTATCCGATGCGTCGCCCGCAGACCCTGCTGCAGGGAGGACAGAAAATGATCCGCAGGTCGGCGCAGATACGCCATGAACCCAATATTGTTCCCGAACTCCGCATAGGTCTGCCGGACCGCATCACGGTTGTCCTCCAGAATCCGGTGGAACAGTGTTTCTGACGACAGCACGACACAGTCGGGCTTTCTGCGCCGGATCTGCCGCTGGATGCAGTCATGAAACTCCCGCGTCTTTTGCGCGATATTCCCGGACGTATAGATATCCCGGTTCCGGATGTGGCGCGGCAGATCATCATATTCCCGGTAGGATGCGACCAGCAGCCGATGATTGTTAAACGGGCACGACCGTGGATTATCGGGGTACAGTACGCCCTTCGAGCGCAGATACCTTCCGGATTTTGCCAGCGTATTTTGCAGCGCCGTCGATCCGGATTTCGACATTCCGATATGCACGAGTGTTTTCATAAATCAGGAGCCGTTGTTGCCTCCGCGCACTCTATAAAACCGGCCCGGAAGGTTAAATGCCAAACTGCGGGCCTCCCAGCGCCACAGGTTCATCGTCCCGGCAACCAACTGATGAACAACAATCCATGTAATATTCGCGTATGTCGCAAAATTATTGCAATTTAAGGTTGCATTTTAACATAATTGCACATCAAGTAGAAGGTTAACCCAGACCGCCCTCCTGATGGGACAGGACCGAAAAAGCACACGACATGCCGCCTCCCGAAACACAAGTCCGGCCATACGTGTTCGCACGCTTTCAGATCAGCGGGACGGAATGACCGGAACCACCGGGGAGCTTCCGCATAGCGGGCGGCTGAAGGACGAGATGCCAGAAAACACGCTCCCACCCTCAGGACCCGCACTCGGCAAGACTGACCGCTCCAGGGCCCTCATCCGGTCGCACCGTTTCCGCGTCACTCTTGCGACAGGCCTCACGGCCGGTCTCATTGCGGCGCAGCTCGGGGTGATCGTGCTCGGCAACGCCTCCCAGCAGCGCCTCACCAACATCGTCGACCTCGCCTCCGAGCAGAGGAAACGGTGGGTTGAAATAGACGAACGTTACCGCTTTGTGGGCCAGCGTGTCACGGACCGTCCGGACTCGCCCGGGGCCTTCGTGCGTGTTCTGGAAGACATCCGCTATGATGTCGAGCAGGCCGAAAAACGGGGGGCCGAACTCGCGGATCTCATCGCCCGCTCCGGGCCAATGATCGACGTGATCGAACCCTCCACCTACGAGCGTGACGCGCTTGTCACCACCGGCCCGCCCGAGAGTGCAATCCGGTGGATCAAGAACCGCCTCGCGGATCGCAGCACGGCGGTTCTGCTCACGGACATGCGGCTTCGACAGTTCGTCTCCCAGACGGACCTCCGCCGCTCCAGTTTCCTGCGCAATGCATCGGCCGCACAACAGGCGCTCACCAACCTCAAGGAACGGGGGTTGCGCACCATTGGCACCCTGACGGTTTCCTTCAGCGTGCTGGCCGTCGGTCTGATCGCCGCCACCTGGCTGCTCCTGCTCCTGCCGGGTCTCAGAAAACTGAGACGTGCTGCGACCATCGAGGAGCGGGACCGCCAACAGCACGAGGGCCACCAGGAAGCGCTTGCCGCGATCACCGCCGACTTCACCGGGCGAAAGCTTTCGATCGGCGAAATCTGCGAACGATGCACCGAAGTTCTGGCGGCCAGGCTCCGCGCCGACCGGGTCCAGATCGTCATCCACTCCATCGGGTTCGGCAAGGAGAAGATCGATTTCACCCATACGAGGTCGTCCACCGAACTCCCGGAAGAACCGGAAATCCATGAGATTGTGTCCGGCGACGGCGAAATCGGTGAAATCCGCGTCTGGGGCCCCCGCGTCCCGACCTCGGAGCCCACGCACGCTCCCCTGATCGCCGGCCTGGCCAACATCATCGCGCTTTCCCACACGGAAACGGAAATCCTTGAGTCAAACGCGCTGTGCCGTACGGGCCTGTTTGAGGCCGGGCACATCATCATCAGCTTCGACAAGAACGGTACGAAGATTTTTCAGAGTGCCCCATTCGACATCCTGCCCGAGACGGTTCAGGACGCGGGCCAGTTTGTTCGCCACCTCAAACCCTGGTGCATGTACCATGACGGTCTGGTCTACAGCGCCTTCGGCCTGGCGCAGCTTGACGGCCAGGAGATCAGAACACCGGACAACCGGCTTTTCCGTGTTATTGCCCGCCGCACCGATACCGAGGGCTGGCTGGTGGTCCTGACCGACACCACCGAACGCTGGGAACTCAACAACCAGAAGAACCAGGCCACGGCACTGATCCAGGCCGCGTTCTTCGGCACGCGCGATGCGGTCTGTGTTGTGACCCGCAACCTCAATATCCGAAACGCAAACGCCGCCTTTTACCGGCTGGTGGGCGCGGGCAAATCCTCCTCGGCCAACAAACCGGTCGATGTGGCCCTCGCCGCCGCCACGGACTTTGAACGGACGCCAAACCTCACGCATCAGCGTCTGCGTGATTTTCTGACCATGCAGATCAATGAGCCCGAGCTGCGACTGGAGCTGAAAACCAATCTCTCGGTCATCGCCCGCGTTGTCCGGACCGATACCGGCGACCTGATGCTGTTTCTCACCGACATCACCCGCATCATCTCACTCGAGCAGGATGCCCTGCAAAACCGGAAACTGTCGGAGATCGGCCAGATTGCCAGCGGCGTGGCCCATGACTTCAACAACGTCCTTTTCGCCCTCGGCGGTAACATCGACGCCATAGAGACCACCGTGGGGCCTGACGCGCTGCAGGAAATGGAGCCGCATATCCGGTCCTCGCGCCAGGTGATCGGGCGCGCGGCCGCGCTGACCTCTAGCCTGCTCTCCTATTCCCGCAGGCAGGTACTGACACCGGAAACGATCTCCCCGTCCCGTCTCCATTCCGCCATCTCCGCGCGGATCGAGGTGCCGAACAACATCAACCTCGCCCTCGACATCCGGGCCGAAATGGCCATCCACGCGGACATGCGCTACCTTATGTCTGCCCTGCAGCAACTGACCCGCAACAGCGTGGAAGCCATCGACGGCAGGGATGGCCGCATCGAAATCGTTGTCACGGACGCGGTCGATACCCCGTCCGACGCGCCAATGGTGCGCATCCGCATCCGTGATACCGGAGGCGGCATTCACGAAAACATCCTGCCCCATATTTTCACACCGTTCTACAGCACCAAATCAAACGGTCATGGCACGGGTCTGGGGCTCAGCATGGCAATGGGTTTCGTGGAACAGTCCGGCGGCCGCATCGCCGTCCGCAACTGGATGCGCGGTGCGGAATTCTCGGTCTTCCTGCCCGCAAAAGACGTCGCCAGGGCACCGGCACAGCCTGAGGCTGACACCGGCACACTTCTCCTGCCGGGATCAAAACAGCTGCATCGCCCGGTCCGCTGCCTGCTGCTGGAGGATGACGCCGACTGCGCGCGTGTCTTCGGGGCCCTGCTCTCCAAACATGGCTTCGACGTCGTCCATTGCGCCAGCAACCTCGAAGCCACCGAAAAACTCGACGCAGGTTTCGCGCCGGAGTTCATGATCTCCGATTGGTCCCTGCCCGACGGGAACAGCAGTGAGACCATAAAACGCGTCATCGCGGACCACGCCGGGGTCCGTATCCTGCTCGTATCGGGTTACATCACCGAGGATCTGGGCAACTTCTGCCGCAGCTATGGCATTGAAAGTGCGAACAAACCCGTCACGCTGGAACACATCCTCGCCTGCTACAGGGGCGACCGCCCTGGCAGCGCTCCCGTCCCCTTCCCTACCGGCGAAAGACCGCGCCGAAACCGGCAGTTCAACGGTGAAACGCCCGGACTGGAAAACGCCGTGTCACTTGATGACTACCGCTAAGCGCCGACGGGGGTGGAAACCCAACGGCGTTATCTTCGAAGAATAGACAGGGAAAGCGCCGCCAAATTTGCCCGTGATTCAGGTCCAATAATCTGGAGCCGTTTCCCTCTCACAGAGGGTTCGCGTCGGTGTATTTTGCCAAAAAGGCCAAAAACGCCCGGTCCGGATCCTGCGGCGCGTCCCTTCCCTTTGCCCAGGATCGCCACTCGCCCTCAACAAAATATATGTCATACCCAGGATAGCGCAACCGCGCCGTCTCATAGGTCTCCGGTCGCAGCGACGGTCCCTGCCGCTCCAGCCATTCCGGCCTGGGTTTCTGCAATACATTCGCGTCGGCGGTCACCGTTTCAGCCGCACCGGAGGCCCGGGCCTTCCGACCTACTTTCGAATAGGTGATCTCCCGCTCGCTGGCCTTGACCCCGTCCGCGTCCTTCCGCCACCAGCGCAGTTCCACATGCGTCACGCTCCGCCCGGTCTTGCGCGGCGTGATCTCCACGATGAAATCCGAGAGCGTGCTGACCTCCTCGACCGCCGGCTGTATTGCCCGAAGGTTGAGGTTCGACCAGTTGGCCAGCTTCCCCTTCGGCACCCCCAGCACGCCACGCAACTGTTCCAGCGAGAAAACCTCCGACGACCGGTACTTAAGGTTTCCGCGCTTCTGCACCATCTCATAAAGCGTCAGCGCATATTTCGACGAGAGTGCAAACATGATCTCCCGCTGCAGACGTGCGAAAATGGTGGAGTTACGAATGATCCGCCTCAACCGGCTCGGGATCTCATAGGTCAGCAGCCCGTCACGGCGAAACCCCTCGATGTTCCCGCCCAAAAGCTGCACCCGCTCAATCGCCGGTTCACCCTCATGCACGATCTGCACCCGCACCACCGCCGCCATCAGACGCTCGATGCTCTCCCCCACCCTGTCATTGGAGTTGTGCGATCCGCGCAGCACCGACTTCGAGATCACATGCTCCACCGGCTTGTCGATGGCGTCCCAGGCGTGTTCCAGAAGCTGGTTGTAGATGCGCCGGTCATTTAGCGTTAGTGGCGTCACCTCCACGAGGTCCACCAGTTCGCCCGGTTTGACCAGACTTTCCGCATTTGGTTGCGCACTGATAGTGCGGTAGGGTTTCCTGTCGCTCGCTGCCATGATGCCTGCCAAAACTTACTTTTTTTATGCTTTACGTGTAAGTTTATGGGTGTTCCGGGACCAGGGCAAGAAAATTTCAGACACCCAAAAAGTAAGAGGTGATTCGCATCACATTCGGTAAAGGGAATCACCCGCCCGGGAAAAACCGCAAGCAAATCAAGCGCTTAAATTCAGGGCTCAGGCATCCCAAAAAGTAGCGCATGGATAATCCCGAAAAGTAACGTTTGGGCACCCGAAATGTAGGTTTTACCGCCCCGAAATGTACGGCAAACCGCCCCAGGATGTAAGGTTTCACGAAAATATTTTATTATTTCCAATAGCTTAATTGACATGAACACTGGAACTTAAGAATCCGAACACAGTGTTTTTTCCAATTAAAAATATCCGCTCCGACCCCCGTTCCGACTCAAAACCTCCCAATTCCGCTGATTTCGTCGTTTCGGACCTGTTCACACCAACACATGTTCCGATAAACGGGAGAAACGCACTCAAATTCCCGTACTCGCGCATCCACCCTGAAATTCCGCTTTTTTTCGCGTGGAACCGAAAACTTCGAACTTGCGACAACCCGCACGGGCACTATGATTCGCGTAAGGTATTCATGAGGACCATATGACCCCTGCCCCGTTTCCGGAAGTAAATCTGGACAAACTGGACATCCTCGCGGACCGTGCCAGCACCGTCCTGGAACGCCTGCGCGACCGGGTTTATTCCCCCGGAGTTCAGAAACGTCTCGAACTGACCTTCAACGTCAAAACCGCCGCCAACATGATCGGCCGCTCCGAGAAGCTCATTCGCGACGCCGAAGCCGACGGTCGCCTTCCGGAACCGGAAAAGGACCCGGTCACCGGCCGTCGCAACGGCTACAACCTCACCCAGATCAACAACATGCGGCACGTCTTCGGTACCCTGCCGTTCCGGGACGACAGCGACGAGGCCATGGTTCTCGCCGTCCAGAACTTCAAGGGCGGCGTCGGCAAATCCACGGTCGTCTGTCACCTTGCCCAGTATTTCGCCCTGCGCGGCTACCGGGTCTGCATCGTCGACTGCGACAGCCAGGCCTCCACCACCTCCATCTTCGGCCTCAACCCGGATGTGGACGTGGATGAGGACGAGGACACGCTCTACCCGTTCTTCCGCCACGGCGGCCCGACCAGCCTCAACTACGCTTTACGCGCCACCTACTGGCCCGGAATCGCACTGATCCCCGCGAACCTCGGCCTCTATGACGCCGAGTACGAGTTCGCCGCCCGCATGGTGCGCGAGGACAGTTTCGTCCTCGACCGCCTGCGCATCGGCATCGAGAGCATCAAGGACCGTTTCGACATCATCCTGCTCGATCCGCCGCCCGCACTCGGCATGATTTCCCTGTCGGTGCTGCGCGCCGCCAACGCTCTTCTGATCCCGGCGCCACCCAACAATATCGACTTCGGCTCAACCGCGCACTTCCTCAAAATGATGTCGGCCACACTCGGTGAGCTGGCCGAGGCCGGCGGCGAGCGGTCCTATGCCTTCGTCAAAATCCTGGCCACCAAAATGAACGACAACAAGTCCGCCCATGTTGCCATCAAGCGCATGATGGACGCCGTATTCCCGGAGGACATGATGCAGTCTGTCCTCAAGGACAGCGCCGAAATCGACAACGCCACCGCCAATCTGCAAACCGTCTACGAGATCACCGGCCCATCCACGCGCAGCGATACCCACAAACGGTGTCGGGCCTATCTCGACGCGGTCGGCCGCGAGGTCGAAATCCTTGTGCGCAAGACCTGGCCCAGTCACCATGCCGATCTGAGAAAGGAAGGTATCCTGTGAGCAAACGTCACGACGCCGTATTCGATGCCGTGTTGAGCGGCCTTGGCGACACCCGCGAAAAACGCTCCGCCAAAGACGGCTCCGGCACCCGGTTTCTCAAACGCGGGGCCGCCATCAGCGAACGCATGTCCGGCGAGCTGGAGGAGAAAACCCTGCACTGGGTCGACCCGGCCGAATGCCGTATGTGGGACCGCCACAACCGCGACTACGACCTTCTGACCGAGGACAACTGCCGTGAGTTGATCGACGGGATCCGGTCGCAGGGGCGGCAGGAATTTCCCGCCATCGTACGTCGTCTCAGCGATGGCGGCCCGCATGCCTACGAGGTCATCTGTGGCGCCCGGCGGCACTTCGCCGTCTCCTGGCTCCGTCGCAACAACTACCCGCAGTTCCGCTATCTGGTCGACGTGCGGGACATGTCCGACGAGGAGGCGTTTCGCCTCGCGGATATCGAAAACCGCGACCGGGAGGACATCTCCGATTACGAGCGCGCAATCGATTACGCCAAGGCCATCAAGCTCTATTACGACGGCAAACAGAAGACCATGGCCCAGCGGCTCGAGGTCAGCGAAACCTGGCTCTCGCGCTACCTCGGACTGGCGAAACTGCCCGCCGAAATCGTCGATGCGTTTCACCTTAAAACCGACATCCGCGAGTTGCACGCGCGCACCCTGAACCAGATCATCCTGAAGCCCGCCGACCGCAAAAAGGTCTTCGCCGAGGCCGCACGTCTGCGCGAGGTTCAGGAGGCCGCGAGGGCAGGGCGCGAGGCGCCGGTCGACCCGGTCAGGGTGGTCTCAATCCTCAAGGCCGCGGTGATCGCAAAACCTGCCGCGAAGCCCGCTGCGAAGAAGTTCGCGGCCAAATCCGGCGACGCGGTGATCACCGCCAAAACCCGGGGCAGGGCGGTTGTCCTTGAGTTTCCCGGCAGCGCCAGCCGCGAGGATCTTGAATCCGCCTTTCAGGCTTTCCTTGATGACCGGTTCAAATAGATTGCCAATTGGCAAGAAACGTAATTTACTGTTTAAAAGCAGATATTTAAGTGAAATACGGGGTGTGTCAAAGCCATGCTGTTCCTCGGAGACGTCGCCCACCCGTTTAAAACGCCGCCAGACTGGTCCGCGCTTCAGTCCCTCGCGGCGTCGGATGGCGCCGTCCTCAATCTTGAGGGGCCTCTGACGGAAACCACGGCCCACCTGGGCAGCCGCGTTCTCTTCAACCACACATCCGTTCTGCCGGCCCTGAAAACCATCAATACCAAAGTCGCGGCACTCGCCAACAATCACATCCTCGACCTGCCAAACGGCGTCGCAAACACCCGGGAAATCCTGGCCCGCGAAGGCATCGAAACCGGCGGGGCAGGGGCCAGCCTCACCGACGCCTCCGCGCCGCTCCACGTCTCCCATCAGGGCCATGAGTGGATCTTCCTCAATGCCGGCTGGACCACGATCCAGTGCCCGCCTGCCGGCCACAACACACCCGGCACCTGCCCGCTCGATTCACGCGCACTGGTTGCCCGTATCACCGGGTTGCGGGCCCAAAACCCCGGCGCCGTGATCGTCCCCATGCTCCATTGGAACTACGAGCTGGAACCCCACCCGCAACCTGCACATCGCCGTCTCGCCTTCGCAATGATCGAGGCCGGTGCGGACCTCATCATTGGCCACCATCCCCATTGCGTCGGTGGTTTCGAGTATCACAACGACCGCCTGATCGCCTGGAGCCTCGGCAACTGGTGGCTGCCCCAGGGCGTGTTCTTCGACGGTCGCCTCAGTTACCCCGACGACACCCTGAACCAGGTCGCCCTCGAATGGCACCTCGACGCCCCCGCGCGCCTCCACCGCTTCGCGTATGAGCGTGAGCAACACACCATCCGTGCCACGGGCTCCGAGACCCTCTCTCCAACCGCCGACATGACCGCCCACGCCCCCTATGCCGGAGCGAGCCATGCCGACTACCTCGACTGGTTCCGCGCCAACCGCCAAAAGAAAAAACTCCTGCCGATCTACACCGACCCCGATGCCCGCGTCGCAAACCTCTGCCGCGACCGTTGGATCTCCCTGCGCCATCACCTTCTCATGGGCTTCAAAAAAGTCCGGCGCGACATCTAGGGCAGGGGAGCCCCGGCCAAAAGCCCGGGGAGATTTAAATGCTGGAATTTATCGCAACAGGCATCTAATGTTTCCAAATGGAAAATTTGAAAAATTTGTAAAGCGTCTCATGATTTCACGAAATTCCCTTTTTTCCCCGGCCCGGAAACCGCCCTGCGAAGGCGAAGACACCTGATGGCTGCGAAGAAATCCTATCGTACGATGGAGGAGTTTGCCGCCGCCTGTGGCGTGTCCCGGCCCACACTTGCCAAGTACTTCGCCGACCCTCTGAACGTGAAGGAATCCACCCGTAACCGGATTGAGGCGGTTCTCAAAAAATCCGATTTTGAGCCCAACTCCTTCGCCCGCCACCTCAACAGCAAACGGGTCCGCAATATCGGGATCATCATCCCGACCATGTACGACCCGTTCTTCAGCAAGTTCCTCGCCCGCATTGAACTCAACCTGCGCGACCAGGGCTTCTGGCCGATCCAGATCTCCTGCCACACCCTCCCCGAACTGGAGGAGGAAGCGGTGCGCAGCATGCTGGAATTCAAGGTCCAGGGCGTCATCGTCTCACCGCTCGGGGCCACCTCCAAGCCCGGCGTGTTCGATCGCCTGCGCGACTCCGTTCCCATGGTCAGCTTCGACGTGTCGCTGGGGGACGACGTGCCTTTCGTGGGCAATGACCACACCCAGAGTGTTACGGCGATGGTGCAGTATCTCTGCCGCTCCGGCGAGCCGCCCATCCTGCTCGAAAGCACACACCTCACCGACAACGCCCAGATCCGCCAGAACGGTTACCGCGCCGCCATGTGCAGCGAGGGTGTGGAGCCGATGGTCATCGACTGCAACCTGCCACGGTCCTGGGATTTTGAGCGGCTGGGCTATGACCGCATGAAACTGCTTCTGGCGGAAAAGGGCGGCCTTCCAGGTCGCACGCTGCTCTGTGCCAATGACCGGTTTGCCTTCGGTGTCATGGCCGCCGCCGGTGAGGCCGGGCTCAAGGTGGGCCGCGATCCCGGGGCCGACATCCGTGTCGCCGGGCACGATGACCATCCCATGAGCCGCTACATCTGGCCACCGCTCACCACCATGGCGCAGGACACGGACGAGATCGCCGACCGCACCGTGCAACTCCTTATGAAGCGCATGGATGACGCCGCGCTTGGCCGCGAAACACCGCCCCAGCGGATCATCATCGATTCCAAACTGATGATGCGTCAGTCCGCCTGATCCGCGGCCTCCAGCCACGCCCAGGCACTGCACAGCCATTTGAGCGCCTCAGAAGCCTCAGGAATGCGCCTGTCCATGGAGACGAACCCGTGGATCTGTCCGGGCCATGTGCGTGTTACGGCGCGACTCTCGCGCTCCAGTCGCGCCGCATAGGCCGCTCCCTCGTCATGCAGGATGTCATGCCCCGCCAAAACCACCGCAGCCGGTGCCACCTCGTCCAGCGACTTCGCGCGCAGCGGTGACGCCCTCCAGTCGTCAAACTGCTCCGGCCCGTGCAGGTAATGATCCCGAAACCATGTCATCTCCGCAGCCGAGAGCCCAAACCCCTGACCATACCTCCGGAAACTGTCTGCTGTCTGGCCCTGATCCGTATTCGGATAGATCAGCAGCTGCGCCGCAAGCGGAGGCACGTCCCCGTCCCGCGCCATCAAAGCAAGCACCGCCGCCAGGTTCCCGCCCGCACTGTCGCCGCCGACTGCAATACGCTGCGGGTCAATACCAAATTCCCGCGCGGCCCCCGCGATATGGCGCAGGACGGCCGCACAGTCATTAAGTCCGGCAGGGAAGGGGGCTTCCGGCGCCAGTCCGTAATCGGGCGCAATCACCACCGCCTTGGCCAGATTGGCAATCTGCCGACAGATCCCCTCATGGGACTCCGGCGACCCGAACAGCCACCCGCCGCCATGCAGGTACATCAGCGCGGGCGCACCGCTGGATGGCGCGCCATTGCCGCGCCATCCCATTACCTGGACCTCATCCACCGTGATCTCGAATCGCGCCGCAACGGCCACATGCGGGTTCTGATCCGCCGCGTAGCCTTCCGCGAACCGTCTGCGCGCCTCCACCGCCGACAGGTCGGTCAGCGGCGGCAGCCCGACCTCCGCCATCCGCGCCAGATGGGCAGCGGCGGATGCGTCCAGCCCGTTCATTGCAGCAGTGCTTTCGCGTCGTCTTCCGTCAGCGCCTCAGGCTGACAGTCCACCGGTGCCACATCCACCGCCCGTCCGGTGCCACCGGCCGTCAGAACCGCTTCCAGCACCTCCAGAACATGCAGCGCCAGCCCGGCCGAGGCCCTTGGCCGTGTCCCCTCGCGCAGAGCCCGCGCCATTTCGGCGAGCCCTACCATCCGGTAATTCGCCCGGTCTGGGTTGACCGTGGGCCAGTTAAACCCGCCAAACGTGAACTGCGCGGTGTCGGTCTCCTCCCACGGCGCACCAGCCCGCGACAGGCCAATCACACCGCTGAAATTGTCCGGATCGGGCAGACGCAGGGAGCCCTCCGTGCCATGCAGTTCAATCGGCGGCGGCGTATGCCGGAACACGTCCCAGGACGCCCCGAAAGTCACCTTCGCCCCACAGGCAAATTCCAGCAGGGACAGTACGCTGGTCGGTGTCTCCACCGGAAATGTTGTTCCCTGTTTCGGCCCCTGCGCCGTGATCAGCCGCTCGGTCTGACCGCTCGTCGACACCGCATGCACCCGCGAGACCGGCCCCATCAGGTTGACCATCATCGTCAGGTAATACGGCCCCATGTCCAGAACCGGGCCACCACCCGGTTGGTAATAGAACGACGGGTCGGGATGCCAGTGCTCCATGCCACGGCCCATCATGAACGCCGTGCCGATCACCGGCCTGCCAATCGCGCCTTCCTCAATCAGTCCCCGCGCGGTCCGCCCCGCGGCACCCATGAAGGTATCCGGCGCGGAGCCCACCATCAGACCGCGTTTGTCGGCCTCCGCCACGATGGCTCGTCCGCCGGCGGCGGTGTCACTCAGCGGTTTCTCCGTGAAGACATGCTTGTTCTCCGCGAGCGCCCGCATGGTCACGTCGAAATGCGCGGCCGGCACGGTCAGGTTCAAAACCAGGTCGACCTCCGGCGCGGCGAGCAGGTCATCGACCTCCATTGCCGTAACCCCGAATTCCGCGGCCCGTTTTGAGGCGGTGGCGGGGTTGAGATCGGCACAGGCGACCACCTCTACCCCGTTGAAGAGTGCCGCATTACGCATATAGGCCTCGGAGATGCTGCCGCACCCGACCACGCCAATGCGAAGCCTGTCACCTGATGTCCCGGTCATGGTTCTGGACCGTCCCCCCGTTGTTATTGCGAACTGGAAATTTTCGATTCCGGTTCTTAAAAATTGACTGTATGAAATAAATAATCTTACATTATGTAAAATTGCAAAGTGTTTTATGCCGGCCCCGGGCAACGGAGGGCTGGCGCACGGGAGGATCAGTCATGAACGAACGAAGCCTGAAATACGGATGCCAGACCTTTACCTGGGAAATGCTCGGCGACGCATGGACCGGCACCGCCGACGATCTGGTGCAGGCCATTGCCGATGCGGGCTACCAGGGTATTGAGATCACCGACACCATGATCGGTGACTACGCCTCACGCCCGGCAGATTTTGCCAAACGTCTGGACGATGCGGGCCTGTCGCTCGTCTCCTTCGCCTACGGCTCCGAAGGCGGCTTTACTGAACCCGACCAGGCCGAAGCCGATCTGGAGGCCTGCCGCCGCTGGGCCGGATTTGCCGCGCATTTCCCCGGCGCCCTGATCTCCATGGGTTCCGCCACCGTAATGTCCCCCGGCGACCGCTCCGCGAAATTTGACGTTGCCGCCGACATCTACAACCGCTCAACCGAACTGGGCAAAAGCCTTGGCGTCACCGTCGCGCTGCACCCCTCATCCCACCATAACACGCTTCTCTTCGACCGAAATGACTACGACCAAATCTTCGCACGTCTCGACGGCGGGGTAGGGTGGGTGCCTGATACCGGCCACATCCTGCGCGGCAATCAGGACATCATGGACGTGATGGCCACCTACGCCGACCGCGTTCGCTATGTTCACCTGAAGGACGTGGACGCCTCCGGCGACTGGGCCATGCTCTGCGACGGTGTCTGCGACGTGAACGCGGTCATCAATTCCGCCCTGACCGCCCCCAACTTCAACGGCTGGATCGTGGTCGAGGAGGAATCGGAGGAAGCTGGCAAAGACCCCTCCGCCGCCGTGAAAACCAACTTCGACCGGATGATGGCCCTGCGGAGTGTTGAGGCCTAAAGCGATTGACGAATTACCTGACAAATCTCTCATCTCCCAACGCGTTGAAATCCTTGATTTCAGGCAGCGTTGGGAGATTCAGTTTTTTGCTTAACGATTTAGGCGAACAGCACGTCGATGTTCCGGTCCCTGAGCCGCTTGCGAATCGGTGCCGGAAGCCCGCTGTCGGTAATCACCAGATCCACGCGTGACAGCGGAAACGCCTTCGACGGTCCGCCCACGTCCCACTTCGTGGAATCCACCACCAGAACCACCCTCCGCGCCATCTGCATCAGGTTGCGTTTGCTCCGGGCCACATCCTCGCTCTGGTCGACAATGTCGAAAGAGGAATCGATTGCATGGGCCGCCATGAACACTTGATGCGCCAGAAGCCCGTCCATCTGCTGCGGTCCGACCAGGGTACTGACCGTGCTCGCATCCACCCGCCCCCCCAGCATGTGAACATCGAGCCCTGGTCGGTCCATCAGCATCTGCGCGATGTTCATGGCCGGGGTTGCCACCATCACGTGGCGCAGTTGCGGCATGTGCATGGCGATGTGCATCGTGGTCGAGCCGCTGTCGAAAATCACCGACTGGCTGTTCACCAGCTGCTGCGCCGCCATCCGCCCGATCCGGTGTTTCGCATCGGCATTGGACTGCATGCGCCTGTCAAACGCCGCATCGGGCGCGCTCTGGGGCAGGGCAATTGCACCGCCATGGGTTTTCTTCAGCAGCTCCCGATCGTCCAGATTGTCCAGGTCTGTGCGAATCGTTACTTCCGATACCCCGAACCGTTCCGAAAGCTCCCGCGTCCGGACCTGTCCCGCACTGCGCAGCAGATCGACAATCTGCTGACGTCTTTCCTCTGCAAACATGATCGCCTCCGTCGCCTCCCGATTTGGAATTTTTGTGATTGTTCCCAAGCCAGCGCCCAAACTAATCAGTTTCGAAAGAAAACAAAAGATATGATTTCGTTTGGCTTTCGTTTAGCAAGTTTTCATCTGACAAACACAGCTTTTGGAGAAAGCCAGAATTATGACCCTAGGAACCCAGGTCCGACTGTCCCGCCTGTTCTCGCACCCGTCCGGTAACCTGTTCGGCGGTGCCGTTGACCACTTTGTGGGATATGGCGACGTGCGGAAGGGTGGTCTTGCCGACCTGCCGGGCGCGCTTGACCGTGTCATGGCCGGAGAACCCGACTATGTGAGCATTCAGCCCGGCGCCGCGCGTCACCTCTGGCCAAAATATGTCGGCAAGGCCTCCCTGGTCATTCAGGCCGGCTGCTTCACACCGGACGACCGCATCAGCCAGTTGATTGCCACCCCCGAGGATGCCGTCCGTGCCGGGGCCGATGCTCTGGCCGTCGCCATCCCGGTCCGCGGCAACACGGAAGGCCAATACATCCGTTGGCTGACCGATTCCGTGAATGCCGCCGCCCGCTACGGCATGCCGGTAATCGCCCATGTCTATCCCCGCATCTTCACCAACGGCCCCGAGATCGTCTTCACTCCCGAGGAGATCGCCTACGCCGTTCGTATCGGCTACGAGAGCGGTGTGGACGTGATCAAGGTCGGTTACACCGGTGACTTCGACAGCTTTCAGGAAACCGTGGCCACCTGCCCCATCCCGCTCGTCATCGCCGGTGGTCCGAAAACCGACACGCTGCTGGGCGCACTTCAGCAGACCTCCGACGCAATGCGCGCCGGTGCACGCGGAGCCGTGGTCGGTCGCAACCTCTGGGGTCACGGCGATCCGACCAAAGCGGCCCTGGCTTTCAAGGGCGTCATCCACGATGGCCTGAGCGGCGAGGATGCCCTGGCCCGCGCGGGCGCCTGACCGGTGAGCGGGACGATGGACATCCTGGGTTTCGGCGCCATCTCAATGGATCACGTGATCTATGTCGATCAGCCCCTGTCCTCGGGCAAGGGGCGGGTGACCCGACGAATCACGGCCCATGGCGGCAACGTGGCAACCGCTTTGGTCACCGCCGCCCGCCTTGGCGCGTCGGCCGGGTTCGTCGGCTGGCTCAATTCCGACACCGAACAGGACCCATCCTCCCGCGACCTGCTTGCGAATGGCGTGGACATCTCCCACGCACCCAAACACCCGGACGCCACCGCCGTCCAGTCGACCATCACGGTCGGCCCGGATGGCGAACGCTTTATCGCCTATGACGACGACGTCATGACCGGCACCACTCCGGACCTGTCCGATGATCTGTTGCGGGCAGCGCGGGTGCTGCTCATCGACGGCTATGCGGTGTCCTCACTCGACGTCGTGTCCCGTGCGAGTCGTATCGGTCTGCCCATTGTTGCGGATATCGAATGGACCGCGCCTTTCGGCACCGACCGCCTGCTTGATCTGGCCGATCACCTGGTCCTGCCCATGGGCTATGCCCGCCAGTACACCGGCTGCGTGACGCCCGGCGGAATCGCCAGCGCGCTGTGGACCTCCGACCGTTCCGCGGTCGTCCTGACCGACGGGGAGGCCGGATCTCATGTCCTGCGGCGCGGGCACACCGACTGTGAGCACATCCCGGCTTTCGAGGCGGCGGTTGTCGACACCACAGGGGCGGGAGACTGTTTCCACGGTGCCTATGCTGTTGCCCTGTCAGAGGGTCGTGACATTCTGGACTGCGTCAGATTCGCCTCCGCCTCCGCCGCGCTCTCCGTCGCGGGCCGTGGCGGGCGGGAGGCTCTGCCGACACGCGCCGCCGTCGAGCGCCTGATGGCGGAAAAACCGAACATTTCGTTCGGATAAAAATTACATTACGTAAAATAAAACTTTTCCTACTGTAAAAATGACTCTAGTATGACTGCAACGGAAAAGACTGCCAGGAAGTCGACCCCCATCACACCCGACACGTGATGGCAGAAGGTCCGGCCCAGGCGAACCGAAAGAGGGGAGGGGAAGATGGCCAACGTCGTTCTCAGGGATATCTGCAAAACCTTCGGGAGCTTTCAGGCGATCAACAACCTGAATCTCGACATTGAGGATGGAGAGTTCCTGATCCTCGTCGGCCCTTCCGGCTGCGGCAAATCAACCGCGCTGCGTATGATCGCGGGCCTGGAGGATGTCTCCAGCGGCAGCATGACAATCGGCGGCGTGGATGTCATCGACATGACGCCCAAGGAACGCGACATCGCCATGGTGTTCCAGAGCTACGCACTCTACCCCCACATGACCGTGGCTGAGAACATCGGCTTCTCCATGCGCCTTTCCGGCTGGAAAAAGCCCCGGCGCGACGCCCGCGTGGCCGAGATCGCCAAAATTCTCCAGCTCACCCCCCATCTTGAAAGCCGCCCCGCCAATCTCTCCGGCGGCCAGCGACAGAGGGTCGCAATGGGCCGCGCCATGGTGCGCGAGCCCTCCGCCTTCCTGATGGATGAGCCGCTGTCGAACCTGGACGCCAAACTCCGCGTTCAGATGCGCGCCGAAATCGCCAGCCTCCAGCGGCAGCTTGGCGTGACCACCATCTACGTCACCCATGATCAGACCGAAGCCATGACCATGGGCGACCGGGTCGCGGTGATGAAGGGCGGTGTCCTGCAACAGGTCGACGCCCCCAAACGCCTCTATGAGCATCCCGCAAACGCCTTCGTCGCCGGCTTCATCGGCTCGCCCTCCATGAACCTCTACGAGGCCGAACTGCGTGGCGGCGCGCTGCACCTCTCCGGCTTTCAGATCCCCCTGGGCGAGGTCGTCCCCGACCGCATGGCACGGCTTAAGGGGTATGAGGGCGACAAAATCGTCTTCGGCATCCGCCCTGAGGATCTCTACGACAGCACACTTGAGTCGGGACAAAAACTCCCGACGATCCCGGCCCAGGTTTTCAATATCGAGGAACTGGGCTCCGAAATCATGCTCCACTTCAGCATCGACGCGACCCCGGTCGACTCCGGTGATCCCGATGCGGTGGAGGACCTTAGCGGCTCCTCAAACGGCGTCGCCCGGTTTGAACCACGCAGCAGCGTCACCCACGGCATGTCCATCGACATGGGCATCGATGTCAGCCGCCTGCACTTCTTTGACCCCCGCACCCACGAGGCTGTGTAACGGCGGGCGGGACGACATTTCCCGGCTGGTTTTTGCCGCAGCGAATCGTCGTTTGCAGCGAAAATCAGCGGGTTTCGACTGGTTTCGGATGGTCGCATCGGACGAAAGCGCCAGCCGCCGGAAACACCGTGCCAAAACAACGTGGAGGTCATCGGAATATGCATGAAGATCAGTCACTTGACTGTCAAACTTTTACAGAATGTAAAAATAAATTGCTGTTTGTGACAACTTATTATTGACAGAAAGCGGCAAAGAGAACCTACTTGACCAACGCAGCCGAAAAACCGGCGCGACACCTTGACGGGAGGAACCGAAATGAAACTTCAAAAAACAATGGTGGCTCTGAAATCCGCCACCGCAATCACCCTGCTGAGTGCAACCGGAGCCATGGCCGACGTGAGCCTGGAGTTCACGCAGTGGTGGGAGCCCGAGCTGCCCGAAAACGCGCTTCGCTCCATCGTCGATGATTTCGAGGCCGCCAACCCCGGCATCACCGTCACCCTCAACAGCGGCCCCTACGCCACCACCCGGGATCAGATCGCCATTGGTGCCGCCACCGGCACGCTGAGCGACATCGTCGGTCTCGACGGCGCATGGGTCAACGACCTCAGCAAACAGAACGCCATCGCGGATATGGGCCCGCTGATGGACGCCGCCGAATTCGACCGTGACCAGGTGGCCGACATCATTCAGGTCGACGGCAGGAGCGTGATGTTCCCCGTGGCGTCCTTCGTCTACCCGATCTTCATCAACACCGACCTCGCGGCCGAGGTGGGCATCACCGAAATGCCGTCTACCCGCGCCGAATTCCTTGAGGCCGCGCAGAAAATGACCAACGCGGATGAAAACCGCTACGGCTGGACCCTGCCGCTCTCACTCCAGTCCCCCAGTGGCGTACAGAACGACGTCCTCTCCTGGGTCTGGGCCTCCGGCGAAAGCATGATGGACGGCGGCACGCCCAACCTTGAGGGCGAAGCGGTCATCGCCGCACTCGACTACATCAAGTCCATGGATGAGGCCGGCGTCATCGCACCGGGCATCTCCTCCAAGACCGAGCAGGAAAAAGTCGAGGAATTCGTGAACGGCCGCGTCGGCATGATGGTCGACACGCTCGCCCACGTGAACCTGATCCGCGACCGCAACCCCGACCTGAACTTCGAGATCACGGCCATCCCGGTCGTCGAGGGCTACGAGGGCGCACGCGGTCTGCCCTATGCCTCCTGGGGCATCGGCATCTCCGAGAGCACCGAGCACAGGGACGAGGCCTGGAAGTTCGTCGAGTACATGATGTCCGAGGAGGTCAACGCCCGCCTCGTCTCCATCGCCAACGCCTTTCCCGGCAACGTCAACGCGAAGCCTGACTTCGTGACCTCCGACCCGGCCTTCGGCAAGGCGTTTGAGATCTTCCAGGAAGGTTACCTCGCCAATGAGTTCACCGGCCTTCCGGTCGCCGTAGACCTGATGCGCCAGTTCAGCGTCGAGATCCAGAAGATGCTTGATGGTCAGCAGTCCCCGGCCGAGGCCGCCGCTGCCGCCCAGGCAAGCTGGATGCAGGAATTCGAACAGTAAGATCCGTCCTCCCAGCGGACCCGGAGGGCGGCACCGGAAAATCCGGCGTCGCCCTCCAACCCCCTCATCCAAGCCCAGGAAAGACCGGCATCCCGCGCGGATCGCCGCATTGACCAACCACGGAGCGGCCAGGCCTTGTCACTGACCCAAACAGCCCCCAGACGCGTTTCCCGCAAAATGACGCGGTCGCTGATACCCTATGTCTATCTGTCTCCGGCGCTGATTTTCCTGGCCCTGCTGATGATGGTCCCGATGATCTCGGTGATCCTCTACTCCTTTCAGGAAAGCGCGATCCTGCGCCCGGACACGACCTTCGCCGGGCTCAAACACTATGCCGAGGTTTTGGGCGACCCGATCTTCTGGGCCTCCCTCTGGCACACCGGCTATTTCACCGCGATGAGCGTGATCTTTCACATGTCCATTGGCCTTGCCTTCGCGCTTATGCTCAACAGCGACCGCATCAACCCGACCCTGCGCAGCGTCCTGCGGGTGCTCTACATCCTGCCCTGGCTGTTTACGGCCGTGATCATCGCTGTGATCTGGCGGCTGATCCTGGAGCCCAACGGCGTGGTCAACAGCCTGCTGATGGCCCTCAACATCATCGACACCAAAATCGAATGGTTCTCCGATCCGTCCACCGCCCTGCACGCGGTCACCGCGGCCAACATCTGGGCGGGTTATCCCCTCTTCATGGTCAGCCTGCTCGCCGGTCTCCAGGGCATTCCGCGTGACCTCTATGAGGCCGCCGACATCGACGGCGCCAGCGGCATCCAGAAACTCGCTTTCATCACCATCCCGCAGCTCATGCCGATCATCATCAGCATTTCCCTGCTTGACTTCATCTGGACCATGCATGTCTTCCCGCTGATCTGGATGACGACCGGCGGCGGCCCGATCTATGCCACCGAGGTTCTGAGCACCTATACCTACAAACTCGCCTTCGCGCAGTTCGACATGTCCCAGGCGGCGGCCAGTTCGGTGATCATCCTGATGATCTCGCTCTGCTTCACCTTCTTCTACATCAGACACCAGAAAGCCCGGTAACGACCCATGCGACGATCCAAACGCGGAAAAGAGAGACTGCTGACGCTGGGGCTGTATGTCGGGCTCCTGTGCGGGCTTCTGTTCGCCACCTTCCCGATCTTCTGGATGCTGAGCAGTTCGTTCAAATCCAACACCGAGATCTTCGCCCTGCCGCCCACCGTGCTGCCCAAGCTGTTCACCGTTGAGGCCTACATCGCGATTTTCACCGACGGCCAGAAACTGCGCTACTTCTTCAACAGCTACCTGGTCGCCTTCGCCGTGACCGGCCTCACCGTGTTTATCGCACTTCTCTCCGCCTATGCCTTCAGCCGGT
This sequence comes from Alphaproteobacteria bacterium, assembly GCA_030427145.1. Lineage (GTDB taxonomy): Bacteria > Pseudomonadota > Alphaproteobacteria > Rhodobacterales > Rhodobacteraceae > Amaricoccus > Amaricoccus tamworthensis. The sequence continues at coordinate 83,731 of JAUHWT010000015.1, read as the reverse complement.
TCCGGTTCATCGGCAAGAACAGCCTGAACACCATCATCATCAGCACCCAGACCATTCCGCCCATCACGCTTTTGATCCCGTTCTTCGGGATGGTCGTGAGTTACGGCCTCTTCGACACCTACTGGGCATTGATCCTGACCTATATGGTCTTCACGCTGCCCTATGCGATCCTGCTGATGACCGGCTACCTCAACACGCTGCCCCGCGACCTCGACGAGGCCGTGGCGGTGGACGGCGGCTCAAGCTGGACGGCCCTCTGGCGTGTTATCGTGCCGGTCTCGCTGCCGGGCATCGTGGCCACCTCAGTCTATACCTTCCTGCTCTGCTGGAACGAGTTCCTCTTCGCCCTGACCCTGACCAAATCATCCGACATGCGCACCGTGCCAATCGGGATCCAGATGCTGATGGGCCAGCACGCGTTTGAATGGAACGAGATGATGGCCATGAGCGTGTTGGGCTCCGTGCCGCTGATGCTGGTCTATCTCTTCGCACAAAAATACTTCCTGGCCGGCATGACCGCCGGGGCCGTCAAATAAACAGAACATTCCGGGGGAACACATGAACGGACTGGACAGAGGCGCAATTCTCGTCACGGGCGCCAGCGGCGGCATTGGCGGGGCTACCGTGCGACAGCTTCGCGCCGCCGGCGCGGATGTCATCGCCAATGGCCGCAATGAGGAGGCCCTGGCCGAACTCGCAAAGGAAACCGGCTGCCGCACGCTGCCCTTCCACCTCGAATCCGAGGACAGCATCCGCGACGCCCTCGAAGGTCTCGACCTCTACGGTGTCGTGAACTGCGGCGGCTTCGGCGGTGAGATCGCAACCCCAATGGAGACCGACATTTCCGTCTTCGACAAGGTCATCTCCATCAATGCCCGCGGCGCGCTTCTCGTCACCAAATACGCCTCGCAGTCAATGATCCGTCTGGGGAGGGGAGGGGCCATCGTCAACGTCTCCAGCCAGGCCTCGTTGGTGGGCCTCAGGGGGCACATCTCCTATGGCTCGTCCAAGGCCGCACTCGACAACATCACCCGCGTTTCCGCGCTCGAACTCGGCCCCCACAACATCCGGGTCAACAGCGTCAACCCGACGGTCGTGATGACACCCATGTCCGCCTGGTACTGGGGCCGCCCGGAGATCCAGGGCCCGTTCCTCGAGACCATGCCATTAGGTCGTTGGGCTACTGAGGACGAAATCGCCGCCCCCATCGTGTTCCTGCTCTCCGACGGCGCCTCCATGATCTCCGGCGTCACGCTCCCCATCGACGGTGGGTTCACGGCCGTCTGAGCGTAAGGCTTTTCGCACCGCCCCATCGGCCTTCCCGGCGTGTCGGCACGACACGCCATGCCCGACTTTCCCCACGGGAGGGCATGCCCGACGACATAAACTGAACGAAGGCATCCAGGCTTTTGAAAGTACGCCTCAGCCAACCGGCCCGAAGCCCACCCAAAGTCGGTCATGGCGCGTCCCGCCTCGCGTTATGCCCTCTAATCCTCCAACCCCGTCAAAAAATCCAGGTCACACCCCCGGTCCGCCTGCTCAACCGTCGTGGCAAACAGCCGCGCGTACCCCCGCACGGGTGTCGCGGGCGCAACCCACTCCGCCCGCCGCCGCTCCAACTCCTCCGCATCTACGAGCAGATCCAGCCTGCGCTCATCCAGCTCCAGTCTGATCCGGTCCCCATCCCGCACCAGCGCCAGCGGACCGCCCACCGCGGCCTCCGGCGCGGCATGCAGCACCACCGCCCCATAGGCCGTGCCCGACATTCGCGCGTCCGATATACGCACCATGTCGCGAACGCCCGTCGCGGCCAGCTTCTTCGGGATCGGGATCAACCCCGCTTCCGGCATCCCTGGTGCGCCCACCGGCCCGGCATTGCGCAGCACCAGAACATGCGCCTCCGTCACCTCGAGGTCCGGATCGTCGATGCGCGCATGCAGGTCCTCCAGACTGTCAAACACCAGCGCCGGCCCCTCATGTGAGCGCAGCGCCGGGGTCATTGCCGCCTGTTTGATCACCGCACCATCCGGCACGAGGCTGCCCCGAACCACCGCAATCGCGTTGCCCTCCGTCACTGGATTGCCAAGGTCCCGAATAACCTCCCCATCCCGCCACTCCGGCCAGGCCTCCAGCACCTCAACCCAGCTCCGCCCATCGGCCGTGGCGGTTTCCACATCAAACAGCCCCTCCCTTGCCAACTCGCGCAACAGAGCGGGCAAACCACCGGCCGCATGGAAATCCTGCATGTAAACCCGCCCTACCGGTTTCAAATCCGCCAGGATCGGCACCGGTTCGCCCAGCCGGTCCAGTTCATCGAGCGACAGACGTATCCCCGCCCGCCCGGCAATTGCAGCCAGATGGATCGGCACATTCGTCGACCCCGCCAGGGCCTGTAGTGTCACACAGGCATTCCGCACCGCGGCTTCCGTCACCAGATTGGCAGGGCAGGGACCCCCGGCCAGTGCCATCTCAACCGCACGTCGGCCGGAAGCCTCCGCATGACGCCAGCGTTCCGAATGCACCGCCGGAATGCTCGACCCGCCGGGCAGCATGAAGCCCAGAACCTCGGCGACGCAGGCCATGGAACTCGCCGTCCCCATCACCATGCAGGTCCCGTGCGACGCCATCAACTGCGACTGCGCCACCTCCAGGTCCTCCGCATCCATCGCACCGGCCCGGTGCTCGCCCCAGAGCCTGCGGCAATCCGTACAGGCGCCGAGCCGTTCGCCCTCCCGCGACCCGGTCAGCATCGGACCCACCGCCACGGACAGCGTCGGCACGTTCGCGCTGATCGCCCCCATCAACTGCGCCGGTATGGTCTTGTCGCACCCCCCGATCAGCACCGCCGCATCCATCGGCAGCGCCTTGAGCATCTCCTCCGTGTCCATCGACATCAGGTTACGCAGAAACATCGAGGTGGGATGCGAAAAACTCTCGTGGAGCGAGATCGTGGGAAACACCATCGGCAGCCCGCCCGCCATGGTCACCCCGCGCGAAATCGCCTCGATCAGCTGCGGGGCGGTGGCATGGCACGGGTTGAAATCCGACCCGGTGTCACAGATCGCCACCACGGGCTTCTCCAGCGCCTCCGGCCCGTAGCCTTTCGCCTTCAGAAATGCGTCGCGAAGAAACCGCGCAAACCCCCGGTCACCATATTCGGTCAGCCGCCCGTCCAGACCCTTGCCCGCGCGCCCGGTCATGACAAAATACCCGCATGACAATGACTTACCGCGCAGCATAAACACTCATGCTGCGCAGCATTTCGCGCAGTCAAACCACAGGTCACAACAACCACCATCCCTGTCCACTCCCGTCCGTTTCCCGGAGCGTGTCGGGATTGCCCGGTTGTGTCAACAAGGCCAGTCAGCGACCAGCCCGAATCCGTAAAACCTCATCTCGATGCCGCGCCACCTCGCGCAACTGTGTCAGACCGGTCTGAGCCATTTGCGTGTCGAGCTCCGTGCGGATCATCGCGATGACCGCATCCACGCCCTTCTCACCCGCCGCGGCCAGGCCATAGGCATAGGCCCGGCCGAGCAGAACACCATTCGCCCCCAGCGCCAGCGCCTTGTAGACATCACTGCCCCGGCGGAACCCGCCATCGATCAGGATCTCGGTACTGTCGCCCACCGCCTCAACAATATCGGGCAGGGCATCAATGGTGGACCGGCTCTGGTCCAGCTGCCGCCCGCCATGGTTGGAAATTACCACGCCATCGGCCCCATGGGCCACGCAGGACCGGGCGTCCTCCGCTTCGGTCAGACCCTTGATGATCAGCTTGCGCGGCCAGCGTTCCCGGATCCAGTCCACATCCTCCCAGGTCATGGAGGCATCGACCTTTGAGGCAATGCTCACGGCCTGTTCCAGGGCGTTGCGGCCCATTTCCGGCCGGCTGTCCAGATTGCCAATGCGCGGCACCGCACCTTTGCGCAGAATGCGCGCGCACCACCCGGGCCGCTGTGCCAGAGCAAAAGCCAGCTTCGGCGTGACACCCGTCAGCGACCGAAACCCGTTCCGTATGTCCTTTTCGCGGATCCCATGCACCGGCGTGTCCACGGTCAAAACCAGCGCCTCAACATCCGCGTCAATCGCGGCCTGGATCATCTCCGTGGCCAGTTCCCGGTCCGTCAGGACATAAAGCTGGAACCACAGCGCCCCGTCGGTCTTCTCCCGCAGCCGCCGGAGCGAGGTTATCCCAAAGGTCGAAAGACAGTAAGGCAGGCCATTGGTATGAGCCGCCCGCGCCGCCGCAATCTCGCCATCCGCCTCGAACAGCCCGCTGAACCCCACCGGCCCCAGGGCCAGCGGCATGGACCGCTCCTTCCCCAGCAACGGCCCCGCCAGGCTCCGCTCCGACACGTCACGCAGCACCCTCTGCCGCAACTCAATCCGCTGAAAATCGGAGATGTTGCGCCGCGCCGTTTCCTCGCTGAAGGCCGCGCCGTCGATATACTCAAAAAAAACCCGCGGCAGGCGGCGTGCCGCCCGTGCGCGGACATCGTCCATGTTTGCGAACATGCTGTTTCCGTGAGATCCCTGAATCCAAAAGCCCGGTCCTCCCTGACCGGGCCGCTGCTGAATTTGGAGCAGGTTGCGGGGGTGGCGTCAACCCTTGCAAATTCACTGTCAACCGGCCAACATGTCAGTGACAAAATTTTACCGGAGTCCTCAATGCTGACCAGTCCCGCCGATACTTCCGCAGCCGTTCACTGTCCGAACGCGCATCTTTTTGGCGTGTCCGCCGCGATGGTGACGCCGTTCGCTGCGGATGGCTCCGTGGATCTGGAACGCCTCGTTGCCCTGGCCCGCGACATCGCGGCCGGCGGGGCGCAGGGCGTGACCCTGTTCGGCACCACGGGCGAGGGGCCCTCCATCGGACCCTCCGAGCGCCGCGCCATGCTGGAGGCCGTACTCGAACGCGCGGTTGAGCCCTCCCAGGTCACGGTTTGTATCGCGGCCTCCGACATGGAAACCGCCGTCGCCCAGGCCCGGGAGGCGTTCGGGTTTGGCGTGCGCCGCCTGCTCCTCGCGCCGCCCTACTATTTTAAGGGTGTCGATGACGACGCGCTTTTCGCCTGGGTGTCCGACTTCATCCGTCTGACCGCCGATGCCTCGCCGCAGATCATCATCTATCACATCCCCCAGGTCACCGGCATCCGCTTCGACGCCGCCATAGTCCGCCGGTTGAAGCAGGCTTTCCCGGACGAAATCTTCGGCGTGAAGGACAGCGAGGGCAGCTGGGACCACGCCCAGGAAATGCTCGCCGTTGAGGGACTTGCCGTCCTGATCGGGGATGAGCGTCTGCTGGCTCGTGCCGCGCCGTTGGGTGGCGCCGGGGCGATCAGCGGCATGGCCAACCTGCTGCCCGCCCGCATCTCGGCGCTGGTCGACCAGGGCCAACAGGACCCCGCACTGGATGATCTCGTCACCGACATTATCACCGTGCCGGTGACACCGCTCATCAAGGCGCTGGTGGGGGCCATGCGCAATGACGACGGCTGGCACGCCACGCGCCCGCCGCTCAGTCCGGCCAACCCGGCTATTGTCGAGGCGCTGCAGGGTCGGGTAAACCTGTTGAAAGCCTGAGACAGGGCAGGGGGAGACGACATGACGCTGCGCGACCAGGCCTATGATACCTTCACCGAACAGCTGCTCAACCGCGAGATATCGCTGGGCCAGTTCGTCTCGCAGAGGGAACTGGTCAAGCTGACCGGCATGCCGCTCGGCGCCATCCGCGAGATGATCCCCCGCCTTGAGGCTGACGGCCTGATCCGCCCGGTGCCCAACCGCGGCCTGCAAATCATGCAGGCTGATCTGGGCATCATCCGCAACGCGTCCCAGCTTCGCTCTGTGCTGGAGCGCGAGGCCGTGCGCACCTTCGTCACCGTGGCCTCCGACGCGGAACTGGCCGAGTTGCGCGAGCGTCACCTGGCCATCCGGGCGGAGGCCGCCGGGGGCGTGACCCCCGAACTGCTCGCCCGCGCCCAGCAGATGGACTGGAACATGCATGACCGCATGATCGACGCGCTCGGTAATGACCTGATCTCGTCAATCTACCGCACCAATTCGATCAAGATCCGCCTGATCCGCAACGAGGACACACGGATGCTGCCCGAACTGGTGGTCTCGGTGATGGACGAACATCTCGCCCTGATCGACGCGCTGGAAACCCGCGACCCCGATAAGGCCGAGGCCGCCCTGAACGCCCATCTAGACAGCGCCATCCAGCGCGTCGTGCGGATCTAGGCCGTCTGCTTCAGCCCAGGAATTGCTCCGTCACCTGGCGCTGCAGCTTCCGGCCATCCGGGTCCAGTCCGGTTTTCAGCTTCGTGAACTCTTCCGACCAGGTCGATGTCCGGATACGCAGCGGCGGCTCCTCCGCATCCACCACCCGCATGACCACGTCCGCAACCTGGTCCACCGTCTGGTAAATATCGCCGCCCTGGCGGTTTTGCGCACCGCCGACATATTTCTGCAGGATCGGCAGATACTCATCCTCGAGCATCCCGCCGGTTTCCTCGATCTGGCTCAGAACCGTGTTGGCAAATTCCGACGCGATCCCGCCTGGCTCCACGGCCGTGAACTCAATGCCAAAGGCTGGCGTAATGTAGCTCGCCATTGATTCCGTCAGCCCCTCGACCGCGAACTTGGCCGCGCAATAGACCTCGTTGAACGGCTGCCCGACCAGCCCGCAGACCGAGCTGATATTGATGACATGACCCGAACGTGCCTTGCGCATATGCGGCATGACCGCTTTCGTGCAGCGCACAACACCCATGTAGTTGATGTCGAGAATGCGCTGAACATCCGCCTCGTCAGCCTGCTCCAGACTACGGGCGTAGCCCATCCCGGCATTGTTGATCAGAACGTCAATCCGCCCCTCGCGATCCACCACCGCGTCCACCGCCTGCGTGACCGAGGCCGTGTCCTGCACGTCAAGCTGCACCACCTCCAGCGACACGCCCGCGGCCTGCGCCGCCTCATCGAGCTGACCGCGTTTGGCCAGGTTGCGCATGGTCGCATAAACCCTGTGCCCGGCCCGTGCCGCCTGGACCGCGATTGCGATGCCGAGCCCCGTGGAGGTCCCGGTGACGAGAATTACCTTGTTCATTCCATATACCTTTTAGTGATTTTTGATCGACAGCCAGACCCGGTCAAAGGTCGCGGCAACAACGTCATCAGTTATGGGACACCCGGAGATCACGGCCCCGCGGGCAAGCTGCATCGCCGGTGCCACCAGCAGCAGGGACAGCAACCCGGTATCGAGCGGGGCCAGCGTTCCGTCATCCACCCCGCGCCGCAGAAGGGCCGCAATATCCGCGGCAAACCCGTCCGCGATGGCCTGTTGTTCCGGCAGCAGGATTTTCGCGGCGCTGCCATAGTCGAGAAACAGGAAATCCCGCGGCCGTTCGCGCACGAAGTCAAACATGTCGAACCACATGTGCCGCACCATTTTGGCCGTATCGGCCTCGTCCCGGTGGCGCGTGACGGTCTCGTGAAACTCGGTTTTGAGCTGGAGATACACCTGCCGCAGCATGTCGTCCTTGTTCTCAAAATGCACATAGACCGTCCCCGCCGAGACCTTTGCCCGTTTCACGATCCCGGCAACATTCACCGCCGCGATGCCGTTCTCCACCGCCTCCGCGACCAGCGCGTCCTGCAGCTTTTGTCTCGTTTTATCTTTGGTGGTTCGTGGCATGGTTCTTTCCGTCTCTGACAGCACCCATCTATGATAATGAATATTCATTATCAATTAGGGGGCGTAAATTATTCCCAAAACCGGAGCGCATCAGCGGGGTGCCAGTGGCACGCCGCGCGGTCCGGTCGGCTGGAGGGCTGTGCCCGGAGGCCGGGAAAGGGCTCAATTGCAACCGAACCCATGAATAGGGACGCGGCTGTCCTGGCTGTCGCGGAAACGCGACTGCCCCCGCAAGGACAGTCGCGGCCCGATTTGCCACGGGTCAAATTGGGCGGTCGTGGCTCCTAGCCTGGCACCGTCCCCAACGACCCCCGCAACCGCAGCTCCGTCGCCAGCTCCACACTGCCAGGATCCGCGCCGCCCTCGACCATGCGCACAATCATGTCCGCCGCCTCGCGGCCCATCCGCCGGTGCGGCACATGCACCGTGGCAATCCCCGGATCGGTGACCGTCGCCAATTCGATATCGTCAAACCCGGTAATCGACACATCCTCCGGAACCCGCAGCCCCGCCGCCCGCGCCGCTTTCATCGCCCCCACGGCCAAAACGTCATTGCCGCACATCACTGCCGTTGGACGCACGCCGCCGGACATCATGTCCGCAAAGGCCCGCGCCCCCTCCTCAATGCCATAGGGCGTCTCGATCACCCGCGTCACCTCCGCGCCGCCGACCTCCCGCACCGCATCGCCAATCCCCTCGACCCTGGCCCTGGCCCGGTCATTGGCCGCACGCGGGGCTGAAATCACGCCGATCCGGCGGTGCCCCAGCCGCAACACCTCCCGCGCCATCGCGGTCATCGCCGCCCGGTTGTCAAAACCAATCGACGGTGTGTCCCGCTCCGGATCATAAACCCAGGCCACCAGCACCGGCACTTTCTGAAGCCGCAAAAACTCCGCGACCTGCGCATCCCGCGCATGCCCGATCAGCAGCAGCCCATCCGCCCCGCGCGCCATCAGCGTGCGGATCTGCTCGGCCTCAAGCTCCGCCTGGTATGAGAAACTCGCCACCAGCAGCGTCGCGCCATGTTCCCGCAGCCCCTCCTGAAACGCCTGAAGCCCCCGCGCGAAAATGGCGTTCTCCATGGTTGGGATGATCGCACCGATGGTGTTCGTACGTTTCGCCGCCAGCACACGCGCCCCGAAGTTCGGCGAATAGCCCAGCCGCGCCACCGCCTCCATCACCCGTTCGCGGGTCCGCGCGGTGACCTGATTCGGCAGATTGAGACAGCGCGAGACCGTCGCGGTCGACACTTTCGCCTCCCGCGCCACGTCCTCAAGGGTTGGAACCGATCTGTTGCTCACCTGATTTTCCCGACTTTTTTCCCGTGGCGTCCGTCCGGTTTCCGGCCCGTTAACATTTTACCGGCTCCGCGCCGCAAATCTCTTGCAAATAGAAATGTAAGCGCTTACAAACCGAAAAACCAGCCCAAAACCGTGCAAAACGACATATCCAGCCGATTGTCGTCAGGAGGATCCCATGCCCCGCGAATACCTGAAGAAAGCCACCAGGACCGCCAGTTCCGACGCCTCCGACGTAAACGCCACGGTTCAGGAAATCCTCGACACGATCGAGAAGGGCGGGGACGCCGCCGCGCTCGACTACGCGGCCAAATTCGACAAATACGACGGCCCGGTCCTGCTCTCGGAAGAGGATATCGCCGCCGCCTCCGCGAAGGTCTCGCAGAAACTGAAGGACGACATTGCCTTCGCCCACGACAACGTGCGCCGCTTTGCCGAGATCCAGAAATCCACCATGCAGGACGTGGAAATGGAAATCGTGCCCGGCCTCATCGCCGGTCAGAAAGCCATCCCCTGCGAGGCCGCGGGCTGCTACATCCCCGGCGGCCGCTACAGCCACATCGCCAGCGCCATCATGACCGTCACCACCGCCAAGGTCGCGGGTTGCAACCATATCGTGGCCTGCTCACCGCCCCGTCCGGGCGAGGGCATCGCACCGGCCATCATCCATACCGCCCATCTCTGCGGTGCCGACAAAATCCTCTCCATGGGTGGTGTCCAGGGCGTCGCGGCCATGACCTTCGGCCTGTTCGGTCTGCCCCAGGCCGATATTCTCGTCGGTCCCGGCAACCAGTTCGTGGCCGAGGCCAAGCGCATCCTCTTCGGTCGCGTCGGCATCGACATGATCGCCGGTCCCACCGACAGCCTCATCCTCGCCGATGACAGCGCCGATCCCTTCATCGTCGCCACCGACCTGGTGAGCCAGGCCGAACACGGCTACAACTCCCCCGTCTGGCTCGTCACCGACGACCGCGCCCTCGCTGAAAAGGTCATGGACCTGGTGCCGGGCCTCATTGCCGATCTGCCGGAAATGAACCGCAACAACGCCGAAGCCGCCTGGCGCGACTATGCCGAGGTCATCCTCTGCGGCGACCGCGAGGAAATGGCCGTCTGTTCCGACGAATACGCGCCCGAACACCTGACCGTTCAGGCCCGTGACCTGACCTGGTGGCGCGACCGCCTGCGCTGCTACGGCTCGCTCTTCCTGGGCGAGGAAACCACCGTATCCTTTGGCGACAAGGCCTCCGGCCCGAACCACGTTCTGCCGACCTCGCGCTCCGCGAAATACACCGGCGGTCTCTCCGTCCATAAATACATGAAGATCGTCACCTGGCAGCAGGCGACCCGCGACGGCGCCCGCCCCGTGGCCGAGGCCACCGCGCGCATCTCCCGGCTTGAGGGCATGGAGGGCCACGCCCGCGCCGCCGATGCCCGTCTGCACAAATACTTCCCGGACGTGAATTTCGACCTCTCGGCAGCGGAATAAAATCCGATGGCCGATCTCTTCGACGTCTCCGGCAAAATCGCCTGCGTCACCGGGGCCAGTTCCGGCCTCGGTCGCGCTGCCGCCGTTCTGCTCGCGGAACGCGGCGCGCGTGTGGTCGGTGTGGCCCGCCGTGCTGACACCCTGGATGAGATTGCCGCCGCAACCAATGGCGAAATGGCCACCGTCGCCGCAGACCTCCTCAACCGGGACACCCTGGCGGACACCGCCTCCCGCGTCGCGTACCCCTTCGGCGCACCGGACATTCTGATCAACGCCGCCGGCCTCAACACCCGCGAACCCGCCGACGCTGTCACGCCCGAGGGCTGGGACGCGACGCTCAACCTCAACCTTTCCGCGCCTTTCTTCATGGCCCAGGCGCTCGTCCCGGCCATGCGCGAAAAGGGCTGGGGTCGCATCGTCAATTTCGCCTCGCTCCAGTCCCGCCGCGCCTTTCAAAACGGCATCAGCTACGGCGCGTCCAAGGGCGGCGTCGAACAGATGACCCGCGCCATGGCCGAGGCCTGGTCCGCCCATGGTATCAACGCCAACGCGGTCGCCCCCGGTTTCTTCCGCACCGAACTGACCGGCCCCGTCTTCGAGAACTCCGAACTGGCCGACCGCCTCGCCGCGCAGACCTGCATCGGCCGCAATGGCGTGCCGCAGGATCTCGACGGGCCGATGCTGTTCCTCTGCTCCGCGGCCTCCGACTACGTCACCGGCCAGGTGCTGTTCGTGGACGGGGGGTTCACCGCAAAATGAGGGCGCTCACCTGCACCGGCGTTGAAGCCTTCGACTACGGCGACGCACCCGACCCGGAGGTCCCGGAGGGCCACGCGCTCGTCAAAATCGCCGCCTCCGGCATCTGTGGCTCCGACATGCACGCCTATCTGGGCCATGACGAGCGCCGCCCGACGCCGCTCATTCTGGGCCACGAGGCCGCGGGAACGGTGGTGTCCGGTCCCGACGCAGGCCGTCGCGTCACCATCAACCCGCTGGTGACCTGCGGCTCCTGTCTTGCCTGCCTGACCGGGCGCTCCAATCTCTGCGCCGAGCGTCAGATCCTCTCCATGCCGCCGCGCCAGGGCACCTTCGCGGAATATGTGGCCGTGCCATCCCGCAACCTGGTTACGGTGCCTGATGATTTCCCGCTGGAAAAAGCGGCCCTGGCCGAGCCGCTCGCGTGCGGCTGGCACGGGGCCAAACGCGCCATTGAGGTCGCCGGCCCCCCGGTCGCCCTGCGCTGTCTTGCCATCGGGGGCGGCGCCATCGGCTTTGCCGCCGCCCTCAGCCTTCGGGCCATGGGCGCGCGGGACATCACCATCCTGGAACCCAACCAGGTCCGCGCCGACTACCTCCGCGACCGCTGCGGCGAAACCGTACTGGCCCCGGACCACCTGGCCGAGGGCGACGGTTTCGACATTATAATAGACGGCGTCGGCTATGCCGCGACCCGCGAACTGGCTTCCGCCCGGGCGCGGCCTGGCGCCGTGATCGTGCATATCGGACTGGGCGAAGCCACCGGGGGCCTCGACATTCGCCGCATGACCCTGCAGGAAATAACCTTCATCGGCACCTACACCTACACGGCCGCGGATTTCCGCGACACGGCGCAGGCGATGTTCGAGGGCCGCCTGGGGGACCTGAACTGGATCCTGACCCGCCCGCTGACCGACGGCGCACGGGCCTTCCAGGACATCCGGGCGGGAATACCCGCCGAACCGAAAACCGTTCTGCTGCCCGAGGGGGCAGGGGCGTGACCCGCCCCGCAGACCAAACCGGGATTACGAGGAGCTAAAAAGTGTCAATCAACAAACGGATCGTCGACGACCTTGTCGCCAACGACATCAGCTTCGTCACAACCGTGCCCTGCAAACAGCTGGCTGGTGTGATCGACGAGGTCGAGGCCCGCGAGGAAATCTTCCACATCCCCTCCAACAAGGAGGATGAGGGCATGGGGCTGTGCGCCGGTGCCTGGATGGGCGGCAAACGCCCCGCCATTATCATGCAGAACACCGCGATCGGCGTGACCATCAACACGCTCGCCACCCTTATCCAGTTCTACCGGATGCCGCTGCCAATGCTGATCAGTTACCGTGGCGAGTTGCGCGAGCCCGTGGCCTGCCAGGTTGAGATGGCCGTGCATACCAAGGCGCTGCTGAACCAGCTCAACATCCCGACCTATCACTTCCATCGCGAATCCGATGCCACCGAGCTCGACGCGATCCTGAAATACACCTTCATGTGCAACAAACCCGTGGCGATCCTGACCGACGCCTCGTTCTGGGGAGGCTATGGCGACCAATGATCCGTTCCGAAATTCTGCGCGAAATCGCCCCGATCCTTCGTGACCAACTCGTCATCTGCAATATCGGCCTGCCCAGTCAGGAACTGCACATGATCGACGACCAGCCGACCAATTTCTACATGCTCGGCACCATGGGTCTGTCCTCCTCCATCGGTCTCGGCGTGGCCCTGGCCCAGGACAAAACCGTCATCTCCATCGACGGCGACGGCTCCGTTCTGACCAATTTCGGCACCCTGCCGACCATCGCGAACAACGTGGCTGACAACTACATCCTGCTGATTATCGACAATGGCAGCTACGGCTCCACCGGTGACCAACCGACCTATGCGGGTCGCAAAACCTCGCTGGCGGCCGTGGCAAAGGCCTGTGGATGCGAAAATGTCGTGGAATGTCAGGCGGAAGAGACGCCGAAGGTGCTCCAGGATGCCATCGACAGCAAAAAAATGACCATAATTGTGGCCAAATGTGAGAGCGGCAACGTCAAGGTTCCGGTCATTACCAAGGACCCGGTGGTCATCCGCGACCGCTTCATGAAAGCCGTGGCGTCCTAAGCCGCCGCCATGATGGGGCTAAGTCGAATCCAGTCCTTCGGGGACGCCCGCGCCGCCGCGCGCAGGCGTCTTCCGTGGATGGTGTTCGACTATATCGACGGGGCCGCAGGGACCGGACATGGCGAGGCGCTGAACCTCGCCGCGATCCGCGACATACGGCTCCAGCCCCGCATTCTGGTCAATGTCGAACACCGTAATCTCGGCGTACAGGTGTTTGATCACGCTGCGAAAATTCCGTTTGGCATATCGCCCATGGGCATGTGCAACCTCTCCGCGCCTGGGGCGGATCTGATGCTGGCGCGGATGGCCGCGAAGCATCAGACGCCGGTGGGGGTGTCCACCGTGGCGTCGACGTCGCTGGAGACGATGATCGAGGTGGCGGAGGGGCATGCCTGGTTTCAGCTCTATTTCAGCGGTGACGGCTCCGGCACCACCCGGCTCATCGAACGGGCGGAGGCGGCGGGCTATCGCACGCTGGTCATGACGCTCGATGTGCCGGAGGTCGGTCGCCGCCCGCGGGAGTTGCGGCGTGGTTTCAAAATGCCGTTTAAAATCGGGCCCTTACAGTTCATTGATTTCGCACTGCATCCGGTCTGGTCCCTGTCCACACTGGCCAAAGGCCGCCCGGATATGGCCAATTTCACCGAGCCTGGCTTCGGCTTTGACCGCACCGCCAGCCGCGCTGCTGCGGACTGGGGCTTCCTGGAACGCCTTCGGGAGCGGTGGAAGGGCAACCTGGTGGTCAAGGGCGTGACCTCGGCGGAGGACGCGGTCCGGCTGAAAGAGGTGGGTGTCGACGCCATTCAGGTCTCGTCCCACGGGGGGCGGCAGCTCGATGCCTGTCCGCCGCCGATTTTGGCACTTTCCCAAATAAGACAGGCACTTGGAGAGGGTTTTCCACTCTTCTACGACACCGGTATGCGCTCGGGCGAGGACGTGGTGCGGGCCTATGCGATGGGGGCGGATTTCGTGTTTTTCGGCCGCGCCATGCTCTATGCCATCGCAGCCGGTGGGGAGCAGGGTCTGACCCATTTCACCCGTATTCTGACCGAAGAGATCAGCCTGACGCTGGCGCAGATCGGGCGGGTGGACATGACCGGCCTGCCGGATACTCTGGCCGGTAGCTGACAGTAATTACCGTTTATTTGAATGGGTTTACGATGCGAAGTGAACCCTCAATCTCCATCCCGTCCTGCATGTCCTCACTCAGTAATTCGCGGCATCCGGAGAGCAGCGCGGCGGAGACGATCATGGAATCGTAGACCGAGAGCTGATAGCGGTCCGCCAGGGCCCGTCCGATGTCGTGAACCTCGGGTGTCAGACTGACCACGTGGCAGAGATCCTGGACGGCGGTGAGGAACTCTCCGGCCTCGGTGAAGGACATTTTGGCCTTTTTGATACAGTTAACGAGTGCCTCGTTTAGTACCTGCACACTAATGACGCCGCCATCGCACAAAATCTTTTCGGCGATGTCGGATTTTTCACTGTCGTCAAGAAGATAGAGGACCACGTTTGTGTCGAGGAACCTATCGTTCATGGGCCAGTTCGCGCTCTATTCTTTCGTCCGCGGGCAGGCGGCCGCGAAAACGGCGCAGGTTCTCAAGGATTTCATCGCTTCTCTGGTCGCGGGACAGGGACAGTATTTTGCCGTCACCGATCAGGGAGACCTGGTCGCCCTCCTTCAGGCCCATTTCCTTAACGAGCCCGGCAGGCAGCCTTACGGCCAAACTGTTCCCCCATTTGGCAATCCGCATGATCGATCTCCACAGTATATCCGCGGATATATTTACATATGCCGGGTGGAATCCGCAACGAAAATCCGCGAATTCGGTGCCATTTCCGGGATTATATCCATGTCCATAAGGCCTTTGAATCAAAGATATAAAGTATTTTCATAAAATTGTATGGGCCCTGTTAACCACGAGTGAGAGGTCGGGTTTGCCGTTGAAAAAGTCGATGACGTTCTGCGCCGACCCGGTGGCCATCCTCTGCGACGCGCCGTCGGTGACACCTGCGATATGGGGGCTGAGAATGACCTGATCGAAGGCCTTTAGCGGGTGGTCCTCCGCCGGGGGTTCGGGGTCGAACACGTCGATCCCGGCGGCGCCGACGCGGCCGGATTTCAGCGCCTCGGCCAGGGCCAGTTCGTTCACGATGCCGCCGCGCGCGGTGTTCACGACGATGGTGCCGTCGCGCATGGCGTCGAACTCGGCCCGGTCGATCAGGGGGCGGTCGGATTTCGGCGCGGAGACGGAAACAACATCCGCCCAGGCCAGGGCCTCGTGCAGGTCGGGGGCGGGTTGCACCGGACCTTCGGGCCAGTTTTCCGGAGTGACATAGGGGTCATGGGCGCGGATGGTCATGCCGAAACCGGCCATCATGTATGCGGTGTGGCGACCGATGCGGCCAAAGCCCAGAATGAGCAGATTGCGTCCGCGCAGGTCTTGGGATTCGAGGCTGTTGCGCCATTTCCAGGGGCCGTGGCGCACGGAGGCGTCGGCGCGCAGGACGCGTTTGGACGCGGCCAGGATCATCATGCAGGCGTGTTCGGCCACGGAATAGGAATTCACGTCGCCGCAGACCATGAGAGGGATGCCACGGGCGTTGAGGGCGGGGAGGTCAACGGCGTCATAGCCCACGCCATGACGGCAGACTATGGCGAGCTTGCCCGCCCGTGCCAGCGTTTCGGCGCTCAGGGGCTGGGTGCGGATGATGAGCGCGTCGGCCCCGTCCACGAAGGGCGCGTAGCTTTCCTCGGTGATGTCGGGAATGTGGTGGACCGTATGCCCGGCGTCCTTCAGAAGGGTCTGGCCGGACGGGTGCATGTTGCCGGCAACCAGAACATGGGGCATCGGTATTTTTCCTTTTTTACCCGGTGGGTTGGTGATCGGCATTTGAGCCGGGGCGGGGTCGGTTGTAAGACGATGTCAGGGCATTGAAAAGGCCGGGGTTGCGGCCCCGGGCCATTGGAAGGGGGAGGTAGTTTCATGAACCGGATTGACGGAAAAATCGCCGTGGTGACGGGCGGCACGCAGGGTCTGGGACGGGCCATTGCACGGGCGTTTGCCGCAGCCGGGGCGGCGGGCATTGTCCTTGTGGGCCGCGGTCTGGAGAAGGGTCAGGCCGTTGCGGAGGAGATCCGTGGCGAATTTGGCACGGATGTGCGGATGGTGGCCGCGGATCTGGGCGAGATGGTGGATGTGCGCCGGATCATTGCCGAGACCGATGCGGCATTTGGACGTGTTGATATTCTGGTCAATGCGGCGGGGCTGACCGACCGGGGGGATATTCTGAACACGTCGGAGGAGCTGTTTGACCGGATGATTGCGATCAATACGCGGGCGCCGTTTTTCCTGATTCAGGATGCGGCGAAAGTGATGATCCGGGAGGGGATCGAGGGACGGATCGTGTCCATCGGGTCGATGTCGGAACTGGCCGGGCAGCCGTTCCTCGCGCCCTATTCGACCTCCAAGGGGGCGCTGGCGACGCTGACGCGGAATGTGGCCTTTGCTCTGATGCGCAACCGGATCCATGTTAATCAGCTGTCGATTGGCTGGATGAATTCCGATCATGAGCGCAGGCTGGTGGAAAGCGAGACGGGCGATCCGGGCTTTATTGACCGGGCGGCGGCAGGCAAGCCGTTCGGGCGGATTCTTGAGCCGGACGAGGTGGCGAAGGCGGTTTTGTGGATGTGCTCGGACGACAGCGGCATGATGACCGGGTCGGTGGTGAATTTCGACCAGTCGGTCTGGGGCGGGTATGACGACGCGCCGGTGCCGGAGGTGGCGCTGGATCTGGCCTGAGCCAGGGAACCGCAGGTGTCGCGCTGAAGTTATCCCTTTGATGACATTCCGCATCTGGCGTTCGGACTAACATATGTTAGGAACAGGCGAGGGTGGTGGACCGGATCGGAGCAGCGCAGACAATGACGGATGACGCATACCCGCTGACGCGGCGGTTCCTTCAGGGCCGCTCGCGCGACGCGCTCGACGCGCGGGAGCGGGGCGTGCTTGAGGGTCTGATCCAAAGCGTGGAGCGCTTTACCGAGCCGGTGACGATCCTCGAGCGCGGGGCGGTGCTGGACCAGAGCACGATCCTGATCGAAGGTACCGTGGCGCGGGTGATCCATGAGGGCGGGCGGCGGCATATTGTGGCGCTGCATGTGCCCGGCGATTTCGTCGACCTGCATGCCTTTGCGCTGAAACGGTTGGACCATGACGTGGTCTCAATCGGTACGGTTCAGGTGGGATATGCGCCCCATGCGGCGATTGATGAAGTTCTGAAGTCGGAGCCCAACCTGGCGCGGATGCTGTGGTATTCCACGCTTCTGGATGCGGCGATGCACCGGGAATGGATCATGAAACTGGAGCATCTGAGCGCGGATGGGCGGCTGGCGCATCTGATCGCGGAACTGTGGCAGAGGCTCTCGTTTGTCGATCTGGCCGGTGAGAGCGGCTTTGCGCTGCCGCTGACGCAGCAGGAACTGGCGGATGCCTGCGGAACGACCTCGATCCACATGAACCGGACGGTGCGCAAGCTGCGCGAGGCGGGGGTGGTGGATATTTCGCGCGGGCAGGTGACGGTGATCGACCGGGAGGAACTGGCACGGATCGGGGCGTTCGATCCGGCGTATCTGTACGGCCAGGGTCCGCTCAAGCTGACATAGGCTATTGACTCCGCATAAATAAAACTAACTTGTGATCAGTATGGAGAGCGTGACGGTGTTGCGCTAGTCCTAAACTGATGGGCGGTACGCAGTCGCCGCGTCATCGACAGGGGGTGGAAACCTGATGAGCGTTCACGAGGAAAGCCTCGATCTCGCGCTGGATTTCGCGGGACTGGGGCGGTGGGAATACGATCCGGCCACGAAGAAGCAGGTCCTCGACCGGCGCTGTCGGATGCTGTTCGAGGTGAGCGAGGCGGAGGCGCGGGAGTTCGACAACACGTTTGCTCTGGTGCATCCTGACGATCAGGAAGACCTGAAGCGCGGGGTGGCGGCCATTCTGACCGAGGGTCAGGAATTTCATCACAGGTTTCGGGTGCGGCGGAAGGCCGGGGGCTACAAGTGGCTGCGCGGCATGGGGCGGCTGGTCCATAATGGCGGGCGGCCCAAACTGATCGGTGTGACCCTCGATGTGACGGTTGAGGAGGAACTGCTGAGGGAGCGGGAACTGCATCTGGCGGAGATGAACCACCGGATCAAGAACATGTTCGCGATTGTGTCGGCCATGATTTCCAGCGCCAACCGCGAGAGTGAGACGCGGGAGGACATGGTGTCGAACCTGCGCGGGCGGGTTTCGGCGCTGGACCGGGCGCATTCGCTGATGCTGCGCACGGATGTGACGCAGCCGGTCGGATTGCGGCAGGTGCTGGAGTGTATCCTGGCGCCGGCGCGGGGCGGGCAGGAGATTACGCTGGAGGGGGATGACGTGATGATCCCCACGCGGCTTCTGATCCCGCTGGTTCTGATCGTTCATGAATGGGTGACCAATTCGGCCAAATATGGCGCGCTGCGCGCGGATGATGGCGTAATCGAGGTGCGCTGGAGCAGTGATGGCGGCTTTGTGCGGGTGATCTGGCGGGAGAAGGTCGAGGTGCATGACCCGAACCCTGAGCCGGGTTTTGGCTCGCGGCTGATCCAGGCGTCGCTGTTGCAGCTGGGCGCGGAAAAGACTCGGAACTACGCGGATGGCTGGCTCACGATTGACATGACCCTGCCGCTCTGTGAGGGCGTGGAGGCGGTCTGAGCCGCGCCGTGCAAGGCGGTCTCACGCAGGTTTGATGCCACCGGGGGTCAATGCCGCAATGCAATATTTGCATGGCTAAAGTGTTGTGCGATCGCAGCATAAACTCTATGTTCAGTTCCAGAGGTTGGCTCCTCCTCCTCCCTGAGCCAATCACAACTAAAGGCGGCATCCACCTCCTCCCGGGTGCCGCCTTTATTTTTTTCCTGACATTGTGATTTTGGTTTGCGCGCGGGTGCCGTGGCGGATTTGCGTTTTGCGTCGGTGGTTTATGACGGAAATGTGACGCCGGGCGTGCAGCGCATGGTTGGCGCGGGCGCGTCGGTGCACCTGTCGTTTCCTGCGGAACGTGTCGTTGGGTGTATATGGCATGGGCCGGGGCCGGACCAGGTGGCCTGGGGCAGGCGCTGGTATGTTGCGCCTGCGTAATGAGTTTCGCGGCTGCGGTTATGCCGGTCGGTGTTTGGGTTTCCGGATGAGGATCGCCCAGATGAAGATGGCGGTGAGGACCAGGAAAAACAGGCTGTCGGGGCTGGTCAGGAAGATCATCGGGTTGCCGTCGTTCAGGGACAGCGAGCGGCGCAGATACTGTTCGAGGTCGGGGCCGAGGATGAAGCCGAGCAGCATGGAGACCGTTGAGTAGTTCTGCTTGCGCATGAAATAGGCCAGCACGCCGAAGACCACCGCCAGCGACATCTGAAAGATGGAGTAGGTGGCGACGTAGCTGCCCACCAGGGCCACGACCGCGATGCCAGTATACAGCAGGCCCTTGGGGATTGAGACGATCTTCACAAAGTAAGGGCCGAAGAGCCAGAGGGTCAGCGGAATCAGGATCAGCGCCGAGAAGAAGAGGGAGCCGAGCATGGGGCCGAGCAGGTCCGCCTGGTTTTCCAGAAGGCGGGGGCCGGGCTGAAGACCGTTGATTACCAGAACGCCCAGCACGATGGCGGTGGTGGGGTCGCCGGGGATGCCGAACATCAGCATGGGGACGAAGGCGCCGCCGCACATGGAGTTGTTGGCGGCCTCGGCGGAGGCGATGCCCTCCCGGCTGCCGTGGCCGTATTCCTCCGGTTTTTTGGATGAGGAGCGGGCCATGGCGTAGGAGACGAACGCGGCCATGGAACCGCCCGCGCCGGGCAGGATGCCGATGCCGTAGCCGATAAAGGCGGAGCGGATATAGGCGACCAGGCCGATCTCGCGGATCTCGGACAGGGGCGGGATGAAATCGCGGCGGCGGATGACGACCTTTTTGGCTTTCTCCAGGGTGGAGCCGAGATTGTCCTTCCACGATTCCGACTGCATCAGAACCTCGGAAATGGCGAAGGCGCCGATCACGATGGGCATGATGTCGATGCCCTCCACCAGGGTTTCGGTGCCGAAGTTGAAACGGGGGATGGGCTGGAGGACGTCAATGCCGACCGTGGCGATCATTATGCCGAGAAGAGTGGCGACGAAGCCCTTGGCAATGTTGGACTTATCCACGATCACGATAACGACCAGCGCGAAGAGGACGAGGGAGAATTTGCCCGGTGTGCGGATGAGCAGGGAGATCTCGGCGGCAACCGGCATGAAGGCCATCAGAAGCACGGCGCCGATGGTGCCGCCGATGATGGAGCCAAGAGCGGCGTGGCCGAGCGCGTTGGCTCCAAACCCCTTGTTCATCAGTTTGTTACCCTCGACGGCTGTCATCATGGATGAGGGCGCGCCGGGGATGTTGATGGTGGTGGCGGTGATGGAGCCGGAATACATGCCGGCCATGAAGATCGACGCGCACATCACGAGCGCCGGGACCACGTCGATCGTGTAGGTGATGGGCAGCAGCAGGGCGATGGCGAGCACGGATGTGAGGCCCGGCATGGCGCCGAAAAAGGTGCCGATCAGGAAGCCCGCGACCATGAAGGCGATGACCTTCGGATCGAGCAGGGCGGACATGCCGCCGAGGACGTCAACGAAGATATCCATTAGAGGAAGCTCTCAGTGAGCGACGGCAGGCGCACGCCGAATATGCCTGCGAAGAGGCCGTAGAAGGCGGCGGTGACGCCGATGGCGGCGGCCGCAAAATGGAGGGGTTTGCCGGTCTGGAAGCGGAAGATCAGGAACAGCGCGGAACTGAACGCGAGGGTCGCCAGGGTGTAGCCGAGCGGGCGGAAGAGGGCGATGTAGCCCGCCGTGGCGACGATCACGAAGACGGGCCGGATGAGTTCACGGACCGGGCCGTCCGCCGTGGGGTTTCGAAGCTCGGAGAACAGCACGACCGCAAGGGCGACATACATCAGAAGCGCCACGAGGATGGGCATGGAGCGGGGGCTCATTTCGCCGGGCTGGGCGAACTGTGTGCGGATGTCGAAGGCCGCCGCGAGATAGACGGATGTGACGATCAGCAGAAACAGGGGGAGCAGGACGCCGGTCCTGATGAGCGGTGCGCGTTCGGCCATTGGGTGTCTCCTGCGGGTACGGCACCGGAGGATGACCTCCGGTGCCGCGCCGTTTGTTCGGACCTGGGTGGAATTACTGGCTGAGAACGCCGCTTTCGACCAGGGCGTCCATCTCGGTGAAGAGACCCTGTGCGGTTTCCCCGGCCCAGGTGTCGAGTTCCTCACCGGCGAGCCAGTTCGGGGTCACGCCGATGGTGGCGAGCCAGTCCTGAAACTCGTCGGAGTTGTAGGCGGTCTCGTAAGCCGTCTCGATATGGGCGACCACGTCCTCGGGCGTGCCGGCGGGGGCCGCGATGACGATGAAGGAGCCATTCAGCAGGTCAACACCGGCCTCGGGTGCGGTGGGCACGTCGTAGGTCGGGTTTTTGGCGTCGGAGAACTCGACGATGCCGCGGGCGGTTCCGTCCTCGATCAGGTTGGCGAAGTCACCGAGCGAGGTCAGGACCACGTCGACCTCATCGGAGAGCAGGGCCTCTTTCTGCGGGGCGGCACCGCCGGGGTAGGAGACGATCTTGAACTCGGCTCCGGTGATGTTCTGAAGCTGAAGCAGGGTCAGGTGGACGCGACCGCCGAGGTTCTGGACGCCGACGCGGACCTGGCCGGGATCGGCCTTTGCCGCCTCAACGAGGTCGTCTAGGGTCTGGTAGTCGGAATTTGCGTCAACGATGATCGCGTCGGCCTCGCTGGTGATGCGGGCGATCAGGTCGAGTTTTTCCATTTTGTAGCTCGGGAGCATGCCCTGCCACGGGACGGTGACGACGCTGTCATAGGTCAGCGCGCCGAGGGTGTAGCCGTCGGGTTTGGCGCTCATCACCTGGCCGACGCCGGTGGCGGAGACGCCGCCCTCGATGTTTTCAACGTAGATGGTGCCGCCGAAGTTTTCCTCGGCCAGGGACGTGACCTTGCGGACGATGCCGTCGGTGCCGCCGCCCGCGCCCCAGGGCACGACCATGCGCACGTCGCGCTCCGGGTAGTCGGCCAGGGCGGCCCAGGGAAAGAGGGCCGTGGTCATCACGGCGGCTGCGCCGATAAGGGTGCGTTTCATCATGTGTCTCCTCCAAGACTGGTGGCGGCTGGTCCCGCCCTGAACTGTTGTGGCCGGGCGCTCCGGCCCGTGTCATCGGGGGGTTGTGAGGTTTTCACCGGCCCCGGAATGTCGGTTGCTGTTGCGTCGCCAGTAACTGATACATTACTATATGACTTGCGATGAAGCTGGCAAGCCTCTTTCATGGCGGTTGGCCTAAACTTTATAAAGCGTTGAAAAACAGAGGAGAAACGACTTGATCTACGATCACCGGACCTACACCTGCCGTCCTGGAACGATTCAGAAGCACTTCAAACTTTACGGTGAGCATGGCTATGACGTGCAGCGTCGGCATCTTGGGGAGCCGGTTGTTTACGGCCATGTCGAGACGGGTGACGTCAACTCGTATGTGCATATCTGGGCCTATGAGGATGCCGCCGACCGCGCGAAAAAACGCGCGGCCCTCAGTGCCGATCCGGAGTGGAAGGCGTATCTGGCGAAGAGCGCGGAGGCCGGTTACCTGGTGTCCCAGGTCAATCAGATCATGGTGCCCACGCCGTTCTATAAACCGGGTTCCTGAGCCGTCAGTCCGCGGGCAGGTCCATGCGGCCGGTGAGGAAATCGAGCTCGGCGAGATCGGTTTCCGTCAGCCGGGGGCCGGGGGCGCGCAGGGCGTTTGAGGCCAGCGCGCCGCGGCGGCGCATCATCTCCTTGCGGATGGCGATGCCCCACTGCCCCTGGGCCTCGTGTTTCAGCAGGGGCAGGAAACGGTTGAAGAGGTCGTGGGCGCCGGCGCGGTCGCCCGCGGTCATCAGGTCATACACGCCCGAGAGCATTTCGGGGTAGGAGAACCCGGCCATCGGCCCGTCCGCGCCGCGTTCCATTTCCTGGATCAGGTACTGGCCATTGTTGCCGGTCAGGATGCGCACGGGTTTTGTAAGCTCGGCGCGCAGGCGGGTGATTTTTGTGGGGGAGGGGAAGTCCTCCTCCTTTATGACGGCGATTTGGGGGAAGGCGTTTAGAAGCCGGTCGATCGCGGGCACTGACATGACGACGCCGGAGGCGGCGGGGAAATCCTGAAGCACGGTGGTCACGTCGCCGGTGCGTTCAAACACGGTGTCGAAATAGCGCAGCAGATCCTCGTCGGTGCGGACGCTGCCGGGTGGGCAGATCATCACGGCGTCGCAGCCCTCGGCCATCACCTGGCCGGTGACCTCGACAAGGGTGGCGAGGTTGGGGCTGGAGACGCCGGCGATAATGCGGTGGCCGCCCGCCGCTTTTACGTAGCGGGAGGCGACGGCGACGGTTTCATCGACGGTGAGTTTTTGCGCCTCGCCGGAGACGCCGAGGACGGTCAGGCCCTGCGCCCCGTGGCGGTAGTAGAAGTCCGAGAGGCTTTCGATGCTGTCGTAATCGACGGCGCCGTCATCGGTGAACGGGGTTTGGGCCACGACGTGCAGGCCTTTGGTGTCTGAGAGCATGGGTCCTCCGTTCGCGGCCCGGTGGGTCGCGGTTTTGTTGTGTCAGGTTTTTGGTTGGGGGCGCGGGGCCCGTCAGGCGAAATAGTCCTTGTGGCGGTTGCGGAATTCGTCCGCCCAGCCGGTTGGTTTGTGGGTATGGGTGCGGATCTCGTGCACGGCCAGTTCGGCGTCGCCTTCCTCGATGGCCGCGACGATGCGCTCATGGCCGTCGATGATGCCGTTCAGGCGTCCGTCGGAATGGGTCTGGAGCCTGCGGACGCGGTCGAGATCGCCGGTGCGCGAGCGCAGGAGCGCGTGGAGGTTGGGATGGCCCACGGCCTCGAACATGAGGAAATGGAAATATTCGTCAAGCTCCTGGAAGCGGCGCAGCTGGTCCGCGTGGGGGGCGACGTCCTTTTGCAGGGCGATGACGGTGCGTAGTTTTGCGAGGGTTTCCGGGTCGGGCGCGGCGGCAAGTTTTGCGCCGACCTCCGACTCGAGAGCCTGGCGGAGGAACATGGCCTCGCCAATGCGCTCCATGTTGATGCGGGTGACCAGGGTGCGGGACTGGGGGTAGATGCGGATCAGGCCGTCCTGGTCGAGTTTCTGCATGGCGTCGCGCAGGGGGGTTTGGCTGACCTCATATTCGCGGGCAAGCTCGGCGCGGGTCAGGGCGGTGCCGGGGGGCAGCTCAAGGGAAAGGATGCGCTGACGCAGGTCGTCATAGATGCGCGATGAGGCCATCGTGCGGCCCATCGGATTGTCTATTCGCATCATGTCGAGTGCGGCGTTCATCGGTTTTTCCATCCCTGCGTCCTGACCTGTCCTGTCGGTTCCTGACAGGAAACCGCATTTTGGGTCCGGTTGACCATACTCATAAACTAAAATATTAGTGCATGACAAGTCTCGCGACGCCCGGGATGCGGCCATGCCGGCCCTAACGGGTGACGTTTGTCGCGTGGGTTTGAAGGAAAACCCGTGTTGACGGGGTTGGGCAGGGCCGGAGTGCCAGCGCGGTGCCGGCCGGAAAATAATCAAGTGATGTCAGCCGCCTGGCGGACACACCTTAAGAGTGAGGAGAACAACACATGATCGCACCCGTCGAGTTGCGCGAAATTATCCGGCACGGGCTGCTGTCCTTTCCGGTGACGCCGTTTGATGCCGAGGACCGTTTTGCGCCGAAGCCGTTTCAGGCGCATCTGGAGTGGCTGAAACCCCATAAGGTTGCGGGTCTGATCGTGGCGGGCGGCACTGGCGAGATGTTTTCGCTGACCCCCGATGAGATCGTGAGTGTTGTTAAGGTCGCGCGGGAGGTGGCCGGGGACGGGCCGGTGATCGCGGGCTGTGGTTATGGCGTGCGCGTGGCCTGTGACCTGGCGCGGGAGATCGAGGCCGCGGGTGGCGACGGTATTCTGCTGCTGCCGCACTACCTGACGGAAGGGCCGCAGGAAGGTGTGGCGAACCGTATTCGTGCCGTCTGTAAGGCCACGAATATGGCGGTGATTGTCTATAACCGCGGGCAGGCCCGGGTGTCGGCGGAGACGCTGGAGCAGCTGGCCGATGAGTGTCCGAACCTGATCGGGTTCAAGGACGGGACGGGTGACATTGATACGGTGCGCCGGGTGACGGTGAAGCTCGGTGACCGGCTGTCCTATATTGGCGGGATGCCGACCCATGAGCTGTTCGCGCAGGCCTATCGCGGGGCGGGGATGCCGACGTATTCGTCTGCGGTGTTCAACTTTGTGCCGGAAACCGCGCTGGAGTTTCATGGGGCGTTCCTGGCCGGGGATGACGCGAAATGCGAGCGGATGCTTCAGGAGTTCTACTATCCGTTTGCGAAAATCCGCGACCGGTGTCCGGGGTATGCGGTGTCGGCCATCAAGGCGGGCGTGGCCCTGCGCGGGTTTGAGACCGGCCATGTGCGCGCGCCGCTGACCGATCTCAGCGATGAGGAACGGGAGATGATGCGGGACCTGATCGCGGACCGTAACTAGGCTGCACCGGTCCGGTCGTCAGATGAAACAGATGGCCGGACCGGCGCTCGACAATTTTGCCCGGATGGTGTGACAGTGGCCGCGAAACGGGCGTGCCTCGCGGATGGCCCGGACAGAGGCATATGAGGGAGGAATTCAGAGTGAGTGTTCGGAAACGTACGGGCGGTCAGGTTCTGGTGGATCAGTTGCTGATCCACGGGGCGGACCGGGCATTTTGCGTGCCGGGGGAGAGCTATCTGGAGGTGCTCGACGCGCTGCATGACGTGCGTGACCGGTTCACACTCTATAATGCGCGCCATGAGGCGGGGGCCGCGGATATGGCGGAGGCCTATGGCAAGCTGACCGGAAAACCGGGGATCTGCATGGTGACGCGGGGGCCGGGGGCCTGTCAGGCGGCGGTGGGCGTGCACATCGCACAGCAGGATTCGACGCCGTTGATTTTGCTGGTCGGCCAGGTGGGCCGGGACACGATGGACCGCGAAAGCTTCCAGGAAGTGGATTACCGGCAGATGTTTGGCTCCGTGGCCAAATGGGCCGCGCAGATTGATGATGCGGCGCGGGTGCCGGAATACATGGCGCGGGCGTTTCGGGTGGCGACCTCCGGACGGCCCGGTCCGGTGGTTCTGGCGCTGCCGGAGGACATGCTGACGGATGTTGTGTCGGTTGAGGATGCGAAGCCCTATGTGCCGAATGTGCCCGCGCTGACCGCGGAGGATGCGGGTTCGGTGATGGAGGCCCTGGCAAAGGCGGAGAAACCGCTGGTGCTGGTCGGCGGGCCGGGCTGGAGCGACGGGGGCGCGGCGGATCTGCTGGCTTTTGCGGAGGCCAATGCCCTGCCGGTTGCCACGAGTTTCCGGCGGCAGGATCTGATTGAGAACTGGTCCGGGCATTATGTGGGCGATTTCGGGACCGGTGTGGCGCCGAGCCTGGTGAAGCGGCTTGCGGAGGCGGATCTGCTGCTGGTGATTGGGGCGCGGCTGGGCGAGATTACCACGAAGACCTATTCGACCCTGTCGGTGCCAACGCCGGAGCAGACGCTGATCCATATTCATGTGGATGCCAATGAGATCGGGCGGGTCTATTCGCCCGCCTTTGCGGCCGTGTCCGGGCCCAATGCGGCGGTGCAGGCCCTGCGAAACGCGGAGCCGGTGGAGCGCGATGGCGCGTGGTGCAAAACCCTGCGGGAGGAATATCTGGCGGACAGTGAGCCGCCGCCCCATGACCATCCGCTCGATATGGGACAGGCCATGGCGGATGTGCGGGACATGATCCCTGAGGATGCGGTCATCACGCTCGATGCGGGCAATCACACAGGCTGGGCGCAGCGGTTCCTGCGCTATGGACGTCCGGGGCGGCAGATCGGGTCGACCTGTGGCTCAATGGGATATGCGGTGCCCGCGGCCGTGGCGGCGTCGCTCGTGGACCCGAAACGGCAGGCGATCGGCTTTGTCGGGGATGGCGGTTTCATGATGAGCGGAATGGAGATTGCCACCGCCGTTCAGCACGGGGGTCGACCGATCATTTTGCTATTTAATAACCGGATTTACGGGACGATCCGAATGCATCAGGAGAGGGAGCATCCGGAGCGGGTTTCGGGTACGGATATCGTCACCAGCGACTTTGGGCAGATCGCCAGGGGGCTGGGTGCCGCGCATCAGTGCATCACGCGAACGGAGGAGTTCAAACCGGCCCTGCTGGCGGCGTTTAAGCATGACGGGCCGACGGTTCTGGAGTTGATGACTGACCCGGAACAGATCTCGACACGGACGACGATTTCGAAACTGCGGGGCGGCTGAGGCGCGTAAATTCCGGGCAGGTGTGAAGATTTTCAAGCCTTTGTGCCGGGAGGCTCTTGCATTGTTTTGAAAGACCTTGAAAATGGAATGCCATATTCCATGTGTGTCTTTTCTTAAGGTGTAGAGTGGCTGACAATCCGGACGAGAGGGCGGGCGGGGAGCCGACCGCCATTGCGCAATGGGTCGCGGGAATTTTGCGCGACCGTATCGTGAAGGGCGTCCTGCCGCCCGGGTCGCGGATCGTGGAGCGGCGGATTTCGGCGGAATTTGACGTGTCGCGGACGCCGGTGCGGGAGGCTTTGAAGCTGATTGAGGCGGATGGGCTGATCGTGATTTCGCGCAATCGCGGGGCGCAGGTTTTACAGTACGAGCCCCAGGAGGCGCGGGAGCTGTTTGATGTGATCGCGGCGATTGAGAGCCTGGCGGCGGAGCGGCTGGCCGGGTCGATCAGCGATGCGGTTCTCGATGAGCTGGAGGAGCTGCATGACCGGATGCTGACCTATCACAAGGTCGGCAACCATACGGATTATTTCGACACGAATTCCGAGATCCACGACCATATAATAGCGAGCTGCGGCAATCCGATTTTGTTGGAGACGCATACGCGGCTGATGGGCCGGGCGCGGCGGGGGCGGTTTTTGGCGATCATGCAGCCCGCGCGTCTGACCGAGGCGGTGGCGGAGCATGAGGAGATGATGGCGGCGCTGCGTGCGCGCGATCCCGAACGCGCGGCACGCATCTGGCGGCAGCATCTTTTGCATACGGGGGAGACGGTGGCCTCCCTCCTAGAGGCGAATGCCGCGATGGCGGGCTAGGATGCGGCCCGCGCCCAGAGTTTTTGGGCGGTGGTGTGTGCTTCGGTGATGACGTCCTCCATGTTGACACGGGTGGGTCGGCGGTCGCGGATGAGCCATTCTCCCTGGACCATGACGTCGGTGACATTGGCGGCGGAGCCGGAATGGGCCACGATGCCGAAGCCGTCCAGGACCGGGTGGAGGTTGGGGGCAAGCGGGTCGAGCAGGATCAGGTCGGCGGGGTCGCCCACGCGGAGCATTCCGGTGGCGGCGTGACCTTTGAGGGCCTCAGCCCCGGCGGTGGTGGCCCAGCCGAAGACTTCCCTGGCGTTGAAATCGAAGGACATTCCGGCGCGCCAGCGGGCGGTGGCGAGGCTCATGCGCATGGCCTCGAACATGTCGGCGGATTTTGTGTCGGTGCAAAGTGTGATGCGGGCGCCGGCCTCTTTCAGGGACTTGATGGGTGCGGCGGCCCCGAAGGAGGCGTTGCCGATGGGGGCGTGGGCGACCACGGCGTTGGCCTGACCGAAGCGGGAGATGTCGCTGTCGCTCATGAAGATGCAGTGGGCAGCAATGAGGTCGGGGGAGAGCAGGCCGAGATCATCAAGGAATTCGGTGGGGGTCATGCCCTCGCGGGCGATGAGCTGGTCGACTTCCCATTGGGACTGGCTGAGATGGGTGTGGACCTGTTTGCCGGTTTTCGCGGCGATGTTGCGCATTTCAGTGAAGATGTCGCGGGAGCAGCTGTCGGGTGCGTGGGGGGCGAGGATGGTGGAGATGCGGTCGTGGCCGTCCCATTTTTCGATGACGTCCAGTGCGGCGCGGAGGGTTTCAACGCCGAGGGTCGTGTCGCGTTCAAAGCGGCCTTCGGCGAGCGCGGCGGTGTCCATGTCCATGACGCGGCCGCCGATCATGGCGCGCAGTCCGAACTCGTCGGCGGCCTGGGCGAGAGCCTCGGGGCAGCGGTAGTAGTCGACGATGGTTGTGGCGCCGGCGCAGAGCATTTCCATGACGCCGAGACGGGCGAGGGCGAGGGTGTCGTCCTCGGACAGCCAGTGGCCCTGGGGGACGCCGGGGATGTAGGCGGGGGCGAAGCCTTTGTCCTCGACCATGCCGCGCACGATCATCAGCGGGGAGTGGTTATGGGTGTTCACAAATCCGGGCAGGCAAAGGGCACCTTTGGCGTCCACCACCCCGTCCGTATCGTGGCGGGGGAGGGCGCGCCCGATTTCCGTGATGGTTCCCGCGTCATCAATCCGGATGTCCGTGGAGGTTTGGGCGGGTGAGTCGGATGTGAGGAGGGTGACGTCTCTCAAATGGAATGCCATTTGGTTTTTCCTTTTGCTTTGAAATGAGGCAACCGGCCTGGGCAGTTGCCTCATTTTTAAAATTATCCCGGTTTTGTTGACGATTCTGCCCGTCCGGGGTCGCATATCGGGGCTCAAAATGAGCTAACTCAAATGGCATTCCATTTTCAAGTCGGCATTAGAATCGGCCAAGGACCAACCGCTAACCACTCCCTGACAGGACCAAGAGGAACGTCATGACACGCTTGCTTTCCAACGGCACCTCCCGCCGAAATTTTCTCAAGACCTCAACCATTGCCGCGGCGGGAACGCTCGCCGCCCCGTCGATTTTGCGCGCCCAGTCCAGCGAGATCGTGATCGGCTGCGCCGGGTCCCACACGGCCTGGATGGAGCAGATCGTGACCCCGCACATGAAGGAGGCGATTGGGGCCGACATTCTGTTTGAGGGCACCAAGTCTTCGGTGAACCTGGAGAAAATGGCGTCGAATGCCGACGCGCCGTACCTGTCCGTGGTGCAGATGGATGATCCGGTCATGATCCAGTCGGTTGAGGCGGATCTTCTGACGCCGATCACGCCGGATGCGGTGGGCAACATGACCGACCTGCGGCCCGATGCGGTTCACATGGAGGGCATGTGGTGCAACTACGTGCAGCCCTGGGCGGGCGTGGCCTACAACACCGATTTCTCCGAGGGCGTGCCGTCCTGGGAGGCGCTGTGGGATCCGGCGAATGCAGGGCAGGTGATCATCCCGTCGCTGCAAAACACCGAAGGCATGTGGACATTGTTCGTCGCGGCGATGCTGGGCTCGGGCAAGCCGTTCTCCGAAGCGCAGTACGAGATTGAGGCGGCCTTCGCGAAGCTTGAGGAACTGAAACCCAACCTGCTGTCGGTTTATACGACCATGAGCCAGGCGTTTAACCTGCTGGAGCAGGGCGAGATTTCGATGCTGTCGGGCAACTTCTCGTCCTACACGCTTCCGCGCAAGGCCGAGGGTGTGCCGGTTGATCTGGCCGCGCCGTCGGAAGGCATTTTCGCGATGCCCTCGGGTATCTGTCTCGTGAAGGGCGGACCGAACCCGGAACTGGCGCAGGCTTACGTCAACGAGATGCTCGGGCCGAAGATGCAGGCGGAGATTGCGGATTTTGCCTCGTCCGTCCCGGCGAACACCACCGTTAACGCGGGCGCCGAGATCCCTGAGGGCGTGCCGATCTTCAGCCCGGACTGGGCGTTTGTTGCCGAAAACCGCCGCTCGTGGATTGAGCGTTTCGACAAGCTGATGGCGCTCTAAGGGCCGGGTGAAGGACATGACTTTGGAACAGGGCAAATTCCCGCGTCACTATCTTGAGGCCTGGGGCATTGCGAAATCCTTCAAGGGCACCCGGGTCATGTCCGACATGAACTTTCGGGTGGAGCGGGGGGAGCTTGTGTCTCTCCTCGGTCCGTCCGGATGTGGCAAATCGACGCTGTTGCGGATTATCGCGGGCCTTCTGGAGGCCGATGAGGGGGCTGTGGTGCTGGGCGGGCGGGAGATCACCCGCTTTCCGGCGCACAAGCGCAACGTGTCGGTTGTGTTCCAGAACTACGCGCTGTTTCCGCATCTGACCGTGGCCGAGAACGTGGCTTTTGGGCTGCGGGCGCGGGGGATGGCGAAGTCGGCCACGGGTGCGCCGGTCAGTGAGGCCCTGTCGCTGGTGCGGATGACGGAGTTTGCGGACCGGCCGATTTCGGCCCTGTCCGGTGGACAGCAGCAGCGCGTGGCGGTGGCGCGGGCGCTGGTGGTGGGCCCGGATCTTCTGCTGCTTGATGAGCCGTTTTCGGCGCTGGACCGCAAGCTGCGCGAGACGATGCAGGTGGAGCTGAAATCGCTTCTGCTCGACCGGGGGATTACGGCGGTGTTCGTGACCCACGACCAGGAAGAAGCGATGGGTGTCTCGGACCGGATCGCGGTGATGAATGCGGGCCGGATTGAGCAGTTTGCCGATCCCTCGACGCTCTATGCCCGTCCGGCCTCGCCGTTCGTCATGGATTTCGTTGGGCTGTCGACGCGCATTTCGGGTCGGGTGGTCAGCTCTGATGCCGGAACGATTGCGGTCGATACGGCCTATGGGCGGTTGTCGGCGCGCAGTGATGTGACTGTGGGTAAGGATGTGCTGCTGGGTGTGCGGCCGGAACTCATTGCGGTGGAGGCGGGCGAGAACACGATCGGTGTGCCGCTGACCGATGTGATGGTTCTGGGGTCGAAGACCGTGCTGCACGGGACCGCGCGGGGCGGGGACCGCATCCTGTGTGAACTGCCGGGTATTCGTGGCGGGCTAAAACGCGGTGATGCGGTGACACTTGGCTGGGCGGTGGATGACACACTGGCCTATGAGGTTGCGCCATGACCGCGCGGGTGGACCGGGTTGCGCTGCTGGCGGTGCCGGGGCTGGCGTATCTGGCGGTGATTTATGCGCTGCCGCTCCTGATGCTTCTGGCGAAGTCGATCCGCACGGCGGATGGGGTTTCCTTTGGTGAATATGCCGCGTTTTTCTCGGATGAGTACAACATGCGGGTGCTGTGGCGGACGCTGCGGGTGGCGGCGCTGACGACCGTTCTGGCGCTGGTGATAGCCTATCCGACCGCGTTTGCGATGAGCCGGGCGAAGGGGCCATGGCTGACGGTTTTTCTGGTGGCGATGGTGTTGCCCATGTCGCTGGGCGTGGTGGTCAAGGCGTTCGCGTGGTCGATCCTGTTCCGGGCGAACGGGTTTCTGAACAGCACGTTGCAGTGGATTGGGCTGACCGATGGGCCGGTGCGGATGCTGTTTACCGAGACGGCCCTGGTGGTGGGTGCGGCGAACGTGTTCCTGCCGTTTATGGTGCTGCCGATTTATGCGGTGGTGCGCCAGCTGGACAGCCGGTTGCCGGAGGCCGCGGCCTCGCTGGGGGCGTCGCCAATGTTCAGGTTTTTCAACGTGACGCTGCCCCTGACCCTGCCCGGTGTGGTGGCGGGGTCGGCGTTCACCTTCTCCATGGCGATTTCGATGTACGTGATCCCGTCGCTGATTGTGGGGGAGCGTCAGCAGACGATGTCGATGCTGATCGCGCGCAGTTTCCTGTATCTGCGCAATGAGCCGCTGGGGTCGACCATTTCCGCCGTTCTGCTGGCCATCGCGATCTTCGTGGTCGTGTTCTCAAGCTGGCTGGCCCGTCGTCTGGGAGCGCGTCAATGACCCAAACCGATCGCATTTTCCGCGCGCTGAGCTGGATTGTCGGCCTGATCTGCGTGGTTTTTCTGATGCTGCCGATTGTGATTACGGTGGCGGCGTCCTTTACCTCCTCGCCGGTCTATACGCTGCCGCCGCCGGAATGGTCGCTGCGCTGGTATGCCTCGCTTGAGCGGCGGTCGGGGCTTTGGGATGCGGTGGTTCTGTCGCTGAACCTCGCCTTTATCTCGACGCTGATCTCGCTTGTGCTTGGCACGCTTGCCTCCATCGCGGTGACGCGGGGGAATTTCCGGGGGCGGGAGGCGGTTGCGACCTTTGCCGTGTCGCCGCTGATGATGCCGGGGCTGGTTGTGGGCGTGGCGCTGTTGCAGTTCTTTCGTGAGATTGGGCTGAGGGACGCGTATTTCTCGCTGCTGCTGGGGCATATTGTCATCACGCTGCCCTTTGTGATGCGCACGCTGCTGGCCTCAATGAGCGCGTTTGATTTCTCGATGATTGATGCGGCGCGGACGCTGGGGCTGAGTTACCCAAAGGCGATTTTGAAGGTGCTCGTGCCGAACCTGGCGCCGGCCTATTTGACCTCGGGGCTGTTCGCGTTTCTCGCGTCGATGGACAACTACCCGATTTCGATTTTCCTGACGGATGCGCGCAACAAGACGCTGCCGATCAAGATGCTTCAGTATCTGGAGGAACAGCCGGACCCGTCGCTGGCGGCGATGTCGTCGGGGCTCATTCTGCTGGCGATTGTCGTTCTGGTCTTTGGGGCCCGGACCGTTGGCCTCAACCGCATGATCCAGGGGTGAGGTGATGAGCGACCGGCGTGATTTTAAGGGGTATTTCGGGGCGGAGCCTGAACCCTGCTGGCCTGACGATGCGCAGTTGGCGGTGTCGTTTGTGGTCAATGTCGAGGAGGGCGCGGAGCTGTCGATCGGAGACGGGGATGCGCGCAACGAGAGCGTTTACGAGATCCGTGAGGAGGTGACGGGCGTGCCGGATCTCTGCATGGAGACGCATTTTGCCTATGGCACGCGGCGGGGTTACCAGCGGATTGCGGATGCGTTTGACGTGCATGGGGTCAGGGCCACGTTTTCGACCTGTGGCCGGGTTGCGGAGCGCAGCCCCTGGCTGATGCGTGACATTGTGGCGCGGGGGCATGAGGTCTCCTGTCACGGCTGGCTCTGGCAGCGGCACGCGAACATGACGCGGGACGAGGAGGCGGCCGTCATCGAGCGGACCCATGCCGCGATTGCGGCGGCGGGGAGTGTGGCGCCGGTGGGCTGGCACACGCGGTCGAGCGCGTCGGTCAATACGCGGGATCTGCTGATTGAGCGTGGCGATTTCCTCTATGACAGCGACGTTTACGACGATGACATTCCCAGGATGCAGGGCGGTCACGTCATCCTGCCTTACGCCTTTGATACCAATGACATGCGGTTCTCGCCCGGCGGTGGGTTCGTGCAGGCGCGGGATTTCAGCGACTACGTGATCGGTGCTTTTGAGCGGCTTTACCGTGAGGGCGCATCGGCGGCGAGGATGCTGTCGGTTGGGCTGCATTTGCGGCTGATTGGACGGCCGGGGCGGATCAAGGCGCTGGAGGATGTGCTGGCCTATATTTCGCTGCGCCCCGGGGTCTGGGTCGCGCCGCGCCGGGAGATCGCGGCCCGCTGGGCGCAGGTGCATGGAGGCGGGGCATGACCGCGCCGGAGCCGTTCCACACAGTCACACAGCTTTTGGCCGATCCGGCCCAACAAAAACCGGGAAGAGTTTTTTGATGCGTATTCTGCTTGTTAATCCGAACATGACCCAGGGCATGACCGACACGATGGCGGCGATTGCCCGCCGTGTTGCGGGCAGCCGTGCGGAGATCGTGCCGCTGACAGCCACGCGCGGGTTTCCCTATATCGCGTCGCGGGCGGAGGCCCAGATTGCCGGGGGCATCACGCTTGAGATGATCGCGGATCACGTCGACAGCGTGGATGCGGTGGTGATTGCGGCCTTTGGTGATCCGGGCCTTGCCGGGGCGCGGGAGCTGTTTGACCTGCCGGTGGTGGGCATGGCAGAGGCCGCGGTGGTCACGGCCGCGATGATGGGCGAGCGGTATTCGGTTGTGACGTTCTCGCCCGTGATGACGCGGTGGTATGCGGATTGCGTCGCGGATACCGGGCTTGGCTCGCGGTTTACTGGCGTGCGGGCACCGGCGGAGCATGACGTGCGGCTCGACAGTGTGGCGCAGGACATGCGCGGCGATCTGATCGCGCTCGCGAACCGGGCGGTGAGGGAGGATGGCGCGGATGTTGTCATTCTGGGCGGTGCGCCGCTGGCCGGGCTGGCTCCTGAGATTTCCGGTGAGGTTCCCGCAATTGTGGTTGATCCGATCGAGGCGGCGGTTGCGCAGGCCATGATGCTGGCCTCGCTCAATGCCCGATTTGACGGCCGCGCGAGCCGGCCCATTCCCAAACCGTCAGCCGGTCTGTCGCCGGCATTGTCCCGCGTGATTGCCATGGAGGCGCTGCAATGAGTTTTGACACGGTTATCAGAGGGGCGCGGGTTGTGGCGCCGGGCGGTGTTTCGGTCTGTGACATCGGTATTGAGAACGGTGTGATTACCGCGCTTGGTGCGTCGTTGGACGGCGCGGCGGAGGTGATTGAGGCGGATGGTCTGATTGCCATGCCGGGCGGGATCGACAGTCATGTTCACATTGCCCAGCCCTCCGGGCCTGGGGTTGAGATGGCGGATGACTTTACCTCGGCGACCCGGTCGGCGGTTGCGGGTGGGAATACGACGGTTTTGCCGTTTTGCCTGCCGGAGGAGGGTCAGACCCTGCGGGAGGCGGTGGCGGCGTATCACGCGAAGGCGGAGGGCAAATGTCATTGCGACGTGTCCTTCCACCTGATCGTCATCAAAACCGATCCGGTGACATTGGGCCAGGATTTGCCCGCGCTTATTCATGCCGGGCATACGAGTTTCAAGGTGTTCATGACCTATCGCGGCATGGCGCTGTCCGATCGGGAGATCCTGGAGGTGATGGCCGTCGCGCGGGAGCAGAACGCGCTGGTGATGGTGCATGCGGAAAACGAGGATGCCATCGAGTTTCTGCGGGACAAGGCGGAACGCGAGGGCAACACGGATCCAGCCTATCATGCGCGCACCCGGCCTGTGCCGGTGGAGCGCGAGGCGACGCACCGGGCGATTACGCTGGCCGAGGTTGCGGATGTGCCGCTGACGATTGTGCACGTCTCGAACGGTGAGGCGCTGGAAGAAATCCGACGGGGGCGCGCGCGGGGGGCGAAGGTGTTCGCCGAGACCTGCCCGCAATATGTCACGCTGACCGCGGATGATCTGGACCGGGCGGGGTTTGACGGGGCGAAATATGTCTGCTCGCCGCCGCCGCGCACCACCGATGACTGGGAGAATATCTGGTCGGGGATCGTTGGCGGGGATTTTGAGCTGTTCTCCTCCGATCACTGCCCGTTCCGGTTTGACGACAGCGCGGGCAAGGACGTGCCCGGGGCGCGAAAGAGTTTCCGCAATATTCCCAATGGCATCCCCGGTGTTGAGACGCGTCTGCCGATCCTGTTCTCCGAAGGGGTGGTGAAGGGGCGGATTTCGCTGGAGCGGTTTGCGGCGATTACGGCGACCAATCATGCGCGGCTCTATGGGCTGAAATCCAAGGGCGCGATCATGGTGGGGATGGATGCGGATATTGTGCTCTGGGACCCGGAGTTGACGCGGCCCATTCAGCAGGCGGATCTGCATCACGGGTCGGACTACACGCCATGGGAGGGGTTTGAGGTGACGGGCTGGCCGGTGCGGACGATCCTGCGCGGGCGGACGGTGATGGCGGATGGCACGCTGACCGGAGCGCCGGCGGGTGGTCACATCGCGCGCGGTGCGCCGGAGATTTTGCTGTGAGCGCGGACCTGATCGACGGGGCGCGGGTGGGGATGTTGACCCCGTCCTCGAACACGGCGCTGGAACCCTATACTGCGGCGATGTTTGCGCCCTTTGGCGAGGAGGCCTCGGCGCATTTCGGGCGGTTCCGGGTGGTTGAGATTTCCATGTCGGCGGCCTCGCAAACGCAGTTTCAGAACGCGCCGATCCTGGAGGCCGCCGAGCGTCTGGCGGAAGCGAAGCCGCGACTGATCGCGTGGAACGGCACCTCGGCCGCGTGGCTGGGGCTCGACAAGGACCGGGCGCTTTGTGCGGAAATCGAGCGGGTGACGGGTGTTCCCGCGACCTCGACCATGCTGGCCTATGACCGGATTTTGCGGGCGATGGGGGTGAGGCGGCTTGGGCTGGTGACGCCCTATCTTGGCGAGATCCAGTCGCGGATCATCGGGAACTACGCCGCGCAGGGCATTGAGATTGTTGCCGAGGCGCGACTTGAGGACAGGGGCAACTACTCGTTCGCCACCTATCCGCCCGAACAGGTGGGCGGGATGATCGAGCAGGTGGCGGAGGCGAAACCGGATGCCATTGCAATTGTCTGCACCAATTTCCGCGGGGCGCCAGTGGCGGAACGGATCGAGCGGGCGACGGGCGTTGCGGTGCTCGATTCCATTGCCGTGACGGCGGCGCACTGCATGCGTGAGATGGGCCTTAACCCCGCGCGCGTGACCGGTTGGGGCTCGGTGTTCCAGCGCTTTTCAGACCTTCCATGAAACCGACTACAGGGCCGAAACGTGCCCGCAACTCCAGAGAGGACAGAATGACACTTACAGGGACAATGACCGCGACACTGGCGGCAACGACGATTCTGGCGGGTGCCGCTTCGGCGCAGTCGCTGCGCGTGATGGGACAGCCGGTGGCGACCGGGCTGATCCAGTCGAATATCGAACAGCCGTTTTTTGAGAATTTCGCGGAAGAGACCGGGCTTGAAATGTCGGCGGACTACCAGCCGGTGGACGTGACGGGCATCAAGGATACCGAGCAGCTTCGTATTCTGAAGGGTGGTCTGTTTGACATTGTTTCGCTGCGCCTGAGCCAGGTGTCGCGGGATGAGCCGACGATTTTGGGTCTCGATCTGGTGGGTCTGAATCCGGACTACGAAACCGGCATGGACACGGTCGAGAAGTTTGCGCCGGCGGTGGATGCGGCGTTGCAGGAGAAGTTCAACACCAAGCTGCTCGGCGTCTGGCCGTTTGGTCCGCAGGTTCTGTTTTGTGAGCCGGAGATTGCGTCTCTCTCGGACCTCAAGGGGCTGAAGGTGCGGGTCTATGACCAGAACCTCGCGAATTTCATTTCGCTGGTGGGAGGGACCCCGGTGCCGCTGTCTTTCCCTGAAGTGCAGCAGTCGCTGGCGCGGGGCGTGGTTGACTGTGCGATCACCGGTCCGTCCTCGGCCAATTCCGCAGGCTGGCCGGAAGTGACGGCCTACATGCTGCCGATTGCGTTCCAGCTGGCCATGAATGGCTATGGCATCAACCTCGATACGTGGAACGCGATGTCGGCGGAGGAGCAGGAGAAACTTCAGGCCGGGTTTGACAGCCTGGTTGCGGATATCTGGTCCTATTCCGAGGAGCTGTTCGTGGATGCGGTGTCCTGCAACACCGGTGGCGAGAGCTGTGAGACGGGTACGAAATACGACCTGACCCTGGTTGAGCCGTCGGACGCGGATGTGGACCTGATCGGGACGGCGGTGACGGATGTGTCCTTTCCGGCCTGGCAGGAGACCTGCGACGCGGTCAACGAGGGATGTTCGGCGAAATGGCTGGAAACCGTTGGGACGGCTTACGAATTCTGATCGAAACCTGACCTGCCGCGCCCCTGGATTTGGGGGCGTGGCATTTGGACCGGAGGCCTGAATGGATCAAATCGCCACATGGATTTCCCGCTGTTTTGGAGCGGCGCTGCTGTTCCTGTCGGGTTTTGTTGCGCTGGAGACGGTGCTGCGGAAGCTCTTGAACATGTCGCTTCAGGGGGCGGATGAGCTTGGGGGCTATGTGCTGGCCTTCGGGGCGTCGGCCGCGTTTGTCGTGGCGCTTATCGACCGAGCGCATGTGCGGATTGACGTGCTGCACCAGAAGCTGCCGCAGCGGGTTCAGGCCTGGATTGATTTTGCGGCGGTGCTGTCGCTTGGGCTTTTGGGCGGGTTTTTTCTTTATATTGGTTGGTTCGTCATTCAGGACACGCTGGTCTACGGATCGACGGCGGCCACGCCCTGGGCGACGCCCCTGATTTATCCGCAGTCGGCCTGGTATCTGGGGCTGGCGCTCTTTGCGCTGTGTTCGTTTTGGCTGTCGTTTCGGGCGTTTTACCTCGTGATGGAGGGGCGCATCGGGGATGTGATGCGGGAGTTCAATCCGCGCTCGGCCGAGGAGGAACTGGCCGAGGAACTTGACCAGCTGAGCGGGCGGTAAAGGCATGGGTATTGCGGATATTCTGGTGGGCTTCATCGCGATGATGGGCCTGTTGCTGATCGGGTTTCCCGTGGCCGTGGTCATGGTGGTGCTGGGCGTTGTCGGGGGCATGATGCTCTATGGGCCGGTGCTGCTGAAATCCATGGGGCCGGTCTTGTGGGGGGTGTCGAACGAGAATGTTCTGACGGCGATCCCGCTGTTTATTCTGCTCGGTGAGCTGTTGTTGCGGTCGGGGCTGGCGGACCGGATGTATGGTTCTCTGGCCCAGTGGCTGGGGCGGTTGCCGGGGGGATTGCTGCACACGAATATCGGGTCGTGTTCGCTCTTTGCGGCGACGTCCGGGTCGTCGGTGGCGACGGCCGCGACGGTCGGCACGGTGGCCCTGCCGGCGCTGGGGGAGCGGGGCTATGCGCCCTCGCGGTCTCTGGGGTCTCTCGCGGCGGGTGGGACACTGGGGATTTTAATCCCGCCGTCGGTCAATCTGCTGATCTATGGCTCGCTTGCCTCGGTTTCGGTGGGGCAGCTGTTCATGGCGGGGATTTTGCCCGGGATCCTGCTGACGCTTCTGTTCATGGCCTATGTGGTGGCGGAGAGCCTGTACCGGCGCTCGAAAGGTCTGCCGGACGCCTCGCGGGTGGAGGAGAAGCTGCCGCTGGCCGAGCGGTTGCGGGGGCTGGTTCATCTGGTGCCTGCGGCGGTGGTTTTTGCGATTGTGATGGGGTCGATTTATCTCGGGATTGCGACGCCGACGGAAAGCGCGGCGCTGGCGGTGCTTGCCGCGCTGGGGTTTGTCTGGCGCGAGCGGAAGCTGAGTTTTGCGTTTCTCGATGTCTGTTTTCGCCAGACGGCCAAGACCACGGGGATGATCCTCTTGATTATTGCGGCGGCGTTTACGCTCAACGTGACGCTGGCGCTTGGCGGGATTACCGGGGTGATTTCCGACTGGGTGGCCGGGCTTGGCCTCGGGCCGACCGGGCTGTTGTTGGCGCTGATGGTGTTTTACCTGATCCTCGGCATGTTTATGGACGTGCTGTCGATGCAGGTTCTGACCATTCCGATTGTGGTGCCGATTGTTGTGGCTGCGGGCATTGATCCGGTCTGGTTCGGCATCTTTGTGGTTTTGATGAGCGAGCTGGGCATGATCACGCCGCCGGTAGGCATGAACCTTTATGTGGTGCAGGGCGTGCGGACGGATAACGGGCCGTTTTCCGATGTGGTTTGGGGCGCGGTGCCCTATGCCCTGCTGATGCTGCTGTTTACGCTGTTGCTGATTGCCGTGCCGGGGATTGCGACATGGCTGCCCGGGAGTGTGATGTGATGATTTGGCAGGATGACTGTACCGCTCTGCTGGCGGGGTTTGCGGAAGGCCGGACGACGCCGGTTGCGGTGGCCGAGACGCTGCGCGGGCGGATTGAGGCGCTGGAGCCGGAGCTGAATGCGTACTCCGCTTTGTCGGACACGTTGCTGGAGGAGGCGGAGGCCTCGACGCGGCGATGGGCGGCGGGCGCGCCGAATGGTCCGCTGGACGGCGTGCCGCTGGTCATCAAGGACAACCTCGTGTCGGCGGGCCTTCCCGCCGCCTGGGGCAATGCGGAACTGGCCCGGCGGGTGCCAACCCATGACGAGCGGCCGGTGGCGGCGCTGCGACGGGCCGGTGCGCTGGTGGTGGGCAAGGGCAATACGCCGGAATTTGCGGTGGAGGGGTTCACCGATAATCTGACCTTTGGCACCACGCGCAATCCGTTTGATCCGGAGCTGACCCCTGGCGGGTCGTCCGGCGGTGTGGTGTCCGCGATTGCGGCCGGTCTGGCCGTGGCGGGAGCGGGGACGGACGGGGGCGGATCGATCCGGCGACCGGCGGGGTATACGGGGCTCTATGGGCTCAAGCCCGGGATCGGGCATGTGCCGCGGGGCGGTGGGCTCGCTCAGGTTCTGCTGGATTTCGAGGTTGTCGGGCCGATGGCGCGGTCGCTGCGCGATTTGCGTCTGCTCGATGCGGTCATGTCCGGGGTGTCGGAAAGTGTGGCGGAGAAGCGGCCCGCGCGTATTCTCTGTGTCGAGACGTTTGAGGGTGCGCCCTGTGATCCTGCCATTCGCGCGGAATTTGCCGATACGGTTGCCGCGCTGTCCTCGGCTGGGCATCAGGTTGAGCTGGGGACGTTTCCCCATGACCTGTCGGCATTAAACGCGGTGTGGTCGCGGATTGGGGAGATTGGGCTGGCGTCCTATTTCAAACGCGATCCGGCGGTGGCCGGGGTGGCGGCGCCGAAATACCGCGACATGGCGGAGCGTGGCGCGCAGGTGTCAGCGATGGATTTCTACGCCATTCTGGACGAGGTTTTTGCCCTGCGGCAGGCGGCGCAGGATCTTTGGGGGTATGACGCGATTCTGACGCCCGCATCGGCGGCGAACCCCTGGCCGGCTGCCGAGAGCCATCCGCCGGCGATTGACGGGCAGGCCGTGGGGCCGCGTGGGCATGCGGTGTACACGGGCTGGGTCAATGCGGCGGGTCTGCCCGCGCTGGCCTTTCCCGCGACGGTTGGGTCGGGCCTGCCGATCGGAATGCAGATCGTGGGGCGGATGGGGTCGGAACGGGCGCTTATGGACATTGTTGAGCCCGTCGTCGCGCCGTTCCGTTGGCCGGATCTGGCGTTTACACGAGGGTGACGGCGACGGCGCCGATGCCGTTGATGCTGCCGTGGATTTCCGTGCCCGGGCCAAAATACGGCAGGCCGCAGAGGGAGCCGGTGATGGCGATCCGGCCGGGTTGCAGTCCGCCGCAATGGCTGCCGAGATGCCGGAGCAGCAGGTCGAGATTGGCCAGCGCCGAGCCGCCGGGGACGGTGCAGGGCCCGTCGAGAATGGTCTCATCGCCGGCGGTCAGGCGGGCCTCCAGCGCGCCGAAATCGGAGCCGTCCCAGGTGGTGAGGCTGTCGCCCTTCACGGAGCCCGCGTTGAGCTGGAAATCGGCGAATTTGTAGCCTGGGTCGGTCGCTGCGGGGCCGGTGAGGCGGGTGTCGACGAGTTCGAGCATGACGCAGGGGCGGAAATAGTCCTGCGGGTTGTCGGGCAGGGCGTCGCCGGGCAGGTCGCGCAGAAGTTCAAAGCCCACCTCAAGTTCGATGCCGAGCCGGTCCGCAACCTTGCGGGTGCCGCCGCTCTTCACGGAATAGACGCTCATCATTGGTGCCAGAACCGGTGGTCCGTCCGGTTGAGCGCCGACCTTGAACCCGGCCACGGCGCCGAGGGTGTCGCAGACCGCGGACTGGATTTTGAGGACCTCGCTGCGCTCAAGGGCGCGGATCTCCGGTTCAAACCGGGTGCCGGCGCGATGTGCGGCGATGAGGTCCGTGATCAGGTTTTCCATGTCTGGCATGTGGTTGGGTTCCGACGTTCAGGGTTTGCGTTTCAGATTGACCGGGACGATTTCTAGCGTCCGCGCCCCCGGTCCGCCATCGCATAATGGCGGGTTGGTCCGTCAGCCTTGTCGCGGGACGGGGTCGTGGCCTATGACTTGGGGCCGTCCCTGAGCGAAGGAGTGCAAGGCTTGGAGCGTGGCAGTTTTGATCTTCGGCTTCTGGGGTATTTCTTTCGCACCGCCCAGGTCGGCAACATCACACGCGCGGCGGGTGAGCTGAATGTGGCGCAGCCGACGCTCTCAAAGGCGTTGAAGCTCTTGGAGGCGCAGGTTGGTACGCCGCTGCTGGAGCGGCACGCGCACGGAATTACGCTGACGCCGATTGGGCAGCGCCTGGCGGAACATGCGGGCGTGGTGATGGCGCAGGTGCGGGACGCGGCGGATGAGATTGCGCAGTTGCGCGAGGGGCAGGGAGGTCAGGTGACCATCGGGGCCGGGCCGTCCTGGGTGCGGCGGAAACTGCCCGAGGCGATCAGCCGCATATCGGTGCAGCGGCCCGATGTGCGTGTCGAGGTGCAGACGGGTTTTGACATTTCGCTGCTTGATGCGCTGACAAGCGGCGCGCTGGATTTCGTCGTGGCGGAACGTCCCCTGGAGGGGGAGAGCGCGAACCTGGAGTTCCGGTTTCTGACCACCGATGATCTGGTCTGTGTCGCGCGGCCGGAGCATCCGCTGGCGGGGCGGGAGAACGTGGAGGCGGAGGAGGCGCTGGGGCTGGTCTGGGCTCTGCCGCCGGAGACGACACTGGCGCGGCGCAAGCTCGACGGGCGGGTGATCAGCCTTGGCCTGACGCCGCCGGTTGCCAATGTGGTTTCGGCCTCGCCGACGTTTTTGCTGACCCATGCGACACTGACCGACTGTCTGATTTACACGACCCGGTCGCAGCTGC
The DNA here is from genome assembly GCA_030427145.1 of Alphaproteobacteria bacterium. GTDB lineage: Bacteria > Pseudomonadota > Alphaproteobacteria > Rhodobacterales > Rhodobacteraceae > Amaricoccus > Amaricoccus tamworthensis. The sequence goes on along the minus strand of JAUHWT010000015.1, from coordinate 39,966 downwards.
TGTCGCCGGAGGGGAGCAGGCTGGTGCAGATTGACGTGCCGAAGCTGGTGACGAACCGGGAGGCGGGGATCATTTTCCGCAAGCCTGGGCTTTTGACGCCTGCGGCGCGGGCGGTGGCGGACGTCCTCATTGAGGAATGCCAGGTTGATCCTTTTAACTGAGGCTCGAGCCTGCCATAGCCGTTGGCTATGGAGACCGGAATTCTTTTCATTTCCGGAATATCTCCCAACCGCGTAACGTCGCCACAGCGGTGCGCGGAGACACCGGGGCACTACGGTCAATTGGGAGGATCCATGACTTACCACAGAAAACTGTTCACGACGCTTGCGGCCAGTTCGGTTGCGATGACGGCGTCGCTTGCGGCGGCCCAGGAGGCGCCGATCACCATCGTTATCAACCAGTCGCCCTGGTTCCCGGGCTTCCAGGCCGTGGTTGAGAAATACGAGGAGGATACCGGCAACACCGTTGAGCTGGACGTGAACCCGTTTGCGGGCAGCCTCGAGAAACAGCGGACCGCGGTGCGTGCGGATGAGAGCCCGTTTGACCTGCTGATCATGAATGCCGGGTTCTTCGTTGAGTTTTACACGGGCGGGTTCATGCAGCCGCTGACGGACATCGATCCGGATTTTGCTCTGTCCGAGGACATCTACACCTTTGACGACAGCACGTGCTGGAATGCGGAGGCCAAAACGATCACCTGTGACGGTGGCGATCTTCTGTCGGTGCCGGTCAATCCGAATGTGCTGATCCTGCATTACCGGCAGGACCTCTATGACGAGGCGGGTCTGTCGGTGCCGACGACCTGGGACGAGCTGTACTCCAATGCGCAGGCTCTTCACACCAACAGCGTCTATGGCATTTCGCAACGGGGTCAGCGCGGTACGTTTGACGTGACCTATGACGTGTTCCCCTACATCTGGTCCCATGGTGGTGGCATCGTGGATCAGCAGGAGGATGGCAGCTATCAGATCACAATCAATTCGCCGGGTACGCTGGCGGGGATGGAGACCTATCTGAAACTGGCAAATGATGTGGGCCATCCGTCGACCGCGGGTCAGACCCAGACCAACGTGATCCAGAACATGGCCACGGGTCGCGCGGCGCATATCAATTCGGTGCCGGCGCCGGGTCTGTTTGACGATGACACCAAGTCGATGGTTGTGGGCCAGGTGGGATATGCACCGCCGCCGGGTACGGCCGAAATTCCGTCCGCCACGCCGCTGGGTCACTGGCTGGCCGGTGTTCCTAAGAACATTGCGGATGACAAAAAGCAGGCGGCTCTGGCCTTCTTGACCTGGTTCCAGACCGATGAGGCGCAGCGGGCCTATGCGGAGGCCGGATCGATGCCGGTGAGTCGCGCGGTTCTGACCTCGGAGATGGCGGATCAGCCGAAATACCGCTGGATGAAGGCTATGGCGGAGGCGCTGCCCAATGCGCGGCTGACCTTTACCTTCCCCGAGGCCACGCAGGTTCTGGCGATCACCGAACTGCGGTTTAACCAGGCGATTGGTGGCGAGATGGACCTCAAGGAGGCGCTCAACACCGCGGCTGACGAGATTACCAAGGTCATGCAGGACGCCGGCTACGACATGCCCGCGCCTGAACCGCTCCAGTAACCTCCCTGGTGGTCGCGGCCTGGTTCGCGGCCACCGAATTCAACGGAGCCCGCCATGAAATCGGATACCTTTTGGCGTCATGCGACGCTGTGGCCCGCGCTTGTCCTGTTTGCGCTGCTGACCATTCTGCCGCTGTTGAAGCTGCTTGCGCTGAGTTTTCACGATGTGGAATGGGTTGACCGCGAAGCGATCTGGGACTGGGTCGGGTTCGCCAACTACGCCGCCCTGCCACAGGACAACCTGCTTCGCGCCGGAGCGCTCAACACGCTGATTTTCGCGGTGGTGGCCGTGGCGCTGCAGATGCTGATCGGGTTTATCCTGGCGCTGCTGACGACGCATGTGGTGCGCGGGCGGATTTTCTACCGGACGGTTTTCATTCTGCCGATCCTGGTGCCGGGCATCATCATCGGTGCGATCTGGAAGCTGATGTATTCCTATGACTTCGGGGTTCTGAACGCCGTGCTGATGTGGCTGGGGCTTGCGCCGCAGGACTGGCTGGGGAACCCGGATCTGGCGCTTCTGTCCGTGATCATTGTCGATGTCTGGCACTGGACGCCGTTTTGTTTTCTGCTGCTGCTCGCGGGGCTTGAGAGCCTGCCGGATGACATTTTTGAGGCGGCCAAAATCGATGGGGCCACGCGCTGGCAGCAGCTGCGGCATATCACGCTGCCCCTGATGCTGCCGACGATTGCGGTGACCTTCGTGTTCCGCATGATCCTGGCCTTCAAGGTGTTTGACGAGATTTACCTGCTGACCGGGGGTGGCCCGGGCACCTCGACCGAGGTGATCAGCTTCACCATCTATCGCCGGTTCTTCACTGAGGATCAGACGGGCTATGGTGCGGCCATGTCCATTGCCGTCATCGCGGTGATTGCCGCCTGTATCATCACGGCCACCCGTGCCACAGCCGGAAAAGGGGCCAAAGCATGAGCCATGTATCTGACACGCCGGGGACCATGACCCTGCCGGACCGCCGGTTTAGCGTTTCGGAACGCCAGGTCGCGGTGATGCGCCATATCGTTCTGCTGGGGTTTGCGCTGATCGTTTTGTTTCCGTTTTTCTGGATCGTCTCGGCCGCGTTCAAGACGCAGATCGACCTGCTGATGGGCAAGGTTCTGTTCACGCCGCGGATCGAGGGGTTTCTGGATGTGATCTTTGACAAGACGTCGGATTTCGCGCGCAATTTCGCCAACTCGATGGTGATTGGTCTGGTCAGCACGTTCCTTGTGCTGGTGATTGCGACGCTGGCGGCGTTTTCTCTCTACCGGCTTCAGTGGCCGGCCTGGGTGCTGCATTCGCTGCTGGGCTGGTCGGTGATTTTTCATATGGTGCCGCCGATTACGCTGGCGGGGGCGTGGTTTACCATGTTCCGGTCGGTGGGGCTCGACAACAGTTACACCGGCATCATTCTGGCCCATACCACGCTGCATCTGCCGATGGCCCTGTGGATGATGGGTGTGTTTATCCGCGACGTGCCGAAGGAGCTGGTCGAGGCGGCGCAGATTGACGGGGCGCGGGTGCCAGAGATCCTGCGGCATGTGGTTCTGCCGATTGTACGGCCGGGCCTGGCGGCGACGGGGATTTTGACCTTTATCTTCAGCTGGAACGAGTTTCCCGTGGTTCTTGTGCTGAGCCAGCGGCAGACGGCGACCGTGCCGCTCGGGATCGGGAAATACGCCCAGGAAAACACCATCGCATTCACGGAGATGGCGGCGGCCTCGACCCTGTCGATTTTGCCCGCGCTGCTGCTTCTGTTGTTTGCCCAGAGATTTATTGTCCGCGGCCTGACCTCCGGCGCGGTGAAATAAGAGGTTGTTATGAAAACGGTTCTTGTCCTTTTTGACTCGCTCAATCGCCGCGCCCTGTCGCCCTATGGTGGCAAAACGGTGCCGACCCCGAATTTTGACCGGCTGGCGCAGCGCAGTGCGCGGTTCGAAAACCACGTTGTGGGGTCCATGCCCTGCATGCCGGCGCGGCGCGATCTTCTGACCGGGCGGATGTCGTTTCTGCACCGCAGCTGGGGTCCGGTGGAGCCGTATGATGTGACTTTTCCGGAGGTTCTGAGCCGGGAAAAGGGGGTCTACAGCCACTTCGTCACCGATCATTTCCATTACTGGGAGGACGGGGGCGCAACGTATCACAACCGGTATGACAGCCACGAGTTTTTCCGGGGCCAGGAGGGTGACCGCTGGAAAGGTGTGGTGGCGCCGGACTGGGAGGATATCTGCAAACGCTTTGATGGGGCCCAGGTGTCCCAAAAGCCGCGCAGCTACCCGCGGCATAACGTGGTCAACCGCGACTTCATCGAGGATGAGGCGTCGCATCCGAGTTTCCAGACCTTTGCCGCAGGGTTGGGGTTCATGGAGGCGAACAGGGCGGCGGATAACTGGTTCCTGCAGATTGAGACCTTCGCGCCGCATGAGCCGTTTTATGCGCCCAAGCGCTTCCGCGACATTGCGGGCGCGCGCGAAGATGGCCCCGCGCTCGACTGGCCGGAATACGGGCACAGCGAACGGCCGCTGGAGGAGAAGGATGAGCTTCGCGCCAGTTACCATGCCTCGCTTGCCATGTGTGACGAGTTGCTGGGACAGGTGCTCGATGCCTTTGACCGGGACAACCTGTGGGAGGATACGGCGCTGATCGTGACGACGGATCACGGGTTCCTGTTGGGTGAGCATGATCTCTGGGCGAAGAACCGGATGAACCTCTATCAGGAGATCGCGCAGATCCCGCTGTTCATTCACGACCCGGCCAATCCGTTGGCGGACGGGACGCGGATGCCGGGGCTGAGCCAGACGCCGGATCTGGCGGCGACGATCCTTGACCTGTTCGATGCGCCGCGCCCGTCGCAGATGGCCTCGCCCTCGCTGCGGCCCATGCTGGCCGGGGAGGGGTCGCCCCATGATGCGGTGATCTTCGGCTATTTTGGCGGGGCGGTGAACCTCACGGACGGGCGGCACACGTATCACCGGTATCCGTCGGATGTGCGGGAGCAGGAGATTTATCAGTACACGCTGATGCCAACGCATATTTTTGACTTCTTCCACCAGGAGGAACTGGCCCAGGCGCGGCTGGCGCCGCCGATGCCGTTCAGCCGGGAGATGCCCCTGTTGCAGGTGCCGGTGAGCGGGAAGTCGGCGATGTACAACACCTATGGTCCGGGCTGCATCATTGAGAGCGATACGCGGCTTTATGATCTTGAGGTCGATCCGGGGCAGGAGACGCCGGTCCGGGATGCGGAACTGGAGGCGCGGCTGGCGGGCCGGATGGCGGACCTGATGCGCGGGCTGAACGCGCCGGAGGAGGCGTTCGCACGGCTCGACCTGGTGCGGGAAGCGGCAGTCACATGACACCCGACTGGCGGGACAGGGTCGCGGACCTGCGCCAGGTGGCTTCGGTGCGGCGGATCGTGCTCGATGACGGGCCGGAGCGGGGGGTGCGGGCGCTGGCCTTTGACACCGGTGGCGGGCTGGCGTTCTGGGTGCTGGCCGACCGCAGTCTGGATATCGGGCCGCTCGGGTTTCGCGGGATGCCGGTGGGCTGGCAACACCCGGCGGGGTTTGTCGCGCCGGGTCTGCACGATGCGCAGGCGGATGGCGGTACGGGGATTCAGCGCGCCATGTCGGGGTTTCTGGTGACCTGTGGTCTCGACAATGCGAGGCAGCCGCGCGACGGGATGCCGTTGCACGGATCGCTGCCCCTGACGCCCGCGCGGGTGACGGGGTGTGGCGAGGCCTGGGACCGGGAGGAGCCGGTGCTCCATGCCGAGGGTGAGGTGACCACGGCGCATATGGGCGGGGCGTGCTTTCGGCTTTTCCGACGCATTGAGGCGCCGGTTGGGGCGGCGCGGCTGACCGTGATCGACCGGGTGGAAAATATCGGCCCGGAGCGGGCGGAGATGCGGGTACTCTACCACACGAATTTCGGCTTTCCGATGGTGGATTACGGCATGGAGCTGACACTTGGGGGGCAGGAGATTGCGGCGGAGCATGGTGCGCCGGTCTGTCACCCGACGCCGATTGGCTCGAGCGTCGACCTGACGCGACCGGGCTGTACCCGCTGGCCGTCGGCGCGGATGAGGATGGAGAGTGATCTGCCGTATTTTCAGGTCTGGCGCGATGCGCGGCCCCGTCGAAACATTTTGGCCCTGGAACCCTCGAACTGCGACCGCGCGGCGGATGGCACCAGCGGGCCGGGCACATGGCTGGAGCCGGGCGAGAGCTGGAGGACGCGGCTCAGCTACACGTTTACGTCCCAAAATCAGGAGGAATGACATGGCGCATGTTCGGCTGAACGGCCTGTCCAAAAGTTACGGCAAGGTCGATGTCATCAGGGATGTTTCGCTCGACATCGAGGATGGGGAGTTTGTTGTTCTGATCGGGCCTTCGGGCTGTGGCAAGTCCACGCTGTTGCGGATGATCGCGGGGCTGGAGAGCATCAGTTCGGGGCAGCTTGATATCGGGGGCATTCCCATGAACGACGTGCCACCGCGCGACCGGGGCATCTCGATGGTGTTTCAGAGTTATGCGCTCTATCCGCACATGAACAGCGCCGACAACATGTCGTTTTCCCTGCGCCTTGCGGGTGAGCAGGAGGAGAAACGGCGCGGAAAGGTGGAGCGGGCGGCGGATATTCTGGGGCTGGGGCCGTATCTCGACCGGCTGCCGCGGCAGCTGTCGGGTGGGCAGCGCCAGAGGGTTGCGATGGGCCGGGCCATTGTGCGCAAACCGGAGGTTTTTCTGTTCGACGAGCCGCTGTCGAACCTTGATGCGAAGCTGCGCGTGAAGATGCGGGCGGAACTGAAGGAGCTGCACATGAAGCTGAAGACTACCACGATCTATGTGACGCATGATCAGGTGGAGGCGATGACGCTGGCGGACCGGATCGTGGTTCTGCGCGACGGGATGATCGAGCAGATTGGTACGCCGTTGGAGCTTTATGACAATCCGAAGAACGCGTTTGTGGGCGCCTTCCTGGGGTCACCGACGATGAACCTGCTGGATCTGGAGGTGCCGGCGGACAATCCGACCATGGCGCGGTTTTCCGATGGCGAGACCATGCGGCTGGCTGGTCCTGCGCAGCCTGGACCGGCAACGGTGGGGATCCGGCCCGAGAGTTTCTCGCTGGGATCGGAAGCGCGGGACGGGCATCTGCGGGCGGAGGTGGTCGTGGTGGAACCGACCGGGGCGTCGACCGAGCTTGTGGTGCGCAAGGCGGGTCAGAACATCACCATTCTGTCGCACGAGCGGCTGTCGGCCAAACCCGGTGACACGGTGTGGTTCGCGCCGGATGCGGGCCGCACCCACGCCTTTCCGGCGGGATCGGCGGAGCTTTAGGTATCGGTTCCTAGACACCCGGTCCCTGGGCTGCGCAGTGCGCGTCGGGACCGGGTGCGAGGTATTGGGTTTAGTAGTCCGAATCCTCGGCAAATCCGGGGGCGTGCGTGGCCATGTTGTTTGGGTCGAAATCCTGCAGCACGTCCCAGCCGGCGATCTGTGGCCGGGTTCCGATGATTTCATCCGGATGGAAGATGGCGGCGTCGATGAGGCCACGGCGCGCGGCGATCAGGACCGCCTGGAAGATGGATTTCACGCCAAGCTTACGGATGATCTGCATCTGGATGTTCGCGGCGGAACCGTAGCGCACGTCCATTTTCAGCGCACGGGCGGGGTCCTCGCTGAGGGCCACGAGACGCAGGAAGTGGATTTCCTCGCAGGTCAGGTCGGCCATTGTTGACGCGCCGATGCGGGAGAAATGGATCAGCCCGTCGCAGGTGGCAAAGGCCAGCGAGAGCAGGTCCTCGCGGTATTTGCGGAACTGGCTGCGCGCGAACTGCGGCGATTTGACCGTGTTGAGGATTACGGCGGCGACGACGCCGGTCGGGTAGGCGATTTTGAAGATCACGCCGTTGGTCCCGATGTTCAGCGAATGGGCCGCATTCGTGTAGGGCATGGGGGCGTTCGCGTCGGTGGGGACGAGTTCGTCGAGGAACAGTTCGTGGTCCCGCGCGACGATGCCCTCGATCAGCGGGTCGCGGTCGTACAGACGCAGTGAGTGATATTTTGCCCACCATTCATCCGGCAGACTGGAGAGCACGCGGCGCGAAAGATAACGGCCGCCCTCACTGAGAATGATGAGGGTGATGTGGTCGAAGCCGAACTCGCACGGAATCTCGCCAAACGCCTCCGCGACCTGGTCGAGTGTCTCGGCATCACCGATGCGCGAGGCCAGGTTTTCGGTTTCGGGGTTGCGCGACGGGAGGCCTCCGTCCTGTGAGATCCGGTCCCGGACACGGCGCAGCTCCGCAATCGTGTCGAGTTCGATCTTCTCGTTTTGGTTGATAAGGTCGTCAAGCACCTCTGCGAACCAGTTCATGGCAGTCCTCAAGTTTTCCACCGGGGGCCGCACCCTGAATTGCGGGCTCCTGGGGAGGGGAAGTAATCGGCGGGCTCAAGCTTGGCCCGCCCAAAGAACCCCTATGGCAGATGTTGCTTACCGCAAGGTTAGAAAACCCTGTCGACGTTTAGTCGATTGCGTTTAAAGATCGATACTTAAGCGGTGTTATTAATGTGGTGTCAGTTGATTAAAATCGACTGTAATGGCGACCGGACCGCCGCCTCACATTTCCTGACTGATCTGACCGTAGGCCAGCATGGCGAACAGGCCGGTGCCGCCGACGACGTTTCCGACCAGGGTCGGGAGGATGTGATGGCCGAAGGCGGAGAAGACCGTTAGTTCTCCGCTGAACACGAGGGTGAATATCTCGTTCGATCCGACAACAACGTGCGTGAACCCGCCAGCCGCGATCAGCCAGGTGACCATAACGATTATGAAAACCTCCGTGCCTTTGGCGGAGGGCAGCATCCAGACCAGCGCGGCGATCAGGAACCCTGCGGGAATCCCGCGCAGGAGGGTTTCCCCGGGGTCGAGTTCGGCCACCTCGCGGGAGATGCCGACGATGGCCTCCAGCACTTCCTGGGGCAGAACGCCGCCATGCACCGCGATCGCGGCGGTCAGTGAGGTTCCCACCATGTTCGCAAGGAAGACGATGGCCCAAAGCCGCAGGGAACAGTAAAAATTGTTACGGCTGGGCGCGGCCAGTACGGGCAGAACCACGGTGATGGTGTTTTCGGTGAAAAGCTGGAGCCGGGACATGATGACCAGCACGAAGCCCAGGCTGTACCCGAAGCTTTCGATCAGGTGCAGATAGGGGTGATCTTCACCCAGGCCGGACCGGAGTACGCCTTCCGCCAAGACGGAAGAGGAAATGGCGATGCCGGCGGCCACGCCGGACCACCACAGGGATGTTTTGGGTCGGTCGAGTTCCTCCTCACCGTCTTTCAGGACGACGGAATAAACGGTCAGGGAGGACAGCCGCCGGTTTTTCGAGACGTGGTCGCGTTCCTCGCGCGTAAGCGGCTTTTCGGCGGCTGACGGGGTATCCTGCCGCGTCTGACGTTCTTCGGCTCTGGCGCTCAGGACGTCCGTTCGCGGCTCCGGGTTTTCGGATTGTTCTTTCAGTGTGGGTTGCAAACCGCGGCGTTCCGTCATCGTGTCTTCCCGTTTCTCACTGGGCCGAACGTGATTTGGAGCCCATTTTCGTTTGTGCGCTGCCCTGGTCGCGTAGGGCTGTGCGCAATGCGGAATAACTTCGTGAGGCCGGGTTTGGTTCCGGTCAGGCTTTTCACATATCAGGCATTATGTTATTTTTGCAGGTCCGGCCGAAACAGGGCCGCGTCGCGTTGCATGGATTTCCGGAGGAAATCGACCACGGCGGAGACGCGGTTGGAGCCGCGCAGGTTTTCGTGCCAGACGGCCCAGTAGCTGCGCAGGGCGCTTTTTTCGGGGAACAGCCGGATGAGGTCCGGGTGACCGGCGGTCATGAAGTCGTGGAGGATGCCGATGCCCGCGCCGGAGCGGACGGCCTCGAACTGACCGATGGCGGTGGAAACCTCGAAGGTGGAGGACCAGTCGCTGAGAAACTCGGCGGCGTAGTTCAGCTCCTCCGTGTAGACCAGATCGTCCACGTAGCCGATCAGCGGGTGATCATGGAGGTTATCGAGCGTGTCCGGTGTGCCGTGGGCGTCGATATAGGACCGGTGGGCGTAGAGGCCGAGGGTGTAGTCGGCCAGGCGCTGACAGCGCAGGCGTCCGCGTGTGGGGCGGCCGATCATGATGGCGATGTCAGCCTCGCGTTCGGAGAGCGAGAAATTGCGCGGCAGCGGTACGAGCTGGATGCGCAGCTTTGGGGATACCTCCGTGATCCGGCCGAGGCGCGGGGAAATATAGGCGCTGCCCAAGCCGTCGGGCGCGCCGATGCGGACGGTGCCGGCGATTTCCGCGACGCTGTCACCGAGGCGTGCAAGGCCCGAGAGCATTTCGGCCTCGATGCGTTCGGCCGTTTCAAGAAACAGGCGTCCCTCGTCGGTGAGTTCGCAGCCTTTGGTGGAACGGTCGAACAGGCGGGTGCCGAGAGAGGTCTCGAGGGATTGCAGACGGCGGCTCAAACGGGCCTGGCTGATCTGCATGCGTTTGGCGGCGGACAGCATCTGACCGTCGCGGGCAATTGCCAGAAAATACTTTGTGTCGTCCCAGTCCATGCCGTAACCTTATCATCGTTTGTGCATAACGGATAGTCGAATGTAGGGGTTTATATGCAAACATGAATGTTATACATCCGGCTCATCAAATATTTAGGGAGAAGCAAATGTCCGAGATCGCACACTACTACGCAGGCAGCCGCCAGGCCGGAACCTCCGGTCGCAGCCAGCCCGTTTTCAACCCGGCTACCGGCTCGTCCGAGAAGACCGTCGCTCTGGCCTCCACGCAGGAAGTCGACACGGTTGTTGCCGCCGCGCTGGAAGCCTGGCCTGCATGGTCGAAGACCCCTGCCCTGCGCCGTGCACGTGTTCTGGACCGGTTCAAGACCATCCTGTGGGAGCGTGCCGATCAATTGGCCGAGGCCATTTCGGCTGAGCATGGCAAAACCCATGACGATGCCCTGGGTGAGGTGACCCGTGGTTTGGAAGTTGTTGAGTTCGCAACCTCCGCCCCGTCCTTCATGAAAGGCGAGTTCTCCGAGAATGTGGGCACCGGCGTTGACAGCCACATGATCCGTCAGTCGCTGGGTGTTGTTGCCGGCATCACGCCGTTCAACTTCCCGGCCATGGTTCCGATGTGGATGTTCCCGGTGGCGCTTGCCTGTGGCAACTGTTTCATCCTCAAGCCGTCCGAGCGGGATCCGTCCGCGTCGCTTCTGATGGCTGAATGGCTGACCGAGGCCGGTCTGCCCGAGGGTGTGTTCTCGGTGGTTCAGGGCGACAAGGAAGCCGTCGATGCGCTTCTGCATCATCCGGACATCAAGGCGATTTCCTTCGTGGGCTCCACGCCGATCGCGCAGTACATCCACCAGACCGGCACGGCCAATGGCAAGCGGGTCCAGGCGCTGGGTGGCGCGAAGAACCACATGGTCATCATGCCCGACGCCGACCTCGACATGGCGGCTGGTGCCCTGATGGGTGCGGCGTTTGGCTCTGCCGGTGAGCGCTGCATGGCGATTTCGGTTGCGGTTCCGGTGACGGATGCGGTTGCCGATGCGCTGATCGAGAAACTGGTGCCGCAGATTGAGGCGCTGAAAATCGGTCCGGCCTCCGACCGTGCCTCCGACATGGGTCCACTCGTGACCGAGCAGCACATGAACAAGGTGCGTGGCTATATCGACGCCGGTGAGGCGGAAGGTGCCAAAATCGTGGTGGATGGCCGCACGTTCAAACAGGACATGCAGGGCTATGAGAACGGCTATTTCGTTGGTGGTACGCTGATCGACGACGTGACCCCGGACATGAGCATCTGGAAGGAAGAGATCTTTGGCCCGGTTCTGTCGGTGGTTCGCCGCAACAACTACAAGGAAGCCGTGGATCTGATCCACTCGCATGAATACGCGAACGGTGTGGCGGTATTCACCCGTGACGGCGACGTGGCCCGCAACTTCAGCAACGAGATTGAGGTTGGCATGGTTGGCGTGAACGTTCCGATCCCGGTTCCGATGGCTTTCCACAGCTTCGGTGGCTGGAAAGCATCGATCTTCGGGGATCACCACATGCACGGCATGGAAGGCGTCCGGTTCTACACCCGGATCAAGACGACCACGACCCGCTGGCCGTCGGGCATGCGGACCCAGTCCGAGTTCGTGATGCCGACCCTCGGCTGATTGGGTTCAGATGGATTGAAGGGACCGCGCCGGAGTTCTCCGGCGCGGTTTTTTGTTTCAGGGCTTTGGGTTATCAGGCGTTGTTCCGTGGGCAGGTGCGTTAGATGCCCGACATGAGTACGTGGAATTTCTCGCCCTGGACGGCAACGTGGTTGCGGATCAGTTCAGCGGCGGCGGCGCCGTCGGCGGCTTCGAGGGCTTTGACGATGGCCTCGTGTTCGGCCATGGACTGGCTGAGCCGGCCGCGGACGCGGAGTTGCAGGCGGCGGAAGGGCTGGAGCCGGCGCTGAAGACGCAGACATTCGCGCTCAAGGAAACCATTACCTGACTGTCGGTAGAGAACCGCATGAAAACGCTCGTTTTCCCGGTAGTAGCCATCAGTGTCGCCATTGCTGACCGCGCCGGTGCAGCGGGTGTTGATGTCGTGCAGGTCTGTCAGGGCCTCATCCGTGATGCGGGTCGCGGCGAGTCGGGCGCAGACGGCCTCAAGCTCGGCCATGACCTCGAACATCTCGATCAGTTCGACCGGGCCTGGATGGCGGACAAAAACACCGCGCCGGGGGACCTGTTCCACCAGACCGGAGACGGCGAGTTTTTGCAGCGCCTCGCGGACTGGGGTGCGGGAGACGTCGAAACGTGCGGCCAGCTGAACCTCGTCGAGCCGTTCGCCATTGCTGAAGGTGCCGTCGAGAACGAGGCTTTCAAGCTCATCGGAAATGACGTCGGCGCGTTTGCGTGTCATCCGCCCGCAATATCACGCGGGGCGGATTGGATGCAATCTGGTGCTTTTTGTATGCAGGAATGTTGACCTGGATTCCCAGGAATGTCAGCCTGTTGGCAAATCGGATCCGGATTCGAACATAAACGGGAGGAAATCATGAAACATACGATCAGGACATTTGTGTCCGCCGGTGCGCTGTTTGCGGCGGCGACGGCGGTGAACGCCACGGAACTTCGGTTGTCCCATCAGTGGTCGGAAGGCGACGTGCGCCATCAGGTCGCGAAGATCGTGGCCGATGAGGTGGCGGCTGCCGATGTTGATCTGGAGATTAAAATCTTCCCGACCCAGTCGCTGTTCAAGGCGCGTGAACAGTATTCGCCGCTGAGCCGGGGTCAGCTGGACATGACGGTTCTGCCCCTGTCCTACGCCGGTGGGCAGCAGCCGGTTTATAACCTGACGCTGATGCCGGGGCTGGTGAAAAACCATGATCATGCCGCGCGGCTCAATGAGAGCCCGTTCATGGAGGCCGTTGAGGAAATCATGGCCGAGGATGACGTGATGGTGCTGGTGCACGGCTACCTCGCGGGTGGTTTTGCGGGCAAGGACACATGCATCACCTCGCCCGATGACATGCAGGGGCTTCAGACCCGTGCGGCGGGCAAGGCGTTTGAGCAGATGCTGGCCGGTGCGGGGGCGTCGATTGCCTCGATGGCATCCTCCGAAATTTACAACGCGATGCAGACCGGGGTTCTGGATGCGGCCAACACCTCATCCTCGTCTTTTGTGAGCTACCGCATTTACGAACAGGTGGGGTGCTATACGCCCGCCGGCGAATATGCGCTGTGGTTCATGTATCAGCCGCTTTTGATGAACAAGCGGACGTTTGAGGATCTGAGCGACGAGCAGCAGCAGGCTTTGCTCGATGCGTCCGCGAAGGCCGAGGCCTACTATCTTGAGGAAGCCAAGAAAGAGGACGCCGAGAGCCGCAAGGTGTTTGAGGAGGCCGGTGTTGAGATTGCCGACATGACCGCCGAGGAGTTCGATGCCTGGCGCGAGATTGCGCAGAACACCTCCTAAGAGGCGTTTGTGGAGGAAACTCCCGACGGGCAGAAATTCCTCGATCTGGCGCTATCGGTCGAATAGGCCGATCCGGGAGGGTGGCGAGCCGCCCTCCCCCGCATTCAGGGTTTTTTACAGGGAGAGCACCGTATGGCTGGTCACACTCCGGCGGGATCGAGGCGCGTCGCGCACAGCGGGTTTGCCCGTGTTGTTCATGGCATCTCGACGCTTGCCGGATGGTGTGCCGCCGCGATGATCGTGGCGGCGGTTGCGATCACCTGCCAGATGATCTTCATCCGGTTTGTTCTCAACGGGTCGACGGTCTGGCAGACGGAGGCCGTGATTTACCTGATGATTGCCGCGACCCTGGTGGGTCTGCCTTACGTGCAGCTGTTGCGGGGGCATGTGAATGTGGACCTCGTGCCGCTGATGCTGCCCATGGGAGCGCGGCGGGCGCTGGCCCTGCTGACCCTGGGGGTGTCGATCCTGATTGTCGGGATCATGCTCTGGTACGGGTTTGAATACTGGCATTTTGCCTGGGACCGGGGCTGGCGCTCGGACACGGTCTGGGGCGTGCGGCTGTGGATTCCGTATCTGGCCCTGCCGGTCGGTTTTGTTCTGCTGCTGTTGCAGCTGGCGGCGGATTTTTATGGCGTTCTGACCGGCGATGACCGGCCCTTTGGTCTGGAGGAAAAATAGTGGATCCGCTGGTCCTTGGTGCGGTTGTTGCGGTTGCGACGATCCTGGTTCTGTTTTCCGGTGTTTCGGTGGCGCTCGGGCTGCTAATCGTGTCGGCCGGGTTCCTGATGGTTTTCGACGGGATGCGCTCGCTGGAGCTGATGCCGGAGATCCTGTTCGGAAAGCTCGACAATTTTGCGCTTCTGTCCATTCCGATGTTCATCATCATGGGTGCGTCCATTGCCTCGACGCGGGCGGGCGCGGATCTTTACGAGGCCCTGGAACGCTGGCTGACGCGGGTGCCGGGTGGGCTGGTGGTGTCAAACCTTGGGGCCTGTGCGCTGTTCGCGGCGATGTCGGGGTCCAGCCCAGCGACCTGTGCGGCGATTGGCAAGATGGGTATTCCGGAGATGCGCAAGCGCGGGTATCCCGACGGCGTGGCGGCTGGGTCCATTGCCGCAGGGGGCACGTTGGGGATTCTGATCCCGCCGTCCGTGACGATGATTGTCTACGGGATTGCTACCGAGACCTCGATCGGGCGGCTGTTCCTGGCCGGTGTGTTTCCGGGGCTGCTGCTCGTTGGGCTGTTTATGCTGTGGTCGCTTTATTCAACCTGGCGGTCGGGGGATGCGTCCGTGCTGAGCGCGGGGAGCTACACGTGGGGTGAGCGGTTTGAGATCCTGCCACGGGTTGTGCCGTTTCTGGTGATCATCGTTGGTGTGCTTTATGCCATGTATGGCGGTATCGCGACGCCGTCGGAGACGGCTGCGGTGGGTGCGCTGCTCTGCCTTTTGATTGCGATGGTGATTTACCGGCTGTGGAACCCGCGTGATCTGTGGGTGGTTCTGCGCGACAGCACGCGGGAATCGGTGATGATCCTGTTCATCATCGCGGCGGCGGGTGTGTTCTCCTATATGCTGTCCTCGCTCTACATTACGCAGTCGATTGCGGGCTGGATCGGGGAACTGGAGGTCAACCGCTGGGTGCTGATGGGGGCGATCAACGTTTTCCTTCTGGTCGCCGGGTTTTTCCTGCCGCCGGTGGCGGTGATCCTGATGGCGGCGCCCATTCTGCTGCCGATCATCACGACGGCCGGGTTTGATCCGATCTGGTTTGCGGTGATCCTGACAATCAATATGGAAATTGGGCTGATTTCGCCGCCGGTGGGGCTGAACCTCTATGTGATCAACGGGATTGCGCCGGATATTTCACTGCGCACCATCCTGATGGGGTCGCTGCCGTTTGTGCTGTGCATGGTGGTGGCGATTGTTCTGCTGAGCATTTTTCCAGGCATTGCGCTCTGGCTGCCCAATCTGGTCATGGGACCGGGGATGTAGGCTTCCGCATGGGCCGCCGAATGCTGGACCTTGGGAACCCGTGGCTGGTCGGTTAGGCTGAGCCGGTCGCGCGGGATTCCTGTGGCAACGCCCGCCGCGCGACGCCTGAAGGGTGTCCAGCGGGAGGCGGCAATTTCATGTCCAGAGGTGATCCAGGCGTTATCAGGCTCGGCCTGATCGGTGACAACATCGCGAAATCGCGGGCGCCGGACCTGCACCGTACCGCCGGGCGGCTGGCGGGTCTGAACGTGACCTATGACCGGCTGGTGCCGAAAGAACTGGGCCTCGATTTCGACGGCGTTTTTGAGATGGCGCGAAAGGACGGGTTTCGCGGCATCAATGTGACCTATCCCTACAAGGAAACGGTGACGACGAAAGTAACGGTGGATGACCCGCTGGTCCGCGCGATTGGTGCGGTCAATACGGTGGTTTTTGAGGCGGAGGGGCCGAAAGGTTTCAACACGGATTATTCCGGGTTCATCCGCGCCTGGCGCGGCATTCAGGGGGACGCGAAACCGGGCACGGTCTGTCTCATCGGGTCGGGGGGCGTTGGCAAAGCGGTCGCGTTTGCGCTCGTGGCTCTTGGCGCTGAGGAAATCAGGTGCGTTGACCTCGACCCGGACCGGGCGGAGGCGCTGGCCGATTCCCTGACACCGGTCGCCGGGGAAACGCGGATTGTGACGGCGAGGGACGCGGAATCAGCGGCCTTACATGCAAATGGAATCGTGAACTGCACGCCGTTGGGCATGACGGGAATCGGTGGCACGCCCGTCAAAAAAGAAGCACTGGCGAATTCGCATTGGGCATTTGATGCGGTTTACACCCCTGTTGAGACCGAATTTCTACGCAATGCCAGGGATTTTGGGCTAATTGTGATAACCGGTTATGAGCTTTTCTTTGGACAGGGGGTCGATGCCTGGGACATCTTTACGGGTGCGGGCGTTAATCAGGTGGAGCTGCGCGCAGCCATACGGAGTACAGGGTAATGAAGACATCGATCGCGACCGTTTCGATTTCAGGGAATTTTCCGGAGAAGCTCGAAGCCATAGCCGCGGCCGGTTTTGACGGTATCGAGATTTTCGAACAGGATTTTATCGCCCATGACGGCAGCTCTCGTGAGGTCGGGGACATGATCCGGTCGATGGGGCTGGAAATCACGCTGTTCCAGCCGTTTCGTGATTTTGAGTCCCTGCCCTCGCCCCTTCGCGAAAAGGCCTTTGACCGGGCGGAGCGGAAATTTGATCTGATGCAGGATCTGGGCACGGATCTGGTTCTGGTCTGTTCGACCACCCATCCCGAAGCTCTGGGTGGCATTGACCGCACGGCTGATGATTTCCGGGAACTGGGCGAGCGGGCGGAGAAACGCGGGCTGCGCGTCGGGTTCGAGGCGCTCGCATGGGGTCGGCATATCAACGACCACCGCGATGCCTGGGAGGTGGTGCGGCGGGCTGATCATCCGAATGTGGGTCTGATCCTCGACAGTTTTCATACGCTGTCTCGGGGCATTGATCCTGAGACGATACGGAGAATTCCGGGCGATAAGATTTTTTTCGTGCAACTGGCTGATGCGCCGTGGATCGAGATGGATCTGCTCTACTGGTCCCGGCACTACCGCAACATGCCCGGCGAGGGGGATCTTCCGGTGACGGAGTTTATGCGGGCGGTGATGGCGACGGGCTATTCCAGTCACGTGTCGCTGGAGATTTTCAACGATCAGTTTCGCGGCGGCCGGCCGAAATCCATTGCGCGGGACGGGTACCGGTCCTTGATCGCGCTGATGGACGATGTCTGCCGGGCCGAGCCGGAGGCCTGCCCCGGGCTTGATCCCATACCGCCCAGAGCCGGGGTGGAGGACGTCGCCTTCGTGGAGTTTGCGACCCGTGATGGCGAGGCTGATGAGCTGGAGAACATCCTGCGTACGCTCGGGTTTGAGCTGTCGGGGCAGCATATCGCCAAGGAGGTCGCGCTCTGGACCCAGGGGGATATCCGGCTTGTGGTGAACCGGGAAACGGCGGGCTATGCCGGGAGTGCCTATACGGTGCACGGGACCACGGCCTGCGATGTCGGGCTTCAGGTCAAGTCGGCGGACGATACGCTGGCGCGCGCGAAACATCTGGGCGCGGATCCGTTTGAGCAGCCGGTGGGTGCCGGTGAGTTGCAGATCCCGGCCATTCGGGGCCTTGGCGGGAGCGTGTTTCATTTCATCGACCGGCCCAGCGGTCTGAGCGATGTTTGGTCGGTGGAGTTTCCCGACAGCGAAAATCCGGGCCGGGGCGCCGGGCTGACGAAGGTGGATCACCTGGCGCAGACAATG
The DNA here is from genome assembly GCA_030427145.1 of Alphaproteobacteria bacterium. Lineage (GTDB taxonomy): Bacteria > Pseudomonadota > Alphaproteobacteria > Rhodobacterales > Rhodobacteraceae > Amaricoccus > Amaricoccus tamworthensis. The sequence goes on along the minus strand of JAUHWT010000015.1, from coordinate 22,031 downwards.
AGTTACGATGAGATGCTCAGCTGGTCGCTGTTTTACACCACGCTGTTCCGGATGCGGAAATCACCGATTGTGGACGTGATTGACCCGGACGGGCTGGTGCGCAGCCAGGCGTTGCAGACTCTGGACGGAACGTTTCGCATCACGCTCAATGGTGCGGAGACCCACCGGACCATGGCGGGGAATTTCCTGGCCGACAGTTTTGGGGCATCGCTGCAGCATATCGCGCTGGCGACCGATGACATTTTTGCCACCTCAGCGGCGCTCAGGGACCGGGGCTTCGAGCCGCTGGCGATCTCGGAAAACTACTACGCGGATCTGGCCGCGCGGTTTGACCTTGAGACGGACATGCTGGAACGGCTCAGGGCCGGAAACATACTCTATGACGAGGAGCCGGAGGGGGCGTTTTTCCAGTTCTACTCCCAGGCGTTTGCAGGGGGCATGTTCTTCGAGATCGTCGAACGGCAGGGGAACTATACCGGGTTCGGTGCGCCGAATGCGGCGTTCCGGATCGCGGCGCAAAAACGGATGATGCGCGCGAAGGGCATGCCTAAACTTTGACGTCGGCGGAACCTGGCTGCGGAACCTAGACACGGTTTGCGGGTTATCGGTTCTACGGGGCGCAGCATCGCGCCGCGCCGATGATCTGTGGGACTCCGTGAATGATCGACGTCATAGTCAACGAGAATGCAGGCGACGCCTCTTCGGCGGAATCGCGGTCCTCGCATCTCGGGTCTATTTTCAAAAAGTTTGGGGTTGAGGCGCGGTTTCATTCGCTGCAACCGGACGGGACCATCAGTGATCTTGCGAAAACCGTGATTGACGGTGGCGCGGACACGGTGGTGGCCGCGGGAGGCGACGGGACCATCGGCGCGGTGGCCGGGGCGTGCCATGCGGCCGGTGTGCGGATGGGGGTGATCCCGCAGGGCACGTTCAACTATTTTGCCCGCGCCCATGACATTCCGGAGGACGCGGAGGCGGCCGTTCAGCTGATCGCGGAAGGCACAATGCGTGAGACGCGGCTCGGCACGGTCAACGACCGGATATTCCTGAACAATGTCAGTATCGGGGTTTACCCGCGCATTCTGAAGAACCGTGAGGATGTTTACAAAAAGTACGGACGCTCAAGACCGGCGGCCTACTGGTCCGTTTTCACCACACTTGTGAACCGGCCGAGGGTGCTGAAGGCGACGATTTCGCTGGATGGCCAGGTCTGGAACAGCCGGACTCCGCTGGTCTTTGTGGCCAAGAGCGCGTTCCAGCTGAAGGAGTTTAACATGGCCGGTCAGGAGGATCTGGGCGACGGAGATTTCGCCGTGATCGTGGTGCCGGATGAGGACCGCATGTCCCTGCTTGGATCGGCTCTGCGTGTCTGGAGCGGTCAGGCAAGGCGCGGGCCGGATTACAAAATGATGACGGGGCAGAATATTGACATCAGTCTCACGCGCAGACGTGTGCTCGTTGCCTGTGACGGCGAAAAATTCGTGATGCGGACGCCGCTCCGCATCAGTCACCATGAGAGAAAGCTGCGCCTGATCGCTCCCGAAAAGCCCGTATGACGCGTATTATACATATCTCTGATCTGCATTTCGGTGCGGATGACGCGGAACTGATCGAGCCGCTGTTCGATGCGGTGACCGGAGCGGAGCCCGATCTGATCGCCGTGTCGGGTGATCTGACCCAACGGGCGCGCAGTTCACAGTTTCGCGCGGCGCGGGCGTTTCTCGACCGCCTGCCCTCCCCGTGGATCTGCGTGCCGGGTAACCATGACATTCCGCTGCACAATCCGCTGATGCGCTGGACGATCCCATATCTGAACTACCGGCGTTTTGTGGATGCCAACCTGGCGCCGACAATCACCGTCAATGACGTCAGGGTTCACACGCTGAACACCTCCGACCCGTATTCATGGCAGAAAGGCAGACTGCGCAACCGGCAGATCACCAGTGCCTGTTCCGGATTTTCGGGTTTCGACGGTGTCAGGGTTCTGATGTGTCACCACCCGTTTTCGCAGTCACCCGAAAGCCACAAGCAGCTTATGCCGAAGGCGGAGGAAACGCTCAGCCGCCTGGCGGACTGTGGCACCGACCTGATCCTGTCGGGTCACTTGCATCGCTGGTGGGCCGAGCCGTTTGTGCAACGAAAAGGTGTGGGCCGGATTTTGCAGGTCCATGTGGGTACGGGCCTGTCCACGCGGCGGCGGGGGCAGGAGAACGACTTTGCCATCCTCGATTTCGTCGATGGCGGCTGCCGCGTGCATCGCATGGTGGCGGAGGGGACGCGGTTTCGGGAAGACAGCGTGGCCTGGCACCAGCTGAACCCGAAACGCTGACCGCCCCGGGTTATTCCCCGCGCGGGAAGCGGGCGTTTTCCTCCACCACGTTCAGGTCCATGTGATTGCGCATGAAGCGTTCGGATGCATCCTGATACGGCTGATGATCCCATGGCCGGTACTTGCCCTGGCGCAGGGCCTCGTAGACGATCCAGCGCTGGGACTGACTGGCGCGAACCTCAGCGTCGAATTTTGACAGATCCCACCGGCTGTCAGCCATGGTGCGCATGTCGTCGAGGGTATCGGCAAAGTCCGGGTTTTCCGCGAGATTGTTCAGCTCGTGCGGATCATCCTCAAGATTGAAGAGAAGTTCCGGGTCGAGGTCACAGCGGATGTATTTCCAGGGTCCGTGGCGAAGGCCGACCAGAGGGGCCTGTGAGGCCTCGGCCGCATATTCCATCATCACCGGTGTCCCGCGCCGTCCGCCATTGCCCAGATGCACCAGGCTTTCGCCCTGGCACCAGGGGGATATTTCGGAGACGTCCCTGCCCGCGAGTTCCACCAGCGTCGGGCAGACGTCGATGAGGCTGACCGGATCGTCCACGCGGCCCGGGGTCATGTCGGGGCTTGAGATCATGAGCGGCACGCGGGAGGAGTTCTCAAAGAAGCTCATTTTAAACCACAGGCCGCGTTCGCCGAGCATGTCGCCGTGGTCGGAAAGCACCAGGATTGTGGCGTCCTGGCGGGTGGTTTCGAGCGCCTCCAGAATGTCGCCGATTTTGTCGTCGAGGTAGCTCACATTTGCGAAATAGGCCCGGCGGGACCGTTGAATGTCCGTTTCTGAGATGTCGAAAGCGGAGCGTTCGTTGGCATCGAGGATGCGCCGTGAATGGCTGTCATGGCTGGCGTAGTCCATTTCACCCACCTCCGGCATCAGGTGGTCGCAGTCCTCATAAAGATCCCAGTATTTTTTGCGCGCAACGTAAGGATCATGCGGGTGCGTGAAGCTGACCGTTAGGCACCAGGGACGCGGGTCGTGGCCACGGGCGAGATCATAGACCTTGCGCACGGAATTCCAGGCGACCTCATCGTCGTATTCCATCTGGTTCGTGATCTCGGCGACACCGGCTCCGGTGACGGAGCCCATGTTGTGATACCACCAGTCGATGCGCTCGCCTGGCTTGCGGTAATCCGGGGTCCAGCCGAAATCGGCGGGGTAGATGTCGGTGGTCAGCCGTTCCTCAAAACCGTGAAGCTGGTCGGGGCCCACGAAATGCATCTTGCCGGAGAGGCAGGTCTGGTACCCGGCGCGGCGCAGGTGGTGGGCATAGGTGGGCAGGGCCGCGGACAGTTCGGCCGCGTTGTCGTAGACGCCGGTGCGCGACGGGAGAAGCCCGGTCATGAAACTGGCGCGGGCCGGCGCGCAGAGCGGCGAGGCGGTATAGGCGTTGGAAAACCGGGTGGATTTTGCCGCGAGTTTTTTCAGGTTGGGGGCATGGAGCCAGTCGGCCGGGCCGTCCTCGAACAGCGTGCCGGTCAGCTGATCCACCATGAAAATCAGTATGTTTGGTTTTGACATGCCGCCCCCCTTTTGTCTGTTTGGCTCCGTGGAGACCCTATCAGGCGGATTGCGGTCGGCCAGTCGAAAAGCGACGGTCTGCGGGTCAGACTTTGAGGCGTGTTGCCGTGGCCCATGGCGAGGCAAAACCGCCGGATTGTTTGTTGACGCTTCCTGACCATTGCTTCAGTTTCTGCGCGCAACATTTGGGGGAACAGTTATGGCAGACAAACCACTCGCTCTGGTGACCGGAGCCGCCCGCGGAATTGGCTATGCCTGTGCCGAGGCGCTGGCGGAGGACGGGGCCACCCTGATCCTCGCGGATATTGACGGTCCGGCGGTGAAGGCGGCGGCTGAAAAGCTGGGCCAGGGCGCGTCAGCCATGACCTGCGACATGGGAGACCTGGATCAGATCAACGCCATGTTCGACCGGATTGAGGCCGATTACGGGCCTCTGTCGATATTGGTGAACAATGCCGGAGTGGCGATACCCGGTGACATTCTTGAAGCTCCGGTTGAGGACTTCAAAAAGGTTATTGATATCAACCTGACCGGCACATTCCTTGCGATCCAGCGGGCGGCGAAAGCCATGGTTGCGAACAAAATCGAGGGCGCGATCGTCAACATGTCGTCGATCAATGCCGTCGTTTCGATCCCCAGCATCCCGGCCTACTGCGCCTCCAAGGGTGGCGTGATGCAGCTCACGAAATCCGCGTCCCTCGCGCTGGCACCCCACAACATCCGGGTGAATGCGGTGGGGCCGGGCTCCATCGACACGGAAATGCTCGCCGGGGTGAACGCAAATCCGGAGGCGATGGCCCGGATCATGTCGCGCACACCGCTGCAGCGGATCGGAAGCCCGCGTGAGATCGGCGACGTCGTAGCGTTTCTGGCGAGCAGCAAGGCGAGTTACATCACCGGCGAGACCATCTATGTCGATGGTGGACGCCTGGGGATGAACTACACCTGCTGACCCGGGTTTCACGTAACACTGGTGCGTCAGAAGCGGAGGGACAGGCAGGACATGCCGCCGTCGATCTTGGCGCATTCGGTGTTGTTGATCTGGACGACTTCGTAGCCCGCCCGGTCCAGAACCTCCGCCGTTTTGGGGAAGCCCGCGGGCATGAGGACGAGGTTGTTAAACCGGATCGTGTTGGCCGCGGCCTCCTCCCCCTCGGCAGTGTTGAGGACGCGGTAGCCCTCAAAACAGCCGGACGCCTCAAGGCGTTTGGTTGAGAGGATGGTTTGCCCATCGAGGAGCGAGCAGTCGGTTTTGAAGTGTAGAACGCCCCCGGGTGTGAAGACTTCGCGTACGGAATGTCCCCAGTCGGCCACGAGACGCCTCAGTTCCTCAACGCCTTCGGCATCGGTGCGATCGGAGCGGCCCACGAGGATTTCGCGTGATGTCACGAGGATGTCGCCGCCTTCGACATGGCCGGGGCCGGAGATCTCGCGGATGGTGTCGTAGAATTTTGACAGGGTTGGCGCCATGTGGGCTACCTCCCCCATGCGGGTGGCGGCGCCGGGGCGCATGAGCACCGCCCCCTGGGGCAGGCAAAGTGCCGTGTCCTCGACAAAAACGGCGTCGGGAAAGTCCTCCAGGGCCGGCAGAACAACGACCTCGGCCCCGGTGCTTTTGAGGGCCTCGACATAGCTCGCGTGGTCCTTCAGCATCTGATCCAGGTCCGGCGTACCGGTATCCACGGCGCGCAGGCCGTCGACAATGGCGCTGGAGGGCTGGCGCGTGATGGCGCGGGAGAATTCAAACGTGGGATCAGGCATTTACGGTGCTTTCCTGCTCGAAATTATAGGATTCGTAGGCCCGGACCTCGATCACTGACGGGCCGTTTTTCTCCCTGCACCTGTGCAGCGCGGCGGTCAGATCACCCGGTTCGAGGGCGCAGCTGACATAGGGAACACCGAATGATTTCGCGGTCAACTCAAAGTCGGGTGGCGTCGGGTCGCAGCCCACGACCGTTATGTTTGCGGCCTGCATCGAGCGGTCGATTTCGAGATAGCCGCGGCTGTTCCAGATGATGAAAATGACGGGCAGGTTTTCGTCCACCGCGGTCATGACCTCCGGCAGGCTGAACTGCGCGCCGCCATCGCCCACGAGGCAGGTGACGGGCACGTCGGGTTGTGCAATGGCCGCGCCGATGGCGGCGGGGATGCCGTAGCCGAGCGCGCCGTAGCCGGTCGCGGAATTGAACCAGCCACCGGGGCGGTCATGGTCGTAGTAGAGGTTGCCCGCGTAGATCGGCTGCGTGGAATCGCCTATGGAAAGCGCGTTGGGTAAGGCGGTACGGAGCGCGTCGAGCATGTCCACCGCCGCGCCCATTTCCGTGCCGATTTCCGCGCGGGCGGCTGTTCTGGCGGTTTTGGCACGTGCCGCGCCGTCGCCGGAGCGGGGCGTAACCGCGTCCAGGACGCCGTCGAGAAACGCGGTCACATCGGCCTGGACGGGCAGTTCCGCCGGATGGCGGGCAAGCTGGTCCCCGCAGATATCCACCCGGATGAGGTTTGGCATCCTGGCTGCATTGCCATCGTCATACATGTCGTAATCGGTTGGGCCGAGTTCCGTGCCGAGGGCCAAAACCACATCCGCAGCCGCAATCATGTCGCGGATCGCGCGGAGGCTGGGGCTGGCCGGAACGCCAAGCGGATGGCCGAACATGGCGCCGCGGGCGTTGACGGTCTGCACCACCGGCGCGTCGAGGCGTTCCGCCAGGGCGCGGATCCTTTCAGCGGCGGCAATGCTGCCACCGCCGGCGAGCACAACGGGTTGTTTCGCGGTGTTCAGCAGTTCAGCGGCCCGGGCGACGGCTCCCGTGTCAACCGACCGGCGCTGGACCGGGGCCGGTTCGCGTGCCGTTGCTTCAAAGGGCAGTCCGGCAACATCCAGTGGCAGTTCGATATGAACCGGACCGGGCCGGGCGGAGGTCATGGCCGCGAAAACGCGGTCGAGAGCGGGGATCAGGTCGGTGGCGCAGGAAATGCGCTCGGCGGCCAGGGCCACGCTGCCCGACAGGCCAAGCTGATCGGGGAGTTCGTGCAGGTGACCGAGACCGCGCCCCAGCGTGTCCAGCGCATTGACGCCGGAGACCACGAGCATGGGCACACTGTCCGCCCGGGCCTGGGCCATTGCGGTCAGGGTGTTTGTGAAGCCAGGGCCGGTGATGACGAAGGCCACGCCGGGTTTGCTGGAGGCGCGCGCATAGCCATCCGCCATGAAGGCCGCGCCCTGCTCGTGCCGGGGGGTGACGTGCCGGATACCTGAGGACGCCAGACCACGATACATTTCAATTGTGTGTACGCCAGGGATGCCGAAAACGCAGTCGACGGCGCGTTTTTCCAGTTCCTGGATGAGGGCCTCACCGATTGTGGTCATGCGGAAACCCTCTGGAAGCCGGTGGCATGGGCGGCGATGCGGTCGCAGGCGGCGAGGAAAGGCCCGTCCTCGACCGTCAGGGCAACGCGGACCCAGTCATTGATGGTCTCACCGAAGCTCGTCCCTGGCATCACGGCAACGCCCGCGTTTTCAAGGAGGTGCAGCGCGTAGTTGTAGCCATTCATGCCCGTTTCCGCGACATTGACCATTGCGAACATGCCCGCATCCGGCCGGTGGACGCGCAGACCGGTATGCGGCTCCAGCTTTGACTGGAGCAGTTCGGCGCGGGCGGCAAACCTCTGGCGCATTCCGGCCGCGACGCCGGAACCGTTGCGGATTGCGGCTTCGGTCATATCGGCGATGAAGGGCTGGTTGCCGAACAGCATGTTTTCAGAGATCGGCAGAAGCGCCTCCACGAAAGGCTCAGGCCCGATGCACCAGCCGCTACGGAAGCCTGGCGCGGCGTGGGATTTGGAAATCGACGAGACCACGACCGTGCGTTCCGCGAATTCCGGCAGGGACAGGGCGGAGGTGAATTCAGTGCCGTCGAACACCAGTTCGCCATAGACCTCGTCGGACACGATCCAGAGGTCGTGTTCCTTCGCGAGGCGACCGATGGCCGCAAGATCTTCACGGGTCAGCACGGCACCCGTGGGGTTGTGCGGCGTGGTCAGGAGCAGGACCCGGCTGCGCGGTGTGATGCGTTCACGGATGTCGTCGACACTAATGCGGAAGCCGTTTTCCCAGCGCAGGGGAACGGGCACCATGTCCGCGCCGGTTGAACGGATCACGCCTTCATAGGTGGCGTACATGGGATCGCCCACCAGCACCTCGTCGCCCGATTCGGCGAGGCAGGTCATTACGGCATAGAGCGCGGTCTGGGTTCCGGGGAAACACAGCACGTGGTTCGGCTCGACGTCCTGGCCGGACAGTTCGGAGTAATAGGTGGCGAGAGCCGCCCGAAGGCCGTCCTCTCCCCTGCCGTTGGAATAGGTCGTGCGACCGTCGCGCATGGCCCGGCTCGCCACGTCGATCAGATCGGCGGGCGTGGACACATCGGGTTCGCCGATGGTGAGGCTGATGACATCCTGACCCTGGGCGATGAGATCCCTGGCCCGGAGGTACACATCCCATTTGGCACCGCCGAGGTCCGCGACACGGTCGGTAATAGAGGCGAATTTCATTCAGTTCCGTTCCTTTACGTCAGGGACAGCCGGTCTGGGTGGATACCCTGTCCGGATGTCATGCGGGGTCCATCAGGCAATTTTGCCCTGCAGTATTGTCAACCGCCCGGGTTCGCGCCATCCTGCGCGGCAGTATCGGCAGACAGGGTTGGATGGCGTGAAGTTATTTGTTGCAGTGCATTCCGGCATTCCGGGACAGCCAAACTCATCCTTACGCCCTCTTCTGAAAGTTGATCCCCGGACAACCCGCCACGCCGCATCCGCCCAGCTCCGGGTGGTGCCGGTTGTTTCATGCGCATGCCGTGGTTGGCATTTTGTTATACAGCTGTATAACTATCATTTCGGGACGCATTCTCAAGTCCTAAAAACCGGAGTCGCCGTTTGACAGCACCACACGCCAAAAGTTCCGCCCCCGTGGACGACAGCACTCCGGCCGGATCGCTGCGTGTTGAGGACCTTCACAAGTCTTTCGGGGAGCTGGAGGTTCTCAAAGGCGTCAGTCTTTCGGCCAACCGTGGCGACGTGATTGCAATCATCGGCGGCAGCGGCTCGGGCAAATCCACCCTGCTGCGCTGTATCAACTTCCTCGAGACGCCTTCTTCGGGGCGCATCATCATCGGTGGTGAGGAGGTTGAGATGAAGGCGGACGGGTCGCCCGCGAACCGCCGTCAGCTGGAGCGCATCCGCACGAAACTGGCGATGGTGTTCCAGTCGTTCAATCTCTGGACCCACCGGACACTGCTTGAGAATGTCATTGAGGTGCCGGTGCATGTCCTGAAGGTTCCGAAGGATAAGGCCATCGAACGCGCGCGGCAGCTGCTTGAACGCGTAGGGCTCGCCAACCGGGAGGACACCTACCCCGCCTTCATGTCCGGTGGACAGCAGCAGCGCGCGGCGATTGCACGGGCGCTGGCCGTGGATCCCAGCGTCATGCTGTTTGACGAACCGACCTCCGCGCTCGACCCCGAACTGGTGGGTGAGGTTTTGAACGTGATGCGGGATCTCGCGGCGGAGGGTCGCACAATGCTTGTGGTAACCCACGAGATGAATTTCGCCCGGGAGGTGGCAACCCATGTTGTCTATCTCTATGAGGGGCGGATCGAGGAACAGGGACCTCCGGCGGAGGTCTTTGGAAATCCAAAGTCGGAACGGCTTCGGCAGTTCCTGAAAACCATAAACTGACAAACCAACAACACGGGAAAACATACTGATGAAACTGAAAAATGTACTGGTCTCCGGTCTGGCGGCCGCAGCCCTGATGGCAGGCACCGCCGGCGCGATGGAACTTAAGATCGGCGTCGCCGCCGAGCCCTATCCGCCGTTCTCCTCCCCCAACTCCTCCGGTGAGTGGGAAGGCTGGGAAATTGAGATCATGGACGCGGTTTGTGCGGCGGCCGAACTGGACTGCGTGCTGACACCGGTTGCATGGGACGGCATCATTCCGTCTCTGACCGGCAAGCAAATCGACGTGATCATGTCCTCCATGTCGATCACCGAGGAGCGTCAGAAGACCATCGACTTCAGCGATCCCTACTACAACACCCCGGCGGTGATCGTGGCGGACAAATCGCTTGATGTTGAACCCACACCGGAATCGCTGGCTGGCAAGATCGTGGGCGTTCAGGCCTCGACCATTCACCAGACTTATGCTCAGCAGTACTTTACGGATTCCGAAATCCGCGTCTACCAGACGCAGGATGAGGCGAACCAGGACGTGTTCTCCGGACGTATTGACGCCACCCAGGCCGACAGCATCGCAATGGCCGATTTCGTTGAGTCCGAGACCGGCGCCGCCTGCTGCGAGATCAAGGGCAGCGTCGCCCATGACGAAGCCATTCTCGGCTCTGGCGTTGGTGCGGGCATCCGCAAGGGCGACGATGATATCCGTGAGGCAATCAACAAGGGGATTGCCGCCATCAAGGAAGACGGCACCTATGATGAGATCACCGCGAAATACTTCTCGGTAGACATCAGCGGATAACGCCAGGCCATTGGAAACGCTCCTGCAACTGTTCGGGCTTACGGAAAGCGCGCAGCTTCTGTCACTGTCTGAGCCTGGCTGGGGGGCCAACCTTCTCAGGGGGTTGGCCAACTCGCTTCAGATCGCGCTGGGTGCCTTCGGGTTCGGGCTGGTCATTGGCCTCTTCGGGGCCTGTGGCAAGCTTTATGGCGGTCCGGTCACACGTGACCTGCTGGCCATCTACACCACCGTGGTTCGGGCCGTGCCGGAGCTTGTGCTTATCCTGATCCTCTTTTTTGTCGGAACCGACCTCATCAACAAGGCCTCCGAGGCCCTTGGGGGCGGTCCCGTCGAGATCAGTGGCGTTGCCGCCGGGATCTGGGTTCTGGGCATTGTTCAGGGAGCGTATTCCACGGAAATCCTGCGTGGCGCGATTCAGGCCGTGCCACCAGGGCAGATCGAGGCCGCTCGGTCTTTTGGCATGTCCCCCACGCTGATCATGCGGCGGGTAACCATACCGGCGATGATGTCCTTTGCCGTGCCGGGTCTCGCGAACCTGTGGCTGATTGCCACCAAGGACACGGCGCTGCTGGCCGTGGTTGGCTTTAGCGAACTGACGCTTGAGACACGCCAGGCCGCGTCCTCAACGCGGGCGTATTTCACGTTCTTCCTTGCAGCGGGTTTCCTCTATCTGATGGTCACGCTGCTGTCCGGTGTGGTGTTTAAATACGTGGAGAACTGGGCCCGGAAGGGTCAGCCGAAGCTGCGGGGGGCAGGATGATGGAGGCCATTCGCCCGTTCCTTGTGCCGCACCGGATTATTCTGTTTCTGATTTTTGTGGGCATTGTGATCTGGGCGGCGGTATCGCTGCGCTGGGACTGGCTGCCGGAATATGCGCTGCTGGCGCTTGAGGCCCTGTGGCGGACGATCTGGCTTTTGGCGGCCAGCGTTGTGTTGGGGTTCCTGCTGGCCATACCGCTGGGGATCGCCCAGGCCATTGGGCCGTGGTATCTGGCCTGGCCCGCCAAGGTGTTTTGCACCATCATTCGTGGCACGCCGCTTCTGTTGCAGATTTGGCTGCTTTATTATGGGCTTGGATCGCTTTTCCCAACCATTGATGGAATTCGCGAAACCTGGATGTGGCCCTACCTGCGCCAGGCCTGGCCCTATGCCGTTCTGGCCCTGACCCTGTCCTTCGCAGGGTATGAGGGTGAGATCATGCGGGGTGCGTTTTCCGGGGTCGCGCGTGGGCAGCTTGAGGCGGCGCGGTCGTTTGGAATGCCGCCTTTTACAATGTTCCGGCGCATCTGGCTGCCGCAGGCGATCCGCAACGTTCTCCCCACACTTGGCGGGGAGACCATTCTCCAGCTCAAGGCGACGCCGCTTGTCGCCACCATTACCGTGGTTGAGATTTTCGCGGTGTCATCGCGGGTGCGGCAGGACACGTTTATCGTATATGAGCCGCTGCTCCTGCTCGCACTTGTCTACATGATGATTGCGGGGGTCATCGCCTTTGCCTTCCGTAAATTTGAGCAGCGCATTCCCTCGCGGGTCAGCCGCAACTGACCCGGTTTCGTTAACCCGGAGCAGCCCTGAACGTGCCTGTTTTGCAGGCAGTATGAAGCCGTTCACAGACAGTTTGGCACGCATCGTTAACCATCCAGAAACCCCTTTGGCGGAAAAACGTTTCAGGGAAAACGTCAACGCATCGTGGATGGACAGGTATGGCCCGGACGAAATTCCAAACCACCCGACGCGACCTGCTGGCTCTTTTCGCTGGCGGTGTGGCAACCGCAATCAGTGGCCCCGCCCTCGCGCACGCCCCGAGTGACACCCTTCCCGCGGAGACCCCGGACGCCGGGCTGAAGGAACCGCGCATTCTGTTTGTTGGCAACTCGATCACGCGCCGGCATGACGTGCCCTCGCGCGTGGCGGTACTGGCGGAGAAAGCAGGCGCCCGGGTCCGGATTGGCATGGCAGCCCGGGACGGTGCACGGCTTCGCGAGACCATCATGTCCGAACACCTGACCATGATGCTGGACCGGGCGCATTGGGACGTGCTGGTTCTGCAGGATCACACCACGACCCCGTTCCGGACGGATGACCGCAGGCTGTCGAGAGAGACCATGACCCGGCTTGCCTCCATGGCCGAGCCGGAGCGCGTGCTGCTCTACCCGCCCTGGCCCCGCGCCGCCGGACACCCGTTCTATTCCCGCATCCATCACGGTTTTGACCTGACCCCGCAAAACCCGCGCGAGTTTGCGAACCGGACCATGGAGTTCTACGAGAAAGTGTCGCAGGAGTATGGCTTCACCGTGGCGCCAGTCCCGGCGCGCTGGCTGGCGGCGGTTGAGAGCGGTCATCCGGTTTATGACGCGGATGACTACCACGCGAGTTCCGAAGGTGCGGAACTGGCCGCAGGGGTCCTGTGGGACTGCCTGAGCGACATGCTGGGCGTGGACCTGTCCACCCCACATCAGGCCTGAGCATCGGATCGAGTTTCGATCACGTTTTGGTCCGGCACCGTTACTGACGGGCTGAGGCGCGTTTCTCACCTTTCTGTCGCCCTTTGACTGTGGCATGACTCTCCCGGAGAATTTTCGGGGGAGGATCCGTCATGTCAGACGCAGCCAAACGTACGCCACTCCATGATCTGCACCTGGAGCTTGGGGGGAAGATGGTGGACTTCGCCGGTTGGGAGATGCCGGTTCAGTACCCGAAGGGCATCATGACCGAGCACAAACATACCCGTGCCAAGGCCGGTCTGTTTGACGTGAGCCATATGGGTCAGGTGATCCTGCGCGGTGACAATGTGGCGGAAAAGCTTGAGGCCCTTGTGCCGTCGGCGCTGACGACGCTGAAAGAGGGCAAGGCGCGCTACACGTTTTTCACCAATGATCAGGGCGGCATCATGGATGACCTGATCGTGTCCAACGCGGGTGATCATCTTTTTGTCGTGGTCAACGCGTCCATGCGCCATCAGGACATCCCGCATATGGCGAACAACCTTGAAGGGGTTGAGGTCACGGAGATTTTCGACCGGGCGCTGGTGGCTGTTCAGGGGCCCTCGGCGGAAGATGTCGTGGGCGGGCTCTGCCCCCCGGCGCGCGATCTGAAGTTCATGGAAACCACCACGGCAGACATCGACGGGGTGGAATGCCGCATTTCGCGTCTGGGCTATACCGGCGAGGACGGCTACGAGATTTCGATCCCCGGGGCGGACGCGATCCGGATCACCAGAAAGCTGCTGGACCATGAGGACTGCGAACCCGCCGGGCTCGGCGCGCGTGACAGTCTTCGGCTGGAGGCGGGGCTGTGCCTTTACGGCAATGACATCGACAACGACACCAGCCCGGTTGAGGCGTCACTGACCTGGGCCATTCAGAAACGACGCCGCGAGGAAGGCGGCTTCCCCGGGGCGGACCGCATCCAGAAGGAACTGACCGAGGGCACGTCCCGCAAACTCGTGGGCATCAAACCGGTTGGCCGGGCCCCGGCGCGGGCCGGTGTTGAGGTGCAGTCAACGGACGGCATGCCGGCGGGCGCGGTCACATCCGGTGGCTTCGGCCCCACGGTGGAGGCCCCGGTTGCGATGGGCTATGTCACCAGCGATATGGCCGAACCCGGCACGCAGGTGAACCTGATTATCCGGGGCAAGCCACAGCCTGCCGAAATCGTTGAACTTCCGTTCGTCAAACAGAACTACAAGCGCTGACCGGGGAATACCGACATGGTTTTCGAACTGACCACCTATGAAGCTTATGACTTTGCCAACCGTCGTCACATCGGTCCCTCGCCTTCCGAGATCGCGCAGATGCTTGAGACCATCGGGTATGAAACGCTTGATGATCTGATCTCGGCCACGGTGCCCGATGCCATTCGCCAGAAAGATCCGCTGGATTTTGGCGAGCCAATGAGCGAGCGGGACGCGCTGTTCCACATGCGGGAGGTGGCGGAGAAAAACCAGGTTCTGACATCGCTTATCGGACAGGGCTATTACGGCACCACGACACCCGCCCCGATCCTGCGGAACATCCTGGAAAATCCGGCCTGGTACACGGCCTACACGCCCTATCAGCCGGAGATTTCGCAGGGGCGGCTTGAGGCGCTGCTGAACTTCCAGACGATGGTGTCCGACCTGACGGGTCTCGATATCGCCAACGCCTCCCTCCTCGACGAAAGCACCGCCGCGGCCGAGGCCATGACCATGGCGAAGCGCACGGCGAAGTCGAAGGCGAACGTGTTCTTTGTCGACGAGAACTGCCACCCGCAGAACATTGCCGTCATCAAGACCCGTGCCGAACCTTTGGGCATAGAGGTGCGGGTTGCCGATCCCGATGAGCTGGACGCGACCGAGGTGTTCGGAGCGATTTTCCAGTATCCTGGCACCTACGGGCATGTCCGGGATTTTTCCGGTGCCATGGAGGCGCTGCACGAAAACAAGGCGATCGGTATTGTGGCCGCCGACCCGCTGGCGCTCGCCCTGCTGAAAAGCCCGGGCGAAATGGGGGCGGATATTGCCATCGGCTCGACCCAGCGCTTTGGCGTTCCCCTTGGGTATGGCGGGCCGCACGCGGCCTACATGTCCTGCCGTGACGCGCTGAAACGGTCGATGCCGGGGCGCATCATTGGTGTCTCGCTCGACAGCCGGGGCAACAAGGCCTACCGGCTTTCACTGCAGACCCGCGAGCAGCACATCCGTCGGGACAAGGCCAATTCTAACGTCTGTACGGCGCAGGCGCTGCTGGCCGTTATCGCATCCATGTACGCGGTCTATCACGGGCCGGACGGCATCAAGGCCATCGCTCAGTCCGTCCACCGCAAGGCCGTGCGGCTGGCCAAAGGTCTTGAGAGCGTGGGCTTCACGGTGGAGCCGAACGAGTTCTTCGACACGATTACCGTCGAGGTTGGCGCGCTTCAGAATGTCATCATGAAGGCGGCGGTGCGCAACGGCATCAATCTGCGCAAAATCGGTGACACCCGGATCGGCATCTCGCTGGATGAACGGACCCGGCCCGATACGATCCGGGCGGTCTGGGCCGCGTTCGGCGTGGAACTGAATTACGACAGCGTCAAGAAACGCGAGTACCGCCTGCCCGAGGCCATGCTGCGCGAGAGCGCCTATCTGACCCATCCGATTTTCCACATGAACCGGGCGGAAGCGGAGATGACCCGCTACATGCGCCGCCTCGCCGACCGGGACCTGGCGCTGGACCGGGCGATGATCCCGCTTGGCTCCTGCACAATGAAGCTCAACGCGACTGCGGAAATGATCCCGGTGACGTGGTCGGAGTTCGGCGACCTGCACCCGTTTGTTCCGGCGGATCAGGCCGAGGGCTATTCGGAACTGATCAGCGACCTGAACCACAAGCTCTGTCAGATCACCGGCTATGACGCGATCTCGCAGCAGCCCAATTCCGGCGCGCAGGGTGAGTATGCCGGGCTTCTGACCATCCGGAACTGGCATGTGGCGAACGGGGACGGGCACCGCAATGTCTGTCTGATCCCGACCTCCGCACATGGCACGAACCCGGCCTCGGCCAGCATGGTGGGGTGGAAGGTCGTGCCGGTGGGCTCCGACGCCCATGGCAATATCGACCTTGACGACTTCCGGGCCAAGGCGGAGCAGCATGGCGACAACCTCGCGGCCTGCATGATCACCTATCCCTCGACCCATGGCGTGTTCGAGGACACGGTGATGGAGGTCTGCGAGATCACCCACAAATATGGCGGCCAGGTCTATATCGACGGCGCGAACATGAACGCCATGGTCGGCCTGTCCCGACCCGGGGACATTGGCGGCGACGTGAGCCACCTGAACCTGCACAAGACCTTCTGCATCCCGCATGGCGGCGGCGGACCGGGCATGGGGCCGATTGGCGTAAAGGCCCACCTGGCCGAATTCCTGCCTGGGCATCCGGAGCATGGCCAAGCGGTTGGGCCGGTATCGGCGGCGCCGTTTGGCTCGCCGAGCATCCTGCCGGTGAGCTGGGCCTATATCCTGCTCTGCGGTGGATCGGGGCTGACCCAGGCGACAAAGATTGCCATCCTGAACGCCAACTACATCGCGAAGCGTCTCGAAGGCGCGTACAAAATTCTCTACACCGGGAATAACGGCTGCGTTGCCCATGAATGCATTCTCGACACGCGGCCGCTCTCGGACAGCGCGGGCGTCACGGTGGATGACATCGCCAAACGCCTGATCGACAGTGGCTTCCACGCGCCGACCATGTCATGGCCCGTGGCCGGGACGCTGATGGTGGAGCCGACGGAGTCGGAGCCCAAGGCTGAACTCGACCGGTTCTGTGACGCGATGCTCTCGATCCGGGCGGAAGCGCAGGACATCGAGGATGGCAGGATTGATCCCAATAACAACCCGCTGAAAAACGCCCCACACACGGTCGCGGATCTGGTGGGCGAATGGGACCGGCCCTATTCGCGCGAGGCGGCCTGCTATCCGGCTGGGGCGCTGCGGGTGGACAAGTACTGGCCTGCGGTCAACCGCGTCGACAACGCCTATGGCGACCGCAACCTCGTCTGCACCTGCCCGCCGATGGAAGCCTATAGCGAGGCGGCCGAGTAAAGGCCGTTCACGCAAAAACCCGGTCGGGCGGCGTATCCAGAAGCCGCCGGACCGTCTTCATTCCAGCCACGAACGCCTCGTGCGGAACCTGTCCGTTGACGGCAATGCGAACGGCATGGACGGCGCGGCCATCCCGGAGCGAGAAATCCTCGGCTGATTTTACGAGGATGTTTTCCGCCTCCAGGGCCTTGCAGAACTCGCCAGCGCGCCAACCGGCCGGCAGCTCCAGCCACAGGAACGGCACGTCCTCCGACCAGTTGATTTTGCTTCGCCCGAGCGCGTTCACCGCGGCCCGGATGTCGTTTCCGATCCGGTCCCGCACACGGTCAAGAATGCCGGGCAGTTCCGTGCGCGCCATGACATGCGCGTAGAGATCGGTGATCAGGCGCGACACACCGAAGAAATTGAAGGACGAGGTCCGGGCCAGCGCCCCGCCCCACCCCACCGGCGCTATGACGAACCCGATCCGCAATGCGGCACTCAGGGATTTGGACGGCGAGGTGACATGCCAGGTCAGCTCCGGCAGGTATGACCGGTATCCCGGACCCTGCCGGTCGGTGCGCATCAGCCGGTAACATTCGTCATCCATGATATGAACGCCGAACCGGTCGGCGATCCGCGCAATTTCCCGGCGACGGGCGGGCGTTACGCCACGTACAATCGGATTGCAGACCTCCGAGGAGGTGCAGTAAATCTGCACGCCCTGGGTCCGCACGAGTTCCTCAAACACGTCCGGCCGCGGGCCATCCGCATCCCAGGGAACACCCGCCACCGCAGCACGGCACAATCTGGCCGCGGAACGGAAACCGCCATAGCTCAACTCGTCCACCGCGATTACGGGTGCCGAGCCGTGCAGAACGGTCTGCAGGATCATGACCACCGCGTTCTGTCCGCCATTGGTGACGACGACGTCCTCCGGCTCGACCGCGCCGACAGCGGTATCGACCACCGAACTTCGGAACAACTCCCGCGCCGCCGCGTCGGAGTCCCGGTTGGGATACTGCAACAGATGGTCCCACGGCATGGTCTGCGACAGATGGGACATGGCGTCGCGCATCAGCCTGCCCTGCCCCACCTCGGGCATTTTCGGGCTCATGAGATGAAGCTGATCCCGGGTGACGGTTTTCGGGTCGTGAATTAGCGGCGGCAGGGTTTCCACCGGCGCCCCGGCGCGACCCGCAACATAGGTGCCACGGCCCACACCCGCGACCAGCCGCCCCTCATCGGTGAGCAGGGCATAGGCCCGTGCGACGGTACCAGGCGTCACGCCAATCCGGTAGGCCAGGTCCCGCACCGGGGGCAGCTTTTCCCCCTCACGCAGGTCACCCGATACAATGCCGTTGCGAATGGTCTGGGCGATGGCCCTGTATTTTGACCGGCCCGAGGCCCGGAGATTAGTTTGCCAAATTGTATCCGCTACAATCATTTTGTGGACCGGTTTGAAATGTCATTGTACTCAATAATTGTAACACTACGTTGCATTGTGTCAATACAAATACGGAACAATCCCATGTCACACGCACTCCTTACCGTGCGTACCGCGAACGCCGGTCGTCTTACCTCCAACATCCTGGCTCTGGTGACATTCTGGGCGCACCGGCGCCGGACACGACGCGCGCTTGAAAAACTCGACGCAAACCTGCTTCGCGATATCGGGCTCGATCCTGTGGAGGCGCGGGACGAGGCGGCGAAATACTTCTGGCAGGACTGAAGTCACGATTTTCCCTGTACTGGCCGGGTTGTGCCCGGCCTTTTTTTTGGGGTTACAAGCCGACGCGCCCGGCTTTAGACATTCGGGAACAAACACATACCGAAGTGGTACGGCTGGAGGGCGCACATGATTTCTGAAGTTCCAGGACTGTTGGAGCAGGTCCGCGACAGGTTCGCCCATATCGACACCTGTCCGTTTTCCGGCCCGCGCATATTCTTTGAGAACGCCGGCGGGGCGCTGACACTGAAATCCGTGGTTGAGACCTCCGGCCTCTACGCCTCCTATCCCGACAACCAGGGACGCATCAATGCGGCTTCCACCGCGCTGCAGACCGCCATCGACAAAGGCCGCGCGGACATGCGGCTGTGGATGAATGCTCCGGACGGTCAGGTGTTCGTGGGGGAGAGCGGCACCGAGGTTCTGTTCCGTCTCGTCCGCACGGCGGCCCTGGGCGCAGAGCCCGGCGGGACGATGCTGGGCACAACGCTGGAACATCCGGCTTCGCGCAGCGCCATGTCCCGTTGGGCCGATGTGACGGGCCGGCCACTGACGCTAGTGGCCCATGACGACGCCACGGGAACTGTCGATGTGGAGGCATGGCTGCCGCACATCACGCCCGATCTGCGTGTTGCCTCCATCGTCCACACCTCACCCGTGACCGGCATCAGCGTCGATGTGAACAGGATCGTCGCAGCCATCCGCGATAAGGCTCCGGACTGCTTCATTATCGTTGACGGAATTCAGCACGCCAGCCATGGCGGCATCGACCTCGAGGCGCTCAATGCCGACGGCTATGCCGTGTCACCCTACAAGGTGTTTTCGCGCCACGGATACGGCATTGGCTGGGCCTCGGACCGCCTGACCGCCTGCACCAAGGAAACGCTTGTTGGCTCCTCCCCCACCGGCTGGGAGCAGGGAACGCGCGACGCGGGCAGCTATGCCACCTTCTCGGACGTGGTCGATCACTTCCTCTGGCTTGGCGGCCTTTTCACCGAAAGCACGGATCCCCGGACCCGGATCGAGGCGGCCGCAACCGCAATCCACGCGCAGGAACAGATCCTCGCCCAGGCGATGATTGAGGGCACCCACAACCAGCGCGGCCTTGCCGACATCCCCGGCGTGACAGTGCTGGGAGGCCTCGACAATCCAGGCCGGGAGGGTGTTGTCTCCCTGACCCTCGACACCATGGACGCTGCCAGCCTCGTTCAGTTTCTGGAGGACCGGGAAATCCGCGTCCATATCCGCAAAAACGACACCTATTGCGGCAACGTGCTCGGCCCGCTCGGCATTGATACCTGCATCCGCGTGTCATTCAGCCATTACAACTCGCCCGGCGAGGTAAGCCGCTTCCTGACAGCAATGAACGAGGCGGCAGGGGCCTGAACCGGCGGCATCCGCGGCTGTCACGCCCGCTCTTCCGGGGCCATTTTGCGCTCCAGCTTGCGCACGAAGGCGCTGATGATCAGGACGAGGATCAGATATTCCAGGATCAGGAGCGAGTAGATCTCCAGCGGGCGATACTCAGTGACCACCAGTTCATTCGCCCGCCGGGTAAGCTCCTGCATCCCGATGACCGAGGCGAAGGCCGACATTTTGACGATGTAGATAAACTGGTTCGCCAGCGGCGGAAGGATACGCCGGATGGCCTGTGGCAGAATGACCAGGCGCATGGTCTGGTAGTAGTTGAGGCCAATGGACTGCGCCGCTTCCGCCTGGCCCCGGCCTACTGACTGAATGCCGGAGCGGTAGATCTCCGCGGTGAACGCACTGTCAGAGACCGCGAGGGTAATGACCGCGCCCCAGAACGGGTCGATGTTGAGATCAATGCCAATGGAGCGGAACACGATTGGCAGGCCATAGAACACCCAGAACAGCATCGGCAGAAGCGGGATCGCCCGGATGAACTCCACGTAGATCCGGTTGATGATCCGCACCCATCTCCGGCTGGACAAAGCCGGCAAAGCCACGATGAGGCCCACCACAATCGAGATCATTGCGGCAACCGCCGACATCAGAATGGTCGCGCCAAAGCCACCGACCAGAAAACGGATGTTGGTTCGTCCCGCCTCGGTGGTCGGGTCGATCACGTACCAGCCCCAGCCTCCGGAGGACGAACAGCCAGAGAGCAGCAGGACGCAGAAAATGGCCGCGACCGGCCCCGCCATGCGTGTCAACCGCCGACGCGGTTCGCTGCACCAATGCCCTGAAATCCGTGCCGCGCTGCCGCCCATACGTGCGCCCGTTCCCGCCAAAAAACCAGTGCGCCGAGGCGAACCATTCAACACAAAATTGCTACTTGTGATTAGCGTCTCTTTGACCTCTCATTCAAGCCTCATCGGGCGGGTCTGGCGGCCATCGCCTCCGCTCCTCGACCGTGACAACTGACGGGAAACAGACCGACATGAACCGACTGATCGCCAATACCGCCGCAACACTTCTTGCGTTGGGACTAGCCACTTCCGCCCTCGCGCAATCCGCGCTCAACGACATTCTGGAAGGCGGGGTGCTGAAGGTCGGCACAACCGGTGACTGGAACCCCATGACCCTGCGCGATCCAGCGAGCAACAGTTACAAGGGCTTTGACATTGACGTCATGACCGAACTTGCAAACGACCTTGGTGTTGAGATCGAGTTCGTGGCGACCGACTGGAAAACCCTGGTGAACGGCATCGTTGCCGGCAACTACCACATCACAGGGTCCGCATCGGTGTCTCCGGCCCGCATGAAAGCCGCCGGTTTCTCGGAAAGCTATCTTTCCGTTGAGTTTTTCCCCTTCGCCATGAACGGCAATGTCGGGAATTTCGACGGCTGGGACTCGATCAATCAGGAGGATGTCACCGTCGCCACCACCCTCGGTACGTCGTTTGAGGCCATGACCCGGGCCTGGTTCCCGGATGCTGAGCTTAAGGTCGTGGAGGCTCCGGCCAGAGGCTTTCAGGAGGTCATTGCCGGGCGTGCGGACGTGTTTGTGACCTCGAACATTGAAGGGGCCACCCTGACGGAGAAATTCGACATCGCCCGCGTTCCCAATACCGAACCACGCGAACCGACCCCCATTGCGATGCTGCTGCCCCAGGATGACCAGGTCTGGATCAACTACGTCAACAACTGGATCAAGCTCAAACAGGCCCAGGGTTTCTTCGAGGGCGTGCGCGGTGAGTGGGGTCTCTGACCCGCATCACAATATGGTCAACACGGCGCGATTTATCCCAAAACCGGGCGCGCCGTATCTAAGCTTCCAGGGGCCGTCGGCCCGTATGGAGGATTAAGGCGGGCCGACGGCTTTTTGGGAGCAACAGGCAGGGAACACCATGACACAGCCGGCACGTAAAAAGGCCCAGGATTTCGATCAGCGCATTCTTGAGATATTTGACGGAT
>JAUHWT010000014.1 GCA_030427145.1 Alphaproteobacteria bacterium | reverse complement strand
CGGCACCCTTGCGGTACCAGGTCACCGCCTCTTTGGGATCTTTGCCCACCCCGATGCCATTTTCGTAACACCAGCCGAGGTCGGTCATGGCACGGCCATTCCCCGCCTCGGCACCCTTGCGGTACCAGGTCACCGCCTCTTTGGGGTCTTTGCCCACCCCGATGCCATATTCGTAACAGCAGCCGAGGTTGGTCATGGCACCGCCATTCCCCGCCTCGGCACCCTTGCGGTACCAGGTCACCGCCTCTTCAGGATCTTTGCACAACCCGTGGCCATTCTGATAGCAGGCTCCGAGATTGGTCATGGCGAGGCCATCACCTGCCCCAGCACTATGCTTTAGCATAGTGATCAAGGTTGATGAGAAACCTACCCCCGCATTATGCAGATGAAAGATAATTGAAGCAGAGACCGAAGCATACGCAGACACTGCAGCATCGTCTCCAGGAGCATAATCAAGAATTTCAGCTGTGGCGATTTGGTCTGGGAAGTCCTGCACCAACCGCTCAATGAAGCGAGCCATAGCCGTTGGCGCGGCTCGCCATGCCGAGTTGCAAACTGATTTAAGCGACAAACCGCCGTTTATGGACCGCAAAACAAACCACTCTCCAAGAATATCGGGCTGTAGCGGTGGGAGAATGTTTACTGCGACACCCACACTGGCAAAACCGTCAGTCATCGTTAGCGCAAGGCGTCGTACTTTCGGCCCAGAGTTAAACGGTGAACCGAGTGATCGGCTTCGAACAAAATCAATGCCCCCAATCATCGTTGCAATCACGGCAAGTTGGGATGCTACGTGGTCCTCGCCGATTTCGGGGGGGGTGCCGTCAAAAGCGGCGCGCCAACGCTGGAACCAGTCCTTTCGCAGCACGTCATCAAGCAGGTCTTCTCGATTCCAGTAACGACGATCCGGATCGCGAGCCAAAGCATGACCGAGGAAATATGCGTAGAGTGGCCGCCCGGAGCTATCAATTCGTGCAAGTTCCTGCTCGATAAGTGCATTGTCAAGATCCACCTTCTTATTTTCAATTTTTGCGATGTCTCGCACTATTCCAACAAGATTACTGACCTCGAGCCGGGTGAGTTCAATCACACCATCTTCGAAACGGGTTTGACTCAAAACCGAATCCGCACCGTCGTAGCGTTCGGTCAGCGCGACGAACCAAGCGGCGCGGGACGCCCCTCTGAGCCGTTCGCCATCTCTGTCCAAGTTGAGACTACCACCATGATCCCATCGTTGGCGTTCCAGCAGGAGCATGCGCACTGGCTGCCGGAACGTTGCCGCCCGCCGGGCAAGTTGTCGGAAAACAGGTCCTACGCTCTGATCCCGTCCAACCACGTAATCCACAATCAAGAGGGTTGGAAGGTCCGGTTGCCATTCGCGCCACTCCCCACAAAACTCCGCAAGGTCATCTTCGTTTAGGAAGCCGGCATGCCAGCCTTTTTCGCGCATTGAGCACATGACATCGTAAGCGAGCCGACTTTTTCCCTGCCCCGCTTCACCAGCCAACTGCAACCATGCGAAGGTGTCTTTGACCTTTAGAAAGTGACGGAGTCGGCTCTCTTGGGCATCCCTTCCTCTCACCCTTAGAACACGTCTCGCGTAATGACTGCTTCGTTGTGAATCAGGCGGATCACTAAGCGTTGGCTGCCGCCTGCTGACCGGTGTTGTGTTAAAGGGCACGTGCGCCGGAGCGCCGGTACTTTCACCGAGAGCTTCAGAGGCCTTCACCTGGGCTAAAATTCGATTGATTTCCGCGATTGCAGTCTCCTTGTCGAGACCGAGATATTCCAGAGCCTGGAGGACATTGTCCTTTGGTGGGTTCGGGGTGTCTCCTGATTTCCATTTCTCCAGCGTACGCTTCGAAAGACCAGCGCCTTTCGCTACTTGCTCCAAACTAATGACCCGACGCGTGCCCGCCCCACGGAGTTGGTCGATCAATTCTCGTGCCCGCTGACCAAAAGATACCGTCATTACCGTCCCGAATTCGCGCGAACCTTTCGCCGTGTTTCGCTGATAAGCTTCTCCACTTTCAGCTAAATTCATTCCTGCGCATAACATTAACCGAGCAGGGGCCCGCTCAAAACCAGAAAGATGCTGAAATGCTAAAATGGTTCAGAGAACAGATTCAGAAACCGCGTACCATTCATCAATTGATCTACGCGGGACTATCAGCCTGCCACTGCCTCGGTTGTGTGTTGACCGAGAAACCCGAACTCTATGGGCCAATGACCGTGCTCTATGCGATACTATTCATCAAGGGCTAATCACCACCCGCCAGCCCGGGCTAACGATGATCTCACGCTACAACCCGGATCTTGGCAAATCGGGTAGCCGGTGGCAGACCGAGTATGGACAGCAACTGTTGTCCATACATTGGCGCATTTTGTGAATGATAGGTCCTTTCCAATGCTGCGAACTTTGGAAATTCCCTCCAACCCCTGCGCAGCGGCGTCATGTCGGGTTACGAGCAGGCGGCGCAGATCTGTGCGTTCGAACATGGAAAATCCCTCCAGTTCGGATTCAGAATTTGAGAGCGGCCAGACCGGCCTCTTCCAACCTTCAGTCCCTTCGGGACGCGCGCGCTGACCCAGCCCCCTGAAATCAGGCCATTGGGGTGTTGGTAATCCGTCCAATTGCTCTGCTACCCAACCTTCTGCCACCGAGGGCCAGAGTTTTCCGTTTTTTTCAGCATGGCGGGCTGGTGTCGCCAGCTGAGTTCACCAGCAATACTGGGGGAATATTCCCAATCGCGCTGTGTGGTCGTTCTTCGTTATAGTATTTACGCCAAGCCTCCATCTTTTCGCAAGCATCTTCCCGGCTCATGAACCAATGCGTGTTCAGGCATTCTCCCCTGAGCTTTGAGTTGAAAGCCTCTACGAAGGCATTGTCTGTTGGTTTGCCTGGCCGCGAGAAGTCCAGTGTTACGCCTCGCTGATAAGCCCACAAATCCATATCCCGAGAGACAAATTCGCTTCCATTGTCGACCCGTATCGTCTTGGGGTATCCGATTTCCTGACAGACCCGATCCAATGTGGCCACGACATCTTCGCCGCGATAACTGAAGCGCGGATCAATCACGGGGCAATAGCGCGAGAAGGTATCGACAACAGCCAGCACACGCAGATTCCGACTCGTTGCCAATTGGTCATGGACAAAATCCATGGCCCACACATCATTCGAGCAAACGGCGTCTGTGCGATCTTCCCGCAATTTGGCTTTCACGCGCCTCCTGGGGGATTTGTTCCGCAATTGCAGGCCCATTTCCCTGTAAATGCGGTAGACCCGCTTCGGGTTCACCTCCCATCCCTCCCGGCGCAACACATAGTGGACACGCCTGTAGCCATAGCGCACACGCGTTTCACAGATCTCTTTGATGCGAGCTGTGAGACTGGCCGGATCGCGGCGCCGGGACTTGTACTGACAGGTCGATCTGTCGAACTTCAGCACGTTGCATGCGCGCCTCACGGACACACGCCAATCTTCCCGAACACCGTCGATGATCTCGCGCTTACGATCCGACCTCAGAGCTTTCGCTTGACGGCATCCTGAAGCATCTCCTTGTCGAGCATCAAATCCGCGACGATCTTCTTCAAACGCCGGTTCTCGTCTTCCAACCGCGCAGTTTCTTCATTTCGGACGGCATCAGGCCTGCGTCTTTTTTCTTCCAGTTGAAATAGGTCGCCTGGCTAATCCCGTTCGGCGCTAAAATCGATCCACTGGATCGATTTCTATACGCTCAAACTGCGGCAAATCTCTGCAACCGCTGTGCCTTCTTCGCCCTGCTTTACAATGAACGCCTTCTGCGCGTCCGTGAATTTGGATGCTTTCATCGTCTTCGCTCCTCCCCAGCCAAAGGAAAATACAAGCGAAAAACTCCAGCTACAAATGGTAGGAAAATCGGGTTTCAGAGCATTCGGCGATTGGAACCCGAAGGACTCCCGATCAGGTTGAGTTGCTTCTCCTGGATGATTTGCATACGCATGGATTGCCGACCGTTTTCAATGAGCAAAGCATTATGTCAGAACTTGATGATCTCCTCCGGTCTTACCGCGAAGCAGCCGTAACCGAGCGCGAGAAGGGCACCTATTTCGAACGCCTCATTGCAGCTTATCTCACTACGGACCCGGTGCAGGCCGAAGAATATTCGCAGGTCTGGACATGGAAAGACTGGGCCGCAGAGCATGGCCGTAATGGCAAGGATACAGGAATTGATCTTGTCGCCAAGCTGCGTAGCGAGGAAGGGTACGCAGCAATCCAGTGCAAATTCTACGGGTCCCGGCACCGCATCCAGAAGGCGGATATCGACAGCTTCATCTCGGCCTCCGGAAAGGTGCCGTTCACCCGGCGGGTCGTCATCGACTCGACAGAAGTGGAATGGGGAACCAACGCCGAGGAGATGATATCCGGCCAGTCGATCCCGGTCGTGCGCCTCTCCCTCACGCATCTGCGCGAAAGCCCGATTGACTGGACAATCTTTGGGAACCGCGGCGAGGCGGTGCTTTCGGACAAAAAACGGCTCCGCCCTCACCAGGTCGAGGCACTGGAAGCCGTCCGAAACGGTCTTCGCGACGCGGACCGTGGCAAGCTGATCATGGCCTGCGGCACCGGAAAAACCTTCACCTCGCTCAGGATTGCCGAAGATCTTGTCGGCAAGGGCGGTCGAGTGCTCTTCATGGTCCCGTCTCTTGCCTTGATGTCGCAGACTGTGCGCGAATGGACCAACGACAAGGAAACGTCGATGCGGTCCTTCGCCGTTTGCTCTGATGCCCAGGTCGGCAAGCGGCGGGTATCGAATGACGATGCCGCTGAAATCGATGCTCACGATCTGGCCTTTCCCGCCACCACCAATCCCGAGCGTCTGATCGAGAAGGCTGGCGAAAGCGATCCGGAGCGCATGACGGTTGTCTTCTCAACCTACCAGTCCATCGGCGTACTGGATGCAGCCCAGAAAGCCGGGTTGCCCGCATTCGATCTTATCATCTGCGACGAGGCGCACCGCACCACCGGGGCGACGCTGGCAGGTGAAGACGAGTCGAACTTCGTCAAGATCCATGACGACACTTTCGTGCGTGGCAAAAAGCGGCTCTACATGACCGCGACTCCACGCATATTCGGCGATGCCGTGAAGAGCCGCGCGGATGAGGAAGCCGCGGTTCTCGCGTCGATGGATGACGAAAGCCTGTTCGGCAGGACCCTCCTGCACAAGGGCTTCGGCTGGGCTGTTCAGAAAGGTCTTCTGACCGACTACAAGGTCATCGTGCTCGCCATGGACGAAGGGCTTGTCAGCGCCAATGTACAGAGGCGCCTTGCGGACGCGAACTCAGAACTCGACCTTGACGACGCGACCAAGATCATTGGTTGCTACAAGGCGCTCACCAAGCAGGACGTGAAGCAGGACATTGCCTTCGATCCGCAGCCGATGCGGCGCGCACTCTCGTTCTGCAAAAGTATAGCGGCCTCCAAGCTCATTCGGGACGAATTTTCGGCGGTGGTTGCGGAATACACCGGCGATGACGCACTGATCGATGACGGAGCCCCCTCATCCCCCGACCGCCTGGACATCGAGATCGAACATGTGGACGGGACCTTCAACGCCAAGTCGCGCGGTCAGCTTCTCGACTGGCTCAAGGCCGAGGCGGAGGGCAATACCTGCCGCATCCTGACGAACGCCCGCTGCCTCTCGGAAGGCGTCGATGTGCCCGCGCTGGACGCGATCATGTTCCTGCACCCCCGCAAGTCGCTCATCGACGTCGTGCAATCCGTGGGCCGGGTCATGCGCCGAGCCGAAGGCAAGAAGATGGGCTACGTCATTCTCCCGGTCGGCGTGCCTGCGGGTGTAGAGCCCGAGGTTGCGTTGAAGGACAACGAGCGCTACCGCGTCGTCTGGCAGATCCTGAACGCCCTTCGCGCCCACGACGAGCGCTTCGACGGCACCATCAACCAGGCCTCCCTGGGGCAGGATGTGTCGGACCGGATCGAGATCATTGGCGTGACGCCCGAGTCCGATGAACTCCGCGCAATCACCCATGAAGTCCAGGAGCTACCCACCAAACGCCAGCCCGCCCGTAGCGGAATTGGGGGTGGCTCTGGTGACAGCGATGACACACTGGTCTCTGGTCCGACGGAGGTGCAAGGTGAGTTGTTCATTGACGAGTTCTCGAAGGCCATCATGGCCAAGATCGTCAAGAAATGCGGCACGCGGGACTACTGGGAAGACTGGGCCACCAACATTGCCGAAATCGCGCAGCGCCACATCTCGCGCATCACCGGCATCCTCGCTGAGCCTGGCACCCCCGCGCGCAACGCCTTCGACGCCTTCCTCGCCGAACTACGCGACGATCTGAACGATAGCATCTCGGAACAGGACGCCATCGAGATGCTCGCTCAGCACCTCATCACGCGCCCCGTCTTCAAGGCGCTCTTCGCCGGGCACCAGTTCACCGACCAGAACCCCGTCTCCCGCGCCATGCAGCAGGTGCTGGACGTGCTGGACGAGAACCGCATCGACAAGGAAACCCGCGACCTCGAGAAGTTCTACGACAGCGTCCGCAACCGCGCCCACGGGATCACCGATCCCCAGGCCAAGCAGCGCCTGATCGTCGAGCTCTACGACAAGTTCTTTCGTAACGCCTTCCCCCGCACGACCGAAAAGCTGGGCATCGTCTACACGCCGGTCGAGATCGTCGACTTCATCCTGCACTCGGTGAACGAAATGCTGCAGGAGCACTTCGGCCAGTCTCTCGGGTCCAAGGGCGTCCACATCATGGATCCTTTCACCGGCACAGGAACCTTCATCACGCGGTTGCTGCAATCCGGCCTGATCGCGCCGGAGGAGCTGGAGCACAAGTATCGCCACGAGATCCACGCCAACGAGATCGTCCTGCTGGCCTACTACATCGCCGCGATCAACATCGAGGCGGTCTATCAGGGCGAGGCCAAGAAGAACGAGTATGTGCCCTTCGAGGGGATCTGCCTCACCGATACCTTCCAGATGTATGAGGGCAAGGACGAGCTGGCGCTCTACATGCCCGACAACTCCGAACGCCGGACCCGGCAGAAGGAGCTGGATATCCGGGTGATCGTGGGCAACCCGCCGTATTCGTCGGGGCAAAACAGCGCCAACGACAACAACGCGAATGTTAGCTACGAAGGGTTGGATGGCCGCTTGCGCGACACCTACGCCGCCCGATCCACAGCGACGAACAAGAACGCGCTCTACGACAGTTACATCCGGGCCATCCGCTGGGCCTCCGACCGGATTGGTGACGCGGGCATCGTCGCGTTCGTCACCAACGCTGGTTGGCTTGATGGAAACGCCGCTGATGGAATGCGAGCCTGTCTCTCTGAAGAATTCACTGATCTCTACATATTCCACCTACGGGGTAATGCGAGGACAAGTGGCGAGCGCCGTCGGAAGGAAAAAGGCAACGTATTCGGCGAAGGTACGAGAACGCCCGTTGCAATCAGTGTCTTCGTCAAAAATCCAGATGCTTCGGAGCACGGCCGAATCTTCTTCCATGATATTGGCGACTATCTCGACCAGAAGCAAAAGCTGTCTATCATCCGCAATTTTAGCGCAGTGGGCCGAATCACCAAAATCGACGGCTGGGAGCTAATCACGCCGGATGATCAGAATGACTGGCTAAACCAGCGTGATACCAGTTTTGAAGCCTTCCTTAAAATAGGCGACAAAAAAGACAAATCTGGTCAGTTTCTATTCAGCTCGTATTCGCGAGGTCTGGTATCAGGCCGAGACGCTTGGGTTTATAATGCGTCGCGAGCAAAATTGCATGAAAATGTGACAAGGACTACTGATTTTTACAACCAAGAACTCGACAGAATCCCAAATGGCGATGTCGATCTGAAGACGTTCTTGAGTAACGACCCTATGAAAATTAGCTGGACGGATGGACTACGAAACGACGCAAAAAGAGGTAAGAAAATTAGTTTCTCGGGCGATGAGATCGTCCCGTGCATTTACCGGCCCTTTGAAAAGAGCTGGGTGTTTTTTGATCGCTCCCTGAACGAACGCGTTTATCAAATGCCGAAGGCTTTTCCCAACAAAGATGCCATCAACAGAGTTATCTGGACCACCTCACCTGGGGCAACCACCGTATTCTCTGCCTTTATGTCTTCAAACGTAAACGACGCTCAGGCGTCTGAGAAGCCGCAGTGCTTCCCCCTCTACCTCTACGACCAGCAGGACGAGAAACCGGGCGGCCTCTTCGAGGGCCAGTCCTCCGGCCTTCAACGCCGGGACGCGATCACCGACGCCGGGCTGGCGCATTTCCAGGCGGCCTATCCGGGCGAGGCGATCAGCAAGGAGGATATCTTCTACTACGTCTACGGCCTGCTGCATTCGCCCGACTACCGCGACCGCTACGCCGACAACCTGACCAAGGAACTGCCCCGCATTCCCTGTGTCAAGACCTACTCCGACTTCCGCGCCTTCTCCGACGCCGGACGCGCCCTGGGCGATCTGCACGTGAACTACGAGACGGTGGAGCCATACCCTGTCATCTACAAGCAGGGCACCCCCGCCCTGTGGAAGATCGACGACGCAAAGGCCTTCTACCGCGTCACCAAGATGAAGTTCGGCGGCAAGGCCCGCGACAAGGACAAGACCACGGTGATCTACAACGCCAACATCACCATGACAGATATCCCGCTGGAGGCCTACGACTACGTCGTCAACGGCAAACCCGCGCTGGAATGGGTGATGGAACGCCAGGTGGTCAAGACCGACAAGGCCAGCAGCATCGTCAACGACGCCAACGACTACGCCAACGAGACAATGAACAACCCGGCGTATCCTCTGGACCTCTTCCGACGCGTGATCTCCGTTAGCCTCGAAACGATGAAAATCGTCCGCGCCCTGCCGAAACTGGACCTGCCGGAATGAGGGCTTGGGCGCTCCTCGTCGCGGCCATGGTTCTGCCGTCCGCTGCGATGGCCCAGAACTTCAGTTGCAGCATTGGCGATACCCCCGCATGCCTCGGCTATGGAGACAAGGTCTGCTCCAGTCTGGGCAAATGCGTGGATGAGAGCGCGGCCTGCTTCGACAGCTACCAGTGCAACTACGAGGGCTTCACCTGCAAATCGTACCTCACGGAATGCGGTGACGAGTACGACCGCCTGCTGGTCAAATACAATTCGCTCGTCGATGACTACAATTCCCTCCTGGATGACGGTCAGGAGCTCAGTGACGCAATCAGTGATCTTGAATTCGAGCTGGCAAGGACCCGTGACGAGAGGGATGAACTGCGATCGTCCCTGATCGATGCCGAAAGTTGCCTGTATCTGATCGACCGGGTTGAAGATGCGCCAGCCTGTTTGGATTAGGCCGGATCCCTGCAACGTAGAAACAGCTGTCGCAGGAGCCCGCTTGTCAAACTGATTCGGATTCGCGTGAAATTAAGTCTGAATCATCCCGATTATCGGGGAATCCGGAGCGGGCCTGAGATATCTTCAAGCTCAAAACTTAAAAAAATTTGCTCTCGGAAGTCGGAAGGTTCACAATAAGATTTGATCGCGGAGCGACTATTCACTCCGCCAGAATGGCGCCATTTTCCCATATCGGAAGAGATCAAAATCAATCTCTCAAGTGCAAAAAGAAATCCATATAAAATAGATCCTTATGCATTTTTTCTGGCAATCCCATCGATGTCTTTTTCCAAACTGCGGTCTCTTCTCAAAATTGTTTCCGGGCTAAATGGAAACAAAATTCGCAACAACCCTGGAATCTCTCATGCGTCGCGGAAGAGTACCGGTTCTTTCTGCTGAGAGCCGGACAAATCTTAGAGAACGTATCATCCGCCTCCTGTGAGAGAAAATGCATCGTGTGCAGGGGGGTATGACCATGGCCTTTCTTTGGGATGAGTCCCAACGCAATCTCTCGCCTTCACGAGCATCTTGCACCGAGGAGAGAGAATTGACTCCGGATATTCTGATCCGGCTTTCTCTTTGGTGGTGAGACTATTTTCGCTGTCTCCCGGTTCAGGGAGAAACTCGTTTCTCTCGCACCTGATGCCAGGAGAGATTCCGGTTCAAATGTGAGCTTCAGCAATTTGGAGTGCACCCTGATTACATGGCATTACTACTCCCGATACTTAAGATCCGTGGTGCCGGGCCCTCCGGCATAGGATCCCGCACAGGGCAACGCGCAATTGTCAGCCCGGTTCTTGCCCGAAGGTGGCTTGGCGAAAGAAATACGACTGTGACTATGGTCTAAATTCAATTTCTTCCGTTTCGCGCAACCGGCTCCGCGTGATGAGATGTCATCCACGGGGCGATTTTTGCTTCTCTTCGCAGCTTCTGTTCCTTTCATATCAGCCCGCACCGTCTCCGAATAAAAACTGGCGCGAGGAAAATGAACTCGTGGTTTTTTTGGAGAGATACGAAATTCAGTGTGTTTGACAGACCGCAAAGAGATCTGAAAGCCGGAAGAAAGACTTCTCGGCATTCGCAGGTCATCACGGTCAACTGCGTCCCGGCAGAAATTCTTTCACATCTTTCTCTCACGACAGATGACATTTTCCTGCAGTTGGACAGCTCAAATTCTTTTTAAGCCATAAATGTCAATTTATTTGGCCTGCATTTCAGAGACATAGCGAGAGAAAGGCGGAGAATTTTGCGAAAACGCATATTTGACAATGAAAATTGAAACGAAGCTTCTTTCTCTGCAACCAAAAATTGAAAACATGGACATTGCTCTGTCTAATTGGAAAGAAAGAGATAAGTAAATCTGCTTTGCTCGTGTCTAAAAATTTGTTGATCCGCCTTCCAAAATTGTACATTCAAAGAATCAGAGTTAAATAAAAAGGATGCTCAAATAATGATGAATCGCAAAACTAATAAACTTATAAAATATATAAAATCATACCATCATATATGGGAAAAAGACCCATATTCGCTGGATAACTATTTAGTCTTACTTTCATAGGGGTGAAAAATGACTCAGAATAATGACCCAAGCAAAGTCGCGAAGCCGGGAAGGTTTGGGAAGAGGCCAGCCAGGTCAACACGCCCGCGGAAGAAGCAGGTCCGTATTGACACCAGTGCGGTGGAGAAACTTAGGTCCATTCCGCAACAAGAGCGAACTCCTTCGGACTATTGGGCAGCGACCAAACAGTTGATAGAGGAAAGCAGGAAGCCATGCTGAACGGAAGTTCCAAAAATTGCTCGCTTAGTTTGGGGCAGGTTGCGTATCATTTCGTTGCGAATACCGGACAGTGCAGGTTTATCGAGAAGCTCGGCGAATACTTCGGCCCCGATACACCTGTGGATCAGATCGGATACATTGATCTTCTTGAAGCTGGTCAGGAAATTTGTCCCACGGGACAGCCTCAGACAATACAGCGGCAAGTGATCGTTCCGTTCAATGCAATGGTCAGTTTCGTGCGCGGGCAGCGACCGAAACAGCGAGCCAAAGATAATGTCCGGAAGAGGACGCTGTCTCTTGAAGAGGCAGAACGTCTCCTCAAGACCGCGGCCAAGCCAGAGTTGCTTGGTATAGAAGACCCATATCTCGAAAACCTGCGCACCATCGCGTTCCTGCTCGGAACAGGTGCGCGGCCGGCTGAGGCTTTTGCCGCGGAAGGGCGGTACTTCGATGTCGATCGGCAGGAGTGCTACCTTGCTGGCATAGGAGATGGTGCCTGCAAGACGTATTGCAGCCCAAGGTGGGTCTGGCTTCCCGATCCGGCCTTCGAACTGGTCGGAGAGGTGCCGGAAACTGGAAATGTCCTGCGAAAGCCGGACGGCGAACCCCATCCCAAGCGCAGGTATGGGGGAGGCCAGATCGCGAAGCACTTCAACAAGATCAGGGATGCCGCGGATCTTGATAAGGACGTAGTGCCGTACTCCCTTCGTCATACCTGGGCGTCCTGGTGCTATTCGCAGACAAAGGACCTCAGGCTGCTGATGAGGCGCGGCGGCTGGATACAGCCAAAGACAGCAATGAACTACATCAAGGCCGTACCGCTCACCCTTGCAGAAGAGCTTCATGACAATGGTTGGGATTATACCAAGGATCCCGGTCCGCGCACCGGCTGGTAAAGCGGCAATTCCGGCAAACACCAAACCGGCGTGGCAAGGATCTGGCAACCATGCCGCGCGCAATCCAGAAAGACAGTAAAATCATGATGTTAGAATTGCGGTACGCTCCCTTAGCAGGGGAGCGCCTTCGACCACTCGGCCACGTCTCCGCCGGTGGGTCTAACGGTCGGAAAACGGGAAAACAAGTGCGAATTCCCGTGAAGTGGAAAAACAGCGCGAAAAATCAGGAACAAGGCTGGATGGCCGAAATTCGGCAGACAGGACAGCAGGGCCCAAGGCAATACTAAACGAACCCCCATAGATCCGCCTCTGCCAGACGCGCGTTCAGTGTTGTGCTGCCGGTTTCGGGAATACGTACATCCTCGACCGAGAGATCCACGAAAAGAACGTCCTCAACCGCTTTCAGATGAACACCAATGGTTTCGAGTGTGAAACCGGCACGTGTCTGTTCCGAATATTCGCGGGAGACCTCGTCAAATGTCGCCGTATCAGCCAGATGGAACACCACGGTGTCCTGGCCACGCCCGCCGTAGATGCGGTCAAGGCCAACATCCTCCGCATTTCCCAACCATGTCGTGTCCATCCACAAAATCCAGTCGTCGCCACGGCCACCCTTGAGGGTATCCTGCCCACCGGTATCGACGAGGACATCCTCTTTGGACCCGCCCCGCAGACTGTCATCGCCATATCCACCGGCCAGGACGTCACGGCCACCGTCGCCCTGTATGGTGTCGTTTCCGGAACCGCCCGCGACAATATCCGTGCCGGCACCCGCTTCAACCGCGTCATGCCCCTTACCGGCAAGAACGACATCCTGTCCGGCGCCTGAAGTAACGGTGTCATGACCGCGTCCCGAAAAAATAAGGTCGTCACCCGCACTTCCGAGCACATCATCCGCACGCCGACCGAAATCCTGGAGGCCATTACGGTAAACCTCCGCCTCGAATGCCGCCATCACGCCATGCATTGCTGCAGTGGGATGCACGGAGTCGATGAAACCAATGCGGTCGGTGTAATGCCTCAGACTGGTCTCGAACCCAAGGTTGGGATTCACTGTCTGGCCGTATTTATCACTTTCGCCAAGCAGCCACGATTGTTCAATCTGGCTAAGTCCAAACGTCCCTGGATCCCGCTCCACCTCCGTAGTTAGCGCGTTCATGTCGATCAGCCTGACATCCGCCCCCGTTACCTCAAATTCCTCAACCATGCGCTCAAGCCGGCCGTTCATGTTGTCGACAACGCCGTCGCTGTAGTAGTCCACGATAAATCCGGCATCGTTGAAGGCGGGAAAGAACGTGGTCTCGGGCTGCGTAAACACCCGCACCTGGCCGGTCCCCGCCTCCAGGAGCCGCTCGACATTCGTTTCAATCGACGCGACAACATCGCGAACGAGATCCTCGATTTCGTTGTCCCAACGCCACGGCCAAATGCTGTCCGGCTCCCAATTTGCCAGGTCATTTGACCCGATCCAGACATTGACGGAAAAGCCCGCGAGATCACGGTCGTCGCTTGCGGCATCCGCCAAAAACCGGTCGGTTTGTGCGGTGAGGTTTATGTCCGTGTCGAGACGGGGATCGTCGATATCGACTTTCAGGATCGAAGGATCCTCGACAAAATCCCGGCCTGCGAGAGAGCCAACCGCCCGGCCGCCTGCAAACGCGTAATTGTAGGCATCGCCGCCCTCGATCCCCAAAAGGCCCGGCACGATTGATGAATGCACCTCACCATTGGTGAAACGGGTGGAATACCACTCGGCATTGGGAAGAGGGACCTTTAATACCTGTGACGAAAGACGGTAGAACTCGTCGCTGTCGCTCAGGCTGTCGCCCAACCAGGCCATCTTGGTTATGGTCATGTCGCATCCCCATCCCTGTTTCGCTCAAGTCTATGGCAATAAAGAAATCGAACCAAGGCGGACCCGGTTCAATCCTGCCCTTTACCCGGCTGCGTCAGACATCCCACATCCCAGGCATCCGGAGCTTTCCCCTCCGCCCATGGACGATGCCTCAATCGTACCGCCCGCAACACCGCGTCCGCGCTGTTGTCGACAACGTCATATCCTGCCGCTGCGGCCTTGGTTCCAAACGCGTTCCAGCAAACGTTCCTGGCCTCGGACACCACCGATGGCGCGGCAAGGCCCTGTAAAGCCAATCTGCCCCAGTCGAACTTCGGCCCCGGATCAGCTTTTCTTTCCGGCGCAATGTCGGAGTGGCCTATGACGCCTTCGGCCGGAATGCCCCAACGGCTCAAAATCTCCCAGAGCAGCGCTTCCAAAGCCGCCATTTGCACTTCCGGAAACGGTGGAAACCCCTTCAGAGACGCCGGATTGGCCAGTTCAATGCCTATGGACCGGGAGTTGATGTCATCCAGTCCTTTCCAGCGCCCAAGGCCGGCGTGCCATGCCCGTCCCGCCTCATCCACCAGCCGCCACACCCGGCCATCGCGGGCGATCAGATAATGGGACGAAACCTCCGCCTCCGGATCGCACAGCCGGTCCAGAGCCGCCTCCGCCGTCTCCATGGCCGTATGGTGTAAGAGAACCAGGGACGGCCGCAAACCATCCCTGCGCGGGCCGAAATTGGGGCTTGGGTGTTCCAGTATGCGCATGTTCGGTTTCCTGCCTTTCCCGTCCCAGAGAAAACAGGCAGCATGCGGCAATGTCGAGACCTTCGCCCCTGCAAAACCGCTGTGCCCCTGACGGAACGCTGGTCGCCCATCCGGCACGCGGGACGATGATGGGCAACCGCGGTGGTCGCCTGCACGATTCCGACAGACATTTGAGGAGGGCCGGATGGCGGTCGAAAGCATGGATCTGCTGCCATTTGAACTTCCGGGACCGGCACCGAGAGGTCATGGGCACCGGCTACACCGAACTGTTTTTCCTCGATGAGGTAACCGCCCTCGCGGCGGGACACCGGCCCTGCTTCGAATGCCGACGGACCGACGCGCTTGCGTTTGCTGCCGCATGGGCTGCCGCGCATCAGTTGGCCTCTCCGCCCAGGGCCGGTGAAATGGACCTGATACTGCACCGCGAGCGACTGGCGGATCAGGATCCAGGAGACGCGGCAGACCTGCCGGACGGCTGCATGTTCAGACTTGAAGGGTCATTCTGGCTTCGCTGGAAAAAGAATATGCACCGGTGGTCCTTTGAGGGTTACGATGAAGCGCTTCCCCTGCCCACCGACGAACAAGCCGTCATTCCGATCACTCCACCGACTATCCAGTCGGTATTTCAAAACGGATACCTGCCTTCCATTCACGGGAGTGTGCGGGGCCGAAATCCGTAACCGGTTCCCACAAGCGGGAAATGGCCTTCACCAGGATTCACTACGACAGGTCACACGATGAACAACCCCTTACTGAACGCCTACTACGATCAGATTTCCCAGGCTGTTTTCGGACACCGGCGGCCTGACCTCAATCTAACCGGCACGGCAAAGCTGCCGTCCAAATTTGCCGTGACCGATTTCGCCTGCGCATGCATCGGTGCCGCGGCTACTGCGCTTGCGGACCTTTCCGGAACTCCCGCTTCAGACGTTACCGTGGACCGACGCCTTGCCTCAATGTGGTTCGACCGAACCCGTCGGCCGCTCGGATGGAATCTTCCAGATGTCTGGGATCCTCTGGCTGGAAACTACCGGACCAAGGACGGCTGGATCCGCCTTCACACCAACGCCCCACATCATCGTGACGCGGCTCTCCGTGTCCTTGGCTGTCCGCCCACTCGTGAAGCGATAACCAGAACGGTCCGCGGCTGTTCCTCTAGCAATCTCGAAACCACAATCGTGGAAGCGGGAGGCTGCGCCGCAGAACTGCGCACAATGGAGGCATGGGCGGCGCATCCACAGGGACAGGCCGTTCAGTCTGAACCGCTCATCCACTGGACACGACATTCGACTGCCCCCCGTAAACACACATTCCCCGAAGTTCGACCGCTGGCCGGCGTCCGCGTACTGGACCTGACAAGGGTTCTCGCCGGCCCTGTTGCCAGCCGGTTCCTGGCTCAATTTGGAGCCGATGTGCTGCGTAATGATCCGCCCGGGTGGGACGAGCCCGGCGTGGTCACGGAAACCACACCTGGCAAGCGGCGTGCATATCTCGATCTTAAGAGTGCAGTAGGCAAAAAGACATTCGAACCCCTGCTCCGAGAGGCAGACATTCTTCTCCACGGATACAGGCCTGGCGCGTTGGATGGCCTCGGGTTCGGCCGCGAAAGCCGAAGAAGCATTAATCCCGCCCTCATCGACATCAGCCTCAACGCCTATGGACATACCGGCCCCTGGCGGAGACGCCGGGGCTTCGACAGCCTCGTCCAGATGAGCAGCGGTATCGCCAGTCCAAAAGGCACAGTCGATCAGAAACCCACTCCTTTGCCGGTTCAGGCGCTCGACCATGGCACCGGATACCTGATGGCCGCTGCGGCCCTGCACGCACTGAAAATCAGGTCCAGCGGCGAGATACGCTCCGCCCGCCTGTCTCTGGCCCACACCGGACACTTGCTGGCATCCGTCCCGAACGCCGAAAATCAGGCCCCGCTGCAGGCCGGGGATGACGACTATACGATCGAGATCGAAACCACGGACTGGGGACCGGCACACCGCATGAGTGAACCATTCACGATCGGCGCGGGGACAAAACCAGCATTTGCCTACCCGGCTGGCTACCTTGGAAAGAACAACGCGAGCTGGCTGTAAAGCTCACATCTGTCGGAACGTGCCGCAGGTCGTCTTACGAGCCAAGCTCCCGGTACGGAGCCGGATCCCAGTCGCAGGCAAACCCGTCGCCATCAGCATCAAGCCTCAGCGGATCCTCTTCCGGACCACCATTTGCCAGAAACGCCCGCTGGGCCTCGTCATCCGTGGAATAGCGACGGCATCCCGATGCGACCATTGAGCCGAAACTGCGGCGGTAGACCTTGGTTCCAACCTCGTTTTTGGACTGCTGCGCATAGAGTGCAATATTGGCACCCTGAACCTGATTGGGCACGCCGGTTGTGGGCACGATCACCAATTGCGACCGCGCCTCGGCAAGCTGCTGTTCCGCGATCTCCCGGTCAATCTTCTGCTGCTCCTGGGAATAGGCATTGAGGTTGATCCGGTCGTCATCCAACTCCGCACCAACCGCCTGCGCCCCCTCGAGTGAAACAGCTCCGGTTGCAGCCGCAGCGGCGGCATCGCCTCCGGCAACAGGGTCCGGAACAGGCGTCGCGGGGGGAACGTCATAGGTTGGCGGAGAGTATTGCGGCACCTCGTAAACCGTGACGTTTTCCGGCACGGAAACACTCGACGTGCAGGCCGACAGGCCAACAAGGGACAATGCGGCAACAACGTATCTCAACTGGCAACTCCTGTTATCCCGGCGTAACGGCGGCAGAAGTCTACCACCAACGCTCGGGTTTATCATTAAAACCACAGGCAGCCTCAATCGTATAGGCCGTATTGAGCATATCGGCCTCCTCCCACGGGCGCCCAATGATCTGGAGGCCGTTGGGAAGTCCGTTATGATCCAGCCCTACCGGCACCGAAACCCCGGGCAGCCCCGCAAGATTGACCGTAACGGTAAACACATCGTTGAGATACATCTCAACGGGATCCGCATCGTCCATCGAGCCCAGCGCAAAAGCGGGCGACGGCGTAGCCGGTGTCAGGATCGCGTCGATGCCATCGTTAAACACGCGCTCAAAATCCTGGCGGATCAGCGTACGAACCTTCTGCGCCCGGATGTAGTAGGCGTCATAGAAACCGGCCGACAGAACGTAGGTGCCAAGCATCACGCGGCGCTGAACCTCGTGCCCAAAGCCCTCGGCCCGGGTCCGCTCGTACAGGTCCGTGATACCATCGCCCGCACCCAGTTCAGCGCGACGTCCGTAGCGAACGCCATCATAGCGCGCCAGGTTGGACGAGGCCTCAGCCGGCGCAATCACGTAATAGGCGGGCAGCGCGTATTTGGTATGCGGCAGGGATATATCGACGATCTCGGCACCCGCATCGCGCAGCATGTCCGCGCCTTTCTGCCACAGAGCCTCGATATCCGCGGGCATCCCGTCGATCCGGTACTCCTTCGGGATACCTATCCGCTTGCCGCGAATATCTCCGGTAAGCGCCGCTTCGAAATCCGGCACGGGAATATTGGCCGAGGTTGAGTCTTTTGGATCGTGGCCGGACATCGCACCCAGCATGATCGCGCCATCGCGCACCGATTTCGTCATCGGCCCGGCCTGGTCGAGGGACGACGCAAATGCCACAATTCCCCAACGGGAAACACGTCCATAGGTCGGCTTGACCCCGACAATCCCGGTGAACGCGGCCGGCTGACGGATGGACCCGCCGGTATCCGTCCCGGTCGCCGCAATGCACAGATCCGCCGCAACGGCCGCCGCCGACCCGCCTGAGGAGCCACCAGGCGTCAACGGGCGG
This sequence comes from Alphaproteobacteria bacterium, assembly GCA_030427145.1. Classification (GTDB taxonomy): domain Bacteria; phylum Pseudomonadota; class Alphaproteobacteria; order Rhodobacterales; family Rhodobacteraceae; genus Amaricoccus; species Amaricoccus tamworthensis. Next base: position 132,860 of record JAUHWT010000014.1, on the reverse strand, counting down.
TTGTCGCCCTCAAGCCGCCATGGATTGACCACCGGACCATAGCAGGATGTCTCGTTGGACGAACCCATTGCGAACTCATCCATGTTCAGTTTGCCGACGCAGACCGCCCCCTGCTCCCACAGTTTGGTGGTAACCGTGCTGTCATACTGCGGCTTAAACCCACCCAGAATGTTCGACGCCGCCTGGCTAGGGACGTTCTCAACACAGAACAGATCCTTGATGCCGAGCGGAATGCCACACATGTCGGGCGCGTCACCCGCATCAATCCGTTTCTGCGCCGCACCGGCCTGCTCCAGAGCCAGTTCTTCTGTCACGACCGAATACGCGTTCAACTCACCGGAGGCCTTCGCCGCCGAGACGCAGCCCTCAGCCAGTTCAACAGCGCCAACATCACCCGACCGCAACCGGTCGCGGGCTTCGGAAATCGTAAGACCAGTAATATCCGACATTACTCAACCACCTTCGGAACCGTGAAGAAACCGGCGCGCGCATCAGGCGCATTCGCAAGAACCCGGTCCCGCCTGTCACCATCCGTGACCTCATCGTCACGCCAGGCCAGTTTCATGGGTGTCACCGACGTCATCGGCTCAACGCCATCCACATCAACCTCGCCCAGCTGCTCCATAAACCCAAGAACGGCGGACAGTTCCTTTGCCAGCGGATCGAGATCCGTTTCCGGCACCTCAATTCGGGCCAGATGCGCAATACGTCTTGCGGTTTCCTTATCGATTGCCATCACGTCTTTTCCTGGAAAACATTCGGTCGGGGATTACCTTGCATGGCCCTGCTGTGCAAGTGCGGCGCGGCGGATATGACGGGAAACCGGTTGACCGCACGCCCTGGTCAAATTGATACTCCGCGCAAGCGTTCAATGTCGGGCACGCACAACCTGGGGGTATCGTCATGAAAATCACGTTTTTGGGGCATTCCGGTTTTCGCATGGAGATTGGAAACACGACGCTGCTGGTGGATCCGTGGCTGGAGGGGAACCCGGTTTTCGATCCGGCCGACCGGGCCAAAGCCATCGAGGGTGCGACCCACATTCTGATCAGCCACGGCCACGGCGACCATGCCGCTGACGCACTCTCCCTCGCAAAGGAACTCAACGTTCCAATCGTAGGCATCTACGACATGATCAGCCACTGGGAGGCGTCCGAGGGCATCGAGGGTGTCGGCTTCAACAAGGGCGGCACGGTGAATCTGGACGACGTTGCCGTAACAATGGTCAACGCAACACATTCATCCTCACAGGCGTCGGACAACGGCCCAATATACACCGGCACCGAATCCGGTTTCATGATCGAGGGAGAGGACAAAACCATCTATTTCTCCGGTGACACCGACGTCATGGCCGACATGGAAATCTTTGAGGAACTCCATCAGCCAGATATTGGCATCCTCTGCGCCGGCGGGCACTTCACCATGGACATGAAGCGCGCGGCCTTCGCCGCGAAAAGGTATTTCAATTTCAAAACCGTCATTCCCTGTCACTACAAAACCTTCCCGATCCTGGAACAGTCGGCGGAAGAGCTCAAAAACGCCCTTCCCGGCGTCGACGTGATAGAACCGGAAGTCATGAAGACGATTGAACTCTGACCGGCACCCGGTCATTGAGACCGCAAATCAGGGCTGGCACAAACTGGCCCAATTGCATCCGGCGGCAAAACGCCGCTTTCGACCAAGACAGGTTTTACGCACCATGAAAGCACTACTCCCCAACGTGGATCCCGACGGACTGCGGGAATTCTCGGTCGTCTTCACCGACCGTTCACTCAACCACATGAGCCAGAAGTTTCAGCAGGTCATGCGTGACCTCTCCGAAAACCTGAAGGACGTCTACGGGGCCGACCACCTGGCGATCGTTCCGGGCGGCGGCACCTTTGCGATGGAAGCGACGGCAAGGCAGTTCGCGGGTGATAAAGACGTGCTCGTCCTGCGCAACGGCTGGTTTTCCTTCCGCTGGTCGCAGATCCTCGAGGCGGGGCAGTTCCACAAATCCGAAACCGTGCTCAAAGCCTCCCGAACCGGCGACGCGGCAACGGCACCCTTCGCCCCTGCCCCGCTCGATCACGTCATCGGGGAAATCCAATCCCGGAAACCCGACATCGTGTTTGCTCCACACGTGGAAACATCATCCGGCATCATCCTGCCAGACGCCTACCTCAAAGCGGTCGCCGACGCCGTGCACGAGGCTGGCGGCCTCTTCGTCCTCGACTGCATCGCATCGGGCTGTGTCTGGGTCGATATGGCCAGCCTTGGCATCGACGTCCTGATCTCCGCCCCGCAGAAAGGCTGGTCCTCCACGCCCTGCGCCGGCGTCGTGATGATGAGCAGCCGGGCCTGGGATGTCATGCAGGACAGCACATCCAGCAGCTTTGCTGCCGACCTGAAAACCTGGTCGAACATCATGAAGGCATATGAAAACGGCGGTCACGCCTATCATGCAACCATGCCCACCGAAGGGCTGGTGATGTTCCGGGACACGGTGCTCGAAACCCGTGACTGGCAGTTCGAAACCGCCAAATCCGCACAGTGGGAACTTGGCCGCCGGGTCCGTTCCATGCTGGAGGCTCGCGGCATCCAGTCCACGGCGGCGGAAGGCTTCCAGGCTCCGGGTGTTGTCGTAAGCTACACATCCAGACCCGAAATTCAGAACGGCAGCGCATTCGCCAAAAATGGCACCCAGATCGCGGCGGGTGTTCCGCTTCGCTGCGATGAACCGGATGAATTCAGCACGTTCCGTCTGGGTCTGTTCGGGCTCGACAAGCTGCGCGACATCGACGGGACGGTCGCCACATTGGAAACCGCACTCGACGAAGCCGCACTTTAAGGGGTCAGCGCAGGCCCTGGAAAAACTCCCTCAAAAGGCCCGCGCATTCCGTTTCCGCGATCCCGCCATGCACCTCCGGGGCATGGTGGCTCTGCTCCTGGGCAAAGACCCTCGCCCCCTGCTCCACACCCCCGGATTTGGGATCAGCCGCACCGTAGTAAAGCCGCGCAATCCGGGCCGCGGAAACAGCCGCCGCACACATCGCGCAGGGCTCCAGAGTAACGTACAGCGCGCATCCGGTTAGCCGCTCCGACCCGAGCCTCGCACAGGCCTCACGAATAACCAGCATCTCTGCATGTGCCGTCGGGTCCGCAAGTTCCCTCGTTCGGTTCCCGGCCCTCGCGATCACTGCCCCATGCGGATCGACAAGCACCGCACCCACGGGAATTTCACCCCGGTCCCTAGCCGCCCGCGCCTCCTCCAGCGCCAGATCCATCATGGGTGCAAAACGTGTCATCGCGACCTTATCCGCCCGAACCGTCACCGACCGCAAGCGCGATAGACGTTGCGGGCACCGCATGATGCGCGATAGGGACCGGCGTATGAGTGAAAACACCGCATCAGAACGCATCGCAAAGCGCCTCGCCCGCGCCGGTCTCGCGTCCCGCCGTGGCGCCGAGGCCATGATTCTGGCCGGACGCGTCTCCGTGAATGGGACAGTCATCGATTCCCCGGCCCTAAATGTCAGCGAATCAGATGTCATTCTGGTCGACGGAAATCCGGTCGAATCCGCCCAGGAAACCCGTCTCTGGCGCTACCACAAACCCGTAGGTCTCGTCACAACCGAACGCGACGAGAAGGGCCGACCCACGGTCTTTGAGAAGCTCCCCGGGGAACTGCCGAGGGTCATCAGCGTCGGGCGCCTCGATATAAACTCCGAAGGGCTCCTGCTCCTGACCAATGACGGCGAGCTAAAACGGCGGCTGGAGCTTCCCTCCACCGGCTGGGTGCGGAAATACCGGGTTCGCGCACGTGGCCGCCCCACCGACGCCATGCTGGAACCACTCCGCAAAGGCGTCACAATTGACGGCGAGCGGTTTCAGCCCATGTCGGTGACAATCGACCGGGAACAGGGCGCCAATGCATGGCTCACCGTGGGCATCCGCGAAGGACGCAACCGCGAGGTCAGACGCGCACTTGCGCATGCCGGTCTAATTGTAAACCGGCTCATCCGCGTATCCTACGGTCCGTTCCAGCTTGGAGACCTCAAAGCCGGAACGGTGGAGGAGGTTAAGGGAAGGATCATCCGCGATCAGCTGGGGCAAAAACCCAGGCATCCCAATACCGAACCGCAGAAATCCTTACAAAAGCCCAAAAGGGGCAAATCGCGAATCAGACGACCTTAAGTTCGCCCGCGCTTTTTCGACCGTCACGGCCATCTACAAGTTCATATTCAATCGGCTGGTCGTCCCGAAGGGTCTGAAGACCGGCGCTCTGAACGGCCGTGATATGCACGAACACGTCCTTTCCGCCATCTTCCGGCTGAATAAACCCAAAACCCTTTTCGGTATTAAACCACTTCACCGTGCCTTTGGCCATTACGGTAAGTCCTTAGTTATCCCACCTGAACACTGCGCACAGGCTTCTGCGACGACATCGCTCAAGGTCTACCGCGAGCCATGCGGAAAACGCTTTGATTGGCTGCCGTTGCACCACCATAACGCGAATCAGCGTTATAACAAAGGATGATCGCCAGTGTTCCTGAGAATTGAACACCCTGAATTGGCCGGTTTTCGCGTATTCCGCCCAAATGATGGGCATCACGTCCTCCTTTAAGGTCATCAATACTGGCATCCGGCGGTTACGGGCATTATCTTGCACTGCAACCGAACGCGGGACCTGGTGGGGCAGATGAACACATCCGGAATGAAACTTATTGGATTTATTGTGCTTGCGGCCATCGTTCTCACGACCGGCCTCGGCGCACTGGGAGCGTCCTGATGTCCGCAAAACGCTTTGGCGGCAAATATTCACCAGGCGCATCACGTGGCTCCAGCGCCCCGGCAGCCAACCCGTTTCGAAACCGCAACGCCAGCCGGGTAAGCATACGGGCACGACTGATGTACCTGTTGCCCGTGCCGCTTCTGTTTGCGGCGCTGGGTTCAATCGGTCGCGGCAACGCCACCGAAATGCTGGCGGAACTGCTCGGCCTCGTTGGCCTGATGACTTCCGCCTGGCTCCTGAATGACGGCATCAGGGCCGAAAACGCCTTCAACGCCAGAACCGTTGCCCGCCCGCCATCCGTCCCGCGCAAACTCTTTGCAGCGGTCCTGACCGGAGTATCTGTCTGCGTCGTAGGTTGGCTGAGCATCGGCCAACCCCTGCCCGGTGCCATAGTATTCGGCGCGGTCGCCACAGCGGCCCAGGTCCTGGCGTTCGGCCTCGATCCGATGAAAAAGAAAGGCCTCGACGGGGTCAACGAATTTGAAACAGAACGCGTCGCCAAAGCCATCGACAAAGCTGAGGGCCTTGTTCGCCAGATCACCGGAGCGGCCTCCCGCATCGGCGACCGGAGGCTTGAGGAGCGTATCGACCGGCTCTGCGACCAGGCCCGGGAGGTGTTCCGCGTGGTGGAAGCTGATCCCAGAGACCTATCCAGGGCGCGAAAGTTCCTGAGCGTCTACCTGCTGGGACTGCGCGATGCGACGACCAAATTTGCCGAGATTTATTCACGTACCGGCGATCCGGAGCCACGCAAGGAATACGAGGCCCTGCTGGCCGATCTTGAAACAAGTTTTGAAGCCCACAGAACCGATCTGCTGGCCGATGACCGTACGGACCTTGATGTCGAAATCGAGGTCCTTCGGGAAAGGCTGAAACAGGACGGGCTGACCACCGAATAATATCAGGAGATATCATCATGGCAGAAGACGTACGGGCGCAGGCCGAGGCCACGCTGAAAGAGGTCGAGGAGATTACCACGAACCTCCTTCCCGAGGCATCCGGTGAACTGATTGCGGTGGAACAGGCCGACCCGGCGCTGCAGGCCGAGATCAACAAACGCATGTCGGAAATCGATGTGTCAAACACGCAGTCGATCATCCGCTTCGGCTCCGCCGCCCAGGCCGAGCTTCAGGCCATCAGCCAGGACATGCTTGCCGACGTGCGCAACAAGGACGTCGGCCCCGCCGGCGACAGCCTGCGCAGCATGGTCGCCTCCCTGCGCGGTTTCTCGGTGAAGGAGCTGGATCCCAACCGCAAACAAAGCTGGTGGGAAAAACTTCTCGGTAAAACCAAACCAATGGCCGAGTTCATGGCGCGGTACGAAACCGTACAGGGCCAGATCGACGGCATCTCCAACGAGCTCCTCGAGCATGAGCACACCCTGCTCAAGGACATCAAGTCGCTGGACAAGCTCTACGAAAAAACGCTCGATTTCTACGACGAGCTTGCCGTCTACATCGCCGCGGGTGAGGCCAAAATCGCGGAGCTCGACAACACGGCTATTCCCGCCAAGGAAGCCGAGGTTCAGGCCGCCCCCGAACAGGAAGGCGTAATGAAGGCCCAGGAGCTGCGCGACCTGCGGGCCGCACGGGACGATCTGGAACGCCGGGTCCATGACCTTAAGCTGACCCGCCAGGTCACGATGCAGTCGCTTCCGTCGATCCGGCTGGTTCAGGAAAACGACAAGAGCCTCGTGAACAAAATCAACTCCACTCTGGTCAACACCGTGCCGCTCTGGGAAACCCAGCTGGCACAGTCGGTCACGATCCACCGCTCCCGTGAGGCGGCCAATGTGGTGCGTGAAGCCAATGACCTGACCAACGAACTGCTGACCAAAAACGCCGAAAACCTGCGTACGGCAAATGCCGAAATTCGCAAGGAAATGGAACGCGGCGTGTTCGACATCCAGGCGGTTGAGAAAGCCAACGCCGATCTGATTGCCACCATCGAGGACAGCCTGCGCATCGCGGACGAGGGCAAGGCCAAGCGGGCGGAAGCGGAACAGAGCCTGATCCAGATGGAAAACGACCTCAAGCAGACGCTGGCGGCGGCCAAGGCCAAGGAAACCGGTCTGGGCGACACCGTCGCCAACAGCACGACGAGCTAGGAGGCGCACCATTGTTCGGGGCAGGACCAGCAATCAACCGGTCGGGAACCTTCCCGTCGACGGCAGGGGCCGTTTTGTCCCTGCTGTGGGTTGTCGGCTGTTCCGGCCCGGATACCTCCGACACCACCGCGGCGGGGGCAGACCTTGAGCCACCCGCACCGGCAACAGAACCGGTGGATGCCGCGTCCGCCGCTCAGGATTCACTGACAAGCTACTATGCGAGCGTGGAGAACAACCTTACCTCGACAGGCCGAATGCGTCGCGAAACCGCACCGGCCGACGCGCCTTTCGGGGTGGAAGACCTCGTGCGCAATTTCGACCGTATTGCCCTGAACGTGGAATATGTCGAGCAGGATGGACGCTACGTCTCCGCCGAGACTCCAGGCATCCTCAAGCGGTGGGAACGCCCCATCCGCGTCGGCATCATGAACAGCGCCTCCATCTCCGAGGCCGAAGCCTCCCGCGACCGCGCGAACGTTGCGGCATACACGAACCGTCTTGCCGGCCTGACCGGCGTCGACATGCGCGTCGTGGACGCGACCGAGGGCCACGCCAACTTTTTGGTTCTGTTCCTGAACTCCCAGGAAAGTGCCCAATTCGCCGAGCGCATCACGGAAACCTACCCCGAATTTGCACCGGCTGTCATGCGGGGCATCCGTGACGCCACCGCGGACCTGTTTTGTGTCACCTACTCCTTCAGCGACCCGAACAATCCGGCGACCTATGGGGCGGCCCTGATCCTGATCCGCGCGGAACACCCCGCTTTCACCCGGCTCTCCTGTGTACACGAGGAAATGGCCCAGGCGATGGGTCTGCCCAATGACAGCCCGGACGCCCGCCCGTCGCTCTTCAACACCAATCTCGAGTTTGCCCTCCTGACCGAGCATGACGAAATGCTCCTGCGGATGCTCTACGACGAGCGGCTTCAGCCGGGCATGACGGCCGAGGACGCCCAGGATATCCTGCCGGACGTTGCACGCGACGCCATGAACGAACATCTGCTAAGCCTTCAGGCGACGGCTGCCGTAATAAACTGACCGGAGAGGGAACATGTCCATTTTCGATTTCCTGCGTGGCGAGTTCATCGACGTCATTCACTGGACCGATGACAGCCGTGACACGATGGTGTCCCGGTTTGAGCGCGAGGGCCACGCAATCAAATACGGAGCCAAACTCACGGTCCGCGAGGGCCAGGCCGCGGTCTTTGTCCATGAGGGTCAATTGGCGGATGTTTTTGAGCCCGGCCTCTACCAGCTCGAAACCAACAACATGCCGATTTTGACCTCGCTCCAGCACTGGGATCACGGGTTCAACAGCCCCTTCCTCTCCGAGATCTATTTCGTCAACACCCGCCAGTTCACCGACCTCAAATGGGGCACCCGAAATCCGGTAATCTGCCGTGACCCGGAATTCGGCCCGGTCCGCCTGCGCGCTTTTGGAACCTATTCCCTGCGTGTCACCGACCCGGCCAAATTCATGGTTGAAATCGTTGGCACCGACGGTGATTTCACGACGGACGAGATCACATTCCAGATCCGCAACATCATCACCACCCATTTCAGCCAGGTCATCTCGACATCCGGCATTCCCGTGCTCGACATGGCCGCCAACAACATGGATCTCGCCAAAATCGTTCATCAGCGCATTGAGCCTATGGTAGCGGCCTACGGCCTTGAACTGATCAACTTCATGATTGAGAACGTCTCGCTCCCCGCAGATGTCGAAAAGGCGCTCGACAAACGGACCTCCGCGTCGGTGGCTGGTGACCTCCGCAAATACACCGATTTCTCCGCCGCCGAGGCCCTGACAAACTCCGGCGAAGGGAACAGCGGCCTCTCCGCCGGTGTTGGCGCCGGGATGGGCATGGCGATGGCCGACCGCATGATGCGCAGCGGCCCCTGGGGACGTGCGCCCGCAGCTGAAAGCGGCACGCCAACACCGCCACCACCACCGGCCGCCGATCCGCGCTGGCACGTGGCCGAAGGCAGCGTCGCCCGCGGCCCCTTCACGCAGCTACAGCTTGAGGCCATGTACCGTGAGGGCAAACTGACCCCGCAAACTCTCGTCTGGACCCCGGGCAGCACCGGATGGGCCAAGGCGGGTGGCGTTGAGGAACTGACGCCAATCTTCGGCGACGTGCCGCCCCCGATCCCAACCTCCTGACGGGATCGACACCTTGGCCGCACCACGGCACAACTCCCATAGCCCGGAACTGGAGGATCACAGGTTCCCCTGTTCCTCCTGCGGATCGGACCTGCGCTTCGATCCGGCCTCAGGCGATCTAAAATGCGACCATTGCGGCAATACCGAGACCATCCCGCGCAGCACCGGCGCAATGGCTGAGCTCGACCTGCGCGCTGTTGAAAGTGACGGCGACGCCGCCGCCCGGATGGAGGAAACCCGCGTAGCGCGCTGCGACAGCTGCGGCGCCGAGGTTGAATTCAACGACGACATCCACGCCCGGGAATGCCCGTTCTGTGCCTCACCGCTTGTTGCCGGAACCGGCGTCAACCGTCACATCAAACCACAGGCCCAGCTTCCCTTTGCCCTGACGCAGGAAAACGCGCAGGAAGCCATGCGCTCCTGGCTTGGCCGTCTCTGGTTCGCGCCGTCCGATCTGCGCAAAGCCGCCCGCTCGAAGGGCGGCATGAGCGGCATCTATGTGCCCTACTGGACCTATGACGCCGAAACCCGCAGCCGCTACACCGGCCAGCGCGGCACCGTGTACTACGAGACCCGGCGCGTGCCGGTTGTCTCGAAAGGCAAACGCCGCATGACAAACCAGCGGGTCGCCAAGGTCCGCTGGCGCCGGGTCAGCGGCCGCGTTGCCCGGAACTTTGACGACATTCTCGTTCTGGCCTCCAACAGCCTGCCAAAACGGTTTACCGACGCCCTCGCCCCGTGGGATCTCGGCGGCCTCAAATCCTATGAGCCAAAATTCATCGCGGGCTTCCGTGCGGAGGCCTACGGAAAATCCGTGCGCGAGTCCTACCCCGAAGCACAGGAACAGATGAACATCGTCATCTCCCAGGACGTGCAGCGGGACATCGGCGGCGACCGGCAGAAAATCCATTCGCTCGATACGGATGTCGGCCGCCTGACATTCAAGCATGTCCTGCTTCCCGTCTGGATGGCGGCCTACCGGTATCGCGGGAAAACCTACCGCTTTGTGGTCAACGGTCAGACCGGCGCCGTCGAGGGCGAACGCCCCTACTCAACAATCAAAATTGCCATAGCGGTGATAATTGGACTAATGTTGGCTCTGGCTTTCGCCTATCTACAGATTACTCAAGGCTGACAATGATATCCGGTACGGTTTATCGACTGCAGTTTCCAACCGCACCGCTCCTGCTGTTGGCATCAGGCGGGCAGGCATTCGCAAGTGATCTTCCACCCGTCCTGTTCGAATACACGGAAGAAGCATTTCTCACCTGCCAGACCGAAGGTGGCGAGGCCCAAATCGGCGAAGGGTACAGCACCGCAGCCGACCTGAACGCCGATCGCGTGCCGGATTTCATTACCGATCTGTCAGCGGTTGACTGTGCCGGGGCCCCGAACGTGTTCTGCAAAGACGGCGCCTGCCCCGTGGACGCCTGGCTATCAACACCGGACGGAGGCCACACCCGTTTCGAAATTGGCCCGGCACTCTCGTTCTCCCTGACCGAACAGACGGATGGCAGGACGCAGGTTCAGACGTCACACTCCCCGGAAACATGCGCTGACGCCAATGTCGAGAGCGCAAACTGCGCCAAAATCTGGGACTTCGACGGCACGGGTGAACCGACATTCGCATTTGCCCAATCAGACGCGGATGCGCCAAGGTCCCGCCCCGCCGACCTCGTTCCGGTTGAGAAAAAGGTTGCCGTCGAACCCGACGCCGCGGCCCAGACCGGCTGGAGCCTTCGCGCCGTTCCCGGAGCCAGCCCGGTAGCCCTCGCGTTCGGCCCCGGCAACATCTACAACGTGGCAGCGTTCTGCCTCGCCGACGCGCCTTTCATCGCCCTGAGATTTCGCGAACCGCCCACGGATGAAACACTGTCCGTACAGTTCTCCTTTGGCGGCACATCCCTGACCGCTGAGGCCCTGCATGAGGAGACCGCGGGCGGCGCCTATATCATTGACCTCACCGCCAATGATCTGGCCGAGGGGCTCGCGGGACGTTCGACCAGTACCACCATCTCCGTCGATGACATCGACCAGGGCACCATGTCGCTGGAGGGATCCACCCGGACGATCCGCACCGCGCTGGAAACCTGCTACGCGTTTTAGGGGAGGTCACCCGCCCCGGCGTTTCAGAATCTCCCGCGTCCGCTCGTCCGCTTCCTCCACCTCAAGCAGGTCGTCATCCGCCGGCACCATAAGACGCGCTGCTCCGTGACCGTCCTCCCCCAGCCACAGCCCAAAATCGTCCGGCTCAATCACGACCGGCATCCGGTGGTGCACATGGGAGAGGGTATCGTTCGCCGCACAGGTGACAATTGCACAGGTCCGCATTAAATCGCTACCCTGCTTCCAGTTCTGCCAGACCCCGGCGAGCACCAGAATATCGCCTCCCGGTTTCGCGATCACATATGGCGTCTTGGCCCCCTTCTCCCCCTTCCATTCGTAAAATCCGTTGGTCGGGATCAGACACCGGCGCTCCCGCACGGCCGAGCGAAAAGCGGGTTTCTCAGCTATCGTCTCGGACCGCGCATTGATCGGCAACGGGCCCGCATTGGGCGCCTTGTACCAGTGCGGCAGGAACCCCCACCGCATGGGCTCAATCACACGCTCGCCGTCGTGCGACGTTACAACCGGGATATGCTGCGTGGGAGAGACGTTCAGCCGTTCCGCATCAGGACCAAGCTCACCGACGACAGCGCCGAAAAGATCGCTCATCGCCTCAAAATGGGAAGTGATCAGAAACCTGCCGCACATCACAAAACGCCTTTCCCAAAAACAAAGGGCTCCCCGGATACGGAGAGCCCTCGCGTCATTTCGACCGTATCACTCCACCTTTGTGATGCGACCGTCGGTGTAGGGCTCATAGGCCGCGTTACCGGCCAGATATTCCGCCACAACTTCCTCAAGGCCCGGCCCGTAGTCATAGGCATTGCTGCCCTCATCACGGAACGCGACATAGCCATCACCACCGCCGCGCATGAAGTTGTTGGTCACGACCGAGTAGACCTTTTCAGGATCGATAGGCACCCATTCGTCACCTTCCTGAACCAGAACCTCCCTGATCCGGCCTTCCATCGGAGCCGCCTCCGCCGTCCAGGAATATTTCATACCGGAAACCTGGGGGAAACGTCCGCCGCCCTCCTCGACCTGGCTCACACCATTCTCCAGCGCCTCAACCAAAGCCGCGCCTTTGATGTCGAAGGTCGACAGCGTGTTCTGGAATGGCAGCACTGTCAGAACGTCTCCCATCGTTACGGTTCCGGCCTCAATGGAGGCGCGAAGTCCGCCGCCATTCTGAACCGCGATCGTCACGCCCTGATCCTTTACGCGATCAAGCATGGCATCGGCCACCAGGTTGCCCATCGTGCATTCCATCGCGCGGCAGGTGTCCCTTGATCCATCAATCAGGGTCGACGTCTCACCGACCCTGCGGGACTTCAGTTCCTCAATGGGACCCGCCATCTCCGCAACCCGCTCAAGCGTCGCGGCGTCAGGCTCAACGGACGCATCCAGAAGCATCGTGTCACCGGTGAACTCGGTCACGTTGCCTTCGTCGTCAAAGGTCGGCGTCGCGTGGCCAAGATATTTGGTATAGGCCCCGGCCTGCACCACCGGCGTCTGGTAGCCCTCCGGCCCCTCAACCATATGCGGATACTCATAGGGCGCATCCTCAACCGTGTTTGAGAACAGCGTATGTGAATGTCCACCAATCAGAATATCCAGCCCCGCCACCTGGCTGGCAATCTCCAGGTCAGAGGTGACACCGACGTGGGTAAGCCCGATGATGTGATCCACCCCATCGGCCTGCAATTCCTCGATGTGCCGCGACATGGTTTCCACCGTGTCAGTGAAGACAATGCCATCACCCGGGCTGGAAATTTCCGCCGTTTCAGGAGCAACCGCACCAACAATACCAATCCGGTGGCCGTCGACCTCCAGGATCACCGGGTCGGGATTGAGATCAGCCATGAACTCGTCACCGGTGGCGTCGGTGTTGCCATAGGCCACCGGGAACTCCACCGCCTTGATAAATGCCGCCAGCGGTTCGGTTCCAAGGTCAAACTCGTGGTTGCCCAGCACCATGGCGTCAAACCCTATGGCGTTCATAAACTCCGCCTCGGCCTGCCCCTGGTAGGTCGTGAAGAACAGCGATCCGGAGAACTGATCCCCCGCACTCAGCAGAATGACCGGCTCTCCGGCGGCCTCCGCTTCGGCCCTGATCTCATTGACCGCTGTCACCAGCCGGGCCACGCCTCCGAAACACGCACCCTCCGCCTCATCCTCGGCGGAGCAGGTCGAGTCATACTTGTTGATCGACTCGATGCGGCTGTGCGCATCATTGATGTGCAGTATGTGCAGCGTAAACGCCTGGGCGCCCCCCGCCCAGAAAGCCATGGCGGCTGAGGCCAGAAGTATTTGACGTATCGACATGAAATCATCCCCGGTTCTGCGCGGAAGCGCGGCTTAAATCCCGGGACAGAATGACAGCGAACACGCCGTCATGGCAAGCCCCGCAACTTCACCACCTTTTACCGCGACAAAACCCGCCGATCACCTCAGAGCACCGCAAGCGATGCCGCAAGAATAACGCCGACCGTCATCGTGAACGGGATCAGAACTGCAACGACAAAGATGTCACCATAGCTTTGGCGATGGGTCAGCCCCGTAATCGCAAGCAGAGTGATAACCGCACCATTATGCGGCAGGGCATCGAACCCACCGGAGGACAGGGCCACAACCCGGTGCATGATCTCCGGATCAATGCCGGCCGCCTGTGCGCTCTGCATGAACTGGTCGCCCAGGGTTTCCAGCGCAATTGACATGCCACCCGAAGCGGACCCGGTGATCCCGGCCAGAACATTTGTGGCAACCGCAGAGGAAATCAGCGGATTGGCCGAAATCCCCAGCACCGCATCGCGAATGACCACAAAGGCCGGAAGCGATGCAATCACCGCGCCATATCCAACCTCCGACGCCGTATTAAATACCGGCAGGAGCGACCCCATCGTGCCCTTGTTGTAGCTCGATTTCAGATCCACGAACCGCGACCAGTTCAGGGCGGTACAAAGCAGTATTGAGATCACCAGAGACGCGATAATGGCCCAAATGCCCTTCACATCGTTCAGCGCAATGCCACCGTAATCCGGCTCCTGGAGATAGCCTGTGTCCATTGACGGGATCACGAGGTACGTGAAGATGGCGTTCAAAACGATGACCGCCACCACCGGCATCATCGCGATCAGGATCGACGGTAGCGGCTGGTCCGAAACTTCCGAGTCGGAATCCGTCCGCTTGTGCTCCCCGTAACCTTCTCCTGCCTGATTGGCTTTTGCCCGGCGCCGGTTAAGCCAGAGGATGCCAAAAACCATCATCCCAAGCCCGGCCAGCGTCCCAAAAAACGGAGCCGCAAACGGCGTGGTCCCAAAATACGGCATGGGAATTGCGTTCTGGATCGCCGGAGTGCCCGGGAAGGCTGTCATGGTGAAAGTGAAGGAGCCCAGCGCCAGTGCCGCCGGGAGCAGACGCTTCGGCGTATCGGAACGGCGAAACAGCGCGTTCGCGATCGGATAGACCGCGAAAGCCACCACGAACAGCGACACACCACCATATGTCAGGACACCACAGGCCAGCACGACGGCCGCAATCGACTGCCCCGCTCCCATCTTCTCAGTGAACCATTCGGCAATCGTCCGGGCCGACCCGGAATCCGCCATGAGTTTGCCGAAAATGGCTCCAAGCAAAAACAGCGGAAAAAACTTCAGCAGGTAATTGCCCAGCGCGGGCATGAAGACCTGCGTATAGGTCGCGAAAATCGGCAACCCACCTGCCATTGCAGTCGCGAGAAGCGCCAGGATGGGTGCGAGAATAAGTACGTTGATCCCGCGATACGCGAGATACATCAACAACCCCAGCGACAAGAAGATTCCAATCAGTCCCATTTGCGTCCCCCAATTTATTGAATCCGGCCCAACCACCGGTTGACGGTTAACGCCCCGCCACTTCCGATTGTTCCGGCACTGCACCGCAGCATGATCCGGGCAGCCGGACCCTGGGTCAACCGCTGTGTCGGCAAGTCTGTCCCCGACACCGGCAATCGCCGCGTCGCCCAATTGACCTTCCACATCACGCGGGCCTAGAGTGCCAGCATTCAGGATATCTCCAGCTCCCCAGGTCCGGCCCATGAACACAACCCTGTCGAATTCCCAGGCCCGTGCGGCCGAGGCACTGCTTCTGCCGTATACCGATGCGGCAATGGCGCGCGACACGGGCGTGATGATTATCGAACGGGGCGAGGGGGTACGGGTCTTCGATACAAACGGACGCGGCTACATCGAGGCCATGTCCGGCCTGTGGTGCGCGGGACTGGGCTTCGGCAACCAGGAGATCGTGGAGGCGGCGGCTGAACAGATGGGCAAGCTGCCCTACTACCACATGTTCGGCGGCAAGACCCATGAGCCGTCAATCGAACTCGCTGAAAAGATCAAGGAACTCACACCCGGCCGAATGGCCCGCGTTTTCTACCAGTGCAGCGGCTCCGAGGCCAACGAGACCCAGGTAAAACTCGCCTGGTTTTACAACAACGCCCGCGGTCTGCCGGACAAAAAGAAGATCATCAGCCGCAAGCGCGGCTATCACGGCGTCACTGTCGTCTCCGGCTCCATGACCGGGCTCCCCTACAACCACACGGATTTCGACCTGCCGGTGGACCGTATCCTTCACACCGGCACCCCGCATTACTGGAAAGAGGCGCGGGCCGGTGAAGACGAACCCGCATTCTCCGCCCGTCTCGCACGCGAACTCGAGGAACTGATTGAGGCCGAAGGCCCCGAAACCGTCGCCGCCTTCATTGCCGAACCCGTCATGGGCGCGGGCGGTGTGGTGGTACCCCCAAGAGGCTATTTCGAGGCCATCAGCGAGGTCTGCCGCCGCCACGATGTTCTAATGATCGCTGACGAGGTCATCTGCGGTTTTGGCCGCACCGGCGAGTGGTTTGGCTCCCAGACCTTCAACTGGGTACCCACCTCCGTCTCAATGGCTAAGCAGCTGACCTCCGGGTTCATGCCGCTCTCCGCTGTGGCCATCAACCAGGACATGGCCGATGTCATCGAGGCCAACACCTCAAAAATCGGCACGCTCGGACACGGCTTCACTTACGGCGGCCACCCGGTCGGCTGCGCAGTCGGCATAAAGGTCATCGACATCTATCACCGCCTCGACATCACCTCGCATGTCAAATCCGTCGCAACCCGTTTCGCGGCCCATCTCGACCGCCTGGCCGAACACCCGCTTGTGGGCGAGGCCCGCCACGTCGGTCTGGTCGGAGCACTGGAACTCTCCCCGAACAAATCCCCGGACGGCTTCAGGGAAACCGGTAAGGTCGCCGCGAAAATGAGCGCCGAACTGCTTGAGCACGGTGTCATCAGCCGACCTGTCGCGGACGCCATGGTGTTCTGCCCGCCCATGATCATAACCGGCGAGGAGATCGACGAGATGTTCGACCCGGTTGAGGCCGCTCTCGACCGCACCCTCGACTGGGCAAAGGCCGAAGGCCACTGGTCCGCGTGATGCAGACCACAACGGAACTTACTCCCAACCCCCTGCGCGGGATCGGCCTCAAGGTCATCTCCGTCAGCATCTTCGTCGTCATGGCCGTCTGCATTAAAAGCGCCGCGCCAAACGTTCCTCCCGGCGAGGCCGTATTCTTCAGGTCCATCTTCGCCGTGCCCGTCATCGTCGCCTGGCTCATGTGGCAGCATGACCTGCGCCACGGGCTCGACACGTCAAATCCTTTCGGTCACCTCTGGCGCGGACTGGTGGGCAGCGCCGCCATGGCGCTGAATTTCACCGCGCTCGGTCTCCTGCCGTTGCCCGAGGCAACCGCGCTTGGCTACACCGCGCCACTGTTGGTAGTTATCTTCGCGGCCATGTTTCTGGGGGAACAGGTGCGGCTTTTTCGGCTGACCGCCGTTTTCATCGGCCTCATCGGCGTGATGATCGTCCTTGCACCACGGATGCAGATCCTGAGCTTTGAGGAAGCCTCAAAGCTGCAAACCATCGGAGCGATGGCGGCCCTCATGGGCGCAGTGTTTGCCGCACTTGCCCAGGTTTTCGTACGCAAACTGGTACAAAGTGAGTCCACCGCCGCGATCGTGTTCTACTTCTCGATCAACGCCAGCGTTCTCTCCCTTTTCACCGTCCCCTTCGGCTGGGTCATGCCCAACCCGGTGGATTTCGCACTTCTCGTGTGCGCCGGTCTTTGCGGCGGCGTTGGCCAAATTCTCCTGACATCGGCCTACCGTTTCGCGCCGGTGGGTGTCATTGCCCCGTTCGAATACGTCTCGATGATCCTGGCACTCGTCATAGGATACGCACTGTTCGACGAGATCCCGACACTTCCCATGCTCGCGGGGGCCGGTCTGATCGTTTTTGCGGGTCTCTTCATCATCTGGCGCGAGCGTCAGCTTGGACTGCAACGGGGATCGCGCAAGCATCTCACGCCCCAGGGCTGAAGCAATCTTGACCTCGGCCGCAGGCTGGGCCAAAGGTGCGGGCCATGCGGATTTACAAGGTCTTTCGCGCCCGGGAATGGGCTGAACTCGAACAGGACGGCTCGACGCCAGGAGCACCGGTCGACCGTCAGGACGGCTACGTGCATTTCTCGACAGCGCGTCAGTTGGACGAAACCCTGCGCAAGCATTTCTCAAACGAGACGGAACTGTTTCTGCTGACGGTCGACGCCGAAGCTTTAGGCAACGACATCCGCTGGGAACCCTCGCGGGGCGGCGACCTCTTCCCTCATCTCTACCGGGAGTTGCGCCTGTCCGACATTCTCTCAGCCGAGGAACTCGCAACCGGCCCTGACGGACCCCAGGCCCCCATCGGCCTTACATGAGCGCACTCGAACGCATGGGGCTCGCCGCCCTTCACCGTATCGACCCGGAAACGGCTCACTCCCTCGCCATCAGGGCACTTAAACTTGGCCTCGGCCCCAAAGAGGGGGCCATCACCTCCCCGGCTCTGGAAACGGAAATTGCCGGCATCCGGCTTCCCAATCCGCTTGGCCTCGCCGCCGGTCTCGACAAAAACGCCGAGGCCATTGAGCCTCTCCTGAACACCGGGTTCGGTTTCATCGAGGTGGGCGCGGCCACGCCATTGCCGCAACCAGGAAACCCCAGGCCACGCCTCTTCCGTCTCAGCGGAGACCAGGCCGTCATCAACCGCTTCGGCTTCAATAACGATGGTATGGAAGCGATCACCGCCCGCCTTGCGAAGCGGCCATCGTCCGGTGTTGTCGGCCTCAACCTTGGCGCAAACAAAACCAGTGAGGACCGCGCCGCCGATTTTGCCAAAGTTCTGACCCATGCCGGGCCACATGTGGATTTTGCCACCGTCAATGTCTCTTCGCCCAATACCGAAAAACTCCGGGATTTGCAGGGCCGCGCCGCCCTCACCGCCCTGCTGGAACGCGTGATGGAAGCCCGCGCCGGGCTAGACCGTCCGGTGCTCGTTTTTCTCAAAATCGCCCCAGACCTGACGGAGGAGGAGCAGGCTGACGTGGCCGAATGCGCCATGACCGCCGGTATTGCCGCCATCATCGCGACCAACACGACCCTTTCCCGCGACGGTCTGCACAGCCCGCACCGGGAAGAGGCCGGGGGCCTCTCGGGTCAGCCGCTGTTCGAAAAATCGACGACGGTCCTGCGCAACATTTACCGCTTCACCGGAGGACAAATCCCGCTGATCGGTGTGGGTGGCGTGGGATCGGCCGAACAGGCCTACGCCAAAATCCGCGCCGGTGCGTCCGCCGTCCAGATTTATTCGGCTCTCGTCTACGGCGGCATGTCGCTTGTCCGTGAAATCCTTGATGGACTGCCGCCCCTTCTTGCCCGGGACGGGTTTTCCAACGTCTCCGAAGCCGTAGGCGCGGACGCCAAATCCTGACATCCCAATTGACCGCGACGCAATCCCGCGCTGTCACCTCGTTAAGCTGGCCCTAAAAACAACGGCCCGCTGGCACAAAGGCTTGCGGGTCGCAACATGCTGGCTTGTTTTGATCATCTGGCTGGGTGGCTATCCAGGGACGCTGCCTGGCGGGATGACAAAACTGGCTTGCAGTTCTTACTGACAACCTCCCTAAACTGTCCCGGCGAACAGATCAACCGAAAAATCAACGATTTCAATTAGTTGACCAAATTTGTCGCCTAAAGAAAAATCAACGGCCTCGCCACCATGCGGCCCCAACAACCGGGAAATCCCAATAGCCTCAAACCACCGCGGCTCGGATAGCCCCACCCTCCCCAACGATCAATCTTCTCTTCCGACAATATTACCACCCCCTTGCAACTCCGGCCACGCACGCCGAAACTGGCGAGGCATGGCACCTGACAGGGCGGGCGGAATGGACACACAAAACGAGAGCGAAACCCCGACGGTAGAGGAGGACCGCGAGTCCGCGTTGCGCACCGCGCTTCTCGACGCGCAGTTCGAATTTGCCGAGGACAAATCCCAGGCCCTGCTGGTTCTCATTAACGGGCTCGATGGTTCCGGCAAAGGCGAGGTCACCAACCGCCTGAACGAATGGCTCGACCCGCGCGGCGTGTCGACGCTGGCCTATGACATCGGCAAACACAAAAAATACCACGGCCCGCTGGCCCGTCGCTACTGGCTGGACATGCCCGAACGCGGCCGCATCGCCATCGTACTCGGCTCCTGGTACCACCAGCTGCTCTACAACCGCATCACCGACAAAACCGACCTGAAGCAGTTCGAAGCCTCCCTGGAAATGACCCGCCATGTCGAGGCCATGCTCAAGGCCGAAGGCGTCCGCGTCCTGAAGATCTGGCTCAAACTCTCCGCCGGCAAGGCCCAGAAACGCTACGAGGAAAAAAGCAACGCTCCGGGCAGCTTCCGCAAACCCCTGATGGTTGAATGGGACAAGCTCCAGGACAAGAAGGAACAGAAACGACTGGTTGAGGCCGCGGAGGAACTCTCCGGCATGTCCGGCGAGCCCTGGCACGAGATTTGCGCCATAGACACCGAAGCCCGCGATTTTGAGGTCGGCGAACTGGTGCTTCAGGCGCTCACGGTCGCCCCCGTCAAAACGCCTGCCGAAACATGGGACCATGCAAACCGCATCGCGCCGGGCAAACCCGTCCTGCCCGCCCTCGATCTGACCCAAAGCCTCAAAAAGGACGAGTACAAGAAACGTCTTAAGGACGCACAGAACGAACTCTACAAACTCACCCGCAGCCCCGAAATGACCGAACGTGGCATGGTCCTTGTCTTCGAGGGCAACGACGCCGCTGGCAAGGGGGGCGCCATCCGACGCGCCCGCGCCGCGCTCGACCCGGTCCAGAGTACGGTGGTCCCCATCGCTGCACCCAGCCAGGAGGCCCTTTCACGCCCCTATCTCTGGCGTTTCTGGCGACGCATTCCAGACCAGGGCGACATTACCATCTTCGACCGCAGCTGGTACGGCCGTGTGCTCGTGGAACGCGTGGAAGGTTTCGCCGCACCCCATGACTGGGCCAGGGCCTATGAGGAAATCAACGACTTCGAAACACAGCTTATCCGGGCGGGCTATATAGTCCACAAGTTCTGGTTGGCCATTGACGCCGATGAACAGCTGGCCCGCTTCAAGGCCCGCGAGAACACCCCGCACAAGCGTTTCAAGATCACCGATGACGACTGGCGCAACCGCGAGAAATGGGACCTCTACGCCAGTGCCGTTGAGGACATGGTCGCTCTCTGCTCCAAACCGCAGGCGCCCTGGACAATCGTCGAGGCCAACGACAAGCGCTTCTCCCGCGTCAAGGTTCTGGAAACCCTGGTGGACCGGCTGAAAACCGAACTGTCCTGAGCCGACGACGACCCGCTATACAGCCGCTTCCAGTGCCGGATACCGCAGCGCGAGAGTAACGCCCCGCGCCGTGTTCAAAACCATAAGCGCCGCCCAAAGCCCGTGATTGCCGAACTGTGGCAGAAGGATCAGCACCGCCACAACATAGATCGCAACGGACAGAATCATCGCATTTCGCATGGGCCCGGTGCGTGTCGCGCCAATAAACACCCCGTCCAGCATCCAGGACGCAATCCCGACCACCGGAGCCACCGCAATCCAGGGCAGGTATTCCCGCGCGGCAATCCGGACATCCGGCGCGGTGGTCATGATATCGATCACCATCGGCCCAAAGATCCAGAACACCACGCAAAGCCCAACGGACACCGCCACACCCCATTGCGATGTCACAATGGCGGCCGACCGCAGTTCCGGCCTGTTCCGTCGGCCAAGCGCCTGACCCACCAGTGTCTCCGCCGCAAAGGCAAACCCGTCGAGCCCAAAGGCGGTAAACTGCAGAAACTGCATCAGCACCTGGTTCGCCGCCAGCTGCACGTCACCAAGGCCCGCCCCCAGAAAAAGAAAACTCGTAAAACTCGCCTGCAACAGGACCGAACGGATCAAAATGTCCCCGTTGACCGCCGCCATCCGTATGAGCTTCACCCGGTCAAACACGACCGACGCCGCCCGGGACATCGGATCGGCAAACGCGTCGCGACAGAGATACAGACCGATAACCAGCCCCGAAAACTCCGCCGCCAGAGTGGCCCAGGCCACGCCAACCACGCCCCAGCCAAGCCCAAGCACAAACCACAGGTCCAGCACCACATTGACCATGTTCATGCCAAGCTGCAGCCACAACACGCCCCGCGTCCGCTCCATGGCGATCAGCCAACCCGTCAGCGCGTAAATCGCAATGGTCGCCGGCGCGCCCCAGATACGGACCGACATGTAGGCACGCGCCAGGTCCTCGACCTCCTCAGACGCAGGCGCAATATGAAACGCCGCCTGAAAAAGCAGCGGCGACAGAACCAGATAGATGAGGCCCGCCCCCAGCCCGATCAGCAGCCCCCGCACCAGCAGCGCGCCAACCTCGACCGCATCACCCGCCCCATGGGCCTGCGCCACCAGGCCGGACGTCCCCATCCGCAGAAACCCGAAAATCCAGTAGAGCGACGCCAGGATCACCGCCCCAATGCCAACCGCCCCCACCGGCGCGGCCAAACCGATCTGACCAACCACACCGGTATCGACCGCTCCCAAAATCGGGATGGTCGCATTGGACAGCACAATGGGTACGGCTATGCGCAAAACCCGCCGATGGCTGATCGAAGGGGTCGTCACCCGGCGGTTTTCCCGCCCTGTGGCATCAGAAAATGTCCCGTCCCCTGAGCGAAGAGCCGCGCCCGGTTATCCTGCCAGGCCTCCACATGCACACTGGCATAGCGCCGGCCGGACCTGTTCACCCGCGCCCGTGCATAGGCATCGCGCGGCAAACCGCCCCGCAGGTAGTCCACCGTGAAATCAATCGTCTTGGGCAACGGCGGAAAACGCCCCGCCTCAATGGCTTCAGCCTCCGGGCCGCCACCTTCCATCAGGTTCCAGACCTGCTGCCAGGACAGCTCCATGATCGCGGTGATCTCAAGAAACGCACCTATCGCGCCCCCGTGCAGGGCCTGCAACACCGGATTGCCGACCAGCTTCTCATCATACTGCAACAGGGCGGTCAGCTCATCGCCATGCCGCTCAAACACCACGCCCAGATGCTGAATATAGGGTACCTGCGCCACCATCTGCTTCAGCGCCGCATCGCGCCGCTGCTTGACCACCTGGACCGGTTCCGGACGTTTGAACGGCATTAGCTCAACCCCTCCACCGTGAAGGCCCCGGTTGCCGCCGCGACCGGCACGTCAATGTCATCCGTGTAGGCCGTGGCCCGAACAAACGCGACGTTCTTCGTCATGCGGTAACACTCGGCCCGGCTGTAGATCCGCCTCCCCGGTTCCGCCGGTCGCATGTAGTCAATACGAAGATCAATCGTGGCCGTCCCCTTGGGCGCCATTGGATGCGCCATCACCGCCGTCCCTCCGCTGGTATCGAGCAGCGCGGTCACCACCCCACCATGCAGCACACCGGTCTCCGGATCACCTATGAATCGCTCGTCATAGCCCAGCGACATGATCACCCAACCGGGCCCAAGATCATCAAGATGCATGCCCAGATCGGCCGAATGGGGCAGAGCGCCCACAAACTGCCTCGCTATGCGGATTTTGTCTTCCTTGCTCAGGGTGTCGCCCACGATGCCACCTGTAGATTGCCCCGTCCGGTCAAAACCGGCACCATTTTCCGATGCATAAGCCCGTTTTCATCACGATAACAGGTCAAATTCCCGATCAGGACACTGCGGACGGCGGATGGACGCGGCCAGTATGACGTCGCGTCAACTTTACGTTTACGTAAAGCAATTTACTTGAAAAGCGACAAACCTGCGAGCATGTTTCGCAAAACGACAACAATCGGCCACGGAGGGAACATGAGTGACACACTGCTGACTATCGGCGAAATGTGCGCCAAATATGAAGTAACCCCCCGAACGCTGCGGTTCTACGAGTCGCGGGAACTCCTGTTCCCCACGCGTGAGGGAACCAAACGCCTGTTCGGAAAATCCTGCCAGGCCCGCCTTAAACTGATCCTGCGCGGCAAGCGTTTTGGCTTTGCCCTCGAGGAAATCCGCCAGCTTCTCAATCTCTATGACGCAGGCGATCAGCAAAGAACACAGCTTCAGCGAACCTACGATCTTGGGGTGGAACACTACCGGAGCATGGTGGCCCAGCGCGACGAACTCAATGAGGCCATCGCCGAGTTTGAGGAACAGCTCAACTGGGTCAAATCGGTCCTCAACGAAACCCCGGCCGAAGCGGCAGAATAAAGAAGGAAACACCAATGGCCTCCTACACGCCCCCTCTTCGCGACATGGAATTTGTCCTGCACGACGTCCTGAAAATCGAGCAGTCGGAAATCCCCGGCTATTCCGAACTGGACCGGGATTTCACCTCCGCCATCCTTGAGGAAGCGGGCAAAATCGCCCGTGACGTTCTCGCCCCCACCAATACCAGGGGCGATGAGCAGGGCTGTGTGCTCGAAAACGGTGTGGTTCGCACCCCGGACGGATTTCAGGAAGCCTTCGACCTTCTGCGTGAGGGCGGCTGGACCGGGCTCGACTGCGACCCGGATTTCGGCGGACAGGGCATGCCCTACATCATGGGCGTAGCCGTGGGCGAAATGCACTCCGCCGCCAACATGGCCTTCAACATGTATGCCGGTCTGACCCATGGCGCCTATTCCGCCATTCACACGCACGGTTCCGACGCGCAGAAAGCCACCTATCTGCCCAAAATGGTGTCCTGCGAGTGGACCGGCACCATGAACCTGACCGAACCCCACTGTGGAACGGACCTCGGCCTTCTGCGCACCAAGGCCGAACCCCAGGACGACGGCACGTTTAAGATCACCGGCCAGAAGATCTTCATCTCCGCCGGTGAGCACGACATGTCCGACAACATCATCCACCTGGTTCTTGCCAAAATCCCCGGCGGTCCGGAGGGTGTAAAAGGCATTTCGCTCTTTATCGTCCCGAAATTCCTCGTCAATGAGGACGGCTCGCTCGGCGACCGCAACGCCCTCTCCTGCGGCAAGATCGAGGAGAAGATGGGCATCCACGGCAACTCGACCTGTGTGATGAATTACGATGGCGCGACCGGTTACCTGATTGGCGAGGAGCACAAAGGCCTGCGCGCCATGTTCACCATGATGAACGAGGCCCGCATCGGCGTTGGCCTTCAGGGTCTCGGCCAGGCCGTCGCCGCCTATCAGGCCGCTACCGACTACGCCCGCGACCGCCTACAGGGCCGGGCCGTTACCGGCACCGAAAACCCCGATGGCCCCGCCGATCCGCTGATCGTCCACCCGGACATCCGCCGCAGCCTCATGGACCAGAAATCCTTCATCGAGGGCGGCCGCGCCTTCCTGCTCTGGTCCGCGAGCCTGATCGACGCCGCCAACCTTGCCCGTGACGAGGACGCGCATGGCCTCATCTCCCTGCTCACCCCCGTCGTGAAGGGTTTCCTCACCGATCGCGGTTTCGACATGACCGTCCAGGCCCAGCAGGTCTTTGGCGGCCACGGCTATATCGAGGAATGGGGCATGAGCCAGTTCGTGCGCGACGCCCGTATCGCCATGATCTACGAGGGAGCAAATGGCGTCCAGGCGCTCGATCTGGTGGGCCGCAAGCTCGCCCAGGACGGCGGCAAACATGTCGTGGCCTTCTTTGAGATGGTCAAGGCGTTTATCAAGGACAATGCGGACAACGAGGACCTCAGGACGCACTTCCTCGAACCGCTGAAAGCCGCCTCCAAGGACCTCCAGGCCGCCGGAATGTATTTCATGCAGAACGGCATGAAGAACCCCAACCACGCCTTGGCTGGATCGTCGGATTTCATGCACCTCTTCGGCCACGTCGTCCTCGGCCTGATGTGGTCCCGCATGGCGAAGGCGGCTCTGGAAGGCGACAGCGACTTCCACAAAAACAAACTCGCCACCGGCCGCTACTACATGGCCCGCCAGCTTCCGGCGACCAAAATGCACCTCGCTCGCATCGAGAGCGGCGCCGACCCGGTCATGGCCCTCGACGCCGAGGCTTTTTAAACCCGGAACACCAACGTGATGGAGCCTTCTTAGAGGAGGCTCCGCCCCGATCCTCTTAAGGTTGCGCTACTGCAGAAACTCGACACCATAACAAACGCGGGCGGAACGGATCGGGCCGTCAATTCCCGCAAAGCAAAGGTCACGACAGGGATCAAGAAATGAGCGTATACCGGCTTCACTGTTTTGCACAATCGGGGAACGCATACCGCGCCGCCCTGATGCTGGAACTGACCGGCCAGGACTGGGAGCCGGTTTTCGTCGACTTTTTCAACGGCGCTTCCAAAACACCCGAATTTCTGGCCCTCAACGAAATGGGCGAGGTCCCCGTTCTCGAACATGGCGATCTGGTCCTGTCCCAGTCCGGCGTCATCATGGACTACCTTACCGGCAAAACCGGCAAATTCAGCCACAACACTGAGGCCGAACGCCTTGAGATCCTGCGCTGGACCCTGTGGGACAATCATAAACTCAGCAGCACAATCGGCACCCTCCGTTTCCTGATGAACTTCCTCGCACCGGAGAAACGTAACCCGGATGTGATTGCGTTCCTGGGTGGCCGCGCCAAAGCCGCGATGACCGTTCTGGAGCACCACCTGGCCGACCGCGACTGGGTCGCCACCGACCGGCCGACCACGGCGGATTTTTCCTGCTGCTCCTATCTGTACTTTGCCGATGAGTTCGGCGCCGACATGAACCAATACCCCAACATCAGCCGGTGGCTCGAAGGCATAGCCGCCCTGCCCGGCTGGAAACACCCCTACGACCTCATGCCCGGGCATCCCCTGCCCGGAGCCAAATAACCGGAGGAACCGATGACGGAAGCCTACATTTACGACGCCGTGCGCACACCGCGTGGCAAGGGCCGCAAGGACGGCAGCCTGCACGAGGTCACGTCCCTGCGCCTGTCGGCGGAAACCCTGAATGCGGTTAAAAACCGCAACGGCCTGCCCCAGGACGCGGTCGAGGACGTGATCTGGGGCAACGCCACCCAGGTCATGGAACAGGGCGGATGCCTTGCGCGCTCCGCCGTTCTCGCCTCTGAACTTGGGGAAAAGGTCCCCGGCCTCTCCATCAACCGCTTCTGCGCCAGTGGCATCGAGGCCGTAAACCTCGCCGCCAACCAGGTCCGTGCGGGCGCCGGTGACGGCTACATCGCCGGCGGCGTTGAAATGATGTCCCGCGTGGCCATGGGCTCGGACGGCGCGGCCATAGCCGTCGACCCCTCTCTGGCCATGAAATCCTATTTCGTGCCCCAGGGCATTTCCGCCGATATCATCGCCACGGAATACGGGTTCTCCCGCGATGACTGCGACGAACTGGCCGTCGAAAGCCAAAAACGAGCGGCCAAAGCCTGGGAGGAAGGCCGCTTCGACCGCTCGGTCATCCCCGTGAATGACATCAACGGCCTGCCGATCCTCGTAAAGGACGAATACCTCCGCCCCGGCACAGACATGCAGTCGCTGGGCGCGCTCAAACCCGCCTTCAAGGACATGGGCGAGACCATGCCCGGTTTCGATGCTGTGGCTCTGCTGAAATATCCCCATCTTGAGAAGATCAACCACGTCCACCACGCCGGCAACTCCTCAGGCATCGTCGACGGTGCGGCGGCTCTCCTGATCGGATCAAAGGAATACGGCGAAAAGCACGGCATCAAACCCCGCGCCCGCATTCGCGCCACGGCCAAGATCGGCACGGATCCGACCATCATGCTCACCGGCCCGGTTCCCGTGACCGAAAAGATCCTCGCCGAGTCCGGCATGTCCATGTCCGACATCGATCTGATCGAGGTCAACGAGGCCTTCTCCGCCGTCGTTCTGCGCTTCCTTCAGGCCTTCGACGTGGACAACTCAAAGGTGAACGTGAACGGCGGCGCAATCGCTATGGGCCACCCGCTGGGTGCAACCGGCGCGATCATCATCGGCACCGCCCTGGACGAACTGGAACGCTCTGGAAAAGGCACCGCACTCGCGACGCTCTGCGTCGCGTCAGGCATGGGTGCGGCAACGATTATTGAACGCGTATGAATACTGCAGCGTCCAAAATAATCGAAAACCGGCAGTTTGCAGGAGTTTCCCGGAATAGAAAGTCGCCATCCGGCAATTTTCCGGAACATTTCTCTTGCAACCGTGAGAAGATCAGGGCCTCTATACGCGCCGATAACGACGTTTCCATGAATAACTCGTTAGACGCGCACCAAATGGGGAGGAAAATGGTACGCAGCCCGGCGACAGTTGGCATTGAACTGGTGGAGGCCTATGAGCAGGCCGACATCCAGACTGTCGTCAGCATGATGTCATTTCCCTTCGCGATCTATCTCGGGTCCGAGCTTCTGGTGCTGAACAGCCTGAAGGACGCCGCAAACCTGTCCGCGGTCTACAAACAGCTCGTGTTTCGCGGCAAAGTCCGCAAACTGCACGCCAGCCTGATGTGTCTGGGGGCAACCCGACGCGACGAGACCACGGTGGATCTGCGCTTCCGTCACGAGGTTGCGGGCGACGCCCCGGGCCACGCGGCAATCGGCCGGTTTTATTTCCGAGACTTCGACGGAGTCCTGAAATCAGAGATGCTCGAAATTATCGAGTTTGATCCCGCCGGACCCTTTGCGCTTGCCTTCGCCATGCTGAAGTCCAGCCCGCCCAAAGCGGCCGAACTCGCCATCTGAAGTCGAACCGGCCCCCTCAGGCCCGGTTCCTCCCCGCAAAACGTCTATCCTTTAATGGAGACATCACATGACCATTTTCACCTCTGCCACAGACGCGGACGGCGTCGCCACGATCACCTGGGACCTGCCCGGCAAATCCATGAACGTCCTCAACATGGAGGGCATTGCCGAGCTTGAGAGCCTCTTCGACGCGGCTCTGGCCGATGACGCCGTAAAAGGCATCATCATCACCTCCGCAAAGCCCGACTTCGCAGCCGGCATGGACATCAACATCATCGCCAAAATGAAGGACAGCGCGGGCGAAAACCCCGCCCAGGGCCTCATGGACGGGCTGATGAACATGCATGGCATTCTGCGCAAGATCGAACGCGCCGGCATGGATCCCAAAACCAACAAGGGCGGCAAACCCGTCGCCGCCGCCCTCCCCGGCCTGGCACTTGGCATCGGGCTTGAGATCCCGCTTGCCTGCCACCGCATTTTCGCCGCCGACAACCCAAAGGCCAAGATCGGCCTGCCCGAGATTCTGATCGGCATCTTCCCCGGCATGGGCGGCACCACCCGCCTCGTGCGCAAAATGGGCGTCATGGCCGCGGCCCCCTACCTGATGGAAGGCAAAACCCTCGCCCCAGCCAAAGCCAAAAGCGCGGGCCTGATCGACGAGGTCGTGCCGCCCGAGGAACTTCTGGCGCGTGCGAAGGAGTGGGTCCTGAACGCAAAGGACGCCGACATCGTCAAACCATGGGACGCCAAAGGCTACAAAATGCCGGGCGGCGCACCGTACCACCCCGCCGGATTCATGACCTATCTCGGCTCGTCCGCCATGGTCCACGGCAAAACCCAGGGCGTGTATCCGGCCGCCAAAGCAATGCTCTCCGCCGCCTACGAGGGCGCACAGGTCCCCTTCGACACCGCGCTTAAAATCGAGGCCCGCTGGTTCACCCATGTCCTGATGAACCCATCCTCCGGCGCCATGCTGCGCTCGATCTTCATCAACAAACAGGCCCTTGAGAAAGGCGCCGTCCGACCCGAGGCCCCGGACCAGAGCGTCAAAAAACTCGGCGTCATCGGCGCGGGCATGATGGGCGCAGGCATCGGCTACGTGGCCGCCAACGCGGGCATCGACGTGGTCCTCATCGACCGCGACCAGGAAGCCGCCGACAAAGGCAAGGCCCATGCCGAATCCATCCTCGACAAAGGCATGTCCCGCAAGCGCGTGACCCAGGAGAAGAAGGATGCGGTGCTTGCCCGCATCAACGCCACCCCGGATTACGCAGCCCTCGACGGCTGCGATCTGGTCGTGGAGGCTGTGTTCGAGGACCCCGGCGTCAAGGCCGAGACCACCCAAAAGGCCGAAGCCGCCCTGCCCGACGACGCGATCTTCGCCACCAACACCTCGACCCTGCCGATCAGCGACCTGGCGAAGGCCAGCGGCAATCCGGAGAACTTCATCGGCATCCATTTCTTCTCGCCGGTGGACAAGATGATGCTGGTCGAGATCATCCGCGGCAAAGAAACCGGGGACAGGGCGGTGGCCAAGGCGCTCGACTTCGTGCGCCAGATCCGCAAAACCCCCATCGTCGTCAACGATGCCCGCTTCTTCTACGCCAACCGCTGCATCATCCCCTACATCAACGAGGGCGTCCGCATGGTGGCCGAGGGCGTCTCCCCCGCGCTGATCGAAAACGCAGCCAAACAGCTCGGCTTCCCGCTCGGCCCGTTGCAGCTCGTGGACGAGACCTCCGTGGATCTTGGCGTGAAAATCGCAAAAGCGACCAAAGCCGCCATGGGCGACGCCTATCCCGAAAGCCCTTCCGACGACGTGCTCTTCGAACTGTTCGATGAGGGCCGGCTCGGCCGCAAATCGAACGCGGGGTTCTATGAGTATGACGAGAAGGGCAAACGCACCGGCCTCTGGCCCGGCCTTGGAGAGAACTGGCCCGCGTCCGACGACCAGCCGGACCTTACCACCGTTCAGCACCGCCTCGCCATGATCCAGACGCTCGAGGCCGTCCGTGCCCTGGAGGAAAACGTCCTCATGGACATCCGCGAGGGCGATGTCGGCGCCATCCTCGGCTGGGGCTTCATGCCCTGGTCCGGCGGGCCTTTCTCGTGGCTGGACATCCTCGGCGCGGGAAAGGCTGTGGAAATCTGCGACGGTCTCACATCCGAATTCGGCGACCGTTTCACCGCGCCCAAAATCCTGCACGATCTGGCCGCGAGCGGCGAGGGCTTCTACCAGAAATACCAGCCGGAAGCCGACGCCGCCTGACACGACGCTTACGAACCGACACCATCCACGGGCCGCCCAACCGCGGCCCGTTTTCATGTCAGCGCCCCGGTCATGGTTGATACTTTCTTAAACCCACGCCTCTAGGGTCCAACCCAAATTGGTGTGTTCACCGCCGGCGGGCCCGTCCTCCCGGGGCCGTCCGGCGGTGTCGTAGTTCGGAAGCTGTAACCATGCGTAAGAGTATCAAAACCGCGGCCCTTGCCATCGCCCTGGCGCTCTCCTCAACCGCCGCCCCGGCCATCGCCGCCACAATTACCGGCAGCCACAGCGTACTCGACAATTCCGCCACCAAAGGCGCCTTCTGGCTGCGCCCGTTCCGCCCTCACACCGGCATGGGCGGTTCCTGGGCCATCACCCATTCCGGCGCCAGCCTCGACTGGAACGGTGACACCGCCACGCTCACCGGCAAAATCGTCAACCGCCGCAACACGCATCACAAATTCGGCCTCAACCTCGTCTTCTCCGGGCTTCAGGGCTTCTCCGACGGACAATCCCCCGCCTGTGGTTCCGCCGCCGGCGGCGCCTGCCGTGGCGACGAACTGAACTGGGCCTATTTCAGCAGTGTCGAGGGCCAGCTGACCGGCCGCCACGGCCTCTACGGCGTCAACCTCGACGTCGCCATGCGCGATGACGCCCCCAACTCCCAACTCGGCTTCGGCGCCAACAACTACGACATGGCCGAAGGCATGGCCTCCTGGCTCCAGGTCACACTCAGCGAAGACAGCCATTTCCGCCATTTCGACCGCTCCAACATAACCTGGCGCCTCGGCCAGGGCGACCCGCTCCCGGCCAGCATGAATATCGGCCTTGAGGTCCCGACAAGCAGCAACGTCCCCGAAATCGACGCGGGCGCCGGCGCAGGCTCCCTCGCCGCCCTCGGCGCCCTTCTGGCCTTCGTCCGAAGCCGCAGGCGCAACCGGGTGGTCTGATACTCCCCCTGGACTTGACCACACCCACAGGGTAGGAAACGGGCAAAAAATTACAAACCCGTTTTACCGGATCAGGCACCCATGACCGCGCTGGACAATTACCTTTGGCTGGAGGCGACCGGCCACTGGACCGAAACACCCGACACCCCACCCCGCGAAGTCATCGTTTCCTTTCGCAACACCAGTCTGGTGTTGAGCGATCTGAAAGAAAACGTCCTCGGACACTGGGCCCTTGCCGGAGTGCAGGCGATAGACCGCACCGGCGACACCACCGTCTATTCGATGAACTCCGATGGTACGGAAACCCTGCGCATAGGCGACCCCGAGATGAATGCCGCCATCGCCAAGGTCTCCCTCGGCGAAATACTTCCCGAGCCCACCCGCATTCAAAAGACCAGACGCCTCTCCCTCGTGGGCCCGCTTGTGGCTCTACTCATCATCCTGATCATTGCCGCCGTCAGCCCCGGCCTCGCCCCCCTGCTCGCCACACGCATGGTCCCGCCCGCGTCGGAACGCGAGCTTGGCGACCGGATGCTCCTCGCCCTGATGGAAAGCAGCGGACCCATCTGCCCCGAAACCCCGGGACGTCGCGCGCTCGACAGCATCGGCACGTCACTCGCCGCAAATGGGGAGGCTCCCCGCATCCGCGTTCTCGACCTGAAGCAGACACCGGTTCTCGCGCTGCCCGGCGACACGATCCTGATGGGCTCCGCCACGCTGAAAACCGCCCGCGCGCCGGAAGAGGCCGCAGGCTGGATTGCTCTGGCACGCGCCACCGATCCGGTCGCGGACATGATGCGCGACGCGGGAACCCTGCAAAACCTCCGCTACGTCTTCACCGGCAATATCAGCCCTCGGCCACTCGAGAGCCAAATCGCCGGGGATTGGGAGCCGCCCGGAACAGCGGTGATCCAGCAGGCCCTGAACAGCCTGCATGACGCCGGCATCGACCAGCGTCCCCTATACGATGCGCTCATCCGCTACGGCTGGCAGACGGACCCGGAAAACCCGGTCGTCATGCAGGAAAACCCCCGTACCGAACGACTGGTCACCGACCAGGAATGGGACGCCGTGCGCGCCATCTGCTCCGAATAACCTGGTCCCTCAGGGGCTGGTAATCCGCCCCTGACCCAGCACCAGCCGCCGGTCCATCCGCGCGGCGAGGTCCGGATTGTGCGTCGCGATGAGCGCCGTCAGCCCCGTCTCGCGCACCAGTCCCATCAGCATGTCAAACACCGATCCCGCCGTGCCGGGATCGAGGTTGCCCGTCGGCTCATCCGCCAGCAAAACCCCGGGCCGGTTCGCCAGAGCCCGGGCAATGGCCACCCGCTGCTGCTCACCGCCGGACAGTTCCGCAGGCCGGTGCGTCAGCCGGTGGCCCAGCCCCACCGCCTCCAGCAGTTCCCGCGCCCGCGCCGACGCCTTTTCACGCGCAACACCCGCCGCCCATTGCGGCAGTTCCACGTTCTCGGACGCGGTAAATTCCGGCAGCAGATGATGAAACTGATACACAAAGCCGACCGTGTCCCGGCGCAGTCGCGTGCGGGCCCGGTCGTCACGCATGGGCGCCTCATGCCCCATGATATGCACCGACCCTGCCGCCGGCTCATCAAGCAGACCGGCAATATGCAGCAGCGTCGATTTCCCTGCCCCTGACGGAGCCTCCAGCGCCACGACCTCGCCCTTGGCAAGGCTCAGGTCCACATCCTCCAGCACGACGATCTCCGCGGGCGTCCCGGCATTGTACCGTTTCGCCACACCACTCAGCGTCAGGGCATCACTCATAGCGCAACGCCTCCACCGGGTTCATCCGCGCCGCATTGCGCGCCGGCGGAATGGTAATCACAAAGGACAGCCCCAGAGCCATCACCACCACCGCAAGCACATCCAAAAACCGCAGCCGCGCCGGGATCTCCGTCAGGAACCGCACCTCCGGGTTCCACACACTGCCGCCCGCGACCCACTCCACCAGAGCCTGGATCTCCTGAATGTTCGCGGCAAACAGACAGCCGAGGACAACCCCAAGCACCGTCCCCGCCACGCCAATCGAGGCACCACAGATAAAGAACACCCGCATGATCGACGCCCGGCTCAGCCCCATGGTGCGCAGGATGCCAATATCCCGCCCCTTGTTTTTCACCAGCATCACCAGGCCCGAGATGATGTTGAGCGCCGCGATCAACACCACCAGCGAGAGGATGATGAACATCACCCGCCGCTCAACATCGAGCGCCGACAGAAACGCCCCATTGGCGTTCTTCCAGGTCCAGACCTGCCCACGCGGCCCCGCAGCCTCCGTCAGCGGCCAGACCAGATCATCCACGCCGGACGGGTCGCTGAGCATCACCTCAACCTCGTCGGCGCTGCCCTCCCGGTTGAAATAGGCCTGGGCCTCCGTGAACGGCATGTAGACGCGCGTCCGGTCGATATCGAAGCGTCCCACGCCAAAAATAAACACGACCTCATAGTCGTTCAGACGTGGCTGCGTGCCGAACGGCGTGTCCATACCCTCCGGCGAGATCAGCGTCACCACATCGCCCAGCGCCACGCCCAGTTCCCGCGCAACACCCGTGCCAATGGCAATCCCCTCATCGAAACGCTCCAGGTCCCCCCAGCCCGTTTCCGGGTCGGCAATCAGCGGCACCTGCTGCAGATCCTCCAGCCGCGTGCCATAGACCTCAACGCCCGCGGCACGACCGCCAGCGGACGCCATCACCTGACCCTTCACCAGCGGAGTGGCCCGGTCGACCCCGTCGACCTCCGCCAGACGCCCGGCCAGGTCGTCGTAATCCCGAACCTGCCGGTCGCGGTTGCCAAACTCGTCCATCTCCGCCGTGTAATAGATCGACGCATGGGCATTCGCGCCCAAAATCCGCTCCGTAAACTCCTCGCGGAATCCGATCATCACGGCCTGCACCACGATCAGCGTACCAACGCCCAGCATTACTCCAATGAGCGCATACCAGGCAATAACCGAAATACCGCCCTCCTTGCGACGCGCGCGCAGATACCGCCAGGCAATGATCCATTCAAACGCGGCGAATGGTGCAGGATTTGGAGACACGGCAACACTTCCCGGTACTGTTAAACGCGCCATGCCTACGCCCTCGCGCGGGCAATCACAACGACCCTGACCGCCATCTGACCGTCTTGTGTGCGAAATCCGCCGACGCCCCATCCCTCACGGCGCCGCGTCATTCTCCAGGATGTCGCGCGGCTTCGAAGAGAACTCGCGGGTCCAGATCGTCACGTTCACAACAACCGTCGACGCAATCAGAAACAGCGGCCCCAGCAGCCAGGCCAGAGCCCCCAGCGAAAAATACACCGCCCGCAGCCCCCGGTTGAAGTTCCACGCCGCCCGGATGTTGATCTCCGCCGCCTGGGCCGCACGGTCATAAACCTGGGGATGCTCCAGATCATTCGGCACCGCCCCCATTAATACGGCGCAGTAGCCGAACAGCCGGTTGGACCAGACAAACTTCAGAAACCCGTGCGTCAGCAGCAGCGCCACCAGCAACAGCTTGATCCGCCAGACATATTCCGGCGCCTCAATCACCGACAGATCCACGGCGACCTTGTTGAGACTTTCCGTATTCCCCAACAGCGCCAAAACACCACCCAGCGCAATCATGCAGCCCGACGCAAAAAACGCCGTCCCCTGTCGCAGGTTCGACAGTATGGTCGCGTCGAAGATACGCGGCTCCCGCGTGACCATCTGCCGCATCCATTCCCGGCGATAGCGCACCATCAGAACCGTCACCGACGGTCGCCCAAAACTGCTGGTTTCCACGCGCCAGCTCATTCCAAGCCAGCTGACGAGCAGAAACCCTACCGCCGCGAAATCCAACGGGGCAAAATAGCCGAAGATGTCCACGATGGTCATGGCGCCGTCTCCGTCATTCACCGTGCGGCCCCCACAACTATCGCGACGCCCGCACGGTCATGTCTCACCGAAGCTCACAGCCCCGCATAGATGCCGTTGACCTTTAAGATGGCGTCCTCCGGCGACATCTCCTCGCTCTCGCCCGTGCGCCGCGAGGTCAGTTCAACCACGCCGTTCTTCAACCCACGCGGACCAACCGTAATCCGCCACGGCAGACCAATCAGATCCATCGTCGCGAACTTCGCGCCAGCCCGCTCGGAGCGGTCGTCATATAGCGGATCGAGCCCCAGCGCCTGCAACCCTTTGTAGAGCGCCTCACAGGCCGCGTCCGTGGCTTCATCGCCCTGCTTGAGGTTCACGATACCCACATGGAACGGCGTCACACCCTCCGGCCAGATAATGCCACGCTCGTCATGGTTCGCCTCAATGAGTGCTCCGACCAGACGGCTCACGCCAATGCCGTGCGAGCCCATATGAACCGGAACCCGTTCGCCACCGGCCGTAACCACGGTCGCGCCCATCGGCTCGGAATACTTCGTGCCGAAATAAAAGATCTGGCCAACCTCGATCCCCCGCGCCGTCCGGCGCCGCTCTTCCGGCACCTCCGCGAACACCGCCTCGTCGTGGGTCTCGTCCGTCCGGGCATAGCGTGAGGTAAACTCCTCCAGCACCGCCTGGCACTGGCCCACATCGGTGTAGTCGATCTCCCGGTCGCCAAAGGTCAGATCGGTGATCTCACTGTCATAGAACACCTCCGACTCGCCCGTTTCGGCCAGCACAAGGAACTCATGCGTGTAGTCGCCGCCAATCGGCCCGCCATCCGCGCGCATAGGGATCGCCTTCAGCCCCATCCGTTCATAGGTCCGCAGGTAGCTTACCAGATGCCGGTTATACGCGTGCAGCGCGTCCTCCTTGGTCAGGTCGAAATTGTACCCGTCCTTCATCAGGAACTCGCGCCCGCGCATCACGCCAAAACGCGGCCGGATCTCGTCGCGAAACTTCCACTGGATGTGATAAAGCGTCAGGGGCAGATCCTTGTAGGAGCCAACCGCACTGCGGAAAATATCCGTAATCAGTTCCTCATTCGTCGGACCGTAAAGCAGATCGCGCTTGTGACGGTCACGGATGCGCAGCATCTCCTCGCCATAGTCGTCATAGCGTCCGCTTTCCCGCCAAAGATCCGCCGACTGCAACGTTGGCATCAGCAGTGGCACATGCCCCGCCCGCTGCTGTTCCTCGTGCACGATGTTCTCGATCCGCCGCAGAACCTTAAAGCCGAGAGGCAGCCAGGAATAGATCCCCGCCGCCGCCTGCCGGATCATCCCCGCACGCAGCATCAGCCGGTGACTTGCAATCTGGGCCTCGGAAGGTGTCTCCTTCAGGACCGGCAGAAAATAGTTGGAAAGACGCATGTAAAAACTCCGGAACGGGAACGGCTGACCCGATCTATTCCATGGCGGAGAAGGGTGCAATGCCGGGCCGTTACAGCGTCAAGCCATGCGCAAGGTGAAGTTCCGCGTTGCATTTCTTGCAAAGGTCTGCTTAATTCCCCTCGCCGGACAACGAGTGAGGTCCCAAAGGGATCAAAACGACAGAGGCGCCGCACCAAGAGATGCCCAAGTCTATCGCCGTTGCGCACAAGGCCCAAGTCTGGGGGGACCGAATTAAAGCGACCTGCACCGGCAGGTCGCTTTTTTCGTTAAAGCAATCCCTAATCAGGCACTTACATTGTGACATTAATGTGAATTGACAAAACCGCAGGTTGTATTGACCGCAAGTCACTCGTCTAGAACGATTTTTCCCGTCACGTTGAGGCACTGCGCCAGGGAGTGCAGACGCCGCTCAACCGAATTACCGAAGCATTCCCGGGCGTTGTCCCGAAGCGTGAGAATCAGTTGATCCTTCGTCAGTTTCAGCTCGGTATTTTCCAAGACACCGATCGCGGACCCCGATAACATGGCCCCCAGACGCATGGCTCGGCCAAGAATATCCGACTTTGCCAACTGGTCGCCCTGCAGAAGTTTCTCATAGGCCTCGACCACCCCTTCCGGGGCCTTGGCCTTGTAGCGCTTGAGCAGCGACAGCCCCAGGAACACCCGCTCACTGTGGTTGATCCCGGAGATGTTCGCACGCGTCACGGACGCAAAACACAGCTCCGCCCGGAAGTCCGGATGCCCCCGCCAGTTCACGTCATGTATCAGACACCCGGCCCGCACCAGGCGCAGAAAGCACTCATCGGCATCGGGGAATAACGGCTTGATCCACTCATAGAGCGTATCGCCAAAACCCGGCATCCGCGCCTGGCTCTGCTCCATGTGCCGGCTGACCTCGATCAGCGGATCCATCGCCCGCATCGTGCCCGGCATCTGCCGGTACAAAAGCCCTTCCCGCAGACCATAGGCCGAAACCACAACCCGCTCCGGGTTTGTCTGCCTGATCAGTTCGCTCAACACCGGCGCCACCGTCGGCACCAGGGACAGACGCGCCACGGAGGTACCGGAATTGTTCGACATCTCCTTCACGTCCTGATCGGGCAGCCAATCCAGTGTCTCCTGAAGCTGCTCAATCGGCGGGCTGTAACCATGCAGCACCGACAGGGGATAGCCGGTGCGCACCATGTCCATCCGCGCAATCGCACGCCATGACCCGCCCACCAGGAACAGCCGCCCGACCTTGCCATCAAACTCGCTGTAGAGCGCCTTGATCTTCTTGCGGATGAATTTCTGCCGCTTGTCCATCTCCGGGATGTCATTGAGTTTGAGCGGCCCCAGCGGCGTCGTGCCGCAGTTCAGTATCTCGCCCTCGTCAATCGCCGCCAGTTCCATGGACGACCCGCCCATGTCGCTCACCAGCCCCTTGGCCTTCGGCCAGCCCAGCATCACGCCGTTGGCGGCCAGCCGC
This sequence comes from Alphaproteobacteria bacterium, assembly GCA_030427145.1. Classification (GTDB taxonomy): domain Bacteria; phylum Pseudomonadota; class Alphaproteobacteria; order Rhodobacterales; family Rhodobacteraceae; genus Amaricoccus; species Amaricoccus tamworthensis. The sequence goes on along the minus strand of JAUHWT010000014.1, from coordinate 94,608 downwards.
GCCTCCTCGTCACCGCTGGCAACATGAATGGGCAGACCCGTTTCACGCTCCACCGCGTCGCAAAAATCCGGACCGTCCTTCGCATCCCGCACCGCGGCCGTGGCGACTGCGATCAGTCCCGACAGTTCCATCCGCGCGGCCAGAGCCGTGAACCGGTGCATTGCGGCCAGGGCTTTCGTCCAGCCCTCGGGGTTCAGCCGGCCGGTTTCGCTCAGACCAGCACCGAGACCGCACAAAAGTTTCTCGTTGAAAAAATACGCCGGGCTGCGCGCCATGCCGTCAAACACGACCATGCGCACGGAGTTTGAGCCAACGTCAATCACGCCGATCCGGCTCAGCCGGGCTTTCGCCGCTTCCTCTATATCCAAACCAGGAAATTTCCCCGCAGCGAAAATCGATGACGTCACTTCTGCTCCCCAGCCTTCTCAGCAGACCGGGCGGACACTACAGCAGATTTTCATAAGGTCAATCGCGGGTCGGCGGCTAATTTCGCCCGCCGACCCGGCCTGAAGGCATCAACCGCTCGTCATGTCTCCAACACGTTTGCGGCCGGAAATCAGGTCATGCACGTCCTGCGCACCCACACGGCCCCGGCCCGAAAGCGACGGGTTCTCCATGAAGAAACTGTGACAGCTGAACGGGTTCGGGTCCGTGTTGCCGGTATCCCGTGCGAAACTTCCATCCGGCTGCGCGACCCAGCTCTGGGCAATGTCATGCATGTTCGCGGCCATGATCTGATCGAGAATCTGCGCATGAACGGTCGGGTTGGTAATTTCGACCAGAGTCTCGATCCGCCGGTTCAGGTTCCGCTCCATCCAGTCCGCGGAGCTGATATAAACCCGCGCCTCCGGCGACGGCAGCCCGTGACCATTGCCGAAACAGGCAATGCGGCTGTGCTCCAGGAACCGGCCAATGATGGATTTCACCCGGATGTTTTCACTCAGCCCCTTTACCCCGGCCCGCAGCGAACAGATCCCGCGCACCACCATGTCGATCTTCACACCGGCCTGGCTGGCCTCATAGAGCGCGTCGATCACTTCCGGTTCGGTAATCGCGTTGACCTTAACCCAGACCTGCGCCGGACGTCCTGCCTTCGCGTGGGCGATCTCCTCCTTGAGGCTCTCTAGGATACGCGGCTTGATCATGTGCGGCGAAATCGCCAGCGCCTCGAGGTTCTCGGGTTTCACATAGCCGGTCACGTAGTTGAACACCCGCGTCGCATCGATCCCCATGGCCTTGTCACAGGTAAAGAGCGACAGGTCTGTGTAAATGTTCGCCGTGCCCGGATGATAGTTGCCCGTGCCGAAATGGCTGTAAGTCACCAGCTCATTGCCCTCGCGGCGCACCACGGTCGAAATCTTCGCGTGGGTTTTCCAGTCCACAAACCCATAGACCACCTGAACACCCGCCCGCTCCAGACGCCGCGACTGCCGGATGTTGGCCGCCTCGTCAAAACGCGCCTTCAACTCAACCAGCGCCGTGACCGACTTGCCATCCTCGGCCGCTTCGCAGAGTGCGGCCACAATCGGGCTGTCCCGGCTGGTCCGGTAAAGCGTCTGTTTGATCGCCACCACATTCGGATCGCGCGCGGCCTGCTGCAGGAACTGAACAACAGTGTCAAAGGTCTCATAGGGATGATGCAGCAGCATGTCCTTTTGCTGGATCGCCGCAAAAATGTCGCCCTCAAAGTCCTGCACCCGCTCCGGCACACGCGGCGTGAACGGCTTCCAAAGCAGATCCGGTCGGTCAATCCGGCAGAGCGCCGAGAGGTTGGCAATACCGATGATGCCAGGAATTTCCACAACCTCGTCCTGGGCCACACCCAGCGAGCTTACAACCAACTGGCTCAGGTCATCCGGTGCATCCGCCGTCATCTTCAGCCGCATCACGTCGCCACGACGGCGGCGCTTCAGTGCGGTCTCAAACTCCCGCACCAGGTCCTCGGCCTCTTCCTCAACCTCCAGATCGCTGTCGCGCAGCACACGGAAGGCACAACTGCCCAACATGCTGTAACCCGGGAACAGCCGGTCGACAAAAACCTCCAGCAGACCCTCCAGCGGCAACAGGCGCACCTGTCCCTGCGGCCCGTCGGGAAGACTGATAAACCGCTCGACCTGTGCGGGCACCGGCAGCAGAGCATCCAGATCACGACCCGTCGAATCCCGGCGCAGTTTCAGCGCCATGGCAAACCCGCCGCTCGGGATAAACGGGAACGGGTGCGCCGGGTCAATCGCCAGAGGCGTCAGGATCGGGAAAACCTGCTCGAAGAAATAGGTCTCGAGCCCCTCCATATCGACCTTGCGCAGGTCCGACGGCCCGAGGATCTCAATCCCCTCCGCCCGCAAAAGATGCTGAATCTCCTTCCAGGCCGCCTGCTGACGCGCCATCAGACGCCGGGCTTCCGACTCGATCTTCTGCAACTGACTGTTCGGGCTCAGCCCATCAATACTGGTCGACTGCGATCCCTGCCGCACCATGGCCCGCAGACCGGCCACACGCACCGTGTAAAACTCATCGAGGTTGGCACCCGAAATCGCGAGAAACCGCACACGTTCCAAAAGCGGCACCTTCGGGTTCTCCGCTTCCGACATCACCCGCCAGTTAAACCCGAGCCAGCTCAGTTCACGATTGATGAACCGGTCCAGTCCGCTGATGTCGAGCCCAGGCACATCGCGCCCCGCCGGAGCCGGATGATTCAGAAAATCCGCCAGAACCGGTAGCGTTTCGGTGGCGTCCGGGGTCTGGGTCTCCGGTTTGACTTCGGTGGCGGTTGCGTCTTCCATGGTGCCTCTATTCAAAATTCCCCGTCTGTATATGGGGTTTCCAACACGGTTTTACGACAAATTCCTCCAATTACGAACGCATTCCGGACAAAATTCCGCCGCACCGTCAATCAATTCCCGTAAGGCCCCCGGATCAGGCCCAACCTCCTGGGTCGCCCAGGCCAAATAAACGTCAGCCCGCCCCATCTCCCGCCCGCAAAAACTCGGAGGCCAGATACACGTTCACCGGCCGTTTCAGCTCCAGCGCCCGCCGGTCCAGCGCCGCCACCAGGCTCTCGGCTGCGGCAATCGAGCGGTCCATGCGCGGCACCAGATACCGGATCAGCTCCGGGGCCACCTCAACCTGTCGATCCGCAAACAGCTTGACCAGAACCGCCGCCAGCAACGCATCATCCGGCGGCGTAAGCCACGCAACCCCCGCCACCCGCAAACGGCTTTCCAGGTCGGGAAGGGTCAGCCCCCACTCCCCGGGCGCCTCCCGCGCCGTCAGAAGGAGCGACCCGCCATTGGCGCGCAGATGGTTGCAGAGGTGAAACAGGACCTCCTGCCGCCCGCCCCGCCCGGCGACCCCGTCCGCATCCTCCAAAACGAAATTCGCGTCACCCGCCACCGCCTCCAGCGACAGGCCATCCAGATCATCGACATGCAGGATCCGCGCCCCCGCTTCCGCCGCCCACACATGCGCCAGATGGGTTTTCCCCGACCCGGCCGGTCCGGCCAGCGCCATGCGCCCCTCGGGCCAGGCGGGCCAGGTGTCGATCTGTGCGAGGGCCAGCTTGTTGGTGGGCGAAACGAAATAATCCGACCGCCCCAGCGCCGGCCGAACCGGCAGATCAAACGCCAGCTGTCGGGCAGTTACCACCGCCTCAGTCCCCTAAATACGGGTCACGCCCCATGTAGAGCGGGCTCTGCTGATACTGTCCCACCAGGAACCGCCCCAGCACGCCCAGCGCCGCCGCAACGGGCACGGCCACCAGCATACCGGCAAAGCCAAACAGGCTGCCAAACACCGCCAGAGCCAGGATCAGCAGCACCGGATGCAGGCCCACCGACTTACCGATCAGCTTCGGCGACAGGATGTTGCCCTCAAAGAACTGACCAAACGCAAAAATCGCCACCGTGGCCGCAATCCAGACCGGCGTCTCCCAGAACGAAAACACCGCGATCCCGATCGACAGGATCCCGCCCGTGAGCGAACCGACATAGGGAATGAACGACAAAAGCCCCGCGACCATCCCCACCAAAAACCCGTAAGGAAGCCCGATAAGCGTCAGACCAATCGCGTAAAACGTACCCAAAATAAGACACACGGTCACCTGCCCGCGCACAAACCCGGCCAGCACCCGGTCGATGTCCTTGGCCAGCCTCCGGATTGTCGGCGCGTGTTCCCGCGGCAGCAGTTCATCAATCCGCTCCACCATCCGGTCCCAGTCCAGCAGCAGGTAAAACGCCACCACCGGCGCCACGACCAGCAATACGACGAAATCCACCACCGCCAGCGACGATGCCAGCGCCGTGTTAATCAGCTCTGGTCCAACCTGGCTGATATGCTCCTGCACCGTGGCCAGCCCGCGCTGCAGCATGCCATCCTCGCCATCAATGCCGGGTACCCTGGCGATCAGGAACTCCTGCGCACTCTGCACGAGCCCAGGGAAGGCCTCCACCAGATCGCCAATCTGGCCGACCATCGCCGGAACGATCAGCACCATGACCAGAACAAAAAGGATAACCGCCCCAAAAGCGATCAGAACCGTCGACATCAGCCGGCTCAGCCCCATGGCCTCCAGCCGGTCCGCGACGGGATCAAGGAAATACGCAATCGCCGCGCCGAGCATGAACGGCAGAAGCGTCTCGCCCAAAAACCACAGCATGAGCGCAAACAGGATAAAGCAGACGCCCCAGATCATCGCCTGACGTTTTGGTGATACCATCTTCCCGCTCTCTCCCTGGCGCCCCGCACGGGGCCACGCCGCTGCATTAGCCAAATATGCCGCCGCGCACAATGCGCCGCAATGGACACACACCGCTCCTGGCGATAGGCTTGCACCCGTGACCATGATCCGCACCCGCCTGACATCCCTGATCCTTGCCACCACGCTTGGCATGCCGCTTTCCGTGGACCAGGCCCGCGCCCAAAACCCGTTTCAGCGCCAGGCCATGCCCTCCATCGGCAACCTTGATCCCTCCGGCACACCCCGACCGCCCGCCGCTGACCGGCTGTTGAACCAGCGTGTACTGCCCGACGAGCTGCGCCCCGTGCCGCGCCCGCCGGTGTCCAACCCCAGCGTCCATAACTGCGTGCGGCTGTTCGGCAAACGCTGGTCCTGCGCCACCTCCCCGAACCGCATTACCACCATCGACGGCGACGACCCGACACCCAAACCACCGGCGCGATAGACGGAAAAAGTCGTAACAACGGCCGTTTCGTGCTACCGTTAACCATTATTTCCCGGGTTTTCGGAGGTCATTTCATGTGCGGTCCCACTCCCTGCCACAATCCCGTCAACTGCATCATCCCGCCGCACATGCTGCGCGTGATGGCCCTGCGCGGAGACACGAGTGTGCAGAAAATGGCGAAATCCATGCTCAAACAAAACGAATCCGTGCGGGAGGAACGCGCCGAACACACCTCCGGCGGCATGGTCCCCAATGCCGGCCGCCAGGGCGCTTTCGTCACCTCTGCGCTGGCCTTCATGGACACCCGGACACACACCTGCGACCGTCAGATCTACGATGGCGACAACAAGGCCAGCCTCCCCGGCACCCCCGTCCGCACCGAGGGCCAGGACCCCACCGGCGACCCGGAGGTCGACCGCGCCTATGACGGCGCCGGCGTCGTCTTCGACCTCTGCTCGCACGAGTTTAACCGCAACTCGCTCGACGGCAACGGCATGCCGCTGAAAGCCACCGTCCACCACCGCAGCAAATACAACAACGCCTTCTGGAACGGCGAACAGATGGCCTATGGCGACGGGGATGGCGAGATATTTCAAACCTTTACCGAGCTGTCCGTCATCGGCCACGAAATGTTCCACGGCGTCGTCCAGTTCTCCGGCGGCCTGATCTACCAAGGCCAGTCCGGCGCCCTGAACGAGAGCATCGCGGACGTCTTCGGCACCATGACCGTGCAGCGCCACCTGGACCAGGATGTCTACGGGGCCGACTGGCTGGTGGGCAAGGGCATCCTCGGCCCCAACATCAACGGCGTCGCCCTGCGCTCCATGAAAGCCCCCGGCACCGCCTATTCCGACAGCCTTCTGGGCCAGGACCCGCAACCCTTCCACATGGATGTCTATGTCGACACGACCTCCGACAATGGCGGCGTCCATATCAACTCCGGCATCCCCAACCACGCCTTCTATCTCTACTGTATGTATGTGGGCGGCAAATCCTGGGAAAAACCGGGCCAGATCTGGTACCGCGCCCTGCAGCAGATCAACAACCCGATGGCCACTTTCGGCGACTGGGCCGCGGAAACCCTGGACGCCGCCATCGAAATTCACGGCACCGGAAGCTGGGAATACCTCATGCTTCGCCGGGCCTGGAGACTTGTCGGAATAGCGGTCTGACCCTACCTCTAGGGAATGGCAGGAACGACACTAACGGCGGGATGTACGGCAATGCTTATTGAAATCGTATCGAGCGGCGGCTTCGGCGGCGTCACCACACCACCGAAAAAGCTCCACATGGACACCGCAGCCACATCCGAGGAAAAGCGCCAGGCCTACTGCGACGCTTTCGACCCCGACGCCCTGTCCAATCTAAGTTTAGATGGCGGCAACCCCAACGCCGCCGACCTCGCGCTCTACACCATCTCCGTCACCGACGACCAGGGCCAGGAACACGTCTTCCAAATCCAGGAAGACGCCATCCCGGATGAACTCCTCGATCTGATCGACGGGATGTAGTCTGCCGCATTAGCGGAAGAGCCTGCCCAGCCCCGAGGCACGACGCGCCATGCCCGACCTCGGGTGGGCTTCAACACGCCTGCACGTAGCGGAGCGACACAAGCGCTGGTACCATTGAGCGGTTGCCGACGTCCGGGATGCCCTCCCGTGGGGGAAGTCGGGCATGGCGCGTCGTGCCGACACGCCGGGAGAGCAACCGGGCCGCGAAAACTTCGCAACCCGGCCTTAAATCACATGCCTTCGTAAATCGGGAACTGACGGCACAGCGCCACGGCACGTTCCTTGACGGCTTCCTCAACCGCCGCATTTCCGGCCTCGCCGTTCTTCGACAGACCTTCCATAACCTCGCAGATCATCTTGCCGATCTCGGTAAACTCATCGGTCCCAAACCCGCGCGTGGTTCCCGCAGGCGTTCCAAGCCGGATACCGGAGGTCACAAACGGTTTTTCCGGGTCAAACGGAATGCCGTTCTTGTTACAGGTAATATGCGCCCGGCCCAGCGCCTTCTCGGCCGCCTTGCCCGTTACGCCCATTGGCCGCAGGTCCACGAGCATGCAATGGTTGTCCGTGCCACCCGACACAACACCCAGACCACCGGCCTGAACCGAGGCCGACAGCGCCCGCGCATTGGCCACCACACTGCCCGCATAGGCCTTGAATTCAGGACGCAGCGCCTCGCCAAAAGCCACGGCCTTCGCCGCAATCACATGCATCAGCGGACCACCCTGGAGGCCCGGGAACACGGCCGAGTTGACCTTCTTGGCGATCGTCTCGTCATTGGTCAGGATCATGCCGCCCCGCGGACCACGCAGGGATTTATGCGTCGTGGAGGTCACGACATGCGCATGCGGCAGGGGCGAGGGATGCTGCCCACCGGCCACCAGACCCGCGATATGGGCCATGTCGACCATCAGATACGCACCAATGGAATCGGCAATCTCACGGAACGCCTCCCAGTCCCAGACGCGGGAATAGGCGGTACCACCGGCGATGATCAGCTTCGGACGGTGCTCCTCGGCCCGCGCCCGTACCTCATCCATGTCCAGCAGGTGATCCTCCTCACGCACACCGTAGGAGACCACGTTGAACCACTTGCCCGACATGTTCACGGGCGAACCATGGGTCAGGTGACCACCGGAATTGAGGTCGAGACCCATGAACGTGTCACCGGGCTGCAGCAGAGCCAGGAACACGGCCTGGTTCATCTGGCTGCCGGAATTGGGCTGAACATTGGCAAACTCACAGCCGAACAGTTCCTTGACCCGCTCAATGGCCAGGTCCTCGGCCACGTCCACAAACTGACAACCGCCGTAGTAGCGCCGTCCGGGGTACCCTTCGGCATATTTGTTGGTCAGAACCGATCCCTGCGCTTCCAGCACCGCGCGGCTGACGATGTTCTCGGAGGCGATCAGTTCGATCTCCTCGCGCTGCCGCCCCAGTTCATCACCGATCGTTCCGAAAATCTCCGGATCGCGGCTGGACAGCGTTTCGGTGAAAAAGCCCTTGTCATTGAACGTATCGTACACGGCGGGGTCCTCGCGGATTCTGGATGTGGTGATGGCGCGTTGGATAACGTGATTGTCCCGCCTGGGAAAGCCCGGAAATCCCGCCAAAACACCCCTCAGACGGACAAATCCCCGCGATCCGGCGCCCTGGCGGCCTCCAGGCGCCCCGCGAACCCGCTGCCCACCACGCCGCGCGCGTCCCTTCAGCACGGTTAACTGCCTGGAAATCAGGCACTTGAGTTTAACGGGAGGTCAGGTGAAGGTAACCACCGGACAAACGGGGCGGAACGGACCATTGGCATTCAAAAACATTCACTTCGTGGCAAGCTCCGTACCGCTTGCCCGTGAGGCGCTTGCGAAGTTCTCCCACCGCTTCGGCCAGACACCCGCCGACAAGGCCGATGTGGTCGTGGCACTGGGCGGCGACGGCCTGATTCTCTCGACACTGCAAAAATTTCAAAGCCGCAACCTGCCCGTCTACGGCATGAACCGGGGGACGGTCGGCTTCCTGATGAACACCTATTCCGACGACAGCCTGCTCGACCGCCTCAATGCGGCAGAGGAGGCCGTCATCAACCCCCTGCGCATGTTCGCCACGCAAACCAACGGCGACAGCGTTGAGGCGCTGGCCATCAACGAGGTCTCCCTGATCCGCTCCGGCCCCCAGGCCGCACGGCTGCGCATCCTGATCGACGGGCGCGAGCGCATGGCCGAGCTGGTCTGCGATGGCGCGCTGGTCTCAACCCCGGCGGGCTCCACCGCCTACAACTATTCCGCCCACGGCCCGATCCTGCCCATCCGCGCCGACGTGCTCGCCCTCACGCCCATGGCCGCCTTCCGCCCCCGCCGCTGGCGCGGTGCCATTTTGCCGCGCGAGGCCAAAGTGACCTTCGAGGTGCTGGAAGCGGATAAGCGCCCCGTCTCGGCCGCCGCCGATTCCGCGGAGGTCCGCGACGTCCTGCGCCTCGACATCGCGAGCGACAGCACCATCGAACACCGCATCCTCTTCGACCCCGGCCACGGCCTCGAGGAACGCCTCATCCGCGAACAGTTCGCCTGACAAAGAGACGACGACGCCCGCAACAAACGGACGGCGCCCAAAATCTTACGGAAACGGCCTCAGCGGATCACCGCATCACAAGCCAATACGTATCGCCAACACCGCAGTCACCGCCCGCCTTCCGCATCCGGCGGCAGCCCCGCTCGGCGGCACCGGTCTCGAAGAAATCAGCCTCCAGCGCCGCAACACGCTTCACGCTCCGGCACGCATGGTCACAGCCCGCACCCTTCGCGGCCCGAACCTCCGACCGCGCTTCCTGATCCCGGCCCGCGCCCGCCGGCCGCTCGCCAATCCAGGCCGTCCGGTACACGGTGCCCCGCTGCTGACGCGAAACCCCGACCTTGCGCTCAAGGATCGGCGCAATGGCCTCGGAATGATCCGCTCCGGCCGTCACGTCCGCCAAAGCCACAGGGCCGTGCTCCGAAACATCAAACGCCTGGGTGGCAATCGCGAGAATTCCAAATACGGCCGCGACCGCAACTATTCTTACAATGTATTTAGTCATGGTTCAGCTCCGCAAATATAAATCAGTATTGAAGCCGTTTTACGAACAAACCCGCGGCGCTTCTGTGTCCTCCATCACATCAGTTCAAATAATCCTAAAATTGATGCCAGTCCGCCCAAACGGAACCCGGCACCCGCCCGGCGCGTTGGCCAAATGAACCCCGTATTCAAGGAGGAAACACCATGCCGGCCAAATCCAAGGCACAGCAGAAAGCGGCGGGCGCCGCCCTGTCAGCCAAACGCGGCGAAACCCCGAAATCCGAACTCCAGGGCGCGTCAAAGGAAATGTACGAGTCCATGACGGAGGACGAACTGGAAGACTTCGCATCCACCGATCACGATGATCTGCCCGAACAGGTCGACGACTGATACGCACGAACTGCCGCAAAGCATTGGATCATGGAACCATTATTAAACGAATTCACCCGGTTTCCCTGGCTGCCGATCCAGACCGCCGCCGCCCGCATGATCGCGGCACTTCTGTTTGGCGCGCTGGTGGGCTTTGAGCGGGAATGGCGCAATCACCCGGCGGGGCTGCGCACCCACATGCTCGTCTGCCTCGCCTCGGCCTGCGTCGCGATCCTCGCCATCGAAATCGCCCATATGCCACCATTCGACAATGAGAGCACCCGCATCGACCCGCTCCGCCTCATCGAGGCCGTCACCGGCGGCGTCGCGTTCCTTGCGGCGGGCTTCATTGTGTTCACCAACGGGCGCGTGCGCGGTCTAACCACGGGTGCGGGCATGTGGCTCGCCGGAGCAATCGGCCTTGCCTGTGGCCTCGGCGCACTTCACATCGCCGCCCTCGCCACCGTTCTGGCCATCCTCGTTCTGTGGATCTTGGGCCATGTAGAGAAGAGCATGGGCGACAGCGACGATCCCGACGGCAAATATGAGAGCTGACCGCGCGGCGACCTACCCGCCCCGCGCCGCCTCCAGCCGCGCCCGCGTCTCCGGATCAATCACCGGCCCGGCCAGGCCCTGCGTCTCCTGGCGCAGCCGCTCGGCCCGCTCCAGAAGCGCCTGCGCCTCCGCCTCAAGCCGCTCGGCATCCGGGGCCGCATCCGCGACCACCCCGTCGAACCGGCTCGTCGGCACCAGTTCCGCCGGCGCGGCCTCATCCACCGGACGCGTCGGCTCAAACCGCCCCTCGGGCGGCGGCGCACACGCGACGAGCGCCACCAGGCCGAAGACCACGGCCACAGCACGCGACGAAAAAGACAACACGGAAATCTGCATGACGCCAAAGGCCCAACTGTACTGTGGAAAAGCCAACATTCCCGCATTACTATCTAAGGGGAAACGTCTGAACAAGACGCACGGCGTCGGGGGGAAAAACCATGACCACTGAGGAAGAAACGCAAGATACCCTGTCCGAACAGGGCCATCAGATGGCAACCAACATGGCCGAGGTCTTTGATGTCTCCGGCCGCATCTGGCAGACCTTTCTCGAGGCCCAGATGAAACAGCCCGTGGGCGGCCCGGTCCATCCCGACCCGCTCAACACCTTCCCCACCTTTGCCGAACTTTACCGCACCATGTGGGACAACCCCCAGGAGGTCGCGGACAAAACCATCGAGTTCTGGAGCGAACAGGCCGCCCTTTGGCAGACCTCAATGCTCAAACTTATGGGGGCCAAGGACGTCCACGACCCGGAACTGCCCCACATGAAAAAGGGCGATCGCCGGTTCGCCCACAAGGAATGGTCCGAAAACGCCCTCTTCGACTACATCAAGCAGAGCTATCTGCTCACCTCCGGCTGGGTCCAGGATACGGTCGGCACCGTGGGCGAGATGGATCCGAAGGAACGCAAAAAAGCCGCCTTCTACACCCGCCAGTTCGTCGAGGCGATGAACCCCGCCAACTTCTTCGGCCTCAACCCGGAGGTTCTGGAGGCCACGGTCGACCAGAAAGGCGAGAACCTCGTTCGCGGCCTGAAAATGATGCTGGCCGATCTCGAACGCGGCAAGGGCAAGCTGCTGATCCGCCAGACCGACATGGACGCCTTCGAGGTCGGCCGCAACACCGCCGTCAGCGAGGGCGCGGTGATCTTCCAGAACGAAATCATGCAGCTGATCCAGTACGCACCCAAAACCGAGAAGGTGCGCTCCAAGCCGCTGCTGATCATTCCGCCCTGGATCAACAAATACTACGTGCTCGACCTCAACCCGAAAAAGAGCATGGTCAAATGGCTGGTCGAACAGGGCCACACCGTTTTCATGATCTCCTGGGTCAATCCCGACCACCGCCACCGCGACAAAACCTGGGACAGCTACCTGTTTGAGGGCGCCGTCACCGCCATCGACAAGGTACTTGAGGAAACCAACCAGAAAAGCCTGCACGTCGCGTCCTACTGCATCGGCGGCACCCTGACCGGCACGCTTCTGGCGTGGCTCGGCAAACAGAAGGACAAACGCATCGCCTCCTCCACGTTCTTCACCGCCCAGCTCGATTTCGAGGACGCGGGCGAGTTGCAGATCATGGTGGACGACCAGACCCTGAACGTGATCGACGAGGAAATGGACCAGGGCTACATGCCCGCCAACAAGATGGCCGAGGCGTTCAACATGCTGCGCGCCAACGACCTCATCTGGGGCTACGTCGTCAACAACTACATGCTGGGCAAGGATCCCTTCCCCTTCGACCTGCTCTACTGGAACGCCGACAGTACGGCGATGCCGGCGCGCGTCCATCACTATTACCTTGATGAGTTCTACATCAAAAACAACTTCGCCAAAGGCAACATTCAGGTTCGCGGCGAAACCGTCACCCTGGCCGATATCCAGGGCCCGGTCTATCACGTGGCCACGAAAGAGGATCACATCGCCCCTGTGGCCTCCGTCTATCGCGGCGCGAAGGAGATGAAAAAGGCCGACGTCCGTTTCATCATGTCCGGGTCCGGCCACATCGCCGGCGTGGTCAATCCTCCCGTACTGGAGAAATACCAGTTCTGGACCAATCCCGACATGTCCCACGCCACCCTTGACGACTGGGCGAAGGACGCCGAGGAAACCGCCGGCAGCTGGTGGCCCGACTGGGACGCCTGGCTCAAAAAACGCTCCGGCCGCCTCATCAACGCCCGCGAACCGGGTGCCACCCTCGGCGTCATCGAACCGGCCCCCGGCTCCTACGTAAAGGTCCGGTTCGATAAGGACTGAGAACCTGCAGCCCGGAATGGGACAATTTCGGGTTGTTTGAGAAAATGGTACGGTCCATACTCGTTGAAAATGGATTTATTGAAGTAATTCCCGGCCGTTGTAACTTTTTTACTTCCTCGGCCGGACCTGTGGTCATCTGAACAGGCGCGGATGATCCCGAAATGAGCGGGGGACGTTATGGACAGGGTTTCGACCAGGTCGCCGCAGCCTGTTGCGGACATTGCAAAAGTTGACACAATATCAAAACCCTACCTTTGGGTTCCCGATCTCACGGACCGGCAATGGCATCTTGAAGGGTTCCGGCGCCCCGGTGAAACCGATGGATATCACCTGAACCTTGGGCGCGTACGAGACCAGTATGACGGCAGCGGGGTGACCGTTGGCATCTGGGATGATGGCATCGACTACACACACCGGGAGCTTGCCGGCGCGTATGACAGCAGCCTTCAGGTCACCATTAACGGGCGTATCCATGATCCCCTGTCCCGGGACTACAGTTCAAAGCACGGAACCTCCGTCGCGGGCATCATCGCCGCTGCCGATGACGGGCACGGCACTGTCGGCATCGCGCCAGGAGTCCGCCTGGCCGGGGTAGACATCCTTTCCGACTACCAGACCGCATATGACCAAAACGCCCTGAACGACCTTTGGAAATTCGACGTCACCAACCACAGCTGGGGCTACGAAGACCCCTATATTTCGGGCTGGTATTTCAACCGCCTGATGAAGGGGCTGGAACGCGGCCTTGAACGCAGCACCACCGAGGGACGCGACGGCCTTGGAACCATCAATGTCAAAAGCGCGGGAAACTACCGTGATGACGACGTGAACACCAATGGCAACGTGCTCAACCGGAGCCACCATGTGACTGCCGTCGCGGCCTTAAATGAAGACGGCTTTGTCACCGATTTCTCGTCGCCCGGCTCCACCGTGCTGGTGTCCGCATTTGGCGAATATATCCTGACAACCGACCGCCGGGGCGACCCGGGCTACAGCTGGTCCTACATCGGAAACCCCGTACCCTGGGACATGTACGCCACTTTCGGCGGCACCTCGGCCGCTGCACCACAGGTCACCGCCATCGCCGCCCTGATGCTGGAGGCCAATCCGGGTCTCGGCTGGCGCGACGTCCAGAACATCCTTGCCTTTTCCGCCATCCACACCGGAGGGGTGTATGACGATGGCCTTTACTGGTACGAGCGGGACCTCTGGGAATTCAACGGCGCCACCAACTGGAACGGTGGCGGCATGCACTATTCGACCGATTACGGCTTCGGCCTCGTCGACGCCCATGCCGCCATCCGCCTTGCGGAGACCTGGACCGAAACCCGGACCAGCTCAAACCTGCTGACCGAAACGGAGGACAGCTGGCACGGCTACAAACGCATCCCGCAATGGAATGATACGGGGATCGAAGTCACCTTTACCGTCGAGGACGCGGCCATTCCCGAAATGGTCACGGTCAACCCCGTTTTCGCCAACGGCAAGCTTCACGCATATCACATCGTCCTGGTCTCCCCGGAGGGCACCGAAAGCGTCCTTTCCACCCCGGACGCGTACAACTCCGGCTGGCTGAACGCCTGGACATTCTCCAGCCGGGAGTTCCTCGGTGAGGACCCCACAGGGGAATGGACACTCCGGATTTCCGACCGCGGCCAGGATGGCGGCGGCGTCAGCGCGCTCAAATCCGTGGATCTGGTCATTTCCGGCAGCCCGGCTGATTCAGACCGCACCCTCGTCCTCACCAACGAATACAGCGAACTTGCGGGCGGCCAATACGGCCACACGACCCTGATCTCCCCCCGCAACGGAACCTGGGAAACCCTCAACGCCGCCGCAGTCACCGACCATACCATTCTCGACTTCAGCACCGGCACCGGAACCGTCGATGGAGTTGATGTCACCCTGCGCGGTGCGTTCCGGCATGTCTTCACCGGCGATGGCAACGATATGGTCATCGGCGGCACCAGGGGCGAGCGGATCGCCGGGAACCGCGGCCGCGACCTGCTGGACGGCAGGGACGGCAATGACCGGATCACGGGAAACGGCGGCGCCGACAGCCTCTACGGAGGAGAGGGGTTCGATCACCTGAACGGCGGCACCGGCAGGGATACCGTGAAGGGAGGGCCAGACAACGACACTCTTGTCGGCGCCATGGGCGCAGACCGGCTCAATGGGGGATCGGGGAATGACAGCCTCGACGGTGGCACCGGCCGCGACCTGCTGCGCGACGGCACCGGCAGCGACACGCTCACCGGTGGTGCCGGCAGCGATCATTTTATTCTCAAAACCGATCGACATACCGACCACATCCTCGATTTCCAGAGCGGCTGGGACACCATCCGGCTTCAGGACACCCGCTGGTCGAAACTTGAGATCACCGCCGAAAACGACACCACCTGGGCCGTACACCACGGAGACGACCTCCTGATGGTCTCCCTCGCCGACACGAATTTCAATGCGCTCGAGAAAACCGATTTCGATTTTATTTGAGGCACACGGACCCACCCCCTGGCTCCTGCGTAAAGGTCCGGTTCGACAGGGACTGAGAACGACCGGACACGACGCAAACTACCGCAACCAAGAGTTGATCCGGGCCAAGAAGTCCCGGATCAAAAAGAGTTGCCCGCAACTGTTGATTAAAAAACGGAATTTATGCAATAAATCCCGGCCACTGTGATGGTTAATGTTATCGGAGGTTTACTCCGCAGCTTGAGTTGATCGGAAAACGCGCATGACGCAGTCGACCCAGTCAGACGGTCCGCAGGACACGCCCCTGTCCGTCAGCGCCGCATCTTCCCGAAAACTCCCTGATCTGACCGAACGCCAGTGGTACCTGTCCGGCGATCCCGATGAGCCCCATCTGAACCTCGGCGGCGTCCTCAACGACTATGACGGCTCCGGTGTCACCATCGGCATTTGGGATGACGGCATCGAATACACCCATCACGATCTGACCGCTGCCTACGATCCCGACCTCCACGTCACCATCGATGGCGAGGTCCACGACCCCGGCGCCCGGACAGAGGCCGCCGTCCACGGCACCGCCGTCGCGGGCATCATCGCCGCCGCGGATAACGGCACCGGCACCACCGGCATCGCCCATGGCAGCCGCATCGCCGTGGTCGACATCCTGTCAGAGACCTCAAACGTCGCGCCCCGCGATAATTTCCACGGACTGTCAAATTTCGACATCACCAGCCACAGCTGGGGCTTCCTCGAACCCTGGGCCACCGGGGCCGAGGTCCCCATCTGGAAAAACCATCTCGAACGGGACCTGATCCACAGCACCACGGCGGGTCGCGACGGTCTTGGCACCATCAATGTCTTCGCCGCCGGCAACAACCGCTGGGACGGTGACAACACCAACTCCACCGGCCAGACCCAGAGCCTCCACACCATCACCGTCGCGGGCCTCGATGAGGACGGCACCATCGCCAACTACTCCACCCCCGGCTCCACCATTCTCGTCTCCGCCTTTGGCGAGGACATCTGGACCACCGACCGCACCAGTGCCGGGGGCTACAACACAACGGAAACCCGCAACGGCAACCCCTGGGCCGACTATACCGCCTTTTACGGCACCTCCGCCGCCACCCCCCAGGTCTCCGCCATCGCCGCGCTGATGCTGGAGGCCAACCCGGGCCTCGGCTGGCGCGACGTCCAGACCATCCTCGCCGCCTCCGCCCGCCACACCGGCAGCCCCCTCGACGGCAAACGCGGGGAATTCGAGACCGACGACTGGGACTTCAACGCCGCGACCTTCTGGAACGGCGGCGGCCTGCACTACTCCAACGATTACGGCTACGGCCTCATCGACGGCCACGCCGCCATCCGCCTCGCCGAAACCTGGGCGCAGACCTCCACCACCGACAATCTCCTTGTGGACACAGTGGACCAGTGGCGCGGCTCAAAAGACCTGCGCGGCGAAACCACCGTCAGCGTCGCCTTCGACGTCAACGCCGCTTCCGTGCCCGAAATGGTCGAGCTTGAACTCGGGTTCAGCAAAGCGGAGCTTGACGACTACCGCATCACCCTCACCTCCCCCTCCGGCACCCGCAGCATCCTTAGCAAACCCTCCCTCGACGCCGGCCGCCTCGACACCTGGTACTTCGCCAGCCGCGAATTCCTCGGCGAGGATCCCATCGGCGAATGGACCCTGCACATCACCGACGGCGGCTCCGATATCCGCACCGGCACGCTTCAATCCGCCAACCTCGTCATCTCCGGCGCACCCGCAACCACCGCCCGTACACTCATCTTCACCGATGAGTTCAGCGACCTCGCCGACGGCGGGTTCGGCCACACCAGCGAAATTATAACGCAAGACGGCGCCTTCGACACAATCAACGCCGCCGCCCTCGCCTCCGGCACAACCCTCGACTTCACCACCGGCACCGGCACCCTCGACGGAGTGACCGTCACCTTGCCTGACACCTTCGAACGCATCTTCACCGGCGACGGCGACGACACCCTCACCGGCAGCGACGCGGACGAAAGGCTGACCTCGGGTCGAGGCGACGACCACCTCTCCGGCGAAAATGGCGACGACCGCCTCGCGGGCGACGACGGCAACGACACCCTGTCCGGCGGCTCCGGCCGTGACAGGCTCGTCGGCGGGCGCGACGACGACCTCCTCCGCGGCGGCTCCGGGTATGACGAATTGAATGGCAACCGCGGCGACGACACGCTGAAGGGCGGCCGGGGCAACGACGACCTCAGCGGCGGCAAGGGCCGCGACCGCCTCCGCGACGGCGACGGCAAAGACACGCTCCACGGCGGCGACGACGCCGACCGCTTCATCATCGAGACCGACACGGACACCGACCACATCCTCGATTTCACGACCGGCGAGGACACCATCCGCCTCTTCGACACCACCTGGTCCGCCCTGACCATCACCCGCGACAACGACACAACCTGGGCGGTAGAACACGACACCGACCTGCTCCTTGTCTCTGTGACCTCGCCTGATACCAACCGCCTCACCGCCTCGGATTTCGTTTTCATCTGAACAGCACCACCGTACGCAAATCGTACGGAAGTCATGGCGAAATCCAACTCCACTGAAGCGAATATTCACTTCATCCATGACCACAAGCAATCGTATTTGTTGTTGATCGAGCGACAGATTCAGTGAAAAATAACCCCATTGTTCTTAAAAAATCAAAATTGCTTTTGAGCGATGCCTTGGTTCTATTGGGGGGAAATTTAGCATGAGCATCAAAACCACTTCCTCGTCCACGACTCCGGATCTCACCGACCGTCAGTGGTACCTGTCCGGAGACCCCGGTGACCCGCACCTGAATCTCGGTGGAATCATGAAAGAATACGACGGCTCCGGCGTCACCGTCGGCATCTGGGACGGCGGCATCGAATACGGCCACCCGGACCTGAAACAGGCCTATGACAAGGATCTACACGTCGTAATCGACGGAGAGGTACACAACCCAAAGGTCAAAGGCTCCGATCACGGTCACGGAACCGCTGTCGCGGGAATAATTGCCGCTGCCGACGATGGTGTGGGAACGGTCGGCATAGCACCGGGCGCCACAATCTCAATGACCGACATTTTGTCACCCAGGTCGAATATCCGGGACAAAGACTCGCTTTACGGACTTTCCGGCTTCGACGTTACCAACCACAGTTGGGGTTTTAATACTGCTTGGGCGGTGGGAGGTGAATACCGCACATGGAAAAAACATCTTGAAAAGGACCTCATTGAGAGCACGACGGAAGGCCGGGACGGCCTCGGTACGATCAACGTTTTTAGTGCGGGTAACGAGAAGTACTGGGGCTTCAACACGAACATAGGCGCGGTGGCGCAAACCCATCATGGCATCACCGTCGCCGGAGTGAATACCAAGGGCAAGGTCACGGACTACTCGACCCCTGGCTCCACGGTTCTGGTCTCCGCTATCGGAAATCAGGTTTGGACAACCGATCTGACGGGATCCGACGGGGACAACACCAAAAATTCCGACAACGACAACCCCTGGGCAGACTACACGACATTTCGCGGCACCTCTGCCGCCGCACCCCAGGTGTCCGCCATTGCGGCCCTGATGCTTGAAGCCAACCCGGATCTCGGCTGGCGTGATGTTCAGACCATTCTGGCCGCCTCGGCCCGCCACACCGGCAGCCCACTCGATTCCGGCAAGCGCAAAAATGAAACGGACGACTGGGACTTCAACGGCGCCGAAAACTGGAACGGCGGCGGAATGCACTATTCAAACGACTATGGCTTTGGCCTCGTCGACGCCCATGCCGCAATCCGCATGGCCGAGACCTGGGACCAGGCGTCGACATCCGACAATCTCGAATCTGAGGTTGTGGACAACTGGTCCGGTAATGAAACCCTCTGGTTATTTGAACCGATTGAAATCTCATTCGATGTGACATCTGACATTTCCACTGAAATGGTCAGCGTCGACCTTACATTCGCCAGAGCCTATCTAAATGCTTACCGCATCAAACTTACATCACCGGAGGGAACAAGAAGCATCCTGAGCCGCCCGATCGATGAACAGCCCTATGAGGACTACAAATGGGACAACTACTTTTATGATGATATTGAGGACCCCTATTGGCTCGAAGACGTGGACGAATGGACGTTCTCCAGTCGTGAATTCCTGGGCGAGGATCCCAACGGTGAATGGACGCTCGAAATAACGGAGCGCATGAATACCTGGGACTGGGCAAAACTCAAATCCGCCGACCTAATCATCTCCGGCGCGGACGAAGCGGACCACACCACCCTCATCTACACCAACGAGTTCAGTGACCTGGCGGATGGCGAGTTCGGCCACAGCCACACAATCTCATCGCAAAACGGTACGTACACCACACTCAACGCCGCCGCCGTGACCACGAACACCAGGCTCAACTTTCAGGAGGGCGAAGGGCGGCTGGACCGCGTGGAGGTGACACTGCCCGACAGTTTCGGCTCGATCTTCACCGGCGACGGGGACGACAGAATCACAGGCTCCGACGCGGACGAAACCATCTCCACCATGCGCGGCAGCGACCGGCTGAAAGGTAAAGACGGCGACGACACCCTCAAGGGCGGCGACGGGCGCGATGATCTCAGCGGTGGCCAGGGCAACGATGTGCTGCGCGGCGGGACCGGATCGGACGACATGCTTGGCGGCGCGGACAACGACCGCCTCGTCGGAAACCGCAGCGCCGACACGCTCGACGGCGGCTCCGGTCACGACGGGCTCAGCGGCGGGCGCGGCCATGACATCCTGCGCGACGGCTCCGGATCGGACACCATGCGCGGCGGCCTGGGCGACGACACATTTGTCCTGACGACCGATACGAACACGGACTATGTCACCGATTTCGAAAATGAATCCGACGTCATCCAGCTGCGCGACCTTCGCTGGTCTGACCTTGAGATCGACGAACGCGGCTCAGACGAATGGGAGGTCCGCTACGATGGCGACCTGCTGCTGGTCTCCGGCAATGCGGACGATTTCACCGGTCTCAGCCGCTCGGATTTCCTGTTCACCTGATGACACCGGCCCGCACCCAAAGGCATGCCAGTCGATTCAAAACATCGCTAAACTTGAATCCAGAACGGGTTTAAATTGTTGAAATACAGAATCTTATAGCCCGTTCCTGTTAACCGCATACCCATGCGTAAACGCTATCACCCCCCGGGATTTCCACGCAACCAACTCCGGGGGGAGATATCATGGCAGGCATCAGGGACGCATCCGCACCGGGGGACGCAATTCCGCGCTCCGTGGTGCCGCGACTGGCATTTTCCCTAATCCTGATCGCCGCCTTCCTCTACACCATGCTTCTGCAGCTCGGCGACGTGGACTGGAGCGGAGTTGTCGCCGCCGCCATGGGCATACCCGCCTGGGCCATCGCCACCTCCCTCGCGCTCGTCGTCATCAGCTACGCGGCCATCTCGTTCTATGACGTCATCGCCATGCGCTGCCTCGGTCACCGCATGCCCAAGGCCATCGCCCTGCGCACCGGGTTTGCCTCCATCGCAATTTCCCAGGCGCTCGGTTTCGGCCTGATCACCGGCACCCTGGTCCGCTGGCGCTTCTACCGCCATCACAATATCGGCCCGGTCGATTCCGCCAAGGTCACCGGCCTCGTCTCGGTCGGCTTCATGATCACGCTCGCTGCCATTCTCGCGGCCCTGCTTACGGTGGTGCCCGGCTACGCTTCCGGCCTGACCGGGCTCTCCGACAACATGATCCGCGCCATTGGCTGCCTTGGCCTCGCCACCGCGACCGCCATCTACCTTGCCTCAAGCCTGCGCTGGGGCGGCGAACAAATCGGCTTCTGGCTGCCCCGGCCCCGCGCCATCCGTCGCATGATGGTGTTTACCCTGATCGATGTGGTGCCCGCCGGTCTCGCCTTCTGGGTGCTCCTGCCCGCCGGTACGGTCCCGGACCCGACGCAGTTTCTCGTGATCTACATGATCGCCCTGGGCCTTGCCCTGCTGTCGAACTCCCCGGCCGGTCTCGGCGTCATTGAAACCGCCTGTCTCTTCACCATGCCGGACGTCCCGGTGGAGGCGCTGCTGGGCTCCCTGCTCGTCTACCGCGCACTCTACTACGGTCTGCCCATGCTTATCGCCGGCATCATGCTGATCGCGCTTGAAACCCGCCCGGCCAAAGCCGCGGCCCGCACCGGCAACCTGCACGCCGCACCGCTGCGGCCCGGCCCGGAACTGCCCGAAGCGGTCACGCATCTGCTCGCAAGAAGCCACCGCGCCGAGGCCGCCCTCGCGCATCTGGGCGACAAATCCTTCCTGATGAGCCGCTCCGGCAAAGCCTGCCTGATGGTCACGGAAAACGCCAATACACTGGTGGCCCTGAGCGATCCCATCGGCTGCCGCCGCGAAGCCCGTGAACTCGCACGCCTCTTCATCCGCGAGGCCGCCCAGCGCTACCTCGAGCCCGCCGCCTACAAATGCACCGGCCGGTTCGCGGCCGAACTGCGCCGCGCGGGCCTGACCGTGACCCGCATCGGCGAGGAGGCCCTGCTCGACCCGCGCGGCTTCGACATCTCGACACCGGCCCACCGCTCTCTGCGCCGCAAACTGCGCCAGGCCGAAAAGGCGGGTGTGACCGTTGAGCCGTTCGAGCCCGGCGACATCGCCATTGACGAGTTGCTCGCCATCGACACCGCCTGGAAGAACGCCAAAGGCGCCGCCATGGGCTTTTCCCAGGGCTACTGTCGCCCGGACTACCTCGCCCGCTTCGGTGGCATCCTCGCCCGCATCGACGGAAAACCGGTGGCCTTCGTGACGCTCTGGAAATCCGGCGACGGGCGTGAGGTCTCCATCGACGTCATGCGCAACCTGCCCGACACGCCCCACGGCACCATGCAGTCCCTGATCACCGCCGCCATCGAGCAGGCGGGAGAGGCCGGGGCCCGCAAGTTCTCGCTCTGCGCGGTCTTCCTCAAGGGGCTTGAAACCGTGCCAGGCCCGGTCGCCCATATCGGCAACCTGCTCTGCGAACGCTACGGCCTGTCGGAAAGCCAGCAGAACCTCGCCCGCTTCAAGCAGCAGTTCTCACCACACTGGCGTCCGGTCTTCATGTGCACACGCAAGGCCCGCCTGCCCGTCCAGGAAACACTCGCCATCCGCGATCTGATCACCACAACGGTCGACGCGGCCGTGCTGGAACCCGTCCCGGTGCGCGTCAATCCACGTCCGCAGTGACCTCAACAAAATGCGCCATATCCCCTGAACGGTAACGCTTTTTTGCCGGTTTGACCCAAACATGCGGGGCCGGTAGTTTTCGAAGTTGTGCAGGGACAAAACAGGTTTTAGTTTTCCTGCGGCTTCCCCGTGGCAGAAAGGAAGGCGCTGTCATGTCACTCAACATGCTGATCGACGCGATGGACACGTCCAAAAACTGCCGGACGGCAGAGGAAAAATGGGCGGGTTACACCGGGACGTTTTTCAAACTGGGCTCCCCCTTCGTCACGATTGGCGAGGCTGACATCAAGACCGGCGAAGTGCTTGGCCTGCAGTCAACAAACCCGCCCTCCTGGTTTGCGCGGTTCTTTGATCAAAACTACAAAACCATCTGCCCGCACGTCCCGCCCGTGGGTGTGCCCGCCCAAAACCTTACCAGATCCAAATGGCTTCTCTCGCATAACAAATGTCTGCCGGACGACAGCGCTCCAATTGTCCGCGACTACTATGACGACATTGCCCAGTTCGGCTATTCCGCAGCCGTCGGCATTCCCTGTGGCGTTCCCGGCGCGTCCGGTGTGGTGCGCGTCCTGTTGTGCGGCGCCGGCAAGGGGGATGAGGCTTTCGTCGACAGCGATACGTTCCGTTTCCTCACCCTCCTCGCCCCCGTTGCCGCCATCGAGGCAATGCCCCTCCGCGAAGGCCACCCCGACATCGTCTACGAGGGCCGCCAGCGCCTGAGCCCCCGCGAGAAGGACGTGCTCTGCCTGCTGGCAAACGGCTACATGAACGCACGCATTGCCGAAAAACTTCAGATCAGCGAAGTCACCGTCCGCATGCACATGACCTCCGCCCGCAAAAAACTCAAATGCGCAACCCGCGACCAGGCCATGGCCCTCGCCCTCGTGCGCGGCCTCATCCAGATCTGAACCCGGCCGCGCGACCCGCGCCTCAGAGCATCGACCAGGCCTGGAACAGCAGCCCCGCCGCAAAGGATCCGCTCAGCGCAATGCCGAGATACAGGAAGAACACCGGCCGTTTGACCAGGGCAAAGACCGCAACCGCCGCGGGCACACATGTCACGCCCCCCGCAACGAGGAACGACATCCCCGCCCCCGGCGCCATCCCCTGCCCGATCAGCCCACCAACCAGCGGCAGCGCCGCATACCCGTTGAGGTAGGCGGGCACCCCGATCGCCGTCGCAATCGCAATCGGCACCGGCCCGGAACCACCCACCGCCTGCGCCACAAAATCCGCGGGCAGCCAGGCCACCATCAGGCTTTCCAGCACAAACGCCAGCGTCAGCCATTTCATCAGGAACAACGCCGAGCGCATCCCCTCACGGCCAAACTTCTCCCGCCGCGCGGGCTCCCGCCAGAATTTCCAGACAACCGGCCGAACCTCCCGCACGCTCGACGCGCCACAGCCGCCATTGCCCACACCCTCGCGCAGCGGATCGACCAGCGCCCCGGACCGCGACAGGAGATACACAACAAACCCGCCAAACACCCCAAGGCCAATCGCCGCAAGGGTCTTGGCAATCGCAAACTCCGTGCCCAGCATCCCGGCGGTCAGCACGAACATCGACGGGTCCATCACCGGAGAGGACAGCCAGAACGCCATCACCGCCGACAGCGGCACCCCCATCGCGAGCAGGGCCGCAATCAGGGGAATAACCCCGCAGGAACAAAACGGCGACAGCCCACCGGCCACCGCCGCAACCATGACCATCATCACCGGCGACCCGGTAAAGGCCCGCGCAATCAGCCCGTCCGCGCCCGTCGCCCCGGCCCAGGCCGCAATCCCGATCGACAGCATTAGGTACGGCGCCACCTCAACCAGGTTGCGCGCCGTGAACTCCAGCGAGGTCACCCCCTGCTCCGGCACAAAAACCAGAAGCACACCGAGGATCAGTGCCGAGACCAGCCAGACCCTCTGCCGCGCCCAAAGCTGGTGGACCCCGTCCGCGAGCCGCATCCGCATCTGCATCGCCAGTTCAGTCATGCCGCCGTCTCCTCCGCTCCGCCGTCATGGACGCAGTCCACCGCATCGGCACAGCATTCCTCCAACAGAAAATCGACCGTGCCGCGAATGACCGCGTAATCGACCCGGTTCACGATCCGCCGGCCCTGGCGCTCCTGAATAACCAGGCCCGCATCGACCAGGGCCCGCAAATGATGGGCCAGCGTGCTCGGCGCCATGTCGAGGCGTTTGGAAATATCGCCCACGATCATGCCGCCCTCACCGGCCCGCACCAGCAGGCGAAAAACCATCAGCCGCGTCTCATGTCCGAGCGCGGCAAGCGCATGTGCAACGGAATGTTCTGTAACCATGACCGCCAAAATAACCACAAAACCGGTTATGTCAATGTTTACCCCGGCGCGGTCTTCAGCCGGTACTTGCGAAACACCTCGCCCGCGTAATCCACCTCGCCCACGAACTCCGCCCCCATGCGCCGCAGCGCACCGAGGTTCCGGCGCGAGGGTGGCAGGAGAAACGTCACAAACGGAATACGCGGATCCGCCCGCGCCACGTCCAGCGCCCTGCGGGCTATCCGCAGCCCCAGACCAAAAGCATCAGGTTTCAGCACCAGGCCGAAATCCCATTCGTCGCCTTCCTTCTGAAATCCGCCCCAGCCCACATAGCGCCCGTCCACCAGGATCGCCCAGTGGCCCAGCCCGTCGCGCGCCCAGGTGGCCTCCTTGGCCGCCACAAACTCCGCGACCGCCGCCGCGTCCCAGCGCCCGGTCAGCAGCGGCATATGCTCCGCCACCACCGGATCACTCATATGTGTCAGAATATCGCCAACCGGCACTTCGGTCAGCCGCACGAACGCAATCCCGTCCGCGCCGGCCACCCTTACTGTTCCCAGGGCTTGCGCGGTTTCACATGCTTGGTCAGCGAGGTGTAATTCGGCTTCTTCCGCCCCTTGTAGGGGTTGTCGCCCGAGCGCAGGAACAGCCGAATCGGCGTACCCGGCATCTCAAAATCACGCCGCAACCCGTTGACCAGAAAGCGTTTGTAATCCTCCGGCACCGCCTCGGGGATCGAGGTGAACACAACAAAAGTCGGCGGCCGCGTCTTGACCTGCGTGATATAGCGCATCCGGATGCGCCGCCCGCCCGGCGCGGGGGGCGGATGATCGGCAATCTGATCGCCCAGCCATCTGTTTAGCTTTGCGGTCGAAATTCTTGTATTCCATACGGAATATGCCTTGGTGATCGCGGTGTGCAGCCGGTCCAGCCCCTTGCCGGTCGCCGCCGAGACCGTCACCATCGGCGCACCGCGCAACTGCGGCAGCAATCGTCCAAAAGCCTCCCGCAACTCATTGAGTTTATGGGGCTTGTCCTCTTCCAGATCCCATTTGTTCACAGCCACCACCACGGCCCGCCCCTCGCGCTCCGCAAGGTCGGCAATCCGCAAATCCTGGCTCTCAAACGGGATCTGCACATCCAGCAGCAGCACCACCACCTCGGCAAATTTCACCGCCCGAAGCCCGTCCGAGACCGAGAGCTTTTCCAGCTTCTCCTGGACCTTCGCCTTCTTGCGCATGCCCGCCGTGTCGAACATCCTGAACGGCGTGCCCATCCATTCCGTCCGCACGGCAATCGCGTCCCGCGTGATCCCCGCTTCCGGCCCGGTCAGAAGGCGTTCCTCGCCGATAATTTTGTTAATCAGGGTCGACTTGCCCGCATTGGGCCGCCCCACCACCGCAATCTGGATCGGGCGGTCATCGGGGATTTCCTCCGCATTGCCGTCCTCGTCAACACTGTCGTCGATCTCGTCGATGATGTCGTTTTGGTCGTCCCGCTCCGCATGGGCCTCCATCAACGGCTCGAGCATCCCGCGCAGCTCATCCATGCCATGCCCGTGCTCCGCCGACATGGCAATCGGCTCACCCAGCCCCAGCTCATAGGCCTCGTAAAGCCCCGCCTCCGCGGCCCTGCCCTCGGATTTGTTCGCGACCAGAAGGACCGTCCGCCCCGCCTTCCGCAGCAGATCCGCCAGCGTCCGGTCCAGCGGCGTCAAACCCGCGCGTGCATCCACCAGGAACAGACAGGCATCGGCCATCCCCACCGCCCGCTCGGTCAGCCCGCGCATTCGGCCCAGAAGGCTGTTATCCGTGGCCTCCTCCAGCCCCGCGGTATCAATGACCGTGAACCTCAGCGGCCCCAGCCGCGCGTCACCCTCGCGCAGATCGCGCGTGACCCCCGGCTGGTCATCCACCAGCGCGAGCCTGCGCCCGACCAGACGGTTGAACAGCGTTGATTTGCCCACATTCGGGCGACCAATGATTGCGAGCTTGAAAGCCATGACCACATCCACACATGCCGGGCCCCACGCCACGGCGCCGCACCGTTACCCGTTTGCACCGACTTTGGCTACCGGATTCACGAAAGCGTGGCTTCCGCTCATCCGCCCATAAAACGAGGGCAGCGCCGGGCGGGACGTCTGACAGGCTCGCTGCACCAACCAACCCCGAGTTACGAAACCCCTCCGCCCATCAAACCAGGGCAGCGCAGAACCTGGTGGCGCAGTGCGCCTCCGGGGGGAGGTTCGGCGCAGCCCGGCGTCACCGCCGGGCGGGACATCTCACAGGCTCGCCCCCAAATAAAACCCCCTTAGAAACCGAAGCCCCCCGGCCAAACTCACCGCGCCAAACCACCGCCCGCCTTCCGACGCCCGCGCGCCCGCCTCGCCGCCCGCACGATCAAAAGACCCAGACCCGCCACGAGGAACAGCGACGTCACCAGACCCGCCGCATCCCCCGCCATATCCGCAAGCTCCGGCAGACGCTCGGCAAACACGAAGCCGAGATACACATAAACCGTCACCCAGATCGCCTCGCCCAGCGCGTCCCAGACCGTGAACCGCAGCCACGACATCCGCATCGCCCCGGCGATCAGGTTGACCCAGGGCCCCAGCGCCGCAAACAGCCAGGTCGAGAAAAACACCCCCGGACCACCCCACCTGTCAACCGTTCGCCGCGCCTTCCCGACCAGCGCCGCCCGCGTCGGATTGCGCTCCAGCCGCGCCACCACCGTCGCACCGCCCAGACGCCCGATCTGAAACCCGGCCTGGTCGCCCAGGACCGCACTGGCATAGGCCGTCGCCACCACCTGCCACAGCACCAGATCGCCGGAGGCGGCAAACGCCCCACCGGCCAGCATCACCGCAAATGTCGGGATCGGCATCGCCAGACAGGACAAAAACGCCGACACGGCCACGACCGGCAGACCAAAGGTCGAGACAAATCCGAAAAACAGCTCATCCATCCGGCCGGTCCCGATACGCCTCAATCGCCTCGTAAACCTCGGCGCTGAGCTCGTGCACGTCCCGCCCCTGCTCCTGCGCGATCCGCTCCAGCGTCGGCCGCCCACCGCCACGCCCGCCAGGCTCCAGGCCCAACGCGGTATCCACCACCTCGGGCGGCACGCTCCAGGACCGGGCCACATAACGCGGCGTCATCCAGCCCGCGACCGGCTGATCCACATGCCGCGGATCGGCCCAGTAGATCACCCCGGCCGTAAACCTGAACAGAAACACCGCCGACGCCAGCAGCGCCAGCCCAAAGGCCAGGCTCAAAACCCTGTTTTGCCTGATAAACCGCAGCACCCGTCCGCTCCCGTTCCACCGGCCCGCAGATGCCCGCACCGACCGACCCATCGGGACCTAGCGCAGTGCGTGCAGCTGCCCCTCGGTGCCAACCACATACATCACGCCCCCGGCCACAACCGGCGACGCGGCCGCCCCATCGGGCAAAGCGATCTCGGCCACCTGGCGCCCGTCCACCGGATCAAAGGCCCGCAGCATCGCGTCCCCCCCGGCAATCCACAGCCGCCCCCCGGCCAGAACCGGACCGTAATGGGGAATGGCCAGATACGGCGTCTTCTCATTGCCAAACCAGCCGGTATTTGGGAACAGCTGCGGCAGTGTCTGGGACCAGATCACCGACCCGTCCGCGGCATTGAGCCGCACCAGTTCCGCCCGGTCCGACACGATAAACAGCGACCCGCCAACCGGCCAGGCCGGACCGTAGGCGCCCTCAACGGCGGTCCAGATCCGCTCCCCGGTGGATTTGTTCACCCGGATCGTGCGCCCGTTCTGGCTCGACGCGGTGACAAATCCGCCCTCAATCACCGGATCACCCGAAATGTCATTGATCTGCCCGCGCGCCAGCGTGCCACGCCCGCCGGTAATCGCCGTGCCCCACTGCTGCAGACCGGTGCGCGGCGACAGGCCCAGAACCTCGCCGGTGGAAAACGGCACCACGGCCACCGAGCCATCCACCGCAATGGACGCCCCGCCCAGAAGACCGGCCGACCCGCCATAGCCTTCCTTCTCCCACACGGTCTCGCCACTGCCCGCATCCAGCGCCAGCGCCGTGTCATTGCGCAAAACCACATACACCCGGCCATCCCGTACCGACGGGGCCGAGCGGATCGGCGCATCAAACTGCCGCCGCCAGCGCACCTGACCCGTCGCCGCACCCACGGAAATGACCTCGCCAAAACCCGTGGTTACAAACAGGCTTCCGCCCGCGACGGCCATACCGCCGCCAAAACCGTTCTCGGGGTCCTGCCCCTCCGGCACCAGCCCGGCGGTCCAGACCCGCGCCCCGGAGGTGTTGTGTGCCGAGACGCGCACATGGCTGTCCATCACGAAAATCAGCCCGCCCGCCACGACCGGGGTCGTGGTGATACGGTTGCGCTTGTCGTCGCCCTGACCAATATCGGCGGTCCAGCGCATCTGCGGCACCGACGCCAGCGCCGCATGCACCCGTCGCCCGTCAGCCGAGCCGTTTGCGTGGGTCCAGTCCTGATTGGCCACCGGGGCGGGCAGCGATATGGGGCGCGCCCGCGCCGCCAGATCCGCCTCGATCGCGGCCTCATTGGGCCGCACCGGCTCGCGTTCGCCCTGAATGATCGGATCGTCGTCGGCGCATCCCGCCAGAAGACCCGCAACCAGAACCGTCAGCGCGGCACGCCGCACCCGTCCGGCTCCAAAACCACGCGACACCCGGATCATGCCATCAACCTTCCGGAACCGTCAGCCCGCCAGGGCCACCGCTCACCGGAACCGCACCGCCGGCCGCCACGATCAGCTGCCGTGCCCGGTCCATCAGAGCCTGGGTCGCACCCGGCTCCTCCAGGATCAGTTCCAGATCGGAAATCGCCGCCGCGCTGTCCCCTTCCTCAAGGTAATAAAGCGCCCGCTGCTCAAGAGCCAACGGCCGGAACGGCGCGTTCGGATCGGTCAGCCCCTGCAAAATCGCCAGCCGCTCGGAAGACGGCAGCTCAGACCCCATCAGCATCACCCGGCGCAGTGACGCAACCGACTGCAAAATGGGCGACACCTCCGGATCAACGGACACCGCCGCCAGCACCTCGGCCGCCCCGGCCTCATCGCCGGCCTGCACCAGGCTTCCGGCCTGGGCGATCCGGGCAAACCCGGCGGCGGAGGGATTGGCATTGGCAAATTCCGCAATTTGCGCAGCCCGTTCCGCGGGATCCTCAACCTCCATCGCCACACGCAGGGCATCCCCCGCGGCCTGGGCTTCGGTCTCGGCACGGTATTTCAGCCACTCATTGGCCCCGGCACCACCAACAATGAGCACCAGAACCAGCCCGATCAGCCAGCCCCATTTGCGCAGGAAAGCATAGAGACGGTCCCGCCGGACCTCCTCGCTGACCTCGTGCATAAAGGAATCAGTTTCTTCGCTCAATTTCTTCTCCGACCCGATGGTCCGCGCGGTATACAGGCGCACCCCCAAACTGCCAAGCCCGATCATCCCGGACCCTGGCCGGTGGGCGGATGCACGGCCAGCCCCGCCGCCTTCGCGAAGAGCCATGCCAGCGCCGGACCGGGGGGCCGGCACCCCAGACACCGGTACGACGCAATTTCATGCCGCCCCATACCTCTTCCCTCCGAACCCGCCACCAACGTCAACATGCGCCGGCCCTCCGGGCCCTGTGAATAGACGCGGAGTCAACCCCGCCGCCTTCGCGAAGAGCCATGCCAGCGCCGGACCGGGGGGCCGGCGCCCCAGACACCCGTACGACGCAATTTCATGCCGCCCCATACCTCTTCCCTCCGAACTCGCTACCAACGTCAACATGCGCCGGCCCTCCGGGCCCGGTCCGGCGCAGGCACGGCGGGGCTGAAGCCCCTCTGTTCCGTGCCCGTAGTCGCGCCGGAACCGATGTCATGGAGGTTTTTTTTTGGAAACACCGCGCCGCGCAGGCCAACTCAAGATTATATTGATATTATTGATATCTTCTCCCGCCGACGTAACCGTCAGCCATCCTCATCGAGAAGATTGCTTCATAGTTTTAACCACTTAAGCCAGCGCATTGATGCTGAACCGCAAAGGAGATCCAAATGCCGATTTATGAAAAATCAACCAAGGAATTGATGCGGGACTGGGCCTCGAAAAATCTCACACCTGGTCAGGTATTTGAAAAGAAAACGGTCGTTCAGTGGTTTGGCGAGAACTATCCGGACATCAAACCCAACACGGTTTCTCTACATGTTGAGGGATTTGCAACCAACAACGGCCGTCACCGCACGCACCACCAGAACATCCGTCCAGACACGAATTGGGACCTCTTTTTCAAGATTGAGCCTGGGAAATTCAGATTGTTTGATCCGGAAACCGACCCCGCTCCCCAGTATGGTCTTACGATAACTTCACTCATCGAAGACAACGCAGACCCTAACATGGAGGAGGAAGACGATCGTTTGGAAAATCTGGACCAATTTGATGCGGAAGAACTGCGTGAGTTTGCCTATGAGCGCGACCTTCAAAACTTTTTGGCCAAAAACATCGAACTTATCGAACCGGGCATGCGCCTGTATGAAGAAGAAGGATTTCAGGGCATTGAATTCCCCGCCGGTGGCCGCCGAATTGATCTTCTGGCCGTCGACCGTGACGGCAGGCTGGTGGTTATAGAGCTCAAGGCGAGCCGCGCCTATGACAGGGTCGTCGGCCAGACCGCACGCTATATGGCCTGGGTACAAAACAACATGGACACAAATACATCGGTGCGCGGGATCATTGTCGCGCATCAAATCACCGACGACCTTCGCCTGGCAGCATCGATATCGAAAGACATCGAGCTTATGGAATACAGGCTTAGGTTTGAAATGAAGAAAGTGGACAGCTAGACAGTCCGCATAGCCTTAAGGCGCCAATCAAAATGCAGTTCCAGCCTTTACGCCCCAGCTACTCAGGGACTGGCAATACGTGAACGGTGGATTCAGTCACACCCCCAAGACCCATAATAATCCAAAGCCTTTTGCCACCCGTAATTAAATGTTAAATTGGCCTGCGTCAGGCCGGAACGTTACGGCGGGGGCGTCAGGGACATGGGTAAATTGGCGGAACGGGGCCCAGGCCTGGCCGTCCGGTGATGGAGCGGTGGATGCGTATTTTTTCTGTGCTGAGCGCGGTCGTGGTCGGACTTCTGCTCTATGTCTTCATCATGGAGCGCGACCTCCTGCGCGCCATGGCCGGGGCCGAAACCGCCCCCGCCGAAGAAACCGCCGACACCAGCACCCTGCCCGAGGCCGTCGCGGTTGTCGCCATGAAATCAACGGCCAGCACGGTTGAAAGCGGCCTCGTCCTGCGTGGCCGCACCGAGGCCATGCGCCGCGTCGAGGTCCGGGCCGAAGTCACTGGCCAGGTCGTCTCCGAGCCCATCCGCCGCGGCAACATGGTTGAGAAGGGCGACCTGCTCTGCAGCCTCGACCCCGGCACTAGGCCCGCGGCCCTCGCCGAGGCCCGCGCCCGCTACCTCGAGGCCGAAGCCAACAGCAAAGCATCGGAATCCCTCGTCGAGCGCGGTTTCACCTCCGAGACCACCGCCATCGGCAACCGCGCCGCCCTCCAGGCCGCCCAGGCCCTGATCGAACAGGCCGAGCGCGAAATAGCCCTGCTGGAAATCCATGCCCCCTTCTCCGGCCTGCTGGAAAGCGACACCGCCGAGCTTGGCGAACTGCTCCAGCCCGGCTCTGAATGCGCCACCATCATCGACCTTGACCCGATCAAACTGATCGGTTTCGCCCCCGAACGCTCCGTGGACGAGATCCGCGTCGGCGCCCAGGTCGGCGCGCGTCTGCTGACGGGCCAGGAATTTATGGGCGAGGTTTCCTTCGTCTCCCGCTCCGCCGATCCTGAAACCCGCACCTTCCGGGTCGAGGCCACCGTACCCAACCCCGACCTTGAGATCCGCGACGGCATCACCGCCGAAATCCTCGTCTCCCTCTCCGGCCGTGACGCCCACCTCGTCCGCCAGTCCGCCCTTACGCTGAACGACAGCGGCGAGCTTGGCATCCGCGCGGTCGATGGCGACGTGGCCCGCTTCATGCCCGTCACCGTCATCCGCGACACCGCCGATGGAGTCTGGGTCGCGGGCCTGCCCGATGAGGTCGACATCATCATCGTCGGCCAGGAATTCGTCACGGACGGCCACCCGGTCATACCGACCTTCCAGGGAGACATGTAATGACCGGCCTCGTCGACTGGGCCACCGCGCGCGCACGCACCATCGTCGCGCTGGTCCTGCTGTCGCTCGCGGCAGGCATCACCGCCTATGTCGCCCTGCCGAAAGAGGGCGAGCCGGACATCGAAATCCCCGCCCTCTTCATCTCCGTCCCCTTCCAGGGCATCTCCGCCGAGGACAGCGAAAAACTCCTCGTCAGGCCCATGGAAACCGAACTCCGCGGTCTTGAGGGTCTGAAGAAAATCTCCGCCACCGCCGCCGAGGGCTATGCCGGTGTGGCGCTGGAATTCGACTTCGGCTGGGACAAAACCGCCATTCTGGCCGACACACGCGACCGCATGGGCCGCGCCCAGGCCCAGTTCCCGGACGGCGCGGACCAGTACACCATCACCGAGCTGAATTTCTCCGAGTTCCCCGTCCTCGTCATCTCCCTCTCCGGCGACGTGCCCGAACGCACCCTGCTGCGCGTGGCCAAGGAACTTCAGGACGAGGTCGAAAGCCTCTCCGGCGTGCTGGAGGCGGGCCTGGCCGGTCACCGGGATGAGATGCTCGAGGTGCTGATCGA
The DNA here is from genome assembly GCA_030427145.1 of Alphaproteobacteria bacterium. Classification (GTDB taxonomy): domain Bacteria; phylum Pseudomonadota; class Alphaproteobacteria; order Rhodobacterales; family Rhodobacteraceae; genus Amaricoccus; species Amaricoccus tamworthensis. The sequence continues at coordinate 60,944 of JAUHWT010000014.1, read as the reverse complement.
CCCGCTCAAGCTCGAGGCCTACAACGTCACCGCCGATGAGCTGATCACCGTCGTCACCCGCAACAACCAGCTGATCGCGGCGGGCGAGGTCGAGGCCCCCCAGGGCTCCTTCGCCGTCAAGATCCCCGCCGCCTTCGACGGCCCCCAGGACGTCTACGACCTGCCCGTGAAGGTCAACGGCGACAGCATCATCACCTTGGGCGACCTGGCCGAGATCCGCCTCACCTTCGAGGACCGCGAGGGCACCGCCCGCTTCAACGGCAACCCGACGGTGGCCATGCAGGTCGTCAAACGCAAGGGCGAGAACGTCATCGAGACCGTCCAGACCGTACGCGACACCGTCGAGGAAGCCCGCCAAACCTGGCCCACCGAGTTGCAACAGTCCGTCCGTGTCAACTTCTCCATGGACACCAGCAAGGACGTGGAAAGCATGGTCGAGCAGCTCCAGGGCTCCGTCCTGGCCGCCGTCTGTCTCGTCATGGTCGTGGTGCTGGCCTCGCTGGGCACCCGCTCCGCCCTGCTTGTGGGCTTCGCCATTCCCACCTCCTTCATGCTCTGCTTCGCCCTGCTGGCCGTGTTCGACATCTCCGTCTCGAATATCGTCATGTTCGGGCTCATCCTCGCGGTCGGCATGCTCGTGGACGGGGCCATCGTGATCGCCGAATACGCCGAACAGCGCATCGACGCGGGCCAGGGCCCCATGCGCGCCTACGCGGAATCCTCCAAGCGCATGTTCTGGCCCATCATCTCCTCAACGGCCACGACCCTCTGCGCCTTTCTCCCGATGCTGTTCTGGCCCGGCGTCGCGGGACAGTTCATGGGCAACCTGCCCGTCACCCTGATCTTCGTGCTCTCCGCCTCCCTCGTGGTGGCCCTGATCTACCTGCCGGTGCTGGGCGGTATCGCCGGGCGGCTGTCGCGCTCCATGGAACACGGCGCGGAATGGCTCCACGACAACATCCCCACATGGATCCGTGCACTCATGCTCATCCCCGGCGCGCTGGCCCTGCTCGCGGGGCTCGGGCTTCTGGTGCACCACACGCTGGTGCCGGGCTTCCTGCTGATCACCCTGGGCTGCCTCGGCCTCTCCCTGATCGGCAGTTCGCTGCGCCATGTCAAAATCCCGCCCGTGGGCAAGGCCGGCTACCGCCCCAACGCCTTCGGCCGCGTCATCCGCTTCCTCACCGGCAACCCGGTCATGCCCTTCGTGGCCATCGCCGCCGTGATCTTCTTCGTGATCTCCGTCTTCTCCTATTTCGGCACCCACAGCCGCGGCGTCGAGTTCTTCGTCAGCACCGAACCCGAGCGCGCCATCGCCTATGTCCGCGCCCGCGGCAACCTGTCGCTGGACGAGAAGGACGAACTCGTGGCCCAGGTCGAGGAGGTGGTCGCGGACACCCCCGGTGTTGCCTCGATCTTCGCCTTCGCGGGCTCCGGGGGACTGGCGGATTCCATCGGCTCCTCCGGCCCGCGCGACGCCATCGGCCAGGTCCAGATCGAGCTGGAGCCCTGGGAAAACCGCGGCTCCGGCCACGAGATCCTGGCTGAAATCAACGATAAACTCAGCCAGATCCCCGGGATCCGCGCGGAAATCTCCGAGGCCGCCCAGGGCCCCGGCCAGGGCAAACCGCTCCAGCTACGCCTCTCCGGCCCCGACTGGGACGCGCTCAAATCCACCGCCGAAATGGTCCACGAGCATTTCGCCTCCATGGACGGCCTCGTCGACACCGAGGACACCCTGCCCCTTCCCGGCATCGACTGGCAGATCGATGTGGACGTGGCCCAGGCCGGACGCTTCGGCGCCGACGTCGCCACCGTGGGCGCCATGGTCCAGCTTGTCACCCGCGGCCTCACCCTCGACACCATGCGCGTCGACAGCTCCGACGACGAGATCGACATCCGCGTCCGCCTGCCCGAGGAATACCGCGTCCTCTCAACCCTCGACAGCCTGCGCGTCCGCACGGCACAGGGCCTCATCCCGCTCGCCGCCTTCATCGACCGCGAACCCGTGGCCTCACTGGCGCAGATCGACCGCTACCAGGGCCTGCGCTATTTCGACGTGAAGGCCGACATTCCTCCCGACGGCAATGCCAACGCCCAGATCGCCCTTGTAACCGAATGGCTGGAAAACGAGGCCGAGCTGCCCCCCAGCGTTTCCTGGGAATGGACCGGCGACCAGGAGGACGAGGCCGAGGCCCAGTCCTTCCTCATGGTGGCCTTCTCCGCCGCCCTGGGCCTGATGTTCATCATCCTGCTGACCCAGTTCAACTCGTTCTACAATGCCGTCCTCGTGCTGACCGCCGTGGTGCTCTCCGTGACCGGGGTTCTGATCGGAATGCTGGTCATGGACCAGACCTTCTCGATCATCATGACCGGCACCGGCATCGTGGCTCTGGCCGGGATCGTGGTGAACAACAACATCATCCTCATCGACACCTACCAGGAATACGAGCGCTACATGCCGCCGCTCGAGGCCATCGCCCGCACCGCCGAGGCCCGCCTGCGCCCCGTGCTGCTGACCACCATCACCACAATGGCGGGCCTGTCGCCCATGATGCTCGGCATTTCCATCGACTTTGCCCAGGGCGGCTATTCCATCGATTCACCCGCGGCCATGTGGTGGAAACAGCTCGCCACCGCGGTCGTGTTCGGCCTTGGCCTCGCCACCTTCCTGACCCTGATCGTCACGCCCGCGCTGCTCGCCATCCGCGTGTGGCTGTCCTCCGGCGTAAAGGCCCTGCTCATCGAAATCGGCATCCGCCTCGGCCTGACCTCCGACCGCGTCAAACGCGACCGCGCGCTGCGCAAACTCGCCCGCAAATCCGAGGCCCGCGACGTCGACTGGACCAACTACCCCCCCGCCCACGCCACCCCCGGCGACCACCAAAGAGCCGCCGAATAAGCTGGACGACAGCCGTACCTGCGCCGGACCGGGGGCCTGCGCCCCCAACGCCTGCGCGACGCATTTTCATGGCGTCCCGTACCTGTTACCCCCGCACCCGCGCAACATCACCCAAAGTGCGCCGGCCCTCCCGGCCGGTCCGGCGCAGGCACGGCGGGGCTCCGCCCCTGGATTCCGTGCCGGGGCAAATTGAACCTCAAAAATTTCGGGGAAATTTCGAACTGCCCCGCGCTCATCACGGGCCGGACACAGCCAATCAGCGCGTCAGTGCGCTCGAGACCTTAATACGGCCGATTGCCCCGCTCGGCGACCAAACCACCAGCAATTTCGGCCATTTTCGGCAAAACCCCGTGCAATCTGTGCCATTTGACTCACAATCTGTGCCAAATCCCTGCACATCTGTGCCACTTCGGGACCAAACCGTGCCACTTTCCGGCCGGATTCAGGCCACGTTGGACTGCTCTTCTTCCCGTTCCGCGGCCTGGCGGGCCCACATCCGGGCGTAGCGGCCACCGAGTTCCAGAAGCTCCTCATGGGTGCCCTGCTCGGTCACAACCCCTTTTTCCAAAACGATAATCCGGTCCGAGTCCACGACCGTGGAGAGCCGGTGCGCAATGGTAATCACACTGCGTCCCTCCCCCATGGCCTTCAGACTGTCCTGAATTTCCTTCTCCGTCTCCGTATCCAAAGCCGAAGTCGCCTCATCCAAAAGCAGGATCGGAGGATCCTTCAAAAGCGTCCGCGCAATGCCCACACGCTGCTTTTCGCCGCCGGAAAGTTTGAGGCCACGCTCACCCACGACGGTATCGTAGCCTTCGGGTAAGGCACTGATAAAGTTATGGATTTGCGCAGCCCGGGCCGCGGCCTCGACCTCTTCGCGGCTGGCTTCGGGGCGGCCATAGGCAATGTTGTAGTAGATCGTGTCGTTGAACAGAACCGTGTCCTGCGGCACCATTCCGATCTGCGAGCGGAGCGAAAACTGTGTCACATCCCGCAGATCCTGCCCGTCAATCCGGATTGCACCGTCTGTCACGTCATAGAACCGGAACAGAAGCCGTCCAATGGTCGATTTGCCCGACCCCGACGGCCCCACGACCGCGACGGTTTCGCCCGGTTCTACCGTCAAACTAAGGCCGTGCAGGATGCCGCGTTCAGTGTCGTAATGGAACGAAACATCGTCAAATTCCAGCCGCCCGCCATTAACCTCGAGCGACTTCGCGTCGGATTTGTCCGTGATTTCAGCCGGTTGCTCGAGAAGCCCAAACATCTCGCCCATATCGACCAGGGCCTGGCGGATCTCGCGGTAAACCGTACCGAGGAAGTTCAGCGGCATGGTAATCTGGATCATGTAGGCGTTGACCATCACGAAATCCCCGACCGTCAGGGTCCCGGACGTCACACCCATCGCCGCCATGACCATCACCAGCACGAGGCCCGTCGTAATGATCAGCGACTGACCAAAATTGAGCCAGGCCAGCGAAATCCCCGTCCGTACGGCCGCGGATTCATAGCCGTCCATCGAGACGTCATAGCGCTCCGCCTCGCGGTGTTCCGCATTGAAATACTTGACTGTTTCGAAGTTCAGCAGGCTGTCGATGGCTTTCTGGTTCGCGTCATTGTCGCGGTCGTTCATCTCCTTGCGGATCTTCACGCGCCATTCGGTAACGGCGAAGGTGAACCAGACGTAAAGCCCGATCGTGACCACAACGACCGCGAGATACCGCACGTCAAACGCGGCGAAGAAGATCACGCCGACAAAACCAAGCTGAATGATCAGCGGGATGATGGAGAACAGGAGGAAGCGGAGCAGAAAATCAACGCCCTTGACCCCGCGCTCAATGATCCGGCTGAGGCCGCCCGTCTTGCGGGTGATGTGGTATCTCAGGCTAAGCGCATGAATATGCTGAAAAGTTTCCAGTGCCAGCCGGCGAAGCGCCCTCTGACCCACGCGGGTAAACACGCCATCGCGCATTTGCGCGAAGCCCACACCGGCGAGCCTCGTCAGCCCGTAAAACAGCGTAAGCGCCACCGGCCCCGCGATCAGAAGATAGGCCGCCTGATCCGCGCCATCCTCCGGCGCAAGCCCGTCCACCGCCGCCTTGAAGAAGAACGGTGAGACAACGGTGGCAACATTCGCCAGCACCAGCATGACCATCGCGATCACAACCCGGCGGCGAAACCCCGGATTGTTCTCGGGCCACAGATACGGCAAAACCCTGCGAATAATTTTCCACCCGCTGTCCCTTGGCGGGTAAGCCTTTTCGGCTGAATTTGATGACATGTGATTATTGGGCCTCTTCCAGACCCGGAATAGCTAAAACCTGACCAGGAAAAATCAAGTCGGGATCCCGGATCAGATCGCTGTTGGCGGTAAATATCTGGGTATAAAGCACGCCAGAGCCGTAATGAATGCGCGCCAGCGTCCACAGGTTGCCGCCGGGCTGGACCGTAACGGAGACCGGCGCGCCACCGGTACCCACCAGGCCGGAGGAACCGCCAGGACCGACCGCAATTTCGGGGAACTCGCGTTTGAACGGGGTCTCGATGCGGCTGATAACGCTGCCGTTTTCGTCAAGCTGGTCGACACGAAGCACGTAGAGCCCCTCGGCCACATCGGACAGAACCATAACCCAGCGTCCATCCTCACCCACACGCCCTTCCCCGGCCAATGTGGCGTCCACATAGACGCGCAGCGCCGATCCCGCGAGGCCAAGACCCGCGAGGGTGACCTCCCCGGCTTCGGAATAGGAAATGCTGGAAAGCTTTACCTGCGCCTGAGAGACGTTCTCCAGCGGTTCGTTACTGATGACCTCCACGCCGCCGTCCCGGATGATTGCGGTGGCAGCGATTTCTCCGCCGGCGTCAGAGGCGGTGTCTTCTGTTGGAGACAGCTCTTCCGGATCCACCGCGGCGACGGCCACATCTTCCGATCCCTCGGGCAGAAGCACGACCACGTCGTCGGAGACGGATGTGGAGCCGTCCGGCGTGACTGCGTTTAGCGTCAGCGCCCGGGGCGCGGTGGAGGGGCCGGCCTCGAATACCGCGACGAAATTGCCTGCGCCGTCGGCCTCGACCTCGGCCAGAGCGTTGGTTCCGTCCCCAATAGTGACCATGGCGTTGGGAGCGGCGGTTCCCGCAACAACAGCCGAACCTGTTGGATCCACGCGCACAACATCAAAGCCGGGAGCGGGGGCGGAGGCTGGCTCATCTGCGACAGTTTCCCCGTCCGGCCCTGAGGTGATCTCATCCTGTGGTTCGTCAGCCTCACCGGAATCCGTAACGGTGCTTGCAGCCTCTTCGGCCGTTGCAGGCTCGTCCAGCGGTTCGAGGGTCGCAACCTGACCGGACGCCTCCTCCTCCGGTGCGGGTTCCGCCACCGGCCCGGACGGAACGTCCGCAGCGGTTTCTTCGGCGAGTTCTACGGGTTCCGCAGTCTCATCCGCCCCAAGGGTAGCGACCGCCGTGGTTTCGCCGGTTCCGTCGATCCGGTTGAGGAATAAAAGAATGGCAACGACCACCACACAAAAGATGGCGGCGAGTGTTCCGCGTCCCGCTCCGATCCGGGGGTGTTCGCCCATCCGCTCTTCCCTTTTCCGTGCTCCGGTGCCAATACCGGCCAGGAAGCCTGACCGATCCAGGCGATCGCCGTCATAAATCTGTTGCACTGCAAACTACTGCGAAGCAAGGAAACTGTCCATGCACCCCCAAACCATCCGGTCCGTCTGTGTCTTCTGTGGTTCCCGCCAGGGCAACAATCCCGCCCATCAGCAGGCGGCGACCGATCTCGGTCAGGCGCTCGCCGGAGCCGATCTGCGGCTCGTCTATGGCGCGGGTGATGTGGGGCTGATGGGGGCCGTGGCGCGGTCGGCACAGGAACATGGCGGCACAACTTTTGGCGTGATCCCTGTACATCTTCTGGACCGGGAGGTGGGCAAACGGGATCTGTCAACTTTCGTGGTCACGGAGAACATGCACGAGCGCAAGAAGGTCATGTTCATGAACGCCGATGCGATTGTCACGCTGCCAGGTGGTCCAGGATCGCTGGACGAGCTGTTCGAGGTTCTGACCTGGCGACAGCTCGGCCTGCACGAGAAGCCGGTGTATCTCCTGAACGTGGACGGCTACTGGGACCCGCTGGTGGCGCTGATCGACCATGTCATCGGTGAGGGGTTTGCCGGGGAAAGCTTCCGCGATTTCCTGACCGTGGTGGATAACGTCCCGGCGCTCATGGCCGACCTTGAAGCGAAGGGCGCGGCCACCGGAGCCTGACCGGAGACCCGGTTCAGGCGGGGCGGGATTGCCTGCGGAAACTTTCGACCGAATAGATAATGAGGCCTGACCAGATCAGGCAGAAGGCCAGCGTGTGCCACGGCGTCCACGGCTCGCCAAAGACGAGGATGGCGACGAGCGCCTGCATGGTCGGGTTGAGGTACTGCACAAGGCCCAGGGTCGCGAAGCTGATCCGCTGGGCCGCGTTGGACATCAGAACCAGTGGCAGGGCGGTCATGGGACCGGAGCTGATGAGCAGAAGCGTGGTGGCAAGGTCCCGGCCAAACCAGGCGCCGGGCTCGGGCCCCTCCGCCAAGGAGAGGTGGAAATGCACCGCCATGAGCCAAAGCAGCGACGGCAGGAGAAGGAACAGCGCCTCGATGAACACGCCCGGGATCGGCCGCGTTGTCACGCGCTTTTTGACGAGGCCGTAGCAGGTGAACGAGGTGGCAAGGACCAGGGAGATCACTGGCAGTCCGCCGAGGCCCGGGATCATGACGAGCACGGCCAGAACGGCGAGCAGGACCGCGAGCATCTGCCAGCGGGAGAAGCGCTCGCCGAAGACGACGTAGCCCATCGCCACCGTCATCAGGGGGAAAATGTAGTAGCCGAAACTCGCCTCGAGCGCGCGTCCGACATGCACCGCATAGACGAAGCCGAACCAGTTGACCGCAATCAGCAGCGAACTGAGCAGCAGGAGGCCAACCCGGTTGTTGCGGCCAAATGCGGCGCGGACCTCGGCCATGCGGCCCTGGAGCACGATGATCAGTCCGAAGAACACGACGCTCCACAGGATGCGGTGACAGAGCACCTCCAGCGGCGGCACGTGGGAGAGGAACTTGTAAAACCAGCCGTTCAGGCCCCAGAGAGTCGCGGCCGCGGCCATGGTCAGCACGCCCTGGGTTTCGCTACGCATCTGGGGTAATCCGGTTCTGAAATGGGGAGTGGTGGAAAGTAAAAGCCCGCCGGTTATACCGACGGGCTCCCGGTTCAAATACTGGCTGGGATTAGAGGCGGGACGCCACGTTTTCCCAGTTGACCAGCTTGTCGAGGAAGTTGCTCAGGTAAGCCGGACGCTTGTTACGGAAGTCGATGTAGTAGGAATGCTCCCAAACGTCGCAGCCGAGCAGTGCCTTCTGGCCAAAGCAGAGCGGGTTCACGCCGTTTTCGGTCTTGGTCACTTTCAGGCTGCCATCGGTTTCGGCAACGAGCCAGCACCAGCCGGAGCCGAACTGGCCGGCACCTGCGGCGGCGAAGTCGGATTTGAACTGGTCAACGGAGCCGAAGCATTCCTTGATACGGGCTTCCAGCTCGGAGGGCATGTCGTTGCCGCCCGGTCCCATCATTTCCCAGAACTGCATATGGTTCCAGTGCTGGGAGGCGTTGTTGAAAATTCCGTTCTGTGCGACGGCATCGGAAGCGTAGGTGCCCGTGATGATTTCCTCAAGATCACGGCCTTCCCACTCGGTACCGGCAATCAGCTTGTTTCCGTTGTCGACATAGGCCTTGTGGTGAATGTCGTGGTGATACTCCAGCGTTTCCCGGGACATGCCAAGATCCGCAAGCGCATCATGGGAATAGGGAAGATCGGGAAGTTCGAAAGCCATGTGGTACTCCTCGCTGTTATCTGTGTCGGTTTGGTTCCGCTCCCGCTCTTATAGCCACTATGACGGCCGGCGAAAGGGGAACATTTGACGCGTGTCAAACTCCGTACATCGGCCCAACGTGTAAAGCGGAGACAGGTTCCGAAGACGCTTCAGACCGGCATGAGGGCAACGGCAACGCGGCGTCCCTCGGAGAGCAGAATGTTGTAGGTCCGGCAGGCGGAGGGCGTGTTCATGACCTCCACGCCCACGTCCAGCGCCTCCAGCGCCGCCCGGTTTTTCAGGAACTCCGGCTCCGGTTCGACCATGTCGGGCCCGAGCCCAACGAGCAGGACGTCCAGCTCGGCCGCGCGGTCTATCAGCGGGGTCAAATCCGGCAGGCCGGTCCAGGCGACGGCGCCCTCGGGGAACACGGCGACCGGCCCCATATGGACCGCGCCGCCGATACGGAAGCCGCCGGGCGCATAGCCGTCCACGGGGACGCGGTCGTTGAACTTGATCTCGGTGGTCTGCATGGGGTTCGTGCCTTCCCTTGACGGTTCAGTCGAACAGCGGGAGCCCCGTCACGGCGGCCGCCGCTATGACCAGATAGGAAACGGAGCGATATACCTTTTCGCGGGCCGGATCAAATATGGCCTGCCCAATCATCCCGCCGAGGCCATAGGGAATGACCAGGAGGAGACCGATGAGGACCGGCATCCATTCCATCAGGCCGCTTATCCCGAGAACGACGAAAAACATGACGTCGAAGAACACCAGATACATCAGGATGTTCGCCCGGATCGCCGCGGGATTCGCCTGGCCGCTGAGATAGAACAGGATGACCGGCGGTCCCGGCAGGCCGGCCGCACCGCCAAGCAGGCCGGAGGCCCCGCCCAGAAACGCCTTACCGGTTTTGCTGAGGCTGCCGCGGTGGCGCCAGCCCGAAATCAGGATCAGCAGCAGGACAATAGAGAGCACGCAGACGCCCCAGCGGAACACCACCGGATCGGCGCGCGTCAGCAGCGTGAGACCGATAATCAGGCCCACAACGGCACCAAGCAGAAGCCGCGCTACCTCCCTCGCCTGACCGTCGCGCAGGGCACGGGGCATGAGGGGCAGAGGGCCGAAGATGTCGAATACCATCAGGCTTACAACCACATGGACCGGGGACAGAACGGTCGAGGCCAGGGGAACGTAAACCAGCGCGGTCCCGAAACCTGTGAAGCCACGGACGAGCCCCGCGACAACGACGGCTGCGATCAGAACGGGGAGGCCGTCAAAAGATACGGCCTCCACGAGCCTGGACATCAGGCGTCGATATTGGCGAACTGGTTCCCGGCACCGGCGCTCGGCTTGGACCAGTCACGCTTGACGCCAAGGCGCAGCAGGATGGTCGACGCGATCCAGATCGAGGAATAGGTACCCACAACCACGCCCCAGATCATCGCGAAGGTAAATCCGCGGATCACCTCGCCACCGAGGAAATAGAGCGCCAGCAACGCGATCAGCGTCGTGCCGGAGGTCATGACCGTCCGGGCCAGCGTCTCGTTGATGGAGAGGTTGAGAACGTCCTGAAGATCCTTCGTCTTGTACTTGCGCAGGTTCTCACGCACGCGGTCGAAGACGATCACGGTGTCGTTGAGCGAATAGCCCACGATGGTCAGGATGGCCGCGATGATCGAAAGGTTGAACTCGATCTGAAGCAGGCTGAATATTCCGATGGTGAGCGCCACGTCATGGACCAGAGCCGCCACCGCGGCGACCGAAAACTGCCACTCGAACCGAAGCCAGATGTAGAACAGGATGGCGGCAATGGCGGAGACGACCGCCAGAATGCCCGCGGTGACCAGTTCGCCGGACACTTTCGCGCCCACATTGTCGATCTGAAGGTAGGAAATTCCCGGGAAGGCGGCGTTCAGGGTCTCCTGAACCTGCGTCACCAATGCCTTCTGCGCATCGGGATCCTCGTCGGTGATACCGATACGCATCAGAACCGCGTGGCGTTCCCGGCCCGCCGGATCGGAAACGCGCGTCACCGCGACCTCTCCGATGTCGAGTTCGGTCAGAACGTCGCGGAAATCACCTACGGGTTGCTCTTCCGGCGTTTCTGCCATGATGAGCGTACCACCGCGGAAGTCGATGCCGAAATTCAGCCCGACAATGGCGAACAGAACCAGCGAGGCGACCACCGCAATCATGGAGAAGAGCAGCGGAATCCGGTCCATCCGGAAGAAGTTCATTCTGGTCGTTTCAGGAACGAGTCTCAGTCTCATGGTGCGAACCCTTTCCTAAACCGAAATCGTCTTGGGCCTGCGCCACTCATACCACGTCACGATCATCATGCGGGTGACGTAGAGCGCGGTGAAGACGGAGGTGACAATACCGAGCCCAAGCGTCACCGAGAAGCCGCGCACCGGGCCGGAACCGATGACGAACAGGATCACGGCGGCGATCAGGGTGGTAACGTTGGCGTCGAGAATGGCCGAGAAGGCTTTCTCGTACCCCAGTTCAATTGCGCGCGCGGGACCGCGGGAGCCTTTAAGCTCTTCCCGGATACGCTCAAAGATCAGCACGTTGGCGTCCACCGCCATACCGATGGTCAGAACCAGCCCGGCGATGCCAGGAAGGGTCAGCGTCGCACCGATGGACGTAAGCAGCGCGAAAATCAGCGCAATGTTCAGAAGCAGCGCGATGTCGGCAATGATGCCGAACAGGCCATAAGCCAGCGCCATGAACACCAGAACGGCTCCCATCGCCACGAGAGCGGCAATTTTTCCGGCGTCAATGGAGTCCTGGCCCAGTTCCGGCCCAATCGTCCGCTGTTCCAGTACGTCGATCTCGGCCGGAAGGGCACCGGCGCGCAGCAGGATCGAAAGCCGCGAGGCCTCCTCCGGTGTGAAGTTGCCGGTGATGATGCCGGAGCCGCCGGGGATGTGGCTTTGGATGACAGGGGCGGAGATCACTTCGCCGTCGAGGACAATCGCGAAGGGCGACCCGATGTTTTCCGCCGTGTAGGCACCGAAGGCAGCACCACCGGCCGCATTAAAGCGGAAGCTGACGGAAGGCAGGCCGTTCTGGTCAAAGGACGGCTGACTGTCGACCAACTGCTCGCCGGTCACGACGGAGCGTTTTTCGAGGATGTACCAGGTGTCCGGCTCATCCATTGACGGATAAACCAGTTCATCGAGGCCAGGCCGGGTGTTGCCGTCGGAGGTGCGGTTGACGACAGGGTGGAACGACAGCTTGGCGGTCTGACCGATCACGGCCAGAAGTTCCTCGGCCGAGCCGATGCCGGGCACCTGGACCAGGATGCGGTCGCTGCCCTGCCGCTGAATGGTGGGCTCGCGGGTGCCCGTCTCATCCACGCGGCGGCGAATGATTTCAAGGCTCTGGAGCATCGTGCGCTCGTCAATCGCACTGCGTTCCGCGTCGGACAGCGCCACCACAAGCTCATCGCCATCCGCCGACACGGTGAAGTCACGTGAGGTGGCTCCTGTCAGGGAAATGACGGGCTGTGAAATTTCATGGGCGGCTTCAAGGGCCGCGTTCATCGCATCGGGATTGCCGATGCGGATGCGCATAACGTCAGGTGGGCTGTCGAGCCGTCTGACGGAGCCAACCGTGTCGCGCTCCTCGCGCAACCGGTCGCGAAGTTCCGGCCAGAGGGATTCCATACGCTCGGCATAAACATCCGAGGTCCGCACCTCCACCAGCACATGCGCCCCGCCGCGCAGGTCGAGGCCAAGATTGACCAGACCGGAGGGCAGGAAGGACGGCCAAAGACCGATATCCTCCTCAACCCCGGCGGTGGTTTCGCCCCCCTGCTCAACGACGAGAAGCGCGTCGTTGTGACGCTCGACATTTCCGTAGAACAGGTTGGGGAAGGCTACGGTCAAACCTGCCAGACAGACAATCGTGACGAGCAGTTTTTTCCAAAGCGGAAAGTTCAGCATGGAGTATCCCATCCATGACGCATGGCCTGCACGTGGCAGGCCTGGTCGATTCAGGTATTCGCGGGTTCGGTCTTGGAAACGACCTGCGCAATCGTGGAACGGACGATGCGGACGCGCACGTCCTTGGCGATCTCGACCTCGATCTCGCTGCCATCGGTCACCTTGGTCACCTTGCCGAGCAGACCGCCCGAGGTGACGACCTGATCGCCGCGGCGCAGGGCCTCAACCATTGCCCGGTGTTCCTTCACCTTTTTCTGCTGCGGCCGGATCATGAGGAAATACATGATCACGAAAATCAGGATGATCGGTACGAACTGCAGAATCCCCGCCGCACCGCCTCCGGCGGCCTGGGCGTAGGCAGGTGTTACAAACATGAGCGCTGTCCTTCCAGAAGACCATGGGCATGGACGCCCATTCCGTTTTTAACCATTTGGACGGCCAGAGGCCGCCACAAAACCGCGCGGACACTAACGCCCGTCCGGTCCAATGGCAAGGCAACAACGCCCAGGGTTTCGGGGCTGTGATCCCCGGCCCGCCTGGGCGTTTGGAAGGGCTTATCCCTGGGCCCGGATGAAGGTGCCGTTCCGCAGTTCGCGCATGGCCTGGTGCAGTTCATCGCGGGTGTTCATCACGATGGGTCCGTGCCAGGCGACCGGCTCCTTCAGGGGGCGGCCGGAGACAAGCAGGAACCGCACGCCCTCCGGTCCGGCCTGAACCGTGACCTCGTCACCGGTGTCGAAGCGCACAAGCGTACGGTTGCCCGACTGGTCACGGATGTTCAGCTCATTGCCCTGGAACTCCTTCTCCACCCGCACACCCACGGGGTTCGAGGCATCACGGAAGGAGCCGGATCCGGCGAAAACATATGCAAAAGCAGAGGCATATGTGTCCACCGGCAGGGTCTTGCGGACATTGGGCGGAATGCTGACGTCGAGATACATGGGCTCGGCGGCGATGCCATCGACGGGACCTTTCTGACCCCAGAAGGACCCCACTACCACGCGAACGCTGGTGCCGTCATCGTCAGTGACCACGGGGATGTCGCTGCCCTGGATGTCCTGGTAGCGTGGGGCGGTCATTTTCAGGGACGATGGCAGGTTGGCCCAAAGCTGGAAGCCATGCATTTTGCCCGACGCGTTTCCGCGCGGCATTTCCTGGTGCATGATGCCGGAACCGGCGGTCATCCACTGAACCGAGCCCGCCCCCAGAAGCCCACGGTTGCCCAGGCTGTCGGAGTGCTCGACCTCGCCGTCCAACACATATGTGATCGTCTCGATTCCACGGTGCGGATGCCAGGGAAACCCGGCCTCGTATTTGGACGGATCGTCATTGCGAAAGTCATCGAGCAGCAGAAAGGGATCGCTTTCCGACGGCTCGTTGAAACCAAATGCCCGATGGAGATGTACGCCAGCACCTTCAAGTGTGGGCTGGGCGATTGTTTCGGATTTTACGGCTCTGAACGACATGATCGGTCTCCTCTCAACCAGAACATGCCGGAGATAAATGCCGGGACACCGCGCTTAAAGCCGCTGTTTCGCATCAAACTGTTTCCCGAACGCCGCAAAATCAGCGGCCTTTCCGTTTCGTCAGGGTAAACGGAGGGGCGGCGATGGTTGCGCCGCTCCCAAGTTATTACGGTTTAGCCAATCGCGAGGCTGAGTCCGAGAGCGGCCGTCAGAACGCCGAGGCCACGCACGGCTTTGACACCGGTTGCGCCGAACCGGCGGCTGAAACGCTCCGCACCGAGGCCAAGCGCGATACCGGCTACGTGGAGAAGTGCGGTGGCCACGACAAAACCAAATCCGAATTTCAGTGCGGTTGCCTGACCAAGCTCGCCGCCATGAGCCGCGCCGTGGAAGAGGGCGAAGAAGCCGACCAGAGCGGCGCAGATGCGCACATCCGGGCGGAAGGCGGCTGCAACGGAAAGGCCGAGAACAACGGTGGAGGCCAGAATCATCGGCTCGATTACCGGCAGGGAGACCCCCGCCAGAGAAAGCCCGAAGCCCGCAAACATGGCGCCCACGAAGGCCAAAGGCACCATCCACAGGGCACGACCGCCAATCAGGCTGGCCCAAAGACCTACCGCAACCATAGCGAGGATGTGGTCAAGGCCGGTCAGCGGATGGGTGAAACCCGACGCGACGGAACCGTATTCGCCTGACGGAAGGTGGGCAAATGCCGGTCCAGCGGTGAGGGCAAACACGAGGGCCGGGAGAAGTTTTTTCATGTAATGGTTCCTTCCTGGTCAACCTGACGCCCCGGATCGGTTCGCGCCTTTGCCGCAACATCCTTCAGCTGCAGGGAATCGGCAACCCGATTCAGCCGTGAAATTGTCAGGGAGCGACGACCCGCCCAAAAAAACAGTCAGTTTTCCGCGGCCATACCGGATGTCTGCAACCCTGCGAGCGCCAACAAAGGCTGCCTCGCGCGGAAGCCTTCGGTGCTGATGGCGGGCATCCGCCGTGAGAACCGGCAAAATGATTTGTTAACCGAGACCTGAATAAGGTCTTTCGGCGTTGGGTGAGGCGGCCAGGCCGACACCTGACGGATTGTCGGAACGTCAGAAGAGATCTGAACATGTCGAACAAAGCACTCTCCGTGGACCAGTCCCTCCAGCGCGCAAAATCACTTGCGAAGAAAGGAGAATACCTCGCTGCGGAGGAGCTTTATCGCGGGGTTCTGGTCCGGTTTCCCAACAACAAGCGCGCGAAGTCGGGGCTGAAATCCCTGATGGCGCCCAAAGCGGATTTCTCCGGCAAAAACGTCACGCCCGCCAACAACCCGAAAAAGAGCCTGGCGCAGGGTCTGCTCAACCGGGGCAATTCTCTGGTGCGGACCGGGGAGTATGAGCAGGCGAAGAAATGCCTTCGCGAGGCCACGGAGGCCGACCCGGATTGCGCCCCCGCATTCAACTCGCTCGCTTCCGTCTGCGTTGTGCTCAGGGAATTCGAGGATGCGCTGGCGGCGTCGCAGCGCGCACTGGAACTGGAGCCGGAGAACTACCGGTGCCACGTCAATATCGGCAACGCGCTGAACGAGCTGAAACGCCGTGAGGAAGCGCTTTTGTCCTATCACGAGGCGATCAAACACGAGCCCTACAACGCTCAGCTCTACATAAATATCGGCAACATCCTGATGGGCCTTGGCCGTCGGGAAGAGGCGATTGCCAGCTTCAACATTGCCAAGAAGATCGAGCCGGGCCTTGCCAGGGCCTACGCGAATCTCGGGAATGCTTACCGCAACCTGAATATGGCGAAAGAGGCCGAGGCCGAGTACCGCGAGGCGCTCAGGCTCGATCCGCTTGATTCCCTGTCCTATAACGGTCTGGCGTCGACCCTGCATTCCCAGGGCAGGTCCAAGGAGGCGCAGGAGTGCTACGAACGGGGCATCGAACGCGCGCCGGATTCAGCGCAGATCATGTACAACCTCGCCAATATTCGCAAATTTGAGGTCGATGATCCGCTGATTGGTCGCATGCTGCGCAAACTGGCCGATCCGAAGAATTCACTGCGCGAACGCAGCTTCCTGAACTTTGCTTTGGGCAAAGCCTTTGAAGCCATTGGCGACCATGATCTTGCGTTCAAACACATCCACGAAGGCAACCATGAGCGGCTCGAATTTTCGGGCTACAAGCTGGAAGCGGATCTGAAGATCATCGACAAGATCACCGAACGTTTTGAAAAGCCGGATTTCCCGAATATCGCAAACACCGAGCCCGAGGGCGGTTCGGGCCAGCGGTCGATTTTCATTGTGGGCATGCCCCGCTCCGGCACGACCCTGAGCGAACAGATTATCTCAAGCCATTCCACCGTGTTCGGCGCGGGGGAGCTGGAATTCATGGCCAACGCGCTGAAACCGCGACTGCATCAGATCCTGAGTTCGAAGGACCAGGATGAGCTGGCCCAGCTCATGCGCGAAGTGCGTGACGAATACCAGGGCGGCATCAGCCGTCTGTCGGATGGCGAGCCGGTCGTGACCGACAAAATGCCGCTGAACTTCCGGTTTACAGGATTTGTCCTCTCGGCGCTGCCAGGGGCCAGGGTGGTCAACCTGCAGCGTGATCCGGTCGCCACCTGCTGGTCGGTGTTCAAGCACAACTTCGCCAATGACGGTAACAACTACGGCTGTGACCTTGAACACGTGGCCACGTTCTACAAGCGTTATGTCGAGATGATGAAATTCTGGCATGAGAAGTTCCCCGGCCAGGTGTATGACCTGAACTACCAGGCGCTTACTGAGAACCAGGAAGAGGAGAGCCGCAAGCTTCTCGAATTCTGCGGGCTTGAGTGGGAAGACCAGGTCCTGAACTTCCAGGACAACAAACGTGCGGTTCAGACCGCCAGCCTCGCGCAGGTTCGTAAGAAAATGTACACCGGCAGCTCCGAGGCCTGGCGGAAGTATGAGACGCACCTGGCCCCGCTCATCGAGGCACTCGGCGTTTGATAGTGCGCCTCCCGCGCGACGCGGGAGGCACGTTGGCTATCTCAGCCCTCGACACACCAGCGCATGATCGCCTTCTGGGCATGCAGGCGGTTTTCGGCCTCGTCAAAGATCACGGACTGCGGGCCATCCATCACCTCATCCGTGACCTCCTCGCCGCGATGGGCGGGAAGACAGTGCATGAAGAGCGCGTCCGGTTTGGCCTGGGCCATCAGGGCGGCGTTGACCTGGTAAGGTTGCAGCAGGGCATGCCGTTTCTCACGGGCTTCCGCCGCATCGTGCATCGACATCCAGGTATCGGTGACGACCAGATCCGCGCCAGCCACGGCCTTGGCCGCGTCGCGCTCAATACGGACGTTGCGGCCCTTTGAGCGGGCAAATTCCACCGCCGCCGGGTCCGGGTCCATGACATCGGGACCACCGAAGGTAAGGTCGAAGCCGAGCTGGCCGGCGGCATGCAGGAACGAGGCACACATGTTGTTGCCGTCCCCAAGCCAGGCGACGGTTTTGCCCGCGATTGGTCCGCGATGTTCCTCAAAGGTCATCACATCAGCCATGATCTGGCACGGATGGCTTGCGTCGGTCAGACCGTTGATTACCGGAACGGTGGCGTATTCAGCCATTTCCAGCAGCGTGGCATCCTCGAAGGTCCGGATCATGATCATGTCGACAAAGCGGGACAGAACCCGGGCCGTATCGGCGACGGATTCGCTCTTGCCGAGATGCATTTCCGATCCTGAGAGGACGACTGTTTGACCGCCCATCTGGCGCACGCCAAGATCGAAGCTTACACGGGTTCGCGTGGACGGTTTTTCGAACACCAGTGCAACGACCCGGTCCCTGAGCGGAGCGTCGGCGTCGCAGGCGCCCTTCCCCTTCCCGGCCCGTGCCGTTTTGGTTTCGACGGCCTGGTTCAGAATGGCCCGCAGATCGTCCGCGGGCACTTTGTGAAGGTCAAGGAAATGTCTCATGCGGCAGTCTCCACCGCGGATGCGGCTTTATCCAGACGTGTCAGGGCCTCATCGACCTCATCGGCCGTGATGTTGAGTGGGGGCAGAATACGCATGACGTTTTCTCCCGCCGGAACGGTCAGCACATGCTCGCCATAGCCCGCGTTGACGACGTCCATATTTGGCGCACGGCAAACAACGCCAATCATCAAACCCTCACCACGGACGCTTTCGAACACGTCAGGGTGGGAGGCCACAATTGCCTCAAGCCCCTGACGGAAACGCCCGGCCGTGCGCGAGACTTCCGCGAGAAATTCGGGGTTTGACACGGTGTCGATCACCGCGGAGCCCACGGCACAGGCCATCGGGTTTCCGCCATAGGTCGAGCCGTGCGTACCGGCGGTCATGCCACGGGCGGCATCCTCGGTCGCGAGGCACGCACCGAGAGGGAAGCCACCACCGATACCCTTGGCCACGGTCATGATGTCCGGCGTTACGCCGGACCATTCATGGGCAAAGAGCTTCCCGGTACGGGCCACGCCGGTCTGGATCTCGTCCATGATCAGCAGAATGCCATGGCGGTCGCAAAGCTCCCGCAGGTCGCGCAGGAAACCCTCAGGGGCCGGGCGGATGCCGCCCTCACCCTGTATGGGCTCGACAATTACACCGGCGGTTTCGGGGCCGACCACCGCCTCTACACTCGCGATGTCGCCAAACGTGGCCTGATCGAAACCCGGCAGCATCGGTCCGAACCCTTTGGTCAGCTTCTCGGTGCCGACGGCGGAGATTGCCGCGATGGTCCGGCCGTGGAAGGAGCCGTCAAAGGTGATCAGCCGGTGGCGTTCGGGCGTGTCGGAGCCGGCGAAATAAATGCGGGCCATCTTGATGGCGCATTCCATCGCCTCGGTGCCGGAATTGCCGAAGAAAACGGTGTCGGCAAAAGTCAGGTCTACCAGTTTTTGCGCAAGTTCCTCCTGCTTCGGGACGCGATAAAGGTTGGATGTGTGCCACAGACGTCGGGCCTGTTCCTCAACAACCTTCACGAGGGCGGGATGCGCATGACCCAGGGCGTTGACGGCAATGCCGGCGCCGAGGTCGAGATAGCGCTCCCCGCTTTCTTCAGTGAGCCAGGAACCCTGTCCCTCAACGAAGGACAGTGGAGCCCGGGCATAGGCTGGAAGAACGGGCGAAATCACTTTTTCATCTCCTTTTGCCGCCAAAAATGAAACACCCCACCGGCGGCGGCTCTGGTGGGGCGGTTAACTTTATTGGATCAACGCGTCACGCGAGTCAATTCTTGGGTCGGGCATAATGCGCAGCGGCGGCCAGTATCGGGCTTTGTCTGGCTGTCCCGGGTGCGGATTGGCGTCCAGGTTCAGAAAAACCGCTGGGAAGCTGACCACTGCCCGAAGGGAAAACGGGACAGTTGAGGCGTTTGGGAAACAGTTTTGGGGCCTGATTTGGCTGGAATATACCTCAAATCACGCAAAATCGGGGGATGTGCTTGTATCCGGGCGGTGGAAGCTTAAAATAGAGGGCAATTGACCAGGCCCAGATCCGGCCGGTCGCAATCCCTGATCAGCCCAATTCCATGGAGCGGCAATAGATGTCCTGGACCGATGAACGCGTTGAAACGCTAAAAAACATGTGGGCGGAAGGCAAGAGTGCAAGTCAGATCGCCAAGGAACTTGGCGGCGTCACCCGCAATGCCGTTATTGGCAAGGTACATCGACTGGGTCTTTCCAACCGCAATGCCGCCCCGGCGGCGGAGCCTGCGGCGGAAACGGCCGCTCCGGCAGCCAAGCCCGCAGCAGCCGCGCCCAAACCTGCGCCCGAGCGCAAGGAACCGCCCGTAGCGGAGAAAGCCGCGAAGCCCGCACCGGCACCCGAGCCACCGCGCCCGCAGGCTGCCGCCCCCCAGGCCGCTCCGATCCCGCGCCCGCGTCCCGTTCCCGGACAGCCCCTGCCCCCGCAGCCATCCGGCGCGGAGATGAGCGAGGAAATGATTGCCAACCTCGCAGAGGTGGCAAAGAAATCGCGCAAGCTGACTCTGATGCAGCTCACCGAGCGTACCTGCAAATGGCCTGTTGGAGACCCTGCGACCGAGGATTTCTGGTTCTGCGGCCTGCCGACAACACCGGGCAAACCCTATTGCGAAACCCATGTGGGTGTCGCGTTCCAGCCGATGTCGGCCCGGCGCGACCGGCGCAGCAATGGCGGCGGTGGCGGCAGCCGCTGAGGCTCCGGACACTCCCCGTCCTCAACCTCTGGTTAACCACGCGGCGATTCCGGCGACCGTCGGGAACGCCGCATTAATCATGGCGTGACATGGTCCTCCCTTCCTGGGGAGGATACTATGGCATTTTCACGATACGCAGTGCGGGAGGCTGGAACAGGTACCGGCGACCTGCATCTTTCCGAACTGATTGGCGCCCTGAGCCATGCGCTCGACATGACCGAGGGCCAACCGGAAGGGCACAGTGTGCGGTCCTGCTGGATTGGGATGAAGGTCGGCGAGGCGCTGGGATTTGACCGGGCCAAACTCGCGGATCTGTATTACACGCTTCTGCTCAAGGATCTTGGATGCAGCAGCAACGCAGCCCGGATCTGTGCGCTGTATCTGACCGACGACATTTCGTTTAAACGCAATCACAAGACCATCTCGACCGGTACCAATGCGGTATTGCGGTTTGTGTTCAGCCAGACCGGGGTTGGTCATGGGTTGAGTGAGCGATTCCGGACGCTGTTGCACGTGGTTTCAAACGGTCATGACATCAAGCGGGAACTTTTTGAGGCCCGCTGCCACCGGGGGGCTGACATTGCCGCCCGGATGCGTTTTTCCCAGGCCGTTCAGGACGGGATACGCAACCTTGATGAACACTGGGACGGCTGGGGCAGTCCGCGTCAGCTTCAGGGCGATGAGATCCCTGAGATCGCCAACATCGCCCTTCTGTCACAGGTGGCGGATGTGTTTTCGTTTGGACAAGGTAGTAGGGAGAACGCAATCAGCGAGGTACGATCCCGTTCCGATACCTGGTTTTCGCCCGCTATCGTTGATGCCTTTTTAGAGGCGCAGGAGCGGCCTGGATTTTGGGCCTCCCTCAAGGACCCGGACCTTGATGAACGGGTCCAGGGACTGGATCCAATGCAGGACAGTTGCGTGGTGGATGAGGACTGGCTTGACGATATTGCGGCCGCATTCGCGGATGTAGTCGATGCCAAAAGCCCGTTTACCGCGGATCACTCCAAGCGGGTTGCGCTCTATGCGGACATGATTGCGGAGGAGATGGGGCTTTCGCAGGAGCATCGCCGCTGGCTTGGACGGGCCGCGCTGCTCCACGACATTGGAAAGCTATCCGTCAGCAATCGAATTCTGGACAAACCAGGCAAGCTCGACAGTGGCGAGTGGGATGCCGTGAAGAAGCACTCGTTCCATTCCCAGCGCATTCTGGAGCGGATCAGCGTATTCCGCGACATCGCCCCAATTGCCGGGGCACATCACGAACGGCTGGACGGCGCCGGGTATCCTTATGGCCTGCGGGGCGATGAGATCTGTCTTGAGACGCGCATTCTGACCGTAGCCGATGTTTTCGACGCGCTGTCAGCCGACCGGCCCTATCGGACGGCGATGCCGATGGCCCAGGTGTTGGGCATTCTGGAGAAGGATATTGGCACGGCCTTCGACGGCGACTGCGTCAATGCCATGCGCGCGGCGCTTGGCCGCATGCCGGAATACTGGCAGGCGGCCTGAGCGCGGTCAGTTGCCGCGATAGGTCTCGTCGAGAGAGTAACCCGATGAGCGAACGGTGCGGATTGGATCGCGGTCGCCGCGGCGGTTCAGGGCTTTGCGCAGGCGGCCGACATGGACATCGACGGTGCGGATTTCCACGTAGACATCCTGGCCCCAGACCCGGTCGAGAAGCTGTTCCCGGGAAAACACCCGGCCGGGGCGCTGCATCAGCACATCCAGCAGACGGAATTCGGTCGGCCCGAGCTGCACCTCGCGTTTGCCGCGATGGACACGGCACTGCTGCCGGTCAAGCACGATGTCGGCGAATGTGGCCACATCGCCCGCGAGGGCCGGAGACGTGCGGCGAAGCACCGCCCGCATGCGGGCCACGAGTTCGGTCATGGAAAACGGCTTGGTGACATAGTCATCCGCGCCAACGTCGAGGCCGCGGACGCGGTCCTCCTCCTCACCACGCGCGGTGATCATGATGACGGGAATAGCCCGGGTATCCTGACCCTTCCGCAGACGCCGACAGAGTTCCACACCGGAAATGTTCGGCAGCATCCAGTCCATGAGGACGAGGTCGGGTTTTTCCTCCTCAACAGCGAGCATGACCTCGTCGCCGTCGGCCGAAACCGAAACGGAAAACCCCTCCTTACCGAGGTTGTAGGCGAGCAGCTGACTGATCGCCTCCTCGTCCTCAACTACCAGAACCTTGGCGCACATCCGGTGTTATCTCCTGAAAAATTCAGCTTTCCGCAAAAATGACACCGGTGGGATCACCTTTGGGGCGATCTTCCAGCGTCTCTCCCTTAACAATGTAGTAGACCAGCTCGGCGATCTGGGTTGTGTGGTCGCCGATCCGTTCAAGGTTTTTCGTGATGAACATCAACTGGGCGCCAACGCCAATCAGACGGCTGTCCTCAACCATGTAGGTCGTGACCTCACGGAAGATCGCGTTGTACATCTCGTCGATCTCGTAGTCCTGGTTCCAGACCTCAAGCGCCAGATCAACGTCGCGCGACGCGTGGGCGTTCAGAGCCTTCGAGAGCTGGTTCATGGTCTCACGGCCCATGCGCGTGATCGAACTCGTCAGTTGGACGGGACGTGCGGAGGACAGGGGAATGGCGCGTTTGGCGATGTTTTTGGACAGGTCACCGATACGCTCAAGCGTGGAGGAGATCTTCATGGCCGCAATAAGAACCCGCAGGTCGTTTGCAACCGGCTGGCGGAGAGCGATGGTTTTTACAACCGACTCCTCCAGGTCCATTTCCATATCGTCGAGATCCTTGTCCCGCGCGATGACCTCGCGGGCCAGGTCCGCGTCACGGTTGCGAACGGAATCCAGCGATTTGGCAAACAGTTCCTCAGCCAATCCACCCATTTCAGAAATTCTGGCCTGAACCTGTACGAGGTCCTCGTCAAATGAGGCAACGATGTGTGCCATTTATACCCATCCCAATTTTTTCAGGGGCCCCGACCGCCGGTTGCCCACCCCTGCGGCGGAAACAACCTTCGGCCGCGGTTCCCGTCAGATATATCCGCAGAAACAACTATATTAACAGAAAGACACACATATTTCGTTTTTGTTACAGTTAGGTGACACAAAAAGTCACTGAATTCATTGCATAAAACCGGAAGCGCCTTAAAGCGGCCTCTCAGGCAGCCGATTCCTTTCGGTTGGCAAGCGGAAGCCAGACGGTAAACCGGCTGCCCCTGCCTTCCTCGGATGCGATTTCAAGCCGTCCGCCATGCCTCGTTAGAATGTGCTTAACAATGGCCAGTCCCAGCCCGGTGCCACCACGGTTTCGGCTCTGATTGACGTTGACCCGATAGAACCTCTCGGTCAGTCGCGGAATTTTGTCGCGCGGAATGCCCGGTCCGGAATCCGCTACCGTGATGCCGATCTTGCCGCCACTGGCGCCCATGACTGAGGAAACCTTTACCCGGGATGCCTCGCCGCCGTATTTGAGGGCGTTGTCGAGCAGGTTTGTAAAAACCTGCGAAAGCTGGTCGCGGTCGCCCATGACCTCTATCCCAATCGATGGATCGAGATCGACCTCGATCACCGCGCCATCCTGCTCCGCGAGGGGCAGCATGGCCGACGCGCAGTCGGACATGATCGAGATCGGGTCGAGCGCCTCCCTCGGTTTGACGTGCTGGTTCATCTCGATGCGTCCGAGCGACATCAGATCGTCCACAAGCCGCTGCATCCGCTCCGCCTGGCGCGCCATGATGGCCAGAAAGCGTTCCTGTGCCTCCGGATCGTCGCGGGCGTGGTTTTGCAGGGTCTCAATGTAGCCGATGATGGACGCCAGGGGCGTGCGCAGTTCGTGGCTTGCATTGGCGATGAAATCCGAACGCTGCCGTTCGGTGCGCTCAACAAGTGTGTAGTCCTCAAGCTGGATGACGGCTTGGGTCCCGAAGTCGCTTTCCTCGTCGGGATCCGTGCGGTTGATGTTCGCCAGGAAAAGCTTGCCCGTGGAATCGAATGTGGTGAACCGCGTGGACCGGGCCACGCCGTCCTTAAGGGTCTCGGTAACGGCCGCGACGAAAGCCGGGGCGCGGATGACATTGGCGAAATGGTTGGCGTTTTTGAGTTGCGGAAACTCCTGACCGGCGGCGGCATTGTAGTAGGTGACACGACCTTTCTCCGATACAGCCATCACCGGGCCAGGGATGTTTTCAATCAGGGTGCGGGCAAATCCGGGCGCGAAATAGGTACCGGTGGTTTCGGGTCCGACGGGGTCGCCTTCGGACTCATCCTCCCCGGAGTAGCCTTCGCCATTCTCTTCCGCGCCGGATTCATTGGGAAACATCCGGTCCGCGAACGTCCATGCGCCGGCTGCGATCAGGAGCGCTGCGACAAAAATGAGAGGGGGTGCAACCTCCAGGGTAGCTACGGCCGCGAGTACTGACGCTGCGATAAGGCTCAGTACTATGTATAACCACTTGTCCATTGAGCCTCTAAACCACTCGTCCCGCGCCGGTTTCCGGCCGGTCTAACAGACACATATGGGCGGGAGAAGAAGTATTGTTTTAATTTTTATGTCATATATCTATACCGCAGCTTAACACCCGTGGACTGCCTGAATGATCCGTTACTCACTCCGCTGTGCTGACGACCACCAGTTCGAATCCTGGTTTGGTTCGAGTGCCGATTTCGACCGTCTGAAAGCCGCAGGCATGCTTTCCTGCGCCGTATGCGGTGGAACGGATGTGGAAAAAGACCTTATGGCTCCGCAGGTTAAGACGAAAAAATCCGGTGAGAACGCGGCTGCTGAAACACCGAGCCTGTCGGAACCCGCCTCCCCGGCTGAGCAGGCGCTGAGGGAACTGCGCAAGAAAATTGAATCAGTATCCGACAATGTCGGGAAGGAATTCGCGGCGGAAGCGCGGCGCATCCATAACGGCGAGGCACCGGCTCGATCAATCATTGGTGAGGCCAAGCCGTCCGAGGCCAAAGCCCTCGTCGATGACGGCATTCCAGTCGCGCCAATTCCCTGGTACCGCTCCAAAGCGAACTGACCCCACGCCATCCTGGATCTGGCCTGCCGGGCCAGCCACCGGCCCTCAACAGACGGGACGGGCCATACCCTTGGATGGCATGTGTGCGCCATGTCTTGCGGCAGGCTCCGTTGCTCTATATGAGGAGCGCGGTTTCTTATGAGGGCTTTAGTCCATGCCCAGGCTGGTGATGAAATTCGGCGGCACTTCCGTCGCCGATCTTGAGCGCATCGAAAATGCGGCCCGACGGGTCAAGGCGGAGGTCGAGCGTGGCTACGATGTGGCCGTAATTGTGTCCGCCATGTCGGGAAAGACCAACGAACTCGTTGGCTGGGTACGCGAAACCTCGATGCTTTATGACGCCCGTGAGTATGACGCCGTGGTCTCCTCCGGTGAAAATGTCACGGCCGGCCTGATGGCGTTGACCCTGCAGAACATGGGCGTCCCGGCGCGAAGTTGGCAGGGGTGGCAGGTGCCGCTGCGCACGAATTCCACCCATGGTGCCGCGCGGATCGAATCCATCGAGACCGGCAACCTGATCCAGAAATTCGGTGAGGGCCTTCATGCGGTGATCGCAGGCTTCCAGGGCATCAGCCCGGAGGGCCGCATCACGACGCTCGGCCGGGGCGGATCGGACACCAGCGCAGTTGCGTTTGCAGCCGCGTTGGAAGCGGAACGCTGCGATATTTATACGGATGTGGACGGGGTCTACACCACCGACCCCCGTATTACCAAGAAAGCCAGAAAACTGCAACGGATCTCCTATGAGGAGATGCTTGAGCTTGCCAGTCTGGGCGCGAAAGTGCTTCAGACCCGCAGCGTGGAACTTGCCATGCGCAACAAGGTGCGCCTGCAGGTCCGCTCCAGTTTTGAGGACAGCGAAGGCACACTTGTCTGTGACGAGGAGGAAATTGTGGAACGCAGGGTAGTCAGCGGCATCGCCCATTCGCGGGACGAGGCAAAAGTCACCGTGGTCAGCGTGGCTGACCGGCCCGGCATTGCCGCGGCAATTTTTGGCCCACTCGCCGAGGCCGGGGTCAATGTGGACATGATCGTTCAGAACACCGGGGCGGACAACCGCACCGACATGACGTTCTCCTGCCCCACGGACGAGATCCCGCGCGCGAAAGCGGCACTTGAGGAAATCAAATCCTCGGGCGACGTGAATTACCGTGACATTGTTATCGACGAGGACGTGGCCAAGGTGTCCATCGTCGGCGTCGGCATGCGCAGCCAGGCCGGTGTTGCCCACCGCATGTTTGAGGCGCTGGCCAAGGATGGGGTCAATATCAAGGTCATCACGACTTCTGAAATCAAGGTATCGGTCCTGATTGACCGCAAATATCTGGAACTGGCGGTTCAGGCACTGCATGATGCCTTTGAACTGGACAGGGTCAGCTAGGATCCGTCCATCGGAGATTTCGGATGCCTGACTCCAAGGCTGTAGATTCGCGCACGATTTTGACGCGGCTTCGGGAAGTGCTTTCCGAGCCGGGTCAGGGGCAGGGCCAGGAACGTCTCGACCGTATCGTGAAGCTTATCGCGAACGGCATCGTTGCCGAGGTCTGCTCGGTCTACCTCAAGCGTGACGACGACACACTTGAACTTTGTGCGACACAGGGTCTGAACGCCGACTCCGTTCACCGGACCTGGCTCCGGCGCGGTCAGGGCCTCGTGGGACGTATTGCCGACCGGGCCGAGCCGATCAATACCGCCGACGCCGCCAACACCAGCGGCTACATGCCCATCCCCTCGACCGGTGAGGAAGTGTTTTCCGCGTTCCTCGGTGTTCCGATCCTCAGGCTTGGTGAGGTGCTGGGCGTTCTGGTCGTGCAGAACCGGCAGAACCACGAATATTCCGACGATGTCATCTACGCCCTTGAGGTCGTGGCGATGGTCATCGCGGAGATGGCCGAACTGGGTGCCTTTGTTGGCCCAGGCCCGATGGAGATTGCGAGGCAGCACCGTGGTTCGGTTTTCGCCCGTGGCCTTCAGGGACAGGAAGGTGTGGCCGAGGGTGTGGTGGTTCTGCACGAACCCCATATCGTGGTCAGCCAGCCGATCAGTGACGACCCGGAGCACGAAACCCGGCGCCTGCACCAGGCGCTGGATGCGCTCCGCTCCGAGGTCGACGAGATGTTGTCGGCCGATTACCTGACGGCGAAGGGTGAGCATCGCGACGTTCTGAACTCCTACAAGATGTTCGCCAACAACAAGGGCTGGATCCGGCGGATGGAGGTGTCCATCCAAAGCGGTCTTGCGGCCGAGGTCGCGGTTGAGAAGGAACAATCCGATACCCGCGCACGCATGTCGCGCATTGCCGACGCGTATATCCGCGAACGGCTGCATGATCTGGACGATCTGTCGAACCGTCTGCTGCGCCTGCTTGCCGGAATGGAAGCAGGGTCCGGACGGGACATTCCGGAGAACGCCATTCTGGTCGCCCGCAATATAGGTCCGGCGGAACTGCTGGATTACGGGCGAAAGCTTTCCGGTGTGGTTCTGGAAGAAGGTTCGGTGGGCAGTCACGCGGCGATTGTTGCGCGCGCGCTTGCCATTCCGCTGGTCATCCACGCCCGTCGCATCACCCGGGAGGCCCAAAACGGGGATCACATTCTGGTCGACGGGGATCAGGGCTTGGTGCATCTGCGGCCGGAGGAAACCGTCGCCAAGGCATTTCGTGAAAAGATCGAGATGCTCACGGTGGCGCAGGAGAAATACGCCACCCTGCGCGATAAACCAGCCAAAAGTCGCGATGGCATCACCATTGACCTGCACATGAATGCGGGACTGATGGCTGATCTGCCAAGCCTTCCGAAATGTGGCGCGACAGGGGTCGGGCTTTACCGCACCGAACTCCAGTTTCTCATTCGCGCCAACATGCCGCGCCGGAGCGATCTGGCCGCTCTATACAGCCGTATCCTGAACGCGGCAGGCGACAAACCCGTGGTGTTCCGAACGCTCGATATCGGATCGGACAAGGTGCTGCCCTACATGAACCGCGTCGAGGAGCCGAACCCGGCCCTTGGCTGGCGGGCCATCCGACTCAGTCTGGACCGGCAGGGTGTCATGCGGATGCAACTTCAGGCGCTGCTGCGCGGGGCAAATGGCCGGCCACTGACGGTGATGTTTCCGTTCATTTCCCAGGTGTCGGAATTCGAGACCGCCCGGGGCCTGATGCTGCGTGAAGTTGACCGGGAAGCCGCTCTGGGGCACCCGATCCCGGAAACGCTGCGCATTGGCACGATGATGGAAACGCCAAGCCTTGCCTATGCGCCGGACAAGCTCTTCAAAATCACGGATTTTATTTCCGTGGGCGGCAACGACCTCAAACAATTCTTCTTCGCGGCTGACCGTGAAAACGAGCTTGTACGCCGGCGATATGACAGTCTGAGCACGAGTTATCTGAGTTTCCTGGAGCGCATCATTTTGCGCTGCCGAGAATTCGACACGCCTCTGTCTTTCTGCGGTGAGGATGCGGGACGCCCGGTTGAGGCGCTGGCCTTTTCCGCAATTGGGTTCCGGACGCTTTCAATGCGTCCCGCCTCCATTGGCCCGGTCAAGGCGATGCTGCGTCAGGTCGAGCTTGAGCAGGTGCGCGAACTGATTGAGGGCGCCAGATATGATGGCGCCGAGAGCGCGCGCGACGCGATTGAAGGCTGGCTGACCCATTCCGGAGTGCGATTTTAGAGCGCGACTGGCTTTCAGAGTGCCGCCTGCCGGGGCAGCAACCATCCCGCGACTTTTTCCTTAATTTATGTTAACCTTACGATTATCGGTCGCGCTCCCGGCGTGACCCTGTATGGTTTTTGAGGTTCGGGATCATGGATTTTTTGCAGCACCCCGTCGCGCTGGAACTACGATTACTCGCCATAAACTGGATGTATATTCTGCCGCAGCTCATAATTTTGCTGTCGGTTGGTGCCAAACTCGGGCGCGGCATGGGGCTGCCAAACCTCTTTCGGGACGACAACCAGATTTACTCTCCCGAAGCCTGCTGGCGAAAATCGGATACCGATACCGCACCGGGAGGTATCCGGCAGGGCATTCCGTTTGAACTCCAGAAGCTGACGGCCAGTCCTGCATTTTGGACCGGATTTGGCTTTGTGGCGGTCTGTGGCCTCTCGTGGATCGGTATTCATTCGATTGGGGAAGCCCGATGCAGCGTTGATGGACAGTTACGCCATTGTCCCACCGAACTGTTCCAGGAGGGCACCCATGGCGCGGCGGTAATGTGGCTGATTGGTGGGTTGGTCGTTGCTGGCCTCACCATTGCGCTTTTTTCGTGGTTTGCCCTGCGGCGCAGGCTCGCTGATTTTTCAAGGCGCAGCCCGAAACGACAGTTGCAGGAACTGAAACGGACCGGGCTCGGGTCGGCCCTCGGCTTCGCCTTCGTTATGATTTCGGTTTGGTTTGGTACACTGGACACACCCGACCTGGGACCAATCTCCACGGACCCGTTTCGTCAGGCGGCCATTCCCTATGCGATCTTCGTGTTTGCCGTGTTCATGCGCAAAAGCGCCCTGCCGTGCGTTTCAATTTTTAGCCTGGTAATTCTGTTTGAGATTCTCGGGTTCGGAATTCTCAGCCGTTTCGGGGAGTGGGCACCGTTTGTTGTTCTCGCGCTTGTCGGCTGGCTGGTCTACGCCAATTCCGGCGACAAAAAGTTCAGCATTCCCGGGTTTGAGCATTTCGCCGGCAACCCGCAGCACACGGAGAAGATGGCGCAGTCCGGGACGCCGCTGCTTGATCCGCTGGATTGTCTGAAAGCGTGGCATGCGCGGGCAACGCAGAATACCCCCGGCAAAAAGCCGGTACTGGTGTTGCTCGCGACATCGGGCGGAGCGTACCGAGCGTCATTCTGGACCAGTCTTGTGATGGACCGGTTGATTGAGGGCAGCGGCCTCGAAGGACGCTGGCCGGGACTCGCGTCCAACCTGCGGCTGATCACCGGAGCATCGGGCGGCATGGTTGCCGGGTCGTATTTTGTTGCGATGTCGGCGGAAGAGAAGCTGCATGAGGGCATTACCGATCGCATCTGTCGCGACACCCGCGAGCGCATGGGCGATCCGGATGGGGGAGATCGCGTCTTTCCAATTGCCCGCGACAGTCTGTCCCCGGTCGCGCATCAACTCGCACGCCGGGATCTCCTTAACATTATGCTGCCCATCGCCCCGAAAACCGACAGGGGCCGTGTGCTTGACCAGCAGTGGACGACCCTCTGCAGGCCCTTCAGGGATATCGTGGCCAAGGAACGCGAGGGGATCGCGACGTCGATTATTCTGTCGCCGATGCTGGTCGAGACGGGGTCGGTGGCGCTGTTCTCGAACCTCAACCTGAAAGACATCCGGCGCCGTGGGCTGAGGCCGGATGCGCCCGCCAGCGATGTTAACAAGACATCCGTTGAAATTTTTGACGTCTTCCGCGGTGCCCATAACGGTGTCACGCTGGCCACCGCAACCCGGCTTAATGCGACCTTCCCATACATTTCGCCTGCAATTTCGCTACCTATCAAACCCGGTCGGCGACCGGTGGATGCGGGTTATTACGACAACTACGGCGTGGACCAGCTGACCTCGTATCTTGAGGAGGACAGCATTGCGGACTGGATCACTGAAAACTGTGCCGGTGTCGCCGTGTTGCAGGTCCGGGCCTTCCCGGCGGATTCGCCCACCGAACTGGCCTCACCTCTCCAGAAAGCATTTCAGTTTCTTACCAGCCCGGTGGAAGGCCTGCTGAATGCGCGTGGGTCGAGCCAGCTTTACCGCAACGATCACAGCCTCAATCTTGTGAGAACGCGCTATAACCACAAAACGGGCCGTGAATTCCTCCGCTCCTTCACGTTTGAGGCAAACTCGGATGTCGCGATGAGCTGGTACACTCGATGCGATGAAATCCGTGCGCTCGATATCCTTCTTAACCCGCCACAAAAGGCCGAGCTGACCTGGGACGGGGATTTCCTCAGCCGGGCTGAGCCGGGTGGCGCGGAGGCAACGGACGAGGAGATCAAAGCGTGGATACGGGAGCGTTTCCCCGGCGAGGATGACATTTCATCCGGCATGCAGAAGGGTCAACCGAGCGCTGCGAAAGCCCAGTATCAACTAAGCCGTCAGAAGGTGGCCCGGGAGTTCCGCGCGCTGGAAACGTTCTGGCACCATCCGGAGAAACCGGACCCGCGCTATCCGAAAGAGAACAAGCTGAGTGAACCGGCGCCGACGGCTCCAGACGCGACGCGGGAGGCTGAAAGGGAACTCGAGGACAGCTGACCTCAATCCCGGTCGTGCCAGCCCCGCACCATGCCGGACACGCCATCAAAAGACCCAGGCACAAGCTCGCGGGCCAAGATGCGGTCGGGATTTGTGGGAGGTGGAAATTCGAGACCGGGGGCGACGTCGCGGCGGAACCCGAAGCGGCGGTAGTACGGTTCATCCCCGATCAGCACGACCCGTGACCAGCCTTTGTGCTCAGCGACCCTCAGGCTTTCATCCACAAGTATCGCGCCAAGCCCCTCGCCCTGGCGCGTTGGGTGTACGGCGACGGGACCGAGCAGCAGCGCCTCGTGACCGGCGTCACCGATCCGGATCGGCCAGTAGCGGATGGCACCGGCGACGGCGTCGTATTCATCTCGGGCGACGAGGCAAAGCCCCTCAACGGGGTCGACCCCATCCCGCAGCCGATAGGACGACAGGGCGGTACGGCCTGGCGCAAACGCCAGGTCATAGAGGTATTCGACCTCCTGGAGGTCTACCGCCTTTTCACTGTTCAGTCGAAACATTGTCCGGCCACGAAAATCCTGAGCGCGTGGCCCACTGGACAGGTGGATAACACGCTCTTATGGGTGACGGAACATTGAACTTACCGGGGGCTTTCCATGTTTTATCAACCAGGAAAAACGGATCACGGCCTGCCGCATAATCCATTCAAGGCGCTGATCACGCCCCGCCCCATCGGCTGGATCTCCAGTGTGAACCCAAAGGGTGAAGCAAACCTCGCGCCGTTCAGCTATTTCAATGCCGTGGCCGACACGCCGCCCATGATCATGTATTCCAGCACCGGCACCAAACGTGACGGATCAGCCAAGGATACCCTGAGGAACATCCGGGCCACCGGGGAGTTCATTCACCACATTGTCGGACGGAACATGACCGACGCGATGAACATCTCATCGGGGGATTACCCAAATGGTGAGGATGAGTTCGCGAAAGCCGGTCTGGAAAAAGTACCCGGTGAACTGGTGGCTGCTCCACGCGTCAAAACCGCCGACGCGGCCATGGAATGCCGTCTGTGGAAAATCATCGACCTGCCGGGAGAGAATAACCATATGGTTATTGGAGAGGTAATTGGCATCCACATAAACGAGTCCATTTTGGTTAACGGAATGGTGGATCCGTTAACCTATGAGCCCATGGCCCGGTTGGGATACAGGGACTATTCGGCGGTGGAGGAACGGTTTTCGCTGAGTCGACCGGGGCAAAAGTGACTTTGAACGCCGTTTTTGGGTCGATTGTTTCAAAATTCGAGCTGGATCAGGCCTGCATCTAAAAAAAATGTCTTTTTCCACTTAAAGGTGAGTGACAGTCAATTCTGTTAAACCTTTGGTAACCAATTCGCGCGAAAAGGGTCTTGTCCAACGAGTTGGACAGTTGCTTGCAAACCATCAGACCCTCCAGTCTGGATATCGCGCCTTCTCCTTCCCCCCCCCAAAGGAGAAGGCGCAGTCTTTTTCGGAACAGAAAAAAATCAGGCCAGCACGGCACCCGGGTTGAGAATGCCCAGGGGATCCAAAGCCTGTTTCAGGGCGCGCATCGCCTTCAGCTTCGCGGGGTCGCCGTACCTTTCAAGGTCCGCAACTTTCAGGCGACCCACGCCATGTTCCGCGCTCACAGAACCGCCAAATTCATGTACCGTGTCATGGACCAGTTGCGTCGCAGGTTCGCGGTACCTGTCATAGTCTTTTCGATTGGCGCCCTTGGGTCCGTAGATATTAAAATGCAGGTTGCCGTCGCCCAGATGTCCAAAACAGTTCAGGCGCAGGTCCGGGTTAAGGTCCTCAAGCAGGCTTCGTGCCTTGCCGATGAACTCGGCGATGCGACTGGCCTTGAGCGAAACGTCGTGGCTGGCAACCGCGCCCACCAGTCGGTTCGCCTCGGGAATGGATTCGCGGACGTTCCAAAAGGACTCACGCTGGGTGCCGCTTTGTGCGATCAGACCGTCGGAAGCCGCACCCCCCTCAAAGGCGGCTTCCAGCGTTGCCATGAACCGTTCCTCAACCATCGCGCCCTGTCCATCCGCGGCTTCGGTCAGGACCAGCCATTCGCTGTCGAAGTCGGGCGGGATCGCGACGTCCGGCATCTTCTCCCGGAGAAAATCGAGGCCCTGCCGGTGAATGAGTTCAAAGGCGCTGATCGACCCACCAAGGGAGCCGCGCATCAGGTTGAGCAGTTCGAGCGCCTCATCAGGGCTCCCAACGGCGATCCAGCCCGTCACGGTTTCGCGTGGCACCGGATGCAGGCGCAACACGGCGGCGGTAATCAGGCCAAGTGTTCCCTCCGATCCGATCACCAAGTGGCGCAGATCATAGCCCATGTTGTCTTTGACCAGACCGCCAAGACCATGATGAACCGTGCCATCGGCCATCACGCATTCGATCCCGAGACACAGATCGCGGGCATTGCCGTAGCGAAGCACATTCACGCCCCCGGCATTTGTAGCCAGCAGGCCCCCGATGCAGGCCGTTCCCTGGGACGCCAGAGCAAGAGGAAAAAGCCGGTCGACGTCTGTTGCAGCGTCATGCACATCTGAGAGAACCACACCGGCTTCGGCCACGATGACGTTGTCGCGTGGGTCGACCTCCCGGATCGTGTTCATGCGCTCGAAGGAGACCAGAAGGGGCTCCGGCCCTGTTTCCATGACCTGCCCACCAACCAGGCCGGTCCCACCGGAGCGGGGAACCATGGCAACCCGCGCGTCGGAGCAAATCTTCACAGCCCTGGCGAGGTCTTCCGCGTTCGAGGGGCGGAGAACGGCACCGGCCCGGCCGTGATGGCGACCTCGAGGTTCCTCCAGGTAGCGTGATTCAACCTCCCTGACACCACCCGGACCGAGCACCTGCTCAAGTTTTTCGAGCGTTTCCGCGTCCGCGGGTGCGTGTTCGGGTCTGTCGGTCAAAATTCTGACTCCATGTGTCTGTACTGGCGGCGGTCGAGACGGAGTTTCGAGTAAAGAACATGGTCGCGCCACTGTCCATTGATCTGAAGGTAGCTCTCCGCGCGGCCTTCCTCTACGAAGCCTGACCGCTGCAGGAGGCCCCGCGACGGCGTGTTTTCCGGCAGGCATGCGGCCTCAATGCGGCTCAGGTCCAGAACCGAAAACGCGTGATCGGTAACTGCCAGAAGCGCCTCAGACATATAGCCCTGGCGCGCATGGTTCGGTCCGATCCAGTAACCAACCGACCCGGTCTGCGCCGGACCACGACGAATGTTGTCGAGTGTAATCGCGCCTAGCAATTCCTCATTATGGCGCGATATTAGGAACATGGAAAGCGCCCGGCCATCATCGCGGGCACGGCTCGCCCAGTAGACCCGCGCACGAAACGAGCGTTTGGAGAAATGATCCGGCGACCAGGCCGGCTCCCAGGGGCGCAGAAAATCCTCGCCTTCCCGCCGCAACGTGCTCCAGTTGGAATAGTCGCGCATTTCGGGGAGCCGGAGAACCATCCGCTCCGTTTCCAAAATCGGCAGGGTACGCCGCCGCCGCAGAACCAACCCCATCACAGCACCCGGTCAGGCGGCCAGTCTGGCCGACAGGGTTGCAAGGTCCGGTGCATCGGCCGGAGAAGGCCCGAGCAGCACGAGAGCCGGATCGGCCCGGACCACCAAATTCTGTGCGTAGTTTTTGATTTCTTCGGCGGTGACGGCTTCGATCTTGCCGAGTGTCTCGTCAATAGGGAGGATGCGGTCCCAGACGGAGAGGTTTCGCGCCAGACGTTCGGCCCGTGCAGAGGGGCTTTCAAGTCCCATGAGCATGCCCGCTTTGAGCTGCGCCCGCGCCCGGTCGATCTCAGCGGTCTCAAGGCCCTCGGCGGCGCGGCGGATCTCATCCATCGTCACCTCGCACAGATCACGGATCTGATCCGGGCCGGTTCCAGCATAGATGGTCATCATGCCCGTATCGGAATATGCCCCGGTCTGCGCGAAGATTGTATAGCACAGCCCCCGTGCCTCACGAATTTCCTGGAAAAGACGGGAGGACATGCCACCGCCAAACGCACTGGAAAAGAGTTGTGCGGCGAATATTTCTTCGGACCGGATATTGGCGGATTCCAGGGCCAGCGCCATGTGGACCTGCTCCAGTTCGCGATGCTCACGGCGTTCCCCGCCGGAGTATTTCGCAGCCTGGACCGGCAGACGCGAGTGGGCCGGAAGATGTGCAAACAACCGCTCCGCGCAGGCGATCAGTCGCTCAGGGTCAACGGCACCGGATGCGGCCAGAATTATCTGGTCAGGTCCATAGCGCTCACCGACAAAGCCGGCCAGGTCGTCGCGCCCGAAATTTGACACGCGCTCGGCGGGGCCGAGGATCGTGCGACCCATCGGCTGTTCGGGGAACGCGGCTTCCTGAAGCCAGTCAAAGATGATGTCGTCCGGCGTATCGAAAGCCTGACCGATTTCCTGAAGAATTACGCCGCGCTCGGTCTCAATGTCCCCCTGTGAAAACAGTGGATTGAGTATGATATCCGCGAGCAGATCGAGCGCGTTCTCGACATCGGCCGCGAGAACGCGGGCAAAATACGCAGTCATTTCCTTGCCGGTATAGGCGTTGATGTAACCGCCCACGTCCTCGATCTCTTCGGCAATCCGGCGGGCAGTTCGGGTTGGTGTGCCCTTGAATGCCATATGCTCGAGGAAATGCGCTATCCCGTTCTGCTCCACGCGTTCGTGGCGGCCACCCGCGGTCAGATAAAGGCCGACGGAGGCGGAATGGAGGCCCGGCATGGGTTCAACGGCAATTCGCAAACCATTCGAAAGTCTATGAACAACCACACTCATGCAACGGCCTCGCCAGCGACAATCGCCTTGATGGCTTCAAGGTCATTGGCCACCCGCGTAATCCGTTCGGGACGGTCAAACAGATCGGCCATGTGCCGTGGCAGCTCCGGCCGAACGCCGCAGGCTTGCTCGACCGCATCGGGGAACTTGGCGGGATGGGCCGTCGCAAGGACCACCATTGGTACGGTAGGATCGCGCTCAACGAAACGTGCGCCATGAATGCCGACGGCGGTATGGGGGCAGACGACTTCCTCAGTCTGCTCAAGTGTCGCGCGGATTGTGGCGAGTGTCTGTTCCTCAGAGGCGCGTGCGCTGGAGAACCCGAATTTCAACCGCTCTAGCGCACCCTGGGACAACTCGTAGCCGCCGGCCCCCTTGAGATCATCCATGAGTTGAACAACGGCTGTGCCCTCACGGTCGTAGAGCTCAAAGAGCAGCCGCTCGAAGTTCGAACTGATCTGAATGTCCATCGACGGGCTCACCGACGGCTGCACCGTTTCGCAGGTGTGGGCACCGGTTTCGAGTGTGCGATGCAGAATGTCATTCTGGTTCGTGGCAATGACCAGGCGGTCAATTGGCAGCCCCATGGATTTCGCAACGTAGCCGGCAAAAATATCGCCAAAGTTGCCGGTCGGGACCGTGAAGCTCACCTTGCGGCCGGGCGCACCGAGGGCCACTGCAGCCGTGAAATAGTATACCGCCTGAGCCAGGACCCGGGCCCAGTTGATCGAATTGACACCGGCCAGGCCAACGGAATCACGGAAGGCATGATCGTTGAACATGTCCTTGAGACGTGCCTGGGCATCATCGAAGTCACCGTCGATGGCCAGCGCGTGAACGTTTGAATCATCCGGCGTTGTCATCTGCCGCCGCTGAACGTCCGATACGCGTCCATCGGGATAGAGAATGAACACCTCGACCCCCTTGCGCCCCCGGAAAGCCTCAATCGCGGCGGAACCCGTGTCACCACTCGTGGCGCCAACAATGGTCACGGTCCGTCCCGACCGGGCGAGGCTCGCCTCGAACAGCTGTCCGATCAACTGCATGGCGACATCCTTGAACGCCAGCGTCGGTCCGTGAAACAGCTCCAGGAGCCAGTCATTCGGCCCGATCTGCACCATCGGCACGCGCGCCACGTGCCGGAAGCCGCAATAGGCCCGCTCGATGATGCCTTTCAGTTCCGCGTCAGTGAACGCTTCGCCGATGAAGGGTTTCATCACCCGAAACGCAACCTCCTCATAGGAGAGCCCGGCGAGCCCGGCGATTTCCTCCTGGCTCAACTGCGGCCAGGTTTCCGGCACGTAAAGACCACCGTCGGTCGCCAGTCCGGTGAGCATCGCCTCCTCAAATCCAATTTTCGGGGCCTGACCACGGGTAGAGACATACTGCATTACAATTCGGCTTTCGATTCACTGATCCGCGCGTTTGATACGCCAAAGCAGATAAACTGTCATCACCGCCCACACCAGAGCCAGCAGGAACCAGGTGACGGCATACTCAAAATGGTTGTTGCGAATGTTGACCGTCACCGGCATGGGAACGGGCTGGTTTGGATCGCTGCTGGCGGAGGTGACCAGCAACACCGGTTCGGTCTCAAGGTGATCAGCCATTTTCGGCACGTTTCTTGCGAGCCACACATTCTTCTCAAGATCGGGGTCGGCGGTATAGCTGTCGGTCTCCCGCGGCCAGTCGAGGGCGCCCTCAACTTCAATGGGGCCGAGGTAACGCTCAGCGTCCTTATCCGCGATGGGCACAAACCCACGGTCGAGCAGAATGCGCCGTCCAGCCGCGGTTTCGAAAGGAACGATCACCCGATAGCCGACGCCGTCACCGCTGCGGGACGTGTAGACATGGATTTCTCCAGGCAAAATCTCTCCGCTCTCTCGGACCAGAAGATAGCGACTGTCCTCGGGCGTCGGTTCATCCGGCAAGGCGACCGGCTCGGACTCCAGGCGCGCCTCGATGCTCGCGATAATGTCGTTTTTCCACGCGAGCCTGCGGACCTGCCAAAACCCGAGGTTGAGCAATATTGCTATTCCTACCAGCCCAAAAATTAGCGGGCCAATCATTCTTCGCGTCATACGCTCTCATTCTCCGCCGAGGCACGGGAAAGTGTCATTACGCCCATACATTCACCGATCTTCACATCACACATTCCGCACATACAAACACCAGTTCCCCGGCAATCAAAATGCGACGGGTTCACTGCAGCCATTGCACCCCAAAAACAAAGCGGGCCCCCGAAGGGGCCCTGCCATATCGCCGGAAGCCGGATAATTTTAGCCACCCCAGATGTAGACGGCGGCAAACAGGAACAGCCAGACCACATCGACGAAGTGCCAGTACCAGGCGGCCGCCTCAAAACCGACATGCTGTGTCGGCGTGAAGTGGCCCTTGTAGGCCCGCAGCAGACATACGGCCAGGAAGATCGTGCCGACAATCACGTGGAAACCGTGGAAGCCGGTCGCCATGAAGAAGTTCGCGCCGTAAATGTTTCCGGAGAAACCGAAATGCGCGTGGCTGTACTCATATGCCTGGAAGATCGTGAAAACGACACCGAGCGCTACCGCAATCCACAGACCCCATTTCAGGTGATCCCGATTGTTTTCATGGGCAATCGCGTGGTGCGCCCAAGTCGCGGCACAGCCGGAACATAGAAGGATCAGGGTGTTGATGAGCGGCAGGTGCCACGGATCAAATGTTTCGATTCCCGGGGGAGGCCACGTGTTGTCGATTGCGTCCATCGGGTACATGGCGTGCTTGAAGAACGACCAGAACCAGGCGGCGAAGAACATGATCTCGGAAACGATGAACATGATGACGCCATAGCGCAGACCGATCTGGACCACCGGAGTGTGGTCGCCGGCCATGCTTTCGTCGACAACGTCAGCCCACCAGCCGTACATGCAGTAGAGCACACCGGCCAAACCAATCAGGCAGACCCAGGGGCCCATTCCGTGAAACCACAGGATTGCACCCGTGAGCATGACGAGCGCGCCGATGGCACTGAGGAACGGCCAGATACTCGCGGGTAGAATATGGTAATCGTGGTTCTTTTGACCGGCCATCGCAGGCTCCTTGGTTATTGTACGGCGATCTGATCGGATCCCAGCCCGACCACCTCAATTTCCGGCTCGACCGCCAGGGAACCCGTTTCGGTTTCCGGCAGATCGGTGCGGTGCATGGTATAGGACAGGGTAATGTAATTCACGTCTTTTGTTTCCCGGTCCAAAAGGATCTCGGGG
The DNA here is from genome assembly GCA_030427145.1 of Alphaproteobacteria bacterium. Taxonomy (GTDB): domain Bacteria; phylum Pseudomonadota; class Alphaproteobacteria; order Rhodobacterales; family Rhodobacteraceae; genus Amaricoccus; species Amaricoccus tamworthensis. The sequence goes on along the minus strand of JAUHWT010000014.1, from coordinate 21,314 downwards.
TCGACGTAAAACGTGACGGGCATCTCGACGGTCTCGCCGGGCTGCAGCACCTGAAGCTCGAAACAGAAACAGGCAATTTTAGAGAAGTAGCCTCCCGCGGAATAGGGCGCCACATTGTAGCTTGCCGCACCGGCAACGGGCTCGTCGGACGTGTTGGTTGCCTCATAGAATGCCAGCCCGGTTTCGCCAATCTTGATTTTCATCGTCCGTTCAACGGGATGAAACTCCCAGGGAATGTCCGGGCTCACGTTGGCATCGAACCGAACGGTGATTTCCTGATCCGTTATGTGCACGTCCGTGCCCGCATCGGCCACGGACGTCGTTCCGCCATAGCCGGTTACGCGACAGAAAAGATCATAGAGCGGTACGGCGGCAAAGCTCAGTCCGACCATGACTGCAACCACAGTGGTCAAGGTCATTGCAATACGGCCGTTCTTGTTTTTCGCTTCAGGCATGATCTACTCCTCCTCTGCGGGAAGCAGGCTGTTTCGCGTCTGGTGGTCGAAACCTTCCATGCTGACGCCCTGCGTGAGTTTGACCACGGTAACGGCGAACACAATCAGGACAAATGCACCCAGTACAAGGCCAAGCCCGACATTGCGGCTTTTGCGTCTACCGAAAATTTCGTGACTGTCAGGTCTCATGAGCGCCGCCCCATCACATTAGAACCGGAAGGCTGACCGGCGCAAACCCGACCACGCGCAATCCAGCCTCAACAAGGATCAACACGAAGTGCAGGAACAGGTAGAGGATTGAGAAGCCAAAGAAGCGCTTCTCCACCTGGAACCGGTCTCCAGCAGCGACGTCGTCAGTACGGCACCAGATTTTCCAGGCTCCGAAGCAGAATATTGCATTCAGGACGACACTGCCGACCAAATACACCGAGCCGCCAATGGAGGTGAATGCCGGTGCGATTGCGATGGGTGCCAGCAGAAGAGTGTAAACCAGAATGTGGTTGCGCGTTGAGCGCGTACCGGCAACCACGGGCAGCATGGGCACGTTCGCACGTGAGTAGTCATCATTGCGGAACAGCGCCAGCGCCCAGAAATGCGGAGGGGTCCAGATAAAGATCAGGGCGAACATCAGCACGCTCTCGATCGACACGCTGCCGGTTGCGACGGCCCATCCGATCATCGGAGGGAACGCACCGGCAGCGCCACCAATTACGATATTCTGTGGCGTGGCCCGTTTGAGCCACATGGAATACACCACAGCGTAGAAAAAGATCGTGAAGGCCAGAAGTCCCGCAGCGACGGGATTTGCGAATAGGCCCAGCATGACGACCGAGAACACGGCCAGAACCAGACCAATTGCCAGCGCCTCGCCGGGCGAAACCCGACCGGAGGGAATGGGACGCGAAACCGTACGGGACATGACCGCGTCAATATCCCGGTCCCACCACATGTTCAGAGCACCGGATGCACCGGCACCCACCGCAATACACAGGATCGAGGCAAAGCCGATCACGGGATGCGTGGCAACCGGGGCTGCGAAGAGCCCGACAAGTGCGGTGAAGATGACCAGGCGCATGACGCGCGGCTTCAGGAGCTCGACGTAATCGCCAAACTCCGTTTCATGCTCGCGTGCTGCGTCAGTCCAGCTGGCTTCGGTCATTCAGGTGCCCTTAGTTGGCCTGTGCGACTTCCGCGTCGGGGCGCACGCCGCCATGTTCCTCGATTGCCCAGTCGAGCCAGGCCTCATAGGCCTCCTCGCTGACCACCTTTACGGTGATCGGCATGTAGGCGTGATCTTTGCCGCAAAGCTCGGAACACTGGCCGAAGTAGATGCCTTCCTCCTCAGCCGCGAACCAGCTTTCGGCAATCCGGCCTGGAACGGCGTCCTGCTTCACACCAAATGCCGGGATGGTCCAGGAGTGAATCACATCAGCACCGGTGACGAGCATTTTGACCGTCGCGCCGACCGGAACAACCATCGCTGTGTCGGTGGCAAGCAGATACGTGTCGGGTGTGTAACCGAATTCCTCGAGCTCGTCCTTCTGGAGCATCAGGCTGTCGAACACCATTTCGTAATCGGGGTATTCGTAGGACCAGTACCACTGGTTGCCGGTCGCCTTGATGGTCACGTCCGGCTCGGGTACCTCAAGCTGCTTGAAGAGGATGGGAAGCGAGAACGATCCGATAACGATCAAAATCAAAACCGGAACCAAGGTCCAGGCAATCTCAAGAGGCGTGTTATGCGTGAAGGTCGAGGGGTTCGGGTTGGCCCGCTTGTTGAAGCGCACGATGCAGTAGATCAGCAGCGCAGTGACGAAGAGAACGATAACCAGCATAATGGAATGCAGGAAGGTATCGAGCCAGTGAATGTCATGCGCCAGTTCGGTCGCGGCCGGCTGAAAACCCGTTCCATCGGGAGTTGGAATACCAATGACCGGGAGATCCGTAGGCTCACCCTGCGCCGAAGCCTGGGTGGATAGCACGGCTCCAAACAGGGTTGCTGATGCTCGACCGATCCATTTGTTTACCATATCCACCGTCCATTTTTTCGGCTGCCCACAAACCCGCCGTCCGGGTCGTCGGGAATCTTGTATTGTAGCTGGGCGCAGATCAACCATATTAAACAATAAAGAACAAGACTTGGAGTGACGATGGTTCACTGCCGGGACGTCATTTTCACCGCACTGGAGACATTTCATGCAGACCTCCCCGAGATTCCGCCCGTTTGAAACTTCGCTGGATGAGGCGGAGGCTCTTGATGTGTTGCGATCCGCAACCGACGGGGCCGATGACGGGGAGCTGTTTCTGGAGCGCAAACGCTCGGAAGCCCTGGTTTTTGATGACGGACGCCTGAAAACCGCAACTTACGACGCGTCGGAGGGGTTCGGCCTGCGGTCGGTACGCGGGGAAACCGCCGGTTATGCCCATTCGACTGAAATATCCATCAGCGCGCTAAAACGCGCCTCGGAAACTACCCGGCTGGCTGTGGGTGCGGGAGGCGGGACGCTTGCCGACGCCCCGGCGGCAACCAACCAGCGTCTCTACACCGATCTGGATCCCTTTGATGACGCTGAGTTTTCCGTGAAGGTCGATCTGCTGCGTGAGATTGACGACTTCCTGCGCTCACAGGATCCTTCGGTGGTTCAGGTCACCGCGAACATGGCGGCGTCCATGCAGGAAGTCGAAATCCTTCGGCCTGAAGGACTGCGCCTCGCCGAGGCCCGTCCGATGGTGCGCCTTAACGTATCGGTGATCGTTGAAAAGGACGGCCGCAGGGAGTCGGGCTCCCATGGTGGTGGTGGACGCGCCGGGCTTTCGACCGTCATGGGCGAGGACAACTGGAAGCCCGTCGCGCTTGAGGCCCTGCGCATCGCGAAGGTCAACCTTGACGCGGTACCGGCGCCGGCTGGCGTGATGGACGTGGTGCTCGGACCCGGCTGGCCCGGCATTCTTCTTCACGAAGCCGTGGGCCATGGCCTTGAGGGCGATTTCAACCGCAAGGGGACAAGTGCCTTCGCGGGTCTCATGGGACAACAGGTCGCCGCGAAAGGAGTGACGGTGGTTGACGACGGCACCCTACCTGACCGGCGTGGGTCAATCAGTTTTGACGACGAGGGCACGCCAAGCGCCCGAAACGTGCTGATCGAGGACGGCATACTCGTAGGCTACATGCAGGACCGCCAGAACGCACGGCTGATGGGTGTGACACCCACCGGCAACGGACGTCGCCAGAGCTACGCGCATATCCCGATGCCGCGCATGACCAACACAATCATGGAAAACGGCACTTCGGATCCGGCGGATGTTCTTGCGGGCATGAAGGACGGTATTCACGCGGTCGGATTTGGTGGCGGCCAGGTGGACATCACCAACGGAAAGTTCGTCTTTTCCTGCACCGAGGCCTACCAGGTGCGCGACGGCAAGGTCGGAGCACCGGTCAAGGGAGCCACTCTGATCGGGGACGGGGCCACCGCGTTGAAGCACATCCGCGCGGTCGGAAACGACATGGCGCTGGACCCGGGTGTTGGCACCTGTGGCAAAAACGGCCAGGGCGTGCCGGTTGGCGTTGGTCAGCCTTCGCTTCTGATCGGCGGCCTCACGGTCGGCGGAAGCGCGGCGTAGGACTTCACCGGCTACGTGGTTCGGCGCAGTCGCGATCCCGCGACCAGCGCCACCACACCTCCGAGCAGCAGCAGTCCGGACGCCGGGATCGGCACGGCCGTCACCACATATGGCGATACCTCGATGAAATGTCCGTCGCTATCCTTTTGCACCAGATCACTGAGGTGAATTTTGCGGGCCTCCCAGCGGGTCAGTTCCAGAGACCCGTGGTTATAGGGCTCCATCAAACCCCGTTCCGTATGAGTCAGTCCAAGGGTGTGACCGATTTCATGGGCCTGCAGGGAGGTGCCTTTGGACGATGCGGAAAAAACTGATTCTACGATCGTTCCCGAATCTCCTATCCATCCGCATCCGATGATGGTGTGACCATATCCATCACAGTAGGTTATGCTGTCGACGAAAAGCATACCAATTGCGGGCTTCGACGCGGTTGAGAAGCTGTAGACCTCATTCAGGTCATACTGATCGTCAATCTCCAGGAGATGTGGCGCGTTGAGTTCCCGGGTCGGCCGGATCACCACGTCTATAGGTTTGTTCCCAAAAGACTTTTGAGAGAACACGGCATCAAGACCGGGCTCATCAATGGTCACAAATGCCGCATGTGCGGCGCTGTTTCCAAGTAGCAACGCCAGTGATGCGGCCAAAAAACCGCGCACTGACGCGCGCGCCAAGTAACGTATCGACATATCCCAGTTACCCCCAGTACCCGAAATAATACCCGTTGGGACTATACCCCACCCGCAGCTCCGGTGACACCTGGAAAGAAAAATTGCTCCGGGTGAGCCGGGATCCGCCCGACACACGATGCTGTTGAGGCTCCGTTAACGGGTTCCGGTGTTGCTGGCAACATGACACAAACCCTACAGGCTGAAACTCCGGTTTCGGGCAAAATCCCGCCTGCGGCGCTGCCCAGATCGCTTCCCGCGCAACTGGACTGGTTGCGGCTGTTCCGGTCGCGCCGGGTCGGCCCCGCCACATTCATAAGGATGATCCGCAAACACGGGTCAGCGACGGAAGCGCTCGGGGCCCTGCCCGATGTCGCCGCAGCGGCCGGGGTGAAGGGCTATGAGGCCTTCCCACTTGCCGATGCGGAAAGGGAATGGGAGGCGGCCCTCGCCCATGGAGCGGTTCCCCTGTTGCTCGGCTCGCCGGATTACCCGCCACTGCTGGCCACGGCGGCTGACGCCCCGCCGTTTCTATGGGCCATGGGCAACATCGACACCGGACAGCGTCCGACCGTCGCGATTGTCGGCGCACGCAATTCCTCCGCGCTTGGGGTCCGCATGGCGACACGCATCGCGGCGGAACTGGGCGAATTGGGATTTGTCATCGCCTCCGGGCTCGCCCGCGGCATCGACACCGCGGCCCATCGAGCCTCCCTTGAGACCGGCACCATCGCGGCGCAGGCCGGTGGCATCGACGTCATCTACCCTAAAGAGAACACGGATCTGGCTCAATCCATCGCGGAAAAAGGTCTGCGCATCTCGGAAATGCCAATCGGCCATGATCCCCGCCCCAATGACTTTCCCCGCCGCAACCGGATCATATCGGGTTTGGCGCATGGTATCGTTGTTGTTGAGGGTGCCCTGAAATCCGGCAGTCTTATTACGGCGCGCAATGCGCTGGACCAGGGACGGGAGGTGATGGCAATCCCCGGCAGTCCGATGGACGCGCGCGCCGGAGGCTGTAACCAGCTTATCCGCGACGGGGCAACACTCGTGCGCAACGCGGAAGACGTGGCCGAGGCCCTCAGCGTCATTCTCACTCACGGCCCCCAACCGAGGCGGCAGGAACGGGCACCGGAGCTGGTTCAATCCTCAGCGCCCCCGGCAACCACCGGAGGCACACCAGACATACTGTCCCTGCTCGGCCCAACACCGGTCCCGGAGGACATTCTGGTGCGCCAGTTGGGGCAACCGGTTTCTGAAGTTTCCGCAGCTCTTGCTGATCTGGAAATCACGGGCCAGGTCCGCCGACATCCAGGTGGCCTGATCAGCCTCGCATAAACCGAATTACTTCCGCGGCGACCATGTGACGATGTGGGCGGGTGCATCGAAAGCCACCCCACCGTCAGCCCCTACAAGTCCAGCAAACTCCTGCTCCGCTGCGGCCACTAACGCCTCGAACTGATCGTCGTCGATCATGTCGGCGAGGGTCCACCCCCGCACGTCCATCCGAACCCATTCCCGAATGGACTGAAACCTTGCGGTGCCAACCCTTGTCTCAACAACCGCATCGTTAAATCCACCGGATGCCAAAACGCCGGCCAATACATCCCTGTCGCCAAGCACGTAGGGTGCGCGCAGGGCGTCTGCGACCTCGCGCCCGAACATCCGGTCAAGGAGGCTGGTCATCCCGGCGTAACCCTTCGATGTCTCGACGCGATCCCAGACGGAGAGCGCAACAGTGCCCGCTGGCGCCAGCACACGTCGCATTTCCCGCAATGCCGCTTCCCGATCCTCGAAGAACATTAGCGCGAACTGGCAAAGAACGCGGTCGAAGCTGCCGTCTTCAAACGGCAACGCCTCGGCCATTCCCTCCACAAACTCCATGTGTCGCGCGCAGTTTTGCCGCGCCACATTCAGCATGCCGTCGTTCCGGTCGATCCCGGTTACGTTGCCGCCAGGACCAACCATCTCCGCCGCCGCCCGCGTGGTCGCGCCGGTACCGCAGGCGACGTCGAGTACCCGCTCTCCCTGCGCCACCCCCGCCGCGCGGCAGAGCGGTTCTCCCCACTCCCCAAACAGTGCCGGGACAAAAAACCGGTCGTAGATTTCTGCCGCACTTGCAGAAACCTGTCCTTTAGCGGCCGCATCCATTTCCATAATCATGTCACATGACCTCCCTCTGACTGTTCAGGCATCATGAACCCACGGGGGTTTTGTGGTATAGTTCTAGATCTGTACCGGCGAAGGGAGGATGAGATGAAATCCTGGGGCCAGTTCTGCCCGGTCGCCAAAGCGGCAGAAGTGTTTTGCGAACGCTGGAATGCCCTGATCATTCGCGACCTCGCCCAGGGACCGCGGCGTTTTTCCGAACTCAAACGCGGTGTGCCGCTGATGTCGCCCTCCCTGCTTTCGAGCCGTTTGAAATTGCTCATCAGCGAGGGGGTTATCCGCAAGACCACGGGCAACGGGCCGGAAGCTTATGAACTGACCGTCGCTGGTCGTGAATTCGTGCCAGTGGTGGAGGCTCTCGGCATTTGGGGCCAGCGCTGGACACGCAGGGAGCTAAAGGAACATGAGATCGACCTTGGCCTGCTCGTTTGGACCATCGAGAGCACTGCGAACGCGAACGCGTTTGGAGAGCGGCGCTGCCTCATCCGCCTGGATCTCACGGACCAGCCTGAGTCGAAACGCTTCTGGTGGTTTTTGAACGAGGACGGTCATTGCCAACTCTGTGTCGGCGACCCGGGTGGCGATGTTCACCTCTACCTCTCCTGCACGCTTCCGGACTCCATCTACATCATCCGTGGAGACCTGACAGTCGCGGCCGCTATTGCGTCCGACCGCCTTGAGGTCCTGGGCGAGCGATGGGCGCGCGACGGATTTATACACTGGCTCAACCTTTCGCCCCTGACCGGGATCGCTTCACAAAGACCGGCGATGAACGCCTAAACCCGATTTGCAGCCGCTGCGAACACCCTTCGGGCTCCGCAGGCGACAAGCTCACTGTCGTTAAGCAGAAAAGGTCTCTCAAACGGTTCCATCGGCAACGCCTGTATCTGGAACATATCCTTGGTTCTCCCGCAATTTTCGCGCTACTGGTGTTGCCAGCACCTCCATACCCGTTCGACCCGAAACCTGCGCAAAATACGGTCACCTCGTTCCGGAAGCCGCCGATCGCATTCTGCTGACGGTTGACAACCCTTACTGTCACGATCATTTAACCGCCCGTCGCGCATCCGGTGTCCGGGTTGCCCCGTGGAGAGTTAAATGGCTATAGTTGTTGTCGAATCGCCCGCCAAGGCAAAAACCATCAACAAATACCTCGGTAAGGATTATACCGTTCTGGCCTCCTATGGACACGTTCGCGACCTCCCGCCAAAGGATGGCTCAGTCGATACGGATAACGATTTTGAGATGAAATGGGAGGTCGCCTCCGCCAGCCAGAAACACGTTCGGGCGATTGCGGAGGCCCTTAAGGGCGACGACAAGCTCATTCTCGCGACCGACCCCGACCGCGAGGGCGAGGCCATCTCGTGGCACCTGCTTGAAGCGCTGACCAAACGTCGCGCGGTGAAGAAATCCACCGATGTTGAGCGCGTTGTTTTCAACGCAATCACGAAAAATGCTGTCACCACCGCCATGGAACAGCCACGCGACATCGACATGGAACTGGTCGAGGCCTACCTTGCGCGGCGGGCGCTGGACTATCTCGTTGGGTTTAAACTGTCTCCCGTCCTGTGGCGCAAACTGCCTGGCGCAAAATCGGCCGGCCGAGTGCAGTCCGTGACCCTGCGTCTCATCGTTGAGCGCGAGATGGAGATTGAGGCGTTCAAGCCACGTGAATACTGGTCGGTGAAGGCCATTCTGGCCACACCGTCGGGCGAGACCTACACCGCGCGCCTGACCACGCTGGACGGCAAAAAGCTGGACAAGTTCGATCTGGGTGACGAGGCTGCCGCCACTGCTGCGGTTAATGCCATCAACTCAAGTGATCTGAAGGTTGCGAGTGTTGAGGCAAAACCGGCCAGTCGCAATCCGTCGGCGCCATTCATGACCTCCACGCTTCAGCAGGAGGCAAGCCGCAAGTTCAGCTTTGGCACCCGTCAGACCATGTCGACGGCCCAGCGCCTCTACGAGGCCGGGCTGATCACCTACATGCGTACTGACGGTATCGATATGGCACCTGAGGCCGTGATGGCCGCACGCGACGTGGTCAAGGACCGCTATGGCGACAGCTACGTGCCGGAAAGCCCGCGCATGTACAAAAACAAGGCGAAAAACGCGCAGGAAGCCCACGAATGTATTCGGCCGACGGACATGTCAAAACATCCGTCCGACCTGGGAAATCTCGAGGCGGACCAGCGCAAGCTCTACGACCTGATCTGGAAACGTTCCGTTGCGAGCCAGATGGAGGCTGCCCGTTTTGAGCGCACAACGGTTGAAATTGTCGGCGGTGACGCCGTCGGTCTGCGTGCAACCGGTCAGGTATTGAAATTCGACGGCTTCCTGAAGGTATACTCGGAAGGCCGGGACGATGTTCAGGATGACGAGGGCGATGATGCCCGTCTGCCGCAAATTACGGAGGGTCAGGCTGCCGAACGCCGGGAGGTCACGCCGGAACAGCATTTTACGCAGCCACCGCCCCGTTACACCGAGGCCACTCTGGTCAAGCGGATGGAAGAACTCGGTATTGGTCGCCCGTCGACTTACGCCTCCGTTGTCACAACAATCCAGGACCGCGACTACGTCCGCAAGGAGAACAACCGCCTGTTCCCGCAGGATAAAGGCCGTCTGGTAATCGCCTTCCTGCAAAACTATTTCGGGCGCTACGTCGATTACGACTTCACGGCGGACCTCGAAGAGGATCTGGACAAGGTCACCACCGGTGATCAGGACTGGAAAGAACTGCTGTCCAGTTTCTGGAAGGATTTTTCCGCTGCACTGGGTGAAACCACCGAACTGCGGATCACGGACGTTTTGGAAAAGATCAACGAGGTTCTCGAACCGCACCTTTTCCCCGTCACGGAGGATGATCCGACCCCGCGGGTGTGTAAAGCCTGTGGAACGGGACGTCTTTCCATGCGGACCGCACGCTCTGGGGGAGCCTTCATCGGCTGCTCCAACTACCCCGAATGCCGCTATACCCGGCCGCTGGCCGGCGAGGTTCCCGGTGGCGACGCGGCCGGTCCGGATGGCAAGCATCTCGGTTACAATGATGATGGTGTGCCCGTCTCGATGCGTGTCGGTCCCTACGGTCTCTATGTGCAGCTTGGAGAGGTCACTGAGGAAACACCGAAACCAAAGCGGTCCTCCATTCCCAAGGGCATGGACCCGGCGGCTGTTGATCTGGAAAAAGCCCTTGAGCTGCTCTCCCTGCCCCGCCTGATTGGAATGCATCCGGAGGACGGCGAGAAGATCGAGGCGAACCTTGGGCGATTCGGTCCTTACGTCAAACACGGCAAGACCTACGCCAATATCAAGGACCCTGAAGAGGTATTCACCATCGGCATGAACCGTGCGGTGGAGCTGATTGCGGAAAAAGTTGCCCGTGGTCCCGGACGTGGTCGTGCCGCCGCAAAGCCACTACGCGAACTGGGTGAGCATCCTGATGGCGGCGTGATCGGCGTCTATGACGGGCGCTATGGTCCTTACGTCAAATGGGAGAAAACCAACGCGACCCTTCCCGATGAGATGGACAAGGACAGCGTCACCCTGGATCAGGCGGTTGAGCTGATTAACGCCAAGAAACCAAAGAAGAAAACTGCTGCAAAGAAGAAGCCGGCCGCCAGGAAAAAAGCACCGGCTAAGAAGAAGGCCGCTCCCAAAAAGGCAGCTGAATAAACCTGCCGGCCGAGTGTTGCCCGACCTGTTTAGCGGGGCACGGATATGTGCCATTCGTCCCCCGTGTTTTGTTGCAGTACGCTCGTCAAACGATACGCCAGTGGCGTTCGATGCGTGTTTCCAAAATGCCGAAAAATCGCGCAACGCGCCTCCATCTGTGGATAATTTATTGGTGATCCGCAAATTTTCGGCTATCGTCATAGTTGAATAAAATTTTATTCACATTGATTGCAGGCTGCCGTGCCTGTGCTGGTCGACGGGAACAATGAAATGAAGGCTCCAGAACGACATTCAGAATCGTTAGTCCCGCTGGCCGCGAAGTAGTTTGTTTTAGGGTTTTCCCGGAGTATTTTCATGCGTTCAGTGCTTATCAAAAATGACTATCCCGCGTCCGCCACACGGCTTTGGGCGCTTGCAACGGATTACGACGCCCTTCGCCAGGTGGCCCAGGGAAATGTCGAATTCGACGGACTGCCCCATGGCCGTTTTCGGGCAGGGCAAAAAGTCAGCGTCATGATTTCGCTCTTCGGCATATTTCCGAAGCGGCCCTACAACATCGAAATTCTGGAATGCGATGAAACCCGCATGGTCCTGCGTACATGCGAAGAAGGCGCCGGAATCAAAAGCTGGCGGCACACGGTAACAATTACGGAAACCGGTGGCAAAAGCCACCTGACGGACCAGGTGGATATCGATGCGGGCTGGTTGACCGGGCTTGCAGCCATGCTGGCACGGCACATCTACCGTACGCGCCATAAACCCCGGCTCAAGCTGATCGAATCTGGCGTATACTAATCCGCCAGAGCCCTGTATCCCAATCTCGACGGGGATTTTGGGGCTTTATTTCATGACCGGCCACACCATTACGACGCTTGATCAGCTGACATCCCTGTACGGTTCTCCCGGGGATACGTCGCTCAAAAAGGTGGCGGACACACTCACGCCAGCCTACCGCCGGATGATTGAGGCGGCGCCGTTTATTGCCCTTGCATCCTGCGGACCGGAAGGTCTGGACTGTTCTCCCCGTGGCGACCGTGGTGCTGCGGTCACCGTGATTGACGACCGGACGGTCGCCATTCCGGACCGCCGCGGTAACCGCCGTCTCGATACGCTGCGCAATCTCGTGCGCGATCCGCGCTGCGCCATGCTGTTTCTGATTCCCGGCGTCAACGAATGCATTCGCATAAATGGCACCGCCGTTCTTAGCATCGACCCGGATCTGACCGCACGTTTTGAGATGGGCGGCATTCCACCGACCAGCGTCATTATGGTCACCATCGATGAGGTGTACTTCCAATGCGCCCGCTCTCTTATCCGCTCCCGCATTTGGGACCCCGAACTGCATCGCGACCGCGGGTCGCTGCCCAGCGCGGGCGAGATGACCAAATCGGCATTCGATGCCTTCGACGCGATCGCATATGACGCCGAATTGCCCGACCGGCAGGCCAAAACCCTGTACTAAAGCGGTTTCAGCCAGGCTGCCGATCCAGCCTCACAACCTGGTTGCCGTTTTACCTCCGTCCTGCCTAGAGTGCTTAGGAACGGCAGCGACGGGGAGCACATGAAAGTCATCGTACTGGGCGCCGGCGTGATCGGCGTGACGACCGCGTATTACCTTGCAAAACGGGGCGTGGAGGTAACTGTTCTCGATCGTCAGGCGGGTCCCGGCATGGAAACCAGCTTCGCCAACGCGGGCGAGCTGTCATATGGCATGACGTCGCCGTGGGCCGCGCCGGGTATTCCGCAAAAGGCCATCAAGTGGCTGTTCATGCGCCACCGGCCCCTGTTCATCTGGCCACTGATCAGCCCACCGATGTGGGCCTGGTGCACCAGAATGCTCGCCAACTGCAACGAAACCGCTTACGCCCGAAACAAGGGCCGCATGGTCCGGATATCCAACTACAGCCGCGATGCGCTGACCGACCTCATGGCCGAAGTGCCACTCGAGTTCGACATGCGCGAGAAGGGCACGCTTCAACTCTTTCGTACTGAGAAACAACTCAAGGGTTCAAAGGCTGATCAGAAGGTGCTGGCCGCCTACGACTCTCCCTTTGAGGTTCTGGACCGCGACGGATGTCTCGAGGCCGAACCGGGCCTTGCACATGTGAAGGACAAATTCGTCGGAGGCCTGCGTCTTACCGCCGACCGGACAGGTGACTGCCGGATGTTCACACTCGCCCTCGCCCAAATATGCGAGGAGATGGGCGTCGATTTCCACTACGGCGAAACCATCAAGGCATTCGAACGCCGGAATAACAGGATCACCGGCGTTCGGACCGATCGCGGGCTTCTGACCGCGGAACGCTACGTCTGCTGCATGGGCCCCTATGCCCCGCAGATACTTGCCACCGTCGGCGTCCGCGTGCCCATTTACCCGATCAAGGGCTATTCCATCACCCTGCCCGTAACTGATTCAGACGCGGCTCCAACCTCGACCATTATGGACGAAACCCACAAGGTCGCCATCACCCGCCTCGGTGACAGAATCCGTGTGGCTGGGCAGGCCGAGATCATCGGCTTTAACAAAAAACTCGGGGCGCACGCCACAGATACCGTCCGACACGTGGTGAGCGACCTCTTCCCCAAGGGTGGCGACGTATCAAAGGCCGAAGGCTGGACCGGCCTCCGCCCAATGACACCAGACGGCACACCGGTCCTGGGCGGGACGCAATACTCCAACCTTTTCCTCAACACCGGCCACGGTACTCTCGGCTGGACCATGGCCTGCGGGTCCAGCCGCGCCGTTGCCGACCTCGTCACCGAACACGAGCCTGAAATATCCTTCGACGGCCTGACGGCTGAACGGTACCGGCGGACGGGGTTTTAGAATTTTGGTCGGCGCCCAACTCATACTTCTTTCCATAGCCGGCAAGCTGACTGAACCAGGGCTGGGAACTATGAACGCTCCTGACACAATCTGTCAGGGCTACATGCGATCATGAGATGGACAGTCAGGGAGATATTAAATGATCGATCATTCGGGGATCAGTGTCAGCGACTTCAGTAAGTCGAAGGCGTTTTACGAGGCAGCCCTGAAGCCTTTGGGCGGCGCGTTTTTGATGCAGGTGCCGCTGGAGCATACGGGTGGGGTTGCGGTCGGTGGATTTGGTCGCGAGCAGCCGGTGTTTTGGCTGACCGAGGGAGAGGTGCAGAGGCCGCCGATGCATTTTGCCTTCTCCGCGCGCGACCGGGGTGAGGTGGATGCGTTTTACGAGGCGGCGATTGCGGCCGGCGGTACAGACAATGGCGGCCCGGGACCGCGGCCGCACTACCATGAGAATTACTATGGTGCGTTTGTGCTGGACCCGGATGGGAACAATATCGAGGCCGTTTGCCACATGCCGGAATGAGAGGCGGCCGCGGCGGTCAGACCGCGGCCTTTAGGCTTTCCTCAATATAGATCTCGCGGAGACGTTTGGCTGTCGGCCCGGGTTCGCCGGTACCAATTTTAGTACCGTCAATCTCCACCACCGGCATGACGAAGGTTGAGGCTGATGTTATGAAAGCCTCAGCTGCGTTTTTGGCCTCTTCAATGGTGAAGGGGCGCTCCTCCACTCGAACCTGATGCTCTCGCGCATAGCGCAGGACGGCGGCGCGGGTGATACCGTGCAGGATGGCGTTGGACAGATCGCGGGTGATGAGCGTGCCGCGCTCATCAACGATGTATGCATTGTTCGAGGTACCCTCGGTGACGTAGCCGTCCTCGATCTGCCAGGCGTCATCGCAACCGGCTTTCTTTGCCTGCATTTTCCCGAGGGACGGGGCCAAAAGCTGCACGGTCTTGATGTCCCGCCGACCCCAGCGGATGTCGGGGATGGAAATGACGCGGATGCCGGTTCTGGCGGCGGGAGCGTCGATGATGGGTTTTGCCTGCGTGAACAGGACGAGGCTGGGTGTGGCGTTTTCCGGGAAAACAAAATCCCTGTCGGCGGCACCACGGGTGACCTGGAGATAGATACCGCCCTCGGTCAGGTCATTGCGGTTGATGAGTTCGCGGTGGATCGCCTCAAGCTCCGCGTCGGTTACCGGGGCATCCATGTCGAGTTCCGAAAGGGACCGGTGAAGACGGGTCATGTGGCCGGCGAAGTCGATGAGTTTGCCGTCGAGGACGCTTGTCACCTCATAGACCGCATCGGCCATAAGGAAGCCGCGATCAAAGATTGAGATTTTAGCGTCGGTTTCGGGAAGGTAGTCGCCGTTGACGTAGACGGTGCGGGTCATGTTGCGTGGCCTTTCATATCAGCCGCCTCAATCGGCGTGTGTTCAGTGGGTAGACAATGCCGTTCAGCCCCATAATTCCGGAGTTGAGGGGTGGAGACCTGCATCATCGAATTTCAAGGCATGACGGCGGTCGGCCCCGAGCAAAAGGGGTGCGTCCAGATCAACGACGGCGACGCCCTGAGCCACGAGAACGGCAGGGGCGATGGAAAGGCTGGATTCGACCATACAGCCCACCATGACCTTGAAGCCGTCCGCCTCGGCAGCGGCGCGCAGTGCAAGCGCTTCGGTCAAACCCCCGGTTTTGTCCAGTTTGATGTTGATCATGTCATATTTTCCGCGCAAATCCGCGAGCGATGCGCGGTCATGGCAGCTTTCATCGGCGCATACGGGCAGGACACGATCGAGGTCACCCAGGGCATCATCGTCTCCAGCCGGCAATGGCTGCTCGACCATCTCAACGCCCAGTTTGATGAGCGCCGGAGCCATTTCCCTGTAGCTTTCCGTAGTCCAGCCCTCGTTGGCATCAATGATGATACGGGGCCTGGGTGCACCTTCGCGCACCGCTTCCAGTCGGGCGATATCGCCCTCGCCGCCAAGTTTGATCTTAAGGAGTGGACGCCAGGCGTTTTGGGCAGCCAGCTCGCGCATTGTCGCCGGATCCTCGAGCGAGAGGGTGTAGGCCGTGGTCACCGGTTTCGGATCGGGAAGTCCAGCCAGTTGCCAGACACGTTTGCCGGACCTTTTTGCTTCCAGATCCCAGAAAGCCCCATCCACGGCCGCGCGGGCGGCTCCGCCTGGAAGGAAGTCCTGCAGGCTTTCACGGGTTACACCAGACGGCAGACCATTGATGAGTTTAGCGGCGGACTGAACGGTTTCGTTGTAGCGCGGATAGGGCAGCCCCTCGCCACGGCCGGTGAAACCGCCATCCTCGATGGTGGCGGTGATCACCCGGGCCTCGGTTTTGGAGCCACGGCTGATAGTAAAGGCACGTGCCAGAGGGAAGACATCCTCGGTGACGGTGATTTTCATTTGAGCGCATCCACAAGGCGTTCGGCACCGTGACGGTAAGGATCGACCGCGGGCAAACCCATCCGGTCCTCGGTTTCCTGCAAATATTTATGCGCCTCATCTTCGGTCAGGGCGGCGGTGTTCACGGAAATGCCTGCGACGTAAACGTCCGGGCTGACGATACGGGCCATCGTGAGCGAGAGGTCGCGCAGGTCCTCCAGCGATGGCAGCTCGTAGTCCGGCAGACCACGCATGTGTGGGCGGGTCGGCTCATGGCAGAGCACCAGCGCATCGGGCTGACCGCCATGGATGAGCGCCATGGTCACACCGGAATAGGAGGCATGGAACAGGCTGCCCTGCCCTTCAATCACATCCCAGTGGTCGGGCTCGTTATCCGGGGTCAGCCATTCGATGGACCCGGCCATGAAGTCCGCGACAACCGCGTCGAGCGGCACTCCGTGTCCAGTGATAAGAATTCCGGTCTGGCCGGTCGGACGGAAGGTCGCCTTCATTCCGCGTTTGACCATCTCACGCTCAATGGCCATGCCAGTGTACATTTTCCCGACCGAGCAGTCCGTGCCCACAGCCAACAGGCGTTTGCCGGAGCGGTGTTTGCCGTTGCCGATCGGAAACTGTGCGCCAGGGACTCGCACGTCATGGAGCGTACGGCCCGTGGTCATGGATGTTGCAATAAGCTGCGGTTCGTCGCGCAGTAGATTGTGCAGGCCCGAAGCAATATCCATTCCGGCATTCATTGCTTCAACCAACACCTTTATCCAGGAGGCCGAGATCACGCCGCCGCGGTTCGCCACCCCAACCACAAGGGTTTTGGCACCGGCAGCGGCAGCTTCCTCGATACTCATGTCCTTCAGACCCATATCCGCCTTGCAGCCTTCCATGCGGTACTGTCCGACTGCGGCCTCGGGGCGCCAGTCCTTGATACCCTGCGCCACTTTTGCCGCAAGGGGATCCGGAGCGTCGCCAAGGAAGAGAAGATATGGTGAAGCGATCATGATTTGGCCCCCTGCCTGTGTCATTGCGTTAAGCATTCCTAACGGATGACGTGGACAATTACATCGCGAATGCGGCGGAAGGTTCCTGAAATTTGCCGAAGATCGAGCGTCGGAAGCGGTTAGTGCGCAAAATTCTGCGGCTCAGAGTAACAGACGCGTCAATTTCTTCGTCAAAAAAGGCCAAATTTGCTCTGGCCTCCCGAGCAGCAAACCGTCGTCAAATTTCCTGAATATCTCAAGGAAGAATCCAACGGCGGCCACATGTCCTAAACGACCGCTGCGCGACGACGATGCCGGCAGCGAAGAAGAACCCGTTGGTTTCTGAAAACCGTCAGATTAGACAGCAAAATCCCGCGGCGGCAGGTCACGGGCCGGAGTGCGACGTTTGAAAGCACAACGCATGACGTCACCGGAAGGATCACTGACAACAATGAGGCAATGAGCGAGCAGGTTGTTGCCGTCATAGATCTGCGCAAAACCGCGCTCTGGTCCGCCATCACATGCTTCGATCACGCAGTCGTCCTCGCCAAGATCAAGGATGCGAAAGCTGTCCCGTCCCGTACGCAGGGACATGCCCGCGCCGACGCGTTTCTCCAAAACAACGGGGCCGGTCTGCCAGTTGCCGTGTCCAGGATGCGTCATCTCGGGTCCTCCAACTATCCCGCACCGCAGCGAATCTGCAGCGCCTCGATTTGAATGGAAGCACGGAGAAGTTAACAGGAACAGACATTTTTTTGTGACGGTTTTCTAATTGTGGCATTCCCGTATTTGGCATGAATTTCCGGCCTTGCCCGGGGAACGGCGCGACCGATGAAAGAGCAAAAATCGCAGTAAGTTTCGAAACGTTGGAATGGTTTGGAGGCGTCGAAGAGTGGCGTCTGCCGGGCGTTTCGCTTGTCACCCTTCGCCAATCTATTGCTTTTGCCCTTATCTTGTATATTAGATAATCCAAATATCCCGTGACCGAAACTGGTTCGGGGCCAAATTGGGTGGGAACGGAAATTGGGTACCAATCGCCGTAGTGATAAAGGATGAAAACAGGGAATGAAGTTACCCTGATTCAACCTCATGGGCGACGCCCGTGAGGAAACCAACTGCCGCGCACCCCACTCGAAGACCACGGGCCCCCAGCCAGCCACCAAAGGGGCCGGCCCGGTTCTCGGACGCCGTTGGCAGGACCAGCGCAAACCTGCTGTATCAGGACCTGCACGAAGCGATTGTGACCATGCGTCTAAGGCCCGGGGATCCGATTTCCGAGAGCCGCGTGGCGGCGGAACACGGGGTCAGCCGCACCCCGGTGCGTGAGGCGATCCTCAGGCTCGCCAAGGAAAAACTCGTCGAAATTGTACCGAAATCCGGGACCTTTGTGGGACGCATACCGGTCTCGTCGCTCGTAGAGGCGATTGTAGCACGGCGCGCTCTTGAAGTCCTGAACACGAAACGGGCGGTCGAACTGGCCACGCCGGACCGTGTCACGGAATTTCGAGCCATGCTGGACCGACAGAGGCAAATCGCGGCGGGTGGCGACCTCGAGCGGTTTCACAGAGCAGATGAGGATTTTCATGCCTCCATCGCCGAGGCAGCCGGGTATCCCGGCATCTGGGACCTGATCCAGCAAATCAAGCTGCAGGTGGACCGCTATCGGCAACTGACCCTGCCTCTTGAGGGGCGCATGGACCTTATCGTGGCCGAGCACGGCGACATCGTTGACGCGATGGAGTCAGGCGACCCGGACGCGGCGGGGCAGGCGATGGAAACGCATCTCGATAAGCTTCAACTGGACATTCAGGTCTTCCAGGAAATGTGGCCCGACTATTTCATTCACGACAGCGACATCGAAAAACAGATTTAACACGGGGGAGCGGCGCCGGTTCGTCGCGGAAAGGCAACCATGAACATCAGAACCATCCAGGTCAGTAGCCCGACTGAAACGAAGGGCTACGACACCGGCGAACTTCGTCAGAATTATCTGCTGGAGGATCTGTTCGCGCCGGGTGAAATCCGGATGACCTATTCGCATATCGACCGGACGATTGTCGGCGGCGTGGTGCCTTTGGAGAGCAGTGTCGATTTGCTCGCGCCAAAGCCGGTTGGAAACCCGAACTTCCTTGACCGACGAGAAATGGGCGTTTTTTGCATCGCAGGCGCAGGAAGTATCGAGGTCGATGGCGAAGCCGTGGACATGGCGGCGACGGATTGCCTTTACGTGCCTATGGGCTGCAAATCAGTGCGGTTTCTGAGCGCGGACGCGGCATCTCCCGCGCGGTTCTATCTCGTTAGTGCGCCAGCCCATCACCGGCACGTCCTGCGCAAGATAACGGCTGAGGACGCGATCCGGCATGATCTCGGGCAACAGAGCGACGCGAATGTGCGGGTACTGCGCCAGTACATTCACCCGGACGTGGTGGACACCTGTCAGCTTGTCATGGGAATGACGGCAATTTCCGACGGCAGCATCTGGAACACCATGCCCTGCCACACGCATGACCGCCGCTCGGAGGTGTATCTCTATTTTAACATGGAGGCTGCGACACGGGTGTTTCACTTCATGGGAGAGCCGACCGAGACGCGACATCTCGTTGTTGCGAATGAACAAGCCGTCCTGTCGCCGGGGTGGTCGATCCATTGCGGTGCGGGAACCGGGAGTTACTCCTTCATCTGGTCGATGGCGGGCGACAACCAGGACTTCACGGATATGGATTTTGTGGCGATGGAGGATCTGCGATGAACCCGTTTGACCTGACAGGCAAAACCGCAATCGTCACGGGCGCCAACACGGGTATTGGTCAGGCCATCGCCGTGGGCCTCGCGCAGGCTGGCGCGAAAGTGGCTCTGGTTGGGCGCTCCGACATGGCGGAAACGCGGGCGGCGATAGACGGTGAGAGCCTGGAAATCCGTGCGGATCTGAGCACGACAGAGCCGATCCAAAGAATCGTGGACGAGACGCTGGCCTGGTCGGGTCAGATCGATATTCTGGTGAACAATGCGGGCATCATCCGGCGCGACGATGCGATTGATTTCACGGAACAGGACTGGGACGACGTGATAAACGTCAACCTTAAGTCACTGTTTTTCCTCAGCCAGGCGGTGGCGCGGCATATGCTGCCACGCGGATCGGGGAAAATCATCAACATCGCGTCACTGCTGTCGTTTCAGGGTGGTATCCGCATTCCGTCCTATACGGCTTCCAAGAGTGGCGCGGCGGGGCTGACGCGGCTTCTGGCCTGCGAGTGGGCCGGTCAGGGTGTGAATGTGAACGCGATTGCCCCCGGCTACATCGAGACGAACAACACCGCGGCACTGCGTGCTGATCCGGAACGAAACGCCGCGATTTTGGGGCGCATTCCGGCGGGATACTGGGGTAAAGCCGAGGAGATTTCGGGGGCGGTGACGTTCCTCGCGTCTGCGGCGTCGGACTATGTGCACGGGGTTGTGCTGCCGGTGGATGGGGGCTGGCTGGCGCGGTAGGGAAGTTTCTCCTCCCAGCCGTACCATGCCAACCTATCTCCCCCGGTTCGAGCGAAGAAACAAGGTCAGAATGCCAGCTAGGGGCATAAAGGATGTCCAGATGAAGATGGTGGTAAGGCTGGTAACATCAGCAAGCCAGCCCAGTGCTGCGGCACCGAGTCCTGCGACGCCGAAGGCCGTGCCGTAGAAAATGACTGAGATCATGCCGATGCGGGCGGGCATCAGGCTTTGGGCGTGTACGACGATGGCGGGAAAGGCCGAGGCAATCACCGTAGCGGCGAGAAGGGCAGCCGCGATACCAGCGACGGGGCCGAGCCACGGGAATGCCAAGGCAAACGGCAATGCCGCCCAGAAAGAAAATCCAATCACCGGGCGGGTGCCGATGCGGTCGCTGAATGATCCGCCGATGAGGCCACCTCCGGCCACTGCCGCATGGAAGGCAAAGAGCACAACCAGGCCGGATGCTTCCGACATGGCGAAGCGGTCCATGCTGTAGAAGACCAGATATGACGAAAAGCAGGCGACATAGAGGTATTTGGCACAGACCAGCGAGACGAGTATGGCAAGCTGGCTGACGGCTCCATTCTCGCCGGTTGCTGCGATGGGAGTTGATTTGCGGGTGACAGACGAAGCCCGGATGCTTGAATTGGGGTTGGTTATATACACGTTTATGAGCCGGCGGAACTTCACACGGCATTTCCGGGCAAACGTGGGCCTGACATTTGTGAAATGGCGGACACGGGCCTGCGTGCTGGCCGCCATTTCCCGACTTGTGGCCGGGGAGCAAGAGAGGCGGATCGCGTTCGACCTAGGCTATGACAGTGCGGCGTCCTTTGCGGCAATGTTCCGGCGCGCGACAGGGGTGCAGCCGTCGCGCTACCGGAGGGACTATGTAGTGGACTCATAAGTTCTTGTCCAAAGTCTGGCTGAAGCAAGGGCGACGGCTGCGAGATAGGTGACTGCGAGTTTCTCGAAACGCGTGGCGATGCGGCGGAAGTGCTTGAGCTTGTTGAAGTATC
>JAUHWT010000013.1 GCA_030427145.1 Alphaproteobacteria bacterium | reverse complement strand
TGGAGTCGCGCCGGCGTGGGTCAAATAAACGCCACGGACGCGCATGACGTCATGCGCGTCCCGCGTAGAAGCACGAACTATGTCGCGCCACCCCGCCATCAGAGCAGGTCTTCGCCTTTGTCCTCAGTAGCCTTTTCGGCTTTGGCGGCCTTCGCGGCAGCAGCCTTCGCGGCGGCGGCCTTCTCAGCCTTGGCGGCCTTTTCGGCGGCAGCCTTCTCAGCCTTGGCGGCTTTGTCAGCCTCTTCAGCAGCAGCCTTGTCAGCAGCAGCTTTGGCAGTCTCCGCCTCAACCTTTTCTGCCGTCGGATCCGCAACGATTGCACCCATTGCGAGCAGGCGTGCCGCGGACTTTTCGTCGAGGTCAGCGATTTCGCCGGTGTCGCCACGCTTGGCGTCCTTCGCCCGAACCACTGCCACGGAGCCGTCCGGCCGGGCATACTCAATCGTCGCTTTGGCGATGTACTTGGCCATTCTATCAATTCCCGAAAATTTATGGAAAAGCGCGCCCCGTCACAGGGCGCGCAAGGGTCTGCTCTACGGCGTTACGCCAGAACCTGCGCCCGGAAGGTGCGGTTCGGGTAAAGCGGAATCGGCAGAGGTGCCGACTGGTGCATGACGAAAATCTCGCTGGGGTCGTCGCTCTTGAACATCTTGGGGAAGATGTCACCGCGGAAACCGCCGCCGGCCAGTGCCTCGGTGTCATAGATGGCACCGTATGCCTTTACGCCCATTGCGCCGGGTGCGACAAGGAGGATTTCCTTGGGCGCCAGGATCGGAACCATGTCGCCGTTTGCAGCCTGGACGTCATCCTTGTACGAGTATACCTCAATACCGCCGCTCAGGTTGCCGATGTAATTCACCGGTTCGGCCCGGGTCATAATGCCGGTCTGGATGTTAACCGAATTACCACGGTACGTTGTGTCCATCTCGCCCTTGATCTGGGTGTTGTTTTTGAACACCGACGCCACGGAGGATCCGACATACATGCGCGTGGGGAAGCCACCGTTGCGGGCGGCGTGCATGGTGTCAGCATAGCCCTGAATGTCGTCCAGGATTTTGGTGCCCGGTGCGTCCCAGTAATTGGCGTTCTTCACCACGTAGTGACCGGAGTCGCGACCGAAGTCGATTGTCACTTCAGGGAACGCCTCGCCCTGGTCCCGATCGTAGGTCATGGTGAGTTTGCCGTCGATGAACGATCGGGCTGCCATCCATGCGATGCGCATGCGGATTGCGCGAAGGTGGTAGTCGATGCGCTTGTTCACGGCGATATCGAAGCGCTCCTGCACACTCAGGGCCCCGCCGAGAATTTCGCCGATTGTAGGCACCCGTGCCTCTACCGGGCGAACCGCGTCTTTCGGTTTGATATACGCCGGGGTGAGGAACTTAACCTCTTCGCCCTTTTGCTGGTAGATCGGTTTACCCTGCTCGGTCGGCAGAACGAACGGCGCCATGTACCGGTCAGCCTGCGGGAGATCTGCAATCATGATCTCCTTCGCGTCCGAGTAGTGCGTCTCGGAGAAGTAGGTGTCCAGGAAATAGGACGGGATCGCATTTTTGCGATCGTCAGTCAGGGTTGCAAGAAGATCCTGCGTGGTCCAAAGTTGAAGCGACATTGTCAGACTCCGTACATTGTTGATTCAGCGGCGAGAACTACGTCGCGTTGGTTATACCGAGCCTGCTTTCGGCTTGCGGATGATGATGGAGGTCGGCGTGGGGGCGCCGTTGAACGCTGCAAATTTCTTTGCATCGGTGTCGTAGGACGCGGGCCAGTCGATCGCGTCGGGGTTCAGAACGCCCTGGCGGTAGACGGGTGCCGCGATATAATCGGTGCCGGCGGGGCTGACCACGGCGGCCACGGTGATGCCGATTGCCTGCGTGGTGCCGGATACGGCCGGGATCAGGCGACCGCTGCCGTCCAGTCCGACTGCGGAAAGCGCCGGGATGTCCTGCGACGCGGCGACGATCATGTCGACGGTCGCCAGTGCCGGCGTGCTGCCGGTGACGAGGGACGGATTTACGACGGACAGCGTCTCGGTGGACTGCGAAGGGATGCCCGCGGTGTTCTGATTGTTCGGAATGGTCGCCATGGGGCAACTCCTCGTTTCAAATGTTTTCGGTTTAACAGGCGCCCCGGGAGGCACCTGTCACGGATCAGAGTCGGATCAGGCGGACTGACGGCCGTCGAAGCGCGCGGTGATTTCCTTCAGGTAATCTGCGCTGATGCGCGGACCCTTCAGCGACTTACCGCCACCTGTGCCCAAGTCCGGGTTGTCGGAGTTGTTCATCGCGTCCTTGAACATACCCTTGGGGGCGCCGGCGCCGTCACCACTCTCGGTTGCGGCCTCTTCGGGCAGGGTGGCGAGAAAGTCGGCAGCATCTTCGGCGCTCATGTTGACGCGAAGCGCCGTATTGAGCGCGGCGCGCGGGCGGCTCTTGGCAACGTCGCTCTCAAGGATCGACTTGATGCGGGCACGCTCTGCCTCGACGCCTTTCGCCATCGCATCAGCGGTTGCCTCAGCAACAGCAGCTTCCACGGCCGAGGTCTGCGCCGCGTTCGCAGCAGCTACAGTGATGGTCGGTTCGTTTTCGTTGGTATCCGGCTTGGTAGCCATATCACGGTCTCCTTTGTTCGTGAGAAGTGCGGCAAAGGCCGCGATAGCGTCGGCAGATGCGCCGATTTCGTCAGCAAGTCCGTTCGCGATTGCTTCCGACGGCATGAATGTTGCCGCTTCCGTGGCGCGAACGGCGTCCTCCGAAATCCCGCGATTGCGGGCAACGGTTGCCACGAAAATGTCGTACGATGCGTCAATGCGCCGCTGGATATCCTCGCGTACGCTCTCAGACAGCGGTTCAAATCGATTGCCGTCGACTTTTTTCGCACCGCTGTGAATCAGTGTGACCGACAGGCCCGCCTGCTCGAGTCGCTTGGACTGGTCAACATGCATGGTCAGAACGCCGATCGACCCGACACCACCGGTGCGCGCAACCACGATGTGGTCGGCCACGGACGCAATGCTGTAGGCGGCGGAGAAGGCGTGTTCGTTCACCACGGCCCGGATCGGCTTGGTGCCACGCATGCTGTAAAGGCGGTCAACCAGGTCGAAGTTTCCGGCCACCACGCCGCCCGGGGAATCTATGTCCAGTGCGATGCCGAGAACGTCCGGGTCACCCATGCCGCGGGCCACAGCGGCCTCGATGTATTCGTAACCCGTCGCAATGTCACTGAAGGCAAAAGGGAATTTGTCCAGTAGCGACCCCTGCACCGGAACATGCAGCACGCCATCGCGAACCACGTAGGGCCGGTACCGGGACATGCGCGAACCTTCTTCGGGCCAAAACGCCTCGGCCTGATCCGTCATCAGCTCGTCCAGGTCCATGCGCGCGGCATGGGCAAACGCCATTCCCGAGGAAAACGCCTCTGCGTGCTCGGGGCAAACCATTGCCAGGGTCGACGGGCGAACGTTCGATGTATTCGATGACATGCTCACGATTCTCTCTCCTGCGGTGTGCCGCTGAGCGCGTTTTCAGAGGGGGTCGCCTCTGCGTCGTAGATGCTGGGGATACCCAGTGTTTCGTCGTTTCGACGCTCGCGTGCGTTCTGGCGCGCGACCTTCCGCCAATCGCCTCCGCTGATACGGGCGATCTCGACTTCCTTGGTGCTGAAGCCGTTTTTGACCCTGAGAATTGCGGCCTGCGTCTCCTTGAGAGGGTCGATCTGCCCCTGACCGGCGCCGATCCACTCGCACGCGGTGTATGCCTCTGCGTTGAGCCCTTCATAGAAGTTCGGCGCGTTGCGGCGCTTCAGGGACTCGAGGTGCCCATAGTTGATCGCTTCCTCCAGCCACAGGCGGAACACGAAGTTCGCCGTGCGATCGGCCACCAGCTTTTTGCGGACCTGCATCGCTTTCCACGTCTGGCCCATTGAGGCCCGGGCCGAGGAGTAGTTGGTCTGCGTGTAATCGCGCGACAACTGCTCGTAGCTGAGATCCAACGAGGCCGCGACATGTCGCAGCAACGACGTCTCCAGCTGCGCACCATCCTGCCCGCCAGCGCCCGGATTCTGCAGTTTCAGGTGCGTGCCCGGCATGAAAACCGGGATCTTCGCACCATCGATGCGCATGTTCGGGCCGGAGCCGGCATACTGGTTCACGGCAGTGAGAAAATCGTTCGCCCAGTCAAGCGTGGGGTTACTCTCGCGGGACGACGTGTCAGCACCCATCGCGGCGTAGACCTCGGCCGGAGGCAGGTCAGATTCAATGGAGGCAGCGTAGGTGGCCTGCAATACCGCGCGCTGAAGTTCGACGTTGCGGAAATTCTTCAACATCCGCATCTCGCTGAGCGCGGTTGCCATCTGAGCGATACCGCGGGTCTGGTCCGGGCGAAGCTGCTCGTAGATGTGGAGAATGTTCTGGCGACCCCAGTTAGGTTTGTGGGCCATGACACGGCGCCACACGTAGGAACCTTCGCGCGTGTAACGCGCCCAGTCGGCCGGGTGCTGTGTTCGAATATGGTACGCGATCGGGGCACCGCGGCGATCCCGCTCAACACCACCGCGAATGCGGCTCACGGGGCCGTACTGCTCGCCCGGAGGATTGCAAAGACGATCTGCGTCAATCATCTGCATCGCTGACCGGTACGGGCGTCCGTCGTCCGGCATCCATTCGGCAGCGGCCAGGACCTCGCCGCCCATTGTGTGAACGCCTACAGCCAGTCGCACCAGACCCGTCAGGGTGTTGATACGGCTGGCGTCTGCCCAGTTGGTGTCGGACTCAGCCCAGAGGGTGAACTTGGTCTCCACCTCTTCCTGGTACTCGGCTTCCCACGTTTCATCCTCGCGACCGAAAAGGACCTTGGTTTCGGGCTTGCTGTTCAGGAGGAAACGGGCACCGACAATGGAGTCCTTGTGGATCGTGGCGCCACCGGCCGCATAGGCGTCATTGCGCAGAGTGTCGCGCGCACGGGCGTCAATGCGGGCTTTCTCGGGCAGTATCTCCGCATCAGCGGAGCGAATGGGCGGATCCCACATGGCTAGTTGGTTGTTCCGGTCGGCGGACTCGTAAGCGCCGCCAAAGGCAACCTGCCGGACGGAAAGGTCTTCGCCGAGCAGTTCGGCCAGGTCTGACTCTATGCTCATGTGAACATCGGCCGGATTGGCCCGCGCGCGGCGGAGGCGGCGCCCTGGCTTTCGGCAGCCAGTGTCGCCTTCAGATCGGAGATGTAGGCTTTCAACCGCGAAGCGTTTGCGGGCGAATACCTCACGGACTCGCCGGTCAGGTCGCGAACTTCCACGGGAAGGCCACCTGTCTGCAGGCGATGATAGGCGCTCTGCGCCTCAGCGAGCAGTTCTGCGGTCGTCATTAAAAGCCCGAACCTCATTTGAGTTTGGAAAAACGTATACCACTATATCGTGTAAATCAAGCAAAAGGTGAATGTTGTCACGCAAGGTCGCGCGCGAGATCCGCGAAGCTCTTCCGCCCGCGGTTGTCGTGCTTTTCCGATTCCGGTTCAGCGGCTTCTCCGAACACGAGCTCGTTTTCATCCCACTCCTCGGCCCAGATCGGCGGGTTTTCAAATTGCATGCGGTCGAAGCCGATATGTGCCAGTGGGCAACGGCGATCTTTCGGGCGCACGGCCAGTCCGATCGCGTAATAGGCAAGGTCGAAACTCTCGTTGCGGCGCTTGCCCGGGTTGTCCCAACCCTTTTCGAGGCGCACCTCGGTTGTCATCTGCGTATAGAACCAGTCCGGCATCCACGCCGGGTAACGGATCATGCCGCCGCCTGTGCTCTCACCATCCTCGGCCACGCGCCTCGACAGCATCGCAGCAACCTGGTCCTTCAGCAGGTCCGAATTCATTCGGACAACAGGCACATCGCCACGGGCCGCCGTAAGTTTGTCGCGCTGCCCGGCGTCGGGCCACGACACCGTAGCCCGGGGCGCGGTTCGGGCACCATCACCTTTGATCAACGCAAGGCGTCGATGAAGCCCGTCCCCGGCATTGCGCAGCCGGCGCCAGTAATCATAGGCATTGAAGGTCACGTTTTCCCGTCCGCCGGAATCGCAACCGGTCAACCGGATCGCCATTCTGCGCCCGGAGTTGTCCCCCAGGGCGTACGATTTCAACATGACCTGGGTTGTTATCAGGTCCCAGTCCTCACCGTAGGACGACGGGTCAACGGTCGACGGGTGCCCATCTTCGTCAAGGCGTGCGGATTTTCGAATCTTGAACGCGTCAATGATGACCATGTCACCATCTGCGGTGAAGCCCTGCACCTGAACCACAAATGAGCGCTTCTGCACGTCAACTGTCGCAATGAGGAAGCGCACGCCTGCGGGCACAGTCGGCGCGTCCGGTTCCGAGCCCCAGAACTCCACCTTGTCCTTTAGGTCTTCCGGGAGCCGTTCGGATATGCGGGCCTTCGGTGTGTAAGGTTCCCCCTGGTCCACGTTCACTGTTGTCTGCAACGGCTTCTCGTCCTGCGTCGCCTCGTAGGTGCGTTCTGCCCGCAGGTAGTTCAACACAATGCTCGACCAGTCCTGGAAGCCGGCCGCCGGCCCCTTTAACCAGAAAGACGCGATGTCCGACCGCGCCGCGCGCATTCCCGGGCGCGTCACCACTTTACCGTCGGGCAGCCAGACCATTCCGTCTTTGACCCATTTCCCGTGACTGTTAAGCTCGTCCTTCTGATCGGGTCCTATGCATGTGCCGCAGTGAGGGCACATCATAGTCACCTGCTCGGCCGCCTCCATTTCGTCAGCGGAATCCGGATAGTGGAAAAGGTCGAACACCGGCTCAAAAGTCTCTGCGCAACTCGGGCACTGCCAATACCATCTGCGGCGGTCACCTCGGTTGTATATCTCAAGGATACCTTTGGTGGGCGGCGCCTCATGCGGCGTCTTCCTGATCCATTTGGGATTTTCCACGGGGCGCCCTGGCGATGACTCCACCGCGGTCATACCGAACCGTTTGAAGGTTGCGGCGCGCTTTCGGGTCAGGTCGAACGCGTTGCCCTCTTTATCGATATCATCATCGATTCGATCGTAGTCCATGATCCAGTTGCGCGGGATCGTTTTGCCGCTGAGATTGGTAATCGTCGGCCAGGTCACGGTGAGGCGCCAACCGGCCATGAACTCCTTATCGAACGTGTTGTCGTTCGCGCGACCGGGCCGGAGCTTTTCGCGGATCGACGGTGAGTGGCGCAGCATTTTGTCGAGATCCGACTTTGACCAATCTCGTGCGGTGTGTCGCGCCATGTGAACCACCATCATGTCGGCCGGGTCCGTCTCAGCAGTATGCGCGACCCAGTTCAAAAACATCATGGATTTTCCGGTCCGCGCCGGCCCGACAAAGGCCATGGCGGTGTGCTCAAGGCTCGTCAGGGTGTCCTGCGGCTCTACCAGGTATGGTGTGCGGGCCTCGCTCCACGGGCCGCTGTGGGCGCCGGGAGAGCGCACAACATGGAACTCTTTCGCAGCCTCGGTGACACGCATTCGACGCGTCGGACGCACGGAGTCGAATGACTCAACCAGCATTTGCTCCAGCGAATCGAAACTCATGATTCAGGATCCACGCCGAAATCTTCTGCGTGTCTGGAAACCGGACGGGTTTTACGGGTAGCGGGAATCTCGACCAAGCGCTGGTGAATATCGTCGAGAAGGTCGACAACGTTGCCCTGAAGCGCTTCAAACTGCTCGGTTGTGAGGTTCGCTTTCCCGGGCAGATTTTCCACCCACAAAAGGGTGGTTTCCTTAATCGCCATCGCGGCCGAGCCCAGGACATCGAGCACGTCCTCATCGTGCCAGTATTGCTTTGCAGCAGCCATCCAGCGCAGCTTTGCGTTCTCAGCTTCCCAGAACGCCTTGTTGATCTGCACTGGAAGGTGGGCCGCGTTCTGGCTTTTGATCCAGGTCGCGATATCCATTTTGGGTTCGACCAGGTATGCGATCGCCGTCTTGAAGTCGTAGACGGGAACCTCTTTGCCACGGTGCATTTCGTAGCCGATAACCGGGCAATGTGCCAGTTTGGGAAGCAGTCGTCGGGTCTCTGTTCCGAGGATCGTTGCAAGGAAGTTCACCCGAACCGGTCGGGTGAACGCCGAGGCGTCGGGCAACTCACCGTCAGGCAGTTCGTCGAGGTCAGGGTCACCCTTTGACAGTGCTGGGGCTTTGGCGCCCGCAGCGGGTATTATCGGGGCCTGGGACCCTTTCGGGGGCCGCCCGATGCGCTTCGATTTTCGAGGCTTTTTTTCGGGTTTCGGAGAGATGTCGCCGAGAAGGTCATCAAGATCGTCGTCTTTCACGCGCTGCCCCGACACCCGATAGAATTAAAGTTTCACGTTGTCCTGAATGTATTCACTATTTGAGTGACAATCAAGACAAATGTTTATCGCGCCAAACATAGGCACAATCATGCGGATCCGCATCTTCCTCATCTATGGAAGTCAAAAGCGGGATCAGCTTTGCCCGGTTCCGGATGATGAAACTGACACCCGCTGGACCTATGGCCACCCCGCGTGATTGCCCTTGGTCAGCTTCCACCAGGTGGAGCACGGAAGCGCCAACCGCTGATGCTTTATCAGAATGCAGCGAACCGTCATCCGCTTCGTATGCTGTTACCTTTTTCAATTTTAATCCTCTCTGGGTTATTCGGGGGAGATCATCGGAACGTAGGAGGGGCAGTTGCGACTCAGGTCTCCAAAAGACACAGGAGGCTCGCCGCCCGACTCTCCCCACCACTGCTTTGCGTCCCGCTTATCCTGATCCGTGAATTTGCGTGAGCATGAGGCCATTGTGCATGGCGCATTGCAGAACGTTTTGTCTTTGTAGCACAGCATGGCGGCCTCCGGGGTTAGTTGGACTGTGCGGAATTGTCGGCACGCTCGGAAAAGCGATCATGAATTAGGTTTTCCAATTCTTGGCGGCACATGTGGAGATGCGCCACGATCTCATCCCTATCCTCAACAGGTTGAGACCCTGAGAACGCCGCATCTTGGGCCGCGCGAATGAGTTGGGTGATTCGACCCTTGATCGGAATGTTTTCCTTCCCGGTTAGACGGGAGGAATAGTTTGGGTCATTTGATGGTTTGTAGGTCACGTTCACATCCTCCGGGGTTAGCTGGACTCGCCCACCCAGGCTTTCGGCACGGGTGAGACCTTGGCCGCGCGAAGGTCGCCTTCGTCAGCCGAGTGGTTGCATTGATCATTGATCAGGGACCGGATTTCGCGCCGCACTTGCGCGGCTGGCATGTCGTCCGGCGCTTTCACCCGAACAAGGACGTAGTGAGTTGTCTTGGGCATCCGAGCCTTCTCCGGGGTTAGTTGGATTTGGTGAGCGGGCCGTATTCCGGCGGGCTGGGAAAGGTGCGAAAGTCGGGCCAGACGTCGCCGTCTTCGCCACTCGGCACCACGCCGCATTCTGAGAGAGCGTCGGTTTCGTCGGCGCAGTACTCGCAAAGCCACGTCCCGTCCGGCATGACGAACAGTTCGTCGCGATCGTAATGACCGCAGGCCTCTGGGCAGTGCTCTGCGCAGTAGCCGCATACGTACATGATGTTTCCCGGCATGATTTCCTCCCGGTGGGGTCAGTTGGATTCAGATCTGATGCGGTAGTTCTCGAAACCCTCACCATCGTTCAATGAGTCGTTCATTTCTTCGAGAGCGTCTTCCAGTTCGGACTTGGCCATTGTCCTGAACTTGGCTTCAAACTCTTCACGACGAATGTTCATCAGAAGGTCCGCGGCTTTAGATACCGCATCATCGTAAGTCAGATAAACCGTACTCTTAACGCCCATTGGAACCTCCCGGGGTTAGCTGGACTCGCCCACCCAGGCTTTCGGCACGGGTGAGACCTTGGCCGCGCGAAGGTCGCCTTCGTCAGCCGAGTGGTTGCATTGATCATTGATCAGGGACCGGATTTCGCGCCGCACTTGCGCGGCTGGCATGTCGTCCGGCGCTTTCACCCGAACAAGGACGTAGTGAGTTGTCTTGGGCATCCGAGCCTTCTCCGGGGTTAGATGGACTGGGCGACAGCGGCGCGGACGAACGCGACGATCTCGCTGCCATCCGTCTTGCCGGTCGCATAATCGTAGGTCAGCTTTTCAAGCTGCGAAGCGAGGTTCAGCCGCTTGGCAATCCATGCCGCATCCTCGGGACGGGGGCAGCGGCAAATTGCGTTTTCCCGAAGGCCGGGGCGGACAAGGTGGCGCTCCTCGCGCTCGTATATCTCGGCCTGTTCGGCCGTGACAGGTCGGCGGCTTTCGGGCGCATATGTGCCTTGCTGCCATGTTTGAATGTCGTTCTGCATTTCAACCTCCGGGTTTAGTTGGATTGGGTCGCCCACAAGATGGCAGTCAGCGAAAAGCAAACTGTGGCCACTGTCCACAGCGCCGTAGCCCTTTTGCTATCGGCAGCCCAAGTGAGCAGGGCTGCGACTATGCTGAGCGCGGCGTAAAGGGCGGCTAGGTGTGTGCCGGTGATCATTTCACCTCTCCGTGGGCGGGGGTTCAGTATTTCTTGCCGCCGGTAGCCGCCCGGTTTTCGAGCTTGTGATCGGGGCGATGGCGGTTGAAGCGGTTCTTCTCGATCAGCGCCCCGGGGACATCGAGTCCAAGCGCTGCTGCCGTGTCCAGAATGCGGAGGATGCAGTCGGCGAAATCGACCTCTCGCCCGTCCCGGTGAGGCAGCTTGTCGTCCATCAGGCCCTTGCGATCGGCTTCCAAGGCCTCCGACAGTTCAGAGTGCATCAGCGCAACGACCTCACCGAAATTCCGTTCGACAGGTTTTCCAGTAGCCGAATCCCGGTACCAGCCAGCGTCAGACGCAGTCTGGTGTGCCAAATGCTGCGCAAAGTTCAGGCCATTGTAAGCGACCACCTCTTCGTCGGTCATATCTCCCAGGGTGAGTTTCATAGTGGGGCGCTCCTTTCGCTTGTTCGATTCCAACACTACGGCCTGATAACGTGACTGTCAATGTAGATGTGAAAGTTTACAATTTTTAGTTTAAACTGGATTGACATGTCCAGAAATATAGTCCAGATTGAAATTCAAGAGATCAACAGTACGGGTAATAAAGTGGCATCCGAATCCAAAAACCCAGGTGTGAGAAAGATTGGATACGCCCGAGTGTCAACACATGAGCAGAACCCCGACATGCAGATAGCCGCCCTGAAAAGCTACGGAGTCCCGGAGGATCTGATATTCGTGGACAAGGCCAGTGGTGGCACCATGAAAAGGCCTATGTTCATCCGCGCCATGAAGACGTGTCAGCACGAGGGCAGCGAATTCGTCGTGTGGAAACTCGACCGACTGGGGCGCACACTCGGTGGCATACTGGAAACCTTAGAGACTCTCACTGATCGCGGTGTCGAGTTTGTGAGCCTGACGGAACGCATAGATACCAAAGGTCCGATGGGGAAGGCCATGATACGCCTCTTGGCGGTTTTCGCCGAGCTGGAGCGAGACCTGATACGCGAAAGAACCAAAGCTGGCATCGCCCGAGCGCGTGAAAGAGGTGAGCGCGGTGGTCGCCCATTGGTCATGACGCCGGACAGGATCGCAAAAGCACAGGAGATGTTGGCAGCAGGCGAGCGGGGCAACACTGTATGGCGGGCCCTGCAAAAGCTGGACGGGCCGAAAATCAGCCGGGCCGCCTATTATGCCTGGCAACAAGCGTGGGATGTGGAGAACCGCAACCCTGGGATAGTTTGAGAATAGGGGTAGAATGATGGTCGATAAGCCCAGGTTTGACTATAGCGCCGCCTTGTCCAAGGCTGACGCAGAAATGGTAGGCATTAGTTTCGGCTTCGGTCAGACGCAGTTCATGTACGGGGCGGCGCGATCAAGACAGGAGTCGTCGATGTCGCAGGACCAAGGTCGATCGTGGATAAATTGGGACGCAGGCGCGGACTGGCCGCGTCAATCCAACTGAGGAGCGAGACGTTGACCAGAGAGCAAGAAATGAGGGCGCTTAACATTCTCCACAATATGGCGGTCGAGCGCACCGGCTGGCGCGGGTTCTTTCGTCGCTGGTGGATTAGTGACGAGCCGCTGCGAAATGATGCGGCCAACCTGATCCGCGATGTCGGATATACGGCACTGATGCCGGTTAACTCGCGCCTCGTTGGCGACGAGTCCACATAGGAGTGGAATTATGAAACTCACAAAAACGACTGACGACTTTCTTAGCATAGATGACCTTTGGTTCGCATGGTTTCCGGTGAGGTTGCAGAACGGGGCTTGGGTGTGGTTGGAGCGCGTTCGTCGCCAAGGTATCGGTTTTCGCGCCTACATCTATTCACAACCCAATGGGCGAGAGTCTGAGTAGGAGCGAGATTATGCCCGAGCGTGCGTGTAGGACAGCCAGGGAGTTCGGCAACATTTTTCGCGCGGCGGTTGCACGATGCGGCGCCGGTTGGGACTGGCGAAAAGACATGCGGCCGTGGTTGGCCGGAGTGTTCGAAGGTGCGAAGTTTGGCGACCCGGCTTTCGATTGGTCGCCCGACGCGGCGCGCGACTTGGCCGGTGAGTTCATCACCGAAGCCTCAACGTGGTAGAATCCAACTAAGGAGCGAATGATGCGGGTCACCGACGAAATGCGATCAGATCTGCGGGCAGCCGTTCTCGAATTGCTCACGGAAAAACGACAGGTGTTGAGGCCTTCGGAGATACTGCACCATCTGAGCGCTGATGAGCGCTTCATGTTTTGGACCAATTGCATGCACGTAGCGGCGCAGCTGCGGGTACTCTCTAAGAGGCCCCGGCGGGTAAGGAGAATATGGATGCCGCTGCACTCGACCCACTATCAGGAGAGTCGGGGGTTCCGAGGCGGCTATAGAGGATGGGGCGTCGTAGACCTCTCCCACGTCGAAATAGCTGAGTTACGATCGCAGACCCTCTCACTGCGGGAAGCCCCGCCGGTTGATGTTTGTGAAGTTAGATGAAATCCACATAGGAGCAAGGGTATGGTCAGTGTGATCGGTCGGAGCGGAATCAAGATGCTGCCATGCCCTTTCTGCGGGGCATGTGGGCCGCGAATTGAAGGTGACAGCGAGCCGGGCTGTTGGGGTGTGGAGTGCAGTAACCCCGACTGCGAGGCCAGTGGGCCACGCGGCTGCGCGAGCCCAGATGCAGCGGCTATGGCGTGGAACTCGCGGCTTACAGCAGATCACCCACGTCTGACTGAGCCTGAAGAAAGCCGCTCCACCACTCCATCATGCGCCGCCGATCGCTAAGGTATTCGGCAGCATTGTAGGCCCCGCGAACCTTGTTCCCTTCCACGTGGGCCAGTTGCATCTCTATCCAGTCTGAGTCGAACCCGAGCATGGCCTTGCGGTCATTCAACACCGTGGAAAATGTGCCGCGGAATCCGTGCGTGGTGACGAGGCCCTTGTACCCCATTTTGTAAAGCGAACCGATCATCCAGTTCGACTGAACGATTCCGGTTTTGGTCGTGCGGGAAGGCAACAGGTATTCGCTGGGTCCGGCGATCTGCCGCAACGCCTCCAGGATATCCAAGGCACGCGGTGTCAGCGGCACAATGTGGCCCCGGGACATCTTCATGCGCTCGGCCGGTATCGTCCACGTGTCGCCCTCAAACTCGCTCAGGCGGGCCATGCGGAGCTCGCTGGTCCGAACAACGGTGTGCATTATGAACTCGATCGACAACCGGGTCTGCGCCCGCCCCTTCCACCGCGCGAGACGCGAGAAGAACTGAGGCAGCTGGTCCTCGGAAAGGCGCGGCATGTGAACCGCCTTAGGTTTCGGCCGCATCGCGATATTCAGATCGGCAGTCGCCGGATTGTGCTGCACCAGTCCCTCGACCTTGGCATAGGCGAAAACGCCCTCGGTCGACTGCCTGACGCGCTTTGCGATGTCGAGCGCCCCGCGGTCCTCGATGACCCGTAACGCGTCCAGTACGTCTCTGGCGGAGATCTCATGGACCGGCATATTGCCAATCGCCGGGATCATGTCGTCCCGCAGGCGAGCCCATACGCGCTGCGCATGCGCATCACACCACCGGGGGCGCCGGGTCTCCCACCACTTGTTGGCCACGGTGCGGAACAGAATGTCGCGGTCGACCAGTTCCCCCGATCGCGCTTCGGCCAGTGTCCCCGGATCCCTTCCGTCCGACAGAGCCAACTTGGCAGCGTCTCGCTTGCGGCGCGCTGCGGCCAGTCCGATCGTCGGGTACGCGCCGAATGACAGCGTCTTTTGCCGCCCCTCGAAACGATACGCCATCTGCCAAAGGCGGGAGCCGTTTGGCTTCACCAGAAGATAGAGGCCGCCAGAATCAGCCTTTTTGAATGGGCGTTCCGCAGCTTTGACGTTGCGACAGGCCGTGTCTGAAAGCGCCATACTCACCATCCGATACCAACACCGATACCAACACCGATACCAACACCGGCAATCGGTGCAGCGTAGACAGAAGATGGAATACTTTCAATCTTGAGATGGTGAAAAATCTATCTTGTTGAGAAGATGGAGAATTTTCGATTTGAAACAATCATCAAAATAGGGAAAATCAATTTAAATGTGTTTCTTATGTGGTTGAGATGTGAATTGGTAGCGGAGGAGGGACTTGAACCCCCGACACGCGGATTATGATTCCGCTGCTCTAACCACCTGAGCTACTCCGCCGTTGCGCGGGTCTCTTACGGACACGGTGCGGAGGCGTCAAGCAAAAAACCGGCAAAAATCCAGGGTTATTGAAGCCACTACGTCGGGACGGCTCATGCCGCTCAATTGGGCACCATGCGCGCAATGGCTGCAAAGAACAGTCGTGCAACGATGGAAACGACGTCGGTATTTCGAATCAACGATTTACCTCTTTCCAATCCGGTGACCGTCCGTAAGCTGACCGCCACTCAACGAAGGAAATGGAGCAGCGATTGACGACCAGACACCGGAAAGTTGCCGTAATTGGAGCGGGCATTGTGGGTGTCTCGGCCGCAATCTGGCTGCAAAGGTCTGGTGCGGACGTCACGCTGATCGATCGCACGGGGCCTGCCAGCGGCACGTCCTACGGCAACGGCGGAATTCTGGCGTCCTGCTCAATGGTGCCGGTCACAACACCGGGTCTGGTGGTAAAAGCTCCTGGTATGCTGTTCAATCCTGATTTTCCGCTTTTCCTGCGGTGGTCCTATTTGCCGAAGCTGGCCCCGTGGCTGCGAAAATATCTTAAACATGCCAATGACAAAGATACCCGCCGCATCGCCCGTGGATTGACCGGCATCACGGGGGACAGCCTTGAACAGCATCTGGCTCTCGCAACCGGCACCGTGGCGGAGCGGTTTGTAAAACCGTCTGAATACGGCTTTGCCTATGCGGACCGGGCCGCGTTCGAAGCGGATTCCTACGTGTGGGAACTGCGCAGGGAAGCCGGGTTCGAACCAGATATGGTTGAGGGCGAAGCCGTTCGCGAGGATGAGCCGGGTTTTGGCCGCGCCGTGAACCTGCTGGCGCTGGTGAAAGGACATGGATTTGTCACGAGTCCCGGGGGGTATGTTCAGGCTCTGGCGAAGGAATTCGAAAACTCCGGCGGCACGTTCGTTAAATCCGAAGTGAAGGCCTTCGATCTTCAGGACGGCCAAATCTCGGCGGTGCTTACCGACCAGGGCAAAATACAGTGCGATGCAGCGGTTCTAAGTTCGGGCGTCTGGTCCAAACCTCTGGCCGACCGGCTTGGCCTTAATGTGCCGATGGAAAGCGAACGCGGGTATCATATCGTGTTCCGGAACCCGTCCATTGCGCTGTCCCGGCCCTACATGGTGACAGCCGGGAAATTTGTGGCCACTCAGATGGAAGACGGTCTTCGCTGCGCAGGCGTGGTTGAATTTGGAGGGCTGGAGGCAGAGGCCGCCGAAGCGCCGTTCAATCTTATACGGAAAAAGGTCCATGAGACATTCACTGACCTCACCTGGGATACGACCGATGAATGGATGGGACACCGGCCTGCCCCGGCGGACAGCCTGCCGCTGATTGGGGAAATTGGGCGAACCGGCATCCATACGGCCTTTGGGCACCATCACATTGGACTGACCGGCGGCCCAAAGACCGGGCGGCTGGTGGCTGGACTCATCATGGGCGATGCGCCCAATATCGACCTGCAACCCTACTCACCCAACCGGTTCGCGTAACGGCTTAGAACACTCACTGGAGGATCACATGAAGATGGCAATTGCAAAATCCACGACGGCGCTGTCGCTGTCGGCCGCTTTTGTTTTGGCGGCGGGCCCGTCGCATGCGGAGAAATGGGATATGCCGATGGCCTATTCCGCGTCCAATTTTCACTCTGAAACCGGTGCGGAGTTTGCCGCCTGTATCACCGAGGGCACGGGTGGGGAAATTGAGGTGGTGACCCATCCCGGCGGATCGCTGTTTGCGGGGGATGATATCAAACGCGCCGTTCAAACCGGGCAGGCTCCGATCGGCGAACGGCTGCTCTCAAGTCACCAGAACGAAAATGCGCTGTTCGGGTATGATTCCGTGCCCTTCCTGGCCACTTCTTTCGATGATGCCGAGAAGCTCTGGACTGCGGCCCGCCCTTCACTTGAGGAAATTCTGGCCGAGCAAAACTTGACCCTGCTCTATTCCGTTCCATGGCCGCCGCAGGGGCTATATTTCGACCGGGAGGTTAATTCGGTAGAGGACATGGAAGGTATCAAATTCCGGTCCTACAACAATGCCACCGCACGCCTCGCGGAGCTGACCGGGATGCTGCCCGTGTCCATTGAGGCGGCGGAAATCAGCCAGGCGTTTGCGACCGGTGTGGCGGAATCCATGATTTCGTCCGGTGCCACCGGCTACGACCGGAAGGTCTGGGAGAGCCTGTCGCACTTCTATGAGGTCGATGCCTGGCTGCCGCGTAATTACGTCTTCGTTAACAGCGATGTCTGGGATGGTGTTTCCGACGCCAACAAGGAAGTTGTGCTGACCTGTGCCGAAACCGCCGCCGAAGTTGGTCTGCAACGGTCCAAGGACTACACGCAGTTTACCGTGGACGGGCTGCGTGAGGGTGGCATGACGGTGGAACCGGCAAGCGATCAGCTCAAGGCAGACCTCGTGCAGATTGGTGCAACAATGAGCGCGGACTGGCTCGAATCGGCCGGCGATGAAGGTGCGGCGGTGATCGACGCTTTCAAGGCAGCTCAATAAACTGGACTACAGCCCGCCTGGCAGTCCGGGCGGGCATTTACATACTGGCGAGGAATTGAATGGCGAGACTTCGTAAGGCTCTTGATCTGCTCTATCTGGGATCAGGGATTGTTGCATCGCTGTTTTTGATCGCCATTCTGGCGCTGATTGTCATTCAGATGCTCGCCCGCTGGACCGGGGAGGTCTTCCCCGGAGCACCGGACTATGCGGGCTACTGCATGGCTGGGGCGTCGTTTTTTGCCTTTGCCCATGCCCTGCATCGCGGGGCGCATATCCGGGTCTCAATCCTGCTAAATCCCGTGAGTGCAACGACACGTCGCGTGCTCGAGATCTGGTGTTTCGGGATCGGCACGGCCATTTCGTGGTATGTAACCTGGTATTCCGTGCGGTTTGTGTACTGGTCATGGAAATTCAATGATGTCAGCCAGGGACAGGACGCATCGCCCCTTTGGGTACCGCAGTCTTCGATGGTGATCGGAATGGCGGTGCTGGCAATCGCCATGACCGACCATCTGATTCATGTCATTTTTTCAGGCGACCACCGGATCACGGTTGATGCCGTCGATCAGGAAACGGGGGATTAATCATGGGCGATCTCTCCATCATCATGCTCTTCCTGTTTGTTTTGTTTCTGCTGCTCGGGACCGGGGTCTGGGTCGGACTTGCGCTGATGGGAGTTGCCTGGTTCGGCATGGAACTGTTCACCAACCGGCCCGTTGGCGACGTGATGATCACGACCATCTGGTCGGCGTCATCCTCGTGGACCCTGACCGCCCTGCCCCTGTTTATTTGGATGGGGGAAATCCTGTTCAGAACGCGACTGTCAGAAGACATGTTTCGGGGCCTGGCGCCATGGATGGCCGGGCTTCCAGGGGGGCTGGTGCATACCAATATTGTGGGCTGCACGATTTTTGCGGCGGTTTCCGGGTCTTCCGCCGCGACCCTGACGACCGTGGGCAAGATGTCGATCCCGGAACTCCGCCGAAGAAACTACCCCGAGAAGATGGTGGTAGGTACCCTTACCGGAGCGGCTACGCTTGGACTGATGATCCCGCCATCCCTGACCCTGATCGTTTATGGTGTGACAATCAATGAAAGCATCACGAAACTGTTCTTCGCCGGAGTGATCCCAGGGATAGTTCTGGCGGCGATGTTCATGGGCTATGTCGCGATTTATTCCAAAACCGCATCCGACTGGGCGCCGGACAGGGAGGCGGGATTAAGTTTCGCGGACAAGGTCAAAAATTCGAGGTTTCTGATCCCGGTTATTCTTCTGATCACGGTGGTGATCGGATCCATGTATCTCGGCTTTGCCACGGCGACGGAAGCGGCGGCGTTCGGGGTTCTGGGTGGGCTGGTCCTGGCCGCATCGCAGGGCTCGCTCAACTGGCGGACGTTTAGCGCCAGTCTCATGGGCGCGACACGTACGTCGGCAATGATTGCACTAATTCTTGCTGGTGCTGCTTTCCTGTCACTGGCGATGGGCTTCACCGGGCTGCCGCGTGGGCTGGCCAATCTGATCGCGGGGCTGGAACTCAGCCGGTTTGAGCTGCTGATGGCTCTTTTGGTGTTCTATATCATTTTGGGGTGTTTTCTCGACGGTATTTCTTCCGTGGTTCTAACCATGGCGGTGGTCGAACCAATGATCCGGGATGCGGGAATAGACATGATCTGGTTTGGCATCTTTATCGTGGTGGTCGTCGAGATGGCTCAGATCACGCCTCCGATTGGCTTCAATCTCTTCGTGATGCAGGGCATGACGGGCCACGAGATGAATTTCATAGCCAGGGCGGCGATACCCATGTTTCTGATCATGGTGCTGATGGTGTTCATCCTGATCGCCGTTCCGGACCTGGCGACATGGCTGCCGGACAACATCCGCCAAAGACCAGGGGGCTGAAACGCACAACACCGGCCACATGGGGCCGGTGCTACGAAGGAAGCGGCGGGTTAAAAGCCGGGACCCGCGCCCGTGACACCTGCCGTTCGGCAGGCGTGGCCAGCATTATTTCTCGCCGTAGACAGCGCCGTAGGCAACGTCACGAATGGAGACGCGGCTGATGCCCAGATCCTGAAGTTCGCGATCGGACAGCGAATTCAGTTCATTGTAGGTACGGCTATATTCACGGTAATCAGCGAAAGCTTTTACCAGACGCTCGACAAAACCCTGACCTTTGATCAGTGTGGTTTCAGTTGCAGTGTGGGATGCGTAAGCCATCTTTTTAATCCTCAACAGTTGCCGGGCGGGAAATCCAACCAGGCGGTACACGGCGAATGATCCAACCGCGGACATCCACCAAATCCATCACTGCCGCTTTCGACAGACAGCGAACTACTCGTTTTGTGGCCTCGACCTTCGACGGTGGTTTCGGGTTACCGCGTGCGGGTAACCTTTTTCCGCGAGGTGCCGTTGCCTCTCCAGACCGACCGGAACAGTTGCATCCATACCTGCGTCGATCTGTTGCAGTGCAATATAGCCTGGATCGGATTTCCCACAACTACCTGAATGCTCAAGACTGCCATGCACCTTATGCATGGCAGTTAACCCTCTGTTAATAAATAGATTAGCTAAGACCTGTCAGCATTGTGAAGGTTATGTGAAGCAGGTCGCAAGTACACTTCGCAAACGCAACCGGCAAGCTGAAAAAGTCAAAAATGGTTAAAAACACCTTGCTCATTGGGCCTGCTCACATGATCTAAAGGGCAACTTCTGAAACAGCCTGCACCAAGGAAAACACATGCCCGTCACCCGCGACGCCGTTATTGAAGCCCTCAGCGCAATCGCCGTTCCCGGACGTGGCCAGAATCTTGTCGAGGCGGACATGGCCCGCGCCATTACCATTGAGGGCGGAACCGTCAAATTTGTAATTGAGATTGATCCTGCGGAAGCCGACCGGATGGAATTGGTCAGAGCCAAAGCGGAAGCGGCGGTCAAGGCACTTCCCTCCGTCGAGACCGTCAGCGCGATCCTTACCGCCCATGGCCCTGCTGCCCCCAAAGGACCCGCACCCTCCCTGAAGGTTGGTCGTCACCCCACCCCCTCCTCCGGGCCTGCACCGGTGGCGGGGGTTAAGCGCATTATAGCGGTCGGCTCCGGCAAAGGTGGCGTGGGCAAGTCCACGGTGGCATCGAACCTCGCCGTTGCGCTCGCGCAGGCCGGGAAAAAAGTCGGCCTGCTGGACGCCGACATCTACGGACCCAGCCAGCCCAGAATGATGGGAGCGCATGACCGGCCAAAATCGCCGGACGGGAAAACCATTCTGCCGCTGCGTGCCCATGGTGTCACGTTCATGTCCATCGGCCTTATGCTGAAGGAGGATGAGGCCGTCGTCTGGCGGGGTCCGATGCTCATGGGGGCGCTCCAGCAAATGATGGGTCAGGTGCAGTGGGGAGAGTTGGATGTTCTCATCGTCGATCTGCCGCCGGGCACCGGCGACGTGCAACTGACCCTCTCCCAGAAATACGAGATCACGGGCGCGGTGGTCGTGTCTACGCCGCAGGATGTCGCCCTGCTTGATGCCCGCAAAGCACTCGACATGTTTAACAAAACGAAGACACCGGTCCTGGGGCTCATCGAGAACATGTCGGCCTATATCTGTCCGGAATGCGGGCATGAGGCCCATATTTTCGGACATGGCGGTACGAGAGCCGATGCGGAAAAGCACGGCCTTCCCTTCCTTGGCGAAATACCGCTGGATATAGAGATCAGGCTGGCAGGCGACGGTGGCGCGCCGTTGGTTGTCACGGCCCCGGACAGCAAAGAGGCCGAAGCGTTCCGCGCGGTCTCTGAAAGGTTTATCTCCAGCGGTCTCGTTTAATCCCCAGGAAGGCTTATTCGTCCGCACCGGCACAAGCCCCTGACCGCGCACGGTTTTTTGACACCACCGCTGAACCGGCGCGTGATGCCAGCGCCGCTTGCGCAAAAAAATCAAAGATATAAGGTACTTGGGATGATTCCCTACCGGTGGCTTTGCCGGTCGCGGAACGATCAAATTATAACTGCCGTTTCTCTAGGGAGACTAAAATGAAAAGACTGCTTCTGGCTTCCGCCGCGTCCGTTCTGGTAGCGGGCTCCGCCGTCGCCGAGGATGTCAATGTAGGCATCATTCTGGGCTTTACCGGCCCGCTGGAATCCATCACGCCCGGCATGGCCGCCGGGGCCGAGCTCGCTTTTGCCGAAGCGTCCGAGGCCGGTGAGACCAACTACAATGTGGTCCGCGGCGACAGCACCTGTATCGACGCCGCAGCTGCCACGACCGCGGCTGAACAGCTCATCACCTCGGACAACGTGGTCGCGATCATGGGTGCCGACTGTTCGGGCGTTACCACCGCGATTGCGAATAACGTGGCCGTTCCCAACGGTGTTGTCATGGTGTCACCATCCGCCACATCCCCCGCACTCTCGACAATCGAGGATGACGGGTACTTCTTCCGCGTGGCTCCGTCCGACGCCCGCCAGGGTGAGATTATCGCCGACATTCTTGCCGAGCGTGACATCACCAACATCGCCATCACCTACACCAACAACGACTATGGCAAGGGCCTCGCCGACGCGATTGCCGCTGCCCATGAGGCCAAAGGTGGAACTGTAGCGATCAACGCCGCGCACGAGGACGGCAAAGGCGACTATTCCGCCGAGGTTGCCGCCCTTCAGGCGTCCGGCGCGGAGCATCTGGTTGTTGCGGGTTACGTCGACCAGGGTGGCGTAGGTATCGTCCAGGCATCCATCGACACCGGAGCGTTTGACAGCTTCTTCTTCCCCGATGGCATGTACGGCCAGAGCCTGATCGACTCCGTTGGTGACGACATCAACGGCGCGGTGATCGGCACCCTTCCCGGCACTGAGGGTGAGGGAACCGAGAAGTTCTTTGAAATCGCCGAAGCCGCAGGCATTGACCCCACCTCGACCTATGCGCCTGAGAGCTATGACGCCGCCGCGCTGATCGTACTGGCTGCGGCCGCCGCCGGTTCGACCGACCGCACGGCTATCCGCGACAACATCGTGGACGTGGCAAACGCTCCGGGCGAAGTCATTTTGCCTGGTGATCTGGCGCGCGGCATGGAACTGGCGGCTGCCGGTACCGACATCGACTATGCCGGTGCATCCGGCGTCGAGCTGATCGGACCGGGCGAGGCGGCAGGCTCGTACCGCGAGTACGAGATCGAAGATAACGCCGTCAAAAACATCGGCTACCGCTGATAACGCTGCAAACCGGCCCCTCCTGGGGCCGGTTCCGCATTACGGGAAAATCACCCAGTGATCCGAGTCGACAACCTGAACATGCATTTCGGCGGCATTAGGGCCGTTGACGGTGCCTCCATCGAAATTGCCAAAGGGTCGATAACGGGTCTTATCGGTCCAAACGGCGCCGGAAAAACAACCCTCTTCAACGTTATCGCCGGACACTACACTCCGACATCCGGTCACGTGTACCTCGATGGCGAGGATGTCACGGGACTGTCGCCACACGAGCTTTTTC
The DNA here is from genome assembly GCA_030427145.1 of Alphaproteobacteria bacterium. Lineage (GTDB taxonomy): Bacteria > Pseudomonadota > Alphaproteobacteria > Rhodobacterales > Rhodobacteraceae > Amaricoccus > Amaricoccus tamworthensis. The sequence goes on along the minus strand of JAUHWT010000013.1, from coordinate 132,304 downwards.
ACCAGGGCCTGTTACGGACCTTCCAGATCGCGCATGAGTTTTCGACACTGACGGTCCGAGAAAACCTGATGATGGTGCCTGACAACCAGCCAGGCGAGACGCTGTGGGATACTTGGTTCAAAAGCGGAACAGTGCGGGCACGGGAAGCGGAGGTTCGCGCCAAGGCCGACGAGGTGATCGAATTCCTCGAGATTTCCCATGTGGCCAACGAACTCGCCGGGAATCTCTCCGGTGGTCAGAAAAAACTGCTTGAGCTTGGACGCACCATGATGGTCGACGCCAAAATCGTTTTTCTCGACGAAGTGGGCGCGGGCGTGAACCGCACACTGCTCAATACGATCGGAGACGCCATTCTGCGCCTGAACCGTGAACGGGGTTATACGTTCTGCATGATTGAACACGACATGGACTTCATCGGACGGCTCTGTGACCCGGTGATTGTGATGGCGGAGGGAAAGGTTCTCACCGTTGGCAAGCCGGATGAGGTTATGGCCAATGAGGCGGTCATCGAAGCCTATCTGGGCCGGGGACTCAAAAACAAACCGCAAAGGGGCGTGACCGCATGAGTTTCCTTGCCGGCACAAACATGACCGGCGGCTACGGTGCCGCAGACATTCTGCATGACTGCACCATCGCGGTCGATAAGGGGGAAATAGCCGTCATCGTCGGCCCCAATGGCGCGGGAAAATCCACTGCGATGAAAGCTGTCTTCGGCATGCTCAAGCTGAGGCAGGGAAGCGTTACACTTGACGGCCGTGACATAACCAATCTGACACCGCAGGACCGGGTCCAGTCCGGGATGGGCTTTGTGCCGCAGACGAACAATGTGTTCGTCAATATGAGCGTCGAAGAAAACCTCGAGATGGGCGCCTATATCCGTGATGACGATTTCTCCGGCACCATGGACCGTGTTTTCGACCTTTTTCCAATTCTGAAAGAAAAACGTTCCCAACCCGCAGGGCAGTTGTCCGGGGGACAAAGGCAACAGGTCGCTGTGGGGCGCGCTCTCATGACGCAACCCAAGGTACTTATGCTGGATGAACCCACAGCGGGAGTCTCTCCCATCGTGATGGATGAACTTTTTGACAATATACTCGAAATTGCCGCGCTTGGCATCGCTATCCTGATGGTCGAGCAGAATGCGCGCCAGGCGCTCAATATCGCGGACAAGGGTTACGTTCTCGTCCAGGGGGCCAACCGCTACACCGACACCGGAGAGGCCCTGATGGCCAATCCGGAGGTTCGAAAAACATTCCTTGGGGGTTAAGGCACAATAATGACCGACATCCTCAACGCATTGGTTCTGCTCTCAAACTTTGTTTTGATCCCGGCGCTATCCTACGGCTCGCAGTTGGCACTTGGCGCACTCGGAGTCACCCTGATCTACGCTGTTTTGCGGTTCTCCAACTTCGCGCATGGCGACATGATGGCTTTGGGAACCATGGCCACAATTATGATCACCTGGGGCCTCCACGCGATGGGCGTGTCCTTCGGTCCTCTACCGACCGCCCTGCTCGCGCTTCCCTTCGGCATTCTGATTGCTATGGCCGTAGCACTCGTCACCGACCGGGCGGTCTACAGGTTCTATCGAAAACAGCGCAGCGCGCCTGTTGTTTTCGTCATGGCCTCCGTTGGCGTCATGTTCATGTACAACGCCATTACAAGAATTTTCATCGGCACCGGAGATCAGCGGTTCGCAGATGGCGAACGGTTTGTACTCAAGGTCAACGAATTCAAGGAACTGACGGGGCTCGACCAGGGGCTGGCCATTCGGACAAGCCAGTTGATCACAGTGGTTGTCATGGTTGCGGTGGTCGCATTCGTTTTTTGGTTTCTTCAAAAAACCAGAACCGGCAAAGCGATGCGGGCTTATTCCGATAACGAGGATCTTGCGCTGCTGTCAGGTATCAACCCGGATCGCGTCGTCCGGATTACGTGGATCCTCGCAGCGGCGCTGGCGACCATTGCCGGCGTGCTCTACGGGCTCGACAAATCGTTCCGACCATTCGTCTATTTTCAGCTGCTCCTGCCGATTTTTGCTTCGGCGATCGTTGGCGGAATTGGACAGCCGCTGGGCGCTATAGCAGGAGGCTTCATTGTTGCCTTCTCCGAGGTCATGGTCACATACGCCTGGAAGGGCTTCATCACGCTGATAGTTCCAGCCGACATGGCACCAGAGGGCCTCGTTCAGCTTCTCGGCACCGATTACAAGTTCGCCGTGTCGTTCATCATCCTCGTGGTCGTGCTGCTGGTCAGGCCGACGGGCATATTCAAGGGGCGGGTGATATGAGCGGTTTCTTCGACAAGTGGCGCATTCCCCTGCTCTACACGGCGATGGCTCTACTCCTTCTGGCCGTCGGGTTTGGCCAAAGCTGGACGGTGATGCTGGCGATTTTGAACCTCGGGTTGATCTCCGCGGTCATGGCTTTAGGCGTTAACATCCAGTGGGGATACGCCGGCCTGTTCAACGTTGGTATTATGGGCTTCGCCGCCCTGGGTGGTCTTGGTGTGGTTTTGACCGCCATGCCTCCGGTCCCCGCGGCATGGTCCGCCGGAGGCATCAATCTTGGGCTCGCGGCTCTCGTAATTGTCGGCACGATTGCACTTGCGCTTTTTGTTAGAGAAAGACTTCCCGGGCTTCGCGGGCCAGCAACCCTGATCATCGTTTTTGCCGGCTATGTGGTAATGCGCTTTTTCCTCGATCCAGCCTCCGAGGCAATCGAGGCGGTCAATTCAGCGTCCGAAGGGTATCTGGGTGGTCTTGGTCTGCCGGTGCTGATCGGATGGCCTGTCGGCGGTCTCTTTGCTGCTGGGGCCGCATATATTGTTGGAAAAATTGCGCTCGGTTTGCGGTCGGATTACCTCGCGATTGCGACGCTCGGCATCTCTGAGATCATCATCGCGGTCATCAAAAATGAGGACTGGCTGTCGCGCGGTGTGAAAAATGTCACCGGCCTGCCCCGCCCCGTACCTTACGAACGCGACCTTCAGGCGGAACAGTGGATCATCGACCTCGCCGCGCGTTTTGAGACGGATGTTCAGACATCATCGGCCATTGTTGTCAGGCTGGAATACGCCCTGCTGTTTGCGGCGGTACTCGGGATTCTCATGTGGCTCTCGCAGCGCGCGTTGCATTCGCCCTGGGGCCGTATGATGCGTGCCATCCGGGACAACCGGGATGCGGCCGAAGCAATGGGCAAGGATGTAACCCGAAGGCATTTGCAGGTCTTTGTGATGGGGTCCGCGGTGGTGGGCATTGGGGGCGCGATGCTAACCACTCTGGACGGACAGTTCACGCCCTCCTCCTACAATCCGTTGCGGTATACGTTCCTGATCTGGGTAATGGTTATCGCGGGCGGTTCAGGCAACAACTGGGGTTCAATACTTGGCGCATTCCTGATCTGGTACGTTTGGGTCATGGCCGAACCGCTCGGCAGCGGGTTGATGAACCTTCTGACCGCAGGTATGGACGCAGACAACGGTCTCCGAACTCATCTGCTAGACGGTGCGGCACATATGCGACCGTTCCTTATGGGACTGATCCTGCTGCTCGTGCTTCGCTTCGCACCACGTGGCCTCATACCGGAACGGTCCGGGAGATAGGCCCGACACAGGCTGCAACCTCAACAATACTAAGACCCAGGGATGCCTTGAAACGGCCTTCGGAGCCGTTATCACTTCGGGGCAAAACGGAGCAAATTGGATGAAAAAACACAAACTCGGGTCCAGCGACCTGGAGGTAAGTATACTTTGCCTTGGTTCCATGACCTGGGGCACCCAAAACACGGAAGCCGAGGGTCATGCGCAGATCGAATATGCGCTGGATCATGGTATCAATTTCATAGACACGGCTGAAATCTATCCGACCACGCCGGTCTCGAAAGAAACCGCCGGCGACACCGAAAGGGTAATCGGATCATGGATCGCAAACTCCTCGCGCCGTGAGGACGTCGTGATCGCCACCAAAATCGCGGGCAACGGCAACAGGACCGCCCGCCCCGACGGCGGACCAATCACGGCGGACAACATTCGGCCGGCACTTGAGGGCAGCCTGCAGCGGTTGCGCACCGACTGGATCGACCTATACCAGTTGCACTGGCCCAATCGCGGCTCCTACCACTTCCGCCAGAACTGGAAGTATGATCCGTCCGGTCAGACAACAGGTCTGGATCAGGAATTCCACGACATCCTCGGTACGCTAGGCGATTTGGTCAAAGAAGGCAAACTCCGCCACTTCGGCGTTTCAAATGAGACGGCCTGGGGGTGCATGAAATGGATTGAAAGGGCTGATAAAACCAACGGTCCTCGGATGATTTCGATCCAAAACGAATACAGCCTTCTGCACCGAATCTTTGACCTCGATCTGGCGGAACTGTGTCATCACGAGAACATCGGGTTGCTGGCTTACTCGCCCTTGGGTGCAGGATTGCTGACCGGTAAATATGAAGGCGGTTCGGTGCCCAAGGGTTCGCGAATGGACATCAATTCCGAACTCGGAGGACGCAAAAGCGCGTGGTCAACTCCAGTCGTTTCCAAATATGTCAAAGTGGCGGCGAAACATGGTCTCGACCCCGCGCAGATGGCGCTGTCTTTCTGTGCATCACGGCCGCACATGGGGTCGGTGATTATCGGAGCGACCACTATGGAGCAGCTTGCCACCAACATCGCGTCGACCGAAATCGTTTTGAGCGATGATGTGTTGGATGATATCGCCGCCATTTACCGCGAACACCCAATTCCACTCTAGTTGTCTGAAACCGGAGAAGTTACTCGGCAACCGGGACATGGGTCAGGAGGGCTATGCAGTTGCCCTCCTCATCAAAGAGCTGCAGTTGGTCATCCGTGATGTCCCAGGATCGCGTTTCTTTCAGCACCTCACCGAGGATTTCCTCGTTGTCGCTCAGTTCACCCTCACACGCCATCAGTGTGGAGGCAGCCCCCGGTCCAAATGTCAGGCTCTCGCCGTTTAGCGCAAAACTGCCCATGATCTGGTTGCAGCCTACCGTCGCGGAAAACCGTGACTCCTCGCTACGCAGCACCAGATGGGGTTCGGCAGCGGGATAATCATCGCCAAGCATGGTCATGCCCAGCTTGCTGAATTTCCAGTAGGAATTGGTCAGGCCGAGCTCGCTGCCTGAGCTCTCGCAGTCGCGTTCAGCCCAGATACCCACAAAGCGGTCGATGAAAACCAAAGGCTCCGCATCATCATCATTGTCGCCGGGAATTTCGGTATGCCCCTCGACGCTGGCAAGTTTCAGCACTCCAGGTCCGTTTCCAGCGGCCACATAGGCATGCTCCAGCGCTTCGTGGTCACCCTCCTCTGCAACACGGAAAGTGATGCCGGTCTCGCAGTCAGTGAACAGTCCGCCATTCTCGCTGTAGGCTACCATGCCGCTCAGACGCGGTGGTTCCTTTTCTTTCTCGTCTTCTACATCTTCGTCCGCGTCTTCAACATCCGTTTCCGCGACTTCAGCCTGAGCCAAAATGATTTCGGCCTCCGGGTCATCAGAATGCTGCATGTCGCTCCGCGGTCCGATGAGCACGCGGCCTGACGTTACTGGCTTCATGATAATCTCAACATGATCCGGCGCACCGCGCGTCAGAACCAGTTGCATGGTCTGCGACGACAAAACCGGCCCGGCCTCCTCAAGCACCGAAGCGGTCACGGCGTATGTCTTTTTGGGATCGATCAGGCTGGAGTCGTAGGGGATGGAGAATTCGAATGGTGGTGCGCCATCCGTCTCGGCCTTGAAACGTCCGACCTCAACGGCGGGGGTGTCAGCCCTGCTGATGTCCTGCAGGACCGCTTCAAACATGGCGCCAGGCTTGACTGCGATACGCTCCGCATAACTGGCCTGACCAGCCAGCCACGCATCCTGCCCGAAAGCAGCGCCGCAAACAAAATACCCCAACACCAAAATTGAGGTGAACATTTTACCCGGATTCATCAACGTCCCCATTCTGCGGGCAATTTGGCAGGAAAACCCTTCATGGCCAATCCCTTTCGTCAGAATCCGATAATGAAATTTTCGTTTTCACCCGGGGCCTGTTTGTCTTCTCACGAGCACGAATGCCGATCACCCCAAAAGGGTGTCAGCATGGCGGCACCGTCAAAAAAAGGTTGAAAGAATTAAAGCTGAGCCATGATTTCGTCGGAAATCTCGAAATTGGCGGTAACAGACTGGACGTCGTCATCATCCTCCAACGCCTCGATCAGTCCCATAAGGCTCTGGGCACCCTCAAGATCCAGTTCGGTCGTGGTCTGAGGCTTCCACACCAGTTTGGTGCTTTCCGACTCTCCCAATGTCTCCTCAAGTGCGTTGGAGACATCATTCAGATCCGTATCGGCGCACCAGATGACATGACCGTCATCGCCGCTCTCGACATCCTCGGCTCCCGCATCGATCGCTGCCATCATGACATCGTCGGCGGAACCTACATCCGCCGGATAAACAACCTGTCCCTTGCGGTCGAACATGAAGGAAACCGATCCGGTTTCAGCAAGGTTTCCACCGCGTTTTGCGAAGGTAGAGCGAATGCTGGAGGCCGTCCGGTTGCGATTGTCGGTCATCGCTTCGACGATGACAGCGACGCCATTGGGCCCGTAGCCCTCATAGCGGATTTCATCGTAGTTTTCGCTGTCACCACCCACCGCTTTTTTGATGGCGCGGTCGATGTTGTCCTTGGGCATCGAATTGGATTTCGCTTCCTTGACCGCCAGGCGCAGACGCGGGTTTTTCTCCGGATCCGGATCGCCCATTTTGGCAGCGACCGTAATCTCCTTGGAGAGCTTGGAGAACATTTTTGAGCGCACTGCATCCTGTCGGCCTTTGCGGTGCTGAATGTTTGCCCATTTTGAATGGCCTGCCATGATGGTCTCCGTTGCGTAGCTGGTCAGGAACGAAAGGGCTTATAGTCGACGTCCGCCCCCGTGTACAAGTCCACAAGACCGCGAACACACACTCAGATGCGTTTGTTCGCTCCATTATTGGGGTTTTGCACGCGCCATACCAGGCCGTCCGGTGTACTCACGACAGGAGTGTCCTGCGCCCGAACCAATCCCGATACGATTGACAGTGGATTCCAATACCTAAACAGGTTGCAGCAGTCTTTCGTCATCGACGAGTATGCCGCCTACGGCCCTTGCCACCGCCTCGCGATGGCGGCGCTCCGAACGGGACAGGTCATCCTCATTCGCCGAAATTTCCGCCTGCTCCCTCGCCAGAAGGCCATATTTCCTGATAACCCGGCGCGCTTCGCTGCGAATACGCTCACGCTTGGCAAAATCCTGTCTTATCCTGATGAACATAGTCCCCACCCCATTCAAATTGAGACCAATTTTGTGACAGGTTAGCTAAAATCCATCAAGAATTGTAAATCACATTGGTTAATGCGCGCCATGCGCGCACTCACTACAGATCCCAGAAGATCGGTATAAGAACGCATGTAGAAATACCGAAGATGAGGTTCATCGGAATTCCGACCCGCAGAAAATCCGAGAAACGGTATCCGCCAGGGCCATAAACGAGTGTATTGGTTTGATATCCAATTGGAGTCGCGAAAGCTGCACTGGCCCCAACCATAACGGCAATCACCATCGGCCGGGGATCAATCCCAAGGTTTTGCGACAGGGCAATAGCAATAGGCGTCATCACCACGGCCACGGCATTGTTGGTCACCATTTCGGTCAGCACTGACGTCAACATGTACACGAGCATCAGCGTCACCCAGATCGGTAGCTGGGACAGACTTGGCGCCAGAAAGTTCACGATCAAACTGACCGCTCCGGAATGTTCGAGCGCGATCCCAACGGCGAGCATCGAAAAAATCAGTGCCATGAGCTGCGCGTCAATGTAGCCGAACGCCTCGTCCGCATCGAGGATACCCGTGACGAGAACCACGGCAACCGCGATCAACGCGAGGACATGAATCGGTGCCCAGCCAACAGCCGAAATTCCGACGACAGCAGCCAGAATGAGAACCATAAAAGGCGCCATCTCGCGGCGATAGGGCCGTTCGGTTGGCTCGGAAATGTCGATCAGGTCCACATCGGTCGCAAGGCGACGAAGATCCTGCGGAGACCCTTCAAGCAGCAGCGTATCCCCAACCCGGACCACGACCTCATCAAGCTGACGGCCGATGTTCTGGTTTCGCCTGTGCACGGCAAGGGGGTAGACACCATAGCGACGCCGGAGACGAAGGGACCCCAAAGACCGTCCCACAAGGCGGCAGTCCGGCGAGATAAGAGCCTCGACCGTTGTGGTTTCTTTGGAGCCAACCCGGTCCACAAGTGTTACCTTGTTGGAGTCCTTTAGGCCAAGAAGCTCTTCCATCTCGGTGCGCAGAACGATCCGGTCACCCTCGGCGAGGACGACGTCAGGAAACTGACGTCTCAGGCTTTCCTCACCACGCAAAACGTCAATGACGCGCATGCCCTCGCGTTTGAAAAGCTGGATTTCCATCACTTTGTCACCGATGAGTGGTGAGCCCTGGGGAACCACGACCTCGGTGAAGAACTTCATTTTCTTCTTCCGGGCTCCAAGCATATCCACCATGGAATCCCGATCCGGCAGCAGACTGGGGACGGCCAGGCGCATGTAGATGAAACCGATTGCCGCGAGGCAGAGCGCCAGAGGCGTGATTTCGAACAGCGAAAACGGCTCAAGACCCGCCGATCGCGCCACGCCGTCCACCAGGAGGTTGGTCGAGGTGCCAATAAGGGTGCAGAGCCCCCCCATGATTGCAACGTAGGAAAGCGGGATCAGCAGCCGCGACGGGGCAATTCCCAGTGTCTGGGCGAGCTTCACGGTGATCGGGATCATCACCAGAACAATCGGCGTGTTGTTCATGAAGGCCGAGGAAAACAGCACCATGAGGCCAAAAGCCGCCACGACCAGCTTCGGATTGGTCCCGCCGTAAACGTTTATTAGACGGGAAATGTTGTTCAGCACCCCGGTCCGGACCAGCCCACCCGACAGGATAAACATGGCCGCAATGGTCCAGGGTGCCGGGTTCGAGAACACATCCAGAACCTCGTCCGTTGGAATGGCCCCTCCCACCACAAGCACGGACGCTCCCGCCAATGCGGTAACCTCTGTTGAAAAGGTCTCGCGCAGGAAAAACACGAACATTGCCACAATGACCACAAGCGTAAAAATGGCTGGGAAGAGTGGCGAGCCAATGATGTCGGTCAAACTGGTACCCTGTTACAAAACCATGCTGTCAGTGGGAGACGGTAAGTGCGACGGTCAGATGCTCCAACAACACGATGGAGGAAAATGTCGTATCCGAGGATCATACTCAACGATTCTTCCACTGCTGCAATTTTTTCAGGCAATGCCCGTGTCGGATCAGGCGAGCGGGCCAGGTCCGGACGCGGAAAGGCGTCCGCCCACCCGTACCGGCACGGCTTTGACGGCTTTGCCGCTGGCATCGTCGGTTTCGACAAACACACCGCTTAGAGTTGCTGGACCAGACGCTGGCGTGAACCTTGATTTTGTCATGCCGGTCACGAAACGCGAAATGGGTTCGAGTTTGTCCATACCAATCACGCTGTCGTAGTCACCGCACATCCCCGCATCACTCTGATAGGCCGTGCCTTTAGGAAGGATCTGAGTATCTGCCGTGGGCACGTGAGTATGCGTTCCGACGACGAGGCTGGCCCGGCCGTCGCACCAAAAGCCCATCGCCATTTTCTCGGACGTGGCCTCCGCGTGGAAATCGACGATGACCGCGTTCGCGTTGCCTAAAGGCGCCTGTTTCAGAGCCGCATCGATTGCCGAAAACGGGTCGGCGAAGGCGCGTCGCATAAAGACCTGGCCCAGGACCTGAGCCACAAACACCTTTTTTCCGCTGGCAGTGGAAAAAACGCGCGCTCCAATTCCGGGTGCGGTGCGGGCGTAATTGAGCGGTCGCAGGACACGGTTGTCCTTCTCAACATGACCGAACATGTCTTTTTGGTCGAAAGCATGGTCACCCAGCGTTACGCAGTCGGCTCCGGCCTCAAACAGAAGGTCCGCATGGGCCGCGGTTAAACCCATGCCACCGGAGGAATTCTCGCCGTTGACAACCACAAAATCGAGGGACCATTCCGTCCGGAGCCGCGGAAGCGTTTCGGCTACAGCCCGGCGTCCGGCACGCCCCATCACGTCACCAAGAAACAGAATTTTCATGCGGCATGCTTAGTTTGTATGGCCATGCGCGGCAAGCGCAGGTTCAGTCAGGTCGGATAATTCCACTCTCGGTCACCACGCCATCAAGCTGAACATCGGTTTTTTCCAAAGGTAATTCAGGCACCTGCTGACCCGCATAAGCCACGCCAAACGCCTGAATTGGGTGAATGGAAGAGAGTTTGGCCAGAGTTCGGTCATAGAAACCGCCTCCGTATCCCAAGCGATAGCATTGCTCATCAAACGCAAGAAGGGGCACGAAAAGAAGATGTGGACACACCCACGGTCCTCCGGCGGGAACCGGCACGCCAAACTCACCTTTCACGAGGTCAATGCCCGGATGCCAGTCACGGAACCCGAGCGCCTGACCGGCCCCGGTGACCACCGGAACACAAACCTTGTGGCGGTGTTGATGCAGGGCATTCAGGAGAGGAAGCGTATCCATCTCCGTCCGGATCGGCATGTAGGCCGATACCCTTGCGTGGCCCGTCATATGAGATGCCAGTCCTAGGGCAAACGCTACCATCCTTTGGGCGGCCGCGCCGGTTGGATCGTGCAAAGCCTTTCGACGGGCGACAGCGGTGGCTCTCGCTTCGGACTTCACGGCTTTGAAATTCATTCTGATTTATCCTGTGGCGGGCCCGACGCGACCGTGGGGGTGATTGATCCTTGAGAGCCTGTATAAACAGGTGGGCACCAGGTGCGATAGGCCAGGACCAGTCACAGAGCCGGCTCCCTCAAGAGATTTTAAGGCCACTAGGATGCTACCCCGAAGACGTGAAGGTCAGCACCCGCCGAAAAACAATCTAGGCGTTCGCCGGACGCTTTTGAAGCCCCCGCGACCAAAATCGGCAAAGGATGCAAGCAATTCGACGGGAGAGGCACTTTATTCAGGGCCGCTGCCCGCACAAACCGGGCACTTTGGGTCAGGGGAGGTGCGCATACGGCGGAACTCGGCACCGAGCGAGTCGTACATCAAAAGCACCCCCCGCAATCCGGTCCCGGCACCGGTGATTTCCTTGATCGCTTCCAACGCCATCATGGATCCGAGAACGCCAGGCAGGGCACCGATGACCCCCGCCTCCGCGCAGGCGGGGACCATTCCATCCTCAGGCCGCCGAGGAAAAACACACCTGTAGCACGGACTACCGCTGGAGGGATCGAACAAACTGATCTGGCCTTCCCAACGACCCATGGCGGCCGAAATCAGAGGTTTTTCAGCGCGCGCGCATGCTTCGTTCACGAGATAACGCGTAGAGAAATTGTCGCAGCCATCGAGGACCAGATCGTAATCCAGAAGAATTCCGTCGATGTTTTCCTGATCGAGACGCACGTCGTGGCCCACGAAATCGACATGGGGATTGATGTTCTCGACACTGTCACCCGCGCTTTCTATTTTGGACCGGCCGATCCGGTCGGTTGTGTGGATAACCTGTCTTTGGAGGTTCGAGAGGCTTACCGTGTCGTCATCAACCACACCGAGCGTGCCCACTCCCGCCGCAGCCAAATAAAGGATTGCGGGACTACCCAGACCACCGGCGCCGACAACCAGCACCTTCGCCGATTTCAACCGTTGCTGACCGGGGCCTCCGACCTCATGCAAAACGATATGACGGGCGTAGCGCTCAAGTTCAACCGGTTCAAAACTCATCCCACGCCCTTTTCCATCCACGACCATTCGACGCCGCCGCCCAGATCCAGCCGGGCAACCTGTCGAAAGCTCAGATCATCCATGTCGACCGCAATCCGACCGTCACCCATTTTCGTGACAATTTTATTTAATCTCAACTCACGCGCGTGCTCTTCTGCAGCTTCCACAAGCTTCTTCGCAACACCCGCATCCGGGCAATCCGGCTGAACATAGAAAAGGTCTATTTGCAGAGATGAGCCCTGAAGCCTCCAGGCGAGGTGAGCTGCAATTTCACCATCCTCTCCGCGCCATGCAAACGAGCCGCGATCGTCCCTTGCCGGGACGCGACCCATTTCGACCAAAGTATCCTCTCGCAAAGCGGCATCATCAGAAATAATGACGAGGCCGCGACGTGCCGGCGCTGCCCCGCTTCCCCGGATGCCGTCGTCCTGTACGCCGGACCGCCTGCGCAACGTCCGAATTAGAAAAGCGTATTCCGCGATGGGTACCGCGACCACCAGTGTCCAGCCCAAAAATGAGATCGAATCTCCAGCATCAAGTGCGTATGGCGCACCATCCGGCAAAGCCCAGCGCACCATAAGGAGCACCGCCGCAATAACGCAAATCAGGAGGTATGCCCGGCGTCCCGCACCAAGCTGTTTCGCCAGAAGGAACGCCGTGCCAAAGAGAGCGAGGTGCAGGATCACGCCGCGAACGCCTGAAGGTTCAGAGGGTTACGCCAGTATTTTCCCATGGCTCGCCAATCCCGTGGACCCAAATCCGCCCTGCCCCCGTGCCGTCATATCCAGTGTATCGACCAACTGAAACCGGGCGCGGGTTACCGGTGCGACCACCAGTTGGGCGATCCGCATGCCGTGTTCGACAACAAAATCATCGGGTCCATGATTGATGACAATGATTGCCACCTCGCCCCTGTAATCGCAGTCGACAGTGCCTGGTGAATTTGCCAGCGTAAGCCCATGCTTGAGAGCCAGCCCCGACCGAGGGCGCACCTGAACCTCAAAACCCTCCGGGATTGCCATGGCCAATCCGGTCGGTACCAGCCACCGCTCACCGGGAGCGATACCATGCCCTGTCTCCCGTTCTCCAAAAGCCAGACAGGCCACCACGTCCATACCGGCGGCCCCGCTGCTGGCATAGGACGGGAGAGGCAGTTCCGGGTCGTACCCTTCAAGTAACTTGATGGCAATTTCGATGTTACTCATGCGAGTGCTTCCACAATTCGGTCCACCAGTGCATCGGCAGTGTTCCGTTTTGACATGCGCGGCCATTGTTCCGCACCATCGTCGGTAACGAAGATTGCCGAATTCTCAGTGCCGCCCATGATTCCGGTCCCCGGGCTTACATCATTCGCGACCAGCCAGTCACACCCTTTTCTCAGACGTTTGGCAGTCGCGTTTCCGATGACGTCATCAGTCTCAGCCGCAAAGCCGATCACCAGTCGCGGACGATCCACATCCAATTTGGACACGGTTTTGAGAATGTCGGGGTTTTCGACCATTTTCAAAGCTGGCGGCTCCCCGGAGCCGTCCTTTTTGAGCTTGGAGCCGCTTTCCTCGGCCATTCGCCAGTCCGCAACCGCTGCAGAGAAAACAGCTGCGTCCGCAGGCAACGCATCAAGCACCGCGTCGCGCATCTGCAAAGCCGTTTCGACCTCGACGATTTTTGCGCCTTCAGGCCGCGGCGCTGTTGCGGGTCCGGTCACAAAAACCACCTCCGCACCCTGCGCCACGAGGGCGTCAGCGATAGCGGTTCCCTGTCGTCCCGATGACCGGTTGGCCAGGTAGCGCACCGGATCAATCGGTTCATGTGTCGGACCGGACGTCACCACAATCCGCTTGCCTTTCAGCGGTCCATCCGACAGCGCCGCCTCAATCGCCGCAAATATCTCGTCCGGTTCCGCCATCCGGCCTAAACCATATTCGCCACAGGCCATGTCACCCTCGTTCGGACCGACCATCAGAACGCCGTCTTTTCTCAAGATATCGATATTGCGCTGCGTTGCCGGATGCTCCCACATCCGCACATTCATGGCAGGTGCCATAAGAACCCGCTTGTCGGTTGCCAGAAGAAGCGTGGAGGCAAGATCATTCGCCAACCCGTGCACCTGGCGCGCCATCAAATCTGCGGTCGCCGGGGCGACCACGACCAGATCGGCGCTGCGGGACAGCTCTATGTGGCCCATTTCGGACTCCGCAGTGAGGTCGAACAGTTCCGAATAGAGTTTATTGCCTGCCAGAGCGGACACGGTAAGAGGCGTCACAAATTCCGAACCGGCCCTTGTCAGCACCGGTACCACGTGGACGGACGCTTTTTGCAGCAACCGGATGAGCTCCAGACTCTTGTAGGCGGAAATCCCACCACCTATGACCAGCAGAACGGCCTTTCCGGCAATCACGGCAACCCCTCCATCACTATGCGTATCCCGCTCCACCTGAAATAGGAGGTTTAGGCCGGTATTACCATCCGGGTTATTCTACTTCCGTGGAACCGCCGTCATCAAACGCGTCACATGGATCATCCCGATCCGGCGCCGGCGCAGTCATCCATGCATCAAACTCGCGGTCCTCAGGCTGCGGTCCTTCGCCCTGCCCCAACGTGAGCACACTGACCTCTGGTTCCGCCAGTCTCATCAGCGCCGGAGCCCCGAAACGGGCGTCGGCATGTCCGCTGCCGGTGATCACGACCACACGACCATCCTCACCGACATGGTTCCGTGCCCAGAGCGCGGCATCCGCAAGGCCGGCATCGCGAAAACGCTGAACCTCTACCATTCCCGGCAACATTACCTCCGGCAGCGCATTGCAGTGGGATTCCATCATTTCAAGTTCGCGCAATTTCTGATCCGCCTCAGAAAACGGCTGTTCCAAACCGTATGTGGCGGAATGCACTCCAAATGCTTTTGCCGCACCTTCGGTGGCCGCGGTGCGAATATCCTCGGGCGACTGCCCAGCGCCGAAAACGCGCGCGGACGGCGCAGCTTCCAGAATGGCCGCGTAGTAGTCAAAATCCGGCCAGCCACTGTTTTCCCAGTCGAGCGCTTCAGCCAGTTTCGCCCGCCCGGCCCCGGCTTTGCGAAGATCGTTGACAAGATCCTCATCTTCCTGGTCAATCATCTCAAAGACCAGTGCACCGGGCTGCAATTCCTCCACAATACGGGCCTGATTTTCGTGGTGCCCAGGATTGTCGTGGACCTCACCCAAAACCACAATCTGTGCGTCGGCCGCATGTCCGATAAAGGCTTCCAGAGCCGTCTCATCCGCGAAAACAGCGTTGGACAGACATGAAATGCAAACCGCCAACGGCGTTATCTTCGTCACGTGGCTTCCTCCGGCCAACTTTGTATGCCCCCACAACGGAGCGCTAAAAAACACCGATACTATGTGGAACTGTCACAATAAATACAATTTCAGTCAACAATCGGCGAATGGCGGCCGACCGCTACCGTTCACCAATTCCAGCAGAATTCATGGAAATTAACGAAAACGCAATTCAGGCAATTCAAACCCGGAACACAGTCTCCGGGACACCGCATGATTACCTGCACATATACCGTTGCTTTTCAGGGCGTTGAGGCCAAAATCGTCGAGGTCCAATGCGCAATTACGGCCGGACTGCCCGCCTTCAATGTGGTTGGACTGCCCGACAAGGCCGTCTCGGAGGCCCGTGAAAGGGTGCGCTCCGCGCTCACGGCCATGGGTCTTGCTCTGCCTGCCCGGAGGATCACGGTAAACCTGTCTCCCGCCGATCTGCCCAAGGAGGGCAGCCATTTCGATCTGCCAATCGCGCTTGCAGTTCTTGCCGCGATGGAAGCCGTGCCGGCGGATATTGTTTCGCAACAGGTGGCTTTAGGTGAGCTTTCCCTAAACGGCACGCTGGTGCCGGTACTTGGCGCATTACCATCGGCTCTCGCCGCGGCGGAGGCGGATTGCGGTCTGATCTGTCCGGCGGCCTGCGGTGCGGAAGCGGCGTGGGTAGGTTCGGTTCAGGTTATCGCACCGAAAACGCTTCTGGCGACGGTCAATCATCTCAACGGCCGCTCCGTCCTGCCCACAGCCGAACCCGGCACCGTCAGCAAGCCCGCGTCGTATAAGGATCTTTCCGAGGTGAAGGGCCAGGAAAAAGCAAAACGCGCCCTTGAGATTGCAGCGGCCGGTCGGCATCATATCCTTATGGTAGGTCCACCAGGCAGTGGCAAATCCATGCTGGCGGCCCGGCTCTCCGGAATACTTCCACCGATGGAACCTAGCGAAGCTCTCGAGACATCCATGATCCATTCGCTGTCCGGATTGCTCGACGAGGGTGGCATTCACCGCGACCGGCCGTTTCGCGCTCCGCATCACACGGCATCGATGGCCGCGGTCGTTGGCGGAGGGCGCGGGGCAAAACCTGGCGAAATCAGCCTTGCCCATAACGGCGTTCTGTTCATGGATGAGTTTCCGGAGTTTCCGCGCGCGGTGCTCGAAACGCTGCGCCAGCCCATTGAAACGGGAGACGTGGTTGTGGCCCGTGCAAATGCGCATGTGACCTACCCCTGTCGTTTCATGCTCGTGGCTGCTGCAAACCCCTGTCGCTGCGGTTACCTTGCTGATCCCAACCGCTCCTGCGCCCGGGTTCCGGACTGTGGCTCAGACTACATGGGGCGCATATCCGGCCCCCTGATGGACCGGTTTGATCTGCGGGTTGAGGTACCGCCCGTGCTGCCTAAGGAACTTGGCAGCATGGCGCCCGGCGAAAGCAGTGCAGCCGTTGCCCAAAGAGTTGAGGCCGCCCGCGCAATACAGAGCGAACGTTTTTCTGATCTGGATGACGTCACGGTCAACGCCGACGCAGAGGGGGAACTACTGGATTCCATTGTTTGCATGAATGACGAGGCCGATGCATTTTTGACTGCCGCCGCTGAAAAGTTTCATCTAAGTGCCCGGGGCTACCACCGCATCTTGCGCGTAGCGCGGACCATTGCCGACCTGGCAGGGTCCGAAGAAGTGCAGAAATCCCACGTTGCGGAGGCCGCGGGGTACAGACTGGCATTTTGACCGGTCAGTCCTGATCCTCAACAAGGGTACCGTCGCGGCTGTAGCGGTCATGCGGCCACCAGTCGGGGTGATTTTCCTGAATGAACTTAATCATCGCCTCCCGCAGACGCATTTCGGTTTCCCAACCGGTGGAGGGGTCGGGCGCCATTACATAAAGCGTGACTTCCTGGCCGCGCTCGCCGTGATCGGTTACCATGCAGTCCGCCTGCTCCGGCTCTATGACGCCATCCTGATCCTTCACCAGACGATTAAAAGCCTCCCGCACAACCGAGGCATCGGCGGAGTGGTCAAGAGTGAGTGAGATTGTCTTCATAATGCGGGCGTCTTTTACCGACCAGTTCTCGAAAGGTTTCGAGACAAAATATTTGACCGGCACGACGATCCGCCGCTCGTCCCATGTGCGAAGACGGATAAACGTGTAGAAAATGCTTTCGACGTAGGCCCAGTGTCCCTCGAATTGAACGCTGTCCCCGATGCGAACCGGCTTTGCGAGTGCAATCTGAAGGGATGCGAGAATATTGCCCAATACCGCCTGCCCCGCGATACCGAGCAGAACAGTCAAGACCCCGGCAGAGGCCAAAAGAGTCAGACCAACAGACTCAAAAAGATTGAGACGGGTCAGCACGAACACCGTCGCAAATCCCACCATCAACAGCACGATGATACGTCGTAGTGCGTAGATGGATGTATAAAGCTCACGTTTGTCCAGACTGCGCGTATCGTCGATTTCGCCAATGTAACGAAGCGTGATCCGGTCCAGGATCGCGTCGACGACCCGAAGAGCGGCGATTCCCACCCCTGACGTCATGACGACGATAAGCACGGGCTGCACGACACTCGTTATTGGTCCAGAGAACGAAATCGCCTGCCGCAGCAATATCTGAGCGACAATCGCCACGACAAAGAGCGCGAGCGGAACACCCGCCCGGGTAAATGCCGTCCTGAGGAAACCGTGGGGCGCTCTTTCGGCCAGACGTCCTACCAGCCAATTTATGAACCAGCCAATGCCAATAAGAAGAACAATCAATATGGGGACCGCGACCCATTCCCAAATGCGCAGACCGCTTAGTTCCTGCTGCATCGATTTCGGGATATGGTACTCGAATGCCCTGGGACCGTAGAGTTCATAGAGCGGTGGGACGTCCTCAACAGTTTGCGGCGAAAACAGCCAGACCGGCTCCGCATCCTCACCCGTGCTGTAACGGGCAAGACGGATTTCATAAGCCCGTCCAGCCACCTCAAAAAGCTTTATGCCCAGATCGCGCCGGACCTGACCGGCCTGGGCTTTCTCCGAGCCGTTTTCGACCATCGCGTCGGGACGGGACGGCAAAGACGACCAGTCGATCCAGACGCGGCGGTCCAGAACCTGGAACAACTGACGGGCGAGACGTGGACCTGCCTCTGACTGTTCCTCTTCCGGGATATTGGCGAGGTTCAAAACGTGGGACGCGTCGGTAAACCTGCCCTCATCCGACAGTTCCACAAAACCGCGCATTGCAGCCCGTGGCGTCGCGCGATCCAGTTCCTCGGGAGGGTCGCCTAGACCCGGGTTGACCGCATCAACACTGTACCAGGAGCGCGGTTCCTCCTGAGCCCAGGCAAAGCCCGCGCTTAACACCACAAGGAGAAGAAAGCATATACCCAGAACGAACCGCATCGTCCTGTAACGCGGATGTGAGCTTATGGTTCCCGAATAATCTCGAAAATCACTTTCTGAAGTTCAACTTGGCCAGGCCACGGGCCAGGTTTCGCGTCACTGATCCGAGGATTTTCGGCGCTCAATAGCTTCCCAGATTTTCTCCGTGACATTCACGCCATCGAAAC
This sequence comes from Alphaproteobacteria bacterium, assembly GCA_030427145.1. GTDB lineage: Bacteria > Pseudomonadota > Alphaproteobacteria > Rhodobacterales > Rhodobacteraceae > Amaricoccus > Amaricoccus tamworthensis. The sequence goes on along the minus strand of JAUHWT010000013.1, from coordinate 113,624 downwards.
GCTCCAGCTCCTGAAGCCCCGTCGGAGATGTGACGTTGATTTCCGTCAACCATCCGCCAATCACGTCAATGCCCACGAATATCTGGCCTTTCTCTTTCAGCAGCGGCCCAATCCGTTCACAAATCTCGAGGTCGCGGTCGGTCAGGTCCACCTTCTCGGCCCGGCCACCTACGTGCATGTTCGACCGCGTTTCACCCTTTTGCGGGACGCGATTGATGCCCCCGACACATTCGCCATCCACGAGAATAATCCGTTTGTCGCCGGCGCTGACATCTGGCAAAAATTTCTGAGCGATCAATGGCTCACGATTGATGCCCGTGAAGAGTTCATAGAGCGAGCTGAAATTCCGGTCGTTGGGATCGAGCCTGAACACACCGGCTCCGCCGTTTCCATAAAGCGGCTTCAGAATAATGTCGCCATGCTTTTCCTTGAATGCCCGAAGGGTGTTCATGTCACGGGCAATGGTAGTCGGCGGTGTAAGATCGGTAAAGCCAAGAACCAGCAGCTTTTCCGGATAGTTCCGCACCCAGAATGGGTCGTTCACCACCAGTGTTTCAGGATGGATCATGTCGAGAATATGAGTTGTCGTGATGTAACCCATGTCAAACGGCGGATCCTGCCGCAGCCAGACCACATTCCAGTCCGCCAGGTCCACGACGGTTTCCTCGCCCCGGGTGAAGTGGTTGCCCACCTCACGCCGCACCGTCACCGGCCAGCCCCGCGCGGTCACGCGTCCGCCGTCATAGGCCAGCCGATCGGGCGTGTAGTAGAACAGCTCATGTCCCCGTGCGGCGGCTTCCTCCATGATCCGGAAAGTGGAATCCGCGTTGATGTCAATGTTGTCGATCGGGTCCATCTGGACGGCGACTTTCAGGCCCATGGGCTCCCCCGTAAAAACGTTTCGGAACGACATGGCCCTTTGCATGCCTGTTTGACAAGAGGTCTGCGGTCACCACTCGTCGAAAGACGCGGCATTTTCCAGCCGCTCGCCCTGACCGGTACCGTCAACCAGAAATGCGTCGAACCTGCACGGGGTATCAGGAGACGCATGTTCGGCGAGGTAAATCATCGCCGCGCGGCCAATTCTGGCCCATTGTCGGGCTGAAATGGAACCCGCTGCGGTGTCGCGGGTCTTGCGCGCCTTCACCTCGACAAAGACGATTTCGGTACCGTCCTGGACAATGAGATCAATCTCTCCCTCGGCGCAACGCCATCTTTGCTCCAGTATTTTCGCACCGCGTCGTTTATAATCGAGCGCCGCGGTTTCCTCTGCTGCCAAACCGGACTGATGATTTCGACCACTGCCGGTCATTCGCGTTTACTTAGTTGAAGTGCACGCGCGTAAATCTCGCGGCGGGGCATCCCGAAACGCAGAGCAACCTCGCCCGCCGCATCCTTTACTGACATGGTCTCCAGAGCTTTGGTCAGCGAGGCATCCACGTCCTTTTCGTCCGCCTCTTCCTCCACCGGTGGTCCGATGAGGATCACGACTTCTCCCTTCGGCGCACCTTCTGAGGAATACCATTCAGCGAGTTCCTCCAGTGTGCCACGCCGGGTCTCCTCAAACTTTTTCGTCAGTTCGCGACAGACCACCGCCTGCCGCGCCCCTCCCAAAACGTCACGCATTGCCGCAAGGCAAGCCGAAACACGCTTTGGGCCTTCGTAGAACACAAGCGTTGCGGGAACGCTTTTCAATGCTTCCAGAGCCTTGCCCCTCGCGACCGATTTCGGCGGAAGAAACCCATTGAACAAAAACCTGTCCGTAGGCAGGCCGGAAACACACAGCGCGGACAGGACGGCCGACGCCCCTGGGGCCGCCAAAACACGGTGTCCGGCCGCAATGACCTCTCGGACCAGTCCAAATCCGGGATCCGCGACCATTGGAGTCCCGGCATCCGAAACAAGCGCCACTGATTTTCCCGCTGCCAGTTCACGCAGCAACCTCGGTCTCTGGGCCGCACCGTTGTGGTCGTGATAAGGGATTATACCCCGCTCCTCGCGCCGAATACCGAGAATATCGAGAAGCTTACGCGTCTGCCGGGTATCCTCCGCGGCCAAAACATCCGCCTGTTCCAGAACGTCCATTGCGCGCAACGTGATGTCACGAACGTTGCCAATCGGCGTTGCGACCAGATGCAGCCCGTGCTCCGGCCTGCGCGGTTTACCTGGCACACCGCGCTGGTGAGGCGTTTCCGGATACCCGTCATCGTCGTTCGTCATGTGACCAAATGCCCGCACTGTTGCTGGACCGACAACCTATACAGCTGCGACCAAAATCAAAAGGACACATGAGGAACCCAACCTCCGCGAAACCGCTTTTGCGCGTTTACTTTTGATGGTTCAGACCGTAGCGTGCCGACCGCCGACCACTGTGAGAACCCAACACAACAGCCCAAGGTAGACTGTCATGCTGTCCAAAAACTTCTCCAGAAGAAACGCGATCAGGAGCATTGCTGTTGCGGCCGCCATGGGTGTGCTGTCCGCCTGTGCTCCCACACCCGGACAGCAGTCGTCGGGGTTCGGTGGAGACTTCGATCCGAATCAACCGGTGAAGGTCGCACTTCTCGTTCCGTCAGAGTCCGGCGATCCTGGGCGCGAACTGATTGCGCGCAGTCTGATCAACGCGGCCAACCTGGCCGTATCCGATCTGCGCAACGCCGACATAGACCTGACCGTTTATCCCACATACGGCACATCGGGCGGAGGATCGGCAGCCGCAAGCCAGGCCGTCGCGGAAGGCGCAAAAATCATCGTGGGTCCGCTGTTCAGCACCGCAACCTCAGGCGCGGAACCTGTCGCGGCCGGAGCGGGGCTGAAACTCCTTAGCATGAGCAACAACATCGAGGTTGCCAGCAACAACGTCTATATTCTCGGTAATACTTTCGCCAACACAGCGGACAGTCTTGTGGCCTATGCCATGTCGCGCGGGCTCAGAAACTTCGGCGTCGTTTACCCGGAAGGCCTTGAGGGCGAGACCGCCCGCAACGCGGCAAGTTCCGCAATCCAGCGTCGCGGGGCCACGCTTGTTGCTTCTGAACCCTACAGCCTGTCCGTCGAGGGCATCAACTCCTCCGCTCCGTCCATCGCTTCCTCGTTGAACTCCAATGGCGCGAATGCGGTTATCCTGACCGACGGCCCAACCGGTGGTCTTGGCTATATCGGTGATGCATTGCGGGACAACGGTGTGGACCACGCACAGGTTCAGTATCTCGGTATGCAGCGTTGGGATGTCAGCGCCGAAACACTGGCACTGCCCAGCATGCAGGGTGGCGCATTCGCAGCGCCGGATCCCGGGCTTCTTGGTGCGTTCCAGGCGCGTTACACATCTACCTTTGGCGAAAGCCCGCATGAGGTCGCCGGCCTGGCATATGACGGAATTGCCGCTGTTGGGGCGCTTATCTCGGAAGCCCGCTCATCCGGTGTCGCCGCATTTTCCGACGCCGCGATCACACAGCCCTCCGGATTTGCCGGCGTAGGTGGCGCGTTCCGCTTCCTTCCTGACGGCACAAGCCAGCGCAATCTTGCAATTTACGAGGTACAGGGCGCGCAGGCTGTCGTTGTTCAAAGGGCCGCTGGGGGTTTTGGAACCTTTGCCAACTGATCAGACGCCCCTGAAGAAAAAGAAGCCAAAGGGCTGGAAGGGCCTGTTTTCAAAGCCTAAAAATATTTTCGACGTCGAAGGGCTGATCGACGACGTAAATGCGGCCGTGAAGTCAACCGAAAACAAGTCGGCTCTGCGGCAGGAGATCGTGCCACTTCTGCAGACCGCGTATCAGTCGGGACGTGACCGCATTCGGGAGGAAGTCCTTAAACGTCCCCTCGATGCGCATCGGGCAATCCACGACTATTCTTGGCTGACCGACAGGATCGTTACACTGGTTCTCGACGTGTGCGCCGAACACCTTCACCCACGCCCCAATCCAACGGCATCCGAACACCTGGCCACTTTGGCTGTTGGTGGCTATGGACGGGGGGAGATGGCTCCCTATTCGGACGTCGATCTGCTGTTCCTAATCCCCTACAAGCAGACCGCCTGGGGTGAGAGCCTGGTTGAGAGCGTCCTCTACATTCTCTGGGATCTCAAACTGAAGGTCGGCCACTCGGTCCGCACCATCGACGACTGCATCAGGCTCGCGAAGACCGACGTTACCATTCGCACAACACTTCTCGAGACTCGCAGGATATGGGGTAGCGAGGAACTCTCCGCGCAACTGGACGACCGGATTTGGCCTGAACTTTTTGAGAAAACGGGGACGGAGTTCGTTGAGCTCAAACTCGAGGAACGGGACCAGCGGCACAAACGACAGGGTACGACGCGTTACCTGCTTGAACCCAACGTCAAGGAGAGTAAGGGCGGGCTCCGCGACCTTCAAACGCTGATCTGGATCGCCAAATACCTCAACCACGCTGACACCATGTCCGACCTCGTTCGCGCGGGTGTTTTCTCACGGGAGGAAGCCGATTCTTTCGCGGAGGCTGAGGCGTTCTTGTGGACCACACGGGTAAACCTGCACCTGCTGACGAACCGTGCAACTGAACAACTGACCTTCGACACGCAGGTCGAACTGGCCGAGAGGCTGGGCTACACCGGGTCGTCCGGCCAGCAGGCGGTCGAGCGTTACATGCAGGACTACTTCCGCCACGCGAAGCATGTTGGTGACCTGACACGCATCTTCTTGGCAGCTCTCGAAGCCCGCCACGCTAAACCACGCCCCAATATTCGTCAGACACTGCGTCACGTATTTACCTTCGGTCGCAGCGCTTCCGGATCAGCCTACCGGCTTAAACACGGACGTATCGACATCCTCGATGCCGACCGTTTCTTGGAAGACCCCGTCAACATCCTGCGCCTGTTCCGTGAAGGGCTGACCACAGGCATCCCGGTGCATCCGGACAGCCTCCGTCTTGTTGCCGCCAATCTCGATCTTATCGATGACAACATGCGGAACGACCCGGAGGCCAACCGGATTTTTCTGCAACTCCTTCTGGATCAAAACAGGCCGGAACGCGAACTTCGTCTCATGAACGAAGTCGGCGTTTTGGGCCGGTTCATACCGGAGTTTGGCCGGATCGTGGCGATGATGCAGTTCAATATGTATCACCACTACACGGTCGACGAACACACCATCCAGGTCATCGCGGCACTTGGCCACATCGAACAGGGCGATTTGGTTGAAGAAATCCCCATGTGTTCGGCCATCATGTCGAAAGGCGTGAACCGACGGGTGCTGTATGTTGCGCTGCTGCTCCATGACATCGGCAAGGGATCGGATCGGGATCATTCCGAATACGGTGCGGAAATCGCTACGGAACTGGCACCACGTCTTGGCCTAACCGAAGCGGAAACCGAACTGGTGGTTTGGTTGGTTGAAAACCACCTCATCATGTCCGACACGGCGCAGCGGCGCGACCTGACGGATCCACGAACGGTGCGCGATTTTGCCAAGATCGTGAAAAGCCCTATGAGGCTCAAACTCCTATTTGTTCTAACCGTTTGCGATATCCGTGGGGTCGGTCCTGGAGTGTGGAACAACTGGAAAGCCACGCTGCTCAGAACACTCTATTCCAATACGCTCGAATATCTAAGCGGCGGACAGTCTCAGGACCGTCCGGAACGCGAACGGCAGGCCCAGGAGGAACTCGCGGAAGCTCTGGACGGATGGACGGAAGAAGAAATTAAGGCGGAGTGGGACCGGCACTATTCGCCCTACTGGCTGGGCTTCGATACACGGACCCACAAAATATTCGCCAACCTGCTGCGAAACCTGCCAACCGACGGTGCCGGTATCAACATCGAGCTGGACGAGGAACGGGACGCCACGCAGGTCTGCTTTGCCATGGCCGACCATATCGGTATTTTCACGCGCCTGACCGGAGCGCTGGCCATTGTGGGCGCCAACACCGTCGATGCTCGCAGCTACACCACCTCTGATGGCAACGCGACGGCCGCGTTCTGGATTCAGGATTCGGAAGGTAAACCCTACGAACAATCGCGCATTTCCCGCCTGCGCCGCAGCGTAAGACGCATTCTCGAAGGTGAGGTCATCGCCGGCGAGGCACTGCGCGAGAAAGACCGGATCAAACCGAGGGAAAGCCGCTTCGTCGTTCCCACCCAGATCACCTTCGACAACACCGGCAGTGACGTCTTTACGATCATTGAGGTCGAAACCTTTGACCGCCCCGGTCTCCTCTATGACATCTGTCGGACCCTAACCCGGAACAATATTCCGATTTCCTCGCTGATCATCGCGACCTACGGCAAGCAGGCGGTGGATGTGTTTTACGTGAAAGACATATTCGGTCTGAAGCTTCACGCCGAGAGCAAACGAAACCAAATCGAAAAGCGGCTGCTTGAGGTTATCAACGCGGCACCGGGTCCCGATCCTTGAAGCGTTCAATCCGGCTCCTGCCCGCATTTCTGACCGTAGGAACCTGGACGCTGCTGAGCCGCGTCTTCGGTCTGGCGCGCGACATCCTGCTGGCATCGTACCTTGGCTCCGGACCGGCGGCCCAGGCATTCCTCGTGGCATTCACCCTACCAAACATGTTTCGCCGTTTCTTTGCAGAGGGCGCGTTCAACATGGCCTTCGTGCCCATGTTCGCCAAACGTTTGGAAACGGGGGACGAACCCAAAGAATTTGCACGCGACGCCCTGTCAGGCTTGGTCACCATTCTCATGGGTCTCTGCGTGGTAGCGCAGGTCTTCATGCCATGGCTCGTGCTTGCCATGGCAAGTGGATTTCAGGGGGATGAACGATTCGAACTGAGCGTTCACTACGGCCGCATAGCCTTCCCCTACATCCTGTTCATTTCCGTAGCAGCGCTTCTAAGCGGCGTCCTCAACGCTCTTGGTCGATTTGCGGCGGCGGCGGCGGCTCCGGTCCTGATGAACATTACAATGATCTCCTTTCTCCTGATCGGTGATCTGGTGGGAGGAGAGGTTGCCCTTTGGCTCGTCTGGGCGGTACCGGTAGCAGGCGTCGCGCAGCTTGTTTTGGTATGGAAAGCTGCAGCCAACGCTGGCTACCGGCTTGTTCCGCGCAGGCCGAGGCTCACACCGGAGTTGAAGCGGCTGGCCATTATTGCAGGCCCCGCCATCATTGCAGGCGGAGTGACGCAAATTAACCTGCTGGTGGGCCGACAGGTCGGATCGTTCTTCGATGGTGCCGTCGCCTGGCTGTCCTTCGCGGATCGCCTTTACCAGTTGCCCCTTGGTGTCGTGGGCATTGCAATCGGTATCGTACTGTTGCCGGATCTAGCCCGCAAATTGGGGGCAAATGACGAACAGGGCTCCCGTTTCGCCGTAAATCGCGCGACGGAATTTACACTGGCCCTGACCCTGCCTGCGACGCTCGCGCTGATTCTTATCCCCACGCCACTTGTTTCCGTCCTCTACGAGCGCGGGGAGTTTACCGCGTCAGATACCGCCCGAACCGCACTGGCCGTGGCAATTTATGGAGCGGGCCTTCCGGCATTCGTTCTGCAAAAAGTATTTCTGCCAATGTATTATGTCCGGGAGGACACCCGCACACCGTTGCGGTTCGCGGTCTACGGAATGCTGGTCAATGTGGTCGTTGCCATCGCCCTTGCCCCGGTTATGGGCTTCGCCGCAGCCGCACTTGGAACCACGGTTGCCGGGTGGGTTATGACACTGCTCCTTTGGAACGGCTCACGCAGCATGGGAGAGTCAGTCCGTGCGGATGCCAGGTTGTTGCGCACCCTGCCCCGCCTCATTCTCGCCACACTGATGATGGGCGGCGTACTGGTGGTACTGGAACAGGTTCTTTCAGCCCATCTTCAACTTCCGGTTTGGCGCTATGGTGCTCTCGCCCTGCTGGTCGCATTTGGAATGGCAACATATGCAGCGGCGGTATTGCTTACGGGTGCCATGACCCGAGCGGACATTCGCTCCATGATCCGCCGTTAGCTGCAGATTTGCATTTCCGCGATGAGCTCCTTTACGAGTTTACCGGCCGGCATTGACCGCGCCCGATCGCATCCGGCGCCCGACCACTGCGCCCCGTAACCCGTTTCACCGGCGGCTTTAGCAACACCGTTGAGCGCTTTTGCGAGGTCGTAGGCACACGGGTAAGCGGGCACTCCATCGGGACTCACTCCCTTGCCCCACGCCGTAAACGCGTTGCTTAGGCATCTTGCGGGGCGGCCTGATATGACACGCGTCATCACCGTGCTGCCGCCTTTCGACAAACGGTCACGATAGGCTTCATCGGCTGCACTTTCAGGGCATCCGACAAAAGCAGTTCCGAGTTGAGCCGCCGATGCACCCCAGCCCAGCGCCGCCACGACATGCTGGCCATCCATCAAACCACCTGCTGCAATCACCGGCAGGTTGGTCTCACGCACAAGCCGACGGGTCAGTGTCTCGGTATCGCACCGGTCATCGGGACCGTCAGGATCAAATATCCCCCGATGACCTCCAGCGCCCCAGCCCTGCGCGACCACGGCGTCAATCCCGGCCCGCTCGACGACCTGGCCCTCGAAGACCCTGGTTGCGCTTGCAATCAGAAAGCACCCTACTTCATGGAGTGCGCTAATCTGATCGGGCCGAGGCAAACCGAAGTGAAAACTGACAACCGCTGGGCGGGTTTCCAGAAGCATCCGAAACATGGCGTCGTTGTCGCGAAAGCTCCGGTAAATTTCATTCAGTTCAACGGGCGGAACGGCCCCAAATTTCGAGAAAAGGGGAGCGGTGTGTTCAATCCACGACTGTTCAAGCACGGCATCGCGCCGGGCCGGTTCGTGGCAGAAGAAGTTCACGCCAAAGGGTCTTTGCGTTTTTTGCCGCGTCTGCGCGATCTGCTCCGCTGCCGTCTCCACGTCCAAGGCGGCCAAACCCAGACTGCCCAGGGCACCCGCATTCGAAACCGCAGCTGCCATTTAAGGCGTGGACACGCCAGCCATTGGGGCCTGAACTATTGGCGCTGTCAGGCCCAGATTATTCGGAAACGCCCCATCCATGAAACTGAGGGACACATATTCCAGTCTTCAAATCAAGACAGCGAAAACTGGGTCCTCCACGGAGTGCCAAGCTACTGCGAGGTGTCCGGCCGCTTCCCGCTGACCAGAGCCCAGATCACCGCGCCAACATAGGCGATGCACAACGCCACCAGTGTGACCCATGCGTATGTCAGAGCCGCCGCACCAGTGAACGCAATTCCCACGAGGAAAAACTTCACGTTTTCACGCGAGACGGTGAGCGTTTTGAACGACCATGTCGGAATACGGCTGATAAGAAGCCACCCGACAAACACCATATGCAGGCAGATCATTGCCACCGGCAGCACTGGTTTTTCGGCAATCGAGAACGAAATGAACATCGGCAGCAACACGAGCAGAGCGCCCGCCGGAGCGGGTACGCCAACGAAGAACCGGTTGTCGAACTCATCGGTTTCCGATTTTGCGTGAACGTTGAAACGCGCCAGCCTGACCACGCAGCACACCGCGAAAATCAGCACGCAAATCCAGCCCGCGCTCCTCGTAGTGTCCAAAGCCCAGTAGTAGATCAGGAGAGGCGGCGCGACACCGAAGTTCAGGAAATCCGCGAGCGAATCCAGTTCCGCACCCATTTTGCTGTCGGATTTCAGTGCCCGTGCCAGTCGGCCATCCAAACCATCCAGAACCCCCGCAAACAGGACCAACTGAACCGCGAGTTCGTAATTGCCCTCAACACCCAGCCTGATCGCTGTCAGGCCGGCACAGATTGCGGCTATGGTCAGCACATTCGGCAACAGCGTTATGATCGGGAATTCCGACCTTGGACGCTGTTGAGGTTCCGGAAGGTTACCCATGGCTACCCCGTTCTGCCAGTTCGGGCAGGTCCGTCGTACGACATGTCAGCCAGTACCGTTTCGCCGGCGACCATGGTCTGTCCAACGCTAACCAGCGGCTTCACACCCTCCGGAAGGTAAACGTCCACGCGCGAACCAAACCGGATCAGGCCAAAGCGCTCGCCCGCCTCCAGCCTGGCATCGTCCCGCACGAAACAGACAATGCGTCGTGCCACCAACCCGGCAATCTGAACCACCGCGATCTGGCGACCGTCCTGCATTTCAATGCAAAGCGAATTGCGTTCGTTGTCACTGCTCGCCTTATCAAGGGAGGCGTTGAAAAATTTGCCCGGACGGTACGCAACCTTGCGAACGGTCCCTGCAATTGGTGAGCGGTTCACATGACAGTTGAAGACATTCATGAAAACGCTGACCCGTGTCAGTTCCGTACCATCCATACCCAGTTCAGCCGGTGGAACGGCACGGCCGATCAGAGAGACAACTCCATCGGCCGGACTGATGAACAGGTTACTGTCGACCGGTGTCGTTCGTTTGGGATCGCGAAAGAAATAGTAGCACCACACAGTCAGACCGAGACCAACCCAGCCAAGGAAATCGGACATAAGAAAAAGGGCCAGTGCAATTACCAGGAATATGGCGACGAAACGCCGTCCTTCCGGGTGCATTGGTTTTACGAAGGTTCCGATCATGTTCATACGCAAGTCTCCTGGCATTGGGCGGCGGCCACATCCGGCACCTGTCCATCCACGTATTCGCCCGGGTTTCGCCTGATGTATCGTGGCGACGGGTCATATCCCTCGCACGACGACTGAACAAGGGTCAATCAAGGCAGTGTGGCTGCCGTGGTCACATATGGATGCGCGAAGTAGAATTCCCGGTTACCCTTCGGCTACCCCGCCATAAGCTTGCGCTTCAGGTCCCGCCCGATGCCGTCAACAATACTGGTTCGCAGCTGCGGATAATGAATGTTCATCGCATCCAGCGTATTTGTGCCCAGTCGCCAGCATCTGGTTCTGCGGGTGGCATAGGTATCGGCAACGGCCACGTCCTCATCAATCAGGGACATCTCGCCAACGAACTGTCCCGCACCTATGTGAGCTACAGTCCTGCCATCCCTGAGGACCTCAATGTCACCGGATGAGACGTAATAGAGATACGGTGAGCGGACACCTTCGGTGGTCAATTTTGTTTGGCTTGGAAAATCGACCCATTCACCCAGATCCAATAGCTGCCGTGCCTCCCCCCGGCCCAATCCCCACAAACAATTGCCGACAAACCTGCGCTCCTCTTCAGTGAAGCTTGCGGCGTAGTTGCGACGAAAGATGACGACCAACTGGTACACGTTCACAAGGATCAGCAGAGTTTCCCAAAAAAGACCGACGGGGTCTCGAAGCCAAACCGTATCATAGATAATGGCCGCAATAGCGGAAAGAATGACCAGGACCCGTAACATGCCCATCGACCGCATCATCATGGACAGGACCATGAGCAGATACGACAGGTGCCCGATCAGCCCCCCGGGGGACAGCGCGGATTCGATCGTCAGTTCCATCGGTTGCACAAGCACCACCCCACAGAAATTCAGCCCCCTGTTAACGCTCCCGGCACCGGCCGGTCTCAGCGCCCACGGAATTTACTAATAGCGACCCCGGACACGGTGGAGGCGTACGCCCGGCCGAAATGCTCCGGAACTCCTCTATCCCCGTCCGATTGGACATCGGCCTCCACTCAAGACGCAGATTACACCCATCCCTTCGCCAACCGCGATGGGCAGTGGCGCTGCGTCTTCAGCTTCAAATCCTGATCCGATGGCGGGTGTTTGCGCGATGTACACGAAACGTTCAACCCACCGTGTGTGGTGCGGCACGCCATGAGCGGAATATGGCCAAAAGGCCCTTGTTTCGGGAAGCTTCGATCCGATGGCCAAAGGCGGTTTCCACGGCAAACACCTCTCTGCTGTTGACCGGAACCGGTTCAGCGTGAATAAGCGCGGGGTTTGAAGTTGAACCTGCGGATCGCGACCATGTCAGAGGCAAATTTCCAGCCACGTGTTTTTTCAGGCATCCAGCCGTCGGGCAACCTGACCCTTGGCAACTACCTTGGTGCACTGCGTCGTTTCGTAGACATGCAAAACGATGAGAACCCGGCGCTCTATTGTATCGTAGACCTGCATGCCATCACGGTTTGGCAGAAACCTGACGCCCTTGCCAGGGCAACCCGCGAACTGACGGCTGCCTATGTCGCATGTGGCATTGATCCGGCACGCTCAATTCTCTTCAATCAGTCCCAGGTTCCGGCCCATTCGCAGCTTGCCTGGATTTTCAACTGCGTGGCGCGGATTGGATGGATCAACCGCATGACGCAGTTCAAGGATAAGGCTGGCAAGAACCGGGAAAACGCGTCTCTCGGTCTCTATGCCTACCCTGCTCTGATGGCCGCCGACATTCTCGTGTATCACGCGACCCATGTCCCGGTGGGTGAGGATCAAAAGCAACACGTGGAACTGACCCGTGACATCGCGGCCAAGTTCAACCACGACTTCGGTCTTGATTTTTTCCCTATGCCCGAACCGGTGATTGAGGGCGCCGCGACGCGCGTCATGTCGTTGCGGGACGGCAGCAAAAAAATGTCGAAATCCGATCCATCGGATATGAGCCGCATCAACATGAGCGATGATGCCGACGCGATCGCGCAGAAAATCCGCAAAGCGCGTACCGATCCGGAGGCCCTGCCGAGCGAGATTAAGGGACTGGATGAACGGCCCGAGGCTCGCAATCTGGTGAATATCTATGCCGCGCTTGCCGGAACTCAGCCGCAGGATGTTTTGACCGAGTTTGGTGGGCAGCAGTTCTCGGCGTTCAAACCCGCGCTCGCCGATCTGGCCGTCGAGCATCTCTCACCGATTTCGGGCCGAATGTCTGAACTGATGGCCGATCCGGCCGAAATCGACCGTATCCTGGCAAAAGGCGCAGACCGGGCAGCGGAGATAGCGGAGCCGATCATGGATCGGACATATGAAATCACCGGTATGATTCTAAAACGCAAATCCTGATGTTTGGGGCCCGGTGAAGGCCTGAAAGATCGAAATAGTTTCCGCTTTTTTGGGCAAAGTCAGGGGCTTGCAGGTTCACGCCTGACAGCCCCGACGAAACCTGTTGCGACTTTCGCTCCGCTGAAGGATGATCCCGAACCCTTTGCGGCAAACCAGGAGGGAACTCTTGCGCAAATTTTTGATCATTCTGGACGACCTTCCGGAAATGCTGAACGCGATGCGGTATGCCGCCATCCGTGCGTCCAAAACTGGTGGTGGCGTCGAAATGCTGGCAATAATTTCGAACGAGGAATTTCAGCACTTCATGGGCGTGGCGGATGTCATGCGGGCCGAGGCTCATGAGAAAATCGAGGCCCATTTCCAGGTCTTCAAAAACCGGATGGAGAAACGGGAAAAAATTACCCCGACTCTCGCCATTCGTGAGGGCGACAAGGTCGATGCCGTTCTGACCCACATTAAGGAAAACCCGGATATTGGCATCATCGTGCTGGGCGCCGGCACCGGTGGTGGTGGCCCCGGCCCCATTGTTTCCGCATTGACGGGGCGCCGGATGAACGAACTGCACATCCCCGTCACCATCGTGCCTGGTTCGATGACCAAGGAGGAGGTTATCGCTGTTACATGATGACGTCTGGCGGCTGGCAAGCTTGACTTGGTGCCCACAGGACACCAAATAACGGAACGATCACGGGAGTAGCTGGAATGTTTATTCAAACGGAGTCGACGCCGAACCCGGCGACATTGAAATTCTTGCCTGGACAGTCCGTTCTTGCAACTGGAACCGCGGATTTCCCGAGTGAAGCCGCCGCCGAGAGTTCGCCGCTCGCGCGCCGCATTTTTGCGACCGGAGATGTGACAGGCGTGTTCCTCGGACCGGATTTTGTGACGGTGACGAAATCCGACTCGGTTGAGTGGGCGCACATAAAACCCGCCATTCTGGGCGCGGTTATGGAACACTTCCAGTCGGGCCTTCCTGCAATTGAAGACGGTGCAGGCTCCGTTGGTCATGCTGAGCACACGGGGCCGGATGAGGAAATCGTGAATCAGATCAAGGATCTGCTCGATACGCGCGTCCGCCCAGCAGTAGCTCAGGACGGCGGCGACATTACATTTCACGGCTTCGAGCGCGGTGTCGTTTATCTGCACATGCAGGGCGCCTGTGCTGGATGTCCGTCGTCAACAATGACGCTGAAAATGGGCATCGAGAACCTGCTTCGGCATTACATTCCGGATGTGACCGAGGTGCGCCCGGTCGGTGTCTGACGGTCCGCTCATTCTGGCATTTGATACAACGGCCGCGCGATGCGCGGCCGCTTTGGTTCATGGCTACACGACCCTTTTTCAGATTTCCGAAGACATGAAACGCGGCCAGGCCGAGCGGCTTGTTCCGATGCTCGAGGAAACATTGGTCGAAGCGGGACTAAAATGGTCTGATATTGATGGCCTTGCGGTTCTGACCGGTCCCGGCAATTTCACAGGTATTCGTCTATCAGTTGCAACCGCGCGTGGTTTGGCGCTGTCGCTAAACATTCCCGCTATCGGCGTGACGGGATTTGAAGCCGCGGCCCACGGCATGCAAGGCGCGGTGCTGGCGTTCGCCGACAATGGTCGGGGAAACACGTCCTGTCAGCTGTTTGTGGAAGGTCGCGCCATCTCCGAACCCACGGAAAACCCTGCGGATTTTTTATTGGCCGCTGACGTGATTTGCACGGGAGTGCAGACCGATTTCGCGCGCTGCGCCGGTTTTCCGTTTGTAGAAAAAAACAAAGAAGACCACCTCTGGCGCGCAGCACAGGTCGCCATGTGTAAGTTGCGAAACGGCGAAACTTCGTTACCTGTCCCTCTTTACGTGCGAAAGGTCGATGCAGCGCGGTCGTCCGATTTGCCTCCCGTCATCCTCGATGACGCCTGAACGGCTCGCAGACCTTCATGGGCTCTGTTTTGAGGCTCCTGCCCGAGCATGGACCCAAAGAGAATTCGAAGACTTACTCGGTCAGCCGAACGTATTTCTCTGCGAGCTTGAGCACGGATTCGCCCTTGGACGCGCGGCCGGGCCCGAAGCGGAACTCCTGACACTCGCCGTCGATCCCTCCCACCGCCGGGAAGGCATTGGCGCGAAACTTCTTGCCGGATTCGAAGAAACCTCCGCCAGTCGCGGCGTTGCGGAAGTTTTCCTCGAGGTTGCGGAAAACAACTCACCTGCGCGCGCTCTTTATAGGCGGGCAGAATACGATGAGGTCGGCAAAAGAGCCGGGTATTACCCCGGGTCCAGCGGTGCGGAGGTCGATGCCATCGTGATGCGTAAAATGCTGCCCTAAATGGCTACTTGCGCGCAACAAAAAGCAATTGACCGTACCAGGCGTTAAGCCTTTACTGTCCGCAGATCCTTTTGCGAACGGGTGGGCGGATGGCACGGGCCGGATTGTTCAACCCTTTCCGCGCACCGATGAGTCCCTGGAGGTAAATTATGAAATACTTGACAACTTTCGTGTCAGTGGCGGCCCTGACCGCAATGGCGGGAATTGCCAACGCGGAAGATGTGAACCCGGCGGTCATTTTTGACCTCGGCGGTAAATTCGACCGGTCCTTCAACCAAGCGTCCTATGAGGGTGCCGAGCGGTTCAAGGAGGAAACCGGCATTGATTATCGTGAGTTCGAACTCCAGTCGGACGCCCAGCGCGAACAGGCCCTGCGCAAGTTTGCCCGCGACGGCCACAACCCCGTAGTTGTTGCCGGCTTCTCATACGGCTCTGCTATGGAAACCGTAGCCGCCGAATTCCCGGAAACCGACTTTGCAATTATCGATATGGTTGTTGATCTGCCGAACGTACGCTCGGTCGTGTTCAACGAGCATGAGGGTTCCTACCTCGTTGGCATGCTTGCCGCGATGGCATCCGAGACCGGGAAGGTTGGCTTTGTCGGCGGCATGGATATCCCGCTCATTCGCAAATTTGCCTGCGGATACGTTCAGGGCGCCAAAGCCGCAAATCCGGACGCGGAAGTTTTCCAGAACATGACCGGTTCCACCGGTGCGGCCTGGAACGACCCGGTCAAAGGCGGCGAGCTTGCCAAATCACAGATCGATCGCGGCGCCGACGTGATCTACCACGCAGCCGGCGGCACCGGCATCGGCGTTCTTCAGGCAGCGGCCGATGCGGGCGCCCTCGGCATTGGCGTGGATTCCAACCAGAACTACATCCATCCCGGCCAGGTGCTGACCTCAATGCTCAAGCGCGTTGATGTAGCCGTCTACAACGCGATGATGGACGTTCAGGAAGGTAACTGGTCCACCGGAATAAACGTGATGGGCCTCGCCGAAAATGGCGTCGGATACGCGGTCGACGAAAACAACGAGGAACTCATTACTCCGGAAATGGTCGAGGCGGTGGAAGCCGCAAAAGAATCCATCATCGCCGGTGACACAGTGGTTCACGACTACATGAAAGATGACTCCTGCCCGGTTTCCTGACACGTGAGCGACCTTTCCACTGAAATGCAAAATCAGGCAGGGCGGATTGATTCCGCCCTCGCCATCGAACTTGTCGGCATCTCCAAGAGCTTCGGCCCCGTTCAGGCCAACCGGGACATCCATCTGCCCGTGCGCCGCGGAACCATCCACGGCATCGTGGGTGAAAATGGCGCTGGCAAATCAACGCTCATGTCGATCCTGTACGGTTTTTATCAGGCCGACAGTGGGGAAATCCGGATCAACGGTCAGCGGACCGAAATTCCTGACAGCCTCGCCGCAATTTCCGCAGGCATCGGCATGGTTCACCAGCATTTCATGTTGGTTCAGCCATTCACCGTTCTTGAAAACATTATTTTGGGTGCCGAGGACGGTCCTCTATTGCGCCCTTCCCTGGCGAAGGCCAGATCCGAACTCGAACGCCTTGCAAACGAGTACGAACTGAGGGTCGATCCCGATGCGGTCGTGTCGGAACTGTCCGTCGGAGCCCAACAGCGCGTGGAAATCCTCAAGGCACTGTACCGCGAATGCGACATTCTGATCCTTGATGAGCCGACCGGCGTTCTGACCCCGGCGGAAGCGGATCACCTCTTCAGGATTTTGGAGCACCTCAAGTCCGAGGGAAAGACCATTATCCTGATTACCCATAAACTGCGCGAGATCATGGCCGTGACCGATGAGGTCAGCATCATGCGGCGCGGTGAAATGGTGAAAACACTTGTAACCAGCGAAACCAGCCCCAGCGAATTGGCTGAATTGATGGTTGGACGCAGGGTGCTGCTGAGGGTGGAGAAAACACCGGCGAAGCCCGGACCCGTGGCCCTGGAGGCAAAAGACCTGACGCTGATCGACGATAAAGGCGTGGAACGTCTACGGTCCGTGAGCCTCAATGTCCGCGAGGGCGAAATCCTCGGAATTGCCGGCGTCGCTGGAAACGGCCAGTCGGAACTCCTTGAGGTGCTTGCCGGCATTGCCGTCGCCAATTCCGGAACGGTGACCTTTCGCGGTCAGGATCTCGATCTGTCAAAAATCACCAATGCCAACCAGCGGCGCAAACTCGGTATTGCCCACGTACCCGAAGACCGCCACCGCCGCGGCCTGGTCATGCCCTACCAGACCTGGGAGAACACCGCCTTCGGTTACCACGGCCAGCCACGCTTTGAAGCCGGATACGGGCTCATGTCCCGCGGGGAGATGCGCAATGACGCCGTTGGCAAAATCGAACGGTTTGACATTCGCCCGCCCGACACCAACCTCAAAAGCGCCAATTTCTCAGGCGGCAACCAGCAGAAAATCGTGTTGGCACGGGAAATCGAAAGCGATCCGGACGTACTGCTCGTGGGCCAGCCGACACGTGGCGTCGACATTGGGGCCATTGAATTCATACACCAGCAAATTGTCACCCTGCGGGACCGTGGCAAGGCAATCATTCTCGTATCCGTTGAGTTGGATGAAATCCAGGCCCTGAGTGATCGGATCATCGTTATGTTTGACGGCCGCGTTTCCGGCGAAAGGCTGAGCAGCGAGACCGACGAGCGCGAACTGGGGCTTTTGATGGCCGGTATTGACCCGGAAAAAAGCGAGGGAGCATGAACGACAAACTGCCGCGCTGGGTCGATCTGGCGCTGATCCCGCTGATCAACCTCATACTGGCCTTTCTCGTCGCGGGCCTCGTCGTGGTTTTCATCGGTGAGGACCCGATCCAGGCCGTGCGCCTTTTGCTGGTTGGATCGCTTGGGTCAAGCTACGGTATTGGCTTCACACTCTACTACGCGACAACATTTGTGTTCACGGGCCTCGCGGTCGCAATCGCTTTCCATGCCGGTCTTTTCAATATCGGCGGAGAAGGCCAAGCGGCCCTCGGTGGCATAGGGGCTACCCTTGTATGTCTCGCCTTCGACTGGCCACACTGGACCCTCGCCCTGCCCTTTGCGATCCTGGGTGCCTGCCTGTTCGGTGCCGCCTGGGCCTTTATTCCCGGGTATCTCCAGGCAAAACGCGGCAGTCACATCGTGATCACGACGATCATGTTTAACTTCATTGGCGCAGCCCTCGTTGTCTACCTTCTGGTGAATGTACTCAAGGTGCCTGGATCAATGGCACCCGAAACGCGGAACTTCGCAGAGGGTACGCACCTGCCGTTCATGCACGAGATCCTCGGTGTTTTTGGAGTTGCGATTTCAAAAACACCACTGAACCTATCGGCTTTTCTGGCTCTGGTCGGCGCGTTTCTAACGTGGCTTTTGATATGGCGGTCGCGGCTCGGCTACGAAATGCGGGCGCTCGGCTTTTCTGAACCGGCTGCCGTCTATGCAGGTATTGACCCCGTTCGCGTCACCATTATCGCAATGGTTCTGTCCGGGGCGATGGCCGGCATGATGGCGCTAAACGTGGTGATGGGCTTCCAGCACAGGCTGGTACTCGACTATGTCGGTGGGGCCGGGTTTGTTGGCATCGCCGTGGCTCTCATGGGACGCAACCATCCCGTGGGTGTGGTCATCGCCGCCATACTCTTTGGTATTCTGTATCAGGGCGGCGCGGAACTTGCCTTTGACATGCCTAACATCAGCCGGGAGATGATCGTGGTAATTCAGGCTTTGGTCATTCTGTTTACCGGCGCGCTTGAAAACCTCGTCAGGTTTCCGATGGAAAGACTGTTTGTCAAAAGCGGAACGAGGACGGGCTGATGGATATCGACGTTTTTGTTCAGTTGATGGGATCAAGCCTGCGCCTGGCAACCCCGCTCCTGCTGGCGTGCCTCGCCGGGCTTTTTTCTGAACGGGCCGGGATATTCGACATCGGGCTGGACGGCAAAATGCTCGCCGCAGCATTCGCCGCCGGAGCGGTCGCCGCCGTGTCAGGTTCGGCATGGCTCGGACTTCTCGCTGGCATCGGCGCCTCCATGGCGCTTTCCGTTGTGCACGGGCTGGCTTCGATCACGCTCCGCGGCAACCAGCTGATTTCGGGTGTGGCGATCAACTTTCTGGCCTCCGGAATGACGGCCCTTATAGGACAAAACTGGTTTCACCAGGGCGGTCAGACACCCCAGTTGACCGCGGATTCACGCTTCCTCGGAATACAGTTACCCTTCGCCGAAGGCCTGTCATCCGTGCCTATCGTCGGTCCAATCTATTCGAACTTCATTTCAGGCCATAACATACTGGTATACATCGCTCTTCTCACCGTTCCACTTACGTGGTGGATCCTTTTTCGGACGCGGTTTGGCCTTAGGTTGCGCGCCGTGGGCGAAAACCCCGGGGCAGTCGATACGGCTGGCATTTCGGTCGTTGTCCAGCGGTATCAGGCAGTTCTGATTTGCGGCCTGCTTTGCGGTATTTCAGGCGCATACCTGTCCACCGGCATGTCGGCAGGCTTTGTCCGCGAAATGACCGCCGGTAAAGGCTTCATAGCGCTTGCAGCACTCATCTTTGCCAAGTGGAAACCGTGGCCAGCCCTCGGAGCCTGTTTCCTGTTCGGCTTCCTTGAGGCGTTCGGCATACGATACCAAGGCTTCACCATTGCCGGAGTCACTGTCCCCGTGCAGTTCATGCAGGCCCTTCCCTACATTTTGACTGTCGTGATCCTCGCGGGATTTGTCGGCAAAGCCATACCGCCTAAAGCCGGCGGTCAACCATACGTAAAGGAACGATAACCGTGGACCTGCTCAGTACAGTTCGCAGCCGTGCGGGAGATGAACCTGTGCAGGTGGGCCTCATCCTGGGCTCCGGTCTGGGGCATCTTGCGGATACAGTCGACGGCGTTGCCATACCTTATGAAGATCTGCCCGGGTTTCCACACACCGGAGTGTCAGGCCACCAGCCCAAACTGGTGATCGGCGACCTGGAGGGAGTGCGTGTCGCAATCCTCGGTGGGCGCGCACACTACTATGAATCCGGACAGGCCGATGTGATGCGGGGACCAGTTGAACTCCTCCAGCAGCTGGGAGCGGAAACCCTGCTGTTGACCAATGCTGCCGGTTCCTTCCGTACGGATATCCCGCCGGGCGACCTGATGCTGATAAACGATCACATCAATTTTTCCGGGCTTAATCCGCTGATCGGCGAACCAACCGACCGCCGTTTCGTGAATATGACTAACGCCTATGATCCGGAAATTTCAGACCAGTTGGAGTCGGCTGCCGCGGCTGAAGACATCGCCTTAAAATCAGGTGTCTACGCCTGGTATTCGGGACCAAGTTTCGAAACACCTGCCGAGATACGCGCGATCAAAATACTTGGGGCGGACGCGGTAGGTATGTCTACTGTTCCCGAAGTCATCCTGGCCCGGTTTTTCGGAATGAAAGCGGCCGCGATCTCGACCATCACCAATATGGCTGCAGGTATGAGCGACGAGAACATCAGTCACGAACATACCAAGGCCATGGCGTCGCTGGGCGCGGCAAAACTGGAAAAGGTAATCCGCAGGTTTTTGAGGAACATTTCCGTTAACCCTGGGTCGAAACCAGTATAATATTCCTCACTGAACTAAAGCCAAATCCGGCCGAACCGGGTGTGCCAAACAGGTTTCGTTGAATGCAGCTGTACCTCCCGATTGCCGAAGTCTCAGTGGATGCTTTTCTGCTCCTTGGGATCGGCGGGATGGTTGGGATCCTGTCAGGGATGTTTGGCGTAGGCGGTGGATTTATTCTTACGCCGCTGCTGTTCTTCATAGGCATCCCTCCGGCAGTAGCGGTCTCATCCGCCGCGAACCAGATTGCCGGTTCATCCTTTTCGGCCCTGCTTGCACATCTTAAACGTAAAACCGTCGACATCAAAATGGGCACGGTGCTTCTGGTCGGCGGTCTCGTAGGCTCCTCGATCGGTGTGGCGATTTTCGCCAAGCTGAAAGAAATGGGCCAGTTTGAGCTGGTCGTCAGCATCCTCTACGTTGCGCTGCTCGGCACCATAGGCGGGCTAATGTTTGCCGAAAGCCTGCGGACCATTCGACGCCAAAAAAAGAACACACCGGTCGCACCCCGAAAGCGGCATACCTGGGCACACGGGCTGCCACTTAAAATGCGGTTCAGAACGTCGCAGCTTTACGTCAGTGCCATACCACCTTTTGTCGTCGGCATTATGGTCGGCGCGCTCGCCGCAGTCATGGGTGTGGGCGGTGGCTTTATCATGGTTCCGGCCATGATCTATGTCATTGGAATGCCAACGAAAGTTGTGGTCGGCACCTCAGTATTCCAATTCCTGTTTGTGACCGGCTACACGACGATCATGCACGCCGTACAAAACAAATCAGTCGATACCGTCCTTGCGGTGATACTGCTCCTTGGCGGCGTAATCGGCGCTCAAATTGGTGTACGGCTTGCCGCAAAACTGCGCGCGGAACAGTTGCGCATCCTGCTTGCTGCGCTTGTTTTGCTTGTGTGTTTCAAACTCGCCAGCGACCTCATTCTTGAGCCGTCGGAGCCCTATTCAATTGAGTTGAGCCGATGATCGTACGTGCGTTTCTGGCTGTGCTCCTGATTTGGACAATACCTGTCCAGGCCGATGAGCGTGTGGTAACCGGCATTTCCAAGGACAATATTGCACTCAATGCAAGCTTCAACGGATCAAGCCTGTTCGTATTCGGCGCCGTCAGCCGCGACGCACCGATCCCGATAGATGCGCCGAAACTTGATGTGGTCATCACCATCAAAGGTCCAGAAGGACCCGCCGTGGTACGCAGGAAGGAACGCTGGTTTGGGATTTGGGTAAACCGTGTATCGGTGACCGTCCGCGATGCTCCGAGCTATTACGCCATCGCCTCAACGCGAAACCTATCGGACATCATAACCCAGACTGAGATGTTGCGTTACAAAATCGGCATGGATCAGGCGGTTCGGAAAGTAGAAAGCCATCAGAAACTTTATGATACCCAACCTTTCGCTGAAGCCGTCGTGCGCATCCGGATGGATAACCGGCTCTATTCACAACGGGACTGGGAAGTGTATTTGGCCGAGGAAACATTGTTCCAGTCCGAATTCGAGATGCCCTCCAATATTGTGGAAGGTGAATACACCGCAGAATTTTTCCTGATCCGCGACAAGGAAGTCGTAAGTACCGGATCGACCGAAATCATTGTACAGAAAACCGGGATTGAACGCTGGCTCTACAATTTGGCACAGAACCAGCCCCTGATCTACGGGTGTCTCTCGGTGTTCATCGCCCTGGTCGCGGGATGGGTTGCTGCCACGGCCTTCTCTCTCGCCAAGCGCTAAGCCCCTATTTCGCGCCCTCTCCATCCTGAACTTCCATTTGAAGCGCAGGCGCCTCAAACCTTGCCGCCAGGTCTGAGACGGAAAGCGGCTCGGTAGGTCGGGCCAGTGCATACCGGGTCACCCAGTGCAGCCTGTGTTCAGCCCGCGTAATCGCAACATAAGCCAACCGCTTCCAAACAGCGATGCCCGCCTCCGACCTGTTGGACCATGCCGCCGCGCCGATATCGGGGGCAAAAAGCTGAACCTCGGGCCATTGCGAGCCCTGGGCCTTGTGAATGGTAACTGCCGAACCGTGCAGAAACACCGCACCCATATTGGCCGCGGTCGGTATGAACGGCTCTTCCGCATCCGGCAGTTCAATCTGAATGATGCTGGCCACACCGAACTGCGGATCATCGGCCCCAAGAAGGTGAATACGGCTGAACCCCGGCTTGCGACCCGGCGCCAAATAAACGGCCTGCGCCCCTTTCACGAGACCGCGGGCCTCCAAATCCATACGCCGTTTGCGATGTTTCAGCGGCAGTTCAATTCCATCACAGATCAAAGGCTCACCGGGAACCAGATCTGTCGGTGGAATTCCATGCGCGGACCTGAAGGCATGTATCAGCCGGATCCTCGTTTTGTTGCGCCACACAAGAACCGGGGCCCGCGCCATTGCGGTCGAATCAACACGCGGACTGATCACCACGCGATCGTCCCGTTCCGCCGCTTCGCGCACCATGTCCTCAAAATTGTCGAACGATAATTCCGAATCGCCGAGTGCATGAGCAAGGTCGAGAATCGGGTTATCCGCCTGCTGACGGTGCACACGGCCCAGTGTTAGACGCGAATCGTCTTCGAGATCGTCGAAAACCATGCCGCCTTTTCCGCCCACCGGGGCCAGCTGTGCGGGGTCCCCAAACAGAATCAGGGACCGAAACAGTCCCCTCAGGTCCTCATACTGCCGCGAATCAAGCATCGATGATTCGTCGACGAGGCCAATATCCAGCGGCTCCTCCCGCAGCTTCCATCCCTGGATGAAATCAGACCCGCGCAACCCGGCGCTGGCGAGGGCCCCGGGGATGGAAGGATGGGTTGAATAAAAGGCATGTGCCCGGTCAAGCGCCTCATCGGTAAGATCCTCGATGGCCGGCCGTTCCGCCTTGCCCATCAACCACTCGGCAATCGCTTCGTAGTCGGGGTGATACAATGGTGTGTAGAGAATTCGGTGGATGGTCGTCGCGGGCACACCCCGCGACCGCAAAACGCTTGCGGCTTTGTTCGTCGGAGCCAACACGGCAAGAGTGCGCCGTGTCCTTATGCGCCGACTTTCGAAATCGGAGGAAATGGCCTCGACACCCGCGGCCATCAGACTTTTTACCAGTTCCGCGAGAAGCATGGTCTTGCCGGACCCGGCTTTACCCACAACAGCCAATGTCGGCTGTTCACCTCCCTCGCCGGTAATTTCCGAGGCTTTCAGGTCAATCCCGGCCGCGAGGAGCATTTTGGATATCCGCTCCCACGCGTGCGCCTGATCCTCAGAAAATTCCATTCGTTTCGCCCGCGCCTGTTCAACCTGACCCTGTTACCAACAGGCTCCGAACATGACCAGCCTCAGGCCGCCGCCAAACTCTCATCATTAAAATTTGCGTTAAAGCTCGCATCGAACCAGTAAGCCATGTCGTCAGCGGAAATTCCGGATTTACGGCAGAGTTCGTCGCGGGCCTCGGTGCTGATGTCCCAGACGCCGATGCTGATGGCTTCGCGGTCATCACCATCCGTTCCGATGATTTCCGGAACCCAACCAATCCGGCGGTAGATGGCGTGTGTCCGGGTGTAGATAACACCGATCGCCTGATCGAGGCCAAAACGGATGCCCAGTTCCAATCCCGCGGCCAACAGGGCAGCTGCTACATTGGGGCCCGCCCCCGGAGCGAGGCAGAAGCGCGTGCATTCCCAGATCACCGGGCTCGATATTTTAACACCATCCGTCAGGTGGGAGAAATAGTCATTGGTCATGATCTGACCAACGGTCGGCATAATACGAATAGATCCACCATGCGTGCCGTCTTCATTCTGCCAAATGACGTAAAGCGGGTTCATCGCATCGTACTGATCGATTTCGTGACCGTTTTCATTTACGGTAACATCCCAGTTGTGGCGATCCTTAAACTGGTAAGCACGATCCTTGAACATGGAGTCAGCAAGTACCGGGAAGTTTTCAAGTTGATCAGCGTAAATATAGTGGATCATGTTGTGCTCCAGTGTTCTTTGACTGGAGCAATAAATGACCTTCAAATTTTAACAAAATTGAAAGCTACCGTGCGCTGGCTTAATACTTCGGAAACTCTTTCTGTCGACCGATGATACCCCGTGCGGTTGCCAAAGCTACTGCATGGGTGACGTTGGCCGCCCCGAGTTTGTGTCTGGCGGAGTCGATATAGGCCCGCAGCGTATTCTCCGAAATATTCAGCTCATTGGCGACCGCCGCGCGACTTTGTCCGAGGCTGAGCTGGGTCAGGGCATCCTTTTCCCTTGGTGAAAGATCAAGCGGCGATCCGACTGTCTCCTCGTTGATGATCCGCATGGCCTGCTGATGTACGAGGTGGGAAACAACCAGAATGTCCTTGCCCCTGCTTTGTGTGAATTCGTTCCACTCGTCATCTGACGCATTGTCATTCAGGGCGAAGAGGGCGAATTCACCATTGGGGCCAAATATCGGAACCGACCATCCCTGGTTGCCGATCCCCGCCTTCGCCGCATCCTTGGCGAAGGCCCGGGCTTTTGGATTGGACCAGTCGAGTGACTTCCAGTCCATCGGGGTGAAGCGGCGTGCGGCACCTATCACCACCGGGTCGATTTTGACGTATTCCTTCTCCACATACCGCCGGGCCCACTCAAGCCCATATGTGAACGCTCCGACGTGTTCGCCTTCACGGTTAACAGTGTGGTATACTACATGGGCTACGTCGAAGTAATCGCGTAACTCGTGGGTCCAGACCTGAAGTTCCTCAATGGACTTCGTGATCTGCAAACGTTCCAGTAGGTCTTCCAGTATGTCCTGAGGCACTCGTAACTGTTTCCGTTTCAGCCATCTTCAAGCCTATTTCACGTGCTGCGACGAAAATAGCGTCATCGAGCTGTTCCGCAAGCTCAACCATTCCATTCTTTTCGGAAAACTGCCTGATATCCTTGAGAATATCAATGACCCAATAAGCTTTCATGTTGGCACCTCAGCAATGAGCTAAATTTCATTGAATTGTTTGTACCATTAAGGTTCGCGCGCCGATATTCGCTATTTATGTCCCCCCAGAAATGGGGGGACGCGAATTTTCAAGCAATTGAAATTGTTGGATTTCAGCGCGCGGGGAGCCGGACCGGAACAATTTTACGCGTTTACGAATCAGTCTCAAACGCGCCCTTTGCTGGCCTCAACCGTGTCCTCGAAAGTCCGCAGACCCGTAACGGGTGCACTCACGAGAACGGCCATGTTTCCTGGCTTGTGCAGGTTTTTCCGCATTTTCACATGGCCATCCGGAATCTCCGCCCACGGAAGCACTTCAGACATACAAGGGTCAAGCCTTCTTTCTATCATTAGTTGATTTGCGGAACTTGCCTGCTTCAGATGCGCAAAGTGGCTGCCCTGGATGCGCTTCTGGTTCATCCAAACGTAACGCGCATCCATGGTGAGATTGTACCCGGTCGTGCCGGCACAGATCACGACCATACCGCCCCGCTTGCAAACGAAGGTGGATACGGGGAACGTCGCCTCACCAGGATGCTCGAAAACCATGTCGACATTTACACCCTTGCCGGTGATGTCCCAGATCGCCTTACCGAACTTTCGAACCTCTGCAAACCATTCCTTGTATTCCGGAGAGTTGACGGTCGGCAGCTGCCCCCAACAGTTGAAGTCCTTACGGTTGATGACGCCTTTGGCGCCCAGCCCCATGACAAACTCACGCTTGTCCTCTTCCGAGATAACGCCAATCGCATTACCGCCAGCCGTATTGATCAGCTGAATCGCAAACGAACCCAGACCACCGGATGCCCCCCAGACCAGAACATTCTGCCCAGGCTTCAGTTCGTGCGGATGGTGGCCGAACAGCATCCGGTAAGCCGTGGCCAGCGTCAGCGTGTAACAGGCGCTCTCTTCCCACGTCAGATGGCGGGGACGCGGCATAAGCTGCTGAGCCTGAACATTGGTGAACTGGGCAAAGGACCCGTCAGGCGTCTCATAGCCCCAGATGCGCTGGCTCGATGAATACATCGGATCGCCACCGTTACATTCCTCGTCATCACCGTCATCCTGGTTGCAGTGGATGACAACCTCGTCGCCCACCTTCCAGCGTGTAACCTTGTCACCGACGGCCCAAACGATGCCGGACGCATCCGACCCCGCAATATGATAATCAGCCTTGTGAACGTCAAAGGGACTGATTGGAATGCCGAGCCCGGCCCAGATCCCGTTATAGTTTACCCCGGCAGCCATCACGAGAACCAGAACCTCGTGACTGTCCAAAACCGGAGTGTCAACGACCTCAACCTTAAAGGATTCATCGGGTTCACCGTGGCGTTCACGGCGGATGGTCCATGCGTACATCTGCTTCGGCACGTGGCCCAGCGGAGGGATTTCTCCAACCTCGTACAAGTCCTTTTGCGGCGCATCATGGTTGGGCGTTATGTCAGGTGCGTCGAGAGGTGCCACTTGCGGTTTTCCTTATCATAAGAGTTCAGTCTGGCGTCAAATTTCGCAATTTTATTACGAAAATCGTCTGATATCATCATTTACAGCAAATATGGCAGGACGCAACCCGCATTAGGGGCCATTTCCGCCGCATTGCGGAAGAAATCTTACAAAAAAATTGAATTGGTAAACGAAATTTTGTTTCGCCTATTTGCGCCGCAGCGCAAAAGACTATACTCAATGGATAGCGAGAAATGTGATTCGAAGTGACGGAAAACCCATGAGCGCACCCGAAAGAGACAAACCCTGGCTGTTCAGAACATACGCCGGTCATTCCACGGCAGCCAAATCCAACGAACTTTATCGCTCAAATCTCGCCAAGGGTCAGACCGGCCTTTCCGTGGCCTTCGACCTCCCAACACAAACGGGATACGACAGCGACCATATCCTCGCACGCGGAGAGGTCGGCAAAGTTGGGGTTCCCATTTGCCATATTGGCGACATGCGTGCCCTGTTCGACCGAATCCCGCTCGAGGAGATGAACACCTCGATGACAATCAACGCCACGGCCGCATGGCTCCTCGCACTCTATGTAGCGGTGGCTGAGGAACAGGGTGCGGATACGACCAAACTCCAGGGTACCGTTCAGAACGATATTATTAAGGAGTATCTTTCGCGCGGCACGTATGTCTTCCCACCGGAGCCGTCCCTGCGGCTGATCGGCAATATTGCCGAGTACTGTCTCGGCAACATGCCGAAATGGAACCCGATGAACGTCTGCTCCTATCACCTTCAGGAAGCCGGAGCGACACCGGAACAGGAACTGGCGTTCGCCCTCGCGACGGCCACGGCCGTTCTGGACCAGGTACGCACCCAGGTTGCGCCCGAAGACTTCCCAAAGATGGTTTCCCGCATCTCATTCTTCGTGAATGCCGGGATCCGCTTCGTAACCGAAATGTGCAAGATGCGCGCCTTTGTGGAGCTCTGGGACGAAATCTGCCGCGAACGCTATGGGATTGAGGACCCGAAACTCCGCCGGTTCCGTTACGGTGTTCAGGTCAACTCCCTTGGTCTCACCGAACAGCAGCCGGAAAACAACGTCTATCGCATCCTGATCGAAATGCTGGCTGTGGTTCTCTCCAAAAAAGCCCGCGCCCGTGCCGTGCAGCTACCCGCCTGGAACGAGGCCATCGGCCTGCCCCGGCCTTGGGATCAGCAGTGGTCGCTAAGGATGCAGCAGATCATGGCGTACGAGACTGACCTTCTTGAATATGAAGATCTTTTCGACGGCAACCCTGCCGTGGACGACAAGGTCAAATCCCTCTGCGACGCCGCGCGCGAGGAGCTTAAGAACATCGATGCCATGGGCGGTGCCGTCGCGGCAATCGAACACATGAAGTCTGCCCTCGTGTCGTCCAACAGCATTCGTTTAGCCAAAATGGAAACCGGCGAAACGACAGTGGTGGGCGTGAACCGCTTCCAGGAGGGCCAAACCTCCCCGCTTATGTCCGGGGACCGGGCAATTGTGGTGGTCGACCCCGCGCTTGAGGCGGAACAGATCGCAAGCCTTCAGGAATGGCGCGAAACGCGGGATCAGGCGGCCGTCGATGTGGCGCTGGCAGAACTGCGTAATGCTGCCAAACTGAAGAAGAACATCATGCCCGCCTCAATAGCAGCAGCCAAAGCAGGTGCAACCACCGGAGAATGGGGTGAGGCGATGCGCGGCGTCTTTGGTGAGTACCGGGCCCCAACCGGTGTTGGCCGTTCGTCCAACGCCCAGGCTGCCAACCTCGGTGAGGTGCGCGAAGCGGTCGATGCGGTCAGCAACGCCCTCGGCGCCCGGCTGCGCTTTCTTGTCGGCAAACCTGGCCTTGATGGACATTCAAACGGCGCCGAACAGATCGCGGTCCGCGCGCGTGATGCGGGAATGGAAGTTCACTATGACGGTATTCGCCTCACTCCTGGGCAGATCGTGGACGCGGCGCTGGAAAACTCGGTCCACGTCATCGGGCTGTCCATCCTGTCGGGATCACATCTCTCTCTTGTAACGGAAATTCAGGAGCGAATGAAAGAAACGGGCCTGGAGGACGTCCCCCTCATTGTGGGTGGCATCATCCCGGAGGAAGACGCCAAAAAACTTCGGGAGAGTGGTATCGCGGCGGTCTACACGCCAAAAGATTTCGATCTAAACGACATCATGTTCGACATCATTAAACATGTCGATCCCCGACGGCGTTCGGAAAGCGCCGCGTAACGCGACGGGCCGTCAGACCCGTCCCGCGACCAGTTCGGCAACAAAATCCCGACGCTCCGGCTTTGTTGCTGATACTCCGGGGGTTTGTGAAACCCCGCTTGTGACCCCTTCAGTATTCTGCGTAACAACCGGCTGCATCATAAGTGGCTGCGCCGCCATAGCCTGAGCCTGCTTGTTTTCGAGCAGACCCGCTGCGGTTTTCCGGTTCTCACGCCCAACATCCACAAGCGCATCCCGGAAGGCGGACAGCTGATCGTCCTTCTCTTTTGATCCACGGGAACTCCCAAACTCAAATGCGAAGGCATCGCTCAGCATTTTGAGGAGCGCGCCCGCGACAGTTGTGATCAGAGCGATCATGGCCGTCGTGTATTCGCCCTCATTGCCAACCCGTGCAATGCGAATTGCAGCAATGATACAGGCAGCCAAACCGGCTGCCACACAAATCAGCATGATGTTCCCCCGGCGGCGCCCTTCGGCCCCGACAGCCATCTGATAATTCCTGGCGCTGGCACGGTCTTCCAAGATCCGGGCATGTTCCTGCTGATCGAGCATTGCGAACTCAAAACGGACCTGCTCCATTGCTTCCGGATCATCACCGAGAGAAGCGATAATCTCTTTTGCACTCGCGTCTTTCGGCAATCCTGCAACACGCGTAGCAACATCGACAACCTGATCGGCAACCTCGCCGGCCCGTTCGCCGCCCAGTTTTGTTGCCAGCATTGGAAAGAAAGCATCCGCAAGCGAGATCGCAGTCGGGATCAGAAAACTGACAGCCATTTTATGCCTCCTCCAACTCAACCGCGCCCATAGATATTCCCAGAGCCTCGCACAGATCCCTGTTAATCAGTCCCGTCGGCTCCATACCGTTCAACTTCTGAAACTTGCGGATGGCACTGAACGTCTTTGGACCGACCCAGCCATCAACCACCAGTTTTTCGGTCAAATCGTCTCCGAGTACGGCATTCAGGGTAGCCTGAAGCAGCACAGCATCACCGCGTTCCGGAGAAATCTCTCCGCCGGCCAGCTGCTCCTCCTGTTCCTTCAGCTTCCTGGCAAACGCAGCCGCCATTTTGACGTCGTATTTGTTCTTTGCATAAGCGGGACCGTTGTAACCGCGCGCGAAACGCGCCCAATCCCTGCTGCGCAACTCATCGGCAAGACCCGTCCCAATGATGAAATTCACAAAAGCCATCAAATGTTCGGCTTCATTGTCGGCCATTGCATTCACGAAATCCCGGACATCCAGGAAGCCCGCGAGTTCATGATTGAACCCCATGATCTGAAACATGCCCCAGGAAGTGGAAAGAAGGGCAGGGTCGGGATTGTCATCGTTGATGTTGATGGCCTCGACCAGTCGGTCATACTCCCCGCGACCGCCCTTGTAGTGAACCTTGGTCCACCGACGGTAGGAAAGATGCGGTGCCTCGCTGTCGAAACGCCGATCCGTATATTTGCTAAAGTGATGTCCCTCAAAGAGAATACAGGGAAGGTTTGTGCCCTTGATGTATCCGCTGCCCCTCGCCTCAACCTCGGCGACGGCACGAACGACACTGGGATCAACGTCAAGTTTACGGGCAGCTGCCAGAAAATCCGAGCCCCGCAAATACTGAACTTTTATCATGAAATTCTCCCGAACAATTGCAAAGCATAATCGAAATGGTCGATTCGATCAATTCAGCCGCAATTATTGGGAGAGTACAGTACGCTGGTCCCAATAAGTCTCAGGACCAGCAACCAATTTTTAAGGTCTATTAGACCCGACGCTCAACCATCATCTTCTTAACCTGCGCAATAGCCTCAGCCGGGTTCAATCCCTTCGGGCAGGTCTTCGTGCAGTTCATGATGGTGTGGCAACGATACAGCTTAAACGGATCCTCAAGGTCATCCAGGCGCTTGCCCGTGGCCTCGTCACGGCTGTCAATGATCCAGCGATAGGCATGCAACAACGCCGCCGGGCCGAGATACCGGTCACCATTCCACCAGTAGCTCGGACAGGCGGTGGAGCAGGACGCACACATGACGCATTCATAGAGGCCATCGAGTTTCTTACGATCCTCAATCGATTGCCGCCATTCCTTCTCAGGTGTATTCGTCGCCGTTTCCAGCCAGGGCATGATTGAGGCGTGCTGGGCATAGAAATGTGTCAGATCCGGGATCAGATCCTTCACAACCGGCATATGCGGCAGCGGGTAAATTTTGATGTCACCCTCAATCTCGTCGATGCCGTATATGCAGGCCAAAGTATTGATGCCATCGATATTCATGGCACAGGAGCCGCAAATACCCTCCCGGCAGGAACGCCGGAACGTAAGCGTCGGATCGATCTCATTTTTTATCTTGATGAGAACGTCCAGGACCATGGGGCCACAGGTGTCCAAGTCCACAAAATATGTGTCGAGGCGCGGCGCGCTGCCCTCCACCGCATCGTAGCGGTAGATTTTTACCGTTCTCACATTGGTCGCGCCCTCCGGCTTGGGCCAGGTTTTACCCGAAACCATCCGGGAATTTTTGGGCAGGGTAAGCTCGACCATTTCAGTCCTCCTGTGTCCGGCTGCTCACCGCGGGCAGTGGAACCGGTCCGTCAATCTTGACCCGGACTATCGGGTCCAAACATCCACCGGCCCCGTCAACCGGGACCGGGCAACATCATAAGCGGCTCAGTAAACGCGAGCCTTCGGAGCAATCTTCGCGAGATCAATCCCGCCTTCATCATGCGCGGTCAGCGGGTCAAGATGAACCGGACGGTACGACAGCGTCACCTCGTTGTCGTCACCGACCTCCGCCAGAGTGTGTTTCCGCCATTCGTTGTCGTCCCGATCCGGGAAGTCCTCGTGGGCATGTGCACCGCGACTCTCGTGACGAGCCTCGGCGCCAACAATCGTTGCCAGAGCATTTGGCATCAGGTTGGTCAGTTCCAGCGTCTCCATCAAATCGGAGTTCCAGATCATCGACCTGTCCGTGACTTTCAGATCCGACATCTTGGCCGCGACACCATCCATCAGTTCGCAACCTTCCTTGAGAACCTCGGAGGTACGGAACACGGCCGCGTTGGCCTGCATGGTCTTCTGCATTTCCAAACGCAGTTCAGCGGTCGGAACCGCCCCATCCGCATGACGCAACCCGTCAAAACGATCCAATGCCTTTTCAACCGATGCCTTGTTGACTTCCGGGTTCGGCGCTGCCGGATCCACGACTTTCGCGGCGCGGATGGCAGCGGCACGGCCAAATACCACAAGGTCAATCAGACTGTTTGAACCAAGACGGTTCGCTCCGTGTACACTCGCGCAGCCGGCCTCCCCGACGGCCATCAGGCCGGGGAAAATCCGATCAGGATCGTCCACCGTGGGTGCAAGAACCTCGCCCCAGTAATTCGTAGGGATGCCGCCCATATTGTAGTGAACGGTCGGCAGTACAGGGATCGGTTCCTTTGTCAGATCCACTCCGGCAAAAATCTTGGCACTTTCGGAAATACCCGGAAGACGCTCCGCAAGTGCCTCAGGTGGTAGGTGATCCAGATGCAGGAAGATATGATCCTTCTCCGCACCCACCCCACGGCCTTCGCGGATCTCGATCGTCATGCAACGCGATACCACGTCGCGGGAGGCCAGATCCTTGTAGGTCGGCGCGTAACGCTCCATGAAGCGCTCGCCCTCGGAGTTGGTCAAATAACCACCCTCACCGCGCGCACCTTCGGTAATCAGGCAGCCTGAGCCATAAATACCGGTCGGGTGGAACTGAACGAACTCCATGTCCTGCAGCGCCAGTCCCTGACGGGCAACCATGCCACCACCGTCTCCGGTACATGTATGCGCGGAGGTTGCGGAGAAATAGGCGCGGCCATATCCACCCGTTGCGAGGACAACCATCTTCGCATTGAACAGATGCAGCGTGCCGTCATCCAGTTTCCAGCAGAGCACACCCTGGCACCTGCCGTCCTCCGACATGATCAGATCAAGCGCAAAATACTCGATGTAAAACTCGGCATTGTGCTTCAGCGACTGACCATAGAGCGTGTGCAGAATGGCATGGCCCGTACGGTCTGCAGCGGCACAGGTCCGCTGTACCGGCGGCCCCTCACCAAACTCAGTGGTATGGCCACCAAACGGACGCTGGTAGATTTTGCCTTCTTCGGTCCGGGAGAAGGGCACCCCATAGTGCTCAAGTTCATAAACCGCCTTGGGCGCTTCGCGGGCGAGATATTCCATCGCATCCGTGTCACCCAGCCAGTCCGAACCCTTGACGGTGTCGTACATGTGCCACTGCCAGTGGTCGGGCCCCATGTTTTTCAGCGATGCGGCGATACCGCCCTGCGCGGCCACGGTATGGCTGCGCGTTGGAAAAACCTTGGTCACGCAGGCGGTCCGAAGACCCTGCTCGGCCATGCCGAGGGTCGCACGCAATCCTGCGCCACCGGCCCCCACGATCACGACGTCATAGTCATGCGTCTCGTATTCGTATGCTGCCACTGTGTTATTCCATTTCCTAAAGCGCAATTCTGGCGAGGGCGAAAAGGCCAATCGCAATCAGCGTGTAAGCAATGGCCGTCACGGCCATCAGTACGAGCTTCCCGGCCAGACCATGAATGTAGTCCTCAACGGCCTCCTGCACCTCAAACATGAAGTGCCGGATACCAACGATCAGCCCAAGACCGGTGACAATCGCCGGGAACGGCCGGCTAAAATAGGAGATCACCTCTTCCTGTGTTCCGCCCATGCCAAGGCCAAACGTGAAGATGAAGAGCGGCACCATAACCACCAGCGCCACCGAACTCGCCATCATCTGCCAGTGATGTTTTGTTCCGTCACGCCCGGACCCCATCCCCTGCGCACGCTTGCGATCAGTCAGAAAATTCATTGCCATCTTCCTACACCACCAAAGCGACAAGGATCGCCAGGACCGTTGCGCCACCGAACATGATCTTGGCCATTTTTTCGGATTTTTCCACGTCGAGGCAGTATCCGAAATCCCAAATCACATGCCGCAGTCGACCGAACATGTGGTAAATCAGCGCCCATGTCGCACCGAACAAAATCAGGTCGCCAAACCAGCTGCGCATCAAGCCGTCCATGAAACCGAAAGCTCCTTCCGACGATGATACGGAAAGGAGCCAGAAAACGATTAAAATCGACAGACAAAAAAGTGCGATCCCCGTGATACGCACCATGATCGACGACATGGAAGTAAGTTGTGGACGGTATATCGTGAGATGCGGTGAAAGCGGTCGGTTCCCGCGATTGACATCAGCCATGCTCAGTTCCCTATTTTCGCGTCGTGCCGGTACAGACCGGTCAAAACAGTGCGGCAACACGCGTTTAAAGAGCGTGAATGTTTCCCGGAATTTTCACCGCCGAACCGGTAACCTGTGAAGGTCATTCACCAAATCCCGCCGAATTGCAAGCTTGAACCGCAAATCCCACGGTCTGTTCATCCCCGCACGTCATACCGGCATGAACACCCAGTAGTCGAGATCAAGCAACACATGCGGAAGGTATCTACCGTTGTCTCCACGCAGCTCAAAACCGACGTCTTTCCGGCTGGTTGCAACTGTTCTTAAACGCAGCGCCCCAACATCAGGCACCGCGGTTTCCGACCGTTCCAGCACTTCCGACCACGCCCCTATGGTGGTGCCGGCAACGCATGGATTTGCGTGGGCGCCGGAATTGATCGCAGCAATAAACTGCGCGTTGGCAAGCCCGTTAAACGACAAAGCCCGCGCTATCGAGATCACATGCCCGCCGTACACGAGCCGCGATCCGTCATCCCGCACCGTTGTATCAAAATGTACCTTGGCCGTGTTCTGCCAAAGCCGGGTTGCCATCATATGCTCGGCGTCCTCGACGGTCACCGCGTCTACATGATCGATCCTTTCGCCCGGAGCATAATCGCCCCAACCATGTTTTTCTCCCGCCAGGGCATGGTCATACCCGGCAAAGCTCAACCCGTCCGGAACCACAAGTTTGTCCGCGGAAACGACATCGGGCAGATCAGGAACAACCGTGTCAGTTGCTGGCGCATCGACGTCCCGCTTGCGGACCATCACCCAGCGACAGTAGGTCAGGACCTCTTCGCCATGCTGGTTTCGGCCCGTCGTCCTTACATAAACAACACCGGATTTGCCGTTGGAGTTTTGCTTGAGCCCAATCACCTCACTGGATGAGGTCAGTGTGTCGCCCGGATAGACCCGGCGCAAAAACCGTCCATCCGCATAGCCCAGATTTGCCACC
This sequence comes from Alphaproteobacteria bacterium, assembly GCA_030427145.1. Lineage (GTDB taxonomy): Bacteria > Pseudomonadota > Alphaproteobacteria > Rhodobacterales > Rhodobacteraceae > Amaricoccus > Amaricoccus tamworthensis. The sequence goes on along the minus strand of JAUHWT010000013.1, from coordinate 77,945 downwards.
GCATTCAGGCTTATATCGGGAACGGTTTTTCCAAACACTACGTGGAACGCAATCAGGTCATCAACCGGACTTTTTTCAAAACCACAGGCCCGCGCGAATTCGTCCGAGGACGCCACCGCAAACCGACTGGGATAAAGAGACTGGTAGACCGCCCGATCACCTTCCGTGACAGTTCGTGGCACCGCATGCGCGATCACCTGACCGACGTAATAGTCCTCAAAAAAATACCCGGCAAAGGTCTTGGATTTCGTCACCTACAACTCCCCGAGTTTCATGGACGGATCATACTCGCCATCCACCTCCTTGACGACCGCCTGCCCGCAGCGCATGACCCCGGCCGCCGTATCAAATGCATAGGCCGGTCCGCCGTGAAGCGACCAGCCCAGTGACAGGGCTTTCGTCACCTTGTGGCAAAAAGCCGATGTGTCTTCCTCAGTGAGCAGTCGGTAAGCAAGCATCTCAATTTATCCCGGAAATGGTGACGGACCGACCAGCGCGTGAACGCCGGTAATAACAATAAACAGCACAACCGTAATCGCCGCGAGACGAATGTCGCCTTTCAGTGGTCCAGGTTCCGGCCGCGTCCACTCCGGTTCGGCACGGTTGATCATGACAATACTTGCCACACCCCAGGCACCAAGCCCGCCAAACAAAATGACCGAGGCCAGGTCACCGTTGACCATCAGATGTGCGACCGCCCAGACTATCACACCGACCAGCATCGGATGGCGCATCAGAGCCCGCGCCCGGCCCTTCGACTTGCCAGCCCCCATAAGAGCGACAGCAAACAACATCATCAGGTTATTAAGATGGACAGTCCAAAACGGTGTCGCATAGACATGGATGAAGTCCGAAGACCTATAACCGACGATCATCAAAACGAGTGAGACACCGATAACCGCGGCAACCACACCTTTGGAGCCGGCACCGAACCTTGTCTCCAGACCGGCACGAAACTCGGGCGCCAGCCGTTTAAGCCAGTGCGCAGCCACCCAGAGCAGCACACCCAGTACAAGCAACGCCATTCCGTCGTCTCCCCTCTCGTCGGGCTGGATCAGACGGCATCACTGCTCTCGGAGAGTCTGGCAATAGCATCGGCTTGACCCAACAGTTTTCTCGCGGTTTCCACATGGAGGTTTTCAACGATACGGCCATTGACGACGGCAACGCCCTCCCCGCGTGCTTCGGCTTCCTCATGGGCCTGAATCTGCTCCCGTGCAAGCGCAAGATCCTCTTCGCTCGGCGCAAACACCCTGTTTGTAATCTCAATCTGTGCCGGATGGATCAGCGTCTTGCCGTCAAAACCCATTTCCAGACCCTGAATGCAAACGACCTCCAGCCCTTCATCATCCTTGAAGGCGTTGTAAACACCATCGACACAAACCAGCCCTTCGGCTCTGGCTGCCAACAGACACAGTCCAAGCCCTGTCATCAGAGGCTGCCTGTCCGGTGTCTGCGCGGCACCAAGTTCCTTTGCAAGATCATTCGTCCCCATGACGAAGCCTTCAAGCAGGGGATCGGCGCCGGCAATTTCCAGAGCGTTTAACACCCCTCGGGGCGTTTCCATCATCGCCCAAATCCGCGTGTTTTCCGGCGCTCCGCTTGCGGCCATGATCCCGGCGACCTCGACAATCATCGCCGCCGTTTCAACTTTCGGGATCAGAATGGCGTCGGGACCGGCCGCACACATCGCGACAAGGTCCTCGCCACCCCACTCCGTATCCAAACCATTAATTCGGGTGAGCACCTTCCGCGGGCCGAAACCACCGGCCTTAACGGCCCTCGCGACCAGTTCGCGTGCCGCGGGCTTTTCCGAAGGCGTTACCGCGTCCTCAAGATCAAGGATCAGAGCATCGGCCGGAAGTGTCTTCGCTTTTTCCAGCACGCGCTCACGGGAACCAGGCAAATAAAGAACGGAGCGGTATGGAGATACGCCTTGTTCCACGGGGTGCCTTTCCTCGTTGCAATGCAGCATAATGCATAAGGGGCGGCCCAAAAAATTCAAGCCTGAAATTAGGTCCGTTGCGGTCCGATTAACGTGACCGCCCGCGTCATTAACCAATTATTCGCGAATCGCACCCATTTTTGAGGTCAGTCGGGATGGTTGCTCCAGGGGGAGGACGCACCCGGTAACAAGCAGGCACACAGGTAAGCCTGACCGTTCCGGCAAGAAGATCCGCAGCAGAAGCCGCGGTGTCCGGTGCCCCGGTTTCCGGCCCGCCAAGGATAAGGAACTGAAGATGAAAATCGCCTCCCCAATCGCAGCACTCGGCCTCGCGGCAGGCCTCGCCGTCGCAGCTCCCGTCACCGCCGTTAACGCCCAGGCCACCAACGCCTGCGCCGACCGCGAAATGGTTATCAAGCGTCTTGCCGACAAATACGGCGAAACCCTTCAGAGCCTCGGCCTCCACCAAAACAACGCCGTGCTTGAGGTTTATGCCTCCGACAAGTCCGGCAGCTGGACCATCCTGATTTCGCGCCCCAACGGCATGGCCTGCCTCGTGGCATCCGGCCAGATGTGGGAAGCCAAGGCTAACCCTCTGACCCCGACCGGCAACCCGGCCTAAGACCTTTCGCCCTGGCTCAGGTCAGGGCATCCAGGATCAGTTTTGCGCCTGTGATGGTCAGCAAAACATAGGTGATCCGGAAAAAGATGGTCTCGGGTATCATGTTATGCGCCCGAACCCCAATAAAGACCCCCACAAGAGCGGTCGGCACCAGCCACGGATATGTGGACAGTGCCCCCCTGTCGAGCATCCCCAGCCCGAGGTAAAAGGGGAACTTGATCAGGTTAATCCACCAGAACACGATTACAGTGGTAGCCTGATAGGCGGTTTTTCCCAGTTTCGATCCCATCAGATACGTGGTCGACGGCGGCCCACCGGCATGGCTGATGAAACTGGTCAGCCCCGAGACCGCCCCCCAGAAATACCCCCAGAACGGCGCGACAAATGTCTTGCCCGTATTCAGATGACCGCGTGACCGCGCCAACTGGTAGGCAACGAACCCAACCGCGACGAGTCCCACCATGAGGCGCAGACCATCCGCACTGATGTTTTTGAACACTAATGCGCCCAACACGACACCAGGAATTGCCCCCAGAGCGAGACGAAGTGCGTGTTCTTTGCTCCACTTTCCCCAGTATGATTTCAGGCTCGCCACATCCATCATCATAAGGAGCGGCAGCATCAGTCCCACGGCCTGAGCGGGCTCAAGAATCAAGGCCAGAAGAGGCGTTGCGGCAAAGGCCGCACCCGACCCGAACCCCCCTTTCGAAATTCCCGCAAACAGAACGGCAGGGATGGCCGCTGCCAAAAATATGGTGTCCACTACCATCGTCACTCCGGGGTTTTGCTGCTTTGCACCTTGATTAAGACCGCCCAAAGGGCTAGCCAACCGGCGATTACACCACAACGGGAGACCAGGCCAAATGGCAAGACCAAAGATCGCATTGATCGGTGCTGGACAGATCGGGGGCACTCTCGCCCATCTGGCAGCCCTCAAAGAACTTGGTGACGTAATCCTTTTCGACATCGCTGAAGGAACGCCACAGGGCAAGGCTCTCGACATCGCCGAAAGCTCCCCGGTTGACGGGTTCGACGCCAACCTCAAAGGCACCAATTCCTACGAGGACATTGCTGATGCGGATGTCTGCATCGTAACGGCCGGTGTCCCACGCAAGCCGGGCATGTCGCGCGATGACCTACTTGGCATCAACCTCAAAGTCATGAAATCCGTTGGTGAGGGTATCGCCGCCCACGCACCCAACGCGTTTGTCATCTGCATCACCAACCCGCTTGACGCGATGGTTTGGGCACTGCGCGAGTTCTCCGGCCTTCCCGCCAACAAGGTTTGCGGAATGGCGGGCATTCTGGACAGCGCCCGCTTCCGGCACTTCCTGGCCGAGGAATTCAACGTATCGGTCAAGGACGTCACCGCATTCGTTCTCGGCGGTCACGGCGACACCATGGTTCCGCTGCCCAACTATTCCACCGTCGCAGGCATTCCCCTGCCCGACCTCGTGGAAATGGGCTGGACCACCCAGGAAAAACTCGACGCCATCATCCAGCGTACCCGTGACGGCGGTGCCGAGATTGTTTCGCTCCTGAAAACCGGATCGGCTTTTTACGCGCCAGCAGCCAGCGCCATCGAGATGGCTGAAGCCTACCTCAAGGATCAGAAGCGCGTTCTTCCCTGTGCAGCCCATCTTGGCGGCGAATATGGCCTGAACGACATCTATGTGGGCGTCCCGACCGTCATCGGCGCCGGCGGCATTGAGCGTGTGATCGAAATCAAGCTGAACAAAGAGTCCAAGGCAGCCTTCAACAAATCCGTTGAATCCGTCCAGGGACTGATCGCAGCCTGTAAGGGTATCGACGAGAACCTCTAGGCTCCGTTTACCAGATCATCGAACACCAAAGCCCGGGAAAATCCCCGGGCTTTTTTTGTGCCGAATACCCCGGGAAACTCAATCGACCCTCGGACAGCGCCGCTATTAACCGAACAGCAAACAAATCGCTCGGGACCGTTGACATCAAAATACATTTGAAATTGCGAATCCCGGCTCTCCTGATTCTCCCCGTTTTTCTGGACAAATTTGCGCAAAATTGCAGGCGCTCAGGTTTTGTGATCACAAAAAAAATAGTGTGATCACAAAATCAGAAATATTCCCACGAATGCTGGAAATCCCGGGAATTTCGTTTGCAACCCGGAAAGCATGCTCATAACGATTGAGCAATGTCAAAGCGCATGGTGAACTAGAACTCCGGAGGGACGGCGGAAATGAACATTCATGAATACCAGGCGAAAAAGCTCCTGAAGGAATACGGCGCGCCTGTTTCCGATGGACGGGTCGTACTGCGCTCGGAAGAAGCCAAATCCGCAGCAGGCGAACTGGACGGTCCGATCTGGGTCGTTAAAGCCCAGATTCACGCCGGTGGACGCGGTAAAGGTAAATTTAAGGAAGCGGAAGCCGGTGAAAAGGGCGGTGTCCGCATTGCAAAATCCGCCTCGGAAGCCGCCGAGGAAGCCCAGAAAATGCTCGGTCGCACTCTGGTCACACACCAGTCCGGAGAAGCAGGCAAGACCGTAAACCGCATCTACCTCGAAGATGGCGCCGAAATTGAGCGTGAACTCTACCTCGCCCTGCTGATCGACCGCAACACCAGCCGCGTCGCATTCGTCTGCTCCACCGAGGGCGGAATGGATATCGAGGAAGTCGCCGCAAGCACTCCCGAAAAGGTCCTGACCTTCACAGTTGACCCGGCATCGGGAATCTCCGGATTTCACGGTCGCCGTGTGGCATTCGCTCTCGGCCTGCAGGGCAAGCAGATCAAACAGTGTGTTGACCTGATCTTCCGGCTCTACAAACTCTTCACCGAACGTGACTGCGAGATGCTGGAGATCAACCCGCTGATCGTGACCAAGTCCGGAAACCTGAAATGCCTCGACGCAAAAATGGGTTTTGACGGCAACGCCATGTACCGTCAGCCGGAAATTGCAGCGCTCCGGGACGAGACCGAAGAGGACCCCAAGGAACTTGCGGCCTCCAAACATGACCTGAACTACATCGCGCTCGACGGCGAAATCGGCTGCATGGTCAACGGTGCCGGGCTAGCGATGGCCACAATGGACATCATCAAACTCTATGGTTCCGAACCGGCCAACTTCCTGGATGTTGGCGGCGGTGCAACCAAGGAAAAGGTGACCGAGGCCTTCAAGATCATCACCTCGGATCCCAACGTTAAAGGCATCCTCGTAAACATTTTCGGTGGCATCATGCGCTGCGACGTGATCGCGGAAGGCGTTATTGCCGCGGTGAAAGAGATGGGGCTCAAGGTGCCACTCGTGGTCCGGCTTGAGGGCACAAACGTGGAACTAGGCAAGAAAATCATCAACGAATCCGGTCTTTCCGTGATTGCCGCCGATGACCTCGGCGACGCCGCCCAGAAGATCGTAGCTGCCGTGAAAGGCGAATAATATGGCCATTCTCGTAGACGAAAACACCAAGGTAATCTGCCAGGGCCTCACCGGCTCACAGGGCACGTTCCATTCCGAACAGGCCATCGCCTATGGCACCCAGATGGTCGGCGGCGTAACACCTGGCAAGGGCGGCTCCGAGCACATCGGTCTGCCAATTTTCAATACGGTTGCCGAAGCCCGCGAGACCACAGGCGCGAATGCATCCGCCATCTACGTACCCCCGCCCTTCGCCGCCGACGCAATTCTCGAAGCGATTGATGCCGAAATTCCGCTGATCGTCTGCATCACCGAGGGCATCCCGGTGCTGGACATGATGCGGGTGAAGCGCGCCCTCCAGGGTTCCTCCTCCATTCTGATCGGACCCAACTGCCCAGGCGTCATTACGCCTGACGCCTGCAAAATCGGCATCATGCCCGGCCACATCCACAAACGCGGCTCGGTTGGCGTCGTATCCCGCTCCGGCACCCTGACTTACGAAGCGGTTGGCCAGACCACGGCTGCAGGCCTCGGCCAGTCAAGCTGCGTCGGTATCGGCGGAGACCCGATCAAGGGAACCGAGCATATCGACGTGCTCGAGTGGTTCCTCGCCGACGATGAAACCGAGTCCATCATCATGATCGGTGAAATCGGCGGTTCCGCGGAAGAGGAAGCGGCCCAGTTCCTCAAGGATGAAGCCAAAAAAGGCCGCTCCAAACCCTGCGCCGGCTTCATCGCCGGACGTACCGCACCTCCGGGCCGTCGCATGGGCCATGCCGGTGCGATCGTCGCGGGCGGCAAGGGCGGCGCTGACGACAAGATCGAAGCTATGAAATCCGCCGGCATCGTCGTCGCGGACAGCCCGGCCGGTCTTGGTGAGGCGGTTCTCAAAGCCATCGGCTGAGGCGCTTCCATGAAAACATTCCATGCGGACTGATCACCCGCATGGAACCCACACACCAGGTTCCGGTGTTGCAAAGAGGAACCACAACCAAAGGGAGCGGGCATTCCCCGTCAGACGCCATGACCGAGCAATCTCAAAACACGGTCTTTCATTCCTCCTCGTTCCTGCAGGGCCATAACGCCGATTTCATCGAGCAGTTGCACGCCCGTTATTCCCAGGATCCCGAAAGCGTGGATGAAAGCTGGAAATCCTATTTTGCGGGGCTCGATGACGCGCCGGTGGACGTGACCACCGCGGCCCAGGGTCCGAGCTGGGCGAGAAATGACTGGCCCCCTGCTCCCAACGATGAACTGACGGCCGCCCTTGACGGCCAATGGGGTCCCGAGCCGGAAAAGGCCGTGGCCAAGAAAGTCAGGGACAAGGCGACTGAAAAAGGCGTTGAACTGACCGACAACCAGGTCCGTCAGGCCGTTCTCGATTCCGTTCGCGCCCTCATGGTTATCCGTGCCTACCGGATTCGCGGTCACCTGGCCGCCGACCTGGATCCGCTTGGCCTGACCGAGGATGTGGATCATCCCGAACTCGACCCGGCGTCTTACGGCTTCACTCCGGCCGACATGGACCGCCAGATCTTCCTCGACAACGTGCTCGGGCTTCAGACCGCCAGCATGCGTCAGATCCTGGCCCTCGTAAAACGTACCTATTGCGGCACGTTTGCGCTGCAGTACATGCACATCTCCAGCCCGGAGGAATCCTCCTGGCTTAAGGAACGCATTGAGGGTCTTGGCAAGGAAATCGCCTTCACCCAGCGTGGACGCCGCGCGATCCTGAACAAACTGGTCGAGGCCGAAGGCTTCGAGAAATTCCTTCAGGTCAAATACACCGGCACCAAACGTTTCGGTCTCGACGGCGGCGAAAGCCTGATCCCTGCCATGGAGCAGATCATCAAACGTGGTGGTGCCCTCGGCGTTGAGGAAATCGTCATCGGCATGCCCCACCGCGGCCGCCTGAGCGTGCTCGCCAACGTGATGGCCAAACCATACAAAGCCATCTTCAACGAATTCCAGGGCGGCAGCTTCAAACCCGACGAGGTTGAGGGCTCCGGCGACGTGAAATATCACCTCGGCGCATCGTCTGACCGTGAATTCGACGGAAACAATGTCCACCTGTCCCTAACGGCCAACCCAAGCCACCTGGAGGCGGTGAACCCTGTCGTTCTCGGCAAGGTCCGTGCCAAACAGGAGCAAAAAAACGATTCCGACCGCACCAAGGTGCTTCCGATCCTTCTGCATGGTGACGCAGCGTTTGCCGGGCAGGGCGTGGTCGCGGAGTGCTTCGGCCTCTCCGGCCTGAAGGGGCACAAAACCGGTGGGACCATCCACCTGGTCGTCAACAACCAGATCGGTTTCACGACCAGCCCGCACAACTCGCGGTCCTCCCCCTACCCAACCGACATCGCGCTGATGGTTGAGGCCCCGATTTTCCACGTCAATGGCGATGACCCGGAAGCGGTTGTGCACGCAGCCCGTGTGGCAATCGAATTCCGGCAGAAGTTCCACAAGGACGTTGTCATCGACATGTTCTGCTACCGCCGGTTTGGGCACAACGAGGGCGACGAGCCCATGTTCACCCAGCCGCAGATGTACAAGTCGATCAAGGCGCACAAAACGACACTTCAGCTCTACACCGAACGGCTGATCGCGGACGGGCTGATCCCCGAAGGCGAAATTGAGGACATGAAAACCGCCTTCCAGGCCTTCCTCAACGAGGAATTCGAGGCAGGCAAAAGTTATCGTCCCAACAAGGCCGACTGGCTCGACGGGCGCTGGTCCGGTATGGCCGCCAAGGACGGTGACTACCAACGTGGCAAAACCGCGTCCTCGATGGAGACACTGAAAGAGGTAGGCCAGGCCCTGACCCGCCTGCCCGACTCGCTGACACCCCACCGAACCGTGCAGCGCATGCTCGATGCCAAGGAGAAGATGATTTCTTCCGGCACCGGCATTGACTGGGCAACGGCCGAGGCGCTGGCATTCGGAACACTTTTGACTGAAGGCTACCCGGTCCGCCTCTCCGGACAGGACTGTACGCGCGGTACCTTCAGCCACCGTCACTCCGGCATCATCGACCAGGAAACCGAGGAACGGTACTACCCGCTCAACCATATCAAGTCCGGTCAAGCCCAGTACGAGGTCGTGGATTCCATGCTCTCGGAATATGCCGTGCTTGGCTACGAGTATGGCTACACACTGGCGGAACCCAACGCACTGACCCTCTGGGAAGCCCAGTTTGGCGATTTCGTCAACGGCGCGCAGATCATGATCGACCAGTTCATTTCCTCCGGTGAGAGCAAATGGCTGCGCATGTCGGGTCTCGTCATGCTCCTGCCCCATGGTTACGAGGGTCAGGGACCGGAACATTCGTCGGCCCGTCCGGAACGGTTCCTCCAACTCTGTGCCGGCGACAACTGGATCGTGGCCAACTGCACGACCCCGGCGAACTACTTCCACATCCTGCGCCGGCAAATGCACCGCAGTTTCCGTAAACCGCTCGTGCTGATGACGCCAAAGTCCCTTCTGCGCCACAAACAGGCCGTTTCGCGGCTTGAGGATTTCGGCCCGGGCTCCAGTTTCCACCGCGTTCTCTGGGACGATGCCGAAACCGGACAGGATACCGGCCTGTCGGAAACCAAGCTCGTATCCGACGACCGGATCAAGCGCGTCGTGATGTGTTCCGGCAAGGTCTACTACGACCTTCTGGCGGAACGCGACTCACGCGGCATAGACGACATTTATCTAATGCGTCTGGAACAGTTCTATCCATTCCCGGCCCTGTCCCTGACCAAGGAACTTGGCCGTTTCACCGGAGCCGACGTGATCTGGTGTCAGGAAGAGCCGAAAAACCAGGGCTACTGGACGTTTGTTGAGCCCAATATCGAATGGGTACTGGAGCGCATTGGCGCGCGCCACACCCGCCCCGTCTTCGTAGGCCGTCCGGCCGCCGCCTCCCCGGCAACCGGACTTGCCAGCCAGCACAAAGCGCAGCAGGAAGCCCTCATTGATGAGGCCCTTACCGTGAAAGAGGACCAGTAAAGATGGCAGAAATCCGCGTACCCACTCTGGGTGAAAGCGTCACCGAAGCAACCATCGCCACATGGTTCAAGAAAGTCGGTGACACCGTAGCCATAGACGAGATGGTCTGCGAACTGGAAACCGACAAGGTCACGGTTGAGGTTCCAGCAACCTCCGCCGGGGTACTCTCGGAAATCGTTGCCAAGGAAGGTGAGACCGTTGGCGTCGACGCCCTGCTTGCCAATATCGACGAGAACGCCGAAGGCAAACCCGCAACCTCCTCCAGCGACGCCGCCGGACCGCAGGAAGTGAAGGAAGACCCGGAAACTTCCGATGACAGCGGAGATGCGGACGGCAATCCGGTCGACATCCCCGTGCCGTCCCTGGGCGAGAGCGTCAGCGAAGCCACCGTTGGCAGCTGGATGAAAAACGTCGGCGACGAGGTCTCCCAGGACGAGATCCTCTGCGAACTCGAAACCGACAAGGTGTCCGTCGAGGTTCCCGCCCCGGCATCCGGCGTTCTGTCTTCCATTTCGGCCGAAGCCGGAACCACGGTTGAGGCCGGCGGTGTCCTCGGTGTTATCGTATCCGGTGCAAAAGGCGGCAAACCAACCGCCAGCGCCCCGGCATCGGACGAGAAACCTGCCTCTCCGGAACCGTCCAGCGGTAAAAAAGACGTGGAAAACGCGCCGTCGGCCAACCGTATTCTGGCCGAAAAAGGCATTTCCGCCGACGAGGTCACCGGTTCGGGTCGCGACGGTCGTGTCATGAAAGAGGACGCGCTTGCGGCGAAGAAATCGTCCGAGTCTTCCGCCTCCTCCTCCGCGCCAATCCCACGCGGCCCGGTTGCCGCCGAGGACGCGAACCGCGAGGAGCGGGTCAAAATGACCCGCCTGCGCCAGACCATCGCGCGCCGTTTGAAGGAAGCCCAGAACACGGCCGCCATGCTGACCACCTACAACGAGGTGGACATGACGGCGACCATGGAAATCCGCAAGGAATACAAGGACCTTTTTGAGAAGAAACACGGCGTGAAACTGGGTTTCATGTCCTTCTTCACCAAGGCCTGCTGCCACGCGCTCAAGGAAGTTCCGGACGTCAATGCCGAGATCGACGGCACCGATGTGGTCTACAAAAACTTCGTCCACATGGGTGTTGCCGTAGGTACGCCCACCGGTCTTGTGGTTCCGGTCATTCGCGATGCCGACCAGATGAGCTTTGCAGCCATCGAGAAGAAAATCGCGGAACTCGGCACCCGTGCCCGCGATGGAAAACTTTCGATGGCCGACATGCAGGGCGGCACCTTCACCATCTCCAACGGTGGCGTCTACGGCTCGCTGATGTCCTCGCCCATTCTCAACCCGCCGCAGTCCGGCATCCTCGGCATGCACAAAATTCAACAGCGCCCGATGGTTGTGAATGGTGAGATCGTCATTCGTCCGATGATGTACCTCGCCCTCAGCTACGATCACCGCATCGTCGATGGCAAAGGCGCGGTAACGTTCCTCGTTCGGGTCAAGGAAGCCCTTGAGGATCCACGTCGCCTTCTGATGGACCTGTAAGGTCAGACAAAAAACGACCCGTTCCGGCCGCACGGCCGGGACGGCGCACCAAAACGGAGGAGCGACACGGCCATGCTGCAACTGCTGATCCGAAACACCGTCACGGACCCCGCCAAATGGAAAGAAGTCTACGACGCCCATTCCGAGGACCGCTCAAACGCGGGCCTGGGCCAACTGCAAATCTGGAACGACGTCTCTGACGCCAACACGATCTGGGGCCTTTACTCCGTATCTGACCAGTCGCGCGCCCAGGAACATCTCGACGACGCCAAGACCAAAATGGTCGACGACCGCGCTGGTGTCCAAAGCAGCGAATACCATTTTCTGAAAACCGCCTGACGTCAGATGACACCGGAACTCACGGCCCTCGCCCTCGCCGGGCTTCTACAGGCCATCCAATTTGTATTGATGGCCGTGCCAGCGAATATCGCGCTGGGACCGGAACGCACACTTGGCCCCCGCGACGGAAAATCGCTTGCCGAGGATCTGCCGGTGATGGCCGGACGACTGAACCGGGCGCTTTCCAACCATTTCGAGGCTCTGATCCTTTTCACGATTGGCGTGGTCGTGGTCACCCTCTCCCAACAAGCCAGTGGATTTACCGCGACCTGCGCCTGGGTATACCTTGCCGCACGTATTGCCTATGTTCCCGCATACGCATTTGGACTGATGCCGTGGCGGTCCTGTATCTGGCTGGCCGGTTTTCTCGCGACGGTCGCAATGATCATCGCGGCTCTAATCTGAAAGGACTAACTGATGGCAGACTATGACGTAATCGTAATCGGTGGCGGCCCTGGCGGCTATGTCTGCGCCATCCGCTGCGCGCAGCTCGGCTTGAAAACCGCATGCGTTGAGGGCCGCGAGACCCTGGGCGGCACCTGCCTGAACGTGGGCTGTATTCCGTCAAAGGCCATGCTGCACGCCTCCGAACTCTACCATGAGTCCACCACCCATTTTGAGACCATGGGCCTGATGGGCAACGCGCCTTCGGTCGATCTGTCGAAGATGGTCGAATACAAACAGTCGACAGTGGAGAGCAACACCAGCGGCATCGAATTCCTTTTCAAAAAGAATAAGGTCGACTGGATCAAGGGCTGGGGCAAGGTCACCGGCGAAGGCCAGGTCACGGTTGGCGACGACGTGCATAAGGCGAAGAACATCGTCATCGCAACGGGTTCGGAGCCGTCCACTCTGCCTGGCGTTGAGATCGACGAGGAAACCGTGGTTAGTTCCACCGGCGCTCTCGTTCTGAAAGAAATTCCCAAGAAACTGGCCGTCATTGGCGCCGGCGTCATCGGCCTTGAGCTTGGCTCGGTTTATGCCCGCCTCGGCTCGGAAGTAACCGTCATCGAATTCCTCGACCACATCACGCCAGGTATGGACGCTGAGGTCTCCAAAAACTTCCAGCGTCTGCTAAAAAAGCAGGGCCTGAATTTCATCCTGAACTCCGCTGTCCAGTCCGTAGAAACCGCAGACGGCGGTGCGAAGGTCACCTACAAATCCCGCAAAGATGATTCCGAGTCTACGCTCGACGCTGACATCGTTCTGGTCGCCACCGGTCGCAAACCCTACACCAAAGGTCTTGGCCTCGAGGACGCGGGTGTCACCGTGACTGATCGCGGAATGGTGGAAATTGACGCCATGTGGCGCACAAATGTCCCGCACATCTACGCCATCGGCGACGTCGTCAAAGGCCCGATGCTGGCGCACAAGGCTGAGGACGAGGGCATGGCCGTCGCGGAAACCATCGCCGGCAAGCATGGCCACGTAAACTACAATGTGATCCCCGGGGTGATCTACACGGCCCCCGAGGTCGCAAATGTTGGCAAAACCGAGGAACAGCTCAAGGAAGAGGGCCGCAAATACACCGTCGGCAAATTCCCCTTCATGGGCAACGCCCGCGCAAAAGCGCATTTCATGGGCGACGGCTTCGTCAAAATGCTGGCGGACGCGGAAACCGACCGCATCCTCGGCGTTCACATCATCGGCCCAGGCGCTGGCGACATCATCCATGAAATCTGCGTTGCGATGGAATTTGGCGCAGCGGCTGAGGACATTGCCCGCACCTGCCACGCTCACCCGACCTTCTCCGAAGCGGTCCGCGAAGCGGCACTGGCCTGCGGGGACGGCGCCATCCACGCCTGACAACGTCCGGGCTGAGCCCCCTTGGGGGGCTCAGCTCATCAGCATTCGCAAACCCTGCGTCACATCCATCCGGATCGCGAGCCGAAGCCCCGGTTCATCCCCCGCCCTGAGCGCGGCAATGATCTTCCGGTGGTTCTGGCTTGCCTCCTTCCGCTGCAACCGCTCATAGAGCATCCGCATGGTCGGCCCCGACTGCAGCCATACCGTCTCGGTCAGACCGAGCATCGCCGGCGCGTGCGCCCGAAGGTACAGCGTCCGGTGAAACTCCAGATTGGTACGGACATAGCCTTCGGCGTCCCCTTTGACGATCATCTCGTCGATGATCGAATTGATTGCAAGCATCCGTTCCGTCAGCGCGTTATGCGCCCGCGGCATCGCCCGTGAGGCCAATTCGGGCTCCAACAACGCACGCAGCTCCGCCAGTTCCTCAATACGCGCATTTGTCAGTTCAGGCGTCGAAACACGCCCCGATGACGAAAACTGAAACGCGCCTTCCGCCACCAGTCTGCGTACCGCATCCCGCGCCGGTGCCGTGCTGACACCGAAATCCCGCGCAATACCGCGCAATGTAAGGCTTTGCCCCGGACGGATCGCCCCATGCATGACCCGTGTCCGCAACTGGCGATACACCACCTCATGGGAGGGGGGCTTTTTCTCAGGTTTTTTAGGGCGTTCCAAAACGGCCAGTGTCGACACGGTCCCAACCTCGTTCAGGCGGCGGTGAATTCCCAGCGGTGCAACTGCCCGCCGTTCTTTCGTAGCCAGTCCCGCGGCCCCTGGCAATCCGGCTCAAGCCTGTGGACCAGATCCCAAAACCGGCGTGAATGGTTCATTTCGACGAGATGGGCGACCTCATGGGCCGCGACGTAATCAAGCACGTCCGGAGGGGCCATGATCAGACGCCAGGAATACATCAGTTTCCCGTTGGAACTGCACGACCCCCAGCGCGACCGCGTGTCCCGCAAGGTAATCGCGTTGACCTTGCGATTGACCTGCGTGGCATAAAACCGGGATCTTTCAAGCAAACGGTCCCGTGCGGCCTCTTTGAGGAAAGCCATGGCGCGGTGACCCGCACGCTCCACCGGCCCGTGAACCCGCAACTCACCATCGGCGAGTTCCGTGCGCCGGGCCTTCGCGGAAACAACCCGCACGTCCTCGCCCGCATAGGGCAGCACGGTGCCTATCCCCACAGGAACACGACCGCCCCTCTTCGCGACACGCTCACGCAGCCAGTCCTCGTTCGCCAGGAGAAAAGCACGGGCATGCCCCATCGACATGCCCCGCGGCACCGTCAATACCGGTTCATCACCGGCGGTCGGTACTCTTAAAATAAACCGTTTCGCACGGTCATTCCGCCGCCATCGAACGGTAATCGCAGGCATCCCAATACTGATCGCCTGCGACAAGATCAGCTCACCGCCTTAAGGCGTACGACCTCATCAACCTCTTTGCGGTTTGCCTTAATGAAGTCGCGGATCTGCGGATAAATGTTTTTCCGGAACCGCGAACCGTTGAACACGCCGTAGTGACCCACACCTTCGGCAACGTAGTGCTTGCGAAGCCCATCAGGCAGATTGACGGCCAGCGTCTGCGCCGCCTCCGTCTGACCGAGGCCAGTAATATCGTCCTTCTCCCCCTCGATCGTCATAATTGCCACGTCGTCAATGGCCGACGGGTCGACATGGGTATCGCGGTACATGTACTGACCTTCGGCCAGCAGACGTTTCTGGAAAACGCGCTCAATGGTCTGGAGATAGAACTCCGCCGTCAGATCCATCACGGCCATGTATTCATCATAGAACCGCTGATGGGCCTCGGTGCTGTCACCATCGCCCTTCACAAGATTCTCAAACTGCGTGACATGGGCATCCATATGCCGGTCAATGTTCATCGCAAGAAAGCTCGAAAGCTGGAGGAAACCCGGATAGACCCGCCGCATGAAGCCCTGATTGGGCCAGGGTACCCGCGTCACAACATTGTTTTCAAACCAACTGAGCGGCTTGCCCGTCGCCAACTCATTCGGCTGTTTCGGATTTTTCGCCGTATCAATGGGTGAGCCCATCAGAATAATCGACGATGGCCGCCCCGGATCCCTGTTCATCGACATCAGGCTCGTTGCGACCATAGCGGGAATCCCCGGCTGGCACACGGCGACCATTGTCACACGCTCGCCGGTCTCCGAGAGAGCCTCCAGCATTTCCATCAGGTAGTCGGTATAGTCGTCGAGATCAAAACTTCCCTCAACCACCGGCACATCGCGCGCGTCGACCCAGTCGGTAATGTAGACATCATGATCCGGCAGCATCGCCTCAACCGTTCCGCGGAGCAATGTGGCGTAATGCCCGGACATCGGCGCAACCATCAACACGCGCGGATCGTTCCGACGCTCAACCGTTCGCGAATCCCGTCGGAAATGCAACAGGTTACAGAACGGCTTTGACCAGACGATCTCCTCGCGGACCGGAACATCCGTCCGCCCGATCCTGACCGAACTGATGTCAAACTCCGGTTTGCCGTACCGCCGCGTGGCGTTGATGAACATCTCAAGCGCCGCGGACATGGCCCGTGACCCGTAATATTGCGAAAATGGATTGAGCGGATTGGATATCACCTCCCGCCCCATACGCGCGGCAGTTCGCATCGGCGAAATTGCGGCATGCGTCATTTCATAGGCGTGGTACAGCATCCGGAATGGTCCCTACATCTTTATATCTTTGGCCCCGAAACTAATGTTTTTCCGCACTGCGACAAGTTGTTTCGTACGTTTTCCTGCGGATTTGTGACAGTTTGCCTAATCATTCGTTGCCAAATCCAAAGCCTTTGACAATCCAGCAAAGGCATGGCATCGGGGCGCATTCGAAAAGATGGATATGAGGTTTTCAATGCCCAAGGAAGAATGGGGCGTAAAACGGGTCTGCCCTTCATGCGCCACCAGGTTCTATGACCTGAACAATGATCCGATGACATGCCCCAGCTGTCAGGCATCGTTCACGGTTGAAAGCCTGTCCGCATCCAAACCAAAGGCACTGCGGCCCGAGAAGGAAAAAACTCCGGAAGAACCGGAAGTCGATGATATGCCCGATATCGAATCCGATGACGACGATATCGATGATGATCTGCTCGACGACGATGACGATACCGTGCCGCTGGAAACGATTGCGGACGTGGGATCCGACGACGACGACGACTCGTAACGAAAACTTTGCAAACCTCTCATTTTGGGCTTGATCTGTCCGGGGCACACCCCTAAGAACAGGCCCGAATTTGAGAGTTCAAACGGGGCCATAGCTCAGCTGGGAGAGCGCTTGCATGGCATGCAAGAGGTCAGGGGTTCGATCCCCCTTGGCTCCACCAATACCCGAAATAGCGACTCATATTTTTCGGGCTTTCAGGTCCGTAACCTGACCGCTAGAGTCGTTACTCCCGCGTTCAGCGACCTTCCCGCCTCCCCCTGATACCTGCTTCAGTCACGGTCAAATCCAGCCGAACATCATGCGGCTGGGGATAAATCGTGCCGAGTCGCGCCGCATCAAATCCTACACCGATCAAAAACGGTTTCGGGTCGAGTGCTGCGAGCGTCCGGTCGAAATACCCACCACCATAGCCGAGACGGTAGCACTCCTCTGTCCACCCCACCAGCGGCGCCAGAGAGATGTCCGGCACAACAATCGGCGCATCCGGCGGCGGCACCGGAATATGCCAGTCACCCCGCACCATTCGCAATTCCGGCTTCCAGCGCCGAAACACCAGAGGTGCCGCCTTCGTTTCCACAACCGGCAACGCCACGGTCACACCCGCGTCGTGCAATTCCTCCAGCATCGGCCGAAGGTCCGGCTCGCCCTTAATGGGCCAGTAGCCGGAGAACACGCACCCCCGCATGTCGCCAAAGCGCTCCCGCAAAACCGTAAGCAAATGGCCGCGCAGCGCGAGCCCCGCTCTTTTGCGATCCCCCACACTCATCCCCGCCCGCAGGCGCCGCAGCCTCGCGCGCTCGGCCTTACGCCAACGCGCAACATCCCCGGCCTGCTGCGCATCCACGGCCAAAGGATCAAAATAGTCGGGCGCAATTTCGCCGGCATAACAGGGCGGCGACGCAAACCCGCCCCGGCAATCCCCGTCTCCCGCCATAAGACCTCCCCTTACATCAGTGATGGAACCCGTCCCGGTCTGGAATCCTCCACCGCCATACGCAGCGACCGGGCAATCCGTTCCGCGCGTTCGATTACATGCTCCGCTCCCGCAGGCGTACAGACCTCCCGGGCCGTCAAACGGAAGAGCGCCTGCCAGCGATCAAAATGCTCCGCCTTAACCGGGAGCCCGACATGCTTTGGAACCGGCTTCCCATGATACCGGCCTGACATCAGCGCAACCGATGACCAAAACGCCGCCATCCGCTCCAGATGCGGCCCCCAGTCGCTGATCCGTTCGGCAAAAATCGGGCCCAGCAGATCATCCTCACGCACCCGCCCGTAAAACCGCTGAACCAGCGTTTCCAATACGTTCTCATCCAGGCCGGTCCGCTGCATCAGATCCGCGGTCAGACCCAAACGGGTCGATGCCGGAGCGACACGAATTTCAGTCGAAGCCATGAGACAAAGCTCCATCAAGGTTGCAATTTTACTTCGCACGCTTAATAGGTATTGTAAATACTTATTCAGAGGACATCCCCAGGACCATGCGCCTGACAACCTTCACGGATTACGGACTTCGTATGCTGATGCGGCTTGCCAGCAACCCGGGTCGTGGTTTTTCCACTGCGGAACTTGCCGAGGAGTTTGACCTCTCGCGCAATCACCTGGCGAAGATCGTGCAGCGCCTCGCCCGCGCCGGCCTCGTCGAGACCCGCCGGGGCGGCGGTGGTGGCGCGACCCTCGCACGGCCCGCAGATCAGATCCGTCTGGGTGACGTCATCGCTTTGCTTGAAGAGGGACAACCGCTTGTTGAATGCTTCGCTCCGGATGGCGGAGACTGCACCATCGACGGTCGCTGCCGTCTCAAGGCCCGCCTCCCCTCCGCCGAAAACGCCTTTATGGCCGATCTGAACCGCTCAACACTCGCCGATATCGCCCTGCCAAAACTGGAGCCTGCCGCATGACGGACAAAAAGCCCGAAAGTGAAGAACCCGCACCGGTGGAGGTCGATGCCACAATCATAGCCGACGCCTTCTCCCTCGATGCCGCAACCGTCCAGAACCTGATGCGCGCCGGCGAAATCACCTCGCTCTGCGAACGCGGCGAAGGAGAGGATGCCGGCCGGATGCGCGTGACGTTCTGGTACGGCGACCGCGCCCTCCGCCTGATAATGACCGACGCGGGCGCACTCCTCTCCCAAACCCGCTTCCCGGTCCCCGGACGCAGCAAAGCCAAACAGGCAACCGCAACACGCCCCTGAGCGGCTCTTCAGCGCAGGAAGAAAATCAACGCCATCACCAACCCGACGCCCACAATAAACACGCGCAGAACCGCCGTGTTATCAATCCTGCGCGCAACCGCTGCCCCGGCATACCCCCCGATGGCACAGGACAGACCAAGCACAACCAACGCGCTCCAGTCGATCAGCCCCGCCAGCGAATAGGCCACAACCGACACCAGGGACAGAACAGCCGAGATCAGGTTTTTCAACCCGTTCATACGGTGCAGGCTGGTCATGCCGATGATACCAAATACCGCCAGCAGCATGATGCCCAGCCCGCCGTTGAAATAGCCGCGGTAGACGGACACCGCAAAGACCAGAGCCAAAGCCGACGCCTCCGACACGTTGCGTCCCGACCGCGCCATGAACCGAATAAACGCCGGTCCGGCGGCAAACGCCCCGGTTGCGATCAGTAACAGCCACGGGACAACCCCGGAAAACACGGCCTCCGGTGTCACGAGCAGCAGGAACGCCCCCGCCAGGCCACCGATGACCGAAGTCAGTATGATACGCCAAAGTGTCGGACGACCACCGGTCTCGATCTCCGTCCGGTAAGCCCAGGCACTGCTGACATATCCGGGCATGGCCGCGAAAGTCGCCGTTGCGTTCGCCATGATTGGCGGCACACCGGCCCAGACCAGTGCCGGAAAAGCAAGGAACGTACCGCCCCCCGCGACCGCGTTAAGGGCACCGGCCGCGAGCCCGGCCAGAACAAGTACCACAGTCGTCAGCATCTTTGCCCCTCCATCTCTCGGCACACCCTTTGCACGATCCTGAACGCCCCGCAAATCCGACTATCAAACAGTAGGCTTGACTCACATACCAACCGGTCGGTATTGTGCCGCCATGCCAAGACCCACGAAACTGACGCCGGAGCACGGCGATGCCCGTACCAGACTTCTTCAATCCGCCCGCGACCTCATACGCAGCCAGGGGTACGCCGCCACCAGCGTCGGCGACCTGTGCAGGGCGGCCGGCGTGACCAAGGGTGCGTTCTTTCACCATTTTGAGAACAAGGAGGCCCTGGGCGTCGCCGCCGCGGTCTACTGGGCGGAAACCACATCTGAACTCTTCGCAAACGCGCCCTATCACCGGCATGACGACCCGCTCGACCGGTTCCTCGCCTATATCGACTTCCGCAAACAAATCATCGACGGCGATCTCGCGAGGTTCACCTGCCTCGTCGGCACCATGACCCAGGAAATCTACGGCTCCCACCCGGCGATCCGCGACGCCTGCGCGGCCAGCATCTTCGGCCATGCCGCCACACTCGAACCCGACATCGAGGCTGCCATCGCCTCACGCGGGATCACCCCCGACTGGTCCGCGGAAAGCCTCGCCATCCACACCCAGGCCGTGCTTCAGGGTGCCTTTATCCTGGCCAAAGCAACCGGCAACACGGAAACAGCAAAGGACAGCGTCGACCACCTCAAACGCTATGTCGAACTGCTGTTCAAAACCAACCACTGACAGGGAGAGAAACAATGCAACCGACCATCTATCTGTTTTTCAAAGGCAACTGCCTCGAGGCCATGACCCGCTACGCGGAGGTACTGGGCGGCGAGATTGAGGGCGTGTTCCGGAATGCCGACGCGCCCGATCCCAAAAACCGAATGCCCGGCGGTGACGACATGGTCATGAACATGTCAATGCGCCTCGGCGGCTCCACGATCATGGCGTCCGACAATACCGAGCAGATGTATGACAAACCCCAGGGTTTCCGCATTTCCATCCCCGCACCGTCCCGCGCGGAATTCGACCGCATTTTCAACGCCCTCGCGGACGGCGCACAGGCAGTTGAAATGGAACCGGACGAAACATTCTGGGCCGAGCGCTTCGCAATGTTCACTGACAGGTTTGGCACGCCCTGGATGCTCAATTTCGAAGGCAAACGGGCACAGGGATGAGGAGCCAAAACCATGGAAAAACTCGTAACCTGCATGTGGTTCGACCACGGAGAAGCCAGGAAAGCAGCGGAGTTCTACGCCACGACCTTCCCTGATACCCGCATTGACCGCATCAATTCCGCAGCCAGCGATTATCCCGGTGGCCACCAGGGCGACAAACTGACCGTCGAGTTTACCCTTCTCGGCCGTCCCTTCCTGGGCCTGAACGGCGGCCCGGTCTTCACGCCCGACCAGGCCGTCAGCCTTATGGTTCTGACGTCAGATCAGGAGGAAACCGACCGTTACTGGCATGCAATCGCCGACAATGGCGGTCAGGAAAGCGTCTGCGGCTGGTGCAGCGACCGCTGGGGGTTTCACTGGCAGATCACCCCAAAACGCCTGCTCGAGCTAAACGCCCATCTCGAGCAGGCGTGGCGAAACGATCCTTCGAGGCCATGATGACGATGCACAAAATCGACATCGCAGCCCTGGAGGCCGCTGCCATGCCACCGGACACGACCGCCTGAACCGAACCAAACCAACGGAGGAAAAAATGTCCCATATCGACGGCTTCATCATCGCGGTTCCGACCGCCAACAAATCCAAATTCATTTCCCATGCCGAACACGCGGACGGCGTCTTCACCGATCTCGGCGCAACCCGCGTCATCGAATGCTGGGGCGACGACGTGCCGGAGGGAAAAACCACGGATTTCCGACGGGCGGTCGCCGCAAAAGTCGACGAGTCCGTTGTTTTCTCCTGGGTGGAATGGCCCGACAAAGCTACCCGAGACGCTGCCCTGAAAACCATGACCGGCTGGATGGAAAACCCGGAAACCGCGGACCCGCGCATGGATCAGGAGAAAAACCCGATGCCTTTTGACGGGGCCCGATTGATCTTCGGCGGCTTTACGCCGGTTGTGGAGATCACCGCAAAAACCCCGGAACCCGCCGAATAACAAGTAGCGGTGCCCCCGGCCAACTCCCAGGGGCACCGGTCCATCAGTCTTCGAGATTGAGCCACGCCACCTGCTCCGGCGACAGCTTCACGCCGAGCGCCGGCAGCGTTGTGGCAATCTCGCCTGGACTGCGCGGCCCAATCAGGGCCAGGGACGGAAAACTCTGGGACAGCACCCAGGCCGTCGCTACATTATGCGGCGTCACGCCCAGCTCCTGCGCCAGCGTCTCCGCGCGCCTGCGCCGTTCCTCGTTCTTCGGCCCGCCAAAACAGGTCTCCGGATTCGTATCCACCGGCAGCCTGTCACGAAGCTCGCGCGGTAGAAAATAACCCCGCGCCTGGCTCGACCAGCTGATATGAATGATGCCGTTTTCGCGCATCCAGCCAAGCGTTCCTGGCGAATTCGACGTCACGCACCCATCCCAGACAGGTTTCACCATCACCGCCAGCGACAGATTGTTGTTGAGCACCCGAGGCGGCTCCAGCCCGCGTTCATTCGCATACTCAACGGCCTCAGCAAAACGCTCAACCGACCAGTTCGAGCCGCCCCAAATACCAATTCGTCCAGCATCCCGCTCCCGCGCAACCGCCTCGACAAACTCACCCACCGGCACGTCGGGGTTATCCCGGTGCATGATGTAGATCGGCGCTTTCTCAAGCCCCAAACGGTCCAGCGAAATATCGAGCTGCGCGGAAATCACGTCCGGAAAACAATACGGCGAATGCACGCCCTTCACGATCACAGTGACATCATCCGCAACACCCCGAGACCGGATCCAGTCACCCAGAACCGCTTCATGACGCCCGCCGCCATAGACAAACGCCGTGTCAAACGTCCGCCCTCCGGCTTCCATCCAGGCGTCCCAAACAACAGCACCCTCCGCCGCCGTATCACGGTTGTCACACCCCATGATCAACCGGTTGACCGGCTTCTCAACGCCCTCGAGTTTAACGGTGGACACCTGCGG
Organism: Alphaproteobacteria bacterium; assembly: GCA_030427145.1. Lineage (GTDB taxonomy): Bacteria > Pseudomonadota > Alphaproteobacteria > Rhodobacterales > Rhodobacteraceae > Amaricoccus > Amaricoccus tamworthensis. The sequence goes on along the minus strand of JAUHWT010000013.1, from coordinate 55,082 downwards.
CAATCCACTTGGCAAAACATTCACAAGACGCCGTACGGTCGCCGGATCCTCAGCAAACGTGACATAACCCAGCTCCCGCCGCCAGGCATCCTGCACCCTCGCATTTCCAATCGACCCCCTGGTGTCCATGGCAGGGAAAGTCGCCTCGGTCTCACCGGCTAAAATGGCACGGCTCGCATCCTCCGCCTCAAAGGCAAACAGAATACGCTCGTCCTCAAGCCTGATGATCTCGGTCTGACCACCGGTCGTGACATGGATCTCGGAATCCGATGGCCCGGCATTGCGCCCCGGCACCCACGGGTTCGCGAGGCGCAGGCTTCCGTTCTCACAGAAGACCTCAACCGTCTCCCCCAGATTGCGCGCAACCGCACAGGAAATCTCGGCCGTGATCCCGTTGGCGAATTTCAGCAGCCCAAACGCCACCTCATCCACATTCGTCCGGCCCAGATGGCCAACACCCTTCACCTCAACCGGATCCGCGAACACACCATCGCCAATGCCCGCGATCAAACGCGCCGCCGAAACGGGATACCCTCCCACATCCAGAATTCCACCACCCGCAAGCTCACGACTGTAAAGCCGCGACTGCGGGTCGAACCCTGCCGAAAACCCGAACACGGCCTTTACATGCTGAATCGCGCCAAGCCGACCCTCGCGCAGGATCTCCACCATCCGCGCAATCTGCGGATGATGCAGATACATGTAGGCCTCACGGAAAAACACCCCCGCCTCCCGCGCCGCCTCAACAATCGCCGTGGCCTCCGCTTCATTCAGGGCCATCGGCTTTTCAACCGACACATGCTTTCCGGCCCGAATGGCCATCAACGCCTGTTCGGCATGAAACGGATGCGGGGTTGCTATGTGAACCGCACCCACCTCCGGATCAGCGCACAAAGCCTCGTAGCTGTCATAGCGTTTCCCCGGGGCCACCCCAAACCTGTCACCGAAACTCTCACGCCTTGCAGGTGTCCGGCTCGCTATGGCCAAAAGGCTGCCGCTCTCGCACTCCGCAAGTCCCTGCGCAAAATTCGCGGCAATATCCCCCGGACCAATAATACCCCACTGCACCTTCGGCATGTTAACTCCCTTTGCACGATAGATTTTTTTCAGTTTTGACCGGAACTCCGTCAGAAGACCGATCCCGGCGCCAGGCTGTCAACGACGCCCGGCCACTGGAACCTAAACAGCGAACATGGAAATCACCATCCACAAAACCTGTCCGTCCACGACGGCTATTGCCGCGCCTCCCTGCGGAAGGCAGCAGGGGTTTTATGCTGATGGGCCTGAAACGCCTCGTAAAAGCTCGACAGGGATCCAAAACCTGAATCCATCGCCACGCTCAGTATCTTGTGGTCCGAATGGGCCAGCAGCATCTGTGCGTGGCTCAGCCTGATCCGCGTAATGTGCTCCTTGATCGGCACGCCCACCACCCGCCGGAACAGGGACATGGCATAGGATGGAGAAAGGTCCACGTGTTCCGCCACCTGTGCCACGGAGATTGGATTGCCGTAATTGTCCGCGATAAACCGCAGCATCTGGTCAATATGACGCATGGTGCTGGTACCACTGACATTGGCATCCGCATTGCCCCGCGCTTTCATCAGCACGTCATAGCCCTCCAGCGCCATACGCCGCAGACGCATCTCAATTTCCCCGATCAGCAGATTGCGCCAGTTGGGATCATCGCTCGCCCGGCTGTAATCGCGCGCCCAGGTGTTAAACATCAGGGCATCCTCGTGGCAGCTTTCCCGAGAGGCCAGAATACCGCCACTGATAATGGTCTCAACAAACAATTCCGGAAGCCCAAACTTCAGAAGCTGCGCAAGCGACAGGTACACATTCACAATTGAACCGGAACCCTGCACGTCCGTCACCCCGTGCGGCACGGCCCCCCAAAACACCACCAGTTTCTGGCGGCCTGCCCGCACCAAGGTTCCTGAAAAGGAATACTCCATATCGCAGCCGATAAGAAAATTGATCTCCACGGACGGGTGGTGATGATACGCCCTCCTGAACCGCGTGGGACGGTGCGTTTCAACCATAAAATCGTGCCGTCCCGGGACGCAACCGGTATCTACATGTTCAAGATATTGATTTGTCTCACCTTTTGTAATCACCTGCATGTCCCCCCATACATCGGCACCATACCGGCACACCCCATGGTTGAAGATCGCCGGAACAAAGGTCAAGCCGACCGCGCCGCGACGGCGCTTTTCCGACCATACAGCAGAATGCCGGAATTCGCTCGCTTTTTTCCGGAAGTATTGTGACGATCACCCATACGTTATTCGGGAAACCTAAAACCAAACGGGGGTGACTCCGGCGGACACCCTGTCAGAAATATAGAGTTCGCGACGCTGACGATGCGGGCCTCGCCAAACGCCCGGATAAGGAGGGAAAACTCCAAAAAACTACCCAAATCCCAACCATTTTCACCACCCCATGTGAACCTTTTCTGACACCGGTTGACACCCGAACACCCGGATGGTTTCCCTTCCGCGACACGGAAAGCGACGGGGGCAGCAGGTTTTCACAGATGCGCGGCATCCTTACGCTCAACACCGGCTCCTCCTCCCTCAAATTCGGCCTGTACGCGGACGCCCCCGAACCGAAGGAACTGCTCACCGGCCAGGTTGACGGGATCGGAAAAACCGCCCGGCTCATCCTCCGCAAAAACGGCGACAAAACCACCCGCGAGGTCGCCGCGGCTACCCATGCCGCCGCCATCTCCGCCGTTATGGCAGTCCTGCACGACAGCCTCGACGGGCTGGAAATCGCGGGCGTCGGACACCGGATCGTGCACGGCGGGCTCGATTTTTGCGGCCCGGCCACCCTGACACCGGAAGTCATCGAAACCCTTTCCGGCCTCATCCCCCTCGCGCCCCTGCACCAGCCCCACAACCTCGCGGGCGTGCATGTCGCGAAAGCCGCGTTCCCGGATGCGGTCCAGGTCGGCTGTTTCGATACCGCATTCCATCGCGGCCACCCCTGGGTCAACGACACCTTCGCCATTCCCCGCAGGCATTATGACGAGGGCGTGCGCCGCTACGGCTTTCACGGGGTCAGCTACGACTATGTCACCGGGGAGGTCAAACGTGCCTTTCCCGACCTCCACCGCGGCCGGATCATCATCGCCCATCTCGGTAACGGGGCCTCCATGTGTGCGGTCCGCGCGGGCCAGAGTGTCGGCTCCACCATGGGGTTCACCGCGCTTGACGGCCTGCCAATGGGCACCCGCTGTGGCCAGATTGACCCGGGTGCCGTACTGCACCTCATTGAACAGGTCGGCATGTCACCGCAGGAAGTCCGCGAAATGCTGTACGACCGCAGCGGACTGTTGGGCCTCTCCGGCATCTCCAGCGACATGCGCACTCTGATGAAATCCGAAAGTCCCGACGCGGCCGAGGCCATCGACTACTATGTCTTCCGCGCCCGCCGCGAAATCGGCGCGCTGGCCGCCGTCCTCGGTGGCCTCGACGGGCTGATCTTTTGCGGCGGCATCGGTGAAAACGCGGCCCCAATCCGGCAACGCATCGTTAAGGGCTTGGAGTTCCTCGGCATCGAGATCAATGCCGAGGCCAACGCCAACCGCGAAACGGAAATCGGCACCGGTCCCACCCGCGTCCTCGTCATCCCCACCGACGAGGAACGCGTGATTGCCAGGGCCGTCCACGCGGCCCTGACCGAAGACTGAACCGGGATCAGATACGTTTCTCGGTCTTCCGGTCAAACAGATGAACATCGGCCGGGTCGATGATGAACCCAAGCGATGACCCCGGCCGCGCCATAATCCGCTCCTTCACCAGGGCATCGACCAGGTCCTTGCCGTGCTTGGCGAAAATCTGGGTTTCGGACCCGGTTGGTTCGACCACCACAACGCTCATCGGCACACCGCTTTCGCCGATCTGGATGTGCTCCGGCCGAATGCCATAAATGACGTCCTGCCCTTCGGAGGCCGCCGTCTCCGGCAGAGGCAGGGTAAGCCCGGAGTCGGACAGAAACTGCTTCGTCCCCTCCGCCATCGCCACCTTGCCATGCACGAAATTCATCGACGGCGAGCCAATAAACCCGGCCACAAAAACGTTGTCCGGGCTGTCATAGAGATCGAGCGGCGAACCGATCTGCTCCACCCGCCCGTCCCGCATAACCACGATCTTGTCGGCCATGGTCATGGCCTCGATCTGGTCGTGGGTGACGTATACAATCGTCGTGCCCAGCCTCTGGTGCAGTTCCTTGATCTCCACCCGCATCGTCACGCGCAGTTTCGCATCGAGGTTGGACAGAGGCTCGTCAAACAGGAACACCTGCGGATCACGCACAATCGCCCGGCCCATCGCCACGCGCTGACGCTGCCCTCCCGACAGTTCCTTGGGATAGCGTTTGAGGTATTTCGACAGGTCCAGAACCTCCGCGGCCTTTGTGACCTTCTCCTCAATCTCCGCCTGCGGCCGCTTCGCCATTTTCAGGGGAAACCCGATATTGTCGAACACTGTTTTATGCGGATAAAGGGCATAGCTCTGGAACACCATCGCGATGTCCCGTTCCTTGGGCAGCACGTTGTTCACAACCCGCCCACCGATTGAAATGGTCCCGTCGCTGATCTGCTCCAGCCCTGCCAGCATGCGCAGCAGCGTCGACTTTCCGCATCCCGATGGACCGACCAGGACGACGAACTCGCCGTCCTGAATATCGACGCTCACCCCATGCATGACCTGGGTACTGCCAAAGCGCTTAATTACGTTGTCTATTTTTACATCGGCCATTGGCCTGCCCCCCTATTGCGGCAGTTCGATCTGCATCTTCACGTCAGCCGGCGGGGCCGATGCCGCGATCTCAAACGCCTTCACGCTCTCATCAAACTCAAATGTGCGCGTGATCAGCGGCTTTACATCAATCAGGCCGGAGGCCAGCATCGACACGCAGCGCGGAAACACGTGGGCGTAGCGGAAGATGTTCTCAACCCGCGCCTCACGCACCATCGCCGCACCCGCGTCGTAGCTGATCGGATCCGGCTGCCCACCGATCATCACAACACACCCGCCCGGCGCCAGCGGCTCAAACACGCCCGCCGCAGCCTTCGGCGAGCCCGTCGCCTCAAACACCACATCCGCGCCCCAGCCATCCGTGTCGGCCGCAACCCGCTCCGCAATGCTCTCACCGGTCACATTGATCGGCACGATGGCCCCGCTCAGACCGGCCGCGATCTCCAGCTTCTTCTCCGCCAGATCGGCCACGTAGACCCGCGCACATCCCGCCGCAATCGCCGACAGCGCGGTCACGAGCCCAATTGGCCCCGCACCAATGACGACACCAATATCCCCCGGCTTGATCCGTGCCTTCGTTGCGGCATGAACCCCGACGGCCAACGGCTCCACCATCGCGGCCTCGGCAAAACTCACATCGTCGGGCAGCTTGAAGGTAAACGCCTCGGGATGCACACAGGTCGGCCGCAAAATTCCATGCACCGGCGGCGTCGCCCAGAATCGCACGGCGGGATCAACGTTATACATACCCATCCGCGTCGCTCTGCTGTTCGGATCAGGAATGCCCGGCTCCATGCAGACCCGGTCGCCCTCTTTCAGCGTCGAAACCTCCGACCCGGTCTCGATCACAATTCCCGACGCCTCATGACCCAGGATCATCGGTTCATTGACCACAAACGACCCGATGCGCCCATGGGTGTAGTAATGCACGTCCGAGCCACAGATCCCCACCGTGTGCAGCTTGATGCGCACGTCGCGCGGGCCGAGAATCTCCTCCTCGCGGTCGATCCCGGGGAAATCGCGAAGGGACAGCGCATCCTTCTTTTCCAGAACGAGAGACTTCATCCGCTTATCCTTTCCTGACGATAAAAATCGCCAACACAACTGCTATGGCATTTGAAATCCAGATCGACAGCCCCAGCGGTTCCACGAAGCGAAACCAGAACAGGGACAGCGCCACCCAGATCACGACCGAAATGAAAAGCCGGTCGAACCAGTTAGTTTCAATGGGCAGAAAGCCGTGTTTTTCACCCGCGCTTTCCAGCGTGTCGTCCTCCTCCAGGCTGGCGGAGGCAAGCGGGGTTTCGTGTGTGTCACCCATTTCCCTATCCTTTCACCGCACCGAAGGTCAGTCCGGCCACGATATGCCGCTGCACCATGCCAAACACGATCAGCGCAGGAATGAGAGTAAAGACCGAAATCGTCGCCATGATGCCCCACTCCGTACCGGTTGTGGTCACATACTCAGACAGGCCGGTAGTCAGTGTGCGCGCATTGAAATTGGTCAGCGTCGCCGCCAGCAGATACTCGTTCCACGCAAACACCCATGTCAGGATCAGCGTCACGGCAAGCCCAGGCCGGCAAAGCGGGAACACCACCTCAGTGATGACCTTCCACGGGCTTGCCCCGTCCACAAACGCCGCCTCATCCAGTTCTTTCGGAATACCATCCACCGTTGGCCGCAACGTCCAGATTGCAAACGGCAGGTTGAAGGTGCAGTACACCAAAATCATCCCGATCCGCGTATCCAGAAGCCGCCACTCCCCAACCGCATAGACCTGCGTCATCAGCAGGAACAGCGGCAGAAGGAACACCGCCGGCGGCGCCATACGGTTGGTGATCGTCCAGAAGAAGATCGACTCCTTGCCGCTCATGTTGAACCGCGACAGGGCATAACAGGCAAAGAAGCCGAGCACCGTACACAGGATTGCGTTGCCGCTCGAAATGATCAGCGAGTTGACCATGTAACTGCGCAGCAGCCGGTCACCCCAGACCTTGGCATAGTTCCCCCAGTAGGGATCGCTCAGGATCACATCCGGCGTGCTGAACAGCTGCACCGCCGGTTTCACGGAAATGACGAAGAGCCAGTAAATCGGAAACAGCGTCAGGAAGCTGACAAGGATCCAGAAAACCAGACCGATAATGGGACTTTGTTTTTTCATAACCTCAGTCCTCCTTCGTGTTACGCGGCGCGAGCATGGTCACGTAAAGCAGCCAGCACGCAACAATGGTCAGGTAAAGAACGATCACCGAAATCGTTGATCCGTAACCGTAATTTGTCTTCGGGAACACTTCCTTGAAAATGTGAACGCCCACAAACCTCGTGGCCGATCCAGGCCCCCCACCGGTCAGCATCCAGACCTCATCCACCGTGCGCAGCGCATCCATCAGCCGGATAAACACCGTGGCCACAACCGCAGGCATGATCATTGGCAGGGTGATGTGCCAGAAAATCTGACGGCTGTTCGCGCCATCAATCTGCGCCTGCTCAAACGGGTCCGCCGGGAGCGAGACCAGTGCCGCAATCAGCGTCAGCGTCACCAGCGGCGTCCAGTGCCAGACATCCATGATGACAATGGTGGCAAACGCGGCCGGGGCCGATGTGCCAATATTCATCGTGATGCCAAACCACTCGTCGAGGTAATGGGGAATGATCCCGATGGAGGGCGTGGTCATCAGCTTCCAGACCGATCCCACAATGATCGGTGCCATAATCAGGGGAAGCGTATGAATGGTCCGGAAAAACGCCTTGCCCGGAAAATCCTTCATAAAGGCCTGCGCCAGGAAATATCCCACGATCAACTCCGAGAGCACCGCGAAGAACACGAAAGCCACCGTGACGCCAACGGAATTCAGAAACTCCGCGTCAAAGACGATCCGGCGGAAGTTGTCCGCGCCGTTGAAAATCATCTCCGGATTTGCCGCGAACGGGTTCCACTGATGGAACGAGACATAAACGACGTAAATGAAGGGCAGGACGCCGAAGAAAAACAGGATTACCAGCGTCGGTGCCAGCAGAATCCAGCCAAGCCTGTTGGACTGCATCATAACCCTCCCGTGTTGGATTGTTTCTGGGTCTCGCCCGCCACCCGCAGGCCGACCCGGTTTTTATGGTCGGGCCGCCGCCGTCAAAGGCGACGACCCCAAGTCATTTGGACGAAACGCGCCCCGTCAGTTCCGGTAGCCAAGATCCGTCAGAACGGCCTCGGCCTCCGCAGCCATCTGGTCGAGACCATCGCTTACGCTCAGATCACCGGTCAGGATGCTGTAGAAGGTGGGCGCAACGGTCTCACGAACCTGCGCGTGGAACGGATAGGCCGGCGCCCCCGCGAACAGGTAACCCTTGTCCTTGAGCATGTCGTAGTAACCGCCCAGTTCCTCGTTCATGTCCTGAACCTTGGGGTCGTCATAGGTCGCGGTGTTGGTCACGCGCGGCGCCGCAACGGCCCATTCAGGCTGAACCTCGTTCTGACCGATATACTGCAGGAACAGGGCCGCGGCCTCTTTCTGCTTGGACGTGGACGGAAGACCGAACGCACCGCCATCGTAGTAGCCGATGTAACCCTCGCCGGATTCCACCTCGTCCATGACGCCATCAGCCAGCGGCGGCAAAGCCACGCCAACCTTGCCGACCACGAGGGACTTGGTCTCGTCAGCTGCGATCCAGCCGGCATTCTCACCGTAAACCAGACCCTGCGCCGCACGTCCCGCACCGAAGGTCGTACCAACCTCGGTCCAGGTCGACTGCACGGACTCGGGCGGCGCGATATCACGCATGGACAGCCACCAGGTCAGCGCCTCCTTGGCCTCCTCGCTGTTCATCGTTCCGCCATTCTCAACCGAGGCGGCGTAGTTGTTATCCGCGTTGATGCCCCAGTTGTAGACGCCAAACGTGGGTGCAACGGATTCAACATACTCGTACCACGACGCGACATGACCGGTATGCGCCTGTGCCGTGGTGCCCCACAGCTCCATGTCGTTTTCCTTGCCCCAGTCCGTGAAGAACTGCGCAATCTCGGAATACTCCTCATGGGTCGCGGCGGGCACGAGGTCACGTCCGGTTTTCTCCTTGAACGCGGCCTGTATGTCAGGATCCTCGAACAGGTCCTTGCGGTAGAGATAGACCTTGATGAAGGCTTCCATCGGCACGCCGAACAGATGGCCTTCCTCATTCTTGAAGTAATCCGCGAAGGTCGTGAAATTGTCCTCGCTATAGGTCGGCGCAACCAGATCGGGATTGTCCTCCATCAGCTGCGTCAGGTCGGTGAGGAAATCACGGGCCAGATAGGAATAGATGATGTCCTGCTCGATATAGACCATGTCATAGATGCCGGTCCCGGCTTCCATGTCCTTGATGGCCTTGTCGAACATCTGGTCCCAGGAGGTCGTCTCAACATCCACCCGAATGCCGGTCAGTTCCTCGAACTGCGGGGCAAGCACCTCGCGAATGTAAAGCGATGGCGGCGAGGACTCCGTCACGCCTCTCAGGGTCACGCCCTGGTACGGTTCCGCCGCCTGTTTCCAGAACGCGTCATCCGCGAATGCGGCCGTTGCCGCAACGCTCATGGCCAGCGCGGATGCGCCGAATTTCAGTGCAAAGCTCATGTGCTTCCTCCCTGTTTATTGCGAAGGCCGTTCACGCGGACCAAACCGAAGCCGGCCGAAGCGATTCGCGCATCCTTCCGAATTCAGGATGCATCTGTAAGCACCACCATGCAACTGAAAATTTTCAAATGTTCATCTTGTCATTCATATGTAATCCATGTCACGCTCCGACCCGTGTGATTGTCAGATAAGGCAACACGGTTGGGAGGACACACGTGGCGCGCGAACCAATTGAGGACAGTGAGGCATTCCTTGTGGAGGTATGCTGGCATTACTTCGTCAATGAAATGACCCAGGCGGAAATCGCCCGGATGCTCAACGTAACCCGCCTGCGCGTCAACCAGAGCATCCAGCGCGCCAAATCCCTGGGCCTCGTGAAAATCCAGATCGAGTCGCCGTTTCTTGCCCGCTCCGAGCAGCAGAACGCCCTGAAAAACGCGCTCGGCATCACCGGCGCCATCATCAGCCCGGTCAACCGAAACGACTATGATTACCACCGCCCCGTTGGCGCCGCGCTCGCGGCCTTCATGACCGAGCGCCTGCGCAACGCCGCCTGGAAATCCATCGGCGTATCCTGGGGCCTGACCCTGGACGCCGCCATCCGCAAGCTCCCGCGGCAGTCCCACCCGGACCTGGAAATCGTCTCAATCCTCGGTGGAACCGCCAAGGGCTCCACCTTCAACTCCTTCGGCGTCGTATCGGGTCTCGCCGACGTCCTTGGCGCGCACTACTCCATCCTGACCGCTCCGATTTACCTCTCCGAGGGCATCGACCGTGACCTGTTCCTCTCGCAGTACTCGCTCAGCGAACATTTTCGCAAATTCGAGTCCCTCGACGCCGTGCTTCTGACCTGCTCCAACGTCTCGCACAAATCGTTCCTCGTATCCCATGGACTGCCCCGTGAACTCACCCCTGAGGGCCTGATCGCCGCCGGTGCCATCGGCGACGTGCTCGGCCAGTTCCTAACCCGCGACGGCACACCCGTATCCCGCGAGGTGGACGACCGAACCATCGGCATGCTCCTCGAACAGGTGCAGCAGGTGCCCGAGAAGATCATGGCCGCCGCCGGTCCCCACAAGGTCGACATCATCGCCGCCGCCTGCCGCCGCGGCCTCGTGGACACCTTGGTGACCGACGACCTCACCGCCGAACTGCTGCTCGAAAAGCACGCAGCCGACACCTGACCGGGAAAGCGCAGAATGACCAAAGTCAAAAGCCCCGCCCCGGAAACACTCGGCCCCACGGTCTGCATCGGCGAGATCCTCGTGGAAATCGTCGCCACCACCACCGGCGAGGGCTTCCTTGATGAACAGCCCTTCATTGGACCCTATCCCAGCGGCGCCCCCGCCATCTTCATCGACCAGTGCGCCCGCATGGGCGGCACCGCGGCCATGATCGGTGCAGTGGGCCAGGACGATTTCGGGCGCGCGAACACCGACCGCCTGCGCGCCGATGGCGTGGACATCTCCGGCGTCATGGTCGATCCGGAACTTCCCACCGGCACCGCCTTCGTGCGCTACCGCCCCGATGGCGACCGCAATTTCGTCTTCAACATGTGGACCTCCGCCGCCGGGTCCCTCACCTGGACCCCGGAGATCGAGGCCGTCATTTCCCGCGCCGGACACCTGCACATCATGGGCACGCTGCTGGTGCAGGAAAACATCTGGAAGATGATCGACCGCGCCGCCAGAACCATCCGCGAGCGCGGCGGCACCGTCTCCCTCGACCCCAACATGCGCAGCGAACTGCGCGCCGATCCTGGTATCGACGCGCGCATCGCCGAAACCGTCGCGGGTGCGGACCTCCTGCTGCCCTCCGGCGAAGAACTCTACGTGGCCTCCGGCACCGATCCAAAGGACGGCGAGGACACCGCCATCACCCGCCTCTTCGAACTCGGCATCTCGGAAGTTGTCATCAAACGCGGGGCCAACGGCTCATCCTGCCACCTCGCCAGCGGTGAGTCCTTCACCGCCCCCGCCTTCAAAATCGAGGAAACCGACCCCACCGGCGCGGGCGACTGTTTCGGCGGGGCCTATGTCGCCTGTCGCCGCCTTGGCATGGACGTGAATGAGGCCCTGACCTTCGCCAACGCCGCGGGTGCACGCAACGCCACCATCCGCGGCCCGATGGAAGGCGCGGGCACGCGGGAGCAGCTCGACGCGTTCATTGCCGCCACCCCGAGGAACCCGTAATGCCCGTCACCCTGACCGACCTCGCCCCCCTCTACCGCCGCGGCACGCCCGCCGGGATCACCTCGGTCTGCTCCGCACACCCGTCCGTTCTCCGCGCGGCCCTGCGCCACGGCCGCGAGAACGGCTCAACCGTCCTGATCGAGGCGACATGCAATCAGGTCAACCATCAGGGCGGCTACACCGGAATGAGACCGGCCGATTTCGCAAGCCTCGTCAACAGTCTGGCCAACTCTGAGAACTGCCCCAGGGACCTCATCATCCTGGGCGGAGACCATCTCGGGCCGAACCCCTGGCGCGACCGACCAGCCGGCGACGCCATGGCCGAGGCCGAAAAAATGGTCGCGGAATACGTGGCCTCCGGTTTCCGCAAGATCCACCTCGACGCCTCCATGGGTTGCGCCGGTGAGCCCCCGGCCCTCGACGACGCCACAACCGCCGACCGCGCCGCACGCCTCGCGAAAGTCGCCGAGGACACCGCCAAAGCCCACAACCTGCCGCTGCCGCAATACATCATCGGCACCGAGGTTCCACCGCCCGGCGGCGCCGATCACGCGCTCTCCTCCATTGAACCCACCTCCGCCGAAGCTGCCTCCCGAACCCTCGAAATCCATGGTGAGGTCTTCGCAAAACACGGGCTAACCGGCGCTTTCGGCCGCGTCATCGGCCTGGTCGTCCAGCCCGGCGTGGAATTCGGCAACCGCAACGTCATCCTCTACGAACCCGACAAGGCCACCAGCCTCATCTCCGTCCTGGAAGATCATCCGCAGTTCGTTTTTGAGGCACACTCAACGGACTACCAGATGACCTGCCCGCTCGCGGAACTCGTTCGCGACGGTTTCCCCATTCTCAAGGTCGGCCCGGAACTTACTTTCGTGATGCGCGAAGCGCTCTACGCGCTTGATCTGATCGCCTCCGACCTCGTCCCCGGCTATGGCGACCGGCCCCTGTACCAGGCCATGGAGTCCCTCATGCTGGATCGACCCGGGCATTGGGCGCGGCACTACAACGGTGACGACGGAGAGTTGAAGCTCCTGCGTCACTACTCGCTCTCCGACCGCATCCGCTACTACTGGGCTACCGAACCCGCCCAACTGGCCGTGTCGAAACTTTACGACACCCTTCAGGGCCGCTCCGTTCCCCTGCCCCTGATCTGGCAGCACCTGCCCGGTGCCGAGCGGTTCGCGGGCGCGGCGCTCAATCCAGAGGATGTGGTGATCTGGAAAATCACCCAAAGCCTCAACCATTACCACACCGCCTGCACCCGGCCCGCCAAACGCCGGTCGGTTGCCGCGGCATCGTAGCCTCAGACAGGGGGAAGGACTGATGGAGAACAATTTCGAGGGCCGGAGCGTCATCATCACCGGCGCGGGCAAAGGTATAGGCCGGGCCGTGACGGTTGAACTCGCCAAACGCGGCGCAAAAACCGTCGCCATCGCCCGCACGAAAAGCGATCTCGACAGCCTCGCCGCGGAAACCGGCTGCACCCCCATTGTGGCCGACCTGATGGACAACGCCGCCGCCCGCGCCGCCATAAAGGAGGCCGGGACCTGCGACCACCTCATCAACTGCGCCGGCACCAACGTGCTGGAAAGCGTGCTCGACATGACGGACGAGGGCTACGAGACCGTGATGGGCATCAACCTCCGCGCAGCCCTGATCTGCGCCCAGGAATTCGCGCGGGCCCGCATCGCCGCCGGTGGCGGCGGCTCCATCCTCAACGTCACCTCCATCGCCGGGCATCGCGGTTTCCAGGACCACATGTGCTACGCCGCCTCGAAGGCTGGGCTGGAGGGCGCCAGCCGCGTGATGGCAAAGGAACTCGGCCCCCATGGCATTCGCGTCAACGCCGTCGCCCCCACGGTAACAATGACTGAACTCGCCGCAGAGGCCTGGTCCGACCCCGCAAAAGCCGACCCCATGATGGTCCGCCACCCCATTGGCCGCTTTGCCGAGGTTGAGGACGTGGCGCGAGCCATGGTCATGCTTCTGAGCGGTGACGCAGCCATGGTCACCGGCGCGGTGCTGCCAATCGACGGCGGTTTTCTCGCGGTCTGATCCCACAGTCACGGGACAAAATTCTTGTTTTAGGGAGACAAAACATGGGTGAAAAACTGAACGGAAAAATAGCCGCCGTAACCGGTGCCGCCTCCGGCATCGGCCTCGCCACCACCGAGGCCCTGCTGGCCGAGGGGGCGACCGTAGTTATGGTCGACCGCGATGAGGCCGCACTGTCCGACCTGACCGCCAAACTGGGCGGCCGCGCCATTGCCCAGGTCACGGACCTGCTCAATGCGGACAGCTGCAACGCCATGGTGCCGGAGATCCTCGAAAAGGTCGATCACATCGACATTCTCTACTGCAACGCTGGAACTTACATCGGCGGCGATCTCGACGAGACTGACCCTGCAACCATCGATCGGATGCTGAACCTGAACGTCAATGCGGTGATGAAGAACGTTCACGCCATCATTCCGCATATGAAAGAGCGCAAAACCGGTGACATCTGGGTCACCTGCTCCGTCGCGGGCCATTCCGCGATTGCCTGGGAACCGGTCTATTCGGGCTCAAAATGGGCGATCACCTGCTTCGTTCAGACCATGCGGCGACAGCTTCGCGAGCACGGCATCCGGGTGGGCCAGGTCTCGCCAGGCCCGGTAATTTCCGCGCTTCTGGCCGACTGGCCGGAGGAAAACCTGCGCAAGGCCAAGGAAAGCGGTTCGCTGATCGAGCCTACGGAAGTGGCCGATGCGGTGGTGTTTGCGCTGACGCGTGGGCGCAACGTCACCATTCGCGACATGATCGTTTTGCCAACGAATTTCGATATTTAGGGAAACCGCGGCTCCGGTGTTCTACGCCCTGAAACCGGAGCCCGCCATGCGGTGAAACTGGTGTGTAAACACCGCCACGCCCAGGACCGGGACGATCAGGTTCAGCACCGGAACCGACAGCGGCACCGCCATCAGTGTACCGGCCACCCAGATCATCATGCGGTTGTTGCGCCTCAGCTTCGCCGCATCTGCCGGTGAGAGGCGACGCAGTGCGACAAGCGTGAAATATTCCCGCCCGAGCAGCAGTCCGTTGACGATCCAGAAGATGAACGGAGCCAGAGGTGCTACCAAAAGGTAAATGACCAGTGCGATCAGGTTGACCACGATCAGAAGCCCAAAAAACCTTATGGAATCAAGTATTTGAGACCCTGTTGAGGCCGGATTCGCCTCCGGCAGGTGCGGGTAGTGCCGCGCCTCCACGGCCTCGACCACACTGTCGAGGAAGAACCCGACCACAGCCGCCGCCGTCGGCACCATCAGCACCACCGACAGCACCAGCATCAGCCCCGCCGCCGCCCATGAGGCCAGGTTGTCCACAAAGGTCACGGCCCCGATAAACGGCAGATTGACCGTCTCCGGCAGCGCCGCCCCGAGCAGCACCATCACCAGCCAGAAGATCACCACAAGGCCCGCCAGCGTCAGCAGGAGGGACCAGATCACGGCCCCCAGAAACCTGCGGTCATCAAGCTGCCCGACGGCACGAAAAAGATCGGTGAAGAGTGTCACTGATCGACCCAGTCCACTTTCCTATCCATGTCCGGCCGGGGCCGTTCGGGTGGCGGATTTTGGCAGGTCCCAATGTGAATGAACCCGGCCACCCACTCGTCACCCGTCAGGCCGAATGTGTCCTTCAGGAGCGGTTTGTCCGTGGCAATCCAGGCCGTCAGCCAGTTCGCGCCCCACCCGCTTGCCAGGGCCGCGTTGAGGACACTCATGGCCGCGCAACCGGCGGAGAGGACCTGTTCGTATTCGGGAATTTTGGTGCCTTCGACGGTCGAACCGACGACCATTATGCAGACCGGAGCGAGGTCAAAAGGTGACGATGCCTTGGCTCCATCCTCTCCGATTTCTTCGGCGCGACAAATTATATCCGCGGATATACGGCTCAATGCGGCGCCCTCAAACACCACAAAACGCCACGGTTCGAGCTTGCCATGATCGGGAACGCGGCCCCCGGCGGTGAGGATTTTTTCGAGCGTCGCGCGGTCCGGACCGGGGGAACTGAGCAGTTTGGCCGGGCGGGAACGGCGGGTCAGCAGGAAATCCATTACTTCAGACAAGGCATTTCTCCATTTTCTCGCGCACTGATGTGCGGCCTTGTCCGCGCCACGTCAAGGGATTGGCGTAAAAACATAGTGATTTAGTCGGGAATTTTTCGTCAGGCCTGCGCCAGTTCCACCTGCACAACGTTGGTCTGTCCGACCTTGAAGGAGGCGGTGCATATGCCGAGGTAGAACTGCCAGTTGCGGATGAAACGGTCATCATAGCCAAGCTGCTGAATCTGTCTGCGTTTCTCACCGATACGCTGGTTCCAGATGGCGCAGGTTTTGGAATAGTCCTGCCCGAAGGCGAAACTGTCCCGCACCGCCAGACCAGCCTGTCTGGCCTGGTTGGCGATGACGCTGTCGGACAGGAGCATTCCGCCCGGGAAGGTATAATGTCTAATGAAATCAGACCCTTTGCGGTAAATGTCGAAATAGCTGTCCTTCACGGTAATCGCCTGGATCAAGACGCGACCGCCCTCATTGAGGCGGGAGGCCAGAGTGCCAAAATAGGTCGGCCAGTAGGCCTCACCCACAGCCTCGATCATCTCGATGGAGACGATATTGTCGAATTTGCCGGAGCTCTTGCGATAGTCCTGAAGCCGGATGTCGGCCCGGTTTTGCAAACGGTCCTGGGCAAACTGATGCTGGCTGGGCGAGATCGTCAGACCCGTGACGTGACGGCCGGATTCCGCGGCGCGTTCGGCAAAACCACCCCAGCCGCAGCCTATCTCAAGAACGCGGTCGCCGTCGCCCAACCGGTTGAGAATCCTGTCGATTTTGCGGTTTTGACCGTCATGCAGATCCGATGCGTCCCCATCAAAGATGGCGGAGGAATAGGTCATGCCAGAGTCGAGCCAGAGTTTGTAGAATTCGTTCCCGACGTCGTAATGCGCCCGGATGTTGCGCGAGGCGCCACGGGTGGAGTTTGCCCGGAGCAGCGAATTCAGGACGCGGAATTTCAGGCGGTTGAAAAACCCCGCATGGGCATAGCCCTGAAATTCATCAATATTTCGCAGGGCAACCTCGGTTACATTCGCAATGGACGGCGTGTCCCATAATCCCTCGACATAGGTCTCACCGAGGCCAATGTCCCCGCGGGTCAGGCAGGCGACGACAACCGACCAGTCGTGAATTTCCATTTCCGCATGAGGTTCGCCGGAGCCGAAGTCGTGGGTCTCGCCTTCCGGCGTTTTGAGGCGCAGGCTTCCATCCCGAATCCGCGAACAGGTCTCCAGAAAATCGCGTTTTATCCGTGCGTCGATAGAGAACATTCGCCCCTCCCCGGACACGTCCGGTGCCGTGTCCTCTCACCCTGTAAATTCCCGTGGCGACCGCCTTTTTTGTACTGTGCCGCCAAACTGAAACCGCGTGCCACCCGAAAGGTTCCCCTCCGGACGCCGCGACATTCCATCCCACGCGATATTATGGAACGGTTTTTCGACAAATTTCAACTTTTTCAGACCTGTCCCACGCGTACCGACCATGACCGATGCGTGAGGATACCCCACGGTTGAGACCAGAACCGGCTTTTCAAGCGGGCGCGTGATCTCTATTCCTCCGGGAGAGTGAGAGGAAACCGCACAGGAACAACGACCATGCCAGAACCGGTGGCGCTCCAGACTGACGGGCTGTCCGGGCCTGAACCGGAATGGTTCAGTTCACCGGGGCTGGTGGATTATGAGGAGGCCACGGCCTTCATGGAGAACCGGGTTGCGGAAATCCAGGAAGGTGATGCGCCGGAGTTTGTCTGGCTGCTTGAGCATCCACCCCTTTACACTTCAGGTACGTCTGCCGACCCGAAGGATCTGCTGACGCCGGACCGGTTTCCGGTCTACCCGTCGAAGCGGGGCGGCGAGTTTACCTATCACGGACCGGGGCAGCGCGTGGCCTATGCCATGCTGGACCTCAACCGGCGCGGCCGCGACGTGCGGGCCTATGTGCGCAATCTGGAGGAATGGGTGATCCAGACGCTCGCCGAGTTTAACGTGGTGGGCGAGCGCAGGCAGGGCCGCGTGGGGGTCTGGGTCGTGCGGCCGGACAGGCCGCCCCTGGCCGATGGCTCACCGGCGGAGGACAAGATTGCCGCGATTGGCGTGCGGATCCGCAAATGGGTCACGTTCCATGGGATTTCCATCAATGTGGAACCGGACCTGGAGCATTTTTCCGGCATCGTGCCCTGCGGCATTCAGGATTACGGCGTCACGAGCCTCGTTGACCTTGGGCTGCCGGTGACCATGACCGATGTGGATGTGGCCCTGAAACGGTCATTCGCCAAGGTTTTTGGCTGACGTCAGCCTCTCTCCAAATCAACGCTGACCGGGGAAATTCCCATGCTGCCTGACTTTGCCTTCGCCACTGCCTCGCGGATCGTTTTTGGACGGGGAAAGGCGGACACCGTAGCCGATGAGGTCGCGGCGATGGGGCGGCGTGTGCTGCTGGTACATGGGCGCGGCACGGAGCGCAGTGCGGGAATCGCGGCGGGTCTTGCCGCCGCCGGGTGTTCGGTGGGGTCCTTTTCCGTGCGCGGGGAGCCGGACCTGCCGATGATTGAGGACGGTGTCGCTCTGGCACGCGATGTGGGGGTTGAGGTCGTGCTGGCGGTTGGTGGCGGTGCGGTGATTGATGCGGGCAAGGCGATTGCCGCCCTAAAACCGGCGACGCGGCCAACGCTCGATCATCTGGAAGTGGTTGGACAGGGTCTGCCGCTGGATCATGCACCCCTGCCCTTTGTGGCGGTGCCGACGACGGCGGGGACCGGCGCGGAGGTGACGCGGAACGCGGTCATTGGCGTGCCGGAGCATCAGCGCAAGGTCAGTCTGCGCGACATGCGGATGCTGCCCGAACTCGCGGTGGTGGACCCGGCCCTGACCGATGGTTGTCCGTGGGGTGTGACGCTGGCCTCGGGGCTTGATGCGGTGACGCAGGTGATTGAGCCGTTTGTCAGCACGCGGGCGAACCCGATGACCGATGCGCTGTGCCGGGATGCGATCCCGCGCGGGTTGCGGGCGCTGCGGCGGCTGGCCGGGGGTGAGGATCAGGGCGCGCGGGACGACATGGCCTGGGTGAGCCTGTCCGGTGGGCTGGCGCTGGCCAATTCCGGGCTTGGGGCCGTGCATGGGCTGGCCGGGCCGCTTGGGGGGCTGACGGGCGCCGCGCATGGGGCGATATGTGGCGCGCTTCTGCCGCATGTTCTGGTGGCCAATCATCGTGTGGCGGTCGAGGCGGGTCGCGACGTGGCACGGATGGAGCAGGTTGGGCGCTGGATAGGAGAAGTATTTGAAGCGCCGGAGTCCGGGATCGACGAGGCGGCGGATCTGCTGGCCGGGTGGTCGCGGTCGGTTGGACTGCGCGGGTTTGAGGCGTTGGGGATTGACGGGGACGCCCGGGCTGCGGCGGCGGTGGCTGCGGCGGGGTCGTCGTCGATGAAGGCCAATCCGGTGGCTCTGTCGGAGGCGGATCTGCTGGCGGTGATTGAGGCGGCGGACTGAGGTGTCAGTGTTCCTGGTTCAGCGCGTCCATGGCGGGAATTTCGCGCTCGCGCCGTGCGATGTAGTCAAGAAGAGCCTCGTTTAAGGCCTCATCCAATTTCGGTTCCTCATAGTCGGCCAGCAGGGTGCGGGCGTGCTCCAGAGCGCGGGCGGTGATTTCTCTTGAGCCCTCGGCCGTCCACTGTTCGATGGAATTGTTATCAAACAGGTCAGGCATGAAATACGCGGTCTGGAAGTTTTCCTGGGTGTGCGGGTGACCGAGATAGTGACCGCCAGGGCCGACATCCGGGACAGCAGCGAGGGCCGCGTCGAAATCGTCCCATTTTGGGCCCTCTGCCATGCGGTAAGCCATGGCGCACTGTTCGGCATCAACCACGAATTTGGCAACGGAGCAGTGCATCCCGGCCTCGTTCCAGCCGGCGGAATGCCAAATGTAGTTTGCGCCGGCGTGCATCACGGCGGAGAGGGTTGTGGCGCTCTCGTAACCGGCTTGGGCATCGAAGGTCTTGGCCCCGCCGAGCGTGTTGGACGTGCGCCAGGGGATGCCGTAATGGCGGGCCATCTGGCCAATCATGAAGTTCATCAGGCTGATCTCCGGGGTGCCCGCCATGGGCGCGCCGGATTTCATGGAGACGGTGGCGAGGTAGTGGCCATAGATCGCCGGGGCGCCGCGGCGGATGACCTGAGTGTAGGCGAGTGCCGCCAGCGCCTCGGCGTTGAGTTGGGCGACCGTGGCCGGGACGGAGGCGGGCGTGTTGGCGCCACCGAGCACGAAAGGCGAGCAGAGCACGGGCTGGTTGCGACGGCAGAAGGCGCGCATGGCGCCGAGCATGGTCTCGTCCCAGACGAGTGGTGAGTTGCCGTTGCAGTTGCCGGTGGTGACCGGATGGGTTTCCATGAACTCCGCGCCAAAGAGGATGGCGCATATTTCCATGACGTCCTCGGCGTTTTTGGGGCTGGTGGTCATGCCCATGAACATTTTGTCGGAATGTTTCATGGAGGAATACGTGATGCGCAGGTGGCGGTGGCTGATCGGGTGGTCGTAAGGCTCAACAATGTGGTGCGCGGTGGAGTGCAGCGCGGGGCTCATGTGGCTGAGTTTGTGGAACATCGCAAGGTCTTCGAGAGTCGGATTGCGCCGGGTGTCCTCAAGGTCGCGGATATAGGGCGCTCCGGTCATCGGGACGAAGACGGCCTGACGACCGCCCAGCGCGACGTTGTTGGCCGGGTTGCGGGCGTGATACATGAAGCCTGCAGGGATGGTGGCGATGAGGTCGCGGACAAGGTCGCGGTCGAGGTGGACGCGTTCGCCGGTAACTTTGGCCCCGGCCCTGCGCCAGTCGTCGAGGGCGATGGGATCGCGGAAGACGACGCCCACGTTTTCGAGGATGTCCATGGAGGCGGCGTCAATGCGTTCGACCCCGGCGCCGTCCATCACCTCGCAGAGCGGCAGGGTGTTTTTCAGGCCCGGGAGCATGGCGACGTCCCGTTTCGAGCGAATGCTGCGGCGGGCGCTGCGGCCACCGGCGCGGGAGCGGAGCCTGGGGGATTGCTGGTTCATGGGCGTGGCATCCTGGGCATCAGATGTCTTTCACGAGGCGCAGGGCGTCGTAGATGGCGGCGTGGGTGTTGCGGGCGCTGACGGCGTCTCCGATGCGAAACAGCTGGAAACCGCCGGACGGGTTGCGGGTGACGTCCTGTGGGCTTCCGTCGATCAGGGCGTCGTAGTCGACGGCGCCGGCATTCGACGACAGTGGCCGGAGTTCGAAATAGAGGTCGTCTAGCGGCATTGTGCCGTAGTTCACCACGACCTGGTCATATGTCTTTTCGCTGGTGAAACCGCTGTAATCGGTGCCAATGATGGCCTTGAGGCGGTTGCCCTCGCGGGTGACATCCCGGAGGCGGCGTGTGACGGTGAAGGTGACGTCCCTGTCCTGGAGCGCGCGCATGTAGGGCACGAGGTTCATGCCCATGATGTCGGGAGCGAAGGTGCGGTCGGGGGTCATGATCTCCACCTTTGCGCCGGCATTCGCGGCAACCTCGGCGGCCATGAGCGCGGGGTGATCGCCGCTTTCGTCGTAGATCAGGATATCCTGGCCGGGTTTGACGTCGCCGGAGATGATGTCCCAGGCGGTGACGACAAGATCCTGATCCTTTCGGCTCTCGAACAGTTCGGTGTTGGGCAGGCCGCCGGTGGCGATGATGACGACTTCAGGGTTGAGGGCGGTGACGTCATCGGCCTCGGCCCAGGTGTTGAAGTGGAGTTCCACGTCGCGGGCGGCGCATTGCGACATGCGCCAGTCGATGATCGAGATCATTTCGCGGCGGCGCGGGTTGAGGGCGGTCAGGCGGACCTGCCCTCCTGGATCGGGCTGTGC
The DNA here is from genome assembly GCA_030427145.1 of Alphaproteobacteria bacterium. Taxonomy (GTDB): domain Bacteria; phylum Pseudomonadota; class Alphaproteobacteria; order Rhodobacterales; family Rhodobacteraceae; genus Amaricoccus; species Amaricoccus tamworthensis. The sequence goes on along the minus strand of JAUHWT010000013.1, from coordinate 33,563 downwards.
CTCGAACACGGTGACGGAGTGGCCCCTTTCTGCGGCGACGCGGGCGGCCTCCAGGCCTGCGGGTCCCGCGCCAACAATCACGACCCGGCGGCTTTGGGCGGCGGGCGTGATTTCATGGGGCACGGTGAGTTCGCGGCCCGTTGCCGGGTTGTGGATGCAGAGCGCCTCCCCCGCGGCATAAATGCGGTCGAGGCAGTAGGTCGCGCCGACGCAGGGGCGGATGTCATCCTCGCGGCCCTCAATGATTTTGCGCACGATATGCGGGTCGGCCATATGGGCGCGGGTCATGCCGACCATGTCGAGCAGACCGGCCTGAACCGCGTGGCGGGCAGTCGCGACGTCGGGGATTTTGGCGGCGTGGAAGGTTGGCATGCCGGTGGCCTTGCGGACCTCGCCCGCGAAATCGAGATGGGGGGCGTTTTTCATGCCCTGGACGGGGATCACGTCGGTCATGGCGGGATCGGTATGGATGCGGCCGCGGATGACGTTGAGGAAGTCGACCATGCCGGTGTCGGCCAGGCGTTTGGAGATCTCGATGCCTTCATCGGGCGTGATGCCGTCGGCCTCGGCCTCGTCGGCGGTGTAGCGGATGCCGACGATGAAATCCGGGCCGACCCGTTTGCGGATGCCGCTGAGCACGTCCAGGACGATTTTCATGCGGCTGTCGAGGGTTCGGCCGCCATAGGGGCCGTCGAGATCGTTGGTGAGGGGCGACCAGAACTGGTCGAGCAGGTGGCCGTAGACCTGAAGCTCGATACCGTCCATGCCGCCCGCCTTCATCCGTTCGGTGGCGTCGGCGAAGTCCTGTATGATGCGCTCGATGTCCCAGTCCTCGGCCAGTTTGGGAAAGGCGCGGTGGGCGGGTTCGCGGTGTTTGGAGGAGGAGACAGACGGCAGCCAGTCACCCTTATTCCAGGCGGTGCGGCGGCCAAGATGGGTGAGCTGGATCATCACCGCGCAGCCGTGGTCGTGGCAGGCATCGGTGAGGTTTTTGATCCAGGGCACGACCTCGTCGCGGTAGGCCAGAATGTTGTTGAAAACGGGCGGGCTGTCTTTTGAGACGGCGGCGGAGCCTGCGGTCATGGCGAGTGCCACGCCCGCTTTGGCGCGTTCGGCGTGGTAGGCGGCGTAACGCTCCTTTGGCATTCCGTCCTCGGGATAGGCCGGTTCATGACTGGTGGTCATGATGCGGTTGCGCAGGGTGAGATGCCTCAGCTGGTAAGGCTGGAGAAGGGGGTCGCTGGACATGGCTGGCTTCCTGGTCGTCAGTACCATGCGTCGGGCATGGAGGCTTTTTTGCGGGCGATGAAATCCTTCAGCTGTTCCTCAATGCCCTCATCCATGGGCGGAGCCTCATAATCGCGCAGGATCTGCTTCCAGCGGGAGTTGGCCCGGTGGGCGTAGTCGATGCCGCCCTGCTCGTCCCAGGTCTCGAAAGGCTGGTCGTCGTTCAGGGCGCTGTCCCAGTAGGCGGTCGTGTAGTGGCGCAGGGTGTGCTCCGTGCCAAAGAGATGTTCCCCTGGACCGTACTGCGCCAGGGCCTCGAAACCCAGCGTGTCGTCGGTGACCTCAAGACCGCCCAGATAGGAGTGCAGCGCGCCGGCCAAGTCGCAATCCATCACGAATTTCTCGTAGGACATGGACAGAAGGCCATCAAGGAAACCGGCGGAGTGCAGGACGTAGTTCGCGCCGCCCTGCACTGCGGACATCATCGACATCATCGCCTGCTGCATGGCCTGGCCGTCAGGGCGCTTGGAGGTGCTGAAATTTCCGGCGCAGCGCAGGGGCAGATTCAGGCGCCGGGCCAGCTGACCCATGACAAGCGAGCCCAGCGCGGGTTCGGGCGTGCCGAAAGTGGGCGAACCGGAGCGCAGGGACATGGAGGACAGAAACCCGGCCAGGATCGTCGGAGCGCCGGGGCGGACAAGCTGGGTGAGGGCGCAGGAGGCCATGGACTCGGCCAGGCACTGCGCCACCGCGCCCGGCATGGTCAGGGGCGAGACGGCCCCGCCGAGCAGGAACGGCAGGTGGATGGAGCCCTGCCCCGCCTCCGCGTAGGTGCGGATGCCGGCGGTGGTGACGCCATCGAGGACGAGCGGGGATGTCGTGTTGAAATTGCCCATGATGACGCAGTGGGTGTCCACAAACTCCGCGCCGAACAGGATGCGGCACATCTCAATGCTGTCGGCGGCGCGTTCCGGTGCGGTGATCGAGCCGAGGAAAGCGCGGTCGGAATAGCGCATATGGGCGAAGACCATGTCGAGATGGCGCTTGTTGACGGGGACGTCGGTGGGTTCGCAGATCGTGCCGCCGGAATGGTGCATCCAGGGGGAGGACTGACCCAGACGTACCAGGTTTTCAAAGTCCGCGATAGTGCCGTAGCGGCGGCCGCTGTCCAGATCCATGACGAAGGGCGAGCCGTAGGATGGGGCGAAGACCACGGCGTCGCCGCCGATCTCGACGGTGTTGGCGGGGTTACGGGCGTGCTGGGTGAAACGTGCCGGGGCGGTCTTGAGGATTTCGCGCAGCATGCCAGGCTCGAACCGGACCCGGTCAGCCTCCCCGCCCTGCGGTGTGACTTTGGCACCGGCCTCGCGGTAGAGACGCACGGCCTCGGCATCGCCACGGACCTCTATGCCGATTTCGGCCAGGATGCGGTCGGCGGTATGTTCGATACGTTCGAGCGCGTCCCCGCCAAGCAGGTCGTAGGTGGGGATTTTGCGTGTGATGTATGGAACGCGCAGGTGTGGATTGTCGCCGGGGGCGGCGCTGCGGGTGGAGGAGCCCGCGCGGCTGCGGCGGGATCGTCGGGTTGGGGCTTTGACGGTTTCGTGTTTTGTCATTGGCCTGACCTCCCTTTGCGTGCGGTCGGGGCCACAGCGCGGCCCGACGGACTGACCCACGGTTTCGCGCCGGGCGGTGTCACGCAATATCCAAATTTCTGTTGCAGGCTTAGCTGAAGTAATGCGAGGATTCGCCCGAACCCCTGAGGGATGGACTTCAGTGGACCTGGAAGTGAGGTTGATTTGCCCAAGCGCCCCTATGACCTGCCCCCGATGAGCGCGCTTGTGGCCTTTGAGGCGGCCGCGCGGCATGTGGGGTTCAAGCCCGCGGCCCGGGAGCTGAACGTGACCCCGGCCGCGATCAGTCATCAGGTGAAGGCGCTGGAGGCGGACCTGCGCTGTGTGCTGTTTCGGCGGCATCACCGGGGGGTGGAACTGACCGAAACGGGGGCTTACCTGCTGGTCGCCCTGCAGCGCGGGTTTGAGGCGATGGGTGACGCGGTGGACCAGTTGCGGCAGCGCGCACACATGGCCTCGGTGACGGTGCGGGTGACAACGGCGGTGAGTGCCCTGTGGCTGACCCCGAAGCTGGCGCAGTTCTGGAAACGGCACGGGGATATTTCCGTGAGCCAGATCGTCACCGACACTGACCACGACCCGTCCGACTGCGACCTGAGCATCCGCTATGGCAATCTGAAACGCGAGACCGGGGCCTGCACGGTGCTGTTCCATGACCGGATCATGGCGCTCGGCAGTCCGGAGTTTGCGCGGGCACATCCAGTCAGGACGCCGGAGGATCTGGCGCGGGTGCCGCTGATCCATTCGGATACGGTGGCGGCCTGGACCCGGTGGGCCGACTGGTTTCATGCTTTGGGTTATGACGGTCCGGTTAAGCAGAGCCATAGCGTGAACAGCTACATGATTGCCCTGCAGGCCGCTCGGGACGACATGGGCGCGGTGCTGGGCTGGGTTGCGCTGACCCGCCGTCATCTGGAGGCGGGTGATCTGGTGCCACTGTTGCCGGATGAGGTGGACACGAAGGAGGATTTCTACGTGAAGCTGCACCCGCACGCCTCGGAACGGGCGAAGCTGGTCCACGACTGGTTGTTGAGTTCGTCCTGAGGCACGCCCGCGGTCAGGCGGACCATTCGGGGCGGTTGCCGAGGTGGCGGATGAGGAAGTCCATGAAGATGCGGGTCTTGGGCGTCAGCACGTTCGATCGGGGGTAGACGAGCCATAGCACGGTGGGTTGATTGAGGTGCCAGCCGGGGAGGACGTGGGTCAGGCGGCCTGCTTCCAATTCGTGGGTGACGCTCCAGAGTGAGTTGATGGACAGTCCCGCGCCCGCGATGGTTGCTTCGCGCTGGGCGTCGCCATCATCGACAAGGGTGCGGCAGATCATGGTGGCGGGATCAAGTGTGAAGGTTTCGCCCGCGTCGCTGATCAGACCGCGGGGTTTGGCACTGCTCCAGGCGATGAGGTGATGACCGTTTAGGTCGTTCGGCGTTTCCGGCGTTCCGTGGCGGGCCAGGTAATCCGGTGAGGCGCAAAGGACGCGTTTGTCGTCGGAGAGTTTGCGACCCTTCAGGCTGCTGTCAGTCAGCGGCGCGCTGCGCAGGGCGAGGTCGAAGCTGCCCTCGATGGCGTCGAAGCGGGTATCGGACAGGCGCAAATCAAGGGTGAGGTCGGGATACTGCGCGTGAAACGCGGGCAGCAGCGGCATGATGTGCAGTTGCGCAAAGGTGCTGGGGGCGGCGAAGCGTAGCGTTCCCTTTGGGCCGGTATCCTTGCCGCCGAGAATGGCGCGGGCGGCGTCGGCCTGTGCGAGGATCTCGCGGGCATAGGGCAGGAAATCCGAGCCCTCGATGGAAAGCGAGACCTTGCGGGTGGTGCGCCGCATCAGTTCCACGCCCAGTTCGGTTTCGAGTTTGGCAAGGCGCGCGCTGGCGACCGCGGGTGCCAGGCCCAGCGCCCGCCCCGCGGCACTGATGTTCAGCCGTTCGGCGGCCATGACGAAGAGGCGCAGGCTGGAAGTATCCATTTTATTATATCCGAAACCCGAAAACTGAACTCAAGCTACGCCCGGTTTTACACCGATACGCAAGAGATATGTTGCTCCACAACCGACACATTTCCCGCGAAAGAGCGACACATGAACCAAATGACCAACATAGCCCCGGACGTTAACACGCAGATCATCGACTCCTTCAACTTCCGTCACGCAACGAAGGTGTTCGATGCGGAGCGCAGGGTGGATGAGCAGGATTTTGAGACCATTCTTGAGGCCGGACGCCTGTCGCCAACCTCTTTCGGACATGAGCCGTTTAAAATCCTTATGATCCAGTCGCCGGAGAAACGCGAGCTTTTCCGGGAGTTTTCCTGGGGCGCCAACGGCATGATGAGCGGCACCACCGGGCAGCTTGGCACGGCCAGCCATTTTGGCATCATTCTGGCCAGCACCTCGGAGACCATGACGGCGGGGTCGGATTACCTCGTGGACCACTATCGCAACGTCAAACAGCTGCCCGAAGAGGTCATTGAGATATTCAACGGTGCCTATGGCAGGTTCCAGACCACGGACCACAACATCACCACCGACCGCGAGATCACGGACTGGGCGGGCAAGCAGGCCTATATCGTTCTGGCCAACATGATGACGGCGGGTGCCCTACTGGGTGTCGACAGCTGTCCGATTGAAGGCTTCGACATGGCGCGCACCACCGAGACGCTGGAGGAGCATTTCGGCGTCGACACGTCAAAGTGGAAGCCGGCGGTGATGTTTGCGTTTGGATACCGCGCGAAAGATCCGGAATACCCGAAAACTCGCCGGTCGATGGAAGACACCGTTAGCTGGTTCTAGGCCCAAAGTCATTCACGAACATACGCGAGAGGAAACGCCAGATGACCTGCCGTTCCGTTCCTGATGTCCCTACGACCGGTGAGGACTGATTGCCGGACTACGTACCGGCCGCACTACCCTGAAAGGAGATATGTCATGTCCAGCACGGGAACCGTAAACTACCACGTTCACAAGCCCGGACGTCAGGCGTTTGAAATTGACGCGGGCGGTATCGTGGGGAACGTGATTTCTCCGGAATTCTCTGCCGCCGAGGTGGCGTTGACGGATTTGCGCGGGGGCCTGGCGTCCGCGGAATTTGAGCGCGACGGATTTGCGTTTCTGACCCTGCCCAGCGCGGTTGGGGATTTCGAGGCGGACGCGACGGTCTGGACCACGACCTATGACCGTGAGTTGAAAGACATGCTTCGGCGTGAGACCAGCGCGCGGGAAGTGATGGTGTTTGACCATACCGTGCGGGTGGACGACCCCGAGGCCACCCGGCGGCCGGCGCGGCATGTTCACAGCGACTACAGCACGGACGGAGCGGAGCAGCGGCTGGTGGACATTCTTGGCGCGGAGACGGCGGCGGAATGGTCGAAAGGTCGGTATGCGTTCATCAATGTCTGGCGACCGGTGGGCGATGCGATCAACAGCGCGCCGCTTGGGTTTGTGCGGCCGTCGACAGTGAAGGACGAGGACTGGATTGAGATTGACCTGATCTATCCCGACCGGCGGGGGCGGATCATGGGTCTGGCCGCTGATGAGGGGCAGGAATGGGTTTACCTGTCGCGGATGCGGCCGGATGAGGTCGTGTATTTCAACATCTACGACAGTTCCGGGCGTCCTCCGGTTGGGCACAGTGCCATTGACCTGGTCGAGGATCCGTCCGTGACTACTATTCGCAGAAGTATTGAGAGCCGGGCGCTGGTGCGGTTTTGAGTGAGGAAACGGCGATGCTCGACGGACAAAACGAAGCGGGGTTTTCGCAAATGAACCGCGCCTACAATGCGGTTTTCAGGAAGGACAGGCTGAGCCTCGGGCTGGTCCTGCCGCTGGATGCCCATGGCAACAGCCCGGTGCCGGATATGGCGGGCCATATGGAGCGGGCGAAGCTGGCGGATGAGCTGGGGTTTGCGGCGCTTTGGCTGCGAGATGTACCGTTCAATGTGCCGTCCTTTGGCGATGCGGGACAGGTGTTTGACCCGTTCGTCTATCTTGGTGCCCTGGCTGCCTCGACCCGTGACATTGCGCTGGGTGTGGCGAGTGTTGTTTTGCCGCTGCGCCACCCGGCGCATGTGGCAAAGGCCGCGGCCTCGGCTGATGTTCTGTCGGGAGGCCGTGTTCTGCTCGGCGTGGCATCGGGCGACCGGCCGGAGGAATACCCGGCACTGAACATGGAGTTTGGCGACCGTGGCGACAGGTTTCGCGACAGTGTCGACTACATTCGGGCCATGGCGGAGAACTGTCCGCGGATTGAAACGGCGCAGGGTGTGTTGTCCGGCGGGATCGACATGCTGCCAAAACCCCATGCGGGGCAGTTGCCGCTTTTGATCACGGGTGGCAGCCGGCAGTCACCGGACTGGGTGGCGCGCAATGGCGACGGCTGGATGACCTATCCGCGTGACCCGGTGGCGCAGGCCGCCACGGTGGCGGGATACCGTCAGCGGATATCCGAGGCGGGGCTGCCCGACAAACCGGTGATGCAGTCGCTTTATGTGGATCTGGTGGAACAGGCGGATGCGCCGCCGCGACCGATCCATCTGGGGTTCCGCTCGGGCACGGATTACCTGAAGCGCTATCTGGAAAGCGTTCGGCAGATCGGCATCAACCACGTGGCCCTGAATTTGCGGTTTAACTCGGCGGATATGGAACACACACTCGAACGGCTGGCGCGGGAGCTGCTGCCGGAATTCAACAGCGGGGAGACACGGGCATGACCAAAACCATTCTTATTACGGGGGCAACGGACGGCCTCGGGCTTCTGACGGCGAAAACCCTTGCCGGTGAGGGCCATACCGTTCTGCTGCATGGGCGCAACGGTGAGAAACTGGCGGCGGCGGCGAAGGAAATTGGCGGGTCGCCCCGTACCTATCAGGCGGATCTGTCCGACCTGGATGAGGTCGAGGCGCTGGCGGCGGAAGTGCGGAAACAGCATGACAGGCTGGACGTGCTGATCAACAATGCCGGGGTTTACAAGACCGGGGCACCGCAGACGGCGACGGGACTGGATGTGCGGTTCGTTGTGAACACGCTTGCGCCGTATCTGCTGACGCAACGGCTCCTGCCGATTATCCCGGCGGATGGGCGGGTGGTGAACCTGTCATCGGCGGCACAGGTCCCTGTGAATGCGGATGCGATGCGTGGCCGGGTGACGCTCGACGACATGGCGGCCTATGCGCAGAGCAAGCTGGGCATCGCAGCCTGGACCCGCGAGCTGGCGCGAAAAAATCCCGACGGGCCGGTGATTGTTTCGGTCAATCCCGGCTCGCTTCTGGCAACGAAAATGGTGCGGGAAGGCTTTGGCGTCTCAGGCAACGACCTGTCGATAGGAGCGGACATTCTGCGCCGTGCGGCGCTGTCGCAGGGGTTTGCGGATGCATCGGGCAAATATTTCGACAATGACAGCGGCAGTTTTGCCAGGCCGCATCCCGCAGCACTCGATGCCCGCCACAATCAGGCGATGATGTCGGCGATTGCGGAGTTGACCGGCATCGACGTCGACGGAGCGGTCCGCGGCAGCCAGGAGGGCGATCTGAAAGCGGTGTGACTTAGTCACCGTCGCGGTGGCGGGTGTCGTGGCAAGTCTTCTGGAAATCTCCGGAGATTCGCCATGACATTCGTTCGATACTGTTCCGCCCTGCCCCAATCGCGTGGGTTGCGATGCACAGCGATTGACAGCACAGTCCGCGCGTCCCGGTTTTAAAGAGTTGGGGCGCAGGTCTGTAGTTCGGATTATCCGGTTCGCATGACACAGAAACAGGGCACGGGCGGAATGAGCGCGGGGGCGCGGGCGAAGAAGCGGATTATTGCGCCGGTCGCACGACAGCTTGGTCGGGCGGGCCGGCTTTCGCTTTTGGCCGGGCTGCTGTGGCCGGTGCAGGCTGCAGCCCTCGCCTGGGCGGTTGCCGGATGGATTGAGGGAGAGCCGGCGGTGGAGCGGGCTGGGCTGGCGGCGGTTGTGTTCGTGGTCTGCGCCGCGCTGAAAGCGTTTTGGGAGCATCGGGCGGGCGCGTCGCTCTTCGCGGCGGCGGATGAAACCATAGCCCGGGAGCGCGCGGCTCTGATTGAGCGGGAGGCGCGGGCGCCTGGGGATGCTGGATCCGCGGCAATTGCATCGCTGATCGTGCAGAAACTCCCGCTGCTGCAACCCTGGATCACGCGCTATCACGTTGCGATGCTGCGGGCTTCGGTTTTGCCGCTGGTTCTGCTGGTACTGGCCTTTTCGCAGTCCTGGGTGGTGGGGTTGACGCTCCTGGTGGCCGGGCCGCTCATTCCAGTGTTCATGGCGTTGGTCGGCATGGCGGCGGAAGAGGCGTCGCGGCGTCAGATGGATGAGATCGGCACCATCAATGACATGCTCATGGACCGGCTTTCGGCCATGCTCGACATTCGTCTGCTGGGGGCGACGGAGCGGGTAGCCGGGGATTTCGAGAACAAGGCCGAGACGCTGCGGGAGCGGACCATGGCGGTTTTGCGGATCGCGTTTTTGTCCTCGACGGTGCTGGAGCTGTTTTCCGCGCTTGGTGTGGCGATGGTCGCGGTATTTGTGGGCTTTACGCTGCTGGGTGAGATTGGCTTTGGGTCCTGGGGTGGCGGGCTGACGGCGGGACAGGGGATTTTCCTGCTGCTGATCGCGCCGGAGTTTTTTCAGCCGCTCCGCGATCTGGCGGGTGCATGGCATGACCGTGCGGCGGGATTTGCCGTGGTCGCGGAGCTCGATGAGCTGGACGGCGCGGAGCGGGTGGAATTCCTGGGGCGCGGACTTGCGGCTGAACCTCTGGCGGAACGCATGCGTGTTGAAGTGACGGGGGCGGTTGCTGCCCTACCCGGTCGCGATGTTGGCATTCCCGATTTCGCTTTGCATGCGGGGCAGAGCGTTGCGCTGACCGGGCCGAGTGGTGCGGGCAAGACCACGGCCCTGGCGGCACTTGCGGGGCTGGTGCCATTGAGCGCGGGACGGATTGAGGTGTGTGGCACGGTGCTTGACGACCGGTCGGCGGATGCGTGGCGGGCGCGCACGGCTTGGGTGCCGCAGCAGCCGCATTTTCCGGATGAGAATTTGTCCGCGTGGCTCGACACCAGTGGGGTGGGAGCGGACCCGTGGCCCGCGCTGGAAATGGCGGAGGCGGCTGGGATTGTGCGGCGGTTGCCGGATGGGCTCAAAACCCGGCTCGGCGAGAGCGGCGGCGGCGTGTCAGGGGGTGAAGCGCGGAGACTGTTGCTTGCGCGGGCCATTTTGACGGGCGCGGACTTGGTGATCGCGGATGAGCCAACGGCGGATCTCGACGCGAAAACGGGCGGGCGGATAATTTCAACGCTGAAGAAACTGCAGGACGATGGCAGGGCGGTGATCGTGGCGACCCATGACCCGGCGTTGGCCGCGGCGATGGACCGTCAGGTGGAGGTGGCGCGATGAGGTCGCTCTTTCGGATTGCCCTTCTGCTCGTCAATGCCGACCGTCGGGCCATGGCGCGCGGCGCGGCCCTGTCTGTTGTCGTGCTGGTAATGGGCGCGGCTCTTTTGGGGCTCTCGGGCTGGTTTGTGACGGCAACGGGGCTGGCCGGGATCGCGGGCATTGGCATTGCCTTTGACGTTTTCCGTCCGTCCGCCGGGGTTCGGTTTCTGGCGTTGGGGCGTACGGCGGCAAGATATGGGGAGCGGCTGCTTACCCATGATGCAACGCTGCGGGCACTGGCGGCGCTCCGTGTGGTGCTGCTGCGCGGGCATGCGCGGGAGACGGCGGCGGGGTTTGCGCGATTGCGGAGCGAGGCGGCGCTCACGCGGATTTTGTCGGATGTGGATGCGCTGGATGGGGTGATCCTGCGTCTGATCTTGCCGGTTGTTTCGGCCATTGTGACGCATCTGATGGTATTTGCGGCGCTCGCGTGGTTCGTGGGCTGGCAGGTGGCCTGGGTCATTTTGGCCGGGTATCTGCCGCTGGCGGCTGTGATTTTCGTGCGTCTGGCGCGGCGCGGTGTTGCGCCGTCGAAGTCGGCGGAGGAGACCGGACAGCAGCTGCGCCGGGGTGTGATCGACATGATGCGGGACCGAACGGCCCTGATCCTCGCGGCGCGGCTGCCGGAACGGGAACGGGCAATGCGGGAACTGGACGCGCACGGGCGTGCCCAAGCGCGCGTCCTTGATCGGGTCGAACGGGACGCCGGGGCGATGATCACCGTTTTGGTGGCTCTGGTGGCAATGGCCGCCTTCGTGGCGGGGGCGTGGATGCTCGACGCCGGAGACATTGGACCGGCAAAGGCGGCGATCGGGGTGTTTGTGGCGCTGGCACTTGCGGAAGCACTGATGCCATTGCGTCGCGGGGTCTCTGAGATCGGCCGGATGACCGGAGCGGCGGAGCGCGTGGCACCGCGTACCGTTAAGCCAAACGTGCGGCACTCTGATCCCCGGGAAAGTGGTGCGGTACTTTTGGAGATTGATCGGCCCAATCTCAGCATAAAACTTGGGCCGGGCGAGGCGGTCGCTTTGACCGGGCCGTCGGGTGTGGGCAAATCGTCGCTCCTGATGGATACCGCCGGTTTGGGCAAAGATAGCGGCATTCGGATCGCCGGGGCCGCGCCGGGCGCCTGGCCGGAAGACAGACTGCGCGGGATGGTCGCGGCGCTGCCACAGCGTTCGGCGCTGGTTGCGGGGACGATCCGTGAGAACCTGGAACTTGGCCGGGCGGCTGACGATGCGGTTCTGTGGCGGGCGCTGGATGCCGTGATGCTGTCGGATGACGTGCGGGCGCGCGGTGGGCTGGATGCGCGGCTTGGGGAAAGCGGTGCGGGTTTGTCCGGTGGGCAGTCCCGGCGGCTGTCGCTGGCACGGGTGATCCTGAGGGAGCCGCGGATATTGCTGCTGGACGAACCCACCGAAGGACTGGACGCCGAGACGGCGGATGCGGTTTTGCGTGGGGTGCGTGCCGCCCTGCCCCAAACCGCCGTGCTGGCGGCCATGCATCGCGGGTCGGAGCATGATTTTTTCGACAGACAGATCAAAATGACAGCGGCTTGGTGACGATGTCACCGAGACTGCGCAGGGCGGTACTATAGGGCTTTACAGAAGAAACTGCGGGATTCGTAGCGGACCGTATTTGAACCGCCCCGCATAACGACCAAGGAGGCCTCTGAATGGAGCTGGATGTCGTGGAGCTGTCGCGTCTGCAATTTGCGATGACGGCAATGTATCACTTTTTGTTTGTACCGCTGACGCTCGGGCTGTCGATCATCGTGGCGATCATGGAGACCGTCTACGTCATGACGGGACGCCCGATCTGGCGGCAGATGACGAAATTCTGGGGCACGCTGTTCGGGATCAATTTCGTTCTCGGCGTGGCCACGGGGATTACCATGGAATTCCAGTTCGGGATGAACTGGAGCTACTACAGCCATTATGTGGGCGACATCTTTGGCGCACCACTCGCGATTGAGGGGCTGATGGCGTTCTTCCTGGAAGCGACTTTTGTGGGTCTCTTCTTCTTCGGATGGGACAAACTCAGCCGCGTTCAGCACCTGATGGTGGCGTGGCTGGTTGCGCTGGGGTCGAATTTCTCAGCACTTTGGATTCTGATCGCCAACGGATGGATGCAGAACCCGGTCGGTGCGGAGTTCAACCCGGACACGATGCGCATGGAGATGACATCGTTCTTTGACGTGCTCTTCAACGAGGTGGCGCAGGCGAAATTCGTGCATACGGTCTCGGCTGGCTATGTGACCGCAGCGGTCTTTGTACTGGGTGTTTCGGCATGGTATCTGCTGAAGGACCGGCATGTGGAGCTTGCGCGGCGGTCGATTACCGTGGCCGCGTCATTCGGCCTCGCCGCGGCTCTCTCGGTTGTCGTGCTGGGTGACGAGTCCGGATATTCGGCCAGCCATACACAGCGCATGAAACTCGCCGCAATTGAGGCAATGTGGGAAACCCACGATGCGCCGGCGCCGTTCACGGCAGTAGGTCTTCCGGATCAGGAGGCCCGCGAGACCCATTACGCCGTCGAAATTCCCTGGGTCATGGGTCTGATCGGCACACGGTCGCTCAACCATGAAATTCCTGGCATCGACCAACTGGTCGACGAAGCCCACGAAAAAGTGGAGCGTGGCATCGTGGCGTTTGATGCGCTGCAGACCATTCGTGAGGAACGCGACAACGCGCCCGCCGAGGTCCGCGCGACGTTTGAGGAAAACTCCGGTGACCTTGGGTTTGCCTATCTTCTGATGCGCTATGTTGAGGACCCGCGCGACGCGACGCCGGAACAGATCGCCCAGGCCGCGGAAGATACGGTGCCGAAGGTCTGGCCGTTGTTCTGGGCCTTCCGGGTGATGGTCGGGCTTGGTTTCGCCTTTATCGGTGTGATGGCGTATTTCTTCTACCGGTCCTCGTTCAAGGGTCAGACCTATCCGCGCTGGGCGCTTTGGGCGGCTGTGATTGCGATCCCCACGCCATGGATTGCCGCGGAAATGGGGTGGTTCGTGGCCGAGTTTGGCCGTCAGCCCTGGACGGTGGACGGAGTTCTGCCGACCGCCCTGTCGGCAAGTCACCTGAGCGTTCAGGACCTCCTGATCACGCTTGCGGGCTTCATGCTCTTCTATTCGATCCTGTTCGTTGTCGAGATGGGGCTGATGCTGAAATACATCCGGAAAGGCCCCTTCCAGGATGTGGATGAGACCAATGCCTGGGAAGAGCGGCATGAACACCGCCTGCGGACCCACGATGGTCGGGGGCCGTTTGCCCCGGCCGGTGCCAGTGCGGCCTCGGCGCTGGACGGCCTGCCTGACGCAACACCTGCGGAGTAACTGACATGATCCTCTACGAACTTATCGACTACGAAATTCTGCGGGTGATCTGGTGGGCGCTTCTGGGCGTTCTTCTGATCGGCTTCGCCCTGACGGATGGTTTCGACATGGGAGTGGGTGCGCTTCTGCCGTTTGTCGCGAAGACCGATGTGGAGCGGCGCGTTGTCATCAACACGGTCGGCCCCGTCTGGGAAGGCAATCAGGTCTGGTTCATTCTTGGCGGTGGCGCGATCTTTGCCGCCTGGCCGCCGCTCTATGCGGTCAGCTTTTCCGGGTTTTACCTCGCCATGTTTGTCATTCTGGCGGCCCTGATCGTGCGACCGTTGGCATTCAAGTACCGGTCCAAACGGGAGAGCGCGACCTGGCGCAAAACCTGGGACTGGGGTTTGTTTGCCGGAGGTGCGGTTCCTGCCCTGTTGTTTGGAGTTGCGGTTGGCAACGTGCTTCTGGGCGTGCCGTTTCACCTCAATGACATGCTGATGCCGCGTTACGACGGAAACTTCCTTATGAAGTTTGTCGGGCTGCTGCGACCTTTTGCGCTGCTCGCCGGTGTGGTGTCGATCTCGATGCTGCTGATGCACGGTGCGGCATGGCTCGGGCTGAAAACCGAGGGCGTGATTGCGGCACGGGCGCGCAGTATCGGCAGGACGGCCGGGATGGTCGCCATGGGTGGCTATGCCCTTGCGGGGCTCTGGCTCGCCGTTGGAATCGACGGGTTTGCATTGACCGGTGAGGTGATCACCGACGGGCCGTCCAATCCGCTTTACTCCGAGGTGGCGCGGGGCGGGTCATGGCTTTCCGCCTATGCGGAGCGTCCGTGGATCATCATCGCACCCATTATGGGATTTGCGGGGATGGCGATGGCGCTGCGCGGGCTGTCGGCTGAACGCGACGTTTCGACACTTCTTTGGTCAAAACTGGGAATTGCCGGTGTGATTTCCTCGGTGGGGCTGACAATGTTTCCGTTCATCCTGCCCTCGACCGTTGATCCGAACAGTTCGCTGACCGTTTGGGATGCGTCCTCGTCGCATCAGACGCTGTTCATCATGCTGGTTTGCGTTGTGATCTTCATGCCGCTGATCCTGGCCTACACCTCGTGGGTCTACAAAGTGCTCTGGGGCAAGGTCACGGAGACCGATGTCACCGGCAGTTCCGACACCGTATACTAAGAAAGGAGATCCGCATGTGGTATTTCGCCTGGCTGCTTGGCCTTCCGCTGGCTGCGATCTTTGCCGTGATGAACGCGATGTGGCTTGAACTTCAGCGGGACCGGAAACTGGCTGAGGAGGATGACGAACCGTCGCCGGTCGTCATTGGGGAGTAGCGGTAACGGGCGCGTCGCATTCCCGTGACGCGCTCCTGCCCTGGGAGTAGAAAAATGGACAGAAGACAATTCCTGACCGCCGCACTGGCCGGCGGTGCAGCGGCCTCGTTTGTGCCGCTCGATGAGCCGGCGCAGGCTGCCGGGATCAAAACTGCAGCCAAGATCGTCATTATTGGTGCGGGTGCCGGTGGTACCGCGCTGGCGAACCGGCTGGTGCGGCGGCTTGACGGGGCGGAGATCACACTGATCGATCCGCGGCGCGAGCACCTTTATCAGCCGGGTCTGACGCTGGTCGCCACGGGCCTGAAGCCGGCAAATTACGTTGTCTCACGAACCGCGGACTGGCTGCCGGATGGGGTGACCTGGTTGCCGGAGCGGGTTGCCTCGGTGGATCCGGTGGCCCGGACCGTGTCGACCGACAGTGGTGAAACCCTGCTTTATGATTTTTTGGTGGTGGCCCCCGGCCTCGTGCTCGACCACGACGCCATTGAGGGCTTCAGCCTCGACATGGTTGGCGAGAACGGCATCGGAGCGCTCTATGCGGGACCGGACTACGCGGCGCGCACATGGCAGGCCGCGGGGCGGTTTACGGAAGAAGGCGGGACCGGGATCTTCACGCGGCCGGCAACGGAAATGAAATGCGCGGGCGCGCCGCTGAAACATACGTTTCTGATCGATGACATCGCGCGTCGGGCGGGTAACGCGGGCAAGGTCAACATGGTCTATGCCGCGCCGCAGTCATCGCTGTTCGGTGTGCCGATCGTGGCCGAAAAGGTCCGGATGCTGTTCGAGGACCGTGGCGTTGATACGATGATGAACCGGACGCTGACCGCCATCGATGCAGGCGCAAAGCGTGCGACATTTGCCACCGCGAACGGCACGGAGGACATCGAATACGACTATATCCACGTGATCCCGCCGCAACGGGCGCCGGATTTCGTGGTGCAGTCGAGCCTTGCCTGGGCTGACAAATGGACGGATCAGGGCTGGGTCGAATGCGACATGCAGACCCTGAGGCATCTGCGCTACTCGGAGATTTTTGCGCTGGGCGATGTGGCCGGTGTGCCCAAGGGCAAAACCGCTGCATCAGTAAAATGGCAGGTTCCGGTGGTTGAGGATCATCTGGTTTCGGCGATCCAGGGGAGCGAGGGCACCGCGACCTACGACGGATACACCTCCTGTCCAATGATCACACGGATCGGGCGCGCGATGCTGGTGGAGTTCGATTACAACGACAACCTAGTCCCGTCCTTCCCCGGCTTGATCGCTCCGCTGGAGGAACTGTGGATCTCATGGCTCATGAAGGAGGTGGCGCTCAAGGCCACCTATAACGCCATGCTGCGCGGACGGGCCTAAGGAGACGAACCATGAAAGATCTGACATTTGGCACGCTGATTGCCGTTTTCGAGGAAATTTTTGGCCGCGGGCTGCTCTGGGTCATGGTGGCTGCAGCCGTGGTTATTACGGCGGCCTATGCCTATGTACTCATTCGGGACCGGGCGGTGAGCTGGCGCAAATTTTTGCTTGCGCAGCTGTCGATGCCCGTGGGAGCCGTGCTGGGGGTTGGCTTCGTCATGGTTATGACCGGGTCGCGGCCGTCGGACCTCGGCGGGCCGGTTGATCTGATCCTGTTCCTCGGGATCGCGGTCGCGGGTGCGGTCGGAATGGCGGTGCTCGTTTACACGCTTGAATCGCTGTTGGCCCCTAAGCGGCCCGGAGACTAACGCCGCGCAGGGCGGCACAAACAATCGACTGATGACAAAAGGAGACTGACAATGTCGAACGAAAAAATCATTGAGTACCTTCAGCGGGCCGTGAACATGGAGATGACCGCGGCGCACCAGTACCAGCTGCACGCGCATACCCTTGATGACTGGGGGCTGACGAAACTCGCCACAAAAATGCGCGAGGAGATGACCGAGGAAATCGGCCATTCGGACCGTTTTATTGAACGGCTGATGTTTCTGAAGGCGTCGCCGGAACTGGCCTTCGACAAGGCACCGAGAAAGGCGGAGACGCTGCCGGAGATGTTCAAATCCGACCTCGAGGACGAGGAGGAGGCCATTCAGGTCTACTCCAAAGCTGCCCAGCATGCGGCGGAAGTCGGCGACATTGGAACGCGGGTCCTGTTCGAGGAAATCGCGTTGGACGAGGAAGGCCACAAGGCCTGGCTGGAACTGCAACTCGAACTGATCGAGCGGCTGGGCGAGAAAACCTATGCGGCCAAACTCATCAGTTTTGATGAGCCCGAGGAAGCCTGATCCGGAGCTGAACATGCATGTGGATACTGACATGGGCGGGGAAACCGGTCGCCTTGCCCATTTCCCGATCACGTTTTTCGGGGTCACGATGGGCGTCTTTGGCCTCGGCCTGGCGCTGCGGGCCGGTGGGTTCGCGCCAGCCTCGCAGGCGATTACCGGGGCCGCAGTGCTGTTGCTGGTGGGGCTCTTTGCGACCTATCTGCTGAAAGCGTTTCGGTTTCCGGATCGCGTGGCCGAGGAGTGGAACCATCCGGTGAAGCTGTCGTTTTTTCCAGCCGCCAATATCTCCGTGTTGCTTCTCTCGCTGCTGTTGCAGGACATGGCCCCGGGTCTGTCTGGCGTTTTGTGGGTCGCGGGTGCGGCGGTACAGGCGGTGCTGACGGTTGTGATCGTATCGGCATGGATTTCGCATCGGGCCTTTGGCCCGGTCATGCTGTCACCGGCGTGGTTTATTCCGGCGGTTGCCAATGTGATCGTTCCGCTGGGTGGAGTGCACCTGGGGTTCGGTGAGATCGCCTGGTATTTCTTTGCCGTCGGGCTGCTGTTTTGGCTGATCCTGCTGACGCTGGTGTTCAACCGGCTGATTTTTCATGATCCGCTGCCGGGGAAGCTGCGGCCGACCCTGGTGATCATGATCGCGCCGCCATCGGTCGCTTATCTTGCCTGGACGGGGATGAACGGCGGTGAGGTTGATGCGCTGGCCCAGGTTCTGATCAACATTGCCGTTTTCTTTGCGGCGATTGTTGCGGTTCAGGCGCCGGCGTTGCTGCGCCTGCCTTTTGCAATGTCGTTCTGGGCATTGTCCTTTCCGCTGGCTGCCCTGACAACGGCCATGTTTCGGCATGGCGACCAGACCGGGTCAGACCTGTTTTGGTTCGCGGGTGTGGGGTTGCTGGCGCTGCTTGTTCTGACCATTGCGGCTCTTGGGCTTCGAACCGTGCGGGCCGCGATGGCGGGAGAAATCTGTCAGCCTGAATAATGCACGGGCCGGTGTTGTCCGGCCCAGCACCATTTGGCACGCTAGATGATGGCGTGCCGGATTTTTGCGGAGACCCATTCGCTGAGGACAACTGTCGCGAGGATCAGGAGCAGAATGACGGTGACCTGGCCCCAGGCAAGCACGTTGAGCGACGCCTGGAGTTTCAGGCCAATACCGCCCGCGCCGACGAGGCCCAGAATGGTGCTTTCGCGGATGTTGATGTCCCAGCGGAAGACCGAAATGCCCCAGAATGCGGGCATGACCTGGGGTACGATGCCGTAGCTGAGAACCTGGGCTGCGCCGGCTCCGGTCGCCTCGATGGCCTCACGCTGGCGTGGATCGGTTTCCTCGATGGCTTCATAGAGCAGTTTTCCTACAAAACCGATGGAGCGTAGCGCGATGGCAACAATGCCCGCGAGGATGCCGGGGCCGATGATTGCAACCAAAAGCAGCGCCCAGATGAGGGAATTGATCGACCGCGAGGCCACGATGATGAAAAGCGCGATGGGGCGCAAAATGGCCACGGAGGGCGTCGTGTTGCGCGCGGCGAGGAAGGCCACGGGCACGGCCATGATAACGCCGCCGATGGTGCCAAGAGTGGCGATGTTGATGGTGTCCCAGAGCGGGAGCATCAGTTCGGGCAGGTATTCCCATTTGGGCGGGAACATGCGACCGCCTATGTCGGCGGCCTGACGCGGCGCGTCGGTGACGAAGGCCCAGATGGTGTTTTGGGTCATGAGCTGCCAGCACCAGGCGAACAGCGCCACAAGGGCGAGCCAGCCGAACCAGATCATCAGGCGGGTGCGCGGTGTCCTGTGCTGCCAGACCTGGCTGTGATGGGAAATGTCGCTCATTGCAGGAACTTCCGCAGATAGCTGGAGGCGTATTCGGCAACCATGACGATCGCGATGATGATGAGCAGGATTGCGCCCGCGCTGTCGTATTCGTACCTGTCGATAGCGGTGTTCAGGGTGGCACCGATGCCCCCTGCCCCGACGATGCCGATCACGGCGCTTTCACGAAAATTGATGTCGAGGCGATAGAGCGACAGGCCAATCAGACGCGGCATGACCTGGGGCTGAACCGCGTAGTTGACGAGTTGCCACCAGGATGCCCCGGTCGACCGGATCGCCTCGGCCTGGGCCTCGTCGATTTCCTCAATGTCGTCGGCCAGCAACTTGGCGAGGAAACCGATCGTGGCGAATGAAAGCGTCACGAAGCCGGCGAAGGGACCAAAGCCGAACATGGCCACGAGAAAGATCGCGATGATCACTTCCTGTAGTGAACGGCTGACGGCGATGATCGAGCGGCAGATCAGGTAAACGGCCCTCGGCGCGAGATTGCGCGCGGCCCCGATGCCGATGGGCACGGAAATGGCGACGCCGACCACGGTGGAGGTCAGTGTCATGGTCAGGCTTTCAACGAGGCCGCGAGAGATATCGCCCCAGCGGCTGGTGAAATCGGGCTGAAGAAAACCGGTTACGAAACGCTGGCCGCGTTCCAGACCCACGGCGACGCGGGCCCAGTCGATTTCCAGCGACCCGATGGCCAACACGAGATAGACCAAGATTCCAGCCTGCAAAGCGATGCGCCAGCGCCGGTCACGGATAATCTGTGGCGGGCGGCGCCACGTGGTCGGATAGGCGGCTCCGCTCATTGGGCGAGTGCCGCCATGCGGTCCCTGGCATCGGCCTCGGCCTGGGCCTGTTCCTCGTCGCCGCGGCGCATGGCATTCCAGTCCTCGGCGCCGTAAATCGTCGTCAGGGCGGTTTCAGTCAAATCGCCGGGCGCACCATCGAACACGATGCGGCCCACCTGGAGACCGACGATGCGCTGCATGAACTGCTGCGCAAGGGGTACGTCGTGGATGTTGACGATGGCCGGCAGGCCGCGCTCCTCGCAGATTTCGACCAGCAGCCGCATGATCTGGCGGCTGGTTTTGGGATCGAGGCTGGCCGTCGGTTCATCGACCAGCAGAAGCTCGGGCTCCTGCGCCAGGGCGCGGGCGATGCCGACACGCTGTCGCTGCCCGCCGGACAGGGCGTCGGCGCGTTTGTCGGCATGGTCCAGCAGGCCCACCCTGTCGAGCAGACGGTAGGCGTTTTGGATATCCGTGGGCGGGAAGTGGCGCAGCCAGCTTCGCCAGAAGGGCACGTATCCCAGACGACCCGACAGCACGTTCTCCATGACGGTCAGGCGTTCGACCAGCGAATATTCCTGGAAAATCATGCCAATGCGGCGACGCTGCAGGCGGAGCTCGGATTTGCCCACCTTAACCAGATCGACATCACCCAGCCTGACACTGCCGGAACTGGGCTCAACCAGGCGGTTGATGCAGCGGATCAGTGTCGATTTGCCCGCGCCCGACGGTCCAATGAGGCCCATGATCTGGCCTTCCGGCACCTCCAGCGAAACGTCGCTCAGTGCCCTGTCACCCGTCGCGTAGACTTTCGACAGATCCTCAATCCGCAGCATTGCGGTCCTCCCCAAAAACGCGGGCAGCCGTGGCCGCCCGCACCCTCACCGTTCCGGTATCAGATTACTGGCATTCGTAGACAACACCATTGGCGTCGTCGATGGTCCGGATCACGGCCCAGTCATCCTTGAACGAGATCTCGATGAACTGGTCCTCGCCATTCCGGCCGAACTCCTCGGCGAGTTTCGTACCTTCCCACTCATAGGTGAAGAAGGCCTCACGGATTTTGTCCTGGAGTTCCGGCGTCAGGTTGTGGACCGTGCCGTAACCGGTCGTTGGGAAGGTCTGGGATTGGTAGACTGTCACCACCTGATCTTCGGTGATGACCTCGCGGTCGATCATGCGGGCCTTGACCGAGTTGGCGATGGATGCCGCCGCGTAGTCCTTGTTGGCCACGCCGAGGATCGAGCTGTCATGGGCGCCCGAGAAGGCCGGCGTGAAGTCGGTGTCGGCGACCATTTCAAACTCGGCTTTCAGGATCGCGGATGGCGCCTTGAACCCGGAGTTGGACGTCTCGGAGGTGAAGGCAAGTTCCTTGCCCTTGATGTCCTCAACCGCCTCAATGCCGGAGCCGGGATAGGTGATGATCTCCATTTCATAGCCGTAGGACCCGTCCTCGGCCGCCATCATGGCAAAGGGCCTGAAACCGGCGCAGGCCACGGCGATCGGGTTTGAGCCGGTGTTGAAACCGGCCACATGCAGACGGCCGGCGCGCATTGCCTCGATTTGAGCGGCATTGGACTGGACCGGGAAGAACTGCACGTTTTTACCGGTCAGCTCGGCCATGTGATCCAGGAACCCCTGCCAGACCTCGGCGTACACGGCCGGATCCTCAACCGGGGTATAGGCAAAGATCAGTGTGTTGGGATCAATCTGTTCCGAGGCGTCCTCCGGGATATCGGCGACCAGATCGCCGTCATTGTCCACGTAACGGTCGTCCAGCGCGAATTCGGCCTGTGCCGGGACGGCGACGGCCAGGGCGGCGAGCGCGGTCAGATATGCAGGTGTTTTCATGGTTCTCCCCTAAATGCTGTAATTCCAGTCTTTTGAGGTAGCATCGATGCATAACGGTCAAATGACAACCATTTCCGGCACGTGAGCGACTTTTGTGAACCGGCGGCTCTGAACCATGGAGTGAGTTTACCAGACGCGGTCAAGTTGTTCGAAGAGTGCGCCGATGACGGGGTTTTCCCGCCGCTCCTCAAGACTGAGCATGACGAGACAGGCGGGCACCTTGAGATGATCGCTCATGGCGAGGCCGAACGACTGGCGCTGGTGGAGGGCAATGGATTCGCGACAAAGGCTTAATCCGACGCCGGAGCGCACCATTTCGAGCATGGAGGCTTCCTGATCGACGAGGGCCACCGTGCGCTGGGTGCAGTTGTGTTCTGCGAAAATCCGGGAAAGCAGACGGTTGTGGACCGAAGCTTCCGGTGTGCCGATCCAGGGCAATTGCGCAAGATCAGACCAGTCGGCCCCTGTGAGCCTTGACTGCCATCCCGATGGAGCAATGACGCGATAGGTGAAATCAGCGAGTTTTTTGACGCAGAGAGGTTGGTCCGCCGGGATGGCGTCTATGCTGTCCGGGCCTGTGAGGTAGAAGCCCGCGTCGATGCGACGGCGTTTCAGCCGGTCAAGGATATTGCCGCTGACGCCGTGGACAAGCTCGGCGCTGATGTTCGGGTGGGCGGCACCCAGCGCGCTCAAAAGTCGTCCAAGCCGGATGAACTCCGGATCCACGATGGTGCCGATCCGGACGGTGCCGGAGACCTGACCAAGCTGTCGGCTGGCGCTGCGGCGGAATTCGGTCATTGCTGCCAGCACCTCTTCGGCCTTTGGCAGCATGGCGGCGCCGTCAGGTGTCAGGTCCAAACCGCGCGGAGTACGTCTGAACAGGGTTATGCCGGTATCCTCGCTCAGGCGTCGCAACTGGTGGGTGACGGCGGGCTGCGTCAGGTTGAGCACCTCGGCGGCGCGGGAAACGGAGCCTTCCCGCGCGACGGTGACAAATGCGAGGATGCTGTTCACGTTTGAAAATCGCTGCATATTAAAAATTCTAATATCACAACGAGAAATTTGTCATTAGCAATGTGGATGACGTCTCTCTAAACCAGCCTGAAATGCTGCGGCGGGAGGCGCCGACGCGACCTGAACCAACAGATCGCCAAAGGCGGTGTCGGGGCGCGACAGGTTTCACCTCCCAAACACGCAGGACCAGGACAATGGGGGGTGCCGTCATGGCCGACAGTACAACGGAATTTGACTTCATCGTCATCGGTGGCGGCTCCGCGGGCTGTCTTTTGGCCAATCGGTTGAGCGCTAACCCGAGTAATCGCGTTCTGCTCCTGGAGGCAGGCAAGCGGGACAGTTATCCGTGGATTCATATTCCTGTTGGCTATCTCTATTGCATCGGCAATCCCCGTACCGACTGGATGTACAACACCGAGGCCGACAAGGGTTTGAACGGGCGGGTTCTGCGCTATCCGCGCGGTAAAACGCTGGGTGGCTGTTCGTCGATCAATGGCATGATCTACATGCGCGGGCAGAAGCGGGACTACGACAACTGGGCGCATCTGACCGGCGAGGACGCGTGGAGCTGGGACGGCTCACTTGAGGATTTCAAGGCGCATGAGGACCACTATCGCCTCGACGATGGTGCGGACCCGAAGACCGGAGACAATGCCAGGTTTTCCGACATGCATGGCCATGGAGGCGAATGGCGTGTGGAAAAACAGCGGCTGCGCTGGGATGTGCTGGACAGTTTTGCCGATGCCGCGACCGAGGCCGGGATCGAAAAAACCGACGACTTCAACAGCGGCGACAATGCCGGCGTGGGGTATTTCGATGTAAACCAGCGGTCAGGCTGGCGTTGGAACACCTCGAAGGCGTTTTTGCGTCCGGTGAAGTCGCGGCGGAACCTGACGGTCTGGACCGAGGCACTGGTTGAAAAGCTGACCTTTGATCGCGATGCGGATGGGGCCCTGCGCTGTACCGGAGCCCGGGTTCATCGCGGGGATCAGGTTGTCGATGTCATCGCACGCCGCGAGACGATGCTGTCGGCCGGGGCAATCAATTCGCCGCAGATTTTGCAGCTCTCGGGCATAGGACCGGCGGACGTGCTGCGAACCCATGGGATTCAGGTGCTGCGCGATGCTCCGGTGGGGGAGAACCTTCAGGATCACCTCCAGATCCGGGCGGTCTACAAGGTGGCCGGTACGCGGACGCTCAACACCCTCGCGGGTAATCTACTCGGTAAAGCCATGATCGGTGCGGAGTACCTGTTCAGGCGTTCCGGCCCGATGAGCATGTCGCCCAGTCAGCTTGGGGCTTTTACCCGCTCGGATCCGGGGCGCAGCCACGCCAACCTCGAATACCATGTGCAGCCATTGAGCCTCGACGCCTTCGGTGAACCCCTGCACGCCTTCCCGGCCATGACGGTCAGCGTTTGCAACCTTAATCCGACAAGTCGTGGGACGGTGCGCATCCGCTCGGCCAATTTCCGTGACGCGCCGATGATGGCACCCAATTACCTCGACACGGATGACGATCGGAAAGTCGCGGCAGACAGTCTGCGTCAGGTGCGGGAGATCATGTCGAAGCCTGCGATGGAGAAATACGAGCCAGAGGAATTCAAGCCCGGTGTGCAGTATCAGAGCGACGAGGATCTGGCCAAACTGGCAGGGGACATTGCCAACACGATTTTCCATCCGGTCGGAACAGTGAAAATGGGTCGGGATGATGATGACAGCGCCGTCCTAGACCCGCACCTGCGGATGAAGGGCGTGTCAGGCCTGCGGGTCGTGGATGCCAGCATCATGCCTGAAATCACCAGCGGAAACACGAATTCCCCGACGCTGATGATCGCAGAGAAAGCGGCCCGCTGGGTTCTGGCGGGTCAATAACGGCGCATCAGCCTGGGAGGAACAATGCGTACTTCGTTTTCCAGTCTGCCCCTGACGGGGGTGAAAGTAGTCGATTTCGGCCAGTATATCGCGGGCCCGGCCGTTGCGATGCTGCTGGGTGATCTGGGCGCAACCGTGGTGCATGTCGATCCGCCGGACGGGCCGATGTGGGACAGCCCGGCCAATGCGGCGCTGATGCGCAACAAGGTGATCGTGAACCTCGACCTGACGTCCACCGACGGCCTGGAGAAGGCGCGGGCCCTGTGCGCGGAGGCCGACATCATTGTCGAGAATTTCCGGCCCGGGAAACTGGCGGCACTGGGTATTGATTTCGCGGCGATGCGGGAGGAACGCCCCGAACTCATCACGATATCCATCCCAGGATTTGCCTCGAACGACCTGGAGCGTCGGGAACAGCGGGCTTTCGAAAGTGTGGTGGCCGCAAGTTCCGGGGTCTTTACCGATATGGGGCTCAACCGGGTGCTGATGGGGTTGAACCCCTCATTCTCCCCCCTGCCCCTGTCATCGGCCTATGCCTCGCAGATTGCGGCATCGGCGACGGTGCTGGCGTTGCAGTCCCGGCAGGTGACGGGCTTGGGCGACCAGATAGAAGTGCCACTGGCGGCGGCGGTGATGGAGGGGCTGTGCTACAACTCCATCAAGGTGTCGGACATGCCTGGCCGCTATCTGACGCAGCGGGAGATTGAGATCGAGCGGCGGCGCATCGAGGGCCTGCCGATGAATGTGTCCTATGAGGAGCTTCAGGAGCTGCTCGACCCGTTCTTCCGCAGCTACATGTGCAAGGACGGGCGCATGTTTTACGTTGTCTGTCCCAGCCACAAATACCACGCGCGACGCTGCCTTGAGGTACTGGGGCTTTATGAGGAGATGATCGCGGAGGGGCTGCAGGAAGAGGACGACACCTACAAACCACAGTCGGAATGGGTTTCGGACACTTCTCTTGGCGTCTATCCGATGCCGAAGGAATGGGCCGATAAGATTGCGGCGCGGATGAAAGAGGTGTTCATGACGCGCACCTCTCACGAATGGAAACGCATGTTCGGACGCGCGGGGATACCCGGTGCGCCGCAGCGCTGGCTTCAGGAGTGGATTAACGACGAGTACGCCGAGACCTCCGGTCTGATGATCGATGTCTGGGACCCGGAATATGGTGAAATGATCCAGCCCGGTCCGGTCGTCTGGATGGAGGAAAGTGGTGAGGAGGCGCTGAACCCGGAACCGCGACGCTGGGTCGAGTTCGATGAGGCACTGAAAACCCTGCGCAAACTGCGCACTGAAATTCCCGACCCGGAGGATGGCAACGCCCAGGAAGGGTGGCTGTCGGGGGGCCGTGTTCTGGACATGTGCAACGTGATCGCCGGGCCGCACGCCGCGAGTTACCTTGCGCGTTTTGGGGCCGAGGTGATCAAGATCGACCCGGCGCAGCCGCTCTATGACAGCTGGAACACCGTGATCTATGGTCTCAGCCAGGGTCGCGGCAAAAAGTCCATTCTGGCGGATGTGAAATCGGAGCACGGACGCAAGGTCTTCGAGGACCTGGTCAAATCCGTTGACGTGATTTTTTGGAACGCACCGGACAGCCAGATCAAACGCATGGGCCTGGACGCGGAGAGCCTGCGCAAGCTGAACCCGGAGGCGATTTTCTGCAAGCTGGACTGTTTCAGCGGAGTGCGGCGCGGCACCCGGACCGATTACATCGGGTATGACGATCTGGTTCAGGCAACGACGGGCATCATGCTTCGGTTTGGCGGCGCGATGGACCGGCCGGAAGAGCACGCCCATGTGGGTACGATCGACGTCATGTGCGGATTTGGCGGGGCGCTGGCGGTGGCGGCGGCGCTCTATCAGAAGCACCGCTTTGGCAGGATCGGGCGCGGGCGCACGTCGCTGTCGGCCAACAGCGGCCTGCTGCAGATCCCGTTTGCCTATGACTACCGGGGGCGCGGACTTTTTGACGAACCGTCCGGTCCGGAAGTGAACGGGTATGATCCGTTAAGCCGCTTTTACAGCACGGCTTCGGGCATCTACATCCTCCTGAGCGCCTATGAGACGGACCTGCCGCGGTTCCGCAATGTCGAGGATCTTGCCGATCTGCCCGACCTTCCGGAGGAGGAGCGTGCGGCCTACCTGGCCGGGGCGTTTCAGATGCATCCGGCCACGGAATGGATTGAGCGTCTGCGGGCCGCGGATATCGGATGCGCGATCTGCAACAACATTGATGCGCTGCGTTCGGAAAACCTGCGCGAACCGGACGGAACGCCTGGGACCGACCGGGGAAGCTATTCCTTCTCGCACTATCCGGATCATCCGAGCGGACATGAGGTCACGCAGCTTGACCCCTATGCGGTGCGCCCTTCGCGCGGGAAGGTGTTTGCGCTGCAGCCCACCGAAAAATTTGGCGCGTCAACGCGGGATATCCTGCGTGATCTTGGCTACTCGGACGCGGCCATTGAGACGATGCTGAAATCCGGTCAGCTCAGCGAAAGCTGGAGCGCGGAATACCTGCCGAGCTGACGGCAGCCCGGGCCAGCCCCGCACGGGGCTGCCCCCAATTACTGCGGCAATTTCGATACGCCGCTTCCATGGAACGATCTGGACCGCCCACGCCGGGCAATTGCGCTCGGCGAATGAAGTCGGCTGTCCGGACGGTTCCCAACAAAACGGAGGACACATGCCTGACAAACCACCCCTTATGAATTTACATATTCCGACGGCCGATGAGGGCTTTTATTCCGGCTTTGCGCGGAGTGTGGCCATCCCGTCGAAAATTCTGGTGAGCGCTCTGATCGTCTGGGCCATCACGGTGCCGGAAAATGCCGCGGCGGTGCTCAATGCGCTGAACGGCGCCATGCTCAACAGCTTCGCCAGCTGGTATATCTGGGTTGTGGCGATATTCCTGATCCTGTGCGTCGGTCTGGCACTGGTGCCGACCACGGGACGGCTCAAGCTCGGTCTGCCCGATGACCACCCGGAGTTTTCCCGGTTTTCGTGGTTTTCCATGATGTTCGGCGCCGGCATTGGGATCGGGATGCTCACGTTTGCCACGGCCGAGCCCATGTATCATTTCGCCAACAATCCGAATGTTATCATGGGCGAGACGACCGCATCCGGCGCGGACAACATAACCGCGGCCTATGTCTGGTCCTTCCTGCACTGGGGCTTTTCGGCCTGGGCCTGTTATGCGCTGGTTGGTCTGTCGCTGGCCTATTTCTCCTATCGGCGCAATCTTCCCCTTACGGTGCGGTCGGCGCTGACGCCATTGTTTGGCGCGCGGCTTTCCGGTGTTGGGGGTCACGTTGTCGATGTTGTGGCCGTGGTCGCGACGATCCTGGGCGTGGCGCAGACGCTGGGGTTTGGCGTCGAGCAGTTCGTTGCGGGTCTCAACCGGGTTGGGTTTGGCGACTGGATCGTTCTGGCGGATGGCAAACCGAGTGCGGCCGGAATTGTGGTGGCACTGATCGTCATTCTGGGCGCATCAACGCTGTCTGCGCTTTCAGGCGTTGGCAAGGGGATCAAGTGGCTGTCGAACCTCAATATGGGTTTGAGTTTCTTCCTGCTCGCGTTCTTCGTGCTGTTTGGTTCAACGTTCTTTGGCCTTGGAGCGCTGTTCAACGGACTGACCGCCTATATCACCGAACTGCCACGACTGCTGTTCACGGTCTGGCACCCGGATGGCAGCGAAACCGGTGATGCGCTTGCGTCATGGCAGGGCGGCTGGTCGGTTTTCTA
Organism: Alphaproteobacteria bacterium; assembly: GCA_030427145.1. Classification (GTDB taxonomy): domain Bacteria; phylum Pseudomonadota; class Alphaproteobacteria; order Rhodobacterales; family Rhodobacteraceae; genus Amaricoccus; species Amaricoccus tamworthensis. Next base: position 5,240 of record JAUHWT010000013.1, on the reverse strand, counting down.
CTGGGCCTGGTGGATTGCGTTTGCACCGTTTGTCGGCGTGTTCCTCGCCCGCATTTCCCGGGGACGCAGCATTCGGGAATATGTTCTCGGCGCCATAATAGTCCCCTCGCTGATGTGTTTTGTCTGGTTCACCCTGGTCGGCGGGACCGCCATCGACATGACACTGAACGGCGCGGCCGGCGACGCGATTTCCGGGGCGGGACAGGAAAGTCAGCTCTTTGTCATGCTGGATTTGATGCTCGGCAGCGGTCTCGCCTGGGCCATGGCGGCGATTGTGGTGGTTTTGTTGCTGACCTACCTCGTCACCACCGCTGACTCCGCCATTCTGATCGTCAACACGATCAATGCTGCGGGAGAGGAAAGTCCGAAAGGCAGGGCTCATATCATCTTCTGGGGTGTGGCGCTCAGCCTGGTGGTCGGTGGCCTGCTGCTCGTGGGCGGTTTGGATGCGATCAGAACCGCAATGGTGATCGGGGCACTGCCGTTCAGCCTCGTCATGTTCCTCATGTGTACCGCGCTGACCAAGGCTGTCATCAAGGACGCGATCCGCGAGCGTCGCGGTGTACAGAACCTTCACGTTCGCGCCTGATGCCATCGAAGGACGGGGCGGGTCAGTTCCGCCCCGCCAATACGCTGTTCGGCTTCCAAACAGTACCGGTTTCGACCGCATTTAACCGTACGTTATGAAGTCACGTGTGAGAAGTCTCCCTCAACTCCGGAGATTCTGACATGCGCGTACTGATTCACCTTCTGTTCCTGACAGTTTTGATTTTTGCAGGCGATGCGAAGGCATCGTCGGGTTGGACGGTGGACCGGGCCGGAGGTGACGTGTTTTTCGCTCCTGATGGAAAAACCTGGAGTGAGGTTGCTACCGGCCAGGAGATCCCGAATGCCAGCTGGATTCAGACCGGGCGCCGGGGGCGCGTTATCCTGCGTCGTAATGAGGAACGCATTCTGATCCATCCGGGCAGCCTGACGGCGATTGCCACGTGGCAGAACGAAGGGTCAAACACAAAGGTTGTTCACCGCAAGGGTTCCGTGGTTTTGGACCTCGAGGTCCGGGACCGGCGCCACGCCGAGGTGGAAACCCCGCATATGGCAGCGGTCGTGAAAGGCACGGTGTTCGAGGTGTCGGTCAACCGGAAGGGATCCTCGGTTCGCGTTGACCGGGGCCAGGTGAACGTGCGCAATTCCGGATCCTCCAGGGAAACCAGCATAACACCGGGACAGATGGCCATGGTATCGGCGTCCGGTGAGGCGGCCGTGACGGTTGTGGCGGCACCGCAGCCGGCGGAAACGATTGCGAGCGTCAGCGAGGAACTCGATCCCGCCAAATCAAAAAAATCCTCACGGGCTTCTTCGCGCCGGAGTGCGGCGGCGTCCGGGAACGGCGGCAGCAATGACAGTGACGGACCTGAAATCGTAGCCGCAGCCGCCGCATCAGTCGCTGCAACGGGTTCCGGCAGCGGATCGGATTCGGAAGCCGGAAATTCCAAAAAGAAGAAGAAGAAGAAGAAGAAAAACAGGAACAAAAACAACGGTAACACTGGGAACGGAAGCTCAGGTGGCGGCAACGATGATGGCGACGGCGACTCCGGGAACACCGGAAACGGCAATAACGGGAACGGAAGCGGAAACGGCGGCAGCAACAGTGATGACGACGATGACGACTCCGGGAACAACGGGAATGGAAACAACGGGAACACCGGAAACGGCAAGGGCAACAACGGGAACGGAAACGGGAACGGCGGCAGCAACAGTGATGACGACGATGACGACTCCGGGAACAACGGGAATGGAAACAACGGGAACAACGGAAACGGCAAGGGCAATAACGGGAACGGGAACGGAAACGGCGGCAGCAACAATGATGACGACGATGACGACTCCGGGAACAACGGAAACGGAAACAACGGGAACACCGGAAACGGCAAGGGCAATAACGGGAACGGGAACGGAAACGGCGGCAGCAACAATGATGACGACGATGACGACGATGACGACGATGACTCCGGTAAGGGCAAAGGCAAAGGCAAAGACAAAGGCAAAAACGGGCACGGCCACAAGCACGGGCACGGCAAAGGCAAAGGCAAAGGCAAAGACAAAGGCAAAGACGATTGATTTGGCCGCATAGTCAGGTTTCGACAAGCGGATCCTGCCGGTGAACGCCGCGGGATCCGTTTGGACGGCCTGACCGGAACCAGACCCGGCGGAGGCAGGAACACTGGCAGTTTTGACCCGAATTGGTGCCGTCGCGGTGATCACACTGATCACCGCTTTTGCTTCCCTGACAGGTGTTCTGCGGCCGCTCGACACCGCAATAGCGGATTTCCGAATGCGACTGTCACCGGTGGAGGTCACCGGTGACACGGTATTTGTGGCAATCGATGACAAAAGCCTGAAACGGATCGGGATCTGGCCGTGGCCCCGCCGGATTCATGCCGACCTGCTGGACCGAATTTCCGAAGCGGACCCGCGCGACGTATTTTTTGACATCGATTTTGCGTTTGCAAGCAATCCCGCTGATGACGCGGCCTTCGAGGCGGCGCTCGACCGGGCCGGAGGCAGTACATATCTCGCCGCGTTTGCGCAAGATGCCACCGCCCGGCCGGATGAAAATGCGGAGCTGAGCCACAACCTGCCCTACTCCGCCTTCGAGGCACTCAGCTGGCCGGTCTCGGTGAACGTGCCGGCAAACGCGGACGGCATGGTCAGGCACTACTATTTCAGTGGAGAGATCGACGGCATGGACATGCCGTCCGCCGCTTCTTTCCTGTCCGGAGTGTTCGGGCCGGAAAACGGGCTGTTCCGGATCAATTTCGCGCTCCAGCCCGCCAGCATCCCGTTTTACTCCGTGGCGGATGTTCTGGACGGCACCGTTCCGGCATCCGCCTTTGAGGGTAAATCGGTTGTCATAGGTGCCCACGCGGTTGAGTTACGCGACAATTTCGCCGTGCCCGTGCATGGCATTGTTCCAGGTCCGCTGATCCATATTCTGGCGAGCGAAACCCTCTCGCGGCAGATCATTCCGCAACCCACAACCGGTTGGTTCGGCATTCTCCTGCTCACCGCGGCCATCGGCCTTTTCGAGATCAGGCGGCGCGGGTTCGGCCACTGGAAGCTGATGACACAGTCCGTGGTCCTCATCGGCGCCGTTGAGGTCACCGGGCTGTGGCTGTTCCGGTCCCAGGCTGTTTTGCTGTCGACGGGCGTGCTCTACCCTGGGCTGCTGATCTACGGGCTTTGGCGTCTGGCAAAGGCCCTTGATGTCAGCAACTGGCTGATACGCTACACCCGTGCGGAGATCGGCAACACGCGGCGCCTGCTCGAGCAGGTCTTCAATGACAGCTCCGACATGATTTTGGTGCTGGATCATACCGGTGCCATTCTCAGCAGCAGCGCCAGCGCAAAGCAGCTGATCTCCGAGCGTGGCGACGGTTCGCAAACCATCCCCAGGGAGCTCGAGCAGGCTGCCCTCGCCGCAATTGAGGCGCTGGCGCGGGGGAGTTGGGAACCCTCCGGGTTTCAGGAAACCCATCACGGCCGGCATGTTTTTCAGTATTCGGTCACACCGTCCGAACTCGAGGTCGCGGACCGGCGCCAAAACGGCAGCGATGGGCCGAGACGGATTGCAACCATCTCCGCGAGGGATGTTACGGCCCTGCGGGAAAAGGAAAAGCAGCTCATCTATCTCTCCACCCACGATGAGCGCACCGGCGCGCTGCGCCGCCACGAATTTCTGGACCGGTTGCAGAAGCACATGGATGCGGGCAACGACGTCTCGGTATTTGCCCTCAACCTGCACCGCTTTAAGACCATCAACATGACCTATGGCCGGGATGTCGGGAACCTCGTGCTCAAGGAGGCCGTGAAACGGTTGAGCCGTACCGGCAATGGATTGTCGGATGTCGTACGCCTAGAAGGTGACGGGTTCGCGGTTTATTCCGTGAACACGGAGGACGCTGCGGCCTCCGTAGAAACCGCGGAGCGCATCCGGGATATCATCGCAGCACCCTATGTACTGGGTACCACAAGCGCCAGGGTTGGCGCACGGATCGGTTACGCGGATCACAAAGCCGGATCCAAAGTTTTGGCCACCGATCTGCTCGACTACGCCGAGGAAGCCCTGGACCAGGCGCAACAGCTTGGCGGCACCCGCATCCACGCCCATGAGCCGGATAAAATCGAACGAAAACAGCGCGCCCGGGCAATCGAACGGGCCATGTGGACGGCTATCGAGGATGAGGAGTTTAACCTCGTCTACCAGCCCCAGTTCGATATGAGGGACGGGCGTCTGATCGGCGTGGAGGCCCTGCTGCGCTGGACCAATCCCGAACTTGGCCAGGTTTTTCCCGACGAGTTCATCGAAATTGCGGAATCAAACGGCTCGATCGCCGAAATCGGCCGCTGGGTGCTTGGTCGGGCCGCCCGGGATGCAATGCAGATGCCCCCCGATGTGAGCGTCGCGGTCAACGTATCCGGTTTGCAGATGCTCGACAGCGATCTGGTCGGAGACGTTCAGTCCACCCTTCGCACCAGCAGTTTGCCTGCGCACAGGTTATGGCTGGAACTCACCGAGTCGGTGTTCACGTCCCCATCTGATTCGGTCGTGGAAACCATGCGCGACGTCGAAACCCTGGGCGTGTCCTGGGCCCTGGACGATTTCGGAACGGGGTATTCGTCCATGGCCTATCTGTCCAAACTCCCTCTGCGGAAACTCAAACTGGACAAATGTTTCGTCCAGGCCCTCGGGACCGACGACACGGATGCCCTCGCAATCGTCCGCTCGGTCCGCGCCTTATGCAGTGGACTTGGGATCGAACTGCTTTGCGAAGGCGTGGAGACGGAAGAGCACGTCAAAATTCTCCTTCAGGAAAACTGTTTTGAGGCTCAGGGGTATTTTTATGGCAGGCCACAATCTCTGAAGGATCTGCTGGCGAACCATGTCGCCGGGGGCACTGAAGCGAGTGCCGCGCGTTCGGGTCTGTGATTTTGATCCGTAGGGGTTGTCCTCGCCGAACCATTGAATTTTGTGCCCAAGCGATCCTGATGGATTACTTGGGTTTTCGGATGCTGGAATCGAAAAGACCTGTGCGTTGCACAGGCCTTCGCTAACGATGGTTGCGGGGACAGGATTTGAACCTGTGACCTTCAGGTTATGAGCCTGACGAGCTACCGGGCTGCTCCACCCCGCGACGCTTTTGCAGAGTTGCAGTTTTGTGCTGCGTGACGGGGAAGGT
>JAUHWT010000032.1 GCA_030427145.1 Alphaproteobacteria bacterium | reverse complement strand
GCGCCAGAACCTTTGAAACATTGTTTCAGGCGCTCGGAGACATCTGCGATCTGTTCGACCCGCAGGAGTGCTGGAATTTCCTCAAAGCTGCAGGGTATGCCTCAGATTAAACGCAAAACGCTTTAGAGATGACTTCGGCGAAAGCGACGGACAGGCATCGGCGAGTTGCAGACGAAACCGTGAGATGTTTCCAACGCTGTGTCTAACAAAGCAGCTTATGTTGTCATGTGCAGACACCGGAATGCTTCAGCCCAAGCTATGGAGTGGAATTTTTCGGATGGCGTGGTGCCCCCACACGGACTCGAACCGCGGACCTACTGATTACAAATCAGTTGCTCTACCAGCTGAGCTATAGGGGCACTGCGGTTCCCAATATACTGACCTCACCTGGCAATCAATCGGGAATTGCCAAAAAGCCGTTGTTACTGCGGCTGTGTCACGCTAAGGAAAAATCCGCGATCAACTGCTGTTTGCCCGAGTGGCGGAATTGGTAGACGCAGGGGATTCAAAATCCCCCGCCGCAAGGTGTGCCGGTTCGAGTCCGGCCTCGGGTACCAGTTGATCGGGAGCCTGTTTAAACGGGTCCGATGACGGCAAGATACGCGGAATAGAGCGATGTCGTCCCTGCGATAAACAGCCGGTTTTTCCTTGCGCCTCCGAAACAGACATTTGCGACCAGTTCCGGAATGGCGATTTTTCCAATCAGATTACCGCCCGGTTCGAGGCAGTGGACGCCGTCTGCTGCGGAAGTCCAAATGCGGCCATCCTCATCGAGGCGAAAACCATCAAACAGTCCTGCGGTGCTGTCGGCCAATACTTCGCCCCCACTGAGCGTTTTGCCGTCGCCGCTTAGGGAGAAACGGCGAATGTGGGCGGGACCATCGGGATCATGCGATCTGCCGGTATCCGCAACATAAAGGTATTTTTCGTCAGGTGAAAACGCGAGGCCGTTTGGTTTCATGAAGTCTGTTGCAACCGCCATAACCTCGGCCGTGTCCGGGTCGACGCGGTAGACGTAACATGCGCCAATCTCACTTTCTGCACGACCGCCCTCATAGTCGATCATGATGCCGTATGTGGGATCCGTGAACCAGATGGAGCCATCGGATTTAACAACTACATCATTTGGCGAGTTTAGCCGCTTACCTTGATACCGGTCAGCGATCACGGTGATTGACCCGTCATGTTCCGTTCGGGTGACTCGACGGGCGCCGTGCTCGCAGGAGACAAGCCTGCCATGATGGTCGGTCGTGTTGCCGTTGGAGTAATTCGAAGGGTTTCGGAACACCGAAACTGAACCGTCCGTCTCGTCCCAGCGCAACATTCTGTTGTTGGGAATATCGGACCAAACCAAATATCGGCCGGCCGGGAACCAGGTGGGTCCTTCCGACCAGCGCGCGCCCGTCCACAGTCTTTCAACCCGCGCATGACCAATGAGGAGATTGTTGAATTCCGGTTCGAGGGGCTCAAACCGGGTTCCTTCTATCTGGCCGTAAAACATTACTTTATCCTTCCCTTAGATTTTATGTTGGACAGCCATTTCAGGCTGTCTTCCGTCCGACCTGCTGGTCTGTATTCCGCTCCGAGCGGCATTTCGAAACCGAGTTCGGCAATGGTGGCGAAAATATGGTCGTAATCGATCTCGCCGCAATCAGGTGGGCCCCTGTCCGGAACGGAAGCGAACTGAATGTGGCCGATGATGGGCTGAAGTCGCGCCAACCTGCGCGTCAGATCACCCTCGGTGATCTGGACATGGTAACTGTCGAACATCAGCTTCACGTTTGGCCTGGCGAGCTTTTGTATGATGTCGCTGGCCTGAGAGGTGTTTTTCAGGAAATAGCCGGGCGCGTCGAGATGGTTGAGCGGTTCCATGAGTATCGTCAATTCATAAGGCTCAGCAATTTCGGCTGCGTATTCGAGGTTCGCCATATATGTTGAACATGCCATTTCGCCGTCAGCCGTTCCGGCCATCACGTGGACGTTTTTGGCTTTGATCTCTGCAGCATATTCAATCGCCTGTTCGATGGCCCGTCTGGCGTCCCTTTCACGTCCAGGCAAAGCGGCGAGGCCGTTTTCCCCTTCCTGTCCTCTAACCGTGTTGAGACCGAGCATCGGCAAGCCGGTCTCCTCAAGTGTCGAGGCAACAGCGGCAGCGGGTGTCCCATACGGAAAGTGGCACTCCACTGCGTCAAATCCAGCGGCTTTTGCAGCCTTGATGGCGTCCGTCAGTGGCAGTTCGTTCCACAGAAAGCCAATGTTTGCAGAGAACTTCATGCGCGTGTTTTCGCTCTTCCAGATGATTTATGCATTGGGTGCCGGCGTAGAGCATGAATTGCGAACGATGAGATCCCCATGAAGTAGCGACGTTTCAAATGGTATGTCCCGCCCGGGCAGATGGTCGAGCAAGTGCGTCATGGCAATTTCACCGATTTGCCGGCGCGGCTGTCGGATGGTTGTAAGAGCCGGTGTAACATTGTTCGAAAAGGGGATATCGTCGAAGCCGATCACCGAAAAATCTTCCGGTACGCGAAATCCGCGTGACTTTAGTGCACCAATGACGCCTATCGCCGTGTCGTCGTTGTAGCAGAAAAATGCGCTGGGCAGGTTATCGCGAATAAAAAGCCGCTCGATTGCGGCGCGGCCACCCTCTCCTGTGCCGTTTCCCTGTACCTTCCAAAACGCGCTTTCGTCGAAAGCGGACGCCAGCGCGGCGCAGTAACCCTGATGACGTAACTCACTCACTGCGCCACCCTGCGGCCCGGAGATGTAGGCTATACGTCTGTGTCCTAGCGAGATCAGGTATTCCGCCGCGATTTTGGCGGCGCTGACATCGTCGACGCCAACATAGCTGACATTTGCATGGCTGATAGGTGTGGCCGCCGCCACCATGGGGGGCAGGTTGTCCGAAAGAGCTTTTGGCCAACCGGCAACGGGGACATGGCCTGTCAGGAGGACCAGTCCATCGACCATGCCGGTGGCGAGGAAGCGCAAATACTTTTCCTCGTGCCGGATTTCGCCCTCGGTATTGCCGATCAGGAGGCCATACCCGCGTGCGTTGGCGACTTTTTCAAGACCTGTCAGAATTCCAGGAAAGTTCGGATCGGAGATCGAATTGGCCAACACCATGACCATCTGCGATCGCTGCATCCGCAGGTTCTGCGCCATTGCGTTCGCTGTATAGCCGGTGCGGGCAATGGCCGCCGTGACCTTTTTACGGGTGGTTTCCGCGACCTTTTCCGGTGTTCGAATCGCCCGGCTTACGGTCGCAATCGAAACGCCCGCAAGTTTGGCGACGTCCTCTATGGTCGCCGGTCTGTCCGGGCTTTTTTCCAAGGCCGTTTCCTTTTTCCCTGTTGGTCAACCGTCTTGAAACTGCGGTTTTCGTGCCGGATTCCGTGTCTTTTCAATACACCGACCCGGTCGCGCCATCGACGGATCATTGCAGGTTTGCAACGCGATGAAAAGGTTTACATAAATTCTGAAAAGGTTTACATTTTTTGCAAGCCCATAAAAAAGGGCGTTAGGGAGAAGACAGTTCATGCCTTTCGATGGCGGATCGCCAGTGGCTGTGCTTGCAGCCGACCGGATCAGCAAATCCTTCGGGTCGGTGCCTGTTCTATTCAGTGTTGGCTTCGACATTTTGCCGGGCGAGGTGCATGCGCTGATCGGCGAGAACGGCGCCGGCAAATCCACTCTGATGAAAATCCTCGGCGGATTTCACCAACCGACCAGCGGTCGAATTTTTATGGACGGCAAGGAGGTCGTTCTGCCGCCAAACGGGCAGGCCGAGGATCTGGGCATTGTTCTTCTTCATCAGGAGTTCAATCTCGCGGAACAAATGACGGTTGAGGAGAACATGTTTCTCGGCCGTGAAAAAAGCTCAAACGGGTTTCTGCGCAGGAAGGAAATGCGCGAGGAGGTGCGCGGGCATCTTGCCGAAGTCGGGCTGAATGTGTCGCCGACCGCGAGGGTTTCCGATCTCTCGGTTGCTCAAAAGCAAATGCTGGAAATCACGCGGGCCGTCAGCCGCCAGGCCCGCGTACTGATCATGGATGAGCCGACCGCCGTTCTGACGACGGCTGAGACGGAGCTGTTTTTCCGTCAGGTTCGCCGTTTGCGGGATAACGGCGTGGCAGTCGTGTTCGTTTCCCACAAGCTGGGTGAGGTGAAAGAGATCGCGGACCGGATCACGGTCCTGCGTGACGGGCAGTGGATCGCTACGCGACCCGCCCGTGATCTTACGTTGGACGCCATGGCTCAGTTGATGGTCGGTCGGGAGTTGTCCGACCTTTATCCGCCGATAGCCGAGGCGGATGTGGATGCGCCAAAGATTCTTGAGGTGCGTAATCTCACTACACCGCGCGTCCGCGATGTGAGTTTCGATTTGCGTCGCGGCGAAGTTCTTGGGTTTTCCGGCTTGGTGGGGTCCGGGCGCACCGACGTGTTCGAGGCGATATGCGGCCTTCAGCAGGTTGAAGGTGGCCAGATTCGATTCGATGGGCAGCCGGTAAACTTCCGGTCCGTGGCCAAGGCGCGGGATGCAGGAATTGCTTACCTCACGAAAGACCGCAAGGGTAAGGGTCTGCTATTGGAGCAGGGAATGCTGCCCAACGTGACACTGTTGGCACTGCCAAGGTTTGTCCGAAACTTCATGCTGGACCGGAAGGCCGAGGAAGAGGCGCTGAAGCGGGGTATCCGGCGTTTCGACATACGGGCCAGGGATCCCAATGTCCGGGTTGGTGACATGTCCGGCGGGAACCAGCAGAAACTGCTGCTCGCGAAAATCATGGAAATCAATCCCAAGGTGGTGATCGTAGATGAACCCACGCGCGGTATTGATGTTGGCACGAAGCAGCAGATTTACCATTTCATCGCAGCGCTCGCGGCAGAGGGAATGTCAGTCGTCGTAATCTCATCCGAAATGCCTGAGATTATCGGTATCTGTCACCGGGTCTTTGTCATGCGCGAAGGCCGGATTGCCGGTTCGCTGACCGGTGACGACATCAACGAAAATGAAATCGTGCGCTACGCCGCCGGACTAAAGGAAGCGGTGTAGAATGGCACACTCGGACCTTACCAAAGAACAGGGGCGGACATTGCCTAAACTGGACCTTAAAACCATGGGCCCCGCAATTGCGCTGATACTTCTGTGCATTATCGGGTATTCGCTCAATCCCGCTTTCCTTGGCGAAGGCAACATCACAAACCTTCTGACCCGGTCTGCCTTCATTGGCATTATCGCCGTAGGCGCAACATTTGTGATCACGGCAGGCGGAATTGATCTTTCCGTGGGCTCAATGGCTGCCGTTCTGTCAGGCGTCATGATCATGGTGATGAACAGTCTGATCGATGTGCTGGGGACAGGCGTCGCAACGGTAATGACCGGATGTATCTGCAGTCTGATCCTGGGCATTGGCGCCGGGATGGTGAACGGGCTTTTGACCACGAAAGCCAAGATCGAGGCATTTATCGTCACGCTGGGCACAATGGGGATATTCCGTTCGCTTGTGACCTACTTCGCTGATGGAGGCACGCTTTCCCTCGATTTCTCGCTACGGGATACTTACCGGCCCGTCTATTATGAGAGTTTCGGCGGGTTGCCCATTCCGGTCTGGGTGTTTTTAGGAGTGTCGGTTGCTGGATGGATCCTGCTGAACCGGACAGCCTTTGGACGCTATTGCACCGCAATCGGATCCAACGAACATGTGGCGCAGTATTCCGCCATACGCGTCGAGCGCATCAAGACAGCGACATATGTGATTCAGGGATTCTGCGTATCTTTGGCAACCATTATCTACGTGCCCCGCCTCGGATCGGCATCAGCCTCTACGGGTGTTCTGTGGGAACTGGAGGCCATTGCCGCGGTGATTATCGGTGGTACGGTGCTTAAGGGCGGCTATGGCCGGATCGGCGGTACAATCCTCGGGGCGCTGATCCTCACGACAATTGGAAACATTCTGAATTTTACGGATGTGATCTCAAACTATCTCAATGGAACCATGCAGGGTTTGATCATCATCGTCGCTGTCTGGCTGCAAAGAGCGGGATGGCGTGGCCGGGGAAAAACCGCGGATTAAATCAGGAAATTGCGACGGGCCAAATCAGCCCGGGCGTGAACGCAAAGGGTGGCCTTGTCACCCGCAATAAAGATCGGGAGGATCAACATGACAGTTAAAGCAACCGTTGCCGCACTGGCGGTGGGAGGCGTTCTGGCGATGGCCGGTACGGCTTTCGCGCAGGACGAAAAGATCAAAATTGGGGTGTCCTATCCGACACCAACCCACGCCTGGGCTGCCGGCATGAACTGGCACGCGGAAAAAGCGGAGGAGCGGATTGAGGCACTCTATCCGGACGTTGACATGATTCTTGTGAACTCACCCGATCCGGCGTCCCAGGCAAGTGCCCTTGAAGATTTGGTCTCAGTTAACCAGATTGACGCGCTTGTAATCCTGCCGTTCGAAAGCGATCCGCTGACCGATCCGGTGCTGAACGTGAAAAAATCCGGCGCACTGATCACGGTTGTGGATCGCGGCCTGAGCCAACCCGGCATCGAAGATATATATGTGGCCGGAAACAACCCCGAACTCGGCCGGATTTCAGCGCAGTACATGAAGACGCGTATCGGTGAAGGCGACAACATCGTTATCCTCCGCGGCATCCCGACCCTGATCGACAATGAGCGTTTTGATGCCTTCATGGAGGAGATCGAGGGCTCCGGGATTAATGTCCTCGACCATAAACATGCCAACTGGAACCGGGATGACGGGTTCGAGGTCATGCAGGACTTCCTGAGCCGCTTTGACGATATCGATGCGGTATGGGCGCAGGATGACGACATTGCAATTGGCGTTGTCGCCGCGCTTGAACAGGCTGGACGCGATGGCGACGGCATGTTTGTTGTAGGTGGCGCCGGGATGAAGGAAACCATCAAGGGCATCATGGACGGCAACGAACTGGTACCGGTGGATGTTCTCTATCCGCCCGCCATGATTGCCACGGCCATGGACGTGACTGTTGCTGCCTTCAAATCCAACGGTCCCGTTGCCGGGCGTTACATTCTTGGCGCTACGCTTATCACACCGGAAAATGCGGAAGACTTCTATTTCCCGGATTCACCGTTCTAGGGTGCCGCGTTAGCATGAACAGAATCGGGGAGGGTCACCTGGCCTTCCCTGTAAATTTTATTGAGGAAGCATCATGAAAACCATAAAGGGGCCCGCACTTTTCCTGGCGCAGTTTGCTGGCGACGAGGCACCGTTCAATTCCTGGGATAGCATCACCAAATGGGCAGCTGATTGCGGTTACAAGGGGGTACAGGTTCCGAGCTGGGACGGCCGGTTGATTGATCTGGCGAAGGCAGCAGAATCCAAAGACTACTGTGATGAGTTCAAGGGCGTAGCCGAAGCCAATGGCGTGGAGGTTACCGAACTTTCCACCCATCTGCAGGGCCAGCTTGTAGCCGTCCATCCCGCGTATGACGCAGCATTTGACGGCTTTGCGGCTGCCGAGGTTCAGGGAAATCCGAAAGCACGCCAGGCCTGGGCTGTTGATCAGGTTAAAAAGGCCCTGACGACCTCAAAAAACATGGGCATTGCTCAACACGCCACATTTTCCGGCGCTTTGGCGTGGCCCTATATTTACCCATGGCCGCAGCGCCCTGGAGGGTTGGTTGAAGCCGCATTCGATGAGTTGGCCAGTCGCTGGAAACCACTCCTCGATCATGCCGATGATTGCGGCGTAGATGTCTGCTATGAGATCCATCCCGGTGAGGATCTGCATGACGGAGCAACATTTGAAATGTTCTTGAAGCGGGTGAGAGGCCATGCCCGGTGCAACATGCTGTACGACCCGTCGCACTACGTTCTTCAGTGTCTCGATTACCTCGATAATATCGACATTTACAAAGACCGTATCAGAATGTTCCACGTCAAGGACGCGGAATTTAACCCTACCGGACGCCAGGGGGTGTATGGCGGGTTTCAGTCCTGGGTCGATCGTGCGGGTCGTTTCCGGAGCCTGGGCGATGGGCAGGTGGATTTTGGAGCGATTTTCTCAAAAATGGCGGCTAATGATTTTGATGGCTGGGCGGTTGTCGAGTGGGAGTGTTGCCTGAAACATCCCGAGGACGGCGCGCGCGAGGGCGCACAATTTGTCAGTGATCACATCATCCGGGTGACCGAGCGGGCGTTCGACGATTTTGCTGACGGTGGTGCCGATGATGCGGTCAACCGGAGAATGCTGGGCTTGGAGGGCTGATACATGGCGATTGAGGGAAGAAACGAGAACCATTCAGGTCCCATCCGTCTTGGAATGGTCGGCGGTGGCAATGACGCGTTTATCGGCGGAGTGCACCGTATCGCCTCGCGAATTGATGATCGTTACCGTCTTGTAGCCGGTGCGCTGTCCTCGACACCGGAAAAGTCCCAGGCGTCGGGCGCCGCGCTGGGTCTGGCACCGGATCGCATCTATGACGATTACAAACAAATGGCGATCCGCGAAGCCCGCCTGAAAGATGGCATTGAGGCGGTTGCTATTGTGACCCCCAACCACGTCCACTACGCGGCGGCGCGGGAGTTTCTCAAGCGTGGCATCCACGTCATCTGTGACAAACCACTGACCTCCACGCTAGCCGATGCCAAAAAACTGGTTGCCTCTGCCGAGAAGTCCGAAGCGCTGTTTGTGCTTACGCATAACTATACCGGGTATCCGATGGCCCGGCAGGCGCGGGAAATGGTGGCCTCAGGTGCCCTGGGCAAAATCCGTCTTGTGCAGGTGGAATATGTTCAGGACTGGCTGACCGAGGCCCAGGACAACAAGCAGGCTGACTGGCGAACGGATCCAGCGCGGTCCGGTGCCGGTGGGTCAACCGGCGATATTGGTACGCACGCATTCAACATTGCGAGTTTTGTCTCCGGCCTCGAACTCGAAAGCCTTGCTGCTGATTTGCAGGCATTTGTGCCGGGGCGCCAGGTTGACGATAACGGTCATGTCATGATGCGTTTCAAGGGCGGTGCGCGTGGCATGCTTTGGTGCAGCCAGGTTGCGCCGGGAAATGAGAATTCGCTCAAACTGCGTGTTTACGGGGAGAGGGGCGGCCTGGAGTGGTGCCAGGAAGATCCCAATTACCTTTGGTACACACCGTTTGGCCAGCCAAAACGACTGATCACCCGTGGCGGTGCGGGGTCCGGTGCGGACGCGGCCCGCGTCAGTCGCGTTCCTCCCGGCCATCCCGAAGGTTATCTGGAGGGATTTGCCAACATCTACACGGAAGCCGCCGAAGCCATTCAGGCCAGGCGTGCCGGAGATGCCGTGCCCGATGAGGTGGTTTACCCGACAGTTCAGGATGGACTGAAGGGCGTCCAGTTTGTGGATGCCTGCGTTCGGTCCTCCAAACGCAACGCGGCTTGGGTCACACTGGACTGATACCCGTGTTGGGCGGGGTAAGGTCCCGCCCAAACGCTCCTGGTTGACACACTGTCGTATGCCGTGCGACCCGTTGAAATCTTGCAACGGGAGGTGGCCATGGGCGCCAATCTGCTGATACGGAACGCCACCATCGTCACGATGGATGCCGTTTGCCGGATTATTCGAAATGGCTGCCTGTCGGTGACAGATGGTGTCATCAATCGAATGGGAGAAGCCGGCGATTTCGAGGGATTACGTGCGGATCGTGAGATCGACGCGGGTGGCATGATCTTGATGCCCGGCCTCATAAACACCCATTGTCACTCGGCCGACAGTCTTTTTCGTGGTCTTGTTGAGGATCTTCTTCTTGAGCCCTGGCTTCAGAAGGTCTGGAAGGCGGAAGCAGCAATATTGAATGCCGATACTGTCCGCCTTGGCGCGACGCTTGGAATGGCCGAACTGGCGCTGGGTGGTGTGACGACGGTTATGGACATGTTCTGGCATCCGGATCAGACGGTGCAGGCCGCCCGGGACATCGGACTTAGGGTTTCCACCGGCGGTATTTTCTTCGACGGACCGGGTATTGATGGATTGAACCATTCAGATCGGATGAATGCCGCTGAAGATTTCTTCCAAAGTGTGTCCGGACAGAACGACGTACTCCCTGGGACCTTTCCGCATGGCTCTTATACTGTCGGTCCCGAACACCTGAAGGAAGCGCACGGTCTGGCAAAAGCGGCCGGCGGATTGTTCTGTACACATGCAGCGGAAACACGGGCTGAAGTCGCGGACATTCAAAACCGTTACGGCGCACGGGTGATAAACCACCTGGACAGTCTTGGTGTGTTGGACCCCCGAACCGTGCTCGCACACTGTGTATGGCTTGATGACGACGAAATCGAAACGCTGGCCCGGACCGGAGTGACCGTATCGCACAATCCCATGTCGAACCTGAAACTGGCCAGCGGGGTGGCCCGGGTCCCTGAGATGCTTGAGGCTGGCGTCTGCGTGACCATTGGTACGGACGGAGCAATATCCGGGAACGATCTTGATATGTGGATGGCTTTAAGGCTGGCGGCCACGCTTCATCGGGGCAATACCCTCTCCGCATCTGCCGTGACCACGGAGCAGGCGTTGCGAATGGTGACGTCCGAAGGCGCGAAGGCGCTGGGCGTGTCTGACCGGCTTGGTTCTCTGGAAGTTGGAAAGCAGGCGGACATGATCCTCGTTCGCGTGGATCGACCCCACGCTGTTCCCATGTTTGATCCGATGACACACCTGGTCTTCTCAACCGCTAAATCCGACGTTTCGCATGTGTTCGTGGGAGGAAAGATGGTCGTCGAGAATGGCGAATTGAGTGAATTCGATCTAACCGATACGGTGGCGGAAGTTTCCGGTCTCGCTCCGGATATTTTGAGGTCCATCCAGTAATGATTCCCCTGAAGAAACAAATTTCTCTGGCGCTTTCCTCCGTGGAGGACCGCGTTGGAAAACCTGTGGAGACAGCTTTGGTTTTGGGCTCCGGCCTGGGGAACCTCGCTGACCAGGTAAACGATCCGGTTGTCATCCCATATGGAGAGATCGAAGGTTTTCCTCATTCAACTGCGCCCGACCACCGTGGGCAACTCGTGATTGGGGATCTCTTCGGTCACCGCTGTGCACTGATGCAGGGCCGGATGCATCTCTATGAGGGATGGAAGCCTCAGCAGATTGCTCTGCCAATCTACCTTCTGAAAGCGCTGGGTTCCCGGCGTATGATCGTGACCAATGCGGCTGGCGCCCTTAATCCGGATTACGGGCCGGGGGATGTGATGCTGATAAGCGACCACATCAATCTGACGGGCCACAATCCATTAACCGGTCCCAATGATGACGATGTTGGCCTGCGCTTCCCGGACATGTCGCGTGCTTACGACCCGGATTTACGTTCCTGGACCGAGGATGCCGCTAACAAGGCGCTCGTCGAAATCCATGTTGGCATTTATGCTGGCATAGCTGGGCCATCACTTGAGACGAGCGCTGAGCGTCGGCTGTTTCGCAGTTGGGGCGCGGATGCCGTTGGAATGTCCACGGTGATGGAGGTAATTGCCGCCGCTCACGCGGAATTGCCCGTTATTGGCTTTTCAGCAATCTCAAACTCGGCCACTGGTTTGCCGGACCAGCAACCGGACACCATTGAGCAGGTACTCGAACATGCCAAAGTGGCGGGAACCAAAATCTCCAAAATTCTCGAGAGACTGTTTCAGCAGTTCTGAGCCCGCCCCACGAGTGCCGCCTGCATGATCCAATCAAAAGCAGCCAACGTCGCCACCCTCGCGCTCATTGAGGTCCTGGCAATGAGCCTGTGGTTCGTCTCGGCAGCCATTCTGCCCGAACTGGTGGCGGAATCCGGCATATCCGAGGCGCGGGCCGCGGCCCTGTCCAGTGCGGTGCAAATCGGATTTGTCGCCGGCGCATTGGGATTTGCCTTGCACGGCACGGCAGATCGCTTCGATCCACGCAAGGTATTGGGCGCGTCAGCCTTCATTGGTGGTCTGGCGGGGTTGTGTCTTCTGATCACACCGGTAGGCGGCAACATCCAGATTCTTCTGCGCGGTATTACCGGCGCCGCGTTGGCCGGAGTTTATCCGGTGGGGATGAAGATCATTGTTGGATGGGGCACAAAGGACCGCGGTCTTTTGATTGGTCTCGTGGTTGCCGCACTTACCTTGGGGTCAGCGTTGCCTCATCTGCTATCCATCCTGGGCGGGCCTAACTGGCAGGTAACAGTCGTACTTGCGTCGAGCCTTGCCTTTGCCGCGGGCATCCTCGCTCTGTTAACCGGTCTCGGCCCATATCATGCGCGGGCGGCCCGGCTGGATCCATCCGCTTTGACCATGGCCTGGACCAATCTGCAAATACGCCTCGCGTATATCGGCTATCTCGGTCACATGTGGGAACTCTATGTTTTCTGGGCCTGGATCAGCGCAGCTGCTGTTATTGTTTTTGCGCCTGAATTTGGACCGGAGGCCGGCCGTTTGGCGAGTATCCTGACATTCTCAGCGATTGCG
The DNA here is from genome assembly GCA_030427145.1 of Alphaproteobacteria bacterium. Classification (GTDB taxonomy): domain Bacteria; phylum Pseudomonadota; class Alphaproteobacteria; order Rhodobacterales; family Rhodobacteraceae; genus Amaricoccus; species Amaricoccus tamworthensis. The sequence goes on along the minus strand of JAUHWT010000032.1, from coordinate 9,974 downwards.
CTGGGCGGTTTGCTGTGCGTCCCGGCCGGATGGTTCGCGGACAGCATTGGTAAGGCCCGCGTTGCGCGCTACGCAATGATGATCAGTGGGATAGCTGCAGTTGTCACCGGGTTTGCTTTCAATGGCCCCGTTTGGCTATTTGTGATCGCTGTATTGCTGTGGGGAGCCTCCATCATTCCTGACTCAGCCCAGTTCTCCGCTCTTGTGGCTGATCTGGCACCGCCGGAAAGAGCCGGAAGTCTCATGACCTTTCAAACGGCATTGGGTTTCACACTCACGTTTTTCACGGTTCAGTTGCTTCCATTCGCAGTGAGTCTGTTGGGGTGGCCGCTGGTTCTGGCGTCCCTCGCCATAGGTCCTGCTATTGGAGTAGAGGCAATGCGGCGACTAATTGAATCGCGCTTGGGTTGAAAATTAAGCTGATGATTGCTATCTAAAGGTGTGGTTGATGCGACTCGGCCCATGTACCAGCCGGGTCGCGGGTTTCCAATCAAATGACTGGCATTTAAACAAAATTTGCCACTCATTTGAACTGAATCGACAATATGATTTCGTTGATTCAGCCGAGTCCGAACGTATCGTGTTCTGAACAGGTAAGGGTTTCTTAATTGCTGTGGGTTCTTATCAGGGAACTCCGGAGACGACTGAAACCGTTGCCCGGATTGAGCTACAAGGGGATGGGCTTTTGTTACTGGTTCAGATGATCATATCTACTCTGATCGCGTTGTTTGCGGCCGCAATCTCCCTCTACTACGGCAATGGCCTGCTGCTTTCCCTGCTCGTGTATTCACTCACCGGGTCTTTCGTACTGGTCTCTTTGGCGACCATTCACGCTTACGCATTCGGCCACCGGTCCTGAGACCGGCGGCTTCGAATTTCATTCATTTGAGCAATCAGAGTACGTAGCGGCTCAAATCCGTCGAGCGGCTGAGTTCGCCGAGGTTCTTTTCGACGAAATCCGCATTGACCTCGATGGCGTCGCCCGACCGATCCGGTGCCTCGAAGCCAAGCTCCTCGAACACGCGCTCCATTATGGTGTAAAGACGGCGGGCACCAATATTCTCGATGTTGCTGTTTACCTCGGCCGCGATAGCCGCGAGCGCCGCAATGCCGTCCTCGGTGAAGGTAACCTCAACGTCCTCTGTCTTCATCAGCGCAGTATACTGACGGGTCAGCGCGTTATCGGTTTCCGTCAGAATGCGAACGAAGTCTTCTTCGGTCAAAGCCCGCAACTCAACACGAATCGGCAGTCGACCCTGGAGCTCCGGAAGGAGATCGGAGGGTTTGGCGATATGGAAAGCACCGGAGGCTATGAACAGGATATGATCCGTTTTGACCGGTCCATGCTTGGTTGACACCGTCGTACCCTCAATCAGTGGCAGGAGGTCACGTTGGACGCCCTCGCGGCTCACTTCCGCGCCGCGCTTTTCGGAGCCGGCACAGACCTTGTCAATTTCATCGAGGAACACAATGCCGCTCGTCTCAACGAGTGAGATGGCTTCCTGAGCGACGTTGTCCTGGTCGATCAGTTTGTCCGCTTCCTCACTGATAAGCAGCTCGTACGATTTCTCAACCGTCATGCGGCGGCGTGTGGTGCGACCGGAAAAAGCTTTGCCAAATATGTCGCCGAGATTCATTGCTCCGACGTTCATGCCGGGTTGGCCCGGGATCTCGAAGCTGGACATCGGGTTCGATGTATCCGCGACCTCCAGTTCAATCTCCTTGTCGTCCAGCAGGCCCTCGCGCAGTTTTCGGCGGAACATTTCCCGCGTCTGTTCCCGCGAACCTTCACCGGCGAGAGCGTCCAACACACGGTTTTCCGCCGCTTCGTGTGCGTTTACCTGGACCTTTTCCCGCATGGCATCACGAACCAGCACAATTGCTGAATCGACAAGATCCCGAACGATCTGTTCCACGTCGCGCCCGACATAGCCGACCTCGGTGAATTTTGTGGCTTCGACCTTCAGGAAGGGAGCCTTGGCCAGTTTGGCGAGGCGACGGGAGATCTCGGTTTTGCCCACACCCGTCGGGCCGATCATCAAAATGTTCTTCGGATAAACCTCGTCGCGGATGTCATCCGGAAGCTGCCGGCGACGCCAACGGTTCCGCAATGCAACTGCTACGGCACGTTTGGCGTCCTTCTGACCGATAATAAAACGGTCCAGTTCAGAGACGATTTCTCGTGGCGTCAGGTCAGTCAAAACGGGGTCCTTTCCGGGGTGCAAAGTACGCAACGGAAGTATGGTGTGAGCGGGCAAAACGCAAGGAGGATAGAGTTCCAGGGCCCATCCGCCATAAGTTTCCGTGATATTCGCAATGAAGCAGGGAACGAAACCGTAGGAAGAAGTGTTAACAAAAAAACAAAGGAGAGGTTCAGATGAAAAATCGCAGATCGGTTCTCAGGGCAATCACGGCAGGATTTGCCGTATCTCTTGCGCCGCTTCCAGCAACTCTTAGGGCCGATGAAACGGGAGTGATGAAAGAGGGATCACTTGAGGGACAGGGCGATCACGAGGCAGCCGGTACGGTCGCAATCCTTGAGAGCGGCGGTTCAAATTACGTGAGCTTCGGTGTGGATTTCGTATTGGACGGCGCTCCCGACCCACGGGTCGCATTGGGCCGGGACGGTATTGATCATGAAACCTTGCTCGGCAAGCTCTCAAGCAATTCAGGAACCCAAAATTATGAAATTCCTGAGGACCTCGATCCCAATAACTACGACGAGGTATGGATTTGGTGCGAGCAGAATGAGATGCCACTCGCCCGCGCTAAGATGAGCTGATCACTTATGTTTGGAGATTTTCTCAACCGTAGCGTTGCCGTTTGTGTAGACACAGATTTCCGAGGCGATTTCCAACGCTTTTGTCGCGATGCTTTCGGCATCCTGTTTAGTGTCGTACATGCCACGGGCTGCGGCCAGAGCAAAGTTTCCACCTGACCCAATCGCCGCAATGTTGTTTTCCGGCTCAAGTACATCGCCGGCGCCAGTTATCACAAATAGGTCTGATCCGTCGGTAACGATCAGCATGGCCTCAAGGTTTCTCAGGTATTTGTCCGTACGCCAGTCTTTGGCGAGGTCCACAGCGGCCCGCTGAAGCTGGCCGGGCGCAGATTCAAGCTTTTTCTCAAGACGTTCGAGCAGGGTGAACGCATCGGCCGTCGAGCCTGCGAAACCACATACAGTGTCATATCCACCGGGCGAGATACGACGTACCTTGCGGGCCGAGCCCTTAATGACTGTTTGACCAAGGCTCACCTGGCCGTCACCAACCACTGCTACTTCATCATCCTTCCGTACTGCAACGATCGTGGTGCCGTGCCAGCCTGGGAATTGCCTGTTCTCTTCCATAGTACCTCCGGTGTTCATGGGACATATACGGATGGAAGCCCGTACCTTCCAGAGGCACGGTGAGCCTTTACCGACCTTCCCGTTACGCAAAGAAAAAAGCCGGGCTGATTGAGCCCGGCTTTTGCATTTATCGAGGGTTCGAAATTAATCGAGATTACGTTCGATTTCCTCGGTCTCGAAGATCTCAATGACGTCGTCTTCGCGGATGTCCTCGTACTTCTCAAACGCCATGCCGCATTCCTGTCCGGAATGCACTTCACGGACCTCGTCCTTGAAGCGTTTGAGCGTTTTGAGTTTACCCTCGTGGATGACCACGTTGTCCCGCAGGAGGCGTACGCCAGCCGAACGGCGTGCAACACCTTCGGTAACCTGACAGCCAGCGACCTTGCCGGCACCGGTAACCTTGAAGACCTGCAGAATCTTCGCATAACCGATGAAGGTTTCGCGGATTTCCGGGCTGAGCATACCGCTTGCAGCCTTTTTCACATCGTCCACGAGATCGTAGATGATGGAGTAGTAGCGGATTTCTACGCCCTTCTGGTTCGCACTCTCGCGGGCAGTAGCATTGGCACGGACGTTGAAACCGATAATCGGTGCGCCTGAGGCCTCGGCAAGCGTGACATCACTCTCGGTTACGGCACCCACGCCGGAATGAAGAACACGAACCCGGATCTCGTCCGTGCTGATTTTTTCCAGCGCCTGAACGATGGCTTCGGCAGAACCCTGAACGTCGGATTTGACGACAATCGGAAGTTCCTGAACGTCCTCATCGGCTTTTGCCTTGGCAAGAAGCTGATCAAGAGTGGTGGCGGAACCTGCCGCCGCACGTTTGTCTTTGGCGATACGCTCACGATAGCTCGAAATTTCACGCGCTTTCGCTTCGTTCTCAACAACGTTGAGTACGTCACCCGCTTCCGGCGTGCCGTTCAGGCCAAGAACCTCAACGGGAACGGACGGGCCGGCCTCGTTCACACGCTCACCTCTGTCGTTGATAAGCGCGCGGACTTTACCCCACTGCTCACCCACCACGAAGATATCGCCGCGGCGAAGTGTACCCTTTTGGACCAGAACGGTCGCAACCGGTCCACGCCCCACATCGAGTTTCGCCTCAATGACGGCGCCCTCGGCCTGACGCTCCGGGTTGGCTTTCAGATCCAGAATCTCGGACTGAAGCGCAATGTTCTCAAGCAATTGTTCGAGACCCTGGCCGGTTGTGGCGGAAACCTCAACGTCGAGCACCTCACCGCCCATTTCCTCAACCACGACCTCGTGGGAAAGAAGCTGGGTACGGACCTTGTTGGCATCGGCACCGGGTTTGTCGATCTTGTTGATCGCGACAATCATCGGAACATTTGCAGCCTGGGCGTGATTGATCGCCTCAATGGTCTGCGGCATAACGCTGTCATCCGCGGCAACCACCAGGATCACAATGTCCGTCACGTTGGCACCACGCGCACGCATCGAGGTGAATGCGGCGTGGCCAGGTGTGTCGAGGAAAGTGATCGGTGTATCGTCGCTGGTTTTCACCTGATAGGCGCCGATATGCTGCGTAATGCCGCCCGCCTCACCGGTTACCACGTTGGTTTTGCGGATGGCATCGAGAAGCGAGGTCTTACCGTGGTCGACATGACCCATGATGGTCACGACCGGCGGACGCGGTGCGAGGCTGCCCTCGTCGTCGTCCGCCGCCTGAATAATCACGTCCTCAACGTCCGCCTCAGAGACACGGCTTACCCGATGACCAAATTCCTCAACGATCAGAACAGCCGTATCGGCGTCGATCGTTTCGTTCTGGGTCGCCATAATTCCGTTCTGCATCAGCGCTTTCACGACGGCAGCAACGCGCTCAGCCATACGGTTGGCAAGTTCCTGAACCGTGATTGCGTCCGGAATCTTAACGTCACGAACGACCTTTTCCCGCTCACCGGACTGGCTCTGGGTTTTGCGTTTTTCGCGTTCCTGACGGCGCTTCATCGCAGCCATACTGCGCTGGCGTCCGCCCTCATCGGTGGCGCTGGAGATGGTCAATTTGCCGGAGCGGCGACGGTTGTCGCTGTTGCGACCGCCACGACCGCGTTTTTCCTCAGCCTGGGGCTGTTTGTTGTCGCCACCCTTGCGGACCGGACGACCGGCTTCGGCGCGCGACGCCTGTGCCTGCGCTGCGGCCGGGTCAATGGCCGGCTCAGCAGCTTTCTGCGGCTGGGCTTTCGCGCGTGATTTTGCATTCGCTGCAGCGGCAGCCTCTTCAGCGGCCTTTTTCTCTGCCGCTTCGGCTGCGGCGCGCTGTTCCGCGATTTCCCGCTCTTTTTCAGCGCGTTCAGCCGCTTCCTTTTCCGCGCGAAGGCGTTCCAGTTCCGCTTCACGTGCGGCGGCAGCTTCTTTCTCTTTCTTGATGCGCTCGGCTTCCTGAGCCTTGGCAGCCATAAGGGCGGCGCGGCGACGCTCGACTTCCTTGTCAGAAAGATTCTGGCCAGCCCCCCGGGCTTTTGCCGCGGCAGGATTATTGCCGCCGGGCTTGGGAACAACAACGCGTTTGCGCTTGTGTTCTACAGTTACGGATTTGCTCCGACCGTGGCTGAAACTTTGACGCACGTGACTGGTCTCCGTGCCACCACGCAGTCCAAGTGTAGAGTTCTTCCGGTCGCCGTCTTTGGTATCCGTCATTCAGTCTTAGCCTTTCCCGCGGAGGCCTTCCTCCGCCAAAACATCGCCAGCCCCGTCGCTCGGTCGTTGCTGATCAGCTTCCGCCCTGAAACCTCTCAGTCTCCGGGCCTCATTTCCAATGCGATCAGCGAGTCCACCTGCCAGCACGGCGGCATGTATCACACGATCACGTCCAAACGCCATGCCCAATTCATGCCCCAGGAGGCATGTGACACGGCTATCTTCACCTTTTGGCGGCCTCAGGCCGGATCTTTCCCGTAAAGACCCGTCTTTTGCCTGCACCAGTAACTCGGCCTCGCCAGTGGACAGCGCCGCCAGCGTCTTTTCCCGCCCGGCAACAGCCTGTCCCGCCTTGCGTGCGAGGGCCATCAAATCGGTGAGTTTCCTCACCAGCAGATCCTCGACCTGAACCGCCAGACCCGGTGTGGCCCGAACCCTCATTTTTGCGGCCCGGTTGAAATGGCCCCGTTTTGCGGCGGTTTCAACCGCTCCGGCGAGGGCGCTCACCCAGATCCCCCGACCAGGCAGTTTTTCCGCCAGATCGGGTACAATGTCAGCATCAGGTCCAACAACAAATCGAATCAAATCCGATTTGGGCAGTTCCGCGCGGGTGACAATACAACGCCTTAATGAGGTGTTGTCAGATTTTTGTCGACCACCGCGCGCCATCAGTGCTTATTCCCCGCCCTCCTGGGCGTTCGTTTCTTCCGCAGAGGCCTCTTCCGACGCTTCCTCCTCCATTTCGGACGGATCAACGAGGCCAACCATTATCCGCGCGTTCATGATCAGTTGACGCGCCTCTTCGAGAGACATGTCAAACTTCTCCAGAAGCCCCTCATCCTTGACACGTTTTCCGTCAATGGTTGTGTAACCGCCTGCAAGCTCCCAATCCGCGCAGGTTGCGAATTCGTCCAGAGTTAGAATGCCGTCCTCAGCCAGTGCCTGGAACATCTGGGGTGTGAGACCCTCAAAGTCAAACAGAGCCTGATCCATGCCAAGTTCGCGGGCACGTTCAATGGACTTCGCGTTCTGTTCCTCGATGTACTCGCGGGCGCGGGCCTGAAGTTCTTCCGCCGTGTTTTCATCGAAACCGTCAATGCCGGAAAGTTCGCTGATTTCAACGTAGGCGACTTCCTCGAGGGTCTCAAATCCTTCGGAAACAAGCAGCTGCGCCACCAGTTCGTCCACGTTCAGGGCTTTGATAAAGTTCTGGGACCGCTCCGTGAATTCAACCTGGCGACGTTCGCTTTCCTCAGCTTCGGTCATGATATCAATATCGAAACCGGTCAGCTGGCTCGCGAGACGTACGTTCTGGCCGCGACGGCCAATGGCGAGCGACAGCTGCTCATCGGGAACCACGATCTCAATCCGGTCAGTATCGTCGTCAAACACGACTTTCGATACCTCTGCGGGCTGAAGCGCGTTCACGAGGAATGTTGCCGGATCCTCGTTCCAGGGAATGATGTCGATCTTTTCCCCCTGAAGTTCGTTGACCACCGCCTGAACGCGGCTGCCGCGCATACCAACACAGGCGCCAACGGGGTCGATGGAGTTATCGTAACTGATAACACCCATTTTCGCCCGGCTGCCCGGATCACGGGCCACGGCGCGAATCTCGATAATGCCGTCATAGATTTCCGGCACTTCCATCTTGAACAGTTCCGCGAGGAACTCCGGTGCGGTACGGCTGAGGAAGATCTGCGGCCCGCGCATTTCGAGGCGTACTTCACGAATCAGCGCGCGAACGCGGTCGCCATTGCGGAATGCTTCGCGCTGGATCAGCTGATCGCGGCGAAGAATGGCTTCGCCACGCCCCACATCCACAATCACGTTGCCGTATTCGGTGCGCTTGACAATGCCGTTGATGATCTCGCCGGCGCGGTCCTTGAATTCCTCATACTGGCGCTGACGCTCGGCCTCTCGCACTTTCTGCATAATGACCTGTTTCGCTGACTGTGCGGCAATGCGGCCGAAATCCATCGGAGGCAGTTCGTCGGTCAGAAAGTCACCAATCTGCGCATCCGGTTTGATTGCCTGGGCATCTTCCAGCGAAAGTTCGGTGAAGTGGTTTTCAACCTCCTCAACGACTTCGCGATAACGCGTCATCTCAAGCTCACCAGACTTGCGGTGGATTTTCGCCCGGATGTCATACTCCGCGCCATACCGGGACCGCGCCGCCTTGCCGAGCGAATCTTCCATCGCTTCGATCACCAGGTCGGGATCAATCATCTTTTCCCGGGCAACCGCGTCAGCGATCTGCAGTAGTTCAAGCCTGTTGGCGGAAGTTACGCTCATGATGTTTCCTCATCCAGATCGGAGGTATCCGTCTCAATATCGTCGAATTCACCCAGGTCTTCCTCCTGGATCAGTCCCTGCTTTTTGCGTTGCGCGAGGCTTTCAGCAATCAGTTCGTCTGTCAGGACCAGTTTGGCGTCAGCAATAAGATCGAAATCGAGGCCAATCGTGCCTTCCTGAATCTCAATCAGAACCTCGTTGTCCTCGACGCCCTGCAATACACCCTTGAAGCGCCGGCGGCCATCGATGAGCTCGGAGGCATCGATCTTGACCTCATAGCCCTCATAGCGTTCAAAATCCTTCAACCTTGTCAGGGGGCGGTCGATTCCGGGAGAGGACACTTCCAGGTTAAACTCACCCGAAATCGGATCCTCCACATCGAGTATGGCGGAAACCGCGCGACTGATTTTTGCGCAATCCTCAACCTCGATGCCACCATCGGGTCGTTCGGTCATGATCTGCAGCGTCGTACGCTTTCCGCTCATCAGGCGAATGCGCACCAGTTCGAACCCCATATCCTCGATTGTGGGGGACACAATTTCGGCGAGACGCCGATCGATCGCTGCCTTGGCGGTGAGGTCAGCCAAAATCTTCTCCGTAAGCACAAAAAAACGGGCGCGCGGCCCGTTTGCAATTCTCGGTGGTAAGTCGAAGTCATTCAACCTGCCGCTTTGGGGGTCATATAGGCCCCGTGGGAGGCGGATGCAAGAGCTTTCGTGTGCACATGGTTTCGCCCAACCGGAATCAATCCGTTTTCAACCGGAGAACGGTCGAACGATATCATTGTCGCCAACCTTTTGGAACAGTATCACGCTGCCTTCGGAGTGGCGCGGATCGTAGATAAAGCCCTTCGCCGCGAGGTCCGCAAAAAGCCTGCCCACACTCGCGAGGCCGGTGACATGGTCGTGGACCTCAAGATAGATCCTGTCCACGCCCGACAGGTCCGCGTCCTGAAAGAGGATGGTTTCCCCTCCCTCAATGTCGCAAACGATCACATTTATATCCTCGTTCCAAAGCAGATCACTGAAACGCGTCGTCGGAACCTCAACACTGGAATGGTAGGGATTGGGTTCAGGAAAAATCGAACCCATCCAAAAATCGTCTCTGAGATAGAACGTGGCCTGTTCTTCGGAGCTGTTGGTCAGAACCGTATTCATCCGTTCCACCCCGCTTACGTTGTTCAGGTCGTGGACGTCTGCGATGTAGTTCATAAGAAGCGGATTCGCTTCAACCGCAATGATGCGTTCGACGCCCGTCTGTCGGCTGAGCAGCGTCGAAATGAAGCCGATGCCCGCTCCGATTTCCAATATTCGATCACCGGCTCTGATAATTTCCGGAATGTACTTGGATTCCTCAAACTCAAACCTGGATTCAGCAATTGCCGTCTGGATGGCTGGTGTGATGATTTGGGGCTCAAACGGAAGAAGGACGCCGAAATACTCTATTACCCCCCGTCCGGAGAAGTCATACGCTTTGATCTCGATCATGATGTAGTATTCGCCTGCTGTTCGGGTGGGCATCAACCTGGTGCAAACGAACTTGACCTGCCCCCCGCGAAATCCCTCACCGTGATGTAGAGTCTGCCCGACCTTGAAGGAGCAGACGAATGCGAAAGAGCCGTTTCACCGAGGCGCAGATTATCGGGATGATCAAGGAACATGAGGCA
>JAUHWT010000012.1 GCA_030427145.1 Alphaproteobacteria bacterium | reverse complement strand
CAATCGCACCGCCGTGGCTGCGCTCACACCGAACAGCCGCCCCGCTGAACGGGCCGAATTGCCCTTAGCGACGTAGGCGCAAATCCGTTCCCGAAGGTCCAAAGAGTAATGTTTGCCCATGATCCACCTCCAAACAGAAGTGAATCAGACGAAGGCGGGCTTGTGAATCCCAATTCGATTCAGATCAAACGCAAACCGCTTTAGTCAAGCAATTTGTAAAAAAAGTCGTGGCTTGTGCCGCTGTTGATTTCACACCCCATCCTGCGGCGTCCCATTGATGCGTAGCGTGGTTTTGACCAGTTCCTGACAGTCCCCGGGCGGGGCGCCTTCGATGCGCTTCAGGAGGAGTTCGGCCAGGCGGCGCCCGGCCTGCTGGTTCGAGAAATGCGAGGTGTAGACCCGGGTGGCCACATAGTCGGCAAGGTTGGTGCCCGAGCGCAGGGCGAACCCGTAACGTTCAACGTCCGGGCCCATACGGTCACGGACACCGGCGCGCACGCCGAGGAAGGACAGTTCATTGACGCAGACAAAGGCGTCCGCCCCGGCATTGATCAGGCCAGCCGCGGCCTGGCGGGTGCGGTCGGCCCTGAGTTCGTCGTGATGGTAAAGCGCCGGGTCGGGGTCGATCCCGTGTTCGCGCAGGGCCGTTTCGTAGCCGCGCAGCCTCTGCCGCACGAAGCTGTAGCGCAGGTCACCGTCCACAAGCGCCACCCGGCGATAGCCGTCGCGCAGGAGCGCATCGGTGCTCTGCCAGGCGGCGTATTCATTATCGACATCAAAGAAGGCATGCGGAGAAAGCAGCTCCGTGCGACCGAAAGTGATAAAAGGGAAATCTGCCTCCAGCAGGTATTTAACGCGGTCATCCAGCAATTGGGTATGGTCGAGGATCAGCCCGTCCGCATTGCGCCCGCGCACCACTTCCCGCACCTGTTCCAGTGCGAGGTCGCCCATCGCCACCGGCACGGCCCGCACCGAATAGTCGGTGCCGGCAAACCATTTGTGGATCCCCTGCAGAAGACCGATGGAGCCTGAATCGCCGATCTCCTCCTGCTCCGTGAAGCTCAGAAAAGCCATGGCAACGAGCGTCCTGCCAGTGCGCAGCTTGGCCCCTTCGAGATTGCGGACATAGCCCAGACGGTCGGCGGTGTCGCGGACCCTGGCCACCAGTTCGGGGCCGACCTTGTGACCGTCCTTGAGCGCGCGGGCGACCGTGGTCACCGACACGCCAAGCTCAGTCGCAATCGTCTTCATTGTCACGGTGTCGCCACCAGGTCCGGGCCGGGCCATGTCCTATCCTTTCAGCGCGCGCGCCTCCGGCCGGCTGTCAGGCAGGTGCGAGCGACGCTGGCGCGTGGCACGCAGGACCTTCGGGCGGCCCGGCAGCAGGGTCAGGCAATTGTCGGACCATACCGTATCGCCGCCCAGATCCCATGTCACCCAGAGCGCCGGTCGATCCGTGGTGAGTGTGACCTGTGGCGTGCCATCGGGTGCGGTGCCCGTGTCGGCAGTGATCCGCGGCGTGCCGATGTCATAGGCCTTGGGGCGCATTGGCAGGTACTCGTTCTCACCAACATGCACGCCGTCAGGATCGGCCCAGTCGAAATGCAGGAAAGCATCATCGATCAGTGACCCGGCTGCAAGCCGCGCCACCTCGACGGCGCGGTCCGGCGGGCAGACCGCCTGCCATGTGTCCAACTCTGCGATCTCACCCCCGAAACGCACCGAACGGGCGGTGACGTCGATGCTGACAGGGCTGCCGGTGTCGTTGACTGCCCAAAGCACAATGTCGCCTGTCGTCTCATCCGGCTGAGCCGTCACCATCACCGGTGCATGGAACCGCCGCGCCAGGTACTGCGTGGCCTTCCAGCCACCGCCGTATTCAAGGCTCGCCCAGGAGGCCACCGGCCAGGTGTCGTTGAGCTGCCAGTAAAGCGTGCCCATGCAGCGCGGCTTGTTCGACCGCCAGAACTCGATGGCGGTCTTCATCGCCAGCCCCTGCCCGATCTGGCTGAGCCAGCACATGTCCCCGAAGCTGTCGGGGAAACGGAAATACCTGCTCATGGTCTCGACAATGCGGCTGTTGCCACCCCTGTTGCGCTGATGCACATCCATGACCCGGGACGAGACGTTGCGATCCTGCGGTTCGGTGAAGCTCTCGATCAGGCGGGTTGAGGGGAAGGACTGAAACCCGAACTCCGAGCAGAAGCGCGGGCGCACCGTGCGGTAGTGCTCGAAGTCTTTGGCTGAGTGCCAGACGTCCCAGAAATGCATGTCGCCGGAAGTGTCGTCGTGCCAGCCGTCTCCGAAGTTGAGCGGCCCGACGCTGGGCGACGACGGCCACCAGGGGACGCCTGGCGCTTCGTCCTGAATCGCTTCTTCGAGTGCATGATTGAGCCGGTCGTAAAGAGCGAGATAACGGTCGCGGTCGGCTTTGGCCTCGTCAAACCATCCGAGGGCTCCGATCAGTTCGTTGTCGCCGCACCAGAGCGCCATGCAGGGATGTTGCGACAGGCGGCGGATCTGCTGGCGGGCCTCAAGGCGCACCCCGTCCAGCCAGGCGCGGTCCTGCGCCGGGTAGAGATTGCAGGCGAACATGAAATCCTGCCACACCAGCAGGCCCTTTTCCGAGCACATCCGGTAAAACCAGTCCGGCTCATAAGTGCCGCCGCCCCAGATGCGCAGCATGTTCATGTTGGCCTCAAGCGCGCTGTCGAGAAGGTCTTCCACCGCCCCGGGCGTGGCGCGCTGCGGCAGGGCGTCGGCGGGGATCCAGTTGGCGCCGCGCATGAAAATTTCCCGCCCGTTGACGCGGAAGGCAAATCGGTGGCCAATTTCGTCCTTGTCGGTGAGCAGCTCGATCTCGCGCAGGCCGATGCGCATGGAACGGATCTGCCCGGCGATCCTGACGGTCAGGTCATACATCTCCTGCGCACCGTGACCAACCGGCCACCAAAGCCGCGGGTTCCGGATCTCCGTGGAGACGGTAACCGTTCCCTGACCCGGCCAGAGCTTCGCATCGGCGCTCACGGTTTGGCCATCGATCGTCAGTTGCGCACTGGTCTCAACCGGACGGGCGACATCGACATGCAGTTCGACCTCGATAACGACTTTTCCGCCATCGTGATGCTGGCGCACAAGAACGTCATCAAGTCGCAGCGGGTCCGTACGCTGCAGACGCACCTCGCCGTAGATGCCCAGCGGACTGAGCGCGATGCCCCAGTCCCAGCCGGCATCACACTGCGGTTTGCGCAGAAAGTTGTAGTGCGGGATGCGGTTGTTCCAGTCGATATGCGGCACCGGGAAGGGCGCCTGTTCAGCCCGGCGTTTCGCCTCGGACGAATTCGACAGCAGCCGGATCTCCAGCCGGTTATCGCCCTCGCGCAGCGCTTCCGTTGCGTCCAGATCATGACGCATGAAACGGTTGCCAGGGGTACCTATCACCTGCCCGTTCAGGCTGACCACCGCGTGACAGTCCACAGCCTCCAGGGTCAGCGTGTAGCGACCCTCGACCGGACCGTGGGTGAAGTCGCGTGCGACCAGCCAGTCACTCTCATGCACCCAGTCCGTTTTGGCCTCGTTGTCGCGCCAGTACGGGTCCTCAATGCGCCCTTCAGCCAGCAGCGCGGAATGCACATCAAAGGGCAGCGCGACCTCCAGCGTCTCTTCGCATCCGATGCGGCTGAGCTGCCAACCGGTGTCCAGCGTCAGTGCGGTGGGTTCGATTTTGGTTTGAGCGTTCATTGCAGGTCATCCTCAAGATCACGCCAGGGCAGGACCGCATCACGCCGGGCCAGTTCGGCCATAAGCGGGTGATCGGGATGCGCCGCGGCAAGGTTGTCGTATTGATAGGGGTCGTTTGCGTTGTCGAAAAGCGAGGCCGGGCTCTCCCCGCTTCAAGATCGACGCTGTAGCATGGCGCCCAATACTCCAACCCGTCCTTCCGGGTGTACAATGTAATCTTGCGTTGATTCCCCTGGGCATGGGCAATCTAAGTACACGCGACCAAAAGTGCCGCGGATGCCAGCAGTTTCGGGGAAATGTTCTTTCCGCATTTCTTCCTCCTCCCCAATTTTATCCTCAATGCAATTTCGAGGTTTATCGATAAACCTGTCGATAGCACTAACTTCATATGGAATTCAATCGAAAAGGTTTTCGATCAACCCCGCGCCAACGCACGCACGCCGGACAAGTTCTTTGGCCCGGTCCAATGCACAAACATGGTAGGGTTTATTGCACAGCAGCGGTTACACTCGTCGGCCGAAGGCTTAAGCCGCCTTTTCGCGCAGTGCTATCGTTGATCGTAATTGAGCCTACGCAAGCCAGCTATTCAGTTTGCACGGAATGAGGTGCTTATTATCCCCTAAGACTGGCATACGCCGGCAATCAGAGTATGCCAGCACCTTACATTTTCCCGCACTTCCGTGCCGCCCCGTAAGAATTGCGCCTCTCTTAGCTGACAGCCTTCACCGTCCGTTCTGCGTCGCGAAACATCACGAAGTAGAACACCGGTGCCGCGATCAGGGTGAGCACGGAGGCGAAGGCGAGGCCGCCCATGATGGTGGCTGCCATCGACTGGAAGAAGGCATCGGTCAGGAGGGGCAGCATGCCCAGAATAGTCGTTGCTGCCGCCAGGAAGACGGGCCTCAGGCGGGAGGCGGACGCGGTGACGATGGCTTCTTTCAGGGGCATGTCGGGGTGGGCCTCGCGGGTCAGGTCGATTTCCTCGACCAGAACAATGCCGTTCTTGATCAGCATGCCGGAAAGCGACAGGAGCCCGAGCAGCGCGGTGAAGGTGAAGGGCAGGCCAGCGCCCAGAAGCGCGAGACTGACTCCATTGACCGCCATCGGAACCAGCAGCCAAATAATGAGCGGCTGTCGCAGTGCGTTAAACAGGAGCACCGAGATCAGCACCATGATGATGCCGCTCAGGGGCAACTGACTGCCAAGTGAAGCCTGTGCCTCGGATGCGCTCTCGAGTTCGCCACCCCACTCCATGTGGTATCCTTCCGGCAGTTCCATCGCCTCAATGGTTTCCCGGACCTCTTCCTGAACCTGTGCCGCGGTCATGCCACGGGGAATGTCGGCGCCAACGGTGATCGTCTGGATACGGTCCCGGCGGTACAGCAGCGTATCCTGCGGCTCAAAGCGGAACCCATCAATCACCTGTTCGAATGGCACCAGCGTATTGCCGCTGTCGGAATAGATCATGTGGTCGGTCAGCGCGAGATCGGCCTCGCGTGGAGAGCGGATGACGATGGGGATCTGTCTGTCACCCTCCCGGAAGGTGCCTGCATCTATTCCCTCGGTGGCGAATTGCAGCGTCTCAGTAATTTCCGTGCGCGAAATGCCGGCATCCTGGGCGCGGTCATCGGCATACACAGGGCGCAGGACGAGTTCGCGCTCACGCCAGTCGTGACGCAGAGCACTGACGTTGTCGGAAGCATCCCGCATGCGCATCATGGCTTCGTCAGCAAGCGCACGGAGAACATTGGAGTCGCGACCGGAGAAACGGACCTCGATGGGCGCACCGCCGCCAGGACCGAAAGCGAGCCGCTTCACGCGGAACTCGCCCTGTGGCAGCGCTTCAGTCGCGAAAGCCTCAAGTTCGTTCATCTCGTCCTCAATGACATCGAGTGAGGAGACGCGCACGATCAGATGGCCGTAGCTCGGGTTTGGTTTCTGTGATTCGTAGGTCAGCATAAAACGTGAGGCGCCTTCGCCGGTGAAGGACGTCACGTCCACAACGCCTTCCCGGTCCGCCAGCCAATTTTCCAATACGGCGAGATCGTCCGTGGTCTGATGAATTGATGCGCCCTGTGGCAGTTTGTAGTGGACGAAATAGAGCGGCGTGTTGCTGTCGGGAAAAAACTGCTGCTTGATCTGGCCGAACAGAACATAGCATACCGCCGTGCCCGCAATCAGAGCGGCAATTACCACCCAGCGCAGTTTGAGCGACGCGCGAAGAACCGCGGCGTAGCTCCGGAAAAACGCGCCATCGTAACCGACGCTGTCACCTTCCGCCCCTCGCTTAAAGAAATAGTGCCCCAGCAATGGAGTTGCGGTGATGGCGAGTACCCATGAGAGCAGGAGGGAAATCGCGATAACAGCAAACAGCGAGAAAAGAAATTCGCCGGTGGCATCCGGGGACAGACCGATCCCCGCAAAGGCCATAATGCCGATCACGGTGGCTCCGAGCAGCGGGATTTGTGTCTTACTGGCTGCCTCCGTAGCGGCTTCGCGTGAGGTCCTGCCACCGCGCATGGCGATCTGCATGCCCTCGGCGACAACGATGGCGTTGTCCACCAGCATCCCCATGGCGATGATCAGCGCGCCAAGCGAAATACGCTCCATCTCGATGGAGGCAAGATTCATAAAGAAAAGCGTGCCGACCACGGTTAAGAGCAGTGTCGTGCCTACAACAAGGGCCGCGCGCCAGCCCATGAACGCCGCCAGCACCACCACGACGATGCTGACCGACATGGCAAGGTTGATAAGAAAGTCGTTCGACGCCTCTTCGACCACCGCATGCTGACGATAGACCGGCTCAACCGCGATTCCCAGCGGCAGTGCCTCACGCAACTGGTCCAGCCGCGCATCGACACGCTTTCCCACCTCGACGATGTTTTCGCTGGCGATGCCGGCGACGCCAAGGGTGAAAGCTTCGGTGCCATTGTGACGCACGATCAGGTCGGGATTTGCCTCCGGCCCGCGATAAATATGCGCGAAATCCGCCAGGTTGACGACCTGTCCGCCGACCCCAAGCGAAAGCGAGGCGATTTCCGACACGCTGTCCGAGCCTTCGGGACGCTGTACGAGCGTTCGTCCGTCATCACCCTGAAGCACTCCTGCGTCGACGATCTCATTGGCACTGGCAACTGCCCCAAGCATTGCATTGGGCGAAACGCCCAGGGTGGCCGACAACGCTGGATCCGGCTCAACATAGATCACCTCGTCCGGCACGCCCGACAGCACCACATCCGCCACACCGTCCACGGTCAGAAGTTCGCGGCGCAGAAAACTTGAGAGCCGGTAAATCTCGGCGTCCGAAAAGCCAGGGGCGGTCACCGCATAATAGAGCCCGTAGACATCACCAAAACTGTCGTTGACGAAGGGCGGCGTAGTTCCTGATGGCAGCGCCGCCTCGCCAACGCGATTTCTCAGCTTCGTCCAGATCTCGGGCAGTTCGGAACCGTCATAGGTGTCCTTCATGTTCACGGTAATCCAGGAGAGGCCGGGCTGGTTCATGGACTCGATGTCCTTGACCTCACCCATTTTCTGGATCTGCGATTCTAGCGGTTCGGTAACCTCCAGCGCCACCTCCTCGGCCGAAGCACCGGGATATTGCGTGACCACGACGGCCGTCTTGATGGTGAAGGCCGGATCCTCCAGACGGCCCAGGGACGCAAACCCCCAAATACCGCCCAGCAGACAGATCAGCATGATAATCCAGGTATAGACCGGACGGTCTATGGAGGAGCGCGCGATATCCATAAGCTCAGTCTCCGAAGTCGGTGAACCGGCGCACTTCCGTGCCATCGGTAAGCTGTTCACCGCCAATGGCGACAACCTCCTGCCCAGGCTCGAGCCCCGCGGTAACCTCCACGGTGCCGCGATCGGTTGGCGTAATCTCAACCGGTGTCGCAGTGACGGTACCGGTGTTAGAACCAGCAGGTTCAAAGACCATCACATGGGTGCTGAGATCATTGTCGATCACGATCGCTGAAGCCGGAAGTTCAATGCGACTGGAGCCGGTTCTCAGAACCGCGGTAACCTTGGCAGAGGAGCCAGGCAGCACGGTCATGTCCTCAGGGGCGGCCATCCCGAGGGTTAGACGATAGGTCTGTCCAACTTCTGCGGTCTCGGCATTGAATTCTCGGATTGCCAGCGGGAAGGTTCGGTCGCTTGCGGGAAACTGCGCGGTGAGGGTGAGATCGGGGTCCTGTCCGGCCCGCTGGAAAAGCGTTTCCGGAACGTCAATCTCGATCCTCACATCCGACATGTCATGCAGCCGCACCACAGGTGTACCGGCACTGACGGTTGAGTAGTTCGGCACCAACCGGGCGGCGACAATAGCGTCGAATGGGGCCTTCAGTGTGGCGTTGCGCAGGGACCGCTCCGCGTTTCTTTGGGCAATCTCGGCCAGATCGACCTCGGTTTCCGCGTCTTCGAGGCTGGTTTCGGAAACCGATGCGCCGACCAGTCTCTGATACCGGTCGAGAGTTCGGCGGACCTGGGCCGCGCGGGCCTCGGCCTCATCGAGTTCCAGTTGGAACGGCTCAAGATCCAACTCCGCAACCAGCGCACCCTCGGGTACCGCGGCGCCTTCCTCGACAGGAAATTTGACAATTTGACCACCCACCTGGAAGGCCAGGTCGACGGTCTCCCGCGCCACAACCTTGCCGAAGAAGACGCGGCGCAGATCGCCCGAACCGCCGTTGACCTCGGTCAGCTTGACTACCGGCGTTTCAGCGTGGACCTGCCCGGTTGCGATCCCAAGTGTGAAGGTGGCCAAAAGGACTGTTGCCCCAAGGCGGGTCAACGCGCATCGCGCGGTGTCTCTGGCAAAAAACATGATCGGGAAGCTCCTTGTTCAGCTGCCGTTCGACGGTCCGGCCGCTGCGAGGCAAAGCTGACGCAGCGTGGAAAGTTGGGTGAATAGATGGTTACGATCGCGGGCGTTTAAACCTGCCGATTTTGAGGCGCGCTGCACGAATTCCGACAGCGCGATTACGTCAATCCCGGCCTCATTTAGCTCTGCAGTATATGGCGAGAGGATATCAGTGATCACTTCACGAAACCGTTCATGTGCGGCCTCCATCCCATCCCTGCTGCTGGCATGTACTCCGTCCACGAAATCTTCCGCATTTGGCATCGCAGCAACCATGTCATAGCCTGCAACCACGGTCTGCTCAAACACCAGATCGAGCAGATCCCCCAGATTCTCACGGGTCTGACGACCCGCTTCAATACCATTCAGGGCACGTTCGGTGTAGCTGCGGATCAGCGCCCGGAGGATATCATCCTTGTTCCGGAAGTTATTGTAGAAGGTCTGACGCGATACTCCCGCCTCCTCACAGAGATCACTCATACTACTTCGCTTCACGCCGTAACGTGAAAACACCCGCAAAGCGGCGTCCAGCAATGCCCGTTCAGTTTCGTTCATCGTGCAACCGTGACCTCCTGCGGTAGGCATTTGGACATTTGGGCTCAATTTGTCAAACTGAAATATTGCGATTCAGAATTTGGGGGCCGCGTCGCTCCCCGGCCGTTCACCACGACACGCGCGAGTAACACGTCTCCGACAAACGCTTTATCAGGGTATCGGACACGGGTGTTCCCAACTACTTCTCAACAATCCCAAGGCCGAGTCTATGAAGCATTTATCCGCTGCGGCAGTAGTCGGATCTGAGCCGCGCTGTTATTGCCGCCACCGATATCGACTGAGGTAACTCAAGATACGTGGCAATCTAAAACGCCCCCATACCAATGCCCGCCCCGATCGCGGAGCCGAGATCCCTGCATTTGGATAGCTGCTCTTCCGGGATATCCTTGGCGGCAAGTATCGCCTCCGGTGTCTGCGCATGCGTACAAACGATCAGCGGCGGCTGAATCTCACGAAGTCGCCAGCCCTGGGCGATGCGCGCTGTCTGGCGGGCGGCGTTCGTGCCGTCGGATCCCGCACAAATCATCTGTGCATACGGTCTGCCTTCAATTTTCCCGAGCACCGGGTAATAGGTACGGTCGAAAAAGTCCTTCATGACGCCCGCGATAGCTGCGAGATTTTCCGGAGCACAAAATATGTAGCCGTTTGCCTCGAGCAAATCCGCGGGCCCAGCGTCCTCGGCAATCTTCAGTACGGTTGATATCTCCGGCCGCGCCGCATCGGCAGCCGCCTCAGCCATCTGCCTGCTACCTCCGGTCATGGAATGAAAGACGATCAACAATTGCGACATTGTTCCCGTGTAGCGCTCGTCTGAGGTTAGGGCAACTCAGGGTAGAGAGAGTTTTAGCCATCAGCCGCATTACGTAATTTGGGTCCGGCCATCGACCTACCGTGATAACCAGTACCTCAACGCTTCGGTTTGGGTGACCAGCGGACGCAGCACGGCAAGATCATTACCTCCCGGAGACGATCGTTGCCAACCTCCCTTATCCATACTAGAATACTAGTATAACATAAATGGAGGATGCGGGTGAGTGATATTCCGAAGGTGCTGATAGCCGGCACTGGTTTTGCCGGGCAGGGTCATGCTGAGGCGTTCAGGGGAGCTGGCGCGGAAATCGTTGGTATGGTCGGCAGGACGACCCATGTTGTTGAGGATGTGGCTGAAAAGATGGGCATCCCGTTTGCCGGCACGCATTGGCAGGAAGCGCTCGACCGGTGCCGACCGGGTATCGTGTCAATCGCCACGCCCGGTGGTGCGCATTATGAGCCGATCAAACAGGCAATTGCAGCCAGCTGCCATGTGTTCTGCGACAAGCCGATGACCGACAGCGCCGACACGGCCATGGAACTCTACGAGCTGTCCAAATCCAGGGGCGTGAAAACCGCCTACGCAGCCAGTTTTCGGTACACGCCCAGCATTCTGCATGCGAAGCGGCTGGTTGCGGATGGCGCAATTGGAGAGCCAACCGAGATCGAGTGCATCTCCCATTTCAATCTTGAACGCGACATTCCTTTCGGCTGGTCTCATCGAAAAGAGGATGGCGGCGGCAGGCTGAATAACAACTTCACCCATACCTTGTCGATTGCCTGCGCGGTAGTAGGCGAAGAGATCCTGTCGGTGATGGGTGAGGTGCGGGACGATCTCGAGAAAGCCCCGATTGTTGAGGGCGTTCACAACTTTGCCATGCGGCGAAATTTTATCCCATCTGACCTCAACGATCCCTCTCTGAAATGGGGGGAGAGCAACGTCGAATGGTCCTACACCGTGCTCGCACAACTGCGGAGCGCGTTCGCAACCAAACCGGTCTCGGTCCTGTTTAAGCACGGAGGCCTGGTGCCACGGTTTCACGAGGATCACATCGTCTTTTACGGGCGCGAGGGCGCAATTTACATTGAGGGACACTACGGTAGTGGACAGTTGCACTACCGGTCGCGGACGGGCGACTGGAAACCGTTACCGCTCCCGGAAGACATAAAGACGTCCGTCCCCGACGTCGAAGGCGACACCGAAAAATGCTGGCATATTTTGGCGCGGGAGTTTGTGCGCGACATTCAGGGTGAAACAGTCGAACCCTACCCAACTTTCCTCGAAGGCAGCCTCTACCAGCAGATCATCGACATCATCCGCTCCAACGGGAACTGGACAGATGTCACGCATCTCACCCGGAGATCGCCGGAATGAAGATCACCGATGCGAAGGTCTTCGTTGGCGGGCCGAAAAAGAACTATGTCACGCTGAAAATTTACACGGATCAGGGGATCTACGGCCTGGGCGATGCGACGCTGAACAACCGCGAAACGCTGCCTGCAAGCTATCTCACCGACTACCTGATACCCAACCTGATCGGCCTCGACCCACGCAACAGTGAGGATATTTGGCAACTGTTTTATCGCGGTGCGTATTTCCGCGGGGGTCCGATCGCCATGGCAGCTTACGGCGCCATCGACATGGCGCTTTGGGATATCAAAGGAAAGATCGCGGACCTGCCGCTTTACCAGCTTTTTGGCGGCAAAAGCCGGGATGGCGCGATGGTTTACGCACATGCCACCGGCGCCGATCTTGAGGATCTCATGGACTCAGTCGCGTGTTATGTGGAGGACGGTTACAAAGCCGTGCGCGTACAGTGCGGCATTCCGGGGATGCCCACCGCGGGATACGCCGTTCCAGAAACAAAGGGTGGCATGCGTAACTACATCACCGACTATTCCGGCATACGCCCGAGCACCGAGATCTGGGACTCCGGAAAATACATGCGGTACATGCCCGGTGCTCTCATGGAAATTCGGGAAAAATTTGGGCCGGAACTAAAAATCCTGCATGACGTGCATCACCGGCTGACCCCCCGCGAGGCTGCTGAATTCGCCAAATCGGTGGAACCGGCAGACCTCTACTGGCTGGAGGACCCCACTCCAGCCGAAGACCAGGACGCGCTGAAATTCATCCGCCGGCATTCCACCGTGCCGATTGCGATCGGTGAAGTGTTCAATACCATTTGGCAGTGCAACAAGCTGATCGAGCAGGAACTCGTCGACTTCATCCGTGTCGCCGTGACCTACGCGGGCGGTATTACCCACGTGAAACGCATCGTCGATCTCGCCGCCCTGCATCATGTCCGGACAGGGTTTCATGGTGCGCCCAGCCATTCACCTCTATGCATGGCAGCACAGGCGCATCTGAACGCCTGGGCTCCCAATTTTGGAGTTCAGGAATACCTTGTGCTGGGCACGCCGGAATGCGACGCGTTGTTTCCATCCGAGCACCTAATGACAAACGGCATGTTCTACGTGAGCGATGCCCCGGGTCTTGGTGTCGATTTCGATGAGGCCGAAGCCGAGCGGTACAGTTATGAGCCCGGAAGCCACCCTATTGTCAGGCTGGAAGACGGGACCCTCTGGAACTACTGAAGGAACTTGATCGGACCGTCGCCTTTCGGAGGCGGTGGGAACTATTGGGCTCCGCTACGACCAACATGATACCAAACAGCCCAGTCACTGCTTCAGGAAGATACATGGGTGACTGGACGCGCATTGCCGGAGACAGGAAGAAATCGGGGAAAAACGCTCCGCGCGTTCCAGTCGTGCGCCAGCCCAGCCAGGCGGAGTTGGTGAGACCTGCGGCCATTGCAACTAACGGGCACTAAAAATATGCGGGCCTGTGACCAGACACATGCCTATCCTCACCGTCCCGGCACTGTTCAGTGACCCAGGAAAAGTTGATGCTTAGCTTGTTGCTAACGAGCCACTATGGTCGGTCTACAGGAACAAGGGCTCCCCTGCCCTGCACAACCTTTCCAGCCAATCGGCACCCGAGCGAGACGCTGTCCCACAGCGATCTGTTTTCCATCAGCCCTGCGAGCACGCCGGCGTTGAAGCTGTCTCCAGCAGCAGTTGTGTCCACAACGTCCGCAACCTCGGGAACCTCGCAGACGCCACATTCACTGCTTTGTCGATACAGGACAGGTCCGGCGCCATTTTTGACAACAACGGTGTCGACGCCTGCCGCGGCATACCGTTCGGCCGTGGCCTCAGGGTCCGCATCCCCGAACCAGCTTGCTTCATCCTCAAAAGACGGAAGAGATATATCGCTTACCGCCGCACCCTGCATGACCGCCTCTTTCATGCATTCAGGGCTTGGCCACAGTCCCGGCCGGAGATTGGGGTCGAATGCGATCATTTTGCCCGACGCCCGCGCGGCTCCCAAGGCATCGAATAGTGTGTCCCGGGTAGCCTCTTCCAGTATGGCGAGAGTTATTCCCGAAAAATATATTACATCGCTGTTTTCCATCGCCCGCCGCAGACTGCCTGGGTCATCGGCCAGATGGCGAGCGGCAGACTGCCCACGCCAATAGGAAAAACTGCGTTCGCCGTTATTGAGCGAAATCAGGTAAAGACCGACCGTTTGATCGGCGACTTCCAGAAGATATTCCGTGTCGATCCCACCGGCAGATATTGCATCACGCATTTGCCGGAAAATCTCATCCTGACCGATTGCGCTAAAATAGGACACGCGGCAATCCTCGGGACCTACCCGTGCAAGATACCATGCCGTGTTGAACGTGTCCCCGGCGAAACCGAGATGATAATCTCCCGGTTTCGACGCTGGGGCAAGTTCAGCCATGCATTCACCAATGGCGAGAAAGCGCATTTGCAAACGTCCGTCAGGAATTTGGGCAGTTGACTACTTCTCCGCTCAGGAGAATAAAACGCCGCCGTTGATGTCGACATTTGCACCGGTGATGAATGCGGAATCGTCGCATGCAAGGAACAGCACGAGATTTGCCGCATCCTCGGGAACACCCTGGCGCTTCACGGCTGCTGCAGCCTCAAACCCGCGGCGCGCGGCGTCGGCCGTGTGGATGTTGTGGAAGTCAGTGTCGATCATACCCGGGCAAAGGGCATTTACGCGGATTTCCGGGCCAAGCTCCTTAGCGAGACCGCGGGTCATGGTCATCACGGCGCCCTTCGAAGTAGCATATGCAACGGCACCCGGACCACCACCATCACGACCGGCCTGACTTGCGAGGTTCACGATCGCACCGGATTTCATATGAGGCAGGCACGCCTTGACCAGCAAAAAGGTGCTGGTGAGGTTCAGGTCCATGACGGCCTGCCAATGTTCCAGCGGCATCTCGGCGATCGTTTTGCGCGAAATGAGACCTCCGGCATTGTTGACCAGCACATCCACGGCACCAAATTCCTTAACCGTAGCATCCACCAGAGTAGCGACGTCTTCGGCTTTCGAAAGATCGCCCTGGACGGCAATTGCCTTACCGCCGAGTTTCTCAATTTCGGCAACGGTTTGTTCGGCGCCAGCGCTGCTGGCGAAATAGTTGATCGCGACGTTCGCCCCTTCGGAGGCCAGCTTTACTGCACAGGCGCGTCCGATGTCGCGACCGCCGCCCGTAACGATGGCCGTTTTTCCCTGAAGCTTCATGGTTTGGTATCCTTTTTATCTGTTCGGGTTAGGCGGAGACGGCGTTCGGCTGCGCGGCTTCGCTTTGAAGTTTCAGAAAATAGTCGAAGATCTCCGGCACGTTGCCATCACCCATGCCCGCAGCCACCGCGGCGTTAAGATTATGGGATGTTCCCTCAGCAATCTCCGCTCTGGTACCAAGGTCCTCGACCATCGTCAGAAAATAGCCGAGATCCTTGTTGGCATTGTTTATGGAGAAACCGAGGTCGCTGACACCGTCCACCGCATAGTTCTTACAGAACGTCATAAATGGTGAATTCGAGGGGCCTGTCGACATTATCTCATAGAGCTGTGCGCGATCCACTCCGGCACGGTCCGCGACCGCGAAAGCCTGGCTCATCGTGCACACCGTGGTCATGCCCATGAAATTGTTGATCAGCTTGGTCGTATGCCCGGCGCCCAGGGCGCCCAGATGGAAGACATTTTCACCCTGCTCCTCAAGAACCGGGCGGACCTTTTCAAACGTTTCCGTATCACCTGCGGCCATGATGTTCAGAAGGCCGTCCTTTGCGTGGGCCGGCGTGCGACCCAGTGGCGCGTCAATCATTCCGGCACCCTTCGCGGCCAGGTCAGCGCCAATTTTGCGGGTTGAAGCGGGAATTGAAGTCCCGAAGTCGATCAGTACGGAACCCTCGCGGATGCCGGCCAGGATACCTTCGTCCCCGTAGACGACCTTCTCCACAACATCCGATGTCGTAAGACACAACATCACGATGTCGCTCGCTTCCGCCAACTCTTTCGGTGAACCGGCCTGCTTCGCATTGCCACGGTCAAGTACCGCGGTTACGGCGTCCTGGTTGAGGTCCATAACAACCAGTTCAAAGCCCCTGTTTTGCAGGTTCTCAACCATGTTTCCGCCCATAAGGCCGAGGCCAATAAATCCGATAACGTGTTTCGTCATGCCGTGTACTCCCTTTAGTCGTTCTTGGGTTCTGATGGTTCAGAGAAAATCTTCGCGATGTGGTGTGAAGAGATCGAGCAGCGTTCCCGCTTCAAGACAGGTGGCGCCATGCACGATGTTTGGCTGCTTGTAGAGAGAGTCACCGGCGGAAACGATGTAGGTTTCATCCCCTACAACGAACTCAAACCTGCCGGAAATCACGTAGGTGATCTGCTCATGAGGATGACTGTGGAGGGCCGCAACCGTTCCCTTTTCAAAGTGAGCCTCAACGCACATCAGATTGTCATTATATGCGGCCACCTTTCTGGTCAGTCCGCCACCCGCATCGAAAAGCTGAATTTCGGCCCCGGGGAAGTAGTTCTTTATGCTCATTTTGTTCTCCGCATGTCGCGAGGCTTCGAGGCACGGGCCTCCGCCAATAGTCAGGTGTTCGCCAGCTTCTTCATCACCACCTTGAACGTGTTCTCGTCCGCATCGGTGAAATAAAGGTCGGCATCGTAGCCCTGGTCGTCCATAAAGTTGAAAATTCGTTTCGGCTCCGCCAGCCGGTACGGGACCAGCAAAGTTGCGATGCGATGTCGTGTTGCAGCAGGATATTTTGCGTGCAGACACGTGCTCTCCGGAAGGCCCTCAAATTCCGAGGGGTCCACATCCGGAAAGCCGGTTATCTGTGTCAGCTCAGGCTTTCCGGCCTCCGACCATACCACCTGACCATAAAATCCCGCGCGTTCACCGGTATTCCTGAACGACGTCTTGCCAAGCTGGTAAGGCTGGTTCGCGTGCAAAAGCCAGTCCACGGTCACAGGTTCGCTTGCGTCCACCTTGTCGACGATGACGAAATAGCTACCGCGCACGAAATAGATTTCGCGCCCGACCAACGTCACTTCAGGCGAAAGCGACTGGTAGGCCGCGGTCGCATCGCCCCGGATGTACATGTGATCGTCATGTTCCTCGGCCGCGAGAATACGACCGGTGGCCGCCATCGCCCTGGCCTTATCCTTCTCGGCGTACTGACCTTTACCATTAATCAGGATGGCGTTTTTCGAACGGGTCTGACGCCGCCAGTTTCGATGCATGGTCGAATTGAACGCGACATAATACCCTGACTGAATTGCCATATCCTCGCCATATGCCGACATGCAGAAGGCGTTCTGATCGCCATGACTGTGACTGATCGAACCAAAACGCGAGGACTTGAAAACGAACTGAATGTGCTGATCCGGATCAGCCATTTCGTGCTGGATACCGACCCAGCCTATGCCCTTGAAATGCCGCATTCCCGATGGCGGATCGCTGGCTTCGACCTCAGGGAAATCGGTCAGGTATGTGAGCTCATCGAAATTGGTATCCCACCAGCCCCAGTTGTAAAACGCCCCCTCCGTGCCCGGATTCAGGCGGGCCAGCTCCTCATGATACCATTGGTAAGCCCCGTTTCCGGTCACACCGGCATACTGCCGCAAATTGATACCAGTTTTGATACAGGGCAAATCGCCCTGGGTGCTGTCATCACCGAAGGTCGCACGGCGGGTATTCGGCGCCTTGCAGAAAAGCGGGAAATCACCGGTATTCCGGAAGAATGGACGTCGGTAGAGGTCAATACCGGTGAAGGACTTTAACCGGTTGGCCGCCTCAATCAGATAGGCCATGCCCATCATCCAATAGTTCGTGCCTTCCGCCCAGCCTCCATCACTGTCACCCCATGGTGAATACACGGTCGAGAGAAACTCGATGCAGTAATTCAGCCAGTCACGGGCTTCATCATTTTCCTCATCACCGAGCAGCGCGATGCAGGCGGGGATCAGTGTCAATGAAACAGAGCGGACCGCGTGGCTGTCGTACGGGAAAAGGTGAATTTTGGCATTGATGATCGCGTGTTCGGCAATGTCACGGGTCCGCTCGAGCAAGGCCTTGCGAACAGACACCCTTTCGTCTTCAGACATCTGATCGTAAAGCCAGTCATAACCCCAGGCCAAAGCATTGGTCACGCGATAGGCCCATTCATCGGTGTAGGCTCTGGACGTTACGCCCATAGGATCCCAGGAGGCCGCCTCCAGCAGCCATTCCTTTGCACGGTCGAGCATTGCCTGGTCGCCGGTAACCTGTCCGCCTATTGCCAGATGACGGATGGCATACATGACCTCCTGAAGATCGATATATGTCTGACGCCAAATTGGCGCTGTTCGCTGGTGGTTTGGATAACCGGCGGGTTCACGCATAAATTCGCGGTCCATCCAAGGCAGCACCGATTTCTCGTAGAAATTTGACCAGGTGCAGTGCCCGGGATCGGCCTTCACCGCCTTCCGAAACTCCGCCAGTCGATCCTTCGAAAGCCAAAGCCTAGGATGCGACGATGGAGATGACTGAAACCTCTCTTCGCGGGACGGTAGCGGCGTTTCAGGCAGGCCGTCTTCGATCGTGAAACTGCGGGTCGAACTCCAGGTCGACGCCGGTTTTCCATCATCGCTACAGACGGCATAGGACCAGAAGTATTCCCCGGGAGCGAACGTGGTGTCAGGCGTAAAAAAATTCAGCGGAATGGAAGAGAAAACCTGGGTATTCTTTGGCTTGAACTTCGGATCAGTAGACACGCGCAGTGTATACAGCGCCTCGTCCTCAATCACCGGAAGCCATGTGAAGCGGGGCGGATTTTCGGTAACATCGCCTTCGGTGTTCGGCGCGTACTGGATCGTCAGCCTACCGGACCTGGGTTCATCGAGCAGTGGAGCGGAAGCACCGGGCATTTCAAACGTCTTTCGTATGGATATGTGCAGGGTGGTACGGCCGTGTATCGGCCGCACCTGAATTAGCGGGGTGTCGTGGATTAACCGCCGTACTGACGGGCGTAGGCGGAATTCATCACCTCAAGCACGTCCTCGTAGCCCATCTTGTTAATGGCCTCGATGTAGGCGTCCCAGTCTTCCTGAACATCACCGGAGCCGAGGATCCAGGCCTGCTGACGCTCCAGCATGTAGGTTTGAATGGACGGCCAGTAACGGTCATAGACTTCCTGCTCGTCCTGATTGAAGGAAACACCCAGGAACTGATCAACCAGAAGATCCTCAGTATCGTAGAGTTCAATACCCTCACGCGCGGAATCACGGGTCCACTGCCACTCGTAGCGGTAATCCTGCGGATAGCCACGATAGACCTGCGCACCTTCCAGGTACATCTGGCTGTTAACCGGCTGTCCGGAACCCAGAACTTCCTCGGTGAAAATCGGCTCACCATCAACCATGTTCCAAGTTTTGCCCTCAACGCCGAAATTGGCCAGCAAGGCGCCTTCCTCGGAGAACCAGAAGTCAAAGTACTTGATTGTCTCTACAGGATGCTCGTTGGCATAGGTGATTGCCCAACCATCCGGTTTCATGGGGATGCGGCGGTTTTCCTCAATGCGCTGACCGCTGGCGGATTTCGGCGGAAGGAACGGGATGAAATTGAAACCTTCGACTTTGTCAGCGAGAGCAACGTTGTAGCCTGAAGTCGACGCAAACCAGTCGTGGGTCATGCCACCAAGGTTCTCGCCCAGAAGGTAGTCACGCGCCGATGAGCCACGGGTGAAAACCTCCGGGTCGATCAAACCCTCGTCGTACCATTGAGCGACATTGGCGAGCGCATCACGGTAGGCTTCCTGAGCATAGGGATGCACAATCTGGCCTTCGTCATTCACGTAAAATTCGTGGTAGACATCCGCTCCGGTGGACCGCGCATCCCACAGGTTCAGGAGCCGCAGAACCTCTTCCCAATCACGAACAAAGAAGGGAATTTCGTCTTTCAGGCCATTTCCATTCGGATCCTGATCACGGAAGGCCACCAGCACATCGTGCAGCTCATCCACATTGTCGGGGCGTTCCAGACCGAGCGCGTCGAGCCAGTCCTGGCGAACAAACCAGGCACGCGCATATTTGCCGTCGGGCAGATAGGGAATGTAATAGACGTTGCCATCATAGGCCGCGATGGCATCCCAAATCTCAGGATGCTCTTCAAACCAGGCCTTGATGTTGGGAGCATGCTCCTCAACCAGATCATTAAGCGGCACAAAAGCACCTTCGGGCCCGTACTGGTTCACCGGCTGTTTGATCAGGTTGCCGCCAACGATGTCCGGCAGATCACCGGCTGCGAGAAGAAGGTTCATCGCTTCAGCATTGTCGGTCGTGTTACGGCCGGAAGTCTGGTCCACCAGATGGATGTTGGTTTTCTCGCGCGCAACTTCCTCCACCGGGTAGATCTTTGAAGTGTCACCACCGGGGCCGTAGCCCTGTGCCCGCGGCCAGTGCATGTGCACCGTCAGTTCCAGCGGCTCATCGACAATCGGCAATTCCAGTTCCTGGGCAAAGACCGGTGCCGTCATGGCGGTGGTGCCAAGGATGGCAAGGGTCAGTGGAAGTTTTCGCATGGTGTCCTCCCTGTTGCGAGACTTACGGTTCATTCCTTCACTCCGCCCAGCAGGATGCCCTTGCTGAAGTATTTCTGGAGGAAGGGGTAAATGAGCAGGATCGGTACGATCGAGCAGACGATGATCGCGGCGCTGACGGTCTCGAAGGAGTACGCCGCAGTCAGTAGCGATGTTGCGAATTCCTCGTCGTCGGACAGTTCGGCAATGACTTTTCGCAGGTAGACCTGGAGCGGAATTTTCTCCTCGTCCTGGAGCAGCACCATTGCCCAGAAGAAGCCGTTCCAGCGTGAAACGATGCAGAAGAGGGCAACCGTGGCGATCGCCGGCTTCGAGAGCGGTACGTAGACCTTCCAGAGAACCTGGAACTCGTTGGCACCGTCCATCCGAGCCGCTTCTTCAAACGATTGTGGAATGCCCTCGAAGAAGTTGCGTAGCAGGATGATATTAAACCCGTTGACCGCGAAACCGATGATGATGCCAAAATAGCTGTCCAGAAGCCCCAGATCCCGCATGTTCAGGAAGAATGGGATAAGGCCCGCGTTGAACCACATGGTGAACGCCACCATCAGGTTCCAGAACCGACGTCCGTAGAGCTGCGGACGCGACAGGGCGTAGGCCCCAGGGATGATGAACGCGAGGCTCATCAGGGTACCGCCGATCGTGTAGATGAACGTGTTCATGTACGAGGACCAGAACAGCGGCTCACTCAGTACCTGTTTATAAGCCTCGATCGTGAAGCCAACCGGTGTCATGATCACGTTACCGGCGCGGGCTTCGAAACCCGTCGAGAGTGACAGCGACGCGATGTAGATGAATGGGTACAGAGTTGAGATCGTGAACAGACCGATCAGTACCATATTGACGATGACGAAGAGTTTGTCGCCGCGCGAATAGAGATTCATATTGATCATTGATCCAGCTCCCTTACCAAAGCGACGTGCGCGAGTAACGCTTCGAAATCGTGTTGGCGGTCATCACCAGGACAAAGGCCACCACCGCGTTGAACAGGCCCGCTGCCGCGGCGAGGTCGTATTGACCGCCCTGGATGCCCTGCCGGTAGATGAACGTGTTCACCACATCCGCCGTCTCGTAGGTTGCCGGCTGATAGAGCAGGATGATCATCTCGAAGCTGACCTCGAGCATGTTGCCGATGCGAATGATCAGCATGATGATGATGGTCGGAAGGATCGACGGGATGGTAATCTTCCACATCATTTGCCAGCGGCTTGCGCCATCGACCACAGCGGATTCGTAGAGCGTCGGTGACACACCAGCGATTGCCGCGAGATAGACGATCGACTGGAAGCCAGCCTCCTGCCAGACGCCCGTACCCACGAAGATCGGACGGAACCACTCGGGTTTAGTCAGGAAGTAGATCGGCTCGATACCAAACCAGCCCATGATCGTGTTCACGATACCCGCACTGGGGCTGAACGCCGTGATGACGATACCCGCGATGATCACAGAGGACACAAAGTGCGGCAGATAGACGATGGTCTGGGCGGATTTCTTGAACGTCTGGTTCAGAATTTCATTGAACATCAGTGCCAGCAGGATCGGCATCGGGAAGCCGAACAAAAGGCCGTAGAAACTGATGATAATCGTGTTTTTCAGCGCCCTTAAGAACTGATCATTCCCGAACAGCGTCTGAAAATGCTCAAACCCGATCCAGGGGCTGCCAGCGACGCCGCGGAAAATCGAATAATCCTTGAAGGCGATCTGCAGGCCGTACATCGGCTTGTAAAGAAAGATGAGGAGCCACAGAACCGTCGGGATCAGCATGACATATAGCTGCCATTCCCGCTTTAAGTGATCGCCTACCCGCTGAAGGCTCCCCGGGCGGCGACTACGCTGCGCCTCGCGCGCTTCAACGACAAGTTCCTCCGTCCGCCCGATGGCGGGATCCAGATCGGCGCTCATTGTTCCAGCACCTGACCAGGAAGGGTCTGCCCCGTTTCGGCATCAAATACCTTCACGAGGTGAGGCTCGATAGTGAAACCGGAAATGCCGTCGAGGACATGCATCTGACCGACGGTATCGGTACGTATGACAAACGGCGCGCCCTGAAGATTGGCGTGGATGAGCGCCTCCGATCCGAGTGTTTCAACAAGGTCGACATCCACCTTGACGCGCCTGGGATCGGACTGGTCGCCGACATTGACGAACTCGGGACGGATGCCGAGCGTCACTTTTTCACCAACCGAGTTCTGAAGCGACGGGATTGGTTTCAGCTGAATGCGCTGGCCATCAAATTCCGCGACCGGCCCCTGGTCACCGGAGGCGACCATCGCAGTAACCATGTTCATTGGTGGGGAGCCGAGGAAACCGGCAACAAACGTATTGGCCGGGTTCAGGAACAGCTCCATGGGGCTGCCGATCTGTTCGATCCGGCCGTCATGCATGACGACGATGCGGTCGGCCAGTGTCATTGCCTCAACCTGGTCATGGGTCACATAGATCGAAGTCACCCCGAGACGCTTATGCAGACGTTTGATCTCCGCCCGCATCTGGGTCCGGAGTTTTGCGTCAAGGTTTGAAAGCGGTTCGTCAAACAGGAAAACCTTGGGCCGCCGCACAATTGCCCGGCCCATCGCAACGCGCTGCCGCTGGCCACCCGAGAGATCTGCCGGCCGACGCTCAAGATACGGAGTAAGCCCAAGAATTCCCCCAACCTCTTCAACGGAAGAGGCGATTTTTTCCTTGCTTTCTTTGCGGATCCGCAGACCGAATGCGATATTGTCGGCCACATTCAGGTGGGGATAGAGGGCGTAGTTTTGGAAAACCATGGCAACATCACGGTCTTTCGGTGCCACCCGGTTGACCGTGCGTCCATCGATTGTCAGATCGCCATCGGATATTTCCTCAAGACCTGCGATCATCCTCAGAGTGGTGGATTTTCCACAACCGGAAGGACCAACCAGGACAACAAACTCCTGTTCCTTTACCTCCAGGTCGATGCCATGCACGACCTGCACGGAACCATACGCCTTGACGATGCCATCCAAACGAACCCCTGACATGAGCCCTCCCTTCCGCTCCTGCGCCCGCTTTCCGGGCAGTTTTGGTCCTGATCGCCCGTCAACCCGTTTTGGGAGCCGTGTTTTGCGATTCGTTTTGACCCTGCAACTGGGATACTAGTCTTTTAACTGGAATACTAGTCTAAAATGTGGGATACCGGAATCGCGTCATCGCCCAGCGCCTTGATGTGACTTGTTCGATGACGGACAGGTCCGAAAACATGGACGGTCAGGCTCCGGCGAAGATGAGGGGCACAGCGATCGGCACCGGAAAGGCAGCGACATGGCAGGCATCGAGGAAAACCTCCCACGATCAGCAATTGGCGAAATCACGGAACGTGGCTATAAGCCTTTGGCGAAGAGGAAAGAACGACGAATGCAAAACAACCTGGCTCAGGACCGCCGTACGACGGTGGACGAAATTTTCGAACATCTCTTTGATGAGATTTCCTCGCTGCGCCTGCGCCCAGGGGACCGCATCTCGGAAGCAGAAATTGCCGCCAGGTTTGGCGTTTCCCGCCAGCCGGTGCGGGACGCATTTACACGGCTCGCGAATCTCGACCTGCTTTTAATTCGCCCACAGCGGGCGACCGAGGTAAAAAGGTTTTCCTCCCGGGAAATCGAAAAGTCACGCTTTGTGCGGGCAGCGGTTGAGGCTGAAGTGCTGCGACGGGCTGCAGCCCGGGCTGATGGAGAGGCTGCAAAACTTCTTGACGCATGCCTGAAAAGACAGCGCGCCGTAATCGAGAAAGCCGACCTCCAAAATTTTGGCGTGCTGGATTATGAGTTTCACAAGGCGCTCTGCTCGATTGCAGGAGTGGATTTTGCCTTTGAGGTTATTTCGACGGAAAAAGCCAAGGTCGACCGCCTCTGCAATCTCGGACTGTCCAAGGAAGACCGGATGCCGCAACTGCTCGAGGACCATGAGGCCATCGCCGACGCCATTCTGGCCGGCGACGCCGAGCGCGCCGTCAAGATAGGCATGGTGCACCTTTCCAGACTCGATTCGACCATTGCCTCCATAGCTGAAACCAACGCACATTATTTCGAGCCGGACGACGGCTGACACCTTCAGGTTCGCCACTGGCGACCCACCCTCATTTAAACAACAGCCAATCTGCATGCCGTCGCGTGCGGGCACATGCTGATTTCATCGCACAAATTCATGGAGTCGAACCGGACACCCAATGACCACCAAAAACCCGTCCGCAAAAACTCCGTCGACCAGATCAATTTTCGATCTTGCATGGCCACTTACGGTCAAGGCCGTCATGCTGCACGGTATTGTCGTCATCGACGCCTGGCTCGTTTCCTCGCTTGGGGAATCCGCCGTGGCAGTTCTCGGATTATCGGCGTCAATCGCCGGGATTTTGCTTGGCCTTATCGTAGCGTTTTCCAATGCCACTCAAATTCGGATCGCCCAGGCCTTCGGTTCAGGTGACAAGACCTTTCTGAAAACGGCGCTGCTTGCAGGACTGACCATCAACATTTCCGTCATTCTCATTGGACTGGTCGTATTGGGTCTTTTAGCGGGCACCATTATCGACAGCCTTGCACATGATGCATGGATTGCGGGAGAGGCGCGACGTTACCTGGCAGTGTTTGCGGTTGTAATCGTCGCCGAGGCCGCAGGGCATTGCATGACCGGCTTTTTCAATGGGTGCGGTAACACGCGCCTGCCCGCCCTAAGTTATGTAATTGCTGTTCCCTTCAATATTCTGGTCAGCGTTGTCTTGATCCACGGCATGTACGGCGCACCCGCTTTGGGTGTGGTAGGTGCTGCCGTCGGAAGTGCTGCGGCTTCAGTACTGCAGGTCGGATTCCTGGCCGCAATGCTGATAAAAAAACATCGGGCGCTCCTGAAGATTGCAGGCTGGCGCAACGGAACGTTCCTCGCAAGCATCAAGCGGCATCTCGTTTTTGCCCTCCCGATCGCCGCCACATTCGCCAGTGCAACCATCGCCATGAGCGTGTGCGGCCTGATCTACGCCAAACTTCCTGTCAACGAATTCGCCGCGATGACGATCATTATGCCGTGGGTTCAGGTCGCCGGAACTATTGGAATGTGCTGGGCGCAGGCGGCGGGAATTCTGATTGCCCAACTTCTAGGTAGAAAGGCGTCCGACCGCGTCCTTGATCCTTTCCTTTCCAAGGCGTGGCGTGCGGCAATGGTTGCATCGGCATTGGTTGCGGTGGTGTACACGGTCGTCTGCCTGTCGACGCCTTGGATTTATCCCGATCTGCACCCCAGCACCCGTGCCACATTGATGAGCTTCCTTCCGGTTCTGCTCGTCCTCCCCTTCCCCAAAGGCTCCAACGCCATATGCGGCAACACACTCAGGGCCGGCGGAGAAACCGTCTACGTCATGCACGTCTTCGTCTGGTCTCAATGGCTGTTCCGGGTGCCGGCTACGGCGGTCATGGTATTGTACCTGAACCTTTCAGCGACGTGGGTTTTTACACTTTTGTTCGCTGAGGAACTGATAAAGCTCGCACCTTTCCATCTGCGCCTACTCAGGGGAACCTGGAAGCGCGCGATCATGGAATAGTACGGGCATCAAGCGTCGCTATCCAGCAACCTGGCAACCATACGGATCATCAGACTTTCGTGGCCTCAAGCGTCCGCGTGACCAGACTGTCAAATGAAAGACTCTTCGGTCGCCGCATGTAGGTGATGATATCACCAGCGAGTAATGGCTCGGTCCAATGATCGGCAATAACCTCGCTTCCACGGCGCAAACCAATTACGCAAAGCATCTGTGCCGCATTGCAGTCCACATCGTGGCCCATCCCACACAGGATTGCCAATGTCCGGTCGAAATCGTCCTCCCCGAACCACAGCGCGATAATCTGGGCCGCCGCGTTCGGGTAGACGTGGATCCAATTGTAATTCCGGTACCGCCTGTCGCACGCTTTCCAGGCTTTCCGCCAGTTTTCTTCCGATTTGCAAACGTTCAGGGCATGGCGCACCACCATCCCATATTCGGTGGTCTCTGGTATCAACTCGATGCAATCGACAAGCACTTCGCGCAAATCACGAGGCCCGAATGCCATCGCACAAAGCACGGCATTAAACACCTCACCAAGGATGCCGTTGCCCGCATGGCTGATCCGCGCATCGAGCCATGCCAGACGCGCAGCCTCCCGTGGGCGACCCGGCACAACCATGCCACAGATTGCTCCCCGCATTTGAGCCCCAATCCACTCGTCAAACGGATTGTTCAGGCTGCCGGAATCTGGCGGAAGAATGCCACGGCGCAGAGCATCAAGCGCTACAGCCTCAGCCGACCATCCCAGCGGAATCATACCCACCCAGTTCGACGCGATGTCTGACGAGGTGATTGAAGCGCCACGGTCCAAATAGGCTTCGAGGAAAGCCAGCTCGAACGTAATGTCATCATTATATGTGTTGGGAACCCGGAGGTAGCGGTCAACACTACCAAAGCTCGTCGCGATTTTGTCGGAACTGTAGCCCTCCAGAGCCGTCCCGGCAGCGGCTCCAACCAACTGGCCCAACCACCCGGCGCGTAACCGGTCGGGAAGATCGGCCAGATTGACGTCAATGTCATCCGGCCACGAAACATCAGACGAGAAGCTTTCCCAATCATGGTATCTGACAGTCTTTTGGGACGGATGATCGGGATCGGGTTTGGCGTTACGCATGATAACCCGAAGCTGCATGTCGATGCGCAAGAGTTTTTCGATGTCCCGGGACTTCGCGGAGACCAAACCTTCGTTCAGGAGTTGGCCGTAATCTTCCAGCGCGAACCCCTTGTTCTCCAGCGACTGAAGCGCTCCCGCCATAAGGCATTCAGGTGCACCGGACCCCGGGGCATTCGACGCCCAAAACTGCAAAATTTCCGAGGCCTGATGGTCCATGGCCGCGGTAGCATCCCACGTCTGCTCCTCCTCACTGCGAAGGATGGGGACAGTGTCGCGTAATAGTCGCGCCGTATAATCCGCCGCCCTCACGCACACACTCGACTGCCCGCATTGGCTGGCCTTGCGTCGCTCCACTCGTTAAAGGTTTCAATATACAGATTAAGGTGAATTGAATGAGCAAACGGGTCACGATCCGCGACGTGGCGAACGCCGCAGGAGTTTCTCTGGCGACGGTTTCCTACGTCATGAACGATCTCGACAAGGTTACGCCCGAAGTCGACAGCCTCGTGCGTCGTGTTGCGAAGGAACTGGGCTATTCGCGCAACCGGGCCGCAGTGTCCCTTAAAACCGGGCGGCACAATGTTATTGGTTGTATTTTGCCGACGCTGGTCAGCCCGATATTTCCTGAGATTGCCGAAGCGGTTCAAAGTTACGCCGAAACCCAGGGGCTTGCCACGCTGCTGGTAAATTCCGGCGATACTCCCGAACGCGAGGCGGAGGCGTTGCGCATACTGGCTGAACATGGAGTGGATGGTGCCATCGCAGTCCTCCATCCCAATTACAGCGAAGCCGGGACCAAACCACCCTTTCCAATCGTAACCATCGACAGCGCCCTCCCTGGTCTCGACTGCGTGCAGGCCGACCATGAAGCTGGCGGCAGGTTGATTGCGGAACACGCCATTCGCCTTGGACACAAACACATTGGACTTCTTTCCGGAGGAGGTGACGTCGCCTCGAGCCTTCAGAGGAGCAAGGGATTTGTGGACGCTGCCCTCGGCCAATGTGAAATTGTCTGGGAGCAAACCGTACCGCTCACTGCCGCATTGGGCCCGGAGGCCAAGAAAAGCATGGCGCGTCGTGAGGTTTCCCTGGTGGTTTGCGTCAATGATCTTGTGGCCATAGGCGCTCTCTCGGCGTTGCGTGATCTTGACATTGATGTTCCCGGAGAGGTTTCCGTGATTGGTTTTG
The DNA here is from genome assembly GCA_030427145.1 of Alphaproteobacteria bacterium. GTDB lineage: Bacteria > Pseudomonadota > Alphaproteobacteria > Rhodobacterales > Rhodobacteraceae > Amaricoccus > Amaricoccus tamworthensis. The sequence continues at coordinate 137,475 of JAUHWT010000012.1, read as the reverse complement.
ATGACATCGGCATGAGCGCCTGGCCCCTGATTGGCCTCACCACTGTTCATCAGTCTCTGCCCGACCTCGGGCGGAGCGCAGTTGAGCTTCTGGTCGGTCGAATTGGTGGCGATACCTCCCCACGTAAAATCACGATGCTGCCCGTAAGCCTTGTTGAACGACAAACTACGGCCCCTCACTGACCACCTCCGGTATGATTGCCGAGTAGCCTGTCGCGCAGCGTCGCGAGAAAGGGAATATCGCGAAATTGGTCCGGCTGAACCATATCCCAGTTCACGCCGGCCGGTAGCGTATCGCTCGCAGGTATACGAATGAGCTCGCCTTCCGTGGCGACCATAGAAAGCGGACTGTCGTGCTCCATCATCGGGACCTCCTCCGGCGCCACAATCTGGGTGGAGTGGACGAGTGTGACCATCGGGGTGTCAGCCAGGATGGTCCCCAGTTCGCGAAATATTCCGGTTTCCAGATCAGCAAATCCGGCGCCTTTGCCGGTGCGCCCGCCCTCCCTGGAAACCGCAACGGAACCAACAATGCAAAAATCGAGTGCGGGAACGTCTTCAAACTCGATCCGTTCTCCGTGAATCATGTACCCTTCGGAGGTTGCCGCGAGTTCGAAGCTGACGCCGTTCTCTTCAAGTTTCTTTGGGTCCAGCTTCAGATACGGGAAATTTCGGGTCAGAGCCGGTACCGGGACGAACAGTATCTTCCCGTCATATAGAGCGCGGAGCCGAATTGGGATCTGTGGCGGGTCAGGGTTGCATTTGACGGTCCTGGCAGACTGCCATTCCGTGCTGCGGGAAAGGTGAAACGCTGCCAGGTCGGCCCCTGCGAAGTTGGGGATATTGCCGAAGGCCGGACCGACAGCCACACCCGTTTCCTCAAGGATACCCCAGATTTGCTCTCGGAGCTGTTGCTTCGCCGGGCTGCGCTTCGCCCAGGTTTCAACATTCGTCCACATCTTCGCACTCCTCAATCCAAGCGACAAACTTCAAATCCGTTTTCAGTATCGTAAAGACCGGTAATCACGGTCGGCACAACGAAGACTTTGGTTCCAGGCTCCGGAATTTCAGCCGCCGTTCGCACCAGAACTATGGGCCCGCCCTCATCAAAGATCTCCACATGGGCAAGTCGTTCACCCCCCATGTATTCAACCGCCTTCAGTTTTCCCGGAATCGAACCGGGTAAATGATTTTCCGAAAGAGACAGGGTTTCTGGCCGTAGCGCGATGTTCGCGGGATGCGTCAGTCGAGCCAGGATTTCGGCTACGGAACCGGCGGGTTTCCAGGGCATTTCGCCAATTTTGAATTCGCCTGGCACGCCAACTGGGGTTACGGGCAATAGGTTGGCGGGTGGGCTCCCCAGAAACGAGGCTGCAAACGCGGACGCGGGTCTTTGATAGAGGTCTTCAGGACTGCCAATCTGAAGTACTTCCCCGCATTCCATCAACGCAACCCGATCCGATAGCGTCAGTGCTTCCACCTGGTCATGGGTGACCATAATTGTCGTGAGCCCCGTACGGTCATGCAACTCGCGTAGCTCGACGCGAACAGATTGCCGCAAGACCGCATCCAAGTTGGAAAGTGGCTCATCCAGTAACAGAAGACGCGGCTTGATCGCGATGGCCCGCGCAATCGCGATCCGCTGCTGCTGCCCCCCCGAAAGTTCCGACGGCATGCGGCTGCCAAACTCCAGCATCGAAACCGTATCCAAGGCCTCATCGATGCGCCGCGCGGCTTCAGATCCGCGAATGCGTCGCATTTCCAGTCCGAACCCCACATTGGTCCGGACATCCATATGCGGAAACAGCGCGTAATTCTGGAAGACCAACCCTATGTCCCGCTCCCAAGCCGGTGTGCGGGATATGTTTCGTCCCTCAAGGGTGATTTCTCCATGATCCGCGTCAAGTAGCCCCGACAGAATGCGAAGAAGCGTCGTCTTTCCGGATCCGGACGGCCCGAGAAGAGCAAGAAACTCACCCCTGCAGACATCCATCTCAATGCGGTTCAGCGCAATTGACCGACCGTACGTCTTGGCCACGTTCCGGATTGACAGATATGCACTCAAGCCCTGGACGCCTTCCTGTTGAACAGTTCAGTCAATGCAACAACGATCAGAATGGAGGCTATAATCATTGTGCCAATTGCCAGCGTCGTCGGGTCAATCCCCTGTCCCCGAAGCTGGGAATAAAGACGAACCGGGAAAGTCATCCAGCTGGATCCGGCAATGAACGTAGAAACAATGACGTCGTTGAAGGATATGAAGAACGAGAGCGCCGCGGAGGTAGCGATGCCAGGCAAAGCCAGAGGCAGGGTTATCCGGGCAAACGCACGCCACGGTCGCGCGCCGAGTGAACGGGCCGCAAGCTCCAGCCCCGGTTCGATGGCCGAAAGTGTCGCCAACATCACCCTCACGGAAAATGGCAAGGTGAATGTGGCGTGCGCGAGTGCCAGCCCCCAAAAAGTGCCTCCTACCCCCAGCCATGAGTAAATCTGCAACAATGCTATGGCCCAGATCACCAGCGGCAGAGTTAGTGGAGCAAGCAGAACCATTTCAAGTGCCGCCCGCGATCTCAAGGCGGTACGCTGCAGGCCCAACGCCGCAGCCGTACCCAGCACAACGGAAATCAACGTTGCCACCACCGCAACAACCGCGCTGTTCAAAAGTGAACTGCGATACTCCACGCTGGCAAACGCTGCCTCAAACCACCGCATTGAGAATTCTCTTGGTGGAAAACGAAAGAACTTCCCGTCATCGAAGCTGGAAAACACCAGCACGATCAACGGGGCAACCGTGAACAGAACGACGAGTGCCGTAACACCACCCAACAGGACGCGCCTCATGGCCGAACCCAATTCAGGCGCCTGAAGCCCAGGACCATGCAGGCAAGGGCCGCCATTATCAGTAGCATAACCATGGCAAGTGCGGATGCAAACGGCCAATCAAGCACGAGGCTTGCCTGCTGCCATGTCATCGCCGCAAAGGTCGCAATTTTGCCCTGCCCGAGAATTTGAGGTGTCACAAATGACGTGAGGGCCGCGCAAAATACCAATACAGATCCTGCTACGATACCCGGAGCAGCCAAAGGCATGACAACCCGCCACCAAACCTGTGGCGGACGCGCACCCAGGGACATGGCCGCCTCTTCGAGGGCCAGGGGAAGGCGCTCCATGACCGCAACAAGCGGCAAAACCATCAGGGGAAGAAATGCCTGAATCAACCCGATCAAAATTCCCGTTTGCGTACCCAGAAGAGGTATGGATCTGTCAATCAGTCCCAACTGCTTCAGGGACCCGTTGATGATTCCAAGGGGAGAAAGAATGTTGACGAGGCCAAGCGTCGGCAGCAACGCTCCGCAAACCATCGGCAACAACATCAGCGCCATGACGATCCGCCGCAAACGCACGGCACGACGGACGATCCAGTAGGCGGCAGGAAAGCCCAGCAGCAACGAAAAGAACACCGTTGCAAAGCTCAGCCAAATCGTCCGGGCAAGCCCTCGCAAATAGTATGGATCGGAAAAAATCCGAAGATAATTCTCGACAGTCAGGCTGGGCTCGACCAGCAGCGTGCCCTCTGGCTGGGTCCAAAAACTCAGGACTACCAGCAACAGGAAGGGCGCAAGAAACACGCAAGAAACCAGAAGCACGCCTGGCGCCAACAGGTAATGCTTTGGACCCGGTCGCTTCATGTTACGACCAGGTCAAGGTAGCCGATGGAAAATTCACTGCCCAAGGACTTCCCTGTTCCAACGGTCCGTCCAGTCAGCACGCTGCGAGATCACATAGGGCCAATCCAGCTGCAGAAGGGAAGCAACCTCTTCAGGTGTATTCACCGTATCGGCAGCGGCTTCTTCGGAAAGTTCCGCCTTCGAGTTGGTCGGCCCAAAAAGAAGCTCCTCGGCATAGGCTTCCTGGGTAGCAGGGCTCAGAGCAAGCTTTATGAACATTTTCGCCAACTCGGGATTGGGCGAATTCGCAACCTGACAAACCATGTCTCGAACCAAAACCGGACCAGGGTCAGTGGGGAAAGAGAACCCAATATTGTCCCATTCCTTCAAAGCCGCAAGAACATAGCCCGAGATCATTGGGGCCATCGCCACCTCGCCCGCATCCATCAGTGCAAAGACCTCATCCAACGACGTATAGTTCAATGCCGGTGCGCCGAGTTCGGCAACCTTGGCAAAGGCGACATCAGGGTCGTGCTCATCGGTTCCTTCAAGGCGTGCCGCAACACCCAACAGTCCATCACCTTCTGAACTGGGATATGGCGCCATTGCGATCATCCCTTTGTAATCCGGGTTCCACATGTCGGCCCACTCGACCGGTTCTGATACAAGATCCCTGTTATAGGCAATGCCCAGACCAACTAGGGACATCGCATAACAGCCGTCGTTCATGCCCTCCCAAAGATCGCCGTAAATTTCCGATGACTCGTCAGGTGCCACAACAAGCCCATCCGACAGAGCCTGCGGGGCCTCATAGATATTCTGGAATGTCACATCCATCGTGGGATTGGATTTTTCGGCGTAGAGTTTGGCCATACGGTCACCGGAACCGCCAAGCAAAAACTCAACTTTTGCTCCAGTTGCCTCCTCAAGTGGACCTGCGGCGTGCTCACGAAGCAGACGCTCAATGTCGCCACCCCATGTACCGACCACGAGGGTCTCTCCCGCATAGTCCTGCGCAAAACTGGCACCACCCAGGACGAGCCCAATGGACGCTACACTACATGCGGTTTTCCAGCAGGTCTTCATTTCGCTCTCCGTTCCTAAGCCGCCATAACTCTGCAGCGGATTCATCTGTCACGATATTTTCCCGCGTTGTCACTGAAAACAATCCCGAATGCCGCCGCGGTGCCGCCAATTTCTTTGCAGGGCCCATTTAGGGACCAGTCAATCAGCCAAAAGGACAGTTCTTATGCAGAGTTTAAACGTTTATATGGACAGTTTGGCAAGGAAATAGGACTTTTTCGCGCATTTCTCCGCAACGGTCTCAAAGACTGTTGGTTGAATATGCCCTGTCCGACAAAAGGTCACGTTACCGCTTTCCGACCTGCCCAATTCAAAAAGCCAACTCACTTTTCAGGTATTCCAGCATTCGTTTGCCCAGTGGTGTTATCGAGCGACCTTTCAACCGGATGATATGATAAGGCGTGAGAATGAGCGTCTCCCTCATCGGCAGCGCCGCCCACCCCGCGGCACCAGAGTTGACAAGCAACTCCACAACCTCCTTTGAGCAAGCAGCCACGGCGTCCGTGTTAATCAGATACCGCAATGAAACCATCAGTGATGATGTGTTTATGATCTCCCGCGGTACAGGGATGTTGCGGTTCACAAATGCCTGCTCCACGGCCTCACGGATCGGCATACCGGATGCCTGAATAAGCCAGACGAGATCGGCAATATCAGCGAATGTGACATTGTCCTTTGGGGCCAACGGATGCCCTGCACGTACAAGCATTCTGATTTCCTCAACACGACCACGCTCAATTGACAGCAGGCGGGGATCAACATCCGGTGGAATGCGAGCGAGCACAAAATCATAGTCTCCACGCAACAACCCCGCCATCAACTCCGCGCTCGGCGCCACGTCGACGGTGATGTCGGCAAATTCCGCCCCTTTTTTCAATCCCTGCACCGCTGGAACCAGGAAGCCCACTGCGGGTCCCGTCACCGCTCCAACCTTGACCCTGCCCGAACGCCCTGCCCTGAACGCCTCAACGTCCGTTGCTGCCTCCTCCAGATCGCCAACGATCTTTTTCGCATGCCGCAACAGAATTTCACCCATTGAAGTAGCGGTCATGCCCTTTGGATGGCGCGCGAACAAAGGCTGACCGACTATCTTCTCAATATCAGCAAGCATACGGGATGCAGCGGGCTGGCTGACCGAGAGCATTTCCGCAGCCAGCGAAATCTGCCCATATCTTCCAATCGCGTGAAGCAGGCGCACATGCCGAAGCTGTAAGCGGGTAATCAGGTTTTCCATATCACATTATACCAGATTAGATATGCAGATGTCGAAAAATGTAATTGGAAAGTTATTCAAATTCGGGTTCAATTATGGCGGCGCTTCAGGCGTCCATGCGAGACATAAGAATACTGGTCCAGCACAACAGCTGCGCCGCAACGGGAGGAAAGCATGACTACATTTACAAATGGACTGATGGCCCTTGCACTCGGTATGGGTATTTGTGCCGGTTCAGTCCTGGCTCAGGACAAGGGGACCATCGGAATCGCGATGCCGACGAAATCTTCGGCGCGCTGGATCTCCGACGGCAACTCGATGGTCGAACAGTTTCAGGCCGCAGGCTACGAGGCTGACCTGCAGTACGCTGAGGACGACATCCCCAACCAACTTGCCCAGATCGAAAACATGATCACGAAGGAGGTGGACGCCCTGGTGATCGCGGCGATCGACGGGACAACACTTTCAAATGCACTGGCCAATGCCGCCGCGTTGGATATTCCGGTGATAGCCTACGACCGGCTCATTCGTGACAGCGGCGACGTAAGCTACTATGCCACGTTCGACAACTTTAAGGTCGGCGTGCAGCAGGCGGAATCTCTGGTCTCCGGCCTCGAAAGCAATTTTGGCGACAGCGAGACGTGGAACGTTGAACTCTTCGGCGGCAGCCCGGACGACAACAACGCCTATTTCTTCTACGACGGCGCAATGAGCGTTCTGCAGCCCCTGATCGATAGCGGCAAAATTAACGTCAAGTCGGGCCAAATGGGTATGGACACGGTCGGCACACTGCGCTGGGATGGTGCCGTCGCGCAAGCGCGAATGGATAACCTTCTTTCCGCCCATTACACCGAAGATCAAGTTCAGGGTTTGCTGTCTCCGTATGACGGGCTTTCCATCGGCATTCTCTCCTCACTCAAGGGTGTCGGCTATGGCTCCGGGAATCTTCCGATGCCAATTGTTACGGGCCAGGACGCCGAAATCCCGTCCGTGAAATCCATTCTGGCAGGAGAACAGTATTCCACCGTTTTCAAGGACACACGTGAACTGGCACGTGTTACTGTAGGCATGGTTGAAGCCCTTCTTGGAGGTGGTGAGCCGGAGATCAACGATACCGAAACCTACGACAACGGTGTGAAGGTCGTCCCATCCTACCTTCTGGAACCCGTATCGGTTGACGCCAGTAACTGGGAAGAAGTGCTGATCGGATCAGGATACTACGAAAAGTCCGAAATCGAATAATGCGAACCGGGTGGGGTCAACGCCCCACCCTCCAGCCCCGGACAACTTTATGAGCACCATTCTGGAAATGCGCACAATCTCGAAGACCTTTCCAGGGGTTCGGGCGCTCGACAATGTGTCCTTCTCAGTCAAAGAAGGGGAGATCCACGCACTGGTCGGCGAAAATGGAGCCGGCAAATCCACCCTTATGAAAGTGCTTTCGGGCATCTACCCCATCGGAACTTACGAGGGTGATATCTTTTTCCACGGCGAACCTGTCGCATTCAACGGAATTAACGACAGTGAGCGCCTTGGAATAATCATTATTCATCAGGAGCTCGCTCTGGTTCCGCTGCTCTCGATTGCCGAAAACCTGTTCCTGGGCAACGAAAACGCGAAGGGCGGAGTGATCAGCTGGCAGGAGACGTTTCAGCGCACGGGTGACCTCCTCAAAAAAGTTGGCTTGAAGGAAGCTCCACAAACGCTCGTCGATCGCCTGGGCGTGGGAAAACAGCAGCTTGTTGAAATTGCAAAAGCCCTGTCCAAGGACGTCAAGCTACTGATCCTTGATGAGCCAACCGCAGCCCTGTCCGAGAGCGACAGCCAGACCCTTTTGGATCTGATCGTTGAACTCAAAGCCAGAGGCGTCACGTCGATTATTATCAGCCATAAACTGAATGAGGTCCGCAAGATTGCGGATACCGTGACCGTGATCCGTGACGGAGCCACCGTGTCCACACGGGATGCACGGAAGGAAGAAATCACGGAAGACGGCATCGTCCAGGACATGGTCGGCCGAAGCATGGAAAACAGGTACCCCGAACGCGAACGCCGTGCCGGCGGAACACTGTTTGAGGTAGAAAACTGGAGCGTTACCCATCCGGAACATGCTGACCGCGAGTCCGTCAAAAACGTTTCGTTCAACGTGCGCGAAGGCGAAGTTGTTGGAATTGCCGGCCTGATGGGTGCAGGGCGTACCGAGCTTGCGATGAGCCTCTTCGGTCAAAGCTATGGCCGAAATGCCCGCGGCACGGTGAGGATCAGAGGGCGCGAGGCCGATCTTTCCACCGTTGGTAAAGCGATCGCGTCAAGTCTCGCCTATGTTACCGAAGACCGCAAGGAACTCGGCCTGATCCTAGATGAAACGATCGAGCGCAATATCACACTTGCCAACCTGCCGGGCGTCTCCAATAGCGGCATCCTTAGCCTGCAGGAAGAAACCAGGGTTGCGGAAAAGTACCGTGACGCGATGCGAATTCGCACGCCAAGTGTCTTTCAAAGAGTAATGAATCTTTCCGGCGGCAATCAGCAAAAGGTGGTACTGTCCAAGTGGCTCTTCACCGAACCGGACGTTCTGATACTCGATGAACCCACTCGCGGGATCGATGTGGGAGCCAAGTTTGAAATCTATAATATTATTAACGATCTTTCGCGCGACGGAAAAGGCGTTGTCATGATCAGTTCGGAGATGCCCGAACTGCTTGGAATGTGTGACCGGATCTACGTGATGAACGAGGGCGCCTTCGTTGGCGAGCTTTCCGCCGAGGAGGCAAGCCAGGAACGCATAATGTCGATGATCGTGACGAACTAGGAGAGCGGGATGACCGACAGCGCGTCAAAAGAGAATATTCAAAGCGAAGAGCGCAGCGTTCTGGAATACCTCGGCTCCCATATGCGGGAATATGGGCTGCTGTTTGCCCTGATAGCGATCATGCTCTTCTTCCAGGTGGTGACGGACGGCACCCTGTTGCGCCCGGTAAACATAACCAACCTGTTCCTGCAAAACAGTTACATCATCATTATGGCCCTCGGCATGCTGATCGTCATCGTCGGCGGCAACATAGACCTGTCCGTAGGATCGGTCATGGGATTTGTCGGCGCACTCGCCGCCGTAATGATCGTTCAGTGGGACTGGCCCGTGATTGGGGCGATCATCGCCTGTCTTGTGACCGGTACCTTGATCGGCGCGGCGCAGGGCTATTGGGTAGCCTACTGGAAAATTCCCTCGTTTATTGTGACCCTCGCTGGCATGCTGGTGTTTCGGGGCCTGTCGCTGTGGCTACTGGCAGGGCAGTCAGTGGGCCCCTTCCCAGCGTCGTTTCAGGCTCTATCCACTGGCTTCATCCCGGATTTCTTCGGAGTTGGCCGGCCGAACGTTTTTGCTCTGGTGGTTGGGGCGATTGCGGTAGCTGCAATCATCTGGATGGGCCTGAGAAAGCGTGCGCAAAACCGTGCATATGGTATCGAGGATGAACCACAAGCGTTTTTCGTCGCCCGGAACCTGATTGTGGCCGGTGCACTGATGTTTCTGGTCTACAAATTGTCCACCTTCCGCGGGTTGCCGAACGTGCTGATCACGATGGGCATACTCACAATTGTGTATGCTTTTATCACAGAGCGCACGACCCTGGGCCGTCGCATCTATGCGCTCGGCGGCAATGAGAAAGCGGCAAAATTGTCCGGCATTCCCACCGAACGGCTTACGTTTCTAACGTTCCTGAACATGGGCTTTCTTGCAGCCCTCGCCGGTCTCATTTTCGCCGCGCGCCTTAATACCGCGACGCCCAAAGCCGGCTTCGCTCTTGAATTGGACGTAATTGCTGCCGTCTTCATTGGCGGAGCATCAATGTCTGGCGGTGTGGGTAAAATCATTGGCGCGGTCGTTGGTGCGTTCATCATGGGCGTCATGAACAACGGCATGTCGATCATGGGAATAGGCATTGACTATCAACAGGTCATCAAGGGTCTCGTCCTGCTCGCAGCTGTGATTTTTGATGTCTATAACAAGCAAAAACAGAGCTGAATTCGAGTCCCCTGTAAGCCCTAAAGGCCGCTCCTGCATTACCGCCTTCCATCGGCGTAATCAGTCAAAACGTATCAAAGGATTTTCACTGGTGACCCACAAACTGGCTATCGTTGGCGTCGGAAAAATTGCAAGGGATCAGCACATCCCTGCTATTGCCGCCAATCCAAACTTTGAGCTGACCGCTACCGCCAGTCGCAATGCGGAGGTAGGGGGCGTCCCCGCGTGGCGGGACCTCGCGTCTCTCCTGGATGCCAAACCGGAAATAAACTGCGTATCGCTCTGCACACCTCCCCAGGTCAGGTATTCGGATGCGCGCCTGGCTCTGGAAGCGGGCCGCCACGTGATGCTGGAAAAACCACCCGGTGCCACACTTAGTGAGGTGCACGATCTCGTTCGGATAGCAAAGGAACGCGAACTGACTTTGTTTGCCACCTGGCATTCCCGACACGCCGCAGCGGTTGCGCATGCAAGGAATTGGCTGAGAGGCAAAAAGATCCTGCGCCTCGCAATCAGCTGGAAAGAAGACGTTCGCCAGTGGCACCCCGGTCAGGAATGGATTTGGGAAGCTGGTGGTCTGGGTATTTTTGATCCCGGCATCAACGCGCTGTCAGTTATGACAGAGATCCTTCCTCAATCTGTGCATTTGAAACAGGCTGAGCTGTTTTTTCCGTCAAACCGGCAAACTCCCATCGCCGCGCAGCTCGAATTCCACGATCCGTGTGAGGCGGAAATCTCAGCGGAACTTGACTGGCGCGAACAGGGACCACCCGCGTGGAACATCGAGGTCGAAACGACAGTTGGAACGGCAAAATTAAGCGAAGGCGGCGCCAAAATGGAAATCGATGGAACGGAAACGGCGGTAGGTCATGATGCCGAATATCCCGGACTTTATGCCCGTTTTGCAGACCTGCTCGATTCCGGAGAAAGTGACGTCGATTTGAAACCAATGCTGCACGTCTCGGACGCATTCACACTTGGAAAACGCGTGACGGTCGAACCGTTCGACTGGTGACAAAAGCCTAAAAAAAACAAGGACACGGAAATGAACAAACCATTGACCGGAATTCTGCCAGTAGCCCCAACGCCATTTCACGCAGACGGAGCCGTGGACGAGGATGGCATGCGCCGCGTACTCGACTGCATGATCGACCAGGGTGTCGACGCAATCTGCATCCTTGCAAACTATTCGGAACAGTTTGTCCTCTCGGATGCCGAACGCGCGTTGCTGATGCGGTTAAGTCTGGAACACGTCGCCGGTCGGGTTCCTATGATTGCAACGATCAGTCACTTCTCCACTGATGTCGTCGTCGAGCGTGCCAAAGATGCGCACTCGATGGGTGCCAGCATGTTGATGATGATGCCACCCTACCACGGAACCGGTTTGCGGGCTGATGACACGGGCGTACTCGAGCATTTTCAGGCAGTGAGTGATGCCGTACCAGTTCCCATTATGGTTCAGGACGCTCCACTTTCCGGGGTCACACTTTCGGTTCCCCTTCTCACCAGAATGGCCAAAGAAATTGAGAATGTAAGCTACTTCAAAATCGAATGTCCTTTCGCAGCCGACAAACTTGCGGCTCTGATCGAAGCAGGAGGAGATGACATTGTTGGACCATTTGACGGAGAAGAGGCCGTTACCCTGCTGGCCGATCTCGACGCCGGCTGTACGGGAACGATGACATCGGCTCTTTTCCCCGAACATATTGGTCCGATCGTTACAAATTATCTGGCGGGTGACAAAGATGCCGCCCTCGCAGGCTGGCAAAAGTGCCTTCCGCTCATCAACCACGAAAACCGGCAATGCGGATTGCGGGCTTGTAAGACCGTTTTCGCCGCCGGTGGTGTGATCGGTAGCGACCACGTGCGACATCCCTTGCGACCGATGACGGATCGAACAAAGTCACGGCTGCTGAGTCTTGCTGAGGATTTGGACTTGATCGCTCTGCGCTGGGGCAAATAGCGGCCGATTTTCTGCTCAATGGTGAATCAGATAAATGGTCCGCTGTTGCAGCGGACCACCAAAAAAAGCAGTCGATTATAGCGCGTTCAATCCAGCGTCAGTCTACACCGACCCGGCCAACACCGAGGTATTTCTCGACAAGGTGCGCGGATAATTTCTCAAACGTTCCGTTCCACACCGAACGACCGTTTTCCAGAAGAATGACGCTGTCCGCCACCTGTGACAGTTCGCGCAGTGATTTATCGACGATCAAAATTGACAGTCCGCTATTTCCTTTCAACGCCACCACGGCTCTCCATATCTCCTGGCGTACAACCGGCGCCAGACCTTCGGTCGCCTCATCGAGAACCAATAGTCTCGGGTTCGTCACCAGGGCACGGGAAATTGCCAGCATTTGCTGCTCGCCGCCCGAAAGATTTCGCGCGACCTGTCCGCGTCGCTCAAGTAGTCGGGGAAACAGCCCCCATATTTGCTCCAGTTTCCACGGCCCGGGTCTTGCGACGGCCAGTAAGTTCTCTTCAACCGTAAGACTGGAAAAACACCGTCGCCCTTCTGGGACCAATCCGATACCCATTTGCGCAATTTGGTAAGGTTTTTTGCCTTTGACAGTTTCGCCGTCGAACGAAACATTACCTTGAAGCACGGGCAGCAACCCGCAAATGGCACGGATGGTCGTTGTTTTGCCCATGCCGTTCCGCCCCATGAGAGCCACGACCTGCCCCGACTCCACCTCAAGATCGACACCAAACAGCACCTGCGACGGGCCGTAGGCTGCTGATACCTGTGACAGTTTGAGAATTGGGCTCAAAATTCAAAATCCTCGCCCAAGTATACGCGACGTACGTCGGGATTTTCCTGGATTTCTGCAGGCTTTCCTGTCGCCAAAATTTTTCCGTCCACCAGTACGCTCACCATATCCGCAAGTCGAAACACGACGTCCATATCATGCTCAACAAGAAGGACCGGCGCGGTATGCCGCAACCCATCGAGGATCGTAGTGATTTCTTCAGAGCCGTCAGTCCCGATGCCAGCCATCGGTTCATCAAGCAGAAATATCTTTGGATCGAGCGCGGTTGCCATCGCCAGTTCCAACCGCCGCCGTTCGCCATGGGACAGCGCTGCGGCCGGAACATGTTCACGATCCGCAAGACCCACAGCCTCAATCCTCGTTCTTGCCTGGTCGACCACGGCCCCCTCCCCCAAGGCGGGCCGGAAAAAACGATAGACAATTCCACGGGATCCCTGAACGGCAAGCACCCCATTCTGCAAAACGGTAAAATCAGGTATCACCGCTGAGACCTGAAAACTACGCGCCAGCCCGCGCCTCGTTCTCCCGGCAACGCTGACATTCGAAATGTCCTCGCCATCCAGTATCACCTGACCGGAATCCGGGAGTATTGAGCCCGCGATTTGGCCGATCAGCGTAGATTTTCCCGCTCCATTCGGTCCGATTAATGCGTGGATGGTTTTCCGCTCCACCTTCAGGCAGACATCATTGGTCACGCGCAAAGCGCCAAAACTTTTCGAAAGGTTGTGAAGTTCGAGGACCGGGTCATCCATGATGACGAGCCTCGCCAGCAATCATTCCATAAAGGCCGCCCCGAGCGAACAGGACCACAGCCAGCAAAATCACTCCCAGGAATATCTGCCAGTATTCGCTCACCCCGCCGAGCCACTGCTCCAAAATCACAAAAACCGCAGCCCCCAACACCGGAGCCCAGGTTCTACCAACGCCGCCGAGAATGACAAAAATCATGATCTCTCCGGAAATCGTCCAACTCAGCATGGATGGGCTAACATACCGGTTCAGGTCCGCATACAGGGCTCCCGCAAGTCCTGTAATCACGGCCGAAAGAACAAATGCCGTCAGCTGAAGGCGGTAGGTTTCGATCCCCACGGACTGAACTCTTGCCAGGTTTTGGCGCGTGGCATTTAGGGCGAGGCCAAAGGGCGAAATCGCGACGCGTGAAAACAACAGGATTGCGCAAAGGAGTACGCAGTAAGCGACCACGAAAAAATCGAATGGTACAAGCGTGTTCAGTCTTGGGAAACTGTTGCGGACGTAGATCGAGAGACCATCCTCCCCGCCATAAGCTGGCCACGATATGGCGAAGTAATAGGCCATTTGTCCGAAGGCGAGCGTGATCATGATGAAGTACACGCCTGAGGTTCTTAGAGATAGAGCACCTATCAAAAGACCGGCCAGTGCTGACGCTACGATAGCAACAAGCCAGATTGCCGGCATGGAACTGCTGCCCGAAATCTCAAACGGCCAGGTCATCACAGGTGTATAAAGTTGCGCATGGGATGCCAAAACCCCGACCGCATAGCCACCAATTCCAAAAAAAACGGCGTGCCCAAAAGACACCAGCCCACCAAGGCCCAGAGCCAAATTCAGACCAACGCCCGCGAGACCAAGAATGGCTACACGCGTGGCCAATGTGACGACGAAGGGCTCATCCAAAAGTAGCGCGACACCGGCAACAAGTGGCAGACCCAGCCCAATGGCGAAATTCAGCAGCAGTTCACGATTCAACTCGACGCGCTCCAAACAAACCGCTTGGCCGGAAAATCAACACTACGGCCATCAGAAGATAGATCGCCATTGACGCAATCGCTGAACCAGCCGCGGTCGCGCCTGCCGGATCAAAAAACAGTCGGAAAAATTCTGGAAGGAGAAACCTCCCCATCGTGTCGGTTACTCCGACCAGAAGTGACCCAATGAATGCCCCGCGGATGGAACCTATGCCACCGATGACAATGACGACGAAGGCGAGGATCAAAACCGGCTCACCCATTCCCACCTGAACGGACTGAATTGCACCGACCATCGCACCTGCCAAACCGGCAAGTGCGGCACCAATCGCAAAAACGGCCGTGTATAGCTTCGAGATATTTACACCAAGCGCATCGATCATTTCCCGATCGTTTTCACCAGCACGTATACGAATGCCGAGACGCGTGTGATGGATCAGCCAATAGAGCAGAACCCCCACGGCGAGACCCACGAAAATGATGCAAAGACGGTAAACCGGATACTGTCCTCCGCCTGGTATCGGAACCGCTCCAGAAAGGACTTCGGGGATATCCAAATAGAGTGGAAATGACCCGAAGACCCAGCGGGTCCCTTCTGAAAAAATCAGAATGAGCGCGAAGGTTGCCAGCACCTGATCCAGATGATCTCGATCGTACAGACGCCGCATCACGAGAGCCTCGACCAAAACTCCAGCGGCGGCCGCTGCGGCGAGGCTGGCAGCGAGCCCCCAAAAGAAAGATCCGGTAAACGCTGCAACCGCCGCGCTGGCGAAGGCTCCGATCATGTATAGTGAGCCATGCGCAAGATTGATCAGACCCATGACCCCAAAAACGAGGGTAAGCCCGGCGGCCATCAAGAATATCATGACCCCGAACTGAACACCGTTGAGCAGTTGTTCCAGAATCAATGAGGCTGTCAAACTGAGGGCCTTCTTTCCGACTTTTTCCGAAGATGCCAGGTGAGCGCCAGTGCGATACATGCTCTCAGATAATCCTCAGGTAACGCCTCGCCCGCCTGGAGCACGATTGATCGGTTTCCTCGAAACTCGAGTACGTCCTCAAAACGCTCCCGAAAAGTATCAATGAGCCCGGAATGGCAAATGAAATGCATCATGCAAATTTCCGGCTCCGCCGATTTCCAGCCAAGCCTTATCGTACTCCCGCTCTTGGTTTTTTCCGT
Source organism: Alphaproteobacteria bacterium (assembly GCA_030427145.1). Taxonomy (GTDB): domain Bacteria; phylum Pseudomonadota; class Alphaproteobacteria; order Rhodobacterales; family Rhodobacteraceae; genus Amaricoccus; species Amaricoccus tamworthensis. The sequence goes on along the minus strand of JAUHWT010000012.1, from coordinate 121,810 downwards.
CAGGTAAGCGGGCTCACCCCACTTTAGGCACTCCGTCAATGGACCGACACCATCTGTGCTGTCAGCAACACTGAAAATCAGTTCGCGAATTTCGGACAATGTCTCCCTTGCCGGGGAGGGAAACCCTTGGAAAACTAGGGCCACCTCATCCGACATGGCGCGACAGCGAGAATCGGTCAAGAAAGTCTCCAGGGCCTACATGCTGCACTCCGCAACATAGGCGTCGGAATGATCGGTCAATCCAATTGCCACAATCTTGTTCGTGAAAACATCACCCTCTTTGATGACCTCACGCACATATATGTCCTGGATCGGATGATGGTTTGAAGCGAACGAGAATTCACCTCGCACGGAGTCAAAATCCGCGGCCTCAAGAGCGGCTCTGAACGCGTCAGGATCCGAGACGTCCGCGGTTTCAACAGCGGAGATCAACAGGTTTGCCGTATCGAAGCCCTGGGACGCATAAAGTGACGGAAGGCGACCATATTCCGCCTCAAAGTCACTCACAAACGCGGCGTTGACTGAGTTATCAATGTCCTTGCTCCACTGCGAGGTATTTTTCACACCGAGCGCAGACTCACCGACGGCCTGAAGTATCCCCTGATCAAACGAAAAGGCCGGTCCGGTCAATGGCAGATCCACACCTGACCCTGCATACTGCTTGAGGAACGAGATGCCCATTCCTCCGGGAAGGAAGAAGAAAACACTGTCGGCGTCCGACGCCCGGATCTGGGCTATCTCAGCGGCATAATCGGTCTGGCCGAGCTTGGTGTAGATTTCTCCAGCCAGCTCACCCTCATAAAACCTCTTGTATCCGGTGAGGGCATCCTGACCCGCCGGGTAGTTCGGGGCGAGAATGAAACTGTTGGAGTATCCCGCATCCGTGGCGTAGGCACCGGCGGCTTCATGGAGGTTGTCGTTTTGCCAGGCCACATTGAAATAGTTCGGGTGACAGCCCCGTCCGGCCAATGCCGACGGACCGGCGTTGGGCGAGAGGTAAAACTTGCCCTGCGCCGTCGCGGATGGAACCACCGCCATCGCTAGGTTGGACCAAATGATGCCGGTCAAAACATCGACCTTTTCCGACTGGATCATTTTGTCAGCGATCTGAACAGCAGTGTCCGGTTTGCGCTGATCATCTTCGATGACCACCTCTATATCCGTGTTGCCCGACTGTTTTAAAGCCAGCATGAACCCATCACGGACATCAATTCCCAAACCCGCTCCGCCTCCGGAAAGCGTCGTTATCATTCCAACCTTTACCGGATCGGCCAGCGCCGAACCGGCCATCAAAACCGCGACGCCAATAGCCGCAAACACATTTCCACCGTACATTCCTGTTGCTCCCGTTGAACTGAATCCGCAGCGCATTTTTCCCACGCTGCGGTTTTGCGCAACGATAGCCAGTATGATCCAGTTCGAAAAGTTCTGAAATTTGTAGTGGAAGGCGATATTCTGCATTTGTCGTGACCGCAGCAAAGGTCTATCCAGCTTAAAACGATTTCCGGAGGATCAGATATGCCAGGTGAACCCGCTACACAGCTCAGCAATTCGGCTTCCGAGACAGCCCGAGCCAAAATGCCAAAGATGGTCTGGGAAGATCCCTTTCTGCTCGAGGACCAGCTTGCCGAAGAAGAGCGGATGGTCCAGGACACGGCACAGGCCTATGCTTCCGAAAAACTGGCCACCCGCGTGATCGAGGCCAATCGCAAGGAAATTTTCCATCGCGAAATAATGTCTGAAATGGGTGAACTGGGACTCCTGGGCGCCACAATCCCGGAGGCATATGGTGGCGTTGGGGCCAATTACGTGTCTTACGGCTTGATTGCCCGCGAAGTTGAGCGGGTCGACAGCGGATACAGGTCCGCAATGTCGGTGCAGTCGAGTCTCGTTATGCATCCGATTTTTGCCTACGGGACCGAGGATCAAAAACAGAAATACCTGCCGAAACTTGCATCCGGTGAATGGGTTGGCTGCTTTGGCCTGACTGAACCCGATCATGGCTCCGATCCTGGCGGGATGCTGACGCGGGCAAAAAAAGTTGACGGTGGCTTTCTGATTTCCGGGGCCAAGAACTGGATCACCAATTCGCCGATCGCGGATGTGTTCATTGTCTGGGCAAAATCGGGTGCCCATGAAAACCGGATCAAAGGCTTTATCCTTGAAAAAGGAATGGAAGGCCTGAGTGCGCCAAAGATAGAAGGAAAATTCTCACTTCGGGCTTCGACGACCGGGATGATCCAGATGAGCGATGTATTTGTCCCGGAGGAAAACCTGCTACCAGAAGTTGCCGGGTTGGCCGGTCCGTTCGGTTGCCTCAATCGAGCCCGTTACGGGATCGCCTGGGGTGCGATGGGCGCGGCTGAGGCATGCTGGCATGCTGCCAGGCAATACACTCTTGACCGCAAGCAGTTTGGAAAACCGCTGGCATCCACTCAGCTCGTCCAGAAGAAGCTTGCGGACATGCAGACCGAAATTTCTCTGGGCCTTCAGGGATGTCTGCGTCTTGGCAGGTTGTTCGACGAGCATCGCGCGCCAGCAGAGCTCATCAGCCTCATGAAGCGTAACAACTGCGGTAAAGCGCTGGATATCGCACGTGTATCGAGGGACATGCATGGCGGCAACGGTGTGTCGGACGAATACGGTGTTATTCGCCATGTGATGAACCTTGAAGCCGTGAACACTTACGAAGGCACGCATGACATCCACGCACTGATCCTTGGTCGTGCGCAAACCGGGCTTCAGGCGTTCAGTTAGTTCAATAGGCCCAGCGAGCGGAAGGACGCGTCTTCTTCCTTCCCGATAATGACATGATCGTGGACGCGAACGCCGATTGCCTCACAGGCCTGCGCGATCTGTTCGGTCATGTCTATGTCCGCGCGGCTCGGTGTTGGGTCCCCGGATGGGTGATTGTGAACGAGGATTAGCGCGCTTGCATTGATTTCAAGGCAACGCTTGGCAACCTCGCGCGGATATACCGGAACGTGGTTCACGGTACCGCGTGCCTGTTCCTCATCAGCAATGACCGTATTTTTAGGATCGAGAAAAAGTATCCGAAACTGCTCTGTTTCCCGGTAAGCCATCGTGGTTTTGCAGTAAGTCATCAGGTCATCCCAGGAATGGAGCGCCGACCTTTGCATGACTTTGGCCTGCGCCATCCGATGGGATACGGCTTCGGCAAGTTTAAGCTGAATATAGACCTTCTGCGTAGTTCCCGGAACTTTCAGCAAACGATGCTCCGACGCTGCGATAACACCGTTCAGATCGCCGAACACCTCCAGCAACTGCTTGGCGAGAGGTTTCACGTCAATCCGTGGAATCGCATTGAAGAGAATCAGTTCCAACAGCTCATATTCCGGCATCGACTTATGGCCGCCGGACAGAAATCTCTGCCGCAAACGCTCCCTGTGGCCCCAGTAATGAGGCCTTCCCGAAGCAGGCACATTCCTGTTGGGAAGAAAGGGCCGGGCATAATTGACATCCGGTCGTTCAAGTTGGGCTTCTGGAGGCGGTTGCCGGCTCTCGAATTCCTCAAGGCTCCTCATCGCCTCTTCAGAGAAGCCAAAATTGCGTTTTTCAATCGACATTACCGACTCCGCTGCACGGAGCGAAATGTGATACGCTTGGGTTAAGCGAAGGTTTCCAGAGCGGAAAATGGGCTTCTGCCCCCGCAGCCGCGTCAGATCCGATGTTTGTGCATGTGATCGTAATAGGGCTTCGCCGTGTCGGCTAAGACTTCCATTTCCGTCGACATGGGCCCAGGTTCCTGGTCAGGTGGCGCAAAACCTGTCGATTTGTGCAGGGACGCATACCAATGTGGCGCCCAGGCCCCATCACCCGGTCGTGGCCCAGGCGCCCAGGACAGCATACGGGCCTCAAACGGAATACCAATTGCCTCGCATAGCCTGCCGAGCACGTCCTCGGGGTTGGCACGAATTTCCTCCGCATCAACAACGGGAGGTCTCGTTCCTGTATGAACCGCTATTCGATCAAACAGTTCGGCCTGCTGTCGGAATCCAAGGTCGTCCAATGAAACTGTTTCAAACCGGTTGGCATAACTGGCAACCACCCGACGCGGGTTTCGGATAAGAAATACGTTGTTCAGGTCATAGACCCAGTCGCGCAGAATTTCCGGCAGCATGTGGTGGCTCATGTGCTTCTGGTACTGGAACATACCGTCCGGCAGGTCAGAACCGGTGCAGTCCGCAATGACCTCTTTCCAATCGCTCGGCTGGGCCGCAAGAATTTCTTCCTGCATTGGATGTGTTTTCCCGGAAAGAGCCAGATAGGCGGCATACAGGGGTTCGTCGCGGACATCGTACATGTCGGATCTGTTTCCGAAACTCCGCATCATCGCACTGGAAAGGTTTCGGGGCCCCGACCAAACGGCGATTCTTCTCGAAACTTCTGCCACAGTTGCCCCACGCTGTTCCATTCTGTCACCAAGCGGTCCTACCAAGGGACCGTCGACTCGGTAATTTCGTTGGGAGTTTGGCTCCGCTAGCGCCGCAGGTAAACGTAAAAAGCTCCGTCCCCGCCATGTCTTTGATGAGCCGATTCAACCTGAAGGATCTTACCCGCAAGCCTCGGTGAATTTAGCCAGTGCGGAACGTTGTGACGTAGAACCCCATATTGAGAAGCACCATAGCTGTCTCTGGCAGGCTTACCTTTGCCTGTGATCACAAGAACCAGTCGGTGGCCGCTCGCGTGGGCCGATAGTATGAACCCGTTTAAGACACCAAAAGCCTGTTCGGCGGTCATACCGTGCAAATCCACCCTCGCATCCGGACGGAGTTTGCCACGCTTCATCTTCTCGTAGCGCCGCTTGTCCATATGGAGCTGCGATGCATTGAACTTGTGCTTGGGCGACGGAGGCGCTACCGGCCTTAGCGGAGAATTGCCGGCATGAAATTTGGGTGGCTGTGGATCAGTCCTTACGGTCTCGACCGGTGCGTGCGGCAACGGCTCCTGCCGCACGGGTTCCGGCTTCAACGGTCGGGCCGTAGACTTGACCCGATCCCATAACGCCCTGTCTTCCGGCGTCAGACTTCTCCGTCGCCGAACCACGACCCACCCCCAAAGTCTCTATCATCCACCGGTGCCAGACAGCAGCCAGTTCGGATTTTCCGATGTCATGTCACGGGTAAACGTCCAGACATCTTTCTGCTGCTTGACCTCATCCGGCGATCCCTCAACGATCTCACCGTCCGCGTCCTTGACCACGGAAGTCAACTCGCCAACAAACCGTACGGTTATGTCAGCCTCGTTGGTTGTTTTGTCGTACAGGGCATCAGTGATACGGACCTCACGGATACCAACGAACGTGGCGTCAACACTGTAACCCCTGTTCGCACGCTCATCGATCGCCGCCTCAAAATGCTGATAGACGTCGGGCGACAACAGGTCACGGAGGGTATCTGTGTCACCTTCCTCGTAGGCAACAACGATGGCCTCATATGCGGCGCGAGCTCCGTGGGAAAACTCGGCAACACTGAATTCCGGGTCAGCCTTTTTCATTTCGACCAGCGCTTTGCCGGTATCGCTCTCGACATCAACGAAGTCAGCAATGTCGTGATCGACCGTACCGCCCTCGATCACTTCGAAGTTCCGGTTGGCGGTACCGTCGTGCTGACTTTTGATCTCCCGAGGTTTCTCGAAACCCTCCCGTGTTCCCAAAACATTCTTCAGGCGGAGGATCAAAAACAGTGCGATCCCTGCGAGTATTATGATTTGGACCAACTGGGACCCCATCGAGCAACCTTTCACAAATTCACGCCCGGCGATGGCGTTTTTGACGTTCCGCCCTTATGTAAGCACTATGCACCGCCAAGTCCATCGGAGCAGGGTGTCGCTGACAGGGAGTTTAGCCGTATATGTGGCTGTTACTTTTATTCATTGGGGTGCCGATCCTCGAAATCGCCTTGTTTATACAGGTCGGCGGGGCAATCGGGCTGTGGCCAACACTCCTGATTGTGATCCTGACAGCCATCATCGGAACCACTTTGATGCGCATTCAGGGGATGCAGGCACTTACGAAACTGCAAAGATCCCTCGAATCCGGTCAGGATCCCGTGGGACCGATTGCGCATGGTGCATTGATACTTGTGTCAGGCATTCTGCTTTTGACGCCTGGCTTCTTCACTGATGCGACTGGTTTCCTGCTTTTGATACCAGCCGTTCGGACAAAGGTTATAGCCTGGGGTGCGTCGCATATCGCGCTTCATGCGGTCTCATTCGGCACATCGCGAACCACGCGAACCCGGCGAAACCCCGGCAACAACAGCACCATTGAGACTGATTACGAGGTTCTTGATGGCGACGAGCCCTCGGAACCCGGCAATTCCGGCTGGACCAAACGTAACAGCTGACGCTGCTACCTGCCGCGTTGTCGGCCGGCTTCAGGCGTGGTAGACCCCCGGCAAAACCCAGTTTCGTAAGAGGAAACCATATCAATGGCAGAAGAATCCAACGGCGCCGCACCGGAAGCAGCTTCCGTACCCCAGGCCCCGCGCCTGCAGATTGTTACCCAGTTCATCCGGGACATGTCTTTTGAGAATATTGCTGTCCAGAAAGGCATCCCGGCCGAGGGCAAGCCCGACATCAAGGTTCAGGTCAATCTGGATGCGAAAAAGCGTCCGGAAGACCGCTATGAGGTTGCAATCAAAATCAACGCAACATCCAGCGTAGCTGATAATCCGGTGTTCATCCTGGAACTTGAATATGCCGGTCTGTTCCACGTGGAAAACGTGCCCGATGAACAGCTGCATCCGTTCCTGATGATCGAATGCCCGCGCCAACTCTTCCCGTACCTGCGCCGGATCATTGCAGACATTACACATGACGGTGGCTATCCGCCTCTGAATCTTGAGCCTATCGATTTTCTTGCGCTTTATCGCAACAACATCGCCCGTCAGGCGGAAGCGGCGAAAAAAGCACAGGAAGCTCAGCCCGCTGGCACTGCCTGATTACCACTACGTCAGTCCCGAGCGGCAACATCGTGCGGGACTGGCAGTCTCTCAGTGGACGTCTGAAAGATAGCGGCTCCACAAAGAATTATCACCGAGTTCCGCCACGAAAGCCTTGTGGCTTTCGGTTTCCTCCTCTGTAAGCCTCGCCGGAAGGGGAACCGGACGCGGCCTGGCATTCCGGGCAGTCTGTACTGGACTGTCATCCTCGTTTGACGCGACATTCAGAGACATTGAGTGCTGGCGGCCGCCTTTGAGCGAAAGATAAACCTCCGCCAACAGTTCCGAGTCCAGCAATGCTCCGTGTTTCTGACGGTTTGAGTTGTCGACACCAAAACGTCGGCAGAGCGCATCAAGACTGTTTTGCGCACCTGGAAACCGTCGGCGCGCGATTTCAAGAGTATCCACAGCCTGTGACCACGGAAATGAGCCCCGGTTGACCCAACCAAGCTCGGCATTGATGAATTTGACGTCGAATGCGGCGTTGTGGATGACCATTTTGGAGTCACCGATAAATGTCACAAACTCATCGGCAATCTCTGAGAAAACAGGCTTGTCTGACAGGAACTCCGCACTCAGGCCATGAACCCTGTATGCCTCTTCAGGCATGTCGCGTTCCGGATTTATGTACTGATGGTACGTTCGTCCTGTGGGAACGTGGTTGAGCAGTTCCACACCGCCGATTTCTACAATTCGGTCACCTGAAAACGGATCCAGCCCAGTTGTCTCCGTATCGAGCACGATTTCACGCATTCCCGTGTGCTCCCCTAATCTCATTTACGATGCTTTTCACTCGCTCGCGGGCAAACTGCATACCCCGGTGGGTTTCGACTATGTAGTCAGCCTGCTTTTTTTTGATCTCATCAGGTGTTTGCCGGCCCAGGATATTATTGAACAGCGTTTCATTCATCCCGGGACGGCTCAATACTCTTTCTTTTTGAACAGAAATTGGAGCAGTCACAACCACAACACCATCCAGCCACTGCTGCGCGTTCGTCTCGAAAAGCAGCGGAATGTCAAACAGGAGCATCGGCTCACGTTTGTGGGTCTCAATGAAACCGCGCCGGTTCTCTGCAACCAGCGGGTGAATAACCTTTTCAATCCGTTCAACGAGATCCGGTTTTCCGGTAACCGCAGCCCGCAATCGTTCCCGGATGACATGACCATCTTCAACGGCCTCCGGAACAATTTTGGCTATCTCGGAGACACCAGTGCCGCCGCGGTTGTACAGAAAATGAACCACCGCGTCTGCATCCCATACGGGCACACCGCACTCGGCAAACATTTTTGCCGTTGTCGACTTACCCATCCCAATTGACCCGGTCAGGCCTAATAGGAAAGGTTCATTCATGACAAATCGAGGATAATTTGACGCAACTCCTCGTCAACTGTCGGCGTTTTTCCAAACCACCGTTCAAAACCCGGCACGGCCTGATGAAGCAGCATGCCCAGCCCGTCAACGGTCTTCAATCCACGGCTGCGCGCCAATCTAAGGAACGGAGTATTGAGTGGTGTATATACGATGTCGGTCACGACAACATCCGAGGGTGCCTTCACAAGATCGATGGTTAGTTCAGGGCCGCCGTTCATCCCAAGCGAGGTCGTATTGATGATCAAACCGGTGTTTTCAGTTGCTGATGAAAGGTCCTGCCAGTCAACCACAACCACGGAGTCTCCAAAATGCCGTCGCAAATCTTCGGCCCGGCTGCGCGTTCGGTTCGCTACTCGGATTTCCGTGCACCCTTCGGTGACAAGACCGGCGACAATAGCACGCGATGCACCGCCGGCCCCCACCACCAATGCTGGTCGCTCCTCCGCAGACCATTCGGGAGCCGCGTCACAGACATTTTTCAGGAAACCGTAGCAGTCTGTATTATCCGCGTGAAAGCCTCCACGCCCGTCGAAAGTCAGGGTGTTTGCTGCGCCTATCCGGGCAGCAAGATCAGATACGGATGTAGCAAGCTCAAGCACTGCGGATTTGTGGGGAATCGTGACGTTCACTCCCGAGAACCCAAGCTGATTCAACGCGGCCAATCCACGCTCCAAATTTTCAGGAGAAATCGCAAACGGTACATAATGACCGCGGATTCTAAAACGTTTTAGCCAATAGCCATGCAGGAACGGGCTCTTTGAGTGTTGTATTGGAAACCCAATAACACCGGCCAGAATTGGATTTCCGCTCATTCTATACAAATTCCCCTCGTGCGCAAAAATCCAAGTACTTCCAGAAGCGGCAAACCCAAAACCGAAAAGTAGTCCCCCTGGATACGGCTGAACAACTGCGCTCCGCCAGCTTCCAACATGTAACAGCCAACGGACGCGAGTATTTTTTCCCCCTGCTCAGCGAGATAGTTCTCCAGAAACTCGTCAGAAAACGGCCGCATGATCATCTGTGCTCTTCCAACATGACGCCAGACCGGCGCACCATCCTCAAAAATCACGGCCGCGGACAAAAGCTGATGTGTTTTTCCACGTAGTTTTCTGAGGTGATCTCCCGCCACTTCCATTGACGCGGGTTTACCAAAAAGTTCCCTTCCTTGGATCAGGACCTGATCCGCACCAAGAACGAGACCGCCTTTCAACTTCATTGCGACCTTTTGAGCCTTCAACTCAGCCAGCGTATCGGCAATGTCTTGCCCGCTTGCGTCCTCCGCAAGCATCGCGGCCGTGATAGCGCCTTCATCAATATCCACCGGTTTTGTCTCAACTACGACACCCGCATCCCGCAGGAGCTGGACACGAATAGCGGATCCGGAGGCAAGAATCAGTGGTTCAGACATGGTCCTCTCGAGGCAAAATTTACGTAGGCGCCTCATTACCAGGGCGCTACGGAATGGCAAGACCCGACCGCCAGACGGATTCGCCTCTCGATCAGGTGGTTCTTCCAAAAATCAACGCCAAAATCTTGCGGATAAATCTGTGGACAGTTGCGCCAGGATTTTGTGGGAAACCACCCTGAACCAGGCGGCCGCAAATTCCGCCAACATTAACCGTAAATTCATAAACAGCGAATTTGCCCAACCTGGGTTTTTCACGGGCAAGTGGGATAACTTTTTTTTGCCACGTAAAAAGCAACGTTTACACCTGGGGATAAACCTGTTGGCGAGCACAGCTTGATTTTCTAAGTCATTGTTTTCGCTTGATTATTTTATGAATATTTTGCTAACGTCATAAGGATAATCGGAGATTCACAAACTCCCGAGGCTGTGGAAAACTATGTGGGAAATTCGATTGAAAATTTAATCCCCGTGTTTCAGGGGATCTATCTTCCACCACAAAATTCAAAAAATATCTCTATTTTAAGAATGGAAAGCTGGTCTTGAGCCTTGGAAAAACCGTGTTAGCAAGCACAGACATCCTGTGGAGAAATCTATGATCGAGTTTTTGGTGTACCTGTATCCGTGGACCAAGGTTTTGCACGTGTTCAGTGTGATCACTTGGATGGCCGGACTGTTCTATCTCCCCAGGTTATTCGTTTATCATGCGGAGAGAGGAGCTCCCGGAACTGAGGTATCGGAAACGTTCAAGATTATGGAACGTCGCCTGGACCTGTTCATGCGGGGTCCCATGATAGCATCATGGTTTTTTGGTCTCTGCCTGATAGCCACCCCTGGTATTGTGGACTGGACCGGCGGGCTCTGGATTTATCCAAAACTGGCTGCGGTTTTCTTTCTGACCTGGTATCATCACTGGTGCAGTAAGGTCCGAAAGAATTTTTCCGACGACCTGAACACGCGTACGAGCCGATACTTTCGAATTATGAATGAAATCCCCGCATTGGCTTTGGTGGTGATAGTTGTAATGGCTGTCGCACGTCCTATTTGACTTTTACCTCACCCTGTGGCATGAGCGCGCAACCTCACCGGCCAATTTGGCACATCCCCTTCCCTATTCGAGTACCTAAATGGATCTTTCGACCGATTTCGAACAGCTTTCCTTGGCTGATCTGAAGGCTAAAACCCCGGCTGATCTATTGAAACTGGCTGAAGAGCTGGAGATCGAAAACGCATCGAGCATGCGTAAGGGCGACATGATGTTCGCCATTCTCAAGGATATGGCGGAGGAAGGTGTCGAGATATCCGGGGATGGCGTTCTGGAAGTCCTACAGGATGGGTTTGGTTATCTCAGGTCCCCTGAAGCCAACTATCTGGCTGGACCCGACGATATATATGTAAGCCCGTCGCAGATTCGGAAATTTAATCTCCGCACTGGCGATACAGTTGAAGGGGTGATCCGCGCGCCGAAGGACAACGAACGCTATTTCGGCCTGATCAAAGTATCGAAAATCAACTTTGAGGATCCGGAACACGCTCAACACAAAGTTCATTTCGACAACCTGACACCACTATACCCTGACGAGCGGATCAATCTGGAGGTTGATGATCCGACGATCAAGGACAAGACGGCACGTGTTATCGATCTCGTGGCTCCCATCGGTAAGGGTCAGCGCGGCTTGATTGTGGCGCCGCCCCGTAGTGGTAAGACCGTTATTCTGCAGAACATCGCAACTTCAATTGCCAAGAACCATCCTGAATGTTTCTTGATTGTTCTTCTGGTTGACGAAAGACCGGAAGAGGTCACGGACATGCAGAGATCCGTGAATGGTGAGGTTGTTGCCTCGACATTTGACGAGCCGGCATCGCGTCACGTGGCTGTTGCGGAAATGGTTATTGAGAAAGCCAAGCGTCTCGTTGAGCACAAAAGGGACGTTGTTATCCTTCTCGACTCGATTACCCGTCTCGGTCGCGCATTTAACACGGTCGTACCGTCCTCTGGTAAAGTGCTCACCGGTGGCGTAGACGCGAACGCATTGCAGAGGCCGAAGCGTTTCTTTGGTGCCGCCCGTAACATAGAGGAAGGTGGGTCTCTGACTATTATTGCGACGGCCCTGATTGATACAGGTAGCCGCATGGATGAGGTCATCTTTGAGGAGTTCAAAGGTACCGGTAACTCGGAAGTCGTGCTCGATCGTAAGATTGCTGACAAGCGGGTGTTCCCGGCAATCGACATCCTGAAATCCGGCACACGAAAAGAAGATCTTCTGGTCGACAAGGCCAATCTTACGAAGATGTTTGTTCTGCGCAGAATTCTCAATCCGATGGGAACGACTGACGCGATTGAGTTCCTGCTTGGTAAACTCAAGCAGACGAAAACGAACAGCGACTTCTTTGATTCGATGAACAGCTAAAATTGAATCGGGTGTTGGTTGAGCAGGGATACGATATTTGCGCAGGCCACTGCGCCAGGTAGGGCTGGTATATCCGTAGTCAGGATTTCCGGCCCAAAGTCGTATGATACTCTTACCAGAATTACAGGCAGAGATGCCAAACCCCGTTACGCGCATGTAAGGTCCATTGTCGACCCCGTGACCAATGACATGTTGGACGAGGCAGTTGTCCTATATTTTCCAGGTCCTGCCAGTTTTACGGGCGAGGACGTCGTAGAGCTCCAGGTTCACGGTAGTCGTGCTGTCGTTGATAGCGTCCTAAAACTGTTGGGAACTTTAGACGGACTACGGATGGCAGAGGCTGGCGAATTTACCCGCCAGGCTCTTACGAATCAGCGTATCGATCTAGCGCAAACCGAAGGTTTGGGTGACCTGCTGTCGGCTGAAACCAAAATGCAGCAACAGCAGGCCCTAAATCTTATGGGCGGCCGATTATCAAAAAAATGCGAAGAATGGCATAGTATTATTTTAAATAATCTATCAATGATCACTGCATCAATTGATTTTTCGGATGAAGAACTTCCTGACAATATTTTGGAAGAATTTTCTACCAAATTGCGCGACCTCGTCCGAGATATGGAAGCAGCATTGTCCGGCCATCAAACCGCCGAGCGTCTCAGAAACGGTTTTCAGGTCGCCATCGTTGGTGAACCAAATATCGGAAAGTCAACGTTGCTAAATTTCCTGGCTGGTCGCGATGTCGCGCTTACGTCGGAAATCGCTGGCACGACACGGGACGTTATTGAGGTATCAGTTGATCTTGATGGTATTCCGATCACTTTTTTAGATACGGCCGGAATAAGAGATACTGAAGACGTGATCGAGGGTCTGGGTATCGAGCGAGCACTTACCAAGGCCGATCAGGCAGATCTACGTGTAGTGCTCGTCGACCCAACCAGTGAGAGGAAACCTGGCGGGGTTACAATTCGAAGCGATGACATTATCCTACATGCCAAATCCGACATCTCCAACAGGGGCGATTCCAACTCCGTTTCCGGATTGACGGGTGATGGAGTAGATCATCTTTTGTCGCAGGTGAAATTCATTTTTGCGGATCGACTATCAAATATCGGTCTGACAGCACATGAACGGCAACGGTCATTGATAATCGAGTGTATGAGTCATCTGCACAACGTTATTGCGATGGTCGATCATAATTTCGAAGAGGTTGAATTGGTCGCCGAAGAGCTTAGAGCATCAATGATAGCGCTCGATGAAGTTGTCGGAAAATTCAATATCGAATCTGTACTTGGTGTGATATTCAGCAGCTTCTGTTTGGGAAAATAGGAATGTTTCACGTGAAACAATCTTCGTACGATGTGATAGTTGTCGGCGGCGGTCATGCGGGGACAGAAGCCGCCGCTGCAGCTTGTCGGATCGGTGTGTCAGTCCTCCTGGTTACCCATGATCGACGGAAGATTGGTGAAATGTCCTGTAATCCCGCGATCGGTGGTCTTGGTAAAGGTCATATCGTAAGGGAAGTAGATGCTCTGGACGGTATCATTGGAATTGCCGCTGATGATGCAGGTATTCAGTATCGTCTCTTGAATCGAAGGAAGGGACCAGCTGTACAGGGCCCCAGGACACAGGCGGATAGAAATCTGTATCGAGCGTCGGTTCAACGACAGTTGAGCCAATACGAGAATTTAATCGTACTCGATGCTGAGGTTGTAGATCTAATAGAACGCAGTGGAAACATCCGTGGAATCGAGTTGGCTGATGGGACCAAGATCAAAGGTCAAGCAACAATACTGACAACCGGGACTTTTCTCGGTGGAGTGATCCACATCGGTGACGTTAGCAGTCCTGCAGGAAGAATGGGTGATGGTTCATCCACAAGACTGGCCGATCGGATTCGCGATTACAATCTCCCGATAGGGCGACTAAAAACTGGTACGCCGCCAAGGTTGAACGGAAAAACGATAAATTGGGACGCTTTGGACACTCAAAATGCGGACGATGAACCGTCCAGGTTCTCCTTCATGCCCCAAAAAACCCTCCAAAAACAAATTTCTTGCGGGATTACGCACACAAACTCGAAAACGCATGACATCGTACGAGGTAACCTGGCAAAATCCGCAATGTATGGTGGTCATATTAGTGGTGTCGGGCCACGTTACTGTCCATCTATTGAGGACAAAATCTCAAGGTTTGCCGACAAAGAGTCGCATCAGATTTTTCTCGAACCCGAGGGATTGAATACTGACGTCGTATATCCCAATGGCATTTCTACTTCTCTACCTATTGATGTCCAACAACAATACGTCACTACAATTAGTGGCTTGGAGTTCGTAGAAATACTTCAACCGGGTTATGCGGTAGAGTATGACTACATAGATCCGCGCAGTCTTGATAGCCGTTTATCCCTAAAAGGAATGTCTGGACTATATTTTGCTGGCCAAATCAACGGTACAACTGGATACGAGGAGGCGGCCGGTCAGGGACTCGTGGCTGGTTTGAACGCCGCTCTACAGGTTAAAGGCGATAATCCTGTCCATTTTTCAAGAGCCGATTCCTACATCGGGGTAATGATTGATGATCTCATTACCAGGGGAGTCACAGAGCCATACCGTATGTTCACTTCGCGCGCGGAATTTCGTTTGTCGTTAAGAGCTGACAATGCTGACCAACGGTTAACCGGACTTGGAATCACCTCAGGATTTATTCGGGAGAACCGAAAGAGAGTATATGAAGACAAATTGAAAAAGCTCTCCAGCCTTCAAACATCGTTGGAATCTGTGACATTGCCACCGAAGGAAGCTGGGGATCTAGGCATTTCAGTGGCTCAGGATGGTGTGCGCCGAAACATTTATGAATACCTTTCGTTTCCGGGTGTATCCATAGACAAGTTTCAGAAGGTCATTCCTTCAATAGCAGACTTTGACAAAGAAATCGTCTCTCAATTGTGCAATGACGCGAGGTATGCGCCATATCTGGCAAGACAGTCTGCTGATGTTCAGAAACTTCGGGATGACGAGGCCGTAACAATTCCGGAATCATTGGACTATTCGGGTATTTCGGGTATTTCGGGGGAGTTACAGGATAAACTGAACAGAATTCAGCCTCGGACACTGGGTCAAGCTTCAAGAATAGAAGGTATGACGCCGTCAGCGCTAACCTTGGTTCTACTTCATTCCAAATCTGCATCTTCCAGGGCAAGTTGATTTTATGGTTGATAACGGGTTTTCAAACGGCCTCAATGTTTCACGTGAAACATTGGAAAAACTGGAGATTTATCTGGCCACGCTGAAGAAGTGGAACCCGCGTATCAATCTGGTATCAAAAACAACCATATCCGAAGCATGGAACAGGCACTTTGTCGACTCGCTGCAAATTTTTGATTTAGCCAGCACTACATTTGGCTGGGAATCTTGGTGTGACTTCGGTTCCGGGGGTGGGTTTCCAGGTCTCGTAGTTGCAATCGCCGCATCAGACCGCAAACAGCATACTCAAGTCACTTTAATCGAAAGTGACCAACGGAAGTGTACGTTTCTTCGGGAGGTGGCGAGGGCTTGCGACGTCGCGGTAACAATCAAAAATGTTCGTATTGAGGAAGTGCCTGCGTTAGGTTCCTGCGTTGTCTCCGGTAGAGCTCTGGCGTCTCTGACAAAATTGCTGGAATTTTCCGAAAAACACCGAGATCCTGACGGTATTTGCTTGTTTCACAAGGGACAATCGGTGCATAAAGAGTTGGAAGAGGCTCTTCAGAATTGGAAGTTGGATTACAAACTTCATCCCAGTTTGACGGACGATGGTGCCTCGATTGTGGAAATTGGAGCATTCCAACGTGGAAAATAGTGGTTCAAATCCGCGAGTAATTGCAATCGCAAACCAAAAAGGTGGGGTTGGAAAAACTACAACGGCAATCAACCTGGGTACGGCACTTGCAGCTCTCGGTAGTCGAGTTTTGTTGGTGGACTTTGATCCGCAGGGGAACGCCTCCACCGGTTTAGGAGTGGCAACACAGGATCGATGCTTTACAGCCTATGATTTGATTTTTGCTAACCAAAATACCAATATTCGCATCAGTTCCACGGCCGTACCTGGCTTAACCATTGTGCCCGCAACGCCCGACCTCAGTTCAGCCGATGTTGAACTTGTTCCTGATGCTAGACGGTTGCACAAAATACGGGATTTGTTTGCCACATCACCACAAAATATAGTCGACAATGACTTTATATTGATCGATTGTCCTCCGTCTTTAAACCTACTCACTTTAAATGCCTTCGTAGCCGCTGATTCCGTTTTAGTGCCGCTGCAGTGTGAATTCTTTGCTCTCGAAGGGCTTTCGCAATTGATGCGGACTGTTCAGTCAATCAGGTCGGGTTCAAACCGTGATTTGATGATTGAGGGCGTTGTCTTGACCATGTTTGACAAACGGAACAACCTCTCCAGTCAGGTTGCTGAAGATGCACGGTCAAATTTGGGGTCGCTGGTATTCGATACGGTCATTCCACGAAACGTGAGATTGAGCGAAGCACCGTCCCATGCCATTCCTGCTCTGGTGTACGATCATACAAGTGCGGGTAGCATCGCATATCAAAAATTGGCGGGTGAACTCCTGGCGAGGATCAGGAAGAACTCATTGTCAGAAGAAATCGCGTAAGAGAGGCCAAAATTAATGGAAAAAAAGGGTCTGGGTCGGGGGTTGTCGGCTCTACTGGCTGATGTAGGTCCTATGGAGCCTGTTACGACTGACGTAGCGATGCCTGTGCGTGGTGACCAGATGATCGCTATTGAGCGTGTTCGGGCCAATCCGGATCAGCCCAGGCGAACATTTGATGACGCTGAGCTTCAGGATCTGGCCTCCTCGATCCGTGAGAAGGGAATCATTCAACCGTTAATTGTGCGTTTGGATCCAAACTATCCGGATGACTACCAGATTGTCGCTGGTGAAAGACGTTGGCGCGCGGCCCAGTTAGCCAATCTGCATGAAATTCCCGCTATTATTCGTGAACTCAACGACACGGAAGTTCTAGAGCTTGCCATTATTGAGAACATTCAGCGTTCAGATCTCAACGCGCTTGAAGAAGCGTTGGGCTATCGACAGTTGATGGATAGGTTTGGCCATACTCAGGAAAGGCTGTCTGAGGCACTCGGCAAGAGTAGGAGCCATATTGCGAATTTACTCAGGCTTCTGTCGCTGCCGGAATCGGTTCAGGAGATGGTTCGGAAGGGGTTGCTGTCCGCAGGGCATGCCCGCGCTATCATTACTTCGGGTCGACCGGAACAACTGGCAGCTGAGATAGTCAAAAGGCAACTGTCGGTTAGACAGGCCGAGCAGTTGGCAAAGAAAGACTTTACCAAAAAAGTTGGCGAACAGAAGGCTACCGGGCCATCGAAAGATGCAGATACGAGGGCGTTGGAAGAGGATCTTTCTGCTACTCTTAGTATGAAAGTGTTGATTGATCACAAACCTGGCCAGCAGGCAGGTGAGCTACGGATCAAGTACACCAATCTCGCAGACCTCGATAGGCTGTGCCAGTTGATGTCAGCGTAAGTTATTGATTTAAAATGTTATTTAGAACTGAATTCAGAACTGGGCGCCCTTGGGAAGTGACTTTTACCCGGTCGTCTTCTCTTTCCAGCATTCCTAAATGCTCAAGTTCGTGGATTGACGCCTGATTCAGGTCTCGTCCCGCCAAATTTTTGTAGCGGCTCAGCGAAATGCCCTCCTTGAGCCGCAACCCCATTAACATCATTTCCCGTGCCTGATCCTCACGGTCGAGAGGTGTTGTTGATCGTATCCCTGTGTTTTGGGCCTCAATCTCGCTAAGCCATTTTTCCGGGTTGCTCCATGCGACTGTGCCATATCTGTTGGAACGCCGAGTATATCGTCCATGGGCGCCTGGGCCAATACCGGCGTAATCGCCGTATCTCCAATAGATCAGGTTGTGACGGCATTCGGCTTCACTCCGGGCGTGGTTGGATACCTCATATCCATGCATCAGGTACTTTGAGCAAATTTCCTGGGTCAGTTCATACATATCGGCTGAGGCATTGTCTGATGGTATTCCGCGCAGGATTCCACGTTTGTCCATTTCGCCGAACCTCGTGTTCGGTTCAATCGTGAGCTGATAGAGTGAAAGATGGTCAACGGCCATATCCAAGGCCGTTGACAGTTCACTGCGCCAATCGGCCAAGGTCTGATTTTGACGGGCATAAATGAGATCAAAACTAACTCTGTTGAAGTTCGTTCGCGCTATCTCAAATGCCGATATTGCTTCCTCAGCAGTGTGCATTCGCCCCAGCGCTTTAAGATCTCTATTATTGAGAGCCTGAATGCCCATCGACAATCGATTTACGCCAGCTGAACGGTAGCTCCGAAATCTTTCTGCTTCAACCGAAGTCGGATTTGCCTCCAGGGATACTTCAATGTCGTTCGCAACTGTCCACGAGTTGGCGATCGCGTCGAGTACTGCTCCGACAGTTTTCGGGTCCATCAGGCTAGGGGTGCCACCCCCGAAGAAGACAGAATTTACCACACGGTTTGGAGTAATTTCGGCCTGTGTTTCGATTTCACGAACCAGTGCCCGAGCCCAGCGATCCTGGTCTACGGTCTTCCTGACATGACTGTTGAAATCGCAGTAGGGGCATTTAGCCGCGCAAAAAGGCCAATGCACATAGACACCAAATCCCCCGTGTTGCCAGTCTTCAGGCAAAACAGCCTGCGATGAGTTTTCGGAATGCATCGCCCCGGTGGCTTATGCGGTTCTTCTCCCACCGGTCCATTTCACCGAGCGTAATATCGTAGCCAACGGGTTCGAAAATTGGATCGTAACCGTGCCCCTGATCACCGCGCATGGGCCAAACACATTCACCTTCGATGCGACCGTCGAAGACCTCGTCATGGCCATCAGGCCATGCAAGTACCAAAGTGCAACGAAAACGCGCGGTCCTTGGGGCAGGAGCGTCAACCTTTTCAAGCGCCTCCCATGTACGGGTCATCGCATGGACGAAATCACGCTTTCCGTTAACTTCAGCCCAGTCAGCGGTATAAACGCCGGGCGCGCCATCCAGCGCATCGACTTCAATTCCGGAATCGTCCGCCAAAGCAGGCAGTCCGGTCGCTTGGGCGGCGGCATGGGCTTTAATTCGGGCATTGCCCACGAAAGTGTTCTCGGTCTCATCCGGTTCCGGTAATTCAAGCTCTTTGGCCGAGATAACGGTCACGGAATAATCTTCAAGCAGTTTTTTGATCTCCTCGAGCTTGCCCTGGTTGTGCGTAGCGACCACAAGCTTCGGATCGTCAAAGCGACGTGTCATGATGTCGCGGCTTTCTGCGCGGCGACCAGTTCAGACGCACCTTTTTCCGCCAGATCAATAAGCTTATTGAACTCATCACGGGAGAACGTGGCGCCTTCCGCACTTCCCTGAACCTCAATCATGTTGAGACTGTCGGTCATCACAAAGTTCGCGTCGGTGCCAGCGGTACTGTCTTCAGCATAATCCAAATCGAGGACCGGTTGCCCCCCGTAGATACCGCAACTGACAGCAGCGACATGACCGGTCAGAGGATCATTTTTGAGGGTGCCCTGCGCAAGTAGCTTGTTGACCGCCAGCCGCAACGCCACCCATCCGCCGGTTATCGAAGCGCACCTCGTACCGCCATCGGCCTGAATGACATCACAGTCTACCGTGATCTGCCGTTCCCCCAACTCCACCCGATCAATCCCGGCGCGAAGCGAACGGCCAATAAGGCGCTGAATCTCCTGGGTGCGTCCTGATTGTTTGCCGGCTGTGGCTTCCCGCCGGTTGCGGGAAGTGGTGGCGCGTGGCAGCATCCCGTATTCGGCTGTTACCCAACCAAGTCCCGACTTGCGGAGAAAGGGAGGAACATTTTCCTCTACGCTTGCCGTGCAGAGTACGTGAGTATTTCCCATTTTGATGATGCAGGAGCCCTCTGCGTGCATTGTCACGCCGGTTTCAATCGTAATGTCCCGGAGGGCATCGTTTGATCGGCCGGAAGGTCGCATTGTCGTCTCCTGCATGTTTAATGGTGAGTGACCGCATATCGCGCAAACCCATTGGGGTCCAGCGGCGAGATGGAGATTGGCGAGATTGACCTGCGGAATTGCGATGCATAGTTTCCTGACGAAGTGGGGAAGGTGAGCAGACTGACATGAATGACGAGTCACCGCTTGGCGGATTGAATGAACGAAGCCGGGAGGTCTTCCGGCGCCTGGTCGAAACCTACCTGGACACTGGCGGCCCGGTAGGATCAAAAACGCTGACCGGTTCCATGAAGCAGAAGGTCTCATCAGCGACAATCCGGAACGTGATGCAGGATTTGGAGATGCTGGGGTTGCTTGATTCCCCGCACGTTTCCGCGGGTCGCGTGCCTACTCAGCGTGGGTTGCGTCTGTTTGTGGACGGGTTCATGGAGGTCGGCGACGTAAATAATGTCGAGCGCGCGGAAATTGAAAAAACGCTGAGTTCCGATGACGGGGATCTTTCAGCGGTGTTGGATCGGGCAGGGAATTTGCTTTCTGGCATGACCCATGGCGCGAGCCTTGTTCTCACGCCAAAAACGGAAGCGCCCATTAAGCACATCGAGTTCGTGTCGCTGGGGTCAGATAAGGCTCTGGTTGTCCTGGTGACGGCAGATGGACAGGTGGAAAATCGTTTGTTTTCTCCACCGCCCGGCATGACTCCTTCGACCATGCAGTCGGCAGCGAATTTTCTTAACAATATACTGGTAGATCGCACGCTGTCGGAGATGCGCAGTGTGGTCGCCGCTGAGATCGCAAGGCGCAAGGCGGAACTGGATCAGGAATCAAAGACTGTCATCGAGAGTGGTTTGGCTGTCTGGTCCCAGGAACCAGGAGGTGGAGAGAGGCTCATCGTCCGCGGACGATCCAATCTGCTGGAAGCTACGGATGATGAGGCGCAGCTGGAGAAAGTGCGCGAACTGTTCGACGAACTGGAACGCAAGCGTGATCTGGCTCAATTGCTGGAACTGAGTGAATCAAGTGAGGGCGTGCGTGTTTTTATAGGCTCAGAGAACAAGCTTTTTTCACTTTCGGGTTCCTCTCTGGTTGTGTCTCCCTATATGAATGCTGACCGAAAAATCATCGGTGCGGTCGGGGTGATTGGGCCAACGAGGCTGAATTACGGAAGAATCGTACCGATTGTGGACTATACCGCGCAACTTGTCGGTCGACTGATTTCCGGTCGACCTCAGGGTTAGGACAGACAGAGATGAACAGAGAAAACGAGTATCGGGATTTGGACGACGAAGCGTTTCTGGATGACCCGGAGGCAGAACTTCCCGAGGATGAGGAAATTAGTGACGAGGACATCGAACTAGAGGAAGCCTCGGCTCTAAAAGCCGAGAACCGTGAGCTGAAAGATCGGCTGCTTCGAGCTCTCGCGGATGTGGAGAACATCCGGAAACGGGCTGACCGAGACAAACGCGACGCGGAGCTCTATGCCTCAACCCGCTTTGCACGTGACATGCTGAACGTCTACGACAACTTTGATCGTGCAATGCAGAGCTGCACCGACGAAACCCGTGCATCGGCACCGGGTCTGATCGAAGGCATTGAGCTGACCCAGAAAGACCTCGTTTCCGCGTTTGAGAAGCACAAAATTGTCAAAATCGAGCCTCAGAACGGCGAGAGATTCGATCCCAAATTGCACCAGGCAATGTTTGAGGCTCCTGTACCCGGCAGTAAAAGTGGCGACATTATTCAGGTCATGAGTGTCGGGTTTACGATCGGCGAAAGGCTCCTCCGGCCTGCGCAGGTCGGTGTGTCCTCCGGTGGACCTGCCGTACCGCAGGAACCCGAACCCTCGGACAGCAAATAATCACTCAGTTTGGTTTGCCATCTCCTTGAGTTCATAAATCAGGGAGAGGGCTTCCCTTGGCGAGAGATCGTCGGGGCGAATGTCCCGAATTCTTTTTTCCACTGCTGATGGTTGGCCCGGATCCGATACGGGCTGGGCATTAATCCCGACGCTGAACAGAGGCAGATCGTCGATCAATGCCTTGGCCTTGCCACCCTGGTCACGATCACCCTGCTCAAGTGCGTCCAGTACCGTGCGGGCTCTGGTGATCACGCTGTCAGGCAGGCCGGCCAGTTTGGCAACCTGAACCCCATACGACCGGTCTGCTGTGCCTTCACGAACTTCGTGCAGGAAAATCACTTCTCCCTGCCAGTCCCTTACCGCGACGGTTGCGTTCATCAGGCCGGTTAAATTCGCCGTCAGAGCGGTCAGTTCGTGGTAATGAGTAGCAAAAAGCGCACGGCACTGGTTCACATCATGCAGGTGTTCCAGCACCGCCCAGGCGATTGATAGACCGTCATACGTGGCGGTGCCACGCCCAATTTCATCGAGAATGACGAAGGCGTTTTCTCCGGACTGATTCAGGATCGCGGCAGTCTCAATCATCTCGACCATAAAGGTTGACCGACCGCGCGCCAGATCGTCGGCAGCGCCAACCCGACTGAAGAGTTGGTCGACCACTCCAATCCGAGCTTTTGTCGCAGGAACATATGATCCGATTTGCGCAAGAACGGTTATTAGTGCGTTTTGCCTGAGGAAAGTCGATTTACCGGCCATGTTGGGGCCGGTGATGAGCCATAGTGGACGCGCATCGGAGCCGTCGGCTGAAAGATCGCAGTCATTAGCCACAAAAGGCTGGCCGGTTTTGCGTAAAGCGCTTTCAACGACCGGATGCCGTCCAGCTTCGATCTCAAATGCCCGGCTGTCATCCATGACGGGGCAGGTCCAGTCGCCGTCCACCGCCAGGTCCGCAAGTGCGGCGCAGTAGTCAATCTCCGCAATTGCGGCAGCAGCTGCCGATACTGCACCGTAACGGTCCAGAACCGCCTGGCGGAGTTCGGCAAAAATCCTTTTCTCCAGTTCCTGGGCATGGCTCGCGGAATTCAGGATTTTTGTTTCTATTTCAGCGAGCTCAAGTGTGGAAAACCGAACCTGGTTGGCAGTGGTCTGTCGGTGCGAAAATGTGTTCGAATTCCGCTCTTCACGCATTTTTTCCGCGTGAGTTGCCGGAGTTTCCACGAAATAGCCCAACACATTGTTATGTTTGATCTTCAGTGCCGAAATGCCGGTCTCATCGCGATATTTTTCCTGTAGTGAGACTATGACTTCGCGGCCCTGGCTGCGCAGTCGTCGGGTATCATCCAGATCCTGAAGGTAGCCTCCCGCAATGAATTCCCCGTCCCGAACGAGCGTTGGAGGTTCAGCGACGAGCGCGCGTTCCAGTAGTTCGATGAGGTCGCTATGGCCGGTCAGGGCCGACTTGCTTCGTCCAAGGTTTTCCGGAAGGTCGTCTTCCAGAATAGATGAGATATCATTCGCATGTTGCAGTGCGTCTCGAACGGTCGCCAGGTCTCTTGGGCCTCCCCGATCGAGACCAAGTCGGGACAGGGCCCTTTCGAGGTCCGGGATCTTACGTAAGTGTTCCCGAATTTGTGGGCGAAGGGATCCATCTTCTACAAAATGCCTTATGGCGTCCTGGGTGGCGCGAATTTCAGCTGGTGAGGTCGACGGTGCGTTGATGCGCGATTCCAGCAAACGCGCACCAGCGCCGGTAAGCGTGCGATCGACCGTGGAAAGGAGTGTGCCTTCTCTGGAACCGGACAGGCTTCGTGTCAGCTCGAGGTTGCGGCGCGTAGCCGCATCCATCCGCATCTGCGCGCCCTGGGTTTCTCGTTTTGGCCGACGGAGGAGTGGAAGGTTTCCTTTTTGGGTGACTTCCAGGTAGTCGATGATTGCACCAACTGCCGAAATCTCCGTGCGCTCAAACTCGGCAAAACCGTCGAGTGAATTAACGCCAAAAGCGTTGGAAATGCGTTTTTCCGCAAGGCTCGAATCGAAAGATGATCGCGCCACCGGTGTAACCACCGCACCGTTGTCCTGAATGACCGCGGTAATTTCATTGTTGGTTTGTTCCGAAACAAGAACTTCCCGGGGAGCCAACCTGGCAAGGTATTGGCCAATTCGATTGGGTGGACAGTCTGCTACCGTGAGCTCTCCGGTAGACATATCCACCCACGAGAACGCACCATTACCCCGAATTTCGGAAAAGGCGGCCAGGTAATTATGGTGTCGGGCTTCTAGAAGGCTGTCTTCTGAAATCGTGCCTGGGGTGACCAGCCGAACTACCTCACGCCGGACGACGGCTTTGTATCCGCGTTTCTTAGCTTCTGCAGGGTCCTCCGTTTGCTCACAGACTGCCACGCGGAATCCCTTGCGGATCAGGGTGAGCAGATAATTTTCGGAGGAATGAGCCGGCACACCACACATCGGAATGGGCTCACCCTGATGGCTGCCGCGTTTTGTTAGAGCTATGTCGAGAGCGGCGCTGGCCTTAACGGCATCATCGAAAAATAGTTCGTAAAAGTCGCCCATCCGATAAAAAAGCAGAGCATCGGAATGCTCCGCTTTGATTTCGAGATATTGCACCATCATAGGTGTGATTTTGCCGTCACCGCTCACGTTGGCCCCCGCTGATCCGCGTGAGTTTTACATCGGCTTACAGCGGGTTAACAGGGGGGCGGTCGATAGAAAAGTCAGCCGGTCATCCCGTCCCAGAAACTCTTCACCTTGCTGAAAAAGTCATGGGATTCCGGATTGTTGTTTTTGCTGCCCAGTTCCTCGAACTCGGCGAGAAGTTCCTTCTGACGGCTGGTCAGATTAACAGGCGTTTCCACGTGCAGCTCAATGTAAAGATCGCCCGAGCCCGCTCCGCGAAGTGCCGGCATGCCCTTGCTCCGCAGACGAAGCTGCTTGCCGGACTGAACTCCAACCGGAACTTTCACCCGTGTTCGGCCGCCATCAAGGGTGGGTGCTTCGATCTCACCACCAAGTGCAGCCGTCGTCATCGAAACCGGAATGCGGCAGAAGAGATTTTGGCCGTCACGCTCAAAAATCTGGTGGTCCGCAACCTCGATGAAAATGTAGAGATCGCCTGCCGGTCCGCCACGCAGACCCGCCTCACCTTCACCCGCGAGTCGGATCCGGGTTCCCGTTTCAACGCCAGCCGGAATATTTACATTCAGAGTGCGGTCTTTACGAAGACGACCCGCTCCGGCGCAGGCGCCACAGGGGTTCTTAATAATCTGACCTTTGCCGCCGCAGGTCGGGCAGGTGCGCTCAACAGTGAAGAATCCCTGCTGCGCCCGAACCTTACCTTGACCGGAACAGGTCGGACAGGTTGCGGGCTCGGCGCCACCTTCCGCGCCGGAACCGTTACAGGTGTCACAGGCTACGCTCCCTGGAACGCTGATGGTTGCCTGTTTACCCTCATATGCTTCCTCAAGGGTAATTGTCAGATTGTAGCGAAGATCCGATCCGCGACTCGCCCTCTGACCACGCGCGCGAGTGCCGCCGCCCATGAAGTCGCCAAACAGATCGTCGAACACATCGGAGAAAGCGCTGGAGAAGTCGCCATGTGCATGTCCACCGCGAAATCCGCCGGCTCCGCCACCGCCGTTTTCAAATGCGGCATGCCCAAAGCGGTCATAGGCGGCTTTTTTCTGTTCGTCCTTGAGAACCTCGTAGGCCTCGTTGACTTCCTTAAACTGGGCTTCGGCGTTTGGATTGTCCTGATTCCTGTCAGGATGCAGTTCCATGGCTTTCTTGCGGAAAGCCTTTTTTATCTCCGCAGCGGAGGCACCTTTGGATACGCCAATCGTTTCGTAATAGTCACGTTTTGCCATGTGGGAGTGGTCCCTTCAAACGGCAAAATGGCCCCCCCTTTATGGGGAGACCATTTTGACGCAATTATCCAGTTCAGGATTTTTTGTCGTCATCGATATCTTCGAAGTCGGCGTCGACCACGTCATCGGATTCCTGTGCGGTGTTGTCCGCGCCACCATCCTCTTCGGACGACGCTGCCATTTCCTCGGCCTGGGCCTTGTAGATGGCTTCGCCAAGTTTCATGGACGCTTCCGTGACATCCTGAATACGGGCCTTGATGGTTTCCGCATCGTCATCCTCAAGCGCTTCCTTGAGGTTTTTCAGCGACATTTCAATCACTTCAAGAGTCGACGGATCAACTTTGTCGCCATGTTCCGACACGGATTTTTCCGTTCCGTGGATCAGGCTTTCAGCCTGGTTGCGGGCTTCGACCAGTTCGCGGCGCTCCTTATCGGCGTCCGCGTTCTCCTCGGCTTCCCGAACCATGCGGTCGATGTCCTCATCCGAGAGACCGCCGGAAGCCTGAATGGTGATCTTCTGCTCCTGATTGGTACCTTTGTCCTTGGCGCTGACGGATACAATGCCGTTGGCGTCAATGTCGAAGGTTACCTCAATCTGGGGCACGCCACGCGGGGCAGGCGGGATCTGTTCAAGGTTGAACTGACCAAGGATCTTGTTGTCCGCGGCCATTTCACGCTCACCCTGGAAAACCCGGATCGTCACTGCGTTCTGGTTGTCCTCAGCCGTCGAGAAGATTTGGCTCTTCTTGGTCGGGATGGTGGTGTTGCGGTCGATCAGTCGAGTGAACACACCGCCCAGGGTCTCAATGCCGAGGGACAGAGGTGTCACGTCGAGCAGAACGACGTCCTTAACGTCACCCTGAAGTACACCAGCCTGAATAGCGGCACCCATGGCCACAACCTCATCAGGGTTCACTCCCTTGTGAGGTTCTTTCCCGAAGAATTTGGAAACCTCTTCCATGACTTTCGGCATGCGGGTCATACCACCAACGAGGATAACCTCATCGATTTCAGACTTGGCGATACCTGCGTCTTTAAGCGCTGCCGCACACGGTTTCATGGAGCGCACGATCAGGTCCGAAACCAGGCTTTCGAGTTTGGCGCGGGTCAGCTTCAGCACGAGGTGCAGGGGCTGGTGGGTTTTCGGGTCCATCGAGATAAACGGCTGGTTAATCTCAGTCTGGGACGAGCTGGAAAGTTCGATTTTGGCTTTTTCCGCAGCTTCCTTAAGCCGCTGGAGAGCCATCTTGTCTTTCGTCAGATCGACGCCGTTTTCCTTCTGAAACTGCTCGGCAAGATACTCGACAATCCGCATGTCGAAGTCCTCACCACCGAGGAACGTGTCACCGTTGGTGGACTTAACCTCAAACAGGCCCTCATCAATTTCGAGGATCGAAATATCGAACGTACCACCACCAAGGTCGTATACCGCGATGGTTTTGGAGCCTTCCTTGTCGAGACCGTAGGCCAGTGCGGCAGCAGTCGGCTCGTTGATGATGCGAAGGACTTCGAGGCCAGCGATCTTACCGGCGTCTTTAGTGGCCTGACGCTGTGCGTCGTTGAAGTAAGCCGGAACAGTGATCACGGCCTGGGACACTTCTTCACCGAGGTAAGATTCCGCAGTTTCCTTCATCTTCTGCAGCGTGAAGGCGGAAATCTGGCTGGGGGAGTATTTTTCGCCCTTCACCTCAACCCAGGCATCGCCATTGGGGCCGGGGACGATCTTGTAGGGCACCATGTCCTTGTCCTTGGCGACCGTCGGGTCGTCATGGCGGCGTCCAATGAGACGCTTGATGGCAAACAGTGTATTTTCGGAGTTGGTTACGGCTTGGCGCTTGGCGGCCTGACCAACAAGGCGTTCATCGTCGGTGAATGCAACGATGGAGGGTGTGGTTCTTGCACCTTCGGAGTTTTCGATAACCCGTGGCTGGCTGCCATCCATGATGGAGACACAGGAGTTCGTAGTACCGAGGTCAATACCGATGACTTTCGACATAAGCAGTCCTTTCGAGCGGCAATTTCGCGTGACAGGCCCGGTGACCAGCACCTGCCCGCATCCCTTGTGCGGCACTTCACATAAATGTGCGTAACCGCTTTTCGGAGGGTATATAGGTTTCTGTCCAGCAGCCTGCAACCGGTCGAACCTGAACGAATGACCTTTTTGTGGCAAATATTGGCTGAGGCCGAAGATCAAGGGAAATTCGCCACAATTCACGGGTCAGTCGGTTCATTTGGGACGTTTTGAACCCAATATGGCCGACATGGACGGCACAGGATGAGAGTAGCAATTCCATGAAGAGACCATTGCCTAAAATTGACGGTTTTTCTCATCTCCCGAGCTTCCTCCCGAAGTTGGAGCAGAAGGCTTTGGTCGGAGAAGTTTCCGACGTCGTTGGGAATGCGCCGCTTTTCTCACCTAAAACCAGATGGGGGAAGCCGATGAGCGTAGGCATGACTTCCGCTGGAAAATATGGCTGGTTCAGTGACAGTAGAGGCTACCGATACATTGATCGACATCCGTCCGGAGTGAACTGGCCAGCAATTCCCGAAACCGCAATACGGGTTTGGAGAGATCTCGTCCCCGGTGAACGCGATCCGGATTGTTGTTTGATCAACTACTACAGGGAAAACGCAAGAATGGGCCTTCATACGGATAGTGACGAGGCGGATTTCTCGTGGCCCGTTGTATCGATCAGCCTGGGTGATGAGGGGCTTTTTCGGGTCGGCGGATTGGAGCGATCTGACTCGACTGCATCTGTCTGGTTGCAAAGTGGCGATGTTGTGGTGTTGGGTGGCGACGCCCGGCAAATTTATCATGGCGTTGACAGGATTAAATTTGGGT
Source organism: Alphaproteobacteria bacterium (assembly GCA_030427145.1). Taxonomy (GTDB): domain Bacteria; phylum Pseudomonadota; class Alphaproteobacteria; order Rhodobacterales; family Rhodobacteraceae; genus Amaricoccus; species Amaricoccus tamworthensis. The sequence goes on along the minus strand of JAUHWT010000012.1, from coordinate 93,085 downwards.
CCAGCGCGCTGCTTCCCCGCGGCGGCAGGATCAATTTGACGCTTCGAGTGGTCGATTAGGTGCTCGCCTAATGCCCCAGCGTCAACTTATGAGAGCGAAGCGGTGCTTTTGTCCGAGTTTCACGATTCTGTCCAAAAAGAGGCATAATACCGCCATAAGTATGTTTGGAACGACCAAGTGTTTGCAAATGCGGAAACTCTGGTCCATAGCTTGCTCCGACCGAAGAAGCTGTCGGTCTCCAATGTTTGGGTTGTTGATCTGAGGACGAGTAAAATGGATTACGGTAAAATTGTTGCTTCCATGCGGGAACTGTCACTTCATGCAGGTGCGGCAATCATGGATGTGTACAACAAGCCGGATTTTGACGTACAGGCCAAGTCGGATGACTCTCCGGTGACGGAAGCGGATCTCGCGGCTGACAAAATCATTTGCAAAGGCCTTGCCGAGGCATTTCCGGACATTCGAATTGTAACCGAAGAGCAGGCCGACACCCACATCGACACCGGCGGTGTTTTTTTTCTTGTGGATCCGCTTGATGGAACGAAGGAATTTGTTCACCGGCGTGGTGATTTTACGGTGAACATTGCTTTGGTCGAAAATGGCGTTCCGACACGGGGCGTTGTTTATGCTCCGGCGAAAGATCGGCTGTTTTACACTGATGCCGATGGCAGATCCGTCGAAGAGACCGGACCCCATTCGGTTGACGCGGTCGGCGCCCTCAAGCCCATGTCGGTTTCCGCACCGAACGAGGAGGCACTCGTGGTGGTCGCGTCGAAATCTCATCGGGATCAGGCCACCGATGACTATATCAATACCTACAAGGTGTCGGATTTCCGATCTGCAGGCTCCTCTTTGAAGTTTTGCCTTGTGGCAGCTGGTGAGGCCGACCTTTACCCCCGACTTGGACGTACAATGGAATGGGATACTGCTGCCGGTCACGCCGTACTAATCGGTGCTGGTGGCAAAGTGGTGCGCATTGACGACCACACCGACCTTGGATACGGCAAGCCCGGTCTCGACAATCCATTTTTCGTGGCATATGCGCCGGGAATTACCCTCAAACAGGGCTGAGAAGAATGTCCGCACTGATCGTCATTCCCGCACGCTACGCATCCAGCAGATATCCGGGAAAACCCCTTGTCGAACTTGAAGGGGCTGACGGTCAGAAGCGGAGCCTCATCCATCGAAGCTGGCTGGCCGCCAAGCAGGTTGAGGATGCGGACCGGGTGGTTGTCGCAACCGACGATGTCCGGATAGCTGAAGCATCTGAGGCTTTTGGCGCCGAGGTGGTCATGACACCCGACAGTTGCAGAAACGGCACCGAGCGTTGTGCTGTGGTGGCCAAGGGACTCGGAGCTGACTACGACATTATTATTAACCTTCAGGGCGATGCACCGCTGACGCCACCGTGGTTTGTGACTGAATTGATCCAGTCATTTCATGAAAACCCAACAAGACAGGTCGTGACGCCTGTATTGCGCTGTGATGCGGACGCTTTGGCGGGGTTTCTTGAGGATCGGAAGAATGGACGTGTCGGAGGCACGACTGCGGTGTTCGACAGGGCAGGCCGCGCGCTGTACTTTTCCAAGGAAGTTGTGCCCTATACCGGACGCGAGCTCGCGGCCGAAGAAGAGATCCCGGTTTTTCATCACGTTGGGGTCTATGGATACAGGCGGGCCGCACTTGCGTCTTATGGAGCCCTGACGCCGGGGCCCCTCGAGTTTTGGGAAGGCCTTGAGCAGTTGCGATTCATGGAAAATGGGATCGACGTTCATTGTGTTGAGGTTGAAGCAAGGGGCCACGCCTTTTGGGAGCTGAACAACCCGTCTGATGTTATACGTATCGAGAGAATATTGCGGGAACTGGGCGTATCGTAGTCACGATCGAGGCGTACAGTCCCGTTTACCAAGAGACAGATTAATTTTGGAGTAAAAAAAAATTCATGATAGCGACAGGAACAATGCTCCAGACTGCTACCGTGTATTTTTTAAAGGCCAATGTGTAGGAGGTCGAATGACAAAAAAGGTTAGCAAAGCTGTTTTTCCTGTGGCCGGATTGGGCACGAGGTTTTTGCCTGCGACAAAATCGGTACCGAAAGAAATCCTGCCATTGGTGGACCGGCCTCTGATCCAGTACGCCATCGACGAGGCGCGGGCGGCGGGTATCAAGGAATTCATCTTTGTTACATCCCGCGGAAAAAGCGCACTGGAAGACTACTTTGACAACGCTCCGGAACTTGAAAAAGCGCTTGCTGACGGAAACAAAACCAAACTGATGAAAACGCTCGAACAGACGGATATGGACAGCGGCGCAGTCGCATATATCCGTCAGCAGGAGCGCCTTGGTTTGGGCCACGCTGTGTGGTGTGCACGGCGACTGATCGGTGACGAGCCTTTCGCCGTTATTTTGCCGGACGATATTATTGAGGCACAAAAGCCCTGCCTCCAACAGATGGTAGAGGCTTATGAGGAAACCGGCGGCAACATGGTTGCTGCCATGGAGGTTCCTCATGAGCGTGTGTCTTCCTACGGTATTCTGGATGTCGACAAGCCCTCGAGCCGAACCATGAAGGTCAAAAACATGGTCGAAAAGCCGAGTGAGGCGGAGGCACCGTCGAACATCGCGGTGATCGGTCGATACATCCTCACGCCGCACGTGCTTAAAAATCTGGACCGTATCAAGAAAGGTGCCGGAGGTGAGGTGCAGTTGACCGATGCAATTGCCACCGAGATCGAACGCAAGGGCAATGTACACGCGTTCAGGTTCAAGGGGCGACGGTTCGACTGCGGTTCCCAGAGCGGCTACCTCCAGGCAACCGTTGCTTTTGGTCTTGCGAGGCCAGACCTACGTGAGGATTTCCTCGATTTTCTGGCAGGCGTTGTTGAGAATGAATCTCTTGTTCCCGCAGCCAAAGCTGCGAATGGATAGTACTTCCTTTTTACCCGGCCGAATAAATTCGCTCGACCGGGGATGCCACGCAGAAAAACCTCAAGCAGCTTTTTCTGCGCTTCCCTCAGTCAGGATTGCATAGAGCGCGGCCGGATCAAAAGTCGACCGTAACTTCGCGCACACCCGCTCGTCCCTTAGGGTCCGGGAAACTCTCGCCAAAGCCTTCAGGTGCTCAGCTCCAGCGGATTTTGGCGCGAACAGGGCGAACACGAGATCAACCGACTGGCGGTCTACGGACTCAAAATCAATTGGCTTTTCGAGTCGAATGAAAAACCCAACGACCCTGTCGACCTCGTCGAACCTTGCGTGCGGAATCGCAACGCCCCGGCCAACACCTGTCGGACCGAGGGCCTCGCGCTCCATCAACGCCTTGTAGGTGGAAGCCGTGGGGAGACCATACACGGTATCCGCCATGTCCGAGAGATTCTGCAACAGGCGTTTTTTGCTCGTTGCTTTCACCGGACTGCGAACGGCGTCCACGCGTACAATTTCAGACAGCTCCATCAAGGGGCTCCATTCAGGTAGTTTAGCGGCGATCTATTGGGAGTTTCTGGGGTCTATCCAGCCAATGTTACCGTCTTCGCGGGTGTATACCACATTCACACCGCCATGTTTTTCATTGCGGAAAACCAGCAGCGGGGCTCCGGCAAGTTCCATTTGCATCACGGCCTCGCCTACGGAAATATTGGAGATTTTGGTCTCCATTTCCGCGATGATGACCGGCTGAAGGCTGTCCGGCTCGGGGTCGTCATTCTGACCGCCATCCAGAATGTAGGATGGTTCTCCGATCGCCTGGATCGGATCGGCACGATGCTGATGGTGGTTCTTCAGGCGCCGCTTGTATCGACGGAGCTGCTTCTCCATACGGTCGGCCGCGCCTTCGAAACTTGCATAAACATCATTGGCACGAGCCTTGGCCTGAACCGACATGCCGGTAGGCAGGTGAACGGACAGGTCGGCTACAAATTCATGGCGGTCTTTGGAGAAGGTAACAAATGCTTCCACGGGACGGTCGAAATATTTGCTTACGGCTTCTTCGAGGCGGTCTTCCACATGAGTCCGGAGGGCATCACCGACATCAATTTGTTTTCCACTAACCTGTAGGCGCATATCGTTTTTCCTTTGGAAGATTGTAGTTTTAGCGTTTGAGGGCTGCGCCGTGAACGCGGTCCCTATCCACGTACTCGGATAAAATGTCAACCTTGGATGACTGTTTGCTCGCCTCCCTTCGAATTCAGACCTTCCCGGTTCCGGCTTTTTGACGTCTCCGCACCGAGGAGGAGGGGACGCCCATCTGCTCACGGTATTTCGCAACCGTTCGGCGCGCAATATCTATCCCCTCATCTCTTAACATGGTTACGATTTTATCATCCGAAAGTACATCGGTCGAACACTCGGATTTTATCATTGAGAGCATCCGGTTCTGTACCAGTGTCGCGGAAAACCCCTGGCCTCCGTTGATGGAACCTATTGATGAACTGAAGAAATATCGCAGTTCGAAGTTTCCGTGCGCGCAGGACAGGTATTTGCCGTTGGCTATTCTGCCGACTGTCGATTCGTGCATCTTGATCCGCTCAGCAATGGTTTTCCGTGTAAGTGGCTTCAACCCGGAAACACCGTGACGAAAAAAATCTCTCTGGAAAGATGCGATTTCGGTGCTGACCTTCAGTATGGTTCTGGCTCTTTGTTCCAAAGAGCGCACAAGCCAGTTCGCCCTTGTTCTGCATTCCGATATATAGGCTCTGGCCTCGTCGCTCTGCCCGGATATTTCCGTCGCATAGATATTGTTCACCAGAACTTTAGGCAGGTTCAAGGTATTTATTTCAACTTTAACGTGTCCCGCGTCATTGATTGACACAAAAATATCCGGAGCTGTCGTGAGGACAGGTTCTTCGCCAAAGCGGGCCCCTGGTTTTGGATTGAGCGCCCGTATTTCCAGAAGCATGTCCTCAATGTCGTCCTGACTTACTCTGCAAAGCCTTGCCAATTCTGCCGAATCGCCATTAATTGCGAGCTCGACATTTTCGACTAGCGTGCGCATTGCGGGGTCGAAACGGTCGCGGTCCTGAAGCTGTAGCGCGAGGCACTCACGGAGATTCCTTGCACCGACACCAGCAGGCTCGCAGCGCTGGACCAGTTTCAGTCCCTGAACTATGTCTTTCGACCGGATGTGATAACGCCCCGCGACATCTGAAACCGATTCCCTGAGGTAGCCGTCCGGATCGATTTCGTCTGCGACGATCAGTGCCAGCTCCAAATCTTCCCCAGGCAGTCGCATTTCTCGAAGCTGGGCTCTTAGAAATTCCGTGAGCGATACCTGTGACGCGATGTTTTGAAACGGGCCTGCGTCGTGCTCAGTCGTTGCGGAACTGGACGGAAGTGAGGAGTACACCTCTGGCTCAGGTGCAGCCATTTCCAGGAGTGGATTCTTCTCAACTTCCGCTTTTACGAATTCGGCGATCTGAACGCTGTTAAACTGCAGCAACTGAATTGCCTGCTGCAACTGTGGCGTCATTTTCTGAGAGAGGCTTTGACGAACCTCGAGTCTGGGACCCAGTGCCATCAGATTGCCCGGGCGCGATCCGGCTTTGACAAGCTTCCAGTGTCAGATTCGAAAAGAGTCCCCAAGATACACCCGTCTGACATTGTCATCCTGAATTACCTGGTCTGGTGAGCCGGACATGATCACGGTACCGCCGTGAAGAATATAGGCGCGATCTACGATTTCCAACGTCTCACGTACATTGTGGTCGGTGATGAGAACGCCAATCCCACGGTCCTTCAGGTGGCCGACCAGTGACCGAATGTCATTGATTGCCAGCGGATCAACGCCGGCGAAGGGTTCGTCCAGCAGTATGTATTTTGGCTGCGTCGCAAGACATCGTGCAATTTCCACCCGTCTCCGTTCCCCGCCCGAAAGCGCGATTGCCGGTGTGCGGCGAAGATGGGTGATCGAAAACTCCCCCATTAGCTCATCAAGCATCGCATTGCGTTTTTCCGGGTCCCGGTACGTCAGTTCCAGGATCGAACGAATGTTGTTCGCGACCGTCATGCCCCGGAAGATAGAGGCCTCCTGAGGCAGGTACCCAATGCCCATTTTGGCCCGCCGGTACATGGGCAGAAACGTTACATCGGTTCCATCGACAAATACGTTGCCGGTATCAGGAGGTATCAGCCCGGCGATTGTGTAGAAGCAGGTCGTTTTACCTGCACCGTTGGGTCCCAGGAGCGCGGCCACCTCGCCACGTCTGATCGAAAGTGAGACATCGCGAAGCACCGGGCGCTTTTTGTAGCTTTTGGCAAGGTTCCGGACCTGAAGGCCCTGATCGCCATCGGTAACGCTGAGGGGGGGAGGGGTCATTGCGACGTTGCCGGATCGAATATGGTTTGTACTCGGCCTTCGAGGGTTCCGGTACCGTCCACAAGATTTATTCGAACCCGCTCACTCGACAGGGCATTGTTTCCCTGTGTGAGAAGGACGCTGCCCTCCATTTCAACAATGCCATCTGCGACAAAATACTCCGCGGTTTCAGCCTCGGCCGCCTCCGCGCCGTTTGAAAGGCGTACCTCGCCCGTCGCCTTCATACTCTCCACACTGCCGCTCGACTGGTTGTCATCTTCCGCGTAGTAGACCTCAATTTTTTCGGCCGATAAACGCAAAGCCCCCTGTGCGACCTGGACGCCGCCGGAAAAGACCGCGGTTCCGGTTCCCTGGTTCAGTTCAAGATTGTCAGCCGCGATTTCGACAGGCAGGGATGCGTCGTGACTCATCCCGCTGAATGGCACGGTTGTGCCCTGTCCTAGAGCGGTTCCGGCGGAAGCAAGAAACGAAAAAAGCAGTAACTGTCGGGCAATCATCCGGAATCCAGGCTCGTCAATTGGTCGCGGTGGGATCGTATACCAGTCTGACGCCTTTGCCGAATGAAAATATCCGCGACTGGCTGTCTGAACTGGACGGTCGAATTTCCAGGGAACCTGAATCAATCTGGCCAACCGGGCCTTTGGTCTGAACTCTCTCATCGCCCTTCAGGGTGCCATTTCCCAGATTAAGGCTTAGGCGTGGCGCCGAAACCTCGTATCCGTCCGAAGTACCAAGAGAGACATCGCCGTTCAGGTCCAGCATCTGCCCGGGGATGTCGAGGTTGGCCGAATTCGCTTCAACGGTGATCGATCTGCCGCTCACGTAGTCTATTTTTCCAGCCAGGGCGGTAATCTCCGCATGCTGGGGTGGGGCGGCATCCGGGACTACAAGATCGGCAGTAAACTGGAATGCGTCCCGTGACTTTGTGAAGCCACTGAACACGGGATTACTAATGCGCAGGCCTTTGCCGAACTGTTCCAGGTCCGATTGAGAGAAGGTAATCTCACCTCCGAAGTCATCGTCGGACTTGATAAGAAACAAACCTGCAAGAAGGGCAATCGCAGTAAGGGGCAGAACGATCTTCGAAATCGCAACAAACCGCGAATAGAGATCGGGACCCTCTGCCATTAATCAGGTTACCCCGGCGCGGAGACAGTCATGGATGTGAAGGATGCCGACGGGTTTATGCGAGCGGTCTGACTCCAAAGCGAAAAGCGTCGTGATTTTCAGACGGTTCATTGTACCCAGCGCTTCAGATGCCAGAGCATCCGCGGCCACGGTGGTGGGATCGGGTGTCATGACGTCATCCACAGTACGGTCGAGAAGGCCGTTCATGTGTCTCCTGAGGTCGCCATCCGTGATGATGCCAACGAGGTCTCCAGCCGAATTCTGGATCCCGACAACCCCGAAACTCTTTTGGCTCATGATCAGCAGGGCGTCGGACATCGGTGTGCCGAGAGCAACCAAAGGCAGGTCGTTTCCGTCATGCATCAGGTTTGCCACGGTTGCCAGTCTTGCTCCAAGTCGCCCGCCGGGGTGAAAGCGCCTGAAATCCTCGGGCGAAAACTCCCGGTGCTCCATGAGCGCAATTGCCAGTGCGTCACCGAGTGCCAGGGTCATTGTTGTCGAAGTGGTGGGTGCCAGACCGGAAGAGCATGCTTCCGGTTCGGGGGGCAAAACCATACCAAGGTCGGATTGGCGAATAAGCGTGCTCTCAGCGCGGCTGGCAACACCGATCAACGGTATGGAAAACCGTCTGGTGTAGGCCATAAGGTCCGACAGTTCCGAGGTTTCTCCGGAATTGGACAACAGCAAAACGATATCGTGTCCGGTGATCATACCAAGATCACCGTGACTTGCTTCTGCCGGGTGCACGAAGATGGATGGTGTGCCGGTCGAGGCAAACGTGGCAGCAATTTTCCGGGCTATGTGGCCCGATTTTCCCATCCCTGACACGATGACACGGCCCTCGGCAGCCAGTATCATCTCAATGGCAGATGCAAATGCGGTACCCAGCGAGTCAGCGAGCGCCCCCAGTGCGGCGGCTTCGGTCATGATGACCTTTTGCCCCGCCGCGATCAGCGTTTCCGGATTCGTCGGACCTGGCCGTGGTGTCATTGCGCTTTGGCCCTATGAATGGGAAAAAATATCCTGATCTTCCCAGCCCGCAATGTCGAGAGCGGCCCTTGTGGGAAGGAAATCGAAGCAGGACTGCGCCAGCGCCGTTCGCCCCTCAACCGCGAGTCGGGCGTCCAACTTCTCCTTCATGCGGTGCAGATACAGAACATCCGACGCCGCGTAATCCAGTTGCGCGTCGGTCAATTTCTCGGCGCCCCAGTTGCTGGACTGCTGCTGTTTCGAAATATCCACATCGAGGAGTTCGCGGGTCAATTCCTTAAGCCCATGCCGGTCGGTGTAGGTCCGGACGAGCCGAGAGGCAATTTTCGTGCAGTACACTGGAGCCGTCAAAGCGCCGAACCGGTGGAGGAGAACCGCAATGTCAAATCGGCCGAAATGGAACAGCTTCAGCTGATCCGGATTGGTCAGCATGCGAGTCAGATTGGGGGCAGAGGTCTGATCCTGTCCGATTTGAACCATATGCGCATTGCCGTCACCGGCCGACATCTGGACAAGACACAGGCGGTCCCGGTGCGGCCTCAACCCCATCGTCTCACAATCAATGGCTACAATCGGCCCCAGATCTAGATCATCCGGAAGATCGCCCTGATGAAGTGTATTGGCCATGGTGCTGTCCTTCTTTCGTTCCGGAATTCTTGGTGGGTATGGGAAATTTGTAAAGAAGCGCCCAACTACCGTCCTTTGGCTGCCAACCACTGAGGTAGTTATGGCACTGCTTGTTCATCCGCAAGACCGTCCATCTTTGCCGCGAGAATTCTCGCCGTGGTTGGGCCAAGAGTGAAGCCTTGATGTCCATGGCCGAAGTTAAACCACAGCCCGTGGTGACGCGGGGCAGGTCCCACCACTGGCAGCATGTTCGGCATGCAGGGTCGTGTACCATACCAGATCGGGCTATCCTCCGGGATGGAGGCGTCAAACATCTCCCCGGCAAGGGCGGTCGCCCGATCAATCTGTGTTCGGTTCACCGGTCCATTTATTGGAGTGAGTTCGGCACCTGTAAGAACTCTCAAACCGGCTGTCATCGGCGAAAAAACCACGGCGTTATCGGCATCGACCACCGGTAGGCGCGGTCCGCTGCCCGTATCGACGTGCCGGTGATATCCGCGTTTCAGAATCATCGGAAAGTTGTACCCAAAGCGCTTTAGAAGGCCGGGGGACCAGGCGCCCAATGATACCACCACGTTGTAAGCTGACACGCGCCTATCTGCCATCGATACGATCCAGGAACCTTCGTGCTCGTTAAGACTGTTGGCATCCCCCTGATGGATTTCACCGCCCCGGGACCGAAAAAGATTCGCATAGGCTGATACCAAAGCGCTCGGATCATTGCATGACCAGCTGTCGGTCCAGTGGATGGCGCCGGCGAATTCGCCACGGAGGCCGGGTTCGGCCTTGGCCAATTCATCGCCGTCGAGAACACTGGAGTTGACGCCGAAGCTGGACCGAGCGCGCTCTGCTTCTTTGATTCCCGCCGCCAAACTTCCACTTGACCTGAACACCTCAATGAAGCCGTCACGCCTGACAAGGCGGTCAGCATTCGCCGCGCCAATCTGCCTCTCATGATCCTCAGTCGCTTTCCGGATCATTCGGCCGTAACGCTCGGAAATTCTAGCGTGTGTAGCTGGTAGAGAATTCCGAAGGTAGGCCGCGAGGGGGCGCGTAGAACTGAAAACACCGCGAAGGTTCCAGCGGACCGCGCCAGATCTGCCAATGGCGATTCTTCCGAGCGTCGCGAGGTCGAGCGGGAACCCGTAGGGTGTCACCGCTTCCGCCTGGATGATCCCTGCGTTACCAAAACTTGCTTCCTGTCCGGGTTCCCGGCGGTCAACGAGCGCAGTTTTCCTGCCACTGGACTGAAGTGCCAGCGCTGTACTGACACCAACCATTCCTGCTCCGAGTACTATTGCGTCATACTTCATCGGCACCCGGTTTCGTGGTCGCGTACATCCGTTAACCGGTACCTGCCGCCGATGGGATTCGCAATTAGAACGCAGCAAAGAGCGCTGGCGCGAAACGCCTTTATTAAGGCTTTCCTTACTTGCAAGAGGAGGCTTCGTGTTAGCTCGCGACTACGATCATCGAGTTTCCGGATGGCTCTTGAGTCCAAATCGCCCGGAGCACTCAATGTATGTTTCGAGAGATTTATTGCGATGGTGCCCAGGAGAAGACTCGAACTTCCACTTCCTTTCGGAAACTGGCACCTGAAGCCAGCGCGTCTACCAATTCCGCCACCTGGGCAGGTGTCGATGGCGGGGATTTACAGATGGTAGCGGGGGGTGTCAATGGGCATTCCCCCGCTGTTTTTCGCTATTTATCAGGAATGGTCGCGGATGACGAAATGTTTGGTGGTTGTCTCCACAACATTCCACCAGCCGCGAAATCCGTCAGGAATGAGAAACGAATCTCCTGCGCGAAATTCCTGCACCGACCCATCTTCAGACTCGAGTTTCACATGACCCGAAAGGATCACGCAGAACTCGTCACGATCTGTAAATGCAATCCACTTGCCGGGCGTGCTGGTCCAGGTGCCGGCGAGGAGTTTTCCGTCCGGGCTGGTGAAGTGCATCATGGTTTCGTGATGGGGGTCGCCGTCGACTACCCGGTTTGGAAGGTCCGCCAGGCGACGTTTTGATTTCTCAATATTGTTTTGGAAGCTGATCACGGCTCCGGACATCTTCTGGTCTCCTATCCGGTAAAATGTGTGATGCCGTAGAGAATGAAACCGGCGATGAACACGGTCTCCGCGACAATGAGGATGATGGCCTGTCCGCCAACGTCCAGGATCGTTTTCAGCGATGTTTTCATGCCGACGGCAGCGATGGAAATCAGGAGGGCCCAGCGTGACATGCTGCTCAGGGCTTCCTGAACGATAGCGGGGATAAGGCCGAAGGAGTTTGCGGCGGCCAGCAGGAGGAACATCAAAACAAAGAACGGAATGAGCGGGGGACGTTTGCTGGTATCGGTGTCGTCGTTCTCGGTACGGCTGCGGATGATGAGCGAGAAGATGAGCACGACCGGGGCCAGCATGGTGACGCGGATGAGCTTTACGAGCGTTGCGGTCTCACCGGTTTCTTCCGACACGGAAAAACCCGCACCCACAACCTGGGCAACATCGTGGATCGTACCGCCGAGAAAGATCCCCGTTTCGAGATGGCTCAGTTGAAGGACATCCGTAATGATCGGGTAAACGATCATGGCGAGTGTGCTGAGCACAGTCACACCCAGGACCGTGAAAATCAGGTTTCGTTCAGAATGCTCATTTCGCGGAAGCACTGCTGCAATGGCCATGGCGGCGGAGGCGCCACAGATTGCAACCGAGCCTCCGGTCAGGAGTGCGAAACGCCAACCGCGTCCAAGGATCTTTGCGCCAAGTAATCCGAAAAGAATGGTCAGAATGACACCCAATACGATTAGAAGGATCACTTTTGGGCCGAGGCCAATGAGTAGATCGACGCTGATGCGCGCTCCAAGTAACGCCACTCCGATTCGAAGCACCGTTTTGGACGTAAACCCGATACCGGTTACGCAGCGGCCTTCCTCGGCCAGAAAGTGAAAGGCAATTCCCAGAAGGAGTGCCATGAGCATAGCGGGTGCGCCGTAATGTTCGGACAAAAACTGGGCGGCGACTGCGACAACCACGGAAACAAGAAAACCGTATCCGTTGTTGGAGAAAAACGTCCGGGTTTTTTCAAATGGACTGTCATGGGAAACGGTGCCGGCGGGCATTTTGGTGAACTCCTGTAACAACACCCGATTGGGAAACCGACGTCCCGTGTATGGGTAATACCGAAATCAGTGTGCCACCGGGGTTTCCCCCGGTGACTGGCTTGGTGGGCCTAGCTGGTCAGATGGCCTGCTGCGGGCGCATGTCTTCTTTGGAAACGCCGGCAACCTTGACCGGTTTTTTCATTGCGTCACGGCGGAATGGCTCACCGAGCTCCTGGTTAAGAACCACTTCGATGAACGTCGTCACATTGTCGTTCATCTGTTCCTTAACTGCAGTATTCAGCGCGTCGGTAAGAGCATCCATACCGGTCACCTGGACGCCCTTGACGCCGCAACCTTCCGCAACCTTGGCGTAGTTCACGTCGAGGTTCAGTTCGGTGCCAACAAAGTTATCCTCAAACCAGAGTGTGGTGTTACGCTTCTCCGCACCCCACTGGTAGTTACGGAAGATCACCATGGTGATGGCTGGCCAGTCGCCGCGGCCGCAGGCGGTCATCTCGTTCATGGAGATACCGAAGGCGCCGTCACCGGCGAAACCAACTACGGGAACATCGGGACAGCCGATTTTTGCGCCGAGAATGGCGGGAAGGCCGTATCCGCACGGCCCGAACAGGCCTGGTGCCAGGTATTTCCGGCCTTCCTCAAACGTGGGGTAGGCGTTGCCGATGGCGCAGTTGTTGCCGATGTCGGAGCTGATGATGGCATCTTTCGGTAGAGCGGACTGGATCGCACGCCAGGCCATGCGCGGGCTCATGCGCTCGGGCTGACGGTTACGGGCGCGCTCGTTCCAGTTGGTGCCAGGATCATCCTCTTCGTGGTCCATCGAGCTGAGTTGCTGCAGCCAGCGGGACTTGGTGTCCGCGATCAGTGCCTTGCGGTCGGCGCGTCCGGCATCACCGGCATCATCCGAGAGTTGAGAAAGCAGGTCTTCGGCAACGGTTTTTGCGTCACCCTGGATACCAACCGTGACTTTTTTGGTCAGGCCGATGCGGTCGGAGTTAATGTCCACCTGGATGATTTTTGCGTCTTTCGGCCAGTAATCGATTCCGTAGCCCGGCAGGGTCGAGAACGGATTGAGGCGCGTGCCAAGCGCCAGCACAACATCGGCCTTGGCGATCAGTTCCATTGCAGCCTTGGATCCGTTGTAGCCGAGCGGGCCAACGGAGAGAGGATGCGAGCCCGGAAATGCATCGTTATGCTGGTAGCCACAGCAAACCGGAGCATCGAGGCGTTCCGCAAGGGCGGCCGATGCGGGGATTGCGCCACCGATAACAACACCGGCGCCGTTAAGGATGACCGGGAATTTCGCCTCGGAGAGAATTTTGGCAGCCTTGGCCACGGCGGCACGTCCACCGGTCGGGCGCTCAAGGCGTACGATCTGCGGCAGTTCAATGTCGATAACCTGGGTCCAGAAATCGCGCGGCACGTTGATCTGCGCCGGAGCGCAGCCGCGCCAAGCCTTCTCGATGACCCGGTTCAGCACCTCAGCCATGCGGGAGGGGTCGCGAACCTCTTCCTGATAGCAGACCATATCCTCGAACAGTTTCATCTGTTCGATTTCCTGGAAACCACCCTGGCCGATGGTTTTGTTCGCGGCCTGGGGTGTGACCAGCAGCATCGGTGTGTGGTTCCAGTAGGCGGTTTTGATCGGGGTCACAAAGTTTGTGATGCCCGGGCCGTTCTGGGCAATCGCCATGGACATTTTGCCCGAAGCGCGCGTGTAGCCGTCAGCGATCATGCCGCCGGAGGTTTCGTGTGCGCAATCCCAGAACTTGATCCCGGCATCGGGAAAAAGATCGGAGATGGGCATCATGGCCGAACCGATAATGCCGAAAGCATTGTCGATGCCGTGCATCTGAAGAACCTTTACGAAGGCTTCCTCGGTCGTCATTTTCATTGTTCTTGCATCCCTTTTTGCAAAAGAAACTGGAGTGGTGACTAGAGAATCTCGTCTTTCAGATAGTACCAGTGGTACATAATCCGCTGACCCATGCGCCGGAACGGTGTTAGAATTCCGTGACTTGGCAGCGGCGAGGTGAAAATGGGCAGGTCGAGTTCCTGTCCCTTGCCCGCAACAAGCTGTGCCAGTCTCTTCCCGGCCTGTGCGGAATACATGACGCCGTTCCCACCATATCCCATCGCATAGTAGATGGTCCGGCCCTTATCCGGCTGGAAGATGCGTGGCATCATGTCATGGCTGACATCGACCCATCCCCACCAGGAATAGTCGAGGTCGATGTCCGTGAGTGCGGGAAACTTGCGGTAGAGCCCCTTTTTCAGCAGGTCGAGGTGTTTGGGGTTTTCCGCGTCGCTTCCGGTGATTGCGCTGCGACTGCCGATCTGCACGCGATTGTCGGGCAGGAAGCGGTAATAGTGCCGCAGCGTTCTGGTGTCGGTCAGAGGTGATTTGGTCTGAAATCCGCATTCGACCATCTCATCGTCTGTGAGCGGACGGGTGACAATTGAATTGGACAGAATCGGCATGAGTCTGTGTTTCGTACGGTCGTTCAGGCCCGGTGGAGTGTAGCCGGCGGTTGCCAAAGCGACGGCCCGTGCCCGAACCGTACCACCTGGCGTGGTCAGATGGTGAACGCCATTCACAACCTTCCATCCCAGGACGGGACTTGCGGTATGAATGGTAGCGCCAAGTTTGCGGGCGAGCCGGACGTAGCTGAAGGCCAGTTTTGCCGCGTGGATGCTGGTTCCGTCCGGTTCCCACATGGCCCCGGCGGCTTCCTGATCCTTCACATGCCGCTCGTGAAGTTCTTCGCGCCCGATGACCTTTGAGCCATAGCCGAACGTGTTGTTCAGGAGGTCGCTTTCCGCCTGCAGTTTCGGCATCACTTTTTCGCGGTGGGCAATATAGTAATGCCCACCGGTCTGGGGGTCGCAGTCGATGTCGTCGGAATAGATCAGGTCATTGAAGAGCTCGAAAGCTTCGGAGACTTCAACGTGCATTTTCTTCGCAACATCTACGCCCCAGCGCTCTATCCACTGGGACCGCTTAAGACGGCCGGACGAAATCTGGGCCTGTCCGCCGTTGCGCGTTGAACATCCCCAGGCAACCGTATTCGCCTCAAGAACGGTGGCTTTAATGCCGTGTTCCTTGGCAAGGTGGATCGCCGTCGACAGTCCCGTGTATCCGGAACCTACAACAACAACGTCCACATCCATATCTTCCGACACCGGGCCATCGTCTTCAGGCGCCGGTCCGGCCGTACCGATCCAATAGGTCGGCGCATGATCCCGGTTATGACCCGGGCCCGCATCGACAATGGGGTCGTAGCGGGGATCGTAGCTGGCTTTTGGCCAATGGCGGGGGCGGTAGGGCATTGTCCTGGTTCTCTTTGAGGGGTTAGCGGGGTCAGCTTGATCTCAGGCTTTGAAGGGTGGTCGGGATTTCCGAAGCGCCTGCTTCACGATGATCTTGCCGTCGCGAAGAGTGAAGAGATCCGCTCCCTGCGCCTCCACCCGCATCCCATCAGCGTCGGTTCCGGAAAAGGTCCATTCGGATACGGCACGGTCTCCGTGCACGAAATGGCTGTGGTGATCCCAGTGGGCGTCCTTCATGGCGGCCCATACGCCGGAGAATGCCTTTGCGATTGCTTCGGAGCCTTCGATCTTGGTGCCGTAGACCTCGTCTCCACCAACCGTGTAGAATACGCAGTCGCCGGCAAAGACTTTCATGACACCATCAACATCATGACGGTTAAATGCGTCGAACGTATCGGACAGATCCTGGGCGGTCAGTGTGCCTGACATTAGCCACCTCCTTGATAAACAGTGGTAAATTTTTTCAGTCTTCGATGTAGGGCACAACGAGTGTTGGTATTTCCGCGCGTCGCAGTACCCGTTTCGCAACCGTCCCGAGGAACGTTCGGCTGAAGCCGTGGTCATGGGCTCCAAGAACGATCAGGTCGCAGTTCAGCTCGGCCGCACGGCGCAGAATTACTTCCGCGGGATGGCCCTCGATGATCTCTATCGAGTCCACCAGCTCCTGGGCGCCGCGGTCATCCTCTGGAAGTGCCGCCCAGAATTTTTTCTGGCGTTCCTGCAGGATCTCCCGAAGGTGGCTGCTCCGCATCTCAATCGCATCCCGCCGGGCTGTTTTGTCCTGCAGGAAGAGCTGCAGAGTAATGCGCGCGTCATCACTCAACGGCTCGGCCACATGCAGGACATGAAGTCGCGCACCCGTGGCCTGCGCCAGGTTTGCCGCATGAACCATGGCATGAGCCGAATTCCTCGAAAGGTCCGTGGCGAACAGGATGTGGGTGATTTTTTGTGACATCAGAACAGGCCTTTTCAGATCAGCGGATCAGTAGCCGAAGAACCGGGGGAGCCAGAGCGAGAGCTCGGGAACGAACGCGATCACAAAGATCGCAATTGTGTTTACAAGCGCGAAGGGCAGGGCACGGAGCGATATGTGCTCAATCGAGATTCTCGAGATGCCCGACGCAATGAAGAGGTTTTCACCGAGTGGCGGCGTTTGAAAGCCGATACCAAGGGTACAGATCATGACCACGCCGAAGTGAATCGGATCAATGCCGACGCTGTAGGCGACCGGGAGCATGACCGGAACGAGGATCAGAATAGTCGCCAGGGTCTCCATGAACATTCCCACGAACAGGAGGAAGAGAATGATCAGTGTCCAGATGATGTAAATGTTGTCGGTGAACGCGAGCATTCCCTGTGCGATCACGGCCGGAATCTGGTTTTCCACCAGGAGGCGTCCGAAAACCGTGGCGGTAAACATGATGAGCAGGACACGACCGGTCAGCCAAGTGGTGGTCTCCAACGCGTTGAAAAGCTTCTCCCACGAGAGTTCACGGTAGATCAGCGCACCAACGGCAAGCGTGTAGAAGATTGCCACGATGGCTGCTTCCGTCGGCGTGAAGAAACCCGAGTAGATCCCACCGAGAATAACCACCGGAGCCATGAGCGCCCAAAACCCACGGTAGAGTTCGCACCAGATATGGCGTGCGGACCATCCATCAGTTGTGCCCGAGTAGTTGTGCTTTTTGGCGATGATGTAGTTCATGACCAGGAGGCTGCCAGCAATCACGAAGGCTGGGACAAATCCGGCGATGAACAGCTTCGGAATCGATACGGACTGAAAGGTTCCGTGGGCTTCAACGGCGGCGGGGGGAGGCGGCATTCCCAGTGCGGCGATACCGAAAATGATCAGCGGGATGGATGGCGGGATGACGATGCCCAATCCACCGGCGGAGGCGGTAACGGCGGAAGCAAAACCCTTGCCGTATCCGCGCTGGATCATTGCGGGGATCATCAGCATGCCGACGGCAGCGGTGGTTGCGGGGCCGGACCCTGAAATCGCTCCGAAGAACAGACATGCAATGACCGTGGCGGCCGACATGCCGCCGGTGAAAGGTCCGGCGAAACTTTCGGCCACGTTAATCAGTCTTCGGGACAGACCCGCGGCTTCCATGAGCGCGCCGGCCAGGATAAAGGCCGGCAGCGCCATCAGCGGGAAGGATCCGACCGAGGTGTAGGCAATCTGCACAAACTTGATCGGATTCTCGCCCAGATAGACGAACGAAATCAGCGTGGATACACCGAGCGCCACGGTGATGGGCGCGCCGATGAACAGCAGTCCGAGGAACGATCCGAACAGGATCAGGATGATTTGACTTTCCATGTATCTATTCCCTGCCCGGCATCAGTGTTTCGACCCGTCGGTTTCAGCCTTGACCGCATCCAGATCAATTTCGTCCGGATCCCGCATTTCCTCTCCCAGGATGATCCTGTGATAGTTCACCTGGAGAATGCGGATGGTCATAAGGGTGAAGGCGATGGGCAAAACGATGTAGACCCAGCTGAGGTGAAATCCCATTGTCTGCGAAGACTGGAATCGGTTCATTCGGTTGAAAATGAAGTCCAGGGCCAAGTAGACAAAATAAACATTGAAAACCAGCCAGAACAGATCGGCGAAAGCTTCGATATATTTGATGTAACCGGACGGAAGAAACTTGAACTGAAAGGTTACGCGGTTATGCGCACCAAGTTTAGCCGCGTAGCTTGCTCCAAAGAATACAAACCAGACAAACATGTAGACTGAAAGTTCTTCCACCCAGGAGAAGGAATGACCGAAAACGGATCGGGCAATCACCTGCATGAAAAGAAGGCAAACGAAAATCGAGAGCAGAGTACGGCAGATGTAGCTCTCAATGTTGTTCGCAATATGCCAGAATTTCTTCATTTTACCCCCGCTCTGTTAGAGGGCGCCCCTCCAGCGGCGCCCCCAGGTCCCGTGACTACGACTTATTCAGCAACCGGATCGCGTCCTATGGCCTCGAGAGCGGCATTCAGTTTTTCGACGCCACCGATGCTGTCGTAGAATTTTGGCCAGACGGCTTCGGTTGCCAGCTGGATGAATTCCTGTTCATCGTTTTCGGGGTCAACAATTTCCATGCCCTTCTCATCGATCAGGGACTGCTGAATTTCGGCTTCCTTGTCGCGCAGGTACTGGGCGGATGCCTTGGTGGCCTCCTTGCCGGCCTCAATGATGATCGCCTTGTCGTCCTCGGACAGGTCCTGGAAAACCTGTTCGGAGATGATGAGCGGCTCGATCAGGAACAGGTAGCGCAGGTTGGTTGCGTACTGCTGCACCTCATAGAACTTCATTGCGTTGATCGTGATGTATGGCGTGTCCTGGCCATCAACCACCTGGGTCTGCAGTGCGGCGAATGTTTCCGACCATGCCATTGGCGTCGGGCTGATACCCCAGGCCTTGTAGGTATCGATCATGATTTCGTTTTTGGGAACACGTACGACAAGGTCCTGAAGGTCGGCCACGGACTGAACAGGTTTCTTGGAGTTGGTCAAACGGCGGAAACCGGCATAGGTCCAGCCAATGATGCGAACACCGGCGTCTTCAATTGTGTTCTGAACCAGTTCCTCACCGATCGGTCCCTGGGTCAGCGTTTCCGCATCCTCAAGGCTGAGCATCATGTAGGGCAGGGACAGAATGCCTACGGTCGGCGAAAAGGGCGTTACGTTGTTGATGGCAAGGATCGACATGTCGAGTGTGCCAATCGCTGCTTCGTTGACGGTGTCCTGCTCGGAGCCGAGCTGACCATTCAGGAAGAGTGTTGCCGTGTGCTCGCCGCCGGAAAGCTCCTCGAGTTTTTCCTTGAATGCGAGGCCGCCGACTTCCTGGGTGCTTCCACCGCTGTCGCCAACGGCGATCTTGAAGTTTTTCGCGTCAACCGAAGTTGCCGCAAGTATCGTGGTCGCGGCCAGTACGGCTGCGGCGGTCCTGATCTGATTGAATAGTACCATTGTTACCTCCAGGTTGGAATTTCGGGACTTCTCGCAACGCGGGCGGTGTCCCCTGTGATATGTTTTTCCCCATAGAAGCCGTAGTTTGTTTTACGTGACTCCCCTTAGGGCCAGAATTCAGATTGACTTAGACCAGTCTCGCGTCATTCTGTCGCAATGACCACGCCGCGGCTTCCACCCGAGATATTCTTCATAGACCGCAACAGTTCGCGATCTCTTCAGGCCCAGATCCGGGAAACGGTTGTGACGTCTGTCCTGTCCGGGCAGGCCCGCGTGGGTGCCATGATGCCGTCATCCCGCAGGCTGGCGCAGCATTTGGGAATCGCCCGCATGACTGTAACTCTCGCCTATCAGGAGCTTGTTGCACAGGGTTATCTTCAGTCACACAGCCGCAGGGCCTACAGCGTGGCGGAGATGGACATTGCTGACGCCTCAAAATCGGCTCCTGGGACCACCGAAAAATCCAGAGGCGTCGATTGGGGCAGGCTGCTCAACAGTTCACTTGCGAAGCGTCACCGGGTGCAAAAGCCGGTCGACTGGCGCCGATACCCGTATCCCTTCGCTTACGGTCAGATGGACTCCGATTTGTTCAATCATACGGCCTGGCGTGACTGCTCAAGGCAGGCCATGGGCAAACGCGATTTTGTGGAGATGGCCGGTGATCTGGCGGATGCCGATGATCCGGTTCTGGTAAATTACATCAGGGCGAGAATCCTCCCTAGGCGCGGCATTAACGCCAGCCCGGACGAAATTCTCGTGACGATTGGCGCGCAGAACGCTTTGTGGATGATTGTTGAGCTGCTCGCCAGAAAGCCGATGCGCGCGGTTTGTGAGAACCCAGGGTACCCCGATGTCGCCCAGGCCCTGCGATGGCGGGGGGCCGAGGTTGTTCCACTCAACATCGACGGCGACGGGCTTCCCCCCGAAAACATACCCCATGGCACGACAGCGGTCTTTGTCACCCCGAGCCACCAGGCTCCCACGGGAACGACGATGTCACGGGACCGGCGGGAAACGCTCCTGGCAAAAGCGCACAGCGAAGACTTTGTCGTAATCGAAGACGATTACGATTTCGAAATGAGCTTCCTCGAAGCCCCGAGCCCCGCCCTGAAGTCGTGGGATCGCGACGGGCGGGTTCTGTATATCGGCAGCTTTTCAAAGGCGCTCTTTCCGGGGCTCCGGCTTGGATATCTGGTCGGGTCGCGCGAATTCATCGCGGAAGCCCGCGAGCTTCGCACCATTCAGTTGCGTCACCCTCCTGGACACCTGCAACGCACGACGGCCTATTTCCTGGCGCAGGGCCACTACGACATTTTGGTCACGAAATTGCGGAGGGAATATTCGCGGCGACGACGCGAAGCTGAACGAACGCTGGCCGGCAGTGATGTGAGGATCGCCGGAGCCGCAACGTTTGGCGGCTCAAGCCTTTGGCTGAAATTTCCCAATGGAATGGATGCTGGCGAATTGGCGCTTGAACTTCTTGGGCATGGCGTGTTGATCGAGCCAGGAGCGCCCTTTTTCTATGGGCCCGATGCGCCGGTTGAATTTTTCAGGCTGGGCTATTCGTCGATCCCCGTGTCCAAGGTCGCACCGGGGATCGAGCGTATTGTTAACCACGTCGCTGAACGCGGTCGCGGGTGAGGCACGTTGCTGGATACCGTCGCGCTAACAGGATTTCGAATTTCAAGCGAACTTTGCCATCCTTGTCCGGATCGATTCTGATGGCATCGGTCCGCGACAGGATTTCGGTTTTGTGCGGAGGAGCCGATGCCTTGAGATCAGGACTGCCTCGTTCAATCCAGTCCCTTGGGCTCGTTCGCTCAGCAGTACGTGGGTAGCATTAGCCCTTTTCTATTCGACCAGCTGTGCCCGGGTGACCGAGGTAATGCCTCGGTCCCCTAGGCAAACGGACCACATCGTATGCAGCGGCAGCGTCTGTTGCCAAAAATCACAGCTTAAACCCCGATACGCGAAGGTTGCGTCTCATGAAAACTGCCGTGATAGTGTATCGAAAGAGTTCGAAACTGTTCAGGGAGAAAAACCGCAACATGAAAAAATCTGTAAAACTTTTTGCCTCGGCCGCCGTGTTGGCTGGTGGCCTTGCGGGCCAGACGGCGGTTGCCGAGGAGGCAAGCTACATTCTTGCCACAGCCTCGACTGGCGGCACCTATTATCCGGTGGGCGTGGCGCTTTCCACACTGACCAAGGTCAAGCTTGAACCGGGCGAAAAAATTGGCATGTCCGCTATTAATTCCGCCGGCTCGGGTGAAAATATCCGCCTTCTACGCGAAAATGAGGCTCAGTTCGCCATTCTGCAGGGTCTTTATGGGTTTTACGCCTCGACAGGAACTGGGCCCATCGAGGCCGATGGCCCGCAATCGAACCTGAGATCCGTTTCAATGCTCTGGCAGAACGTCGAGCAGTTCGTAGTTACCTCGGATGCGGCCGAAACCGGCACCATGGCGGACTTCGTTGCCCTGAAAGGCGAGGCGACGGCGCTCGGTAGGCGGAATTCCGGTACCATTGGTTCCAACGCCACAATACTCGATGGCCTGGGTGTAGACATCTATTCCGACTATGAGCTTGTTGAGGGCGGCTACGGCCCGTCTGCTGAGGCTTTGCAGAATGGTCAGGTCAAAGGAATTTCCATTCCCGCGGGTATTCCAACCGGTGCACTGTCCCAGCTGTTCGCGACTGTTGGTGATGGCGCAACAATGCTGAACTTCACCGATGAGGAAGTCGCAGCTGCCGACGCCGGCAAGGATCTCTGGACCCGGTTTGTCATCCCGGCAGGCACCTATCCAGGTCAGGAAGAGGACGTGAACACCATCGCCCAGCCGAATTTCCTCGCCGTGCGCGATGATATTCCTGAGGAGAACGTGTATCTCATCACGAAGACGATCTACGAGAATCTTCCATTCCTCAATGCGATCCATCCGGCCACCCAGGCCATGGCGCTGGAAAAGGCCATTGCTGGTCTGCCTCTGCCCCTGCATCCCGGTGCGGCGCGCTACTTCACTGAGGCAGGTCTCGAAATCCCCGATCGCCTGATTGCGGAGTAAGCGCTTCACTTGATCCAGAATCAGAGCGGTCCCGGACGGGTCCGCTTTTTAGGCGACGAAACTGACAGGGAATATCATGGAACGTGACGATCCGGAGGCTGGCCCGGCCGGCCAGCGTGTTCTATCCGGCGGGTTGGGCCAGCTAATTTCCGTTCTGGCCGTGTTCCTGTCAGTTTCCCACATGTTCCTGGCGATATTTCCCTGGCTCGCGGAAACGGAACGAAACATCTTCCATTTCGCGGGCTTCTCCATACTGGCCGCTGTTCTGTTCCCAATGATCCGCACTGATGGTTGGAAAGCCTGTCGGACGGCTATCGCCGTGGACGTAGCGATCGGTCTCCTCACGGCAGGGGCGGCGATATACCTCGCCTTTGCTGAGGACTGGATCTACGAGCGTGGGGTGCGACTTTCGGCACTCGACTGGGTCGCCTGTATTGTCGTGATCCTCGGTGCAATTGAGCTTACCCGGCGGTCTGCCGGCATGGTCATCCCAATTTTGATCATCCTGGCGCTAACCTATGTCACCTTTTGGGGTTCTTGGATTTCAGGTGTCTTTGGCTTTCCAGGTCTTTCGACCGAGACCGTGCTCTTTCGGTCAATTTATGGCGACGATGCGCTGTTTGGCACCATTGCGCGGATATCGTCGACCTACGTTTTTCTCTTCATAATTTTTGGCGCCTTCCTGATACAGTCCGGAGCTGGTGAGTTCGTCATCGACCTCGCAAGAACGGTCGCCGGCAAGTTGACCGGTGGCCCAGGTCTTGTGGCGGTCGTTGCCAGTGGTCTCACGGGTACGATCTCGGGTTCTGCAATCGCGAACACGGCATCCACAGGCGTGATCACAATTCCCCTGATGAAACGTGCCGGGTATCACCCAAAATTCGCCGCGGGCGTCGAGGCTGCAAGTTCCACCGGTGGTCAGTTGATGCCGCCGATCATGGGTGCGGGTGCATTCGTGATGGCCAGTTTCACGCAGATTTCCTACGATAAGATTGTGATCGCAGCGGCGCTTCCTGCGCTCCTGTATTTTCTGTCCGTTGCTTTTTTCGTGCGCATTGAGGCGCGTCGCCTGAACCTCAAACCGCTCCCATCCGAGGGCCGCACCTTGGGTGACGCGCTGCGGGATGGCGGCGCAAGCTTCATCATACCCGTTGGTGTGCTCATATGGCTGCTGGTGTCGGGATTCACTCCTTCCTACGCCGCCGTAATTGGCATCGTGACCGTAATTGCGTCGAGTTGGCTGACCAAGCGACCCATGGGGATCAAAGCCATCATCAGCGCGCTGGAGTCGGGCGCCCGAAACATGGTGACATCCGCGATTTTGCTTTGTTCGGTTGGTCTGGTTGTCAACGTCATTGCGACTGCGGGGGTGGGAAATACCTTCTCACTGATGATCGCTGACTGGTCCGGCGGAAGCCTGCTGCTCGCAATAGTTCTGATTGGTCTGGCATCGCTGGTCCTCGGAATGGGCTTGCCGGTCACTGCTGCCTACATTGTTTTGGCCACGTTGTCGGCGCCGGCATTGGCGGGAATGATCTCCGATCTCACCGTGATCGAAGCGATAGCGTCCGGAACGCTTCCTGAAGCATCAAAACCTCTGCTGATGTTGGCCAACCCGGATGCGATGACAATGTTGGCCGGTCCGGTCCCACGAGAGGAAGCCGCCGCGCTGGTGGCTTCGCTGCCATTGGAGATTGCCGGGCCCCTGCGCGACTCCGTTGTCTCAAGAGAGGCTGCCTTGGCCGGACTGCTTTCCGCGCATATGATCGTGTTCTGGCTTAGTCAGGACAGCAACGTGACGCCACCGGTCTGTCTTGCAGCTTTCACTGCCGCGGCCATCGCAAAATCACCTCCAATGGCGACAGGGATCACGAGCTGGAAGCTTGCTAAGGGCCTTTATATCGTACCGGTACTGTTCGCATACACACCATTGCTTTCGGGTGACTGGTCACAAGCCCTCCTGGTGTTCGGATTTGCGGTGTTTGGAATTTACGGGCTTGCGGCGGGGATGCAGGGATGCATGGAGAGACGGCTAAATCCCGTCCTCCGGGTTGTCGCTTTGGCTGCCGGTTTGGCCTGCCTCTGGCCGTTTGCGATAATGGTGCAGGTTGTTGGCGCAGTCGTCGTCTTGGCGCTTTTTTTGCAGAACCTGAAATTTGGACCCGATCTGGCCGCTACGGCCTGATGTCTTGACAGGTGTCGCCAACGTCCCTATCTGCGGCGTCAGGGTAGAGGCCCCTGCCGTCCGCTGACGAAAGTCATGGTGAAGTCCTTTTTTCAGATCACAATCGCCGAATTCCGGCTGTTTGCGGTCCAATGGCAACGCGGGCACCATTCGAATATCCGCATCCAGACACGATAGGGGTTTGTGATGACTAATATCAGTTTACCTGCGATTTCCGTTCTCAAGGATCAGGCTAAACGCTTGCGCTCCAGCCTTGCGGCTGAAGGAACCGTCATTGGGCACAGCAAGTCGCTCGAAATGCTCGCCAGACAATACGGGTACCGGGACTGGAATACGCTACATGCCGCCGGCGGTAACCGGCCAGCGACATATACATTTGCGCTGGGCCAGCGTGTGGAGGGGCTTTACCTCGGCAGGCCCTTTACCGGGCAGGTCCATGCCGTAAGCTCAGTTGGGGCTGACGGCTGGCACCGGGTGACCCTCAATTTCGACCGCCCTGTGGAAGTTGCTGGAATTGAGGGAATGCCGGTGACGCGGTCCCGTGTATCGGCAACCCTTGGACCCAATGGCAGGACAGTTGAAAAAACTTCCAATGGTCAACCACACATGGTCATTCATTAGTGAGCTCGTTCAACTGGTGAGACCGGTGCTCACACGCCGGGTGGATCCTAATTCGAAAGCGCCAGTTTTGCTCCGAGAAAGCCGAAGGTTCCGGCGAAGCACCGCCGGAACCACTGCATCGTGGACGGACGTCTCACTACGTAGTCTCGAGCGTAGGCCGCCAATGCGCCATAGAGGACGAAAACCAGAAATGTCATCGCCATAAAGACCGATGCCAACAGGGCGAGAGTCATCGCTGGATCGGCTGCCGCAGGTGACAAAAATTGCGGCAAAAAGGCGAGGAAAAACAGCGACAGTTTCGGATTGAGAACATTGAGCAGGGTCGCATTTATGGCAATTCGCCGGTACCCTGACTTCTCCGCGCTTTCCGACAGGTCCACCGCGTCCGTGTCGCACAGGGTTTTCCAGGCCATGTAAAACAGGTAAGCCACACCTGCATATTTTAGAATTTGAAACGCGATCGCGCTGGTATGGAGCAGTGCGGCGAGACCGACGATGCTCGCAAGAGCGGCTGGAATGATACCGAGGGTGCATCCAAACGCTGCGGCAATACCTGCCCTAAATCCCCTGCTCAAACCAATGGCAAGCGTGTAGATGACACCTGTGCCAGGCAGGAGCACCACAACGAGCGAAGTAAGTAGAAAATCAATCGACACTGTTGGCTCCCTTTAGATTGCCGAGAGCCTCCGCGAAAAGCCATCGCAGGTCAACAGTCGCTACAGCCTACAAAAGATCTCTCAGGGCGGCGACCAGAGGAACATCTGCCGCGGGCATGGGGTAATTGCCCATGTCCTTGGTACGTACCCATCTGAGAGCCTGGTTTTCCTTGCCCTGGGCCACGCCCTCCCATTTTCGGCAGACATAAAGCGGCATGAGCAGATGGAAGTCATCATAGGTGTGGCTCGCGAATGTGAGCGGAGCCAGGCAGCTTGACCAGGTCTCAATGCCGAGTTCCTCGCGCAACTCGCGGATAAGGGCCGCTTCAGGCGTTTCGCCATTTTCCACCTTGCCGCCTGGAAACTCCCATAGTCCGGCCATAGATTTCCCCTCCGGGCGCTGGGCAAGGAGAACGCGCCCGTCACGGTCGACGAGCGCCACGGCGGAAACAAGAACGATCATCAGGACCGGTAATCCGCGTTTATCTCAATGTAACGATGGGTCAGATCACAGGTCCAGACCGTGGCCTCACCGCTTCCGATCCCCAAATCGACATTAATGGCGATCTCGGCATTCTTCATATACGCGGCACCAGCCTCTTCTGTGTAGGTCTCGGCAACCCAACCATTTTCAGCGACCAGAATGCCCCCAAAGGAAATCGAAAGTAGGTCACGATCGGCCTTCTCACCGGATTTTCCCACCGCCATCACAACGCGGCCCCAATTGGGGTCCTCACCGGCAATGGCCGTTTTGACCAGTGGCGAGTTTGCAATTGCAAGTCCAACGGTACGGGCCGCCGTGTCGCTTTCAGCGCCGGTGACGTGAACCTCAACGAATTTTGTTGCACCTTCGCCGTCCCGCACGACCTGGTGTGCAAGTTCCAGCATCACGTTACGCAGACCGGCTTCGAATGCGGCCACGCGGGGATCGGCCGGATCAGTGAGCGGCGGGATGTCGGCCTTGCCCGTGCCGGCCATGACCAGACTGTCAGATGTCGAGGTGTCACCATCCACGGTGATTGCGTTGAAGGTGGTTTCGTTTATCCGGCTCACCAGTTCCTGCAAAAGCGGCTGTGCCACTGGCGCATCGGTGAAGATGAAGACCAGCATCGTCGCCATATCCGGTGCGATCATCCCCGAGCCCTTGGCGATTCCGGCGATCTTCACGGAATGGTCATCCAGTTCGACCGATGCCGATGCGCCCTTGGGGAAGGTATCAGTTGTCATGATCGCCTGAGCCGCAAGATCTATTGCGGACGGATCCAGACTCTCGCGAAGCCCCTCCATTGCGTCAGCGATCTTCTCGTGCGGGAGAGGCTCACCGATCACTCCGGTTGAGGCGAGAAAAACGTGGTGTTCGGGAATCCCGAGCGTTTCCGATGCGGCATTGACCGTCGCCTCAACGGATCCGTCGCCACGCTTTCCGGTGAAGGCATTGGCGTTTCCCGAATTGACAACAATGGCATAGCCGCCATCGCCACCCTCGCCGGAGCCAATGCGTTCCAGGATTTGCTGACACCAGAGTACGGGTGCGGACCGGGTCGACGACCGGGTGAACACCCCGGCCATGGCCGACCCGGCCGCAATTTCAGCCAGCATCACGTCGAGCCGACCCCTGTATTTTACGCCCGCCTCTGCGGCGGAGAAGCGAACCCCTTCAATTTCAGGTAGAGAGGGAAATTCGGCCGGGGCCAGCGGGGACACGATGCCGGTTGTACTCATCTTCCAGATTATCTTTCGAGAATTGAGGAATCCTGGATGGCTGCCGCCGGAACACCATGCTCCGGGATATCGATTGTCGCATTTTCACGCAGACCGTCGAGTTTGTCCTGCAGCTTTTCCATCCGCACCTGGTTTTCGAGACCGGAACGAACCTCCTCAATGGCGGGCGGCTCGGTTTTTCGGGTGTCATTGAGCTTGATCAGGTGCCAGCCAAACTGCGTCTGGACCGGACCAGCAACTTCACCGGGAGACATCTCACGAACCGCTCCCTCAAATTCCGGCACCATCTGACCCAGGCCAAACCAGCCCAGTTCGCCGCCATTTGCGGCGGAGCCGTCCGAAGAGTTTTCAACCGCTACTTCCGCAAAATCACGTCCGCCATCGATTTCCGCCTTAAGCGACGTGGCAAGTTCCTCGTCGGAAACGAGGATGTGCGACGCGTTGAACTCGGGGCCGGGTGCAAAATTCTCGACGAATTCCTCGTAGTCGGCCTCAACCTCCGCATCTTCTACGGGACCAGTCAGAATCTCCTCAAGACCTACTCCAGCCATGAGGGTTCGGCTTTCATTTTCCAGAATGATCTGGACCGGATAGGGACGCTCACCCAGCTCTTCCATCTGTTCGTTCGCGACCAGCGTCTGGTCGATGAGCTGTTCGAGTAGTCCCGGAAACACCTGCTCCGCTGGAATTGAGCGGTAGTTTTCAGGCAGCCGATCGTAGGTAGCGATCAGATGGCCCAGCGTGATTTCGGTGCCGTCGACATCTGCGAGTACGGTGGACGCGTCGTATTCGGCATCCTGTGCGAAGGCCGCCGATACGGTGAGCAGACCCGCCAGTGCGGTCGAGGTCAGTAGGCTGCGCATTGTAGTTCTCCGTTTCGTCGCGTCGCTTTCGACGCAAGTTTACCAATTTACCCAGGACCGTCCCGTTCCTGGGCGGTGCCGTTGACAGGCGCGGTAACGCCGCTTACATCCCAGGCTGCGGTTGAAATGGGTGTGAAGCGCGCCTCGCGCTGACTTAGACCGATCGGCGTCGGTGGACAAGCGCCCCCGTCATTTCAGTTCGACCGGATTTGAAATGTCAGCGGGTGGTGCGCGGGAGCATCCCTGAAAACAGTTAGGGACGACGGCTTGATGCTTGGAATTGGTACCATTGCTAAAAAGGTTTTTGGAACTCCCAATGACCGAAAAATCAAGGCGACCAGGCCCCTCGTGGACAAAATCAATGCGCTGGAGCCGGAATTCCAGGCGCTCGACGATGCGGGTATTCTGAACAAAACGCAGGAATTCAGGGACCGGATTGTCCAGGGTGAGTCCCTCGACGCACTTTTGCCGGAAGCCTTTGCAAACGCTAGGGAAGCCGCCCGGCGCGCGCTGGGTCTGAGGCCGTTCGACGTGCAGTTGATGGGTGGTATTTTCCTCCACCAGGGCAACATTTCCGAGATGAAAACCGGAGAGGGTAAGACGCTGATGGCGACCCTGCCGGTGTATCTCAATGCGCTGACCGGTCGTGGCGTTCATGTCGTTACAGTCAACGATTACCTCGCCCGCCGTGACGCGGAGTGGATGAGCAAGGTTTATGACGCTCTTGGACTGACGGTCGGTGTCGTCGTGCCGGGCATGCCGGAGGACGAGAAGAAAACCGCCTATAACGCGGATGTGACCTACGCCACCAACAATGAGCTCGGTTTCGACTATCTGCGGGATAACATGAAGTCGGAACTGACCCAGGTTCTGCAGCGCGACCATTATTTTGCGATTGTGGATGAGGTGGATTCAATTCTGATTGATGAGGCCCGTACGCCGCTCATCATCTCCGGTCCCAGTGAGGACCGGTCGGAGCTTTACACCTCCATCGACAAAATGATCCCGGAACTGCAGCCGGAACACTATGAACTTGACGAAAAGCAGCGCTCGACGACTTTCACGGAAGAGGGCAACGAGTTCCTCGACAATCGTCTGCGCGAACTCGGCTTCCTCGAAGATGGCGCGACGCTCTATGACCCGGAAAGCACCAATATCGTCCACCACGTGAACCAGGCGCTTCGGGCGCATGTGCTGTTCAAACGGGACAAGGACTACATCGTTCGTAACGATGAGATTGTTCTGATTGACGAGTTCACGGGCCGCATGATGGCAGGCCGCCGGCTTTCCGAGGGTTTGCACCAGGCTATCGAGGCCAAGGAAGGTGTCCAGATCCGTCCGGAAAACGTAACTCTGGCAAGCGTGACATTCCAGAACTACTTCCGCCTTTACGAAAAACTCGGCGGCATGACCGGTACGGCCGCGACCGAGGCGGACGAGTTCTTTGAAATCTACAAGCTCGGTGTGGTCGAGGTTCCGACCAACAAACCGATTGCCCGCGTCGACCACGACGACCAGGTGTTCCGCACGGCGCGTGAGAAATACGATGCAGTCGCCGAAGAAATCGCCCGCGCGAACAAGGAAGGCCAGCCTATACTCGTGGGCACGACCTCTATTGAGAAGTCGGAAGAACTGTCAGCATTGCTGAAGAAGGCCGGTGTGAAACATAACGTGCTGAATGCCCGCTATCACGAGCAGGAAGCCAAGATCATTGCGGATGCCGGAGTTCCGGGCGCGGTGACGATTGCTACCAACATGGCTGGTCGCGGTACCGACATTCAGCTCGGCGGCAATGTCGAGATGCGTGTTTTTGAGGAATTGGAAAAGGCTGGCGAGGGTGCCGACCCGGTCGAGATTCGCAAGCGCGTGGAGGCGGAAATCGCCGCTGCCCGCGAGAAAGCGATTGCTGCTGGCGGGTTGTATGTACTCGCGACGGAGCGGCATGAAAGCCGCCGTATCGACAACCAGTTGCGCGGACGTTCTGGCCGCCAGGGCGACCCGGGCCGCACCAACTTCTATCTCAGTCTCGACGACGACCTGATGCGGATCTTCGGGTCGGAGCGGCTCGACAGCATGTTGGGCAAGCTTGGCATGAAAGAGGGAGAGGCCATTGTTCACCCCTGGGTAAACAAGGCTCTCGAAAAGGCACAGGGCAAGGTTGAGGCCCGCAACTTCGATATCCGTAAAAACCTGCTGAAGTTCGATGATGTCATGAACGATCAGCGTAAGGCCATTTTTGGCCAGCGCCGGGAAATCATGGAGGCCTCTGACCTGTCGGAGGTTACCAACGACATGCGCCATGAGGTGCTGGAGGAAATCGTTGGGGAACACGTGCCCGCCCGCGCCTATGCCGAGCAGTGGGACATTGAGGGACTTGAGAAGCGCGTCGAGGAAATCTTCGGCGTCAAGCTCCCGATCCAGGAATGGGCCGCTGAGGAAGGCGTCGATGATGAGGGCATTCTCGAGCGTCTGACTGCCGAGACCGACAAGTTGATGGCTGCTAAGGCCGCCCGCTATGGTCCGGAAACCATGCGGTCCGTCGAGAAGCAGATCCTGTTGCAAACGATAGACAACAACTGGCGCGAACACCTGATCACGCTTGACCATCTGCGCAGTGTCGTCGGTTTCCGCGGCTACGCCCAGCGCGATCCGCTGAATGAGTACAAGTCCGAAGCCTTTCAGTTGTTCGAGAGCCTTCTGCACAAACTGCGCTTTGAGGTGACCCGCATGCTCGCGCATGTGCAGATCATGTCTGCGGAGGAGCAGCAGGCAATGATCGCAAAAATGCAGGAACGTGCCCGTGCGCAGCAGGCTGGCTCAGTCGCCAGTCATCCCGGTGCAACTGGTGGTGAGGCGCCTGCGCCGACGCCGCAACCGGTCGCTTCAGGCGGTGTTGACCCGAACGACCCCACGACCTGGTCGCAGTGCGGACGTAATGAGCCGTGCCCCTGTGGGTCTGGCAAGAAGTACAAACATTGCCACGGAAGGGTGTAATCGGGTCGGTTACACCCCGTTCCACTGAAATTCGTCGTTTTCGCCCGGCTGGGCGAAAGGGTTGAACGTCACTTCCCAGATGTGTGCATCGGGGTCGGCAAAATAGCCGCCGTATCCGCCCCAGAACATGTCCTGTGGCGGCTTCAGGATTTTTGCGCCGGCCTCCTCTGCGGAGGCCATGACCGCGTCCACATCTTCTTTGGTGCGGGAGTTACACGAGAGGGTCATGCTCCCTGACCCGGGCGGAAGCTCGATTCCAATGTCTTTCATCAGGCTTTCTCGGCCGTACAGGCCCAAAGTCGCTCCATAGAGGTCATAGGCTACGAGCCCTGGTGGACAGTTTTCCGCCCTTTTCCAGCCGAGACTGTCATAGAAATCTGCGGCACGCTCCAGATTGTCGGTT
This sequence comes from Alphaproteobacteria bacterium, assembly GCA_030427145.1. Lineage (GTDB taxonomy): Bacteria > Pseudomonadota > Alphaproteobacteria > Rhodobacterales > Rhodobacteraceae > Amaricoccus > Amaricoccus tamworthensis. The sequence goes on along the minus strand of JAUHWT010000012.1, from coordinate 61,105 downwards.
CCAAGAGTAATCAGGTGAACACGCTGTTTCATTGCCGCTCCAAATGTGATTGCATGAGAACAAAACATGAAAGTGCATCGCAATGGAAGATCAAAATCCTGCTTCCGAAGAAGACGTGCGGAGCTTTCTGGCGTTCTTCGAACGGGCGGGGAAGTTGAAGGACACCCTGCGCAGCGCGCGAACCGCGCAGGGCAAGCGCGAAAGTACCGCCGAACATACGTGGCGACTGTGTCTTGTGGCGCTAACCCTGAAAAACCGCTTCCCACCAGGTGTCGATTTCGGGCGACTGCTTGAGATACTGATAATCCACGATATCGGTGAGTCAGTGACCGGCGATATACCTGCCACGGAACAGGTGTGCGACAAAACCGCCGATGAACGCATAGCCATGGAGGAAATTCTGGGCGGCCTGCCGAATGAAACGGCCTCGCAACTTTTGGACATTTGGGAGGAGTACAGTGCCGTAAGAACCCCTGAAGCCCAACTGGCCAAGGCTCTCGACCGTCTCGAAACCGTGATGCAGCATATCGAGGGCGAAAACGAACCCGGTTTCGACTACGCTTTCAACCTGACATATGGTCATGAGCATACGGACAGTAACCCGCTCGTCGCAGCACTGCGCGAAGTCGTAGATGAGGAAACCCGTCGTCGGGCGAGGAGCGGTTAACCGGGAATTAAGACGGAACCCCCAGCGTCTGGCACATGTTTCCCCGTTTCACACGCGCCGCCCTCTTATTGCTTCAGTTCGTATTCAGCGGTGCTGCCCTGGCATCAGAACCAGTGCGGATCGCAACTTATGATGTCGGACTAACACGGGACGGGGCGGGTCTGTTGCTGCGCGATCTTCAACGCGAGCCCGATGAGGCGCTTTCGGGTATTATCGCCGTCATTCAGGAGGTTCGCCCTGACGTGATGTTGGTCACCGGGTTTGATCATGACCTGAAGGGGCGTGCGCTGGCGGCCTTTGTGGATCTGCTGGCGCAGGGCGCTGGTGGGATCGCCTATCCCCATCGGTTCAATGCCGGTGTTAACGCTGGCGAACCATCCGGGCTGGATCTCGACGGTGACGGGATGCTTCTCGGTTGGAATGACGCCTGGGGCTGGGGGAAATTCCCCGGTCATGGCGGTATGGCGGTTCTGTCCCGCTATCCCATCGACTCTTCCGAGGCGCGGACTTTTCAGGAGTTTCTTTGGAATGACCTGCCTGGCGCCGAATTGCCGGTCAGGTCCGATGGAAGTCTTTGGCCTGACGCGGAGACTGCTCAGGCGCGCAGACTGTCCTCCAGGTCCCATTGGGATGTACCGGTCGATCTCCCCTCTGGGAGAATTCACCTTCTCGCATCCAATCCAACACCTCCATTGTTTGACGGCGATGAGATGCTAAATCGTCTGCGGCACCGGGACGAGTTGCGGTTTTGGGTGCAGTACCTGGACGGAACGCAATTCGAGGACGACCAGGGCGCTACGAAAGCTGCCCCCCTTGAACCGGTCGTGGTCATCGGCAACCTGAACCGGGACCCGGTCGACGGGGCGGGGCTGTCCGATAGTGTTGCTCCGCTCCTGAACCACGCCCGGCTTCAGGATCCCCAGCCCGAAAGCGCGGGTAGCGTTTCGGCTGCGAACCCCGGTCACAGCGGCAATCCCGCGCTCGATACTGCCGACTGGCGCGATGAGGATGGCCCGGGGAACCTTCGGGTCGATTATGTCCTGCCGGACCGCCGTCTGAAAGTTGTCGGCGCCGGTGTTTTCTGGCCCGCCCCGGACGAAACCATGCATGCGCAGGCCGTGGCTGCCTCATCGCATCGCCTCGTCTGGGTTGATGTCGTGCTTCCCTGACTTCTTGGTTTAGCCCCGGCATACCATACTGTAGCCTCCGCCCTGACGAGCGAGTCGGGGGAGATAATGACACTCAAAAGCATGGTTATCGAGTTTGGCACTGGAGTGGATATCCGTGGCGGCGACTACACGAAAGCCGCCGTTCGCGCGGTAAGTGCAGCCATTCGGCACAACACTATTCTGTTCGCGGATGCGTTCGGTCTTGAGCGTACCCAAATGCGCATCCGCGTCGATATCGGCGTGACCAAACCTGAAGAGGTTGTCCGAGAGGACGTCGTCGCAGTTTTTCCTTACGGCATGGTCGACGTGCGTGTCGTTGAGGGCGGCATGGAGATCCCCACCGATGACGGCACCGGGATAACCACGATGGCCAACGCGGCTGTCAGTGTTTTTTTGGACCTGCCTGATGGCGAAACGGAGGATGCGGCATGAATAACGATGTCACACGTGTCATTCTTGAGATGGGTTCGGGCAACTCCCTCCGGAACCGCGACTACACCAAAGCCGCGAAACGCGCAGTTGAGGAAGCGATCCGGCACTCGAAACTGACGGTTCTCTCGAGCCTTGGAATTGATCCCGCTACCGTGGCGGTCGAACTGACCATTGCGGCACAGGAACCCGAGAAGGTCGACATCGACGCCGCCGCAGCCGTTCTACCCTTTGGCCAGGTCACCGCGAGGGCCGTCAAGGGCGGTCTCAATGTTGAGGATGTCACCGGAGCCGAATGCGTCATCGTCAATGCCGGTGTGATCGTGCGCCTGCCCAATAAGGCAATTGCGCCTTTTCGGGCCTGACGGCCTGCCTTGACCTTGGGTGGGTCTGCCGTTACCGCAAGCCCATCGAAAAATGACCTAGAGGAAGCCCTGATGACTGCTCCATCCCTGTTGATACTGGCCGGCGACGGCATTGGTCCGGAAGTAATGGCCCAGGTTCGTCGGGTGATTTCATGGTACGGGGACAGGCGTGGTCTGAATTTCGATGTGTCGGAAGACCTCGTGGGTGGCGCGGCCTTTGACGCGCACGGCGTCCCGCTGACGGACGAGACAATGGCCAAAGCGCAGGAAGTCGATGCGGTTCTGCTCGGCGCTGTCGGCGGTCCGAATTATGACGATCTGGATTTCTCTCTGAAGCCCGAGCGCGGACTTCTGCGTCTGCGCAAGGAAATGGATCTTTTCGCAAACCTCCGCCCGGCGCAGTGTTTCGACGCGCTCGCAGACTTTTCATCGCTCAAACGTGACGTGGTCGCAGGCCTCGACATTATGATCGTGCGGGAACTTACCTCCGGCATTTATTTCGGTGAGCCCCGCGGCATCATCACCGAGGGCAATGAGCGCATCGGAATTAACACGCAGCGTTACACCGAAAGTGAAATCGCCCGCGTCGCGCGCTCCGCATTTGAGCTCGCGCGTCGGAGGTCCAACAAGGTCTGCTCGATGGAGAAGGCCAACGTCATGGAATCCGGCGTTCTTTGGCGTAAAGTTGTCAATGAGGTCCACGCAGCGGAATATCCCGATGTCGAACTGAGCCACATGTATGCGGATGCCGGTGCCATGCAGCTCTGCCGCTGGCCGAAGCAGTTCGATGTGATCGTCACCGACAATCTCTTTGGTGATCTTCTGTCCGATGCGGCGGCCATGCTGACCGGCTCCCTGGGCATGCTGCCGTCCGCATCCCTCGGTGCGCCCATGGCGAATGGTCGCCCCAAAGCCATGTACGAACCGGTCCATGGATCGGCGCCGGACATCGCGGGGCAGGGCAAGGCCAACCCAATCGCATGTATCCTGTCGTTTGCGATGGCACTGCGGTATTCGTTCGACGAGGGTGAGGAAGCCACGCGCCTTGAATCTGCTGTTGAAGCCGTTCTCGCGCAGGGCGCCCGGACGGCGGACCTGCTTGGACCGGAAGGCGGCACGCCCATTTCGACTTCCGACATGGGGGATGCCATCCTGGCGGCCCTTGATGCCTCTGTCTGAGCTGGAACAAGCCCTCACGACTGACTGGACGGATGCGCTGCGGGACCGTGGCGCGCTGTCCAGGCTTCAGGAACTGGTGTCGCGGGTGGGTGCCGAACGGGCAGACGGCTTGGCAATCGCCCCTTCTGATAGAGACCTTCTGCGGGCGTTGAACACGACGTCCATGTTGGACATCCGCGTGGTCATACTTGGTCAGGATCCCTATCCGACGCCAGGACATGCGGATGGTTTGTGCTTCTCGGTTCGTCCGGGCGTCGCGATTCCCCGAAGTCTTGGCAATATATTCACTGAGCTTGAAAGCGATCTTGGCCTGCCGCGACCGAAATCCGGATCTTTGGTTCCCTGGGCGGAACAGGGCGTTTTGCTCCTGAATACCGTTTTGAGCGTAACGGAGGGTCAGCCAGCATCCCACGCGGCCTGGGGTTGGCAGGACGTGACGGATGCGATGATTTCCGCCATTTCGGATCGTGCAAACCCCACCGTTTTCATCCTTTGGGGCCGCCACGCCCAGGCCAAAAAGCGCCTGATTGATCGTTCGCGTCACCTCGTAATTGAATCTCCGCACCCGTCACCATTATCCGCCCGACGGGGTTTTTTTGGATCACGGCCATTTTCCCGGGCAAATTCATGGCTGATCGAAAGAGGTCGAAAGCCGGTTGACTGGCGTCTGCCCGCCACTTGAGCAGAAATTATACACTGCCCGGATAAATGCATTCCGCGTTTCAGTTTTCCCTTGTGGGTCAATCCGGAACAGGGTTTGAAGGCGGACATACCCGACATTTTGATCTGCAGGTGAGGCAATGAGCCACACAACCCAAAATGCAAACGTTCGTGGTGCGGCCTACGCACTGACGGGTTTTGCGATATTCTCGACCCACGACGTTTTCATTAAATTCCTCGGTGGCTTTTACGCACCCTTTCAGATCATTTTCTTTTTTACGCTGTTCCAGTTCCCGGTGATCACCCTCATGCTGATGCGGGATCCCACGGACGGCAACCTGATCCCGAAACATCCCTGGCTGGTGCTATTGCGCACCGCCCTGGCGGTAATCACCGCCGCCTGCGTGTTCTATGCGTTCTCGGTTCTGCCGATGGCGCAGACATACGCCATCATCTTTGCATCGCCGCTGCTGATCACCCTTCTGGCAATTCCCGTTCTGGGTGAGCAGGTTGGCTGGAGACGGTCCTTGGCGATCTTCGTCGGCCTGATCGGCGTGATCGTAGTTCTAAATCCCGGCACGACAGCGTTTTCAGCCGGACATCTGGCGGCACTTTTTGGTGCCGGATGCTCAGCCGGTGCCGCGGTAATTATGCGTAAGATCGGGTCAGAGGAGCGCAGTGCCGTTCTTCTCCTCTACCCCATGATGGCCAACTTCATTCTCATGGGCTGCATGATGCCATTCGTTTACCAGCCAATGCCCCTCTACCACCTGATAGGTACGGCGTTGGTAGCAATTTTTGGCTTTGTTGCCGCCATGTTCCACATCATGGCCTACAGGACGGCAAGCGCGGGCGTGGTTGCCCCAATGCAGTATTCCCAGATCATTTGGGCTGTGATTTTCGGCTACTTCTTCTTCAACGAAACCGCCGACTGGAACACCGCGGTTGGTTCGGTGATCATCATTGCCAGCGGCGTCTACATCGTGTTCCGCGAGGAAACCAAATCCGTGCCTGGAAAGTCTCCGGTTCTCAACACACGTTCGCGCTTCGTACCGGGAACAATGCCAAGGATCAGCCAGTTGAGCGGCCTAATCAAAAACGGAGTTCAGGCGGCCCGAAAAAACGGATCTTGATGTCCAAACCGCGATCGTCGGCAACTATTCGTCCGGCAGCGATTTACATTTGCGCATAAAACCCTCAAAAGCGCGACCGTTGTAACCGGAGTAGGAAATATGGGTTATCGTATCGCCGTTGTCGGAGCCACGGGTAATGTGGGCCGCGAAATGCTGAACATCCTTGCAGAGCGGGAATTCCCCGTTGATGAGATCGTGGCACTTGCTTCTCGCAAGAGCCAGGGCACCGAATGTTCTTTTGGCGACAGGACACTCAAGACAGAAGATCTCGACCGGTTTGACTTCACCGGCTGGGACATGGCCCTGTTTGCCATCGGGTCGGAAGCAACGAAAAAATACGCACCGATCGCCGCCAAAGCCGGCTGTGTGGTGATCGATAACTCGTCGCTCTACCGTTACGATCCGGATATTCCGCTGATCGTGCCCGAGGTGAACCCGGATGCGATTGAGGGCTACGCAAAGAAAAACATTATCGCCAACCCCAACTGCTCCACCGCGCAGATGGTTGTCGCGCTTAAGCCGTTGCATGACCGCGCGACCGTGAAACGTGTTGTCGTTTCGACTTACCAGTCCGTTTCGGGTTCAGGCAAGGAAGCCATCGACGAACTGTGGAACCAGACCAAAGGTCTCTACGTACCAGGGCAGGAAGTTGAGCCGAGCGTCTACCCAAAACAGATTGCTTTCAACGTCATTCCGCATATCGATGTATTCATGGAAGATGGCACCACCAAGGAAGAGTGGAAAATGGTGGCCGAAACCAAGAAGATCGTCGATCCAAAAATCAAGGTCACCGCGACCTGTGTGCGGGTGCCGGTCTTTGTTGGCCATTCCGAAGCCGTTAACCTCGAGTTTGAGGAGCCGCTTGATGCCGATGAGGCCCGTGAGATCCTGCGCGAAAGCCCTGGCATCCTCGTCGTCGACAAGCGCGAGGACGGCGGTTACGTCACTCCTGTCGAATGCGTAGGTGATTTTGCAACTTTCGTCAGCCGTATTCGCGAGGACTCAACTATCGAGAACGGCCTGAACATGTGGGTTGTTTCCGACAACCTGCGCAAGGGTGCGGCACTCAACGCGGTTCAAATTGCGGAACTGCTTGGACGCCGTATTCTCAAAAAAGGCTGAGGCCCTTGGCCGGGTATCCGGCCACCGGGCACCAGACCATGACTTTCGGGCCCGACTGTGGTAGCATGCTGCCACGGTCGGACCCGGTCGCCGCCGTTGAATTTTGATGCTGCGGCTGATCTTGCCGTTTTTCTTGGTACAGCCAGGGTGCGGAATTTCCCGCATTAACCCGCGCTATTTTTACGAAGGACTTAGGCAATGCATCCACTTGACGACAAGAATCCGTATATCGCCATGATGTTCCTAAAAATGAGTAAGGAATATTGGGGGCTTGGACGTGATGGTATCCGCAAAATCTCGGTGCCGCATGCGAAGGAACTGACCCCTTACTCCGAGATGCTTACCCACGTTGTGTGCAGCAGCTTCGACGCTCGCTATGACCAGGTGACCGTAATCAGGGCCGACTCTCTCGAAAAGATTCACGAGGCGGCCACTGCTTTCAAGCTCGGTGCAAAAGCTCAGTATATCGACGTTGTCGACAGTATCGTCGGCATAAAGGCGCCGGCCCGTGGTAGAGCGGCGGCGGCTAAAGCGTCCTGATTACTGAAGCGGTGAATTCCATGCGCCACGCAATTGTGTGGCGCATGCTTTGGTGCAGTTCAGACGGTCACTTCCGCGGCTCGGAATCCACAGGCGGGATTGCGACAAGATACGCCGCAATTGCCTCCCTGTCCTCTGGTGAGAGTTTGGCCATGTTCTCCTGAACCGCCACCATCGAACCGCCAACGGAGTCGAAATCAGGGTCAAAACCCGACTCGAGATAGTAGGCGATATCACCTGATGACCAGCCTTCCAACCCGCCTGCTCCTTGCGTGATGTTAGGCACAAAGCCCGGCCCATCGGCCGCAGGTGCGCCACCCAACCAGCGGTCATAGTCTATGGCGCCGCCAAAACTGCGCGGGCTGTGACACTCGCCGCAATGGCCCGGACCTTCCACCAGATATTGGCCACGGGCAATCAGGGCGTCGGATGCGTCAATCTCAACAGCGCGATCCGGCGAGGGGAAGGCGGCTTTCCACACACCAAGTCCCGGACGCATGTTGAAAGGAAATTTCAGGTCGTGACTGGCGGCTGGACCCTCTACCGGAGGCAGCGTTTGGAAATAGGCCCAAAGATCAGCAACGTCCTGCTTCTCCATGCGCTCAAACGACGTCCATGGAAAGGACGGGTAATAGTGCTGGCCGCCGGGCGACGTGCCTTCGAGCATCGCATTACCGAAATCCCCAGCGTCCCAGGAACCAATGCCGTCCTCTGGATGCATCGAGATGTTGGGAACCACGAAATCACCGAAATCGGTTTTCAGGACCAGACCGCCGCCCAACTCCAGATGTGCCTCGCCCGTGCTGTCCGGTGCCGCGTGGCAGGATGCACACCCGCCCGCAATGAACATGGTCTCGCCCCGGACAGCGTCACCATCGGCGAGCATCGCGACGGTTTCAGCAGGCAATCGGTCCGGCGCAATGATCCACCATGTCACGCCGCCAATGACCGCGAGGATTACCAGCGCGGTGAGCAGTCGAAGAAAGCTGAGCATAACTACCGTTTGACCCGGTAGCCCTCGTGGCAGCTTTTGCAGGTTCCAAGAACCGGCCCGACAGCCGCCTTGAACGTATCTAAGTCAGCCGGCCCCTCCCGTCCCGACGCCTCGGCGGCAGCAGAGGTGGCCGACGTGAATTTCGCAAGCTCGGCTTCCCACCCTGCTGCATCCTCCCAGATCGCCGGTGCGGCAGTCGTGTCTTCCTCCGCGCTGCCTTCCGAGAAATAGTCGCCGAAGGCATGGGATGCGGCGTTCATGGACGCAATCGCAGCTTTTCCGGCCGCGGGGCTGTATTCCATCTCGCCCTTGAGCATGGCGCCGGCCAGGCCTGCACCGGCGGCGTTACCCTGCATAAGAATTTTGCGGACCATGACCGGGTCTTCGGCGGCAACGGCAGGGGTGGCAAGGATGGCTAGCGTGCCGAAGGCGAGTGCGAGCTTGTTCACGGTTTTCTCCATTTGCATTTTTAGACCGGCCGGTCGTTGTGTTGGACTCCGCTCAACCATTGCAAAATCCCGAAACCGTTCAAAGTTTTTTTCGCCGGAGCACTTCACATTGAAGTTACAGGACAGGCTTCAGACCTCCACGAACCTGTTCTGACCGGCGTCGTAATATTCCAAAATCCCGTCCTTGATGTAATTCCAGATGCCGTGCAGCTGCAGCTCGCCGCGTTCAACGGCTTCCGCAACAAAGGGGAACGTCATCAGATTCCTGATGCTCAAAAGGATCGCTTCATGCTCAAGCGCCCGCAACGCCTCCTGCCGCTCAAGACCCCGTTGCAGAACGGGTTCCACCCGAGGCTCGAGGATTTCCAGCCACTGTTCAACAAACGTCAGGTCTGATTCACGCTCCGGGTGGCAGTGCATGTCCATGCAGCCCTCAACGCCACCACACCCGAAATGCCCCATAACAATCAGGTGCTTCACTTTCAGGGCTTTCACTGCGAATTCGACCGTGGCCGAGGTGCCGCGCTGCATTCCGTCCGGCTGATAGGGAGGAACGAGGTTGGCGATGTTGCGGTGAACGAAAATCTCGCCCGGTTCGGCACCGAATACGTCCGCGGCCATAACGCGGCTGTCGCAGCAAGCGATGATCATCGAGGGCGGTGACTGACCATGATCCGCGAGTTCACCCAGACGGGCGTTAACCTCAGGCTGAAGTTCTCCTCGCCAGCGGCGGTGACGCTCAATTAAAAAGCCCGGAAGCGGGGAAGCATTGTGCATTGAGGCACCACCATTTTCGTGATCAGGACTTCGTTTACCTAAACTACCGGACACTTTTAGACTATCTTTCCGGCCGTGAGAACTGCTCCATTAACACTTGTTTCAACGATATGGGGCAGTTTGCCCGCGGGTGAAATTGGGGGCCATGTTAATGGGTGCAGAGCTTTATGAATTCGAGGCGCAGGAGGATGCGTCTCTTGATACCACGCGTATCCTTATTCTTCGACAGTCCCTTGGCGACCAGCGTTGCCGGGAAATCGTTGAGGAAGTGGTATTCCACATGACCGATCGCCTCGGCCTGCTGCAGACCGCTTTCGAGGAAAATGACCTCGAGGATGTCAGCATTCTCGCGTCGCGTCTGGCGGGTCTGTGTGAGCAGATCGGTCTGGTCGTTCTGGCGCGGGTCGCGCGGGATCTTGTGCAGTGTGTAGCGGTCGGTGACACAAATGCGATCAGCGCGGTTGGTGCGCGGTTGATCCGTCTGGGCGAGGACAGCCTCTATTCGGTTATGGTCTATGCGGACCAGTCCGCTCTCTGAACAGCATCTAGACTACGGGAATGTCGAACGGCGTCTGACGGGAGCAGGCGTCGCAGGCGTGCTTTGGTGAGGCCGAAATACGGGTTCAGGTTTCCAGGCTTTCAATCTAGGATCATCGCGATCCGACAGAGAGCACATCCATGCCTATCCTTACCGAAACAACAGACACTGCAACTGAACTGACCGTGCTGGACCCCGATGGTCTGGTGACATGGATTGAGGCAGCTGACCCGGCGACCAAAACCTGGGTTGAGAGCAGCCGTTTTGGCGCGGGCCTAGGGGAAATTCTGACCCTGCCCGGTGCGGAAGGAAACCTAGCCGGAATACTCGTCGGATGGGGAACGCCACAAGCGCGTTCACGCGACCGGTTTCATCTTGCCGGAATTGTTCCGAAACTGCCTGACGGCACGTACAGACTAAACCCGGAAGCGGTTGAGATGAATGTCTCTCAGGAGGTTTTGGGTTGGCTTCTTGCCGAATACTCGTTTGACCGTTACCGCGAACGGGGTGGACGGGATGTAAATCTGGTCTGTCCCGATGGCGTGGGTGCGGACCGCGTTCGCGCAATGGCGGAGGCCGCGGCGCTTTGTCAGGACCTGATCAATACACCCGCCCGCGACATGGGCCCGGATGAACTCGAGTCCGCTTTCCTCGATCTGGCGCAGAAATACGGTGCAGAAACGACGGTGATCCGGGGCGAAGAGCTTGAGACAGGCAACTTCCCAATGATCGCCGCAGTCGGCGCGGCTTCGCACAGGGAGCCTCGACTGCTCGACATGACATGGGGGCGGGCCGACGCTCCAAAGGTCACGATCGTCGGTAAGGGCGTCTGTTTTGATACCGGTGGACTGAACATCAAGCCCGGTGCCTCAATGGGTTTGATGAAAAAAGACATGGGCGGCGCCGCAACATCGCTCGGTCTTGCGCTGATGGTGATGGCACTCGGTCTCGACATACGTTTGCGCGTCTTGGTTCCGGCCGTGGAGAATGCCATATCCGGCCCCGCGTTCCGGCCCGGCGACATCCTTCCAAGTCGCAAGGGTTTGACCGTTGAGGTCAACAACACTGACGCCGAGGGCAGGCTCGTCCTCGCCGACGCCCTGGCACTCGCGGATGAGGAATCACCTGATTTGATTATCAGTCTCGCGACTCTCACGGGGGCGGCACGGGTGGCGCTGGGCCCGGATGTGCCGCCGTTTTATACCGATGATGAGGATCTGGCCGGCAGTCTTGCGGCATCCGCGCAGTCCGTGGCTGACCCGCTCTGGCGTCTGCCGTTCTGGAACCCTTACGAATACATGATCGAACCCGGAATAGCCGACCTCGACAACGCACCGGCGGGCGGTATGGCCGGATCAATCACTGCCGCGTTATTTCTCCGCCGGTTCGTTGAGCACAGCACATATCTCCATCTCGATCTTTATGGCTGGACCCCGGCCGCCAAGCCCGCAAGACCGAACGGGGGCGCGTTTCAGGGGGCGCGGGCCATTTTCGATGTCCTGGAGGAGCGGTATTGACCAGCCTTGCTGAAAAATTCGCGTCCAGGCTTCAGGTGCCGCCGGACCGACTGGCCGCGGGAGGGGCCGGGAAATCGGTCAGCGTTCCGGTCCTGAACCTGACGACGGGGCCAAGCCCCGACAGCAGTCCGGCCACGCAACTTCTGCGCGGAGAACCCTTCACTGTTTATGGGGAAGCTCCGAATGGAATGAGTTTCGGGCAGTCCAACCGGGACGGTTATGTCGGCTTCGTCCTGTCCTCCGGTCTTGGGGAGAGAATTGACCCGCAGTACCGTATCACCGCCCTGCGCAGTCACGTTTATTCAGAGGCGGACATAAAGTCACGCACTCTCTCGGAAGTCCATTTTCTGAGTGAAATGGGCGAAGGCACACCCGGGGGTAGTTTCATCGCTCTGAAGTCCGGCGGCTACGTGCCGTTGCAGCATGTCGCCCCGCTCACTGGAGATTTTGTCGATCACGCCCGGCGTTTTCTTGGTGTTCCCTATCTGTGGGGCGGCAAAACCGCCTCTGGTCTCGACTGCTCAGCTCTGGTTCAGCTTTCGTTGATGGCAGCTGGTATCAATGCGCCAAGGGACTCGGACATGCAGGCTGCCTATTTCAGTGGTGATGACATTCCCGCAAACGAGGCCAGACTTGGTGATCTTGTCTTTTGGAAGGGACACGTGGGCATAATCTCCGGGCCCGACCGTTTGCTCCATGCCAATGCTCATCATATGGCGGTGGTGGAAGAACCGTTTTCCGTTGCCGCTGCAAGGATCGCCGAGGGTGAATACGGCGCAATAACCAGGATGGCGCGACTTTCTTCGTTTAAGTGAAGCGCCTTGGGTGCTGATTTAATCGTATAAAGAGTGTCTTCCTTGACTGGTTGGGTGACTGTTTCTCGGTAGAAGTTATCTCTGCCGGGCTTTTAGGGCCCGTGTCAGGAAGCGCTGTCCATAGGCACTCCATTCATTTAGGCTCGCCGGCCCTGGGATGAATTTTTTGAGATCAAACGACGGCAACTTTCGAACGGGTTCAGTACGAAGTCTGCCGCGAAATCGGATATCCCCCTGATTAAACCGGCTTTTTGTGTGCGTCATTGGTACGCAAATGATCCACAATAACAGGACGGCTCCGCCGAAATCCTCTTAAAAAACTCTGGTAAATCAATAAACGAGCCACGTAGTGTTTCCTTGGGAGCCAAAATTTGTTTCCTGATTCGCGGGCATTAAAAAACCGCGACAGGGCTCAGGGAAAGGTTGTTAAAGAAATGAACGGGTCTGATGAAACCAAAGCCGAACCGGCAAAGACCAGTCGGAAACGCGCGAGCAATTCGGGGCGTACAGCGGCCCGGCAACCCAAATCACCGGTAAAGGCTTCACCCGCAGCCAAGCCCGGATCCAACTCAACCAATACGGTAGAGAAACTGGTTAAGGACGCACGGACTGCCGCTGATCAAAATCTGCCTAAGGTTGAGGAGCCTAAATCGACTTCAAAACGGTCTGGGTTAGATGCCCATGGTCAGAAAAGCATCCGCTCGGCCCAGGAGGAAGCCGAACGCGCAGCGGTTCAGCTTCAGGAACGTGTCGCGGCTTCGGTCAGGGTGGCTGAAATGCAGGCCGACAGGCTGTCAGGTCGCCTTCTTGACCAGGTTCAGGCCATGCAGAGTGCAGCGGATGGCATACCGGTTCGCATAGCGGAGAAAATACAGCAGGCGGAAACGGAGACCGACGAAATGGTGGAAAAGGCTGTAGCGCGAACCAGGGCTGGCGTACGGCAGGCCGAAGATGTCCTCGACTGCGTGCAGACACTGATCGACAAGCAGGTAACAGCCGCCGAAATGGCCTCGGACGCGCTCACGGAACAGGTCTCCCGCAACGTCGAAACCACCCGTCGCATTGCCTCCGATACCGGCGGCCGGTCAACGGCACGTCCCTCGGATGTTTTCCGGACTGCGGGCACGGCCGGTGCGGACCTTCTGGCGAATGTCGCGAGGGTGCAAATGGAAGCATCTGAATTTGTATCCCGGCGAGTGATGCAGGACCTGGAGACATCGTCGAAACTGATGTCCTGTCAGTCACTTGACCAGGTCCGGGAAGTTCAGACGAAGTTTTTCCAAACCGCGATGGAGGACTATTCCAGCGCAGCATCACGCCTGTTCCGCATGTCGGACGCCTTTACGCCGAAAGCACTGCAAAGCAGCGATGACTGATACGTTTGCCGCTGTGTGATTCCGATACCACAAGGAGCGCGCTTGGCAGTCTGCTATTGAAGTGTTGTGCCCGTGCTGCCAGTGTTCTTGGCCAGTGAAACTGCGGCACGGGAACAGGAAATTGTCCAATTCAACCGGTATCGGGCAGACGGCCCTGGTTGCCATTGATGTTCAGAACGATTTCTGCCCCGGCGGAGCACTCGCTGTTGAACACGGCCACGAGGTTGTTGAACCCATCAATGCAATGATGCCGCTGTTCGACGTCAGGGTTCTGACGCAGGACTGGCATCCAGTTGACCACAGCTCCTTCGCCAGCAATCATGCTGGTGCCGATCCCTTTTCCAAGGTTGAGATGGAATATGGACCCCAGGTTCTCTGGCCCTCACACTGTGTGCAGGGAACCGACGGGGCGTCGTTTCATTCAGGCCTGCGAACTGATCTTGCTGGTCTTATTGTTCGAAAGGGTTACCGCTCGGCAATCGACAGCTATTCCGCCTTCATGGAAAATGACAAATCCACGACCACCGGGCTTGCCGGTTACCTTCGCGAACTTGACGTGCGCACCGTCTATTTTGCGGGCCTCGCCACCGATTTTTGTGTCGCCTGGTCCGCCATGGATGCAGTGCGAAACGGGTTTGCCTCACGGGTGATACTGGACGCGAGCCGGGCAATCGACCTCGACGGATCGCTCGATGCCGCAATGGCCTCCATGAGGGATACCGGTGTCGAATTCGTCGAGAGCAGTGAAATTCTCGCCGGGACAACCGAATGACAGATATCGCAAAACGGGTTTACGACCACGCCTGGCGTATTGACCCCATCGTCCGGTCGCTTCTCGACACGGACTTCTACAAACTGATGATGCTTCAGTCGGTTTTTCGCCGGCACCGTGACGTTGAGGTCGAATTCAGTCTCATCAACCGCTCTGATCACGTTCCGCTTGCGCGATTAATCTCGGAAGCCGATCTCCGTGAACAGCTGGACCACATCCGAAATCTTCGCCTGACACGTGGCGAAAGCACTTGGCTCCGGGGGAACATGTTCTATGGCAAACGCCAGATGTTTGACCCGGATTTTATGGAGTGGTTCGAAAATTTCACCATGCCGGAATATCATCTGGAACGGAAAGGCGATCAGTACGAGTTAACTTTCCGTGGTTCCTGGCCGGAAGTGATGATGTGGGAGGTGCCCGCGCTTGCCGTCCTCATGGAACTGCGCAGCCGCTCGGTTCTGAATGGTATGGGCCGTTTCGAACTTCAGGTTCTTTATGCCCGTGCCATGACACGCGTTTGGGAAAAAATCGAACGCCTGCGGGAACTGCCCGGTCTACGCATTTCCGATTTCGGCACACGCCGGCGTCACAGCTATCTCTGGCAGGACTGGTGTGTGCAGGCCATGGTCGAGGGGTTGGGAGAGAAATTCACCGGCAGCTCAAACTGCCTCATCGCCATGCAGCGTGACATCGAGGCGATCGGAACCAACGCCCACGAATTGCCAATGGTCTATGCGGCTCTGGCCGAGACCGATGCCGAACTTCGTCAGGCGCCTTATCGAGTCCTCGAAAACTGGCACCAGGATTACGAGGGCAATCTGCGGATCATCCTGCCGGATACCTACGGCACGAAAGGGTTCCTCGATGAGGCACCGGAATGGCTCGCTTCCTGGACCGGTATCCGCATCGATTCGGGCAGCCCGGAGAAGGGGGCGGAGACCGCAATTGACTGGTGGAAAGAACGGGGACAGGACCCGGCGCAGAAACTGGTGATTTTCTCCGATGGTCTTGATGTCGAGCGCATTCAGGAGCTGCATTCGAGGTTCCATGGGCGCGTGCGCCTTGGTTTCGGCTGGGGAACGCTCCTGACCAATGATTTCCGCGGTCTCGCGCCGGACGACCGGCTTGCGCCGTTCAGTCTGGTCTGTAAGGCGGTCTCGGCTAATGGTCGCCCCACCGTCAAGCTTTCCGACAATCCCGCCAAGGCGATGGGCCCGGCGGATCAGATCGAGCGCTACAAACGCGTTTTCGGTGTCGGGGAGCAGGCTCTGGATCCGGTTCTGGTTTGAGCGGGAATCCCGATCCGGCACCTCATGGCGTGTCGGGCTCCCGGTTTGTCTTGGGTGCGCTTGGGCTCACTTTGCGGATACTGGTCAAAAGCGTTTTGACGCTGGCTTTGATCCTCGTCGCGCTCCTGATTGCGGTTCTCGACAGAAATCCGGACGTTCCCGAACCTGCTTTGCCCGATGTCGCAACGGCATCAATCGCTGCGAACATGGCCCGGGAGCTTCAGGAATTTTCGAAGCTGCCACCGGGCCAGGTCGACTGGACCCTCTCTGCTGAGGAACTGGATGCTGGCACACGCATGCTGCACCGGTTCTTTCCCGTCGCGCGGGTTGAGGCGCGTGTTTCCGGTGAAAAGGTCACGGTTCATGCCTCGGTTTCGCTCGGTCGCTGGATCGACGGATTGTGGACGAACGTGCGGTTTGATGTCCCTGAAACCACGGATGGTTTGGATTTAGAAAATTTGCGGGTCGGTTATCTACCGATGCCCGTCAAGCCTGTTGTCTCGGCAGCCTCGAAACTCGGGGATCGATATGTGGCGCCAGGGTTTGTGGAAAGCCTCCTGGAAACCGTGGTTGCTGTCGAGGCCGGGCCCGAAACAGTCACGGCCACGCTCGATTTATCCGGACCTGAGACTGACACCTTTTCGCAAAAAATTAGGGATCTGCTTCGAAATGCGGCGGGGCTGGAAGATATCGGACCGGTGCATGAATGGCTCTGGTACATCAACAAGGCTGCGAACCTTGGGCTATTGCCCCGCGGCGGATCGGTGTTGCCTTACATCCGTTTCATCATGACCGGCAACCAGGTCAGGGGCGCAGCCAAACAGGACATCAAAGCCGCCCTGATGGCTCTGGCGGTTTATTGCGGTGACACGCGGCTGAGCACTGCATTCGGTATGAGTCCGTCAGGAAGCGTCAAAACCAATTGCGATGGAACGACCCTGGGTGGACGGGACGACCTGAAACGGCATTTCCTGGTTTCTGCCGGGCTGCGTGCCGCACGATCCGATGACACCGCGATGAATATCGGAGAGATGAAGGAACTGTTAGACAGCAACAGCGGACGCACCGGCTTCAGCTTCGATGACATGGCTGCAAACGCCGCAGGTATTCGGCTCGGTGAAACGCTGATGTCTCTGGAGTCGGATGAGATCGAATCTCTGGGCGCCCGGATCGAAAAGGAATCCGATATTCTGCCATCGCTCGAAGGATTGCCGGCAGGTCTTTCCGAGGCCGAATTTGTCGAAAATTACGGAAGCACCGACAGCGATGCGTATCGAAGCCTGACCGCCGAAATTAACCGCCGGATAGACGGACTTCCGATCTATGCCGGTGAGGGCGGATGATCCAAACCATGCTGAATTGCTCCCGAAGAGGCAAGTAATCGTGCGTTCGGTATTGCCCAGCGATACCGGTCGCCCAAAACGACACCACTGAAGCTTATCGCGTCCGATCTCAGGTACAATTTCGATCTGACGTCGGGTCCATATTTACCCTGCGTCAGTGGTGGTCCCTAACCAATTATGCCTGCGCACCATGTTCTCCAAAAACACTTGGTCACTGTGATCAATGAGACCGTTATCCGTCAGGAAACCGGGTTCCCGCAGTTCCGGCCATACGACGGAAATGTCATTCGGGAATCCAACTTGGATCGTCAAGAAAACGGAGGTGCGATAGTCTTCGGGTTGTTTTGGCTGCAAAATATGTTCGTATTGCACTGATACATTTGCTGTGACACAGGCAAATAGTTGAGTGAAGAAACATTTTCCGATGGCATTATCTGGCCGCTTGCCAAGCGGTGCGGTGCTGTGGCACAGACA
The DNA here is from genome assembly GCA_030427145.1 of Alphaproteobacteria bacterium. GTDB lineage: Bacteria > Pseudomonadota > Alphaproteobacteria > Rhodobacterales > Rhodobacteraceae > Amaricoccus > Amaricoccus tamworthensis. The sequence continues at coordinate 43,497 of JAUHWT010000012.1, read as the reverse complement.
CGTCTCCAGGGAGGGTGCTGAAATGGCAGACAGAAATAAACTTCGTTCGCGTGCGTGGTTTGACAACCCGGATAATCCGGACATGACGGCGCTCTACATCGAACGCTACATGAACTTTGGTCTGTCACGGGAGGAGCTCCAGTCGGACAAGCCGATCATTGCAATCGCGCAAACCGGCTCTGACCTTTCTCCATGTAACCGGCACCACATGGAGCTCGCCCGAAGAGTTCGTGAGGGCATCCGGGAACAGGGCGGTATCGCCATTGAGTTTCCCGTGCATCCAATCCAGGAAACCGGCAAGCGGCCCACTGCGGGCCTCGACCGCAACCTGAGCTACCTGTCGCTGGTTGAATCCCTGTATGGCTACCCCATCGACGGTGTTGTTCTGACCATCGGTTGCGACAAGACCACGCCTGCCATGTTGATGGCGGCGGCCACCGTTAATATTCCAGCCATCGCCCTCAGTGTTGGCCCCATGCTTAACGGCTGGTTCCGTGGCGAACGGACCGGTTCGGGCACGATCGTCTGGAAAGCACGTGAGATGATGGCCCGTGGCGAGATTGACTACGAGGGTTTCCTCGATCTCGTTGCCTCTTCCGCACCATCGGTGGGCTACTGCAACACGATGGGTACCGCGACCACCATGAACAGCCTGGCTGAGGCGCTGGGCATGCAGCTTCCGGGCTCGGCCGCAATTCCCGCGCCCTATCGGGACCGCTCGGAAATGGCCTGGCGGACCGGAAAGCGGGCAGTTGAACTGGTCCATGAGGATCTGAAGCCGTCCGACATCATGACCAAACAGGCTTTCGCCAACGCCATCCGTGTCAACAGCGCCATAGGCGGTTCCACCAACGCGCCGATCCACCTAAATGCCATCGCACGCCATTTGGGCGTCGACCTGAAAGTTGAGGAATGGCAGTCGCTGGGTGAGGACGTTCCGCTGCTCGTGAACCTGCAGCCCGCCGGCGAATACCTTGGAGAGGACTACTATCACGCAGGCGGCGTACCGGCCGTGTTCGGACAGCTGATCGAAAACGGACTGATTGACGAGAGCGTTATGACCGTCTCGGGCAAAACCGTCGGCGATGCCTATCGTGGTTCCGAAATCCGGGACGAGAACGTCATTCGTCCGTTTAGCAAGCCGCTCAAGGAACGGGCTGGTTTCCGTGTGCTCAGCGGTAACATTTTCAACTCCGCGGTTATGAAGATGAGCGTGATCTCACCCGAATTCCAGGAGCGGTACCTCTCCAACCCGGACAGCCCCAACAAATTTGAGGGCCGCGCCGTGGTGTTTGACGGGCCCGAAGATTACCACCACCGCATCGACGACCCGAGCCTCAACATTGACGCGAACTGCATGCTCTTTATGCGCGGCGCGGGGCCGAAGGGCTATCCCGGTGCGGCAGAGGTAGTGAACATGCGCGCGCCGGATTACCTGCTGAAGCAGGGCATTTCCTCGCTCGTTTGCATCGGCGACGGTCGGCAGTCCGGTACCTCCGGTTCGCCTTCAATCCTGAACGGCAGTCCGGAAGCCGCATCCAACGGTGGGCTCGCCCTTATCCGGACCGGCGACATGGTGTCGATGGACCTCAACAAAGGCACTCTGAACGTTCTTGTCGATGACGCGGAACTCAAGGCCCGTCGTGAGGAACTGATGGCCAATGGCGGCTACCGCTATCCCGAGAGCCAGACCCCCTGGCAGGAAATTCAGCGCGGTCTGGTCGGGGAACTGGAATCCGGCGCCGTTCTGGAACCCGCCGTCAAATACCAGCGCATTGGCCAGACCATGGGCCTTCCGCGGGACAACCACTAGAGTTTAACAACCAAATCATGGCTCCGGGATTGCAATATTCCCGGGCTTCATCTCATGAACGCGCCTGCTCGCCGCAGGCGCGCTTTTGTGCGGGAAACGTATTTTCATTACCTGGTCCATAGGCCTTCAGCGACGTCAGTCGCATTCCATGAATCGCACCAAATTTCAGTAAAACGATCCTTGTGTGAAGCAGTTCACATAACGCCGTTAACCTTTGTGTTTGAATGACCCTGTGGAGCGGCACCTGCGGTGGGACATCAAGCACATGGGGACGATCAAACGTCGCCCCCCGCGCATCGCAACCTTGGTTCAGCATCCACAAAAACAGCGTCGATCCGGATTAACCGGACGGCTGCGCGTCGAAAAGGCGCAGGGACACCGGACACAATCCCGCGTTCGGGTCAAATGGTCAGTGAAGGGGAAGTCATGCTGGACACATATGGAAAATCCTGTGATCCGATAGATCGGGTTGAGGTTCGCGACTACGTCGAAATGGGCAAGATGGTCGCGCGCTGGGCAATGGAGCCGGATACGGCCCCACGCGATCTCGAAAGCCTGCGCAAGGCACTGGATGGCGTGGCACATATCCCCAATCGCTATAACCGGCTCGAAATGCGTCAGGATGACGTCGACACTCTGGTGATTCAGCTTCCGTCCAAAGAACTGGTCGAGGAAGGGATTAACCGGACCACCGATCCGATGGCCGACTGCCGGTACCCGATGCCGAACTTCTATTCGGATTTTTATCGAACGAATGTCAGTCCCGTCATGACGCCGTTTGACACTCTGATGGCCCGTATGGGTGACAGTGTCACGGCGGAATGCCGCTAGCTGGACTGTTGGAATTACCGGGGCGCGACCGCGCGCCTGTCACGGAGTCTCCCTGACCAACTGGCGGCTGGTCCGTCCAGCCGCCTCTTTTTTCGGGAGAGATCAGGCGCAGAGAGCTGAATTCAGCTCTCTCCCTGCCTTGGCTGAACCCGCCACTGGCGGGTTCATTTGTTAGACGCTCATGCAGATGTATTTCATCTCGAGGTAGTCTTCGGTTCCGTGCCGTGACCCTTCACGACCCTGACCCGACTGCTTCACGCCACCAAACGGTGCGACCTCGGTCGAGATCAGACCGGTGTTGACGCCAACCATTCCGTATTCGAGGGCCTCGGCCACGCGCCAAACGCGACCCAGATCGCTCGCATAGAAGTAGGACGCCAGTCCAAAGATCGTGTCATTGGCCTGCTCGATCACATCCGCCTCGTCATCAAACTTGAAGAGCGGAGCAACCGGACCAAAGGTCTCGTCATGGGCAACCTGCATGTCGCGAGTCACATTGGTCAGAACCGTCGGCTCGAAGAACGTGCCGCCAAGCGAATGACGCTTGCCGCCCTGAATGACCTCCGCACCCTTGGATGTCGCGTCGGAGATGTGCTCCTCAACCTTTTCCACGGCAGCTTCAGTAATCAGCGGGCCGGCTACAACGCCATCCTCAAATCCGTCACCAATTTTCATGTTGCCGACGGCTTCGGACAGCTTTTTTGCAAACTCGTCATAGACGCCCGACTGCACGTAAATACGGTTCGCGCAAACGCAGGTCTGACCGTTGTTGCGGTATTTCGAGATCATTGCGCCCTGAACGGCCGCATCGATATCCGCATCGTCGAACACGATGAAAGGCGCGTTTCCGCCCAGCTCCATCGACATCTTCAGAACCTGGTCGGCGCCCTGCGCGAGCAGAATGCGGCCCACTTCCGTCGAGCCGGTGAAGGTCAGCTTGCGTACTTTCGGGCTGGAGCAGAAAATCTTGCCCACTCGCGAGCTTGATTTCGAGGTCACGACACTGAACACGCCTTTCGGCACACCTGCGCGTTCGGCCAGAACTGCCATCGCCAATGCGGACAGCGGCGTTTCACCCGCAGGCTTCGCCACGAACGAGCATCCCACGGCCAGTGCCGGCGCAACCTTGCGCGCAATCATGGCATTCGGGAAGTTCCACGGCGTGATGGACGTGGCAACGCCAACCGGCTGCTTAATGACGACAATGCGCTTGTCCGGCTGGTGACCCGGAATGGTCTCACCATAGACGCGCTTGGCTTCCTCGCTGAACCACTCGATGAAGCTGGCACCGTACAGGATCTCACCTTTGGCTTCCGCCAGCGGTTTACCCATCTCGGCGGTCAGGATCACCGCAAGATCATCGGCATTTTCGACCATGAGGTCGTACCATTTGCGCAGAACGGCGGCGCGTTCCTTGCCGGTTTTTGCGGCCCATTCCTTCTGGCTGGTATAGGCTGCGTCAATCGCGCGGTTGACCTCGTTCGCTCCGAGATCGGGCACCGAGCAGAGTTTGTCCCCGGTAGACGGATTGGTGACGCCAAAGGTGGCGTTATCGTCGGCCTGAACCCACTCGCCCGCAACGAAGCACTCGTTGCGCAGCAGGTCAGGATCTTTGAGTTTCGACTGGAATTCCGGTTGAATGGGCATGGTATGTTTCCCCCTTTTCCACGTGGCCACAGACCACAGGTCAGGGCGACCTGCAAGCCATCGCAGGGGAAATTCAGAACTTGCGGGCGCCGTGTTCCGTAGTGCGGATGAAAACGTCGTTGTCAGCGCAGAGCTGCACGATGGATTTCGGGGGCTGAATATCGGTGAAGAAGCCGTTTAACTCCCCGAGGCTGGCAATCCGAACCGGTGCCGCCATGTTGAATTTGGTGTGGTCCGCCACAAAGAACGCCTTTCGGGCGTTCTTGATAATGGCCTGGGTTACACGAACCTCGCGGAAATCGTAGTCCAGAAGCGAGCCATCCGGATCGACGGCCGCCGAACCGATAATGGCGTAATCCACCTTGAACTGCCCAATAAACTCGGCCGTAACGTCCCCAACGAGGGCCCCGTCCGACCGCCGCAGCGTTCCGCCGGTCAGGATCACTTCCGAATTCGGCGAGGTCGCCAAAACATTGGCCACATTGAGGTTGTTGGTAACAACCATAAGGTTGCGATGCTTTAACAGCGCCCGCGCCACGGCCTCAGTGGTCGTACCGACGTTCATGAATATCGACACACCGTCCGGGATTTGTTCGGCCACGAGCTTCGCCATGGCCTCCTTCTCGGCGGAGGCCAGACTGCGCCGGTCCTCATAGCCGAGAGCAATCACCCCCGAAGGAATCGTCGCACCGCCATGCACACGGGTCAGCTGCCCAATATCGCAAAGGTCCGACAGATCCCGGCGAATGGTCTGGGCGGTGACGTTAAACTTGGCGGCAAGCCCCTCCACCGTGACCTTGCCCGTTTCCCTGGCAATTCCAAGGATTTCCGAATGGCGAAAATTCTGTGCCATAATCTTACCTGCGCGTTATCACAAAATCTTAATCCGCTGACGCTCGCCTTTCAAGCTGTCGCGAATACATGAAATGCGTCGATTGGTATTAACCGGTATTTTGGCCGAAACCGCGTGACGGCGGTGTCCGGAATGTTTATCAAATATTGAAAACCGGTCCGCGCGACCGGAGACTACGGGGGAAATCACATGAAATACGTGCTGGCCATCGATCAGGGCACAACCTCAAGCCGCGCCATAATCTTCGACGAAAAGCTGACCATTCGTGAAACCGCCCAGGAGGAGTTCACCCAGCATTTCCCCAAATCCGGCTGGGTCGAGCACGAGGTTGGCGATATCTGGGAAACCGTTGTCCGCACCTGTCGCGGCGTCCTTGAAAAGGCGGATGCCTCCGCCAGCGACATTGCCGCCATCGGCATTACCAATCAGCGCGAGACCACACTCGTCTGGGACGCCAAAACCGGCGAGCCGATCCACCGCGCCATCGTCTGGCAGGACCGCCGCACCGCACAGATCTGCAATGACCTGAAAGCCGCCGGTCACGAGTCCATGGTCACGGGTCGGACGGGCCTTCTGCTCGATCCTTATTTCTCCGGCACCAAACTCAAATGGATTCTCGATGAGGTGGAGGGATCGAGGGAGAAAGCAGCCAAAGGCGAACTGCTTTTCGGCACCGTTGACTGCTACCTCATCTGGAAAATGACCGGCGGCAATTCCCACGTCACCGACGCCACCAACGCCGCCCGCACGCTGCTCTACAACATCCGCGAGGGCCGCTGGGACGAGGATATCTGCGATCTTCTCGACATACCAATGGCCATGCTGCCGGAGGTTCGCGACTGCGCCAGCGACTTCGGCGTAACTGAGTCCGGTCTTCTGGGCGGCGAAATCCCCATACTTGGTGTCGCGGGCGACCAGCAGGCCGCTACGGTCGGTCAGGCCTGTTTTGAACCCGGCATGATGAAATCGACCTACGGCACCGGCTGTTTCGCGTTGCTTAACACCGGCGATACACCTGTCGTCAGCCGCAACCGAATGCTCGGCACCATTGCCTATCAGCTCGACGGCCAGCCGACCTACGCCCTTGAAGGCTCGATCTTTATCGCGGGGGCCGTGGTCCAGTGGTTGCGCGACGGTCTGAAAATCATCTCGGATGCGAAGGAAACGCAGAGTCTGGCCGAATCCGCCGATCCTAATCAGCAGCTTTATCTCGTGCCCGCCTTCACCGGTCTGGGTGCGCCCTATTGGGATGCCGAATGCCGTGGTGCGATTTTTGGCCTGACGCGCGGATCAGGCCCCGCTGAATTCGCCAAAGCCGCTCTTGAAAGCGTCGGCTACCAGACCCGCGACCTGTGGGAGGCCATGCGCTCCGACAGTCAGTCCGCGGGTATGAAGAGCTTTGACGCGTCCACCCTCCGCGTCGATGGGGGGATGAGCGCCTCCAACTGGGCCATGCAGAGCCTGTCGAACATTCTCGGCGTCCCTGTGGATCGGCCCAAAATCCTCGAAACAACCGCCCTCGGAGCCGCATGGCTTGCAGGTATGCGCGCGGGCATGTATCCGATGCGCGATGAATTTGCGCGAACATGGGCTCTGGATCACCGGTTCGAGCCCGAAATGGACGCGCAGACCCGGAACCGGAACTACGCCGGCTGGCAGGACGCCGTCAGTCGAACATTGAGTAAACAGTCCTGATGAAAAGGGGATATTCATGACCGTAAAGGTTGCCATCAACGGCTTTGGCCGCATCGGAAGAAACGTTCTGCGGGGAATTATCGAATCCGGACGCACTGATATCGAGGTAGTTGCGATCAACGACCTGGGTCCGGTTGAGACCAATGCCCACCTGCTGCGCTACGACAGCGTCCACGGCCGGTTCCCCGCAACCGTAACCGTCAACGGCGATTCCATTGACGTTGGTCGTGGCCCGATCAAGGTCACCGCCGAGCGCGACCCGAAGGCACTGCCCTGGGGCGACGTGGACGTGGCGCTGGAATGCACAGGTATCTTCACCGCCCGCGACAAGGCCGCCATCCACCTCGAAAACGGCTCCAAGCGTGTTCTGATCTCCGCGCCCGGTGCCAATGCCGACAAAACCATCGTGTTCGGCGTGAACGACGACGTTCTGACGGCTGACGACCACGTGGTCTCCAACGCGTCCTGCACCACCAACTGCCTTTCCCCGGTCGCCTATGTGCTCAACAAGGCCATCGGAATCGAAAAAGGCTTCATGACGACGATCCACAGCTACACCGGTGACCAGCCGACGCTCGACACCATGCACAAGGATCTCTACCGCGCCCGTGCCGCCGCGCTCAGCATGATCCCGACATCCACCGGTGCCGCCAAGGCCGTGGGTCTGGTTCTGCCGGAACTCAACGGCAAACTCGACGGCGTCGCCATTCGCGTCCCGACCCCGAACGTGTCCGTGGTTGATCTGACCTTCATTGCGTCCCGCGAAACCTCCGTCGAGGAAATCAACTCCGCGATTGAGGCCGAAGCCGACGGTCCTCTCAAGGGTATTCTGGGCTACACTCACGAGTCGCTGGTCTCCACCGACTTCAACCACGACAGCCATTCCTCCGTGTTCCACATGGATCAGACCAAGGTCATGGAAGGCACGATGTGCCGCATCCTGACCTGGTACGACAACGAATGGGGCTTCTCCAACCGCATGGCCGACACCGCCGTCGCGATGGGCAAGCTTATCTGATCGACGGAACTGCGCCGACCCCGACTCACATGGGGTCCGCTCATGAATTCACCTGCCCGGCATGATCACCGGGCAGGTGGAAATCAAGGCCAACGAGGGTGGTACACCTTACTGGGTCTTAAGGTATTCGATCACGGCCATCCGCTCGATATGGTTGAAGCCCGCTGGCGGATAGTAGTGTCCCTGATTACCGTTTCCTGGTAGCGCGGTGTCAAACCGGAACCGACCCGGTGCCGCATCACTGTTATACCCTAAAGCCACCGTATCGAGTTCCCGGCCACCGGTCCAGAACACCTTCCGGCGTCCTTCCTGCGGCGAAAGCAACTCATAGACCGTGGGCACCGATCCGTTGTGAAGGTATGGACCCGTCGCCCAAACACCCGCGAGCGGCCCGGCCTTCAACCCATCGAACCGCGGGACCTCATACGGAACCGGGTTGCCACTTTCGTCTGTCTGGAACCGAAACCCGTTCAGCGCGACCTTCTGCTCCAGCGAGAGTTGCGCGTCATCCATCGCCCGTTGCACCGAGGCACTCACAGCGCCCCCAAAAAACGCAATGGCAGGAACGGCCGTCGCCCCCTCGAACAGTGCAGCCGTTGTCTCATTCGTCACGATCTGACGGACCAGAAGGCTCCGTGAATACACGTCGTCCGTACCAACCTTCCAAAACGGAATCCGCCCGATTTTGACAAACGTTTTCCCGAAATGGTTGTCTGCCGGATCGGTGCGCTCGTAAGGTGCCATGTTGTGGCAGCCGCTACAGTTGGCACTGAACAGGGCCTCTCCCTGCTCTGCCAGTTCCTCATCAATTGCACCCATCCGGCCCTCATCCCATTTGGGCGGTTCCAGCATGGTCAACCATTCCTCCATCTCGTGGAGTTCCGAGAGCAACATCGTGGATGAAAACGCCTGTTCCCCGGCATCGCGGGACAGGTTTGTATTCCCAAACACCCCGAGAACCTGTCCGCCGTTTCGCGCAATCGGACTTGAGCCAATCGGGTTCCACTGAACAAACTCAAGCTCCGGTGTCAGCCATAGCGCGGGATAACTGGTTGGGGCCGCGACGGGATAGAGATTAACGGGTTTCTCCTGATCCCGGACCGCCAGTGAGTTCACAATCTGGGTCAGGGCATCGACCCGCCCATACCCTGAGGCGAGAGTCGGTCGCCGGAGCACGGCCTCCGCCGTGATCTTTGTGTCAAATGCCGCAAGTTCGGCTTTCAGTTGCGCTGCGCCGTCGGGGGTTGTCTGACCCAGCGCTGCCGCAAACCTCTCGAATCGTTTTTCATCGAGCAGCGTCAGTCTGACCGCCAATGCGAGGTCCCGGAAAAACGCATCAAAATCCAGATGCCCCGGCGCACCGTCAATCCGAACCAACTCACCGCCAACTTCCACATTCGCCGTATGACAGGCCGCGCAGGTCAGACCCACATGGTTGGTCGCCGCGTCCGTCGCAACCCCGATCGGATAACCCTCGGTGTTCAGGTCCGAGACGCCATCCGGTTCGATGAACCCGTATTTTTTTAGAAACTCAGGATCGCCAAACCGTCCCATGCCCGACGGTTGCTCCAGAACCGCGAACCAGTCAGCCGGCATCATATGCGAACCTTGTGGTGTGTAGTAAAACTGGTCCCGAAGGGCGGCATTCCATCCCTGTTCGGTAAAAATCACGCCACCAGAATCCGTTTCCGCGTGGGCTGTTGATGATAATACGAATATGGATGCGGTAATCGCGAGGGACAGTCTCATCTTATCTCCTCCGGGATGAAGTGAACTATTCGTAAAAAATGTAAAAGTTATCACAAATTGTCGTAAAGGTCCAATTAGAGACATAATTGCGACTATTCGGGCTTACTGACTTGAACACTGTTACGTTCGTTCAAGCTTGACATGTTTCGAACCTGACAGGACCGTTTGAAAGTCAAAACTGGGGGTCCAAGTATGCAGTCTGACGCCGCCACCGTTCGGGAATACCTCGACAGCCTTCCGGAAAACCGTCGCGAACCGATGGAGAAACTTGTCGCTCTTGTGCGGGACAGTCTCCCCGAAGGCTATGTTGAGACCATGAACTGGGGGATGATCTGCTGGGAGGTGCCGATTGAGGTGTCGGGCCCGACCTATAACGGCAAACCTTTGATGTACGCGGCCGCTGCCAGCCAGAAAAATCACATGGCACTCTACATGTGCGGAGCCAACTGCATACCCGGACAGAAAGAGGATCTGAAACGCGCCTATGCCGAAGCCGGTAAGAAGCTCGATATGGGGGCCGCCTGCCTGCACTTTCGGAAATGGGATGGCCTCGTGCCGGAGGCCATCGCGAAAGTCATTTCGTCCGTCCCGGTGGATGAGTTCGTCAGGTCGGCTGCGCGGAGCTGATCAGCTCCGGTTTCAGTCGCGCCCGTATCCAGAAACCCAGTCCCGTTGCCAAAAGGCACCACAGCCCCATGCCTGGCGCCTGCACCGGGAAACTGTAGCCGAGATTGATGAGGAGCCCGGTGATCCCCGGCCCAATCGCTGAAGACACAACCATCACTGTCGTCCCCAATGCCCGCACCGCGCCCAGGTGTTTTGTGCCATAGACCTGCGGCAAAAACGTCCCCCAGAGCGCACCGGCCATACCCTGTGTCATGCCAATCAGTGCGAGTGCCAAAAACCAGCCTGAAACCGCGTCCGCAGGCAATACAATCGTCACGCCCAGACCCATCGGAACGAGCAGCATGGGCAACAGGTTCACCGGCCCGAACCGGTCCGCAACCCATCCCGCGATCAGGGCGCAGACTGTCGTCACTGACGCAAAAACCACGTATCCGGGTGCCATCTGTGCCAGCGTCCAGCCTTTGATCTCCGCAATGTGGACCTGATGGAAAAAAACCACTGTCCCGATAAACCCAGGCGCCAGCAAAATTGGCAGAAGCGCCGGGAACAGCCAGTGGCGCATCACGTCCCGCCGCTCCCAATGCCGACCACGGATTCCTACACCGCTGCTGCCTCCGGCTCCGGAACCCTGCGGCACCCGGTCCGTAGCCAGAAGCGCCATCAGCATCGGAGCAAACACCAATGCCAGAAATGCCGCAATCCCCAGCCATGTAAGTTTCCAGCCAGCCATCCCGGCGATCAAAATAGCGGGTAGCGGCCAGATCATCTCGCCAAATGCATGACCGAACCCCGCGATTGAAACCGCCCGCCCCCGATATTCCCGGAACCAGCGCCCCATCGCTGTCATCGCAATGTGACCAAACATTCCCTGACCGCAGAAACGCAACCCGAACAGAGCGAGACACAAAACGAAGATGTTGGGCGCCAAAGCCAGTGTCGCGCAGGACACGGCAAAACAAAGGCAAATCACCGGCGCCAACCGCCCCAGTGGAATGGTATCCGCCAGCGACCCGCGCCAAAACAGAAGTGCCGCCGATGCGAGGGTCGCGACGGTATAAAGCCCGCCCCACGTGCCATCACTGATGCCATGCGCGGAACGGATTTCACCAGCAAAGAGCGAAATGAACCATGTCTGTCCAAACGAGGCCATCACCGTGAGCAAAAATCCGGTGCCAAGCCAACGGGAATTCTCCCGGAGAAATGTAAGCATGCGCCAGCCTTAACCCGGACTTCGGTTCACCGCGAGTGGAATATGTGGTCTTGCAACAAATTAAACTGTGCAGGGCACGCATCTTTTTATAGACCGGCCCCATGCTCCACTTCATTCACCAAAACCTGCGATGGCTCGCCGCGGGGTTCCTGCTGACATTCGCTTCAGCCTTTGGTCAGACTTACCTCATTTCGCTCTTTGCGGCTGACATCAAATCCGCCTGGTCGCTCACGGATGGTGAGTGGGGTGCGATCTACACCATTGCCACCCTCGCCGCCGCGCTGGCTCTGTTCTGGCGCGGCTCCCTGGCGGACACCATGCCCCTGAGCCGCCTCTGCGCACTCGTAACGGTCCTCTTCGCGCTATCCTGCCTTCTGATGGCCTGGCGTGGACCCGTTTGGGTTCTGGGGGTGGCTCTGTTCGGTCTCCGCTTCTGTGGTCACGGAATGTACACCCACATGGCCATGACCGCCACGGGACGCTGGTTTCGCGCCTGGCGGGGCAGGGCGCTGTCGGTGGTGGCCCAGGGGTACGCAACCGCAGAGATCATCTGGCCCGCGCTCGCGGTTCTTGCCCTGCAGACGCTGGGGGCGAATGTCACCTGGTTCCTCGCGGCCGCAATCCTTGCGTTCCTTGTCTTGCCCTTCATGTCGTATCTTCTGGCCGAGGAGCGCATCCCCGAAGGCAGCGAAACAACGGATGAGAGCGCGGGCCTCGCGGGTCGCCACTGGACTCGGGCCGAGGCCGCACGCCACTGGCTCCTGCCTGCACTATTGCCCATTATGGTCGCACCGGCCGTGCTGTGCACCATCACATATTTCCAGATGACCCACGTAGCGGCGGTCAAAGGCTGGACTCTGCCCCAAATGGCCCCCGGCTATCCCGCCTTCGCCGTGACGATGATGATCGGTTCCATTTCCTCCGGTTGGCTGCTGGACCGGTTCGGTTCCACACGGCTGCTGCCTCTCGTGCTCCTGCCGCTGGCGCTGGGCCTTGGCCTGATCCAACCCGCGGTTTCGCCCTGGACCTGGTGGCTCTGTCTTGGATTGCTCGGTCTTAGTATGGGTCTGGCCATGACGTTGTGGGGCGCGGTCCTGCCTGAATTCTACGGCACCCGCCACCTCGGTGCGATCCGTAGCCTGACGTCGACCGTCACGGTATTCATCACGGCACTCGGACCCGGGGTATCCGGCCTCCTGATTGACGCAGGCATCAACTACCCGCGTCAGTCCATGGTGCTGGCAGTTGCAACAATCACCCTGTGCGGCCTGGGCCTCGTCGTCAGCAAGGGTGTAACGGCACAGCGCCATCTTGCGCAAAACCGTCTCCCGTGATTAAGAGGCGCCACGAACAGGAGACCTGAACCCATGGAAAAATTCACGAAGCTGACCGGCGTGGCCGCACCGATGCCCCTGATCAATGTCGACACCGACATGATCATCCCGAAACAGTTCCTGAAAACCATCAAACGGTCGGGCCTCGGTGCCAACCTGTTCGACGAGATGCGGTTTGACGCGGATGGCAACGAAATCCCGGATTTCGTCCTGAACCAGCCGGCCTACCGCAACGCGGAGATCCTCGTGGCCGGCGACAATTTCGGCTGCGGGTCCAGCCGCGAGCATGCCCCTTGGGCGCTGCTCGATTTCGGCATTCGCTGCGTGATCTCCACGTCCTTCGCCGACATTTTCTACAACAACTGTTTCAAGAACGGCATCCTGCCCATCGTTCTGCCCCAGGAAGATGTGGACAAGCTGATGGACGATGCCAGCCGTGGTGCGAACGCCAAAATTACCGTTGATCTGGAAAATCAGGTCATCAATGGCCCGGACGGCGGTGAGATCGCCTTCGAGGTTGACGCGTTCCGCAAGCACTGCCTGCTGAACGGCCTCGACGACATCGGCCTGACCATGGAAAAGGAAGCCTCAATCGACACGTTCGAGGCTGAAATGGAAGCCAAAACCCCCTGGCTCAAGGCCGTCTAGGTCTTTTTCCGACCGTCGGTCAGCATCGTGACAATCCGGTCGGGCGGCACCGGTCGGGACAGGGCAAACCCCTGCAGAGCCTCACATCCCATGTCCCGCAAAATCGGGATGTGGGATTTTGATTCCACGCCTTCCGCAACCACTCCGATCTGCAGCATCCGTCCGATATTGACGAGCGTCTCCAAAAGCTGGCGCCGCTGCGGCGAGGTGACCACGGGTTGCACCAGCGAACGGTCAATCTTCAGCCTGCGCGGTGCGATGTTCAGTAGTCCCGCGATGGACGCATGACCGGTGCCGAAATCATCGATCTCGATATCGATCCCCAGATGTGTCAGCCCACGCAGGTTGGAGTTCACATCTTCATCCACTGCGTCCAAAAACGCGGATTCCACCAGCTCAAACGAGAGCGTACCCGGCGGTATATCCAGTTTCGAAACCGAAGGCAGAAGATCCTGTTCCGCGATTCGACGCGCTGACACATTCACCGCCATGCGCGGCACGGGAAGACCTGCGGCCCTCCACGCGTTTGCGTCCGCAATCGCCCGCTGCAACACGATCTCGTCCAATTTCTCGCACAGACCCATTTCGGCCGCGTCCGGCAGGAACTCGCCAGGAAGCACCAAACCGTGGCTGGGGCTTTCCCACCGGATCAGAGCCTCAAGCCCTGATAGTTCGAGGGTCTGCGCATCATATTGCGGCTGATAGTGACAGATGAACTCGCCATTATCGACGCCCGCTTTCAGCGCTTCCTGGATGGATTTCCGCCGCGCCGCGACGGCCCGCATTTCCCGGTCAAACAATCTGACCCGTCCGCGACCTGCCGATTTGGCGCGGTAGAGCGCCAGGTCCGCGTCGATGAAAATCTGCCGCGGCGCCGACCAGTCCGGCTGACCCTTGGCAATACCAATGCTCGCTCCGAGATCGCAGCGCGTGTTGCCGTATTCGAACGGCCTGATCAGTTCATCAATGATCTTTTGGGCGATACGGGTCAGATAGGCGTCGTCCGGAGCCGCGGGAAACAGAACAACAAACTCGTCGCCGCCCACCCGTGCAATCAACGTGTCTTCGCCCGCGTATTTCCGCAGAACATCCGCAATATGCACCAGAACCGCGTCGCCCGCATCGTGGCCAAGCGTGTCGTTGACCTTCTTGAAGTGGTCAACGTCAATATGCATCACCGCCTGCTCGACATCCTGCCAGGCCGGTTCACTCATGATCTGGCGGTACTGATGATCCAGGTGCCGGCGGTTCGCGAGACCGGTCAGGGCGTCATGCCGGCTTTCATATTCGAGGCTGTCCCGCGTTTTTTTCAGTAGGACGGACTTGCGATAATCCTCGGTCAGATCGAGGCACACACCGCTGTAACGGTTGCCGGATTCCTGATCGCGCACAAACGCGCCCCGGATACGGATGAACTTCTCGGTACCCTGACGGGTAATGACACGGAAATCGCAGGAAATGTTCCGGCGCTCGTCCAGACTTTTGCGCAGCTGTGCCTGGGTGTCGATCCTGTCGTCGGGATGGACGTAGTTTCTCCATTCCACATGCGCCCGCGTGTTGCGACCGTCGGTTATGCCCAGCGTATTCAACAGCCGATCATCCCAGAACATCTCAAGTGAGGAAAGGTCCAGTTCCCACCGTCCCATGCGCGCGGCATCCAGCGCCAGGTCCAGCCGTTCGGTCAGCCTGGCGCGGTCCCGCTCCACCGACTTGATATCGGTAATATCGGTGTCCGTTCCGATGATCCGAGACGGCAGACCCTTTTCGTTCCGGCGCACCACCTGGCCGCGGCTCAGGATCCATATCCACGAGCCACTCGCATGACGCTGGCGAAACTTATAATTGATCGCATCGGTTGCACCTGAATCGAGCAGGGCAAGCTGTGAGCGCACATTTCCCACATCATCGGGATGAATGGTCGCGAGCCAGTCCTCGGTAGTTTCCGCAACCGGCGCTCCGGGCGGAAGGCCGCGAATTTTCCGCCAGGTGTCCGAGAGATAGTGCCGGTCCCGTTCAAAATCGTGATCCCACGCACCCTGGTTGGCGCTGTCGAGAACCGTCTGCCACCGAAACGCATCCGTCGTGTCATCCGGTGTCGTGTCAGTCCCGTTTGAGACCTCGGTGCCGGTAAACCGGATCATGAAACCGTAGGGAACACCTGCAGGATCAGGCAGCGGTGCGGCCTCGAACGGCGCCGGCCCGTCGGTCCCCTCAAGCTCCAAAGCCATGTGAAACCTCAGCTTCGGGTCGGTGACGATCACATCGCGGTAACTCTCAAAAGCCGCAAACTGCTCAGGGCTGCAGCAGGTTTGGAGATTTCCACCCACACGACACTGAAGAAGGGTTCTCGCCTGGTGGTTTACGAATCCTATTTCACCGTTCGGGTCGACAACCATTGCCGGACCGAAGAATCCGGCTACCGCTCCCTTTCCGGGATTATGCCAATCAGCAAAATTTCTGATATTCGTAAGCATTATTATTCCGGCCGCCCCCGACAAGTCCCGCATTGGAATTACCGGTGTCACGTCAAGAATTGGTTATCAGCATGTACCAGGGGGTACGGAATATCTCTTTGTTTTATCTATAATTGATAGTGCCGCGTCCCGGTTTTACGGACACGCGGCACTATCGCAGTTCAGCCAAAGAAATGGCGGGACAGGGGAGGTAAAACCCTTGCCCGGTTGGGTCAGGCGCTTTCCGCCTCCGGTTCATCGCTCAGCGGATGATCCAGACGGCTCAGCATTTCCTTCGGTGCAACCTGGCGGAAGTTCCGAACCTCCTCATCCCAGTGGAGAAGAATTTTCACCGCACGCGGGCTTCCCGTTTCCTCCACATGGCGCTCAATCAAGGATTTAAGCCGTCCCTCCCAAACCGCCGAACCGATTGGCACGGAGATGATGGATTCCATGTTCATCCGCTCGTCGGATTCCCCTTCCGGATCATACAGGAAGGCCATACCGCCGGTCATACCCGCACCGAAGTTGTCACCGATGCGACCCAGAATAACCGTCGTGCCGCCTGTCATGTACTCGCAACCGTTGGAGCCGCAGCCCTCAACAACCACACTTGCACCCGAGTTACGGACACAAAACCGCTCACCGGCCCGGCCATTGGCGAACAGATACCCACCAGTCGCGCCATAGAGCACCGTATTGCCGATGATGGCGTTGTTTTCCGGCACCAGCGGCGACCCGAGCGGTGGCCGCACGACAATCGTGCCGCCCGACAGGCCCTTACCGACATAGTCGTTGGCCTCACCCATCACCTCGATCTTCAGTCCAGGAGCCGCAAATGCCCCCAGCGCCTGACCGGCCGAACCGGCCAGTTTGATGGTCAGGTGATCGGGCTGCAGGTTGTGATCACGCATCCCAAACCGGCTGATGATGTGGCTCGACACGCGCGTACCCACCGAGCGGTGCGTGTTCTGCACCGTGTAGGACAGCTGCATCTTCTCACCATCCTTAAAGAACGGATCGGCGTCAGCCACGATCTGCGCGTCCAGCGTATCCGGCACGGCCTGACGTTCGGTAGGCCGCACACCCGTGCGTGCACCCTCGTCGATGTTGATCAGCAGCGGGTTCAGGTCGAGATCATCCAGGTGTTCCGCTCCACGGCTGACCTGCGCCAGCAGATCCGCACGACCGATGACCTCACTGAGGCTGGTCGCCCCAACGCTGGCCAGAACCTCCCGGACCTCCTCGGCATAGAAGCTGATGAGGTTTACGACCTTGTCCGCGGTCCCGGTGAACTTCTTGCGCAGTTCGGGATCCTGAACACAGACGCCAACCGGGCAGGTGTTGGATTGGCACTGCCGCACCATGATGCAGCCCATCGCGATCAGCGCGGCTGTACCAATACCAAACTCCTGCGCGCCCAGCATTGCCGCGATCACGATGTCCCGCCCCGTACGCAGCCCGCCATCGGTCCGCAGAACCACACGGTTACGCAGATTGTTGACCGTCAGAACCTGATGCGCTTCCGACAGGCCCATCTCCCAGGGCAGGCCGGCGAACTTGATCGACGTCATCGGCGACGCGCCAGTGCCACCATTGTGGCCCGAAATCAGGATCACGTCGGCCTTGGCCTTCGCCACACCGGCGGCAATGGTGCCAACACCTGACTGGCTGACCAGCTTCACGCAAACCTTGGCCCGCGGGTTGATCTGCTTGAGATCATAGATCAGCTGCGCCAGATCCTCGATCGAATAGATGTCATGGTGCGGCGGCGGCGAAATCAGCGTCACGCCCGGCGTCGAATGCCGCAGGCGCGCGATCAGTTCCGTGACCTTGATCCCGGGTAGCTGTCCGCCCTCACCAGGCTTCGCACCCTGGGCAACCTTAATTTCAAGTTCCTCACAGTTGTTGAGGTACTCCGCCGTGACACCAAAACGGCCCGACGCCACCTGCTTGATCTTCGCGCTGGCGTTGTCGCCATTGGGCATCGGAATGAAATGCGCCGGATCCTCACCGCCCTCGCCACTGTCGGATTTCGCACCGATGCGGTTCATGGCAATGTTGAGCGTCTTGTGCGCCTCCGGGCTTAGCGCCCCCAGCGACATGCCCGGCGTCACAAAGCGTTTGCGGATCGCGGTGATGCTCTCCACTTTCGAAAGCGGCACCGGCTTTTCCCGCGGCTGAAAGTCGAGCAGATCACGCAGATGGATCGGCGGAGCCGACCGCATGGCGGCGGAATATTTTTTCCAAAGCTCATACGATCCGCGGTCACACGCGGCCTGAAGCATGTGCATCTTCTGCGCTTCCCAGGCATGGGATTCGCCCGACCGCCGCGCCTTGTAAAAGCCACCAATGGGCAGGATCGCATCACCCATCCAGCCTTTGGAGTGGATTTTCTCGACCTGCTCCTGAACACCGGAAACCCCGATGCCCGAGATACGGCTGATCATGCCGGGGAAGTACTCGTGAACCATGGCCCGGGAAAGCCCCACGGCCTCGAAGTTCAGACCGCCCCGATAGGAGGAGATCACCGAAATGCCCATCTTGGACATGATCTTGAGCAGACCCTGGTCCACCGCCTCACGGAACCGGGCCACAGCCGTGGTCAGGTCCGAGTCGATCAGGCCACGCCGGACGCGGTCCGCAATCGAATCCTCCGCGAGATAGGCGTTCACCGTCGTCGCACCACAGCCGATCAAAACGGCGAAGTAATGAGGATCAACACATTCCGCCGAGCGTACGTTGATCGAGGTAAACGTGCGCAGACCCTTGCGCGTCAGCCACGAATGCACCGCGCTCGTCGCGAGGATCATCGGCATGCCGATCTTGTCCGCGCTCTGGTGGTGATCCGTCATTACGATGTGGTTTGCACCGGCCCGCACGGCCTGTTCAGCCTCATTACGGATACGTGCCAGACCGTCCTGAAGGGCATTCGGGCCGGCACCAACGGGGAAAGTACAGTCAATCTCGACCGCATCCATGCCCTCCTGCTCAGCCAGATAGGCGAACCGGGCGTTCGACAGGAACGGGCTTTCAAGCGTCAGAATATTGGTCTGGCTGTTGTCCTCATCCAGCACGTTGTTCAGGTTGCCGAACCGCGTCTTGAGGCTCATCACCCGGTTTTCGCGCAGACTGTCAATCGGCGGGTTGGTCACCTGGCTGAAGTTCTGGCGGAAATAGTGGCTCAACGGCCGGTAGGTTTTGGACAGAACCGCTGACGGCGTGTCATCCCCCATTGATCCGATGGTTTCCTTGCCGTCCTCGGCCATGGCCGAAATGACGACCTCCAGTTCCTCAACCGAATATCCGGCCGCAATCTGACGGCGGCGCAGTTCCGGCCCCTCAAAGAGCGCATATTCCTCGATACCAAGCGTAGCGTTCTCCACGTCGGTCACGGAGGTGATCCATTCGCCAAACGGCTGCGACGCGGCCAGGCGGTCCTTGATATCAGTGTCGTGGTAGAGTTTGCCCTCGGCCATATCCACGGCGATCAGCTGACCCGGTCCAAGTGCGCCCTTTTCAACCACCGTGCTCTCATCCGACGGCACCATGCCCGCCTCGGAACCGGCGATCAGCAGACCCTCACCCGTCACAACATAGCGCATCGGGCGCAGGCCGTTCCGGTCCAGACCGCCACACACCCACCTGCCATCCGTCATGGCAAGCGCGGCCGGACCGTCCCAGGGTTCCATGACCGAGTTGGAATAGGCGTACATGTCCACCCAGGCCTGCGGCATCCGCGTGGCAAATTTCGACCAGGCTTCTGGTACCAGAATGGTTTTCGCCATCGGCGCGGACCGTCCCGCGCGCACCAGCACCTCAAACACGTTGTCGAGTGCTGCGGAGTCCGACGACCCGGCAGCAACGATAGGCTTAATATCCTCGGCCAGATGTCCAAAATAATCCGAAGACATGCGGATCTCGTGACTTTTCAGCCAGTTGAGGTTGCCCTTCAGCGTGTTGATTTCGCCGTTATGTGCGAGCATGCGGAACGGCTGTGCCAGCCACCAGCGTGGGAAGGTGTTGGTTGAATACCGCTGGTGGTAGATCGCGAAAGCACTCTCGAACCGCTCATCCTTGAGGTCCGGATAAAAGACCGAAACATCCTCGGCCAGCATCATGCCCTTGTAGATGATCGACCGGCAGGACAGCGAACAGATGTAGAAGTCCTTCATCGACGCCGTGGCTTTTTCGATCCGCCGCCGGATCACGTAAAGCTCACGCTCGAACTTCTCGTCATCCAGCCCCTTGTGATTGGAGATCAGGATCTGCTCAATTTCCGGGCGTGTGGCGTTGGCTTTTTCGCCGAGGCAGGAAATATCCACCGGCACGTGCCGCCAGCCATAGATTTTGTGCCCCATGCGCAGAACCTCGTTCTCAACGATGGTCCGCGCCACTTCCTGTGCGCCGAAGTCATTGCGGGGCAGGAAGATCATGCCAACCGCAAGTCCGCTTTCGTGCGGCTCGTGGCCTGTGCGCCGGATCTGGTCCTCAAAAAACGGAACAGGGATCTGAACATGGATGCCGGCGCCGTCACCGGTTTTTCCGTCCGCATCAACCGCTCCGCGATGCCAGATGGCCTGCAGCGCCTGAATGCCCGATTCCACCACAGACCGGCTCGGTTTTCCGTCCACAGCCACCACCAGACCCACGCCACAGGAGGAATGCTCCTGTTCCGGATGGTACATGCCCTTTTCCGCCAGCGCTTCGAACTCCGCTTCCTTGCGGGCGACCCAGGCTTCATCATATTTTGTCATTGCGTCGTCTCCTCGGCTGGCGATGCAAACTGGGCCACTACTTCGGCCTCGGTCATCGTTGGGCGGCTTCCCTCAAAGGCAAAGCAGCCCGGCTTGCGGTCGATAAAAATTTCACTCTCAAAGTCGAACGCGTCGGGGTTTTCCAAAGTCCCAAGCGCCAGATGCGTATCGCCCTGGTTCGGACCTTCCGCCGTCACGCGGTAATACAGGTTGCCGCCACAGGCATCGCACCATGCCCGCTCGGCCCACTCGGAAGAGGCAAGGCTGCGAATGCGGTCCGCCCCGGTCAGTACGGTAAACTCACCCGGGGTCAGGTGAACTCCCGTAAACATCGAGCCGGTCCAGGCGCGGCACATGCCACAGTGACAGGCATCAAAGGTCATTTTGGACGGACGGGCCTCAAAGGTCACCGCGCCGCACATGCATTGCCCTTTCATTTCGGTCCCCACTGTTGCTTGGCTCCTCCGGCTGGTTTCCGGATGTGAGCTGGCTCACTTGCTTTATTCCCGGTGTCGTTCACCGGGCCCGCGAAGCACCCGGTTCGGTCCCTGTCGCGGATATTTTCCGTGTTTTGGCTCCCGGTTGGCCGGGTGCCGTCCCCGTAATTAGTCTATTCCGCCGCGATACCGGCGGAACGGCTTGCCAGATACTCAAGAATGCTGTCCGCCGCCTCACGTCCGTCCCGGATTGCCCAGACCACCAGGCTCGCGCCGCGCACGATGTCACCCGCGGCATATACACCTTCGAGCGCCGTGGCATGGGTGCGGAAATCCGTGCGGATCGTACCCCAACGGGACACTTCCAGTTCCGGCGTATCCCAAAGCGTCGGCAGGTCTTCCGGCTCAAAGCCAAGCGCCTTGATGACCAGATCCGCGTCTTCCGTGTAATCGGCATCCGGAATCTCTTCCGGCGACTGACGGCCCGAGGGATCGGGCGCACCAAGACGCATTTTTGCCACCCGGACGCCGGCTACGCTGTCGTCACCGGTGAAACCCTTGGGCGAGGTCAGCCACGCAAACTGCACGCCTTCCTCCTCGGCATTTGCAACTTCCCGCTGACTGCCCGGCATGTTGGAGCGGTCGCGGCGATAGAGACAGGTTACGCTCTTCGCGTCCTGCCGGATCGCTGTCCGCACGCAGTCCATCGCCGTGTCGCCGCCGCCAATAACCACGACGCGCTTGCCTTCCGCGTTCAATTCACCGCTCTCAAATTCGGCCACCTCGTCGCCAAGGCTTTTGCGGTTGGATGCGGTCAAATAGTCAATCGCCTTCACGATCCCGGGCAGTCCAGCACCAGGCCCGCCGAGGTCACGCGACCTGTAAACACCCGTCGCGATCAGAACGCAGTCATGCTTTTCGCGGATTTCGGCAAAGCTGATGTCCTCACCGACGGTGCAGTTCATCTGAAATGTCACGCCACCTGCCTCAAGCTGCTCGTTCCGGCGCAGAACCACGTCCTTCTCAAGCTTGAAGCCGGGAATACCATACATAAGCAACCCGCCGGACCGATCGTACCGGTCGTAAACCGTCACCTGAATGCCCGCGCGCCGCAATGCATCCGCCGCGGCCAGTCCGCCGGGGCCCGCACCAATGATGCCGACGCTTTCCTCGCGCTCAACGGCCGGTTTCGGCGGCTCAACCCAGCCCTCTTCCCAGGCGGTGTCGGTGATGTATTTCTCAACCGCGCCGATAGTCACCGTGCCGTGGCCGGACTGTTCGATAACGCAGTTGCCTTCGCAAAGCCGGTCCTGGGGACAGATGCGGCCGCAGATCTCCGGGAAGGTATTGGTCGCCTGGCTGATCTGGTAGGCCTCACGCAGCCGACCCTCGGCGGTCAGTTTCAGCCAGTCAGGGATATTGTTGTGCAGCGGGCAGTGCGTCTGACAGAAGGGCACGCCACACTGAGAGCAGCGCGACGCCTGTTCAGCGGCTTTTTCCTCGGCAAATTCCCTGTAAATCTCGTTGAAATCCTCACGACGCACGTCGGCTTCACGCTTCACCGGCATGTCCCGCGAGATCTTCGTAAATTTCAGCATTGGTTGCCGCGCCATTTATCCCCTCCTGAAGGGTCGCAATCCCTGGAGCATGCTTATTAAAACATTAACCTCGACAATGAAAGTCACTAATGCTGACATATATTGGTAATATCCTCGACTTATGCTGCTCCATGAGCCATTATTTTCGGGAAAATAGGTCCGGTATGTTACCTATTCCATGTCTTACGGTCGAATCGGGACCCCGGTATGGTCGCGCAAATTCGAATCAATTCAATAGCGGGGTGCGATGTCCCTTTTTCAGTTAGCCATCCTCGCCATTGTGCAGGGTGTTACCGAGTTCCTTCCAGTATCCTCATCCGGACATCTTATACTGCTCCCCAAACTCCTCGGCTCCGTGGACCAGGGTCTCGCCCTGGACGTCGCCGTCCATGTGGGCACTTTGGGTGCGGTAATAATGTATTTCCGCGCGGACGTCGTGCGCATCTGGCACGGCTGTATCGACATCATGCGCGGAAAACTGAAAACCGACAATGCCCGTCTCGCCTTTCTGTTGGCCATTGCGACCGTTCCGGTGGTCGTCATCGGCCTGATCCTGAAGGTCACCGGCACTACGGAGCTCCTCCGCTCCATGAAAGTGATCGGCTGGACCATGCTGGTGTTCGGGGTTGTTCTCTACTGGGCCGACAAAAAGGGCCCGACCGTGAAAACCGAAGGGGACTGGAACCTGCGGGACGCAATCATCTTTGGCCTGTGGCAGGCCGTCGCCCTCCTGCCAGGCACCTCGCGGTCCGGCATCACAATCACTGCCAGCCGGTTCCTCGGCTACGACCGCACCGATGGCGCAAAGATCGCCATGCTCATGTCGATCCCGACCATCATCGCCTCCGGCGTGCTCCTGGGTGCCGACGTCGTATCCGAGGCGAACTGGCAAACCGCCCGTGACGGAGCAATCGGAGCCGTGCTCGCATTCATTGCCGCCTTCCTGGCGCTGTCCCTGATGATGCGTCTGCTGCGCAGCGTCAGCTACACCCCTTACGTGATCTACCGTGTCATTCTCGGCGTTATCATCCTCGGAATCGCCTACACCGCCTGAGCCGATTACTGGCTGCGCAAATTCTCCGCCGACGCGGTAATCGCGTCGTACTGGCCATGCGGTCGGAAGGAATAGAGATACCCGGGCAGCACCGTCTCCATTGAGGTCGCCTCCATGCCGAGGTCGCTGAAGCCTTTGGCCCCCTCAGCCACCACATTGTCGGACTGGAGCATGACAACCTGATCCTGCGTCAGTATTTTGTTGGTAATAACGTCAAACGAGGCACGCTGCACGAAATCCAGCACCTTCGCCTGAAGCCGCGCCATACCAAGTGGAACCGCAATGACGAACCGTTTGCGCTCGATCACCTCAAGCATCCGCTGCATCAGTTCCCGGAACGTCTCAACATCCGGCCCGCCGAGCTCATAAACCCCGGGTGAAA
Source organism: Alphaproteobacteria bacterium (assembly GCA_030427145.1). GTDB lineage: Bacteria > Pseudomonadota > Alphaproteobacteria > Rhodobacterales > Rhodobacteraceae > Amaricoccus > Amaricoccus tamworthensis. The sequence continues at coordinate 19,391 of JAUHWT010000012.1, read as the reverse complement.
CAGGCTCCATCACCGCCTTGACGGCCGCGGCCGCCACATCATCCACGTAAACCGGCTGAAATTTCGTGTCGGGGCTTACCACAGGCAGGAACGGGCTGATCCGCGCCATCGAGGCGAACCGGTTGAAAAACTCGTCCTCGGTGCCGAACACAACCGAAGGCCGCAGGATCACCGCCGCGGGGTAGGCCGAAGTGACGGCCTCTTCCCCGGCCGCCTTGGCCCGGGCATATCCACTCTCAGAGTCCGCGTCCGCACCGATGGCTGACACATGCACCAGTCGGCGAATGTTCTCCTCCGCCGCAATTCGGGCGATCCGACCCGCGCCCTCGGCCAGCAGCGGCTCGAATTTCTGTTTCCCAGCCTCAACCAGGATACCGACGCAGTTGATAACCGCGTCCGCCCCGAGAATCGCCGCGCGGGTGGAGGCGTCGTCTCGAATGTTGGCCTGAACCGGTTCAACCTGGCCCACAACACCATATGGCCGGACGAACAGGGCCTCGTCTGGACGGCGCACCGCCACGCGAACCCGGTAACCGGCCCGCGCCAGTCTCTGGGTGACATACCGACCGACAAAACCTGAACCACCAAACACGGTGACAATGGGGGCGTAACCGGACATGCGCAAAACTCCCTGAAACTGGACCTGTCCTACATAAGAGTAACCCGCGCGCAGGACAAGGAAAACGCGGCCTGCCGCGCTTCGTAAAAGACCGCGTTTTGATCAAATTCGCTCGAATTCCTGCTGGCGAACCGGCATTTCCGCGTTCAGATGCCCGCAAATCCAGACCGGATGTAGTGAAGTTGTTGATCCCAAAGGCTTGCCTAATCCACGCCACCTGCGTAACTCACCGGCTGGGCTGGCCACTCCCGGTAGCCCTGTCTATGCGCCGCGCCGCGGTTGTGATACGTATCCGGCCCTCACCGGTCGATCTAATGGAATGCCATGACTGAAACCGATCTGGTAATTTTTGACTGTGACGGCTGTCTGATCGACAGCGAAATGATCAGTGGCCGCATGTTGATTTCCGCTCTGTCCGAGCGGGGCGTCGACGTCGACATTGCCTATTTCGCGAAACATTTTCTCGGTCGGAGCTACCCGGTCGTCATGGCCCAGATCCGCGACGAGTTTAATCTCGAACTGCCACCGGAATTCGAGGATCAGTACCGCGCCGACCTGCTCGCGGCATTCGAGAACGAGCTTCGCATCATGCCTGGCGTGCGCGAAGTCATAGAGGCATTGAACGTGCCCACCTGCGTTGCCACCAGTTCCAGCCCGGCCCGCGCCCGGCGGTCCCTCGAAATCGTTGGCCTCGATGATCTGTTTGGCGATCGGGTCTGGACGGCTTCCCAGGTCAGTCGCGGTAAACCCGCACCCGACCTCTTTCTCTTCGCCGCCGATCAGATGGGCGTCGACCCGGCCCGAACCGTTGTGATTGAGGACAGCTCGAACGGCCTGCGGGCCGGTCTCGCGGCAGGCATGAAGGTCTGGCACTTCACCGGCGGAAGCCACCTTGAAACCGTTGATTTTGAGGTGGAAGGTTTCCCCGTCCCCCATCACCGGTTCACCAGCTTCACTGAATTCTTTGAACTCGAACCCGACCTTAAGCGTAATGGGGAGATTCGTTGAGCAGTCAGAAACAGACCGAAACTGAAATATCCCAACTGGATGAGGCCGCCCGTGCGGCCTGGCTTTACTATGTTGGCGGCAAAACCCAGGATCAGATCGCGAAGGAACTGGGCATCTCCCGTCAGCGGGCGCAACGTCTGGTCTCCCGCGCCGTTGCCGAGGGGATCATTCATTTCCGTCTGGATCACGCCATCGGCCGCTGCCTGGAGATCGAGCGTAAACTTCGCCACAAACATGGTCTCAAAGTATGCCGTGTCGCTCCCTGGCTGGGGGAGGGGGTTGACCCCGTGCCAGGCATCGCCCCGCTGGCAGCGGTTGAGATCGAGCGCGTTCTCTCCTCAGCCGACCCGGTGACAATCGCGGTCGGAACCGGACGGACCCTGCGGGCAGCGGTTGAGGAACTGACCCGGATGGACTGCCCGCGGCATCGGCTGGTTTCGCTCAACGGCAACATCGCTCCCGATGGCTCAGCCTCCCATTACGACGTTATTATGCGAATCGGTGACCGGGTCCGGGCACCGCATTTTCCCATGCCTGTCCCGGCCGTCGCCTCCTCGGAAGAGGAAAGGCACCTGTTCCATTCCCTCAAGCCCGTTCAACGCACAATGGAACTTGCACGCAATGCCGACGTCACTTTTGTGGGCATAGGCCAGGTCGACGAAACGGCTCCGCTGGTCAAGGACGGGTTCATATCTGCCGAGGAACTTGCCGAATGCCGGAAGCTCGGAGCCGCCGGGGAGATTGCCGGCTGGATATACGATGAGACCGGCAAATATTTGGATACAGGGCCAAATCTTCGCATGACGGGCCAGCGCGTTGATCCGCCTCAGGACAGCGTGGTGGTCGCCGTGGCTGCTGGCCTATCCAAGGTCAGGGCACTACAGGCCGCACTGAAAGGCGGGCTTGTGAACGGTCTTGTGACCGACGAGGCAACCGCAATACGACTGCTCGACTGACGCCGCACACCTTCACAATGTAATGGTCTGTCTAATTCTGTCTTGACATATGCACGCCCATGAGTGAGCATTGGCTCAACAAGTGGGCAAATGCTCACATAACAAGATTGCAACGCTCTAAATCCATGGGAGGACTTAATGAGCATCACGAAACGCACACTTCTGTGCGCCTGCGCGGTTTCCGCGCTGTCCACGGCGGCTCTTGCCCAATCCATCACCATCGCAACAGTGAACAACGGCGACATGATCCGCATGCAGGGTCTGACCGACGAGTTCACCGCCCAGCACCCCGACATCGAGGTCAACTGGGTTACGCTTGAGGAAAACATCCTCCGCCAGAACGTGACCGTCGACATCGCCACCCAGGGTGGTCAGTACGACGTCATGACCATCGGCACCTATGAGGTTCCGATCTGGGCCAACCAGGACTGGCTCCTGCCGCTCGAGTTCAGCGAAGAGTACGATGTTGATGACCTGATCGGCCCGATCCGTGATGGCCTCTCCGTGGACGGCACGCTCTACGCCGCTCCGTTCTACGGCGAAAGCTCCATGGTCATGTACCGCAGGGACCTGATGGAAGCCGCCGGCCTCGAAATGCCGGACGCACCGACCTGGGACTTCATCGCTGAAGCCGCCCGCGCCATGACCGACAAAGAAAACGAGGTTTATGGCATCTGCCTGCGCGGTAAAGCTGGCTGGGGCGAAAACGCCGCGTTCATCACCGCGACAGCCAACTCCTTCGGAGCGCGCTGGTTCGACGAAAACTGGGTTCCCCAGTTCGACACTGAGCCCTGGAAAAACACGCTCGATTTCTATGTCAACCTGATGAATGAGGCGGGCCCTCCAGGCGCGTCCTCCAACGGCTTCAACGAAAACCTCGCGCTGTTCCAGACCGGCAAATGCGGCATGTGGATCGACGCAACCGTTGCAGCTTCCTTCGTGACAAATCCTGACGAGTCCACCGTCGCCGATCAGGTTGGTTTCGCGCTCGCGCCGGATAACGGACTTGGCAAACGCGGCAACTGGCTCTGGGCATGGTCCCTCGCCATTCCCGCAGGCTCCGACAATGCCGAAGCCGCCACCACCTTCGTTGAGTGGGCGACCTCCAGGCAGTATGCTGAACTGGTCGCCGAGAATGAGGGTTGGGCCAACGTGCCTCCCGGAACCCGGACCTCTCTCTATGAGAACCCCAACTACCAGGAAGCGGCTCCCTTCGCTCAGATGACCCTCGACAGCATCCTGTCCGCGGACCCGAAAAACCCGACGGTTGACCCGGTTCCCTATACTGGCGTGCAGTTCGTGGCGATCCCCGAGTTCCAGGCGATTGGTACGGCCGTTGGCCAGCAGTTCTCCGCGGCACTCGCCGGTACCATGTCCGTGGATGACGCCCTCGCGGCCGCCCAGGACCTGACCACCCGTGAAATGACACGCGGCGGCTACATCAAGTAAGGACGGGTTCTCCCCGGTCAGACCGGGCGCACACCAATACGTGCCCCGGTCTGGTTTCCAGAACCGATCCCGACGACCCGTCCCTCCGGACGGACCGTCAAACAGACTACCCGCACCAACCCCAACTTTTGCAGGAGACTGACCGATGGCTACGGACCATACCCGTACGGCTGCGCGGTGGATGACGGCTCCATCCATTATCCTTCTGCTGGCATGGATGATCATCCCGCTGGCGATGACGCTTTACTTCTCAACCCTGCGCTACAACCTTCTTATGCCAGGGATGGAAATCTTCGTTGGTTTTGAGAACTACGCGTACTTTTTAACCGAACCCGCATTCATCACCGCCTTTTTCAACACCCTGATCATGGTCGGCAGCGTCCTGTTCATCACGGTCTGTGGCGGAACTCTCCTCGCAATCCTGATGGACCAGCCCTTCTGGGGTCAGACGATCGTGCGGTTGCTGGTCATCGCACCGTTTTTCGTGATGCCGGTTGTGTCCGCACTCGTGTGGAAAAACCTGCTAATGCATCCGGTGAATGGGCTTTTCGCCTTCATGGCGCAGTCCATCGGCATTGAGCCGTTTGACTTCCTGGGCCAGGCACCGCTCGCCTCGATCATCCTGATCGTCTCATGGCAGTGGCTGCCGTTCGCGACGCTCATCCTTCTGACCGCACTGCAGTCCCTCGACCAGGAACAGCAGGAAGCTGCCGAAATGGACGGCGCGGGCATCTTCTCGAAATTCTTCTACATCACCCTACCGCACCTTTCGCGCGCAATCACCGTGGTCATCCTGATCGAGACGATCTTCCTTCTCTCGGTATTCGCGGAGATCCTCGTCACCACCAACGGTGGACCGGGCAACGCCAGCACCACGCTGACATACCTCGTCTACGTGAAGGCCCTGCTGCAGTTCGACGTCGGATCGGCATCCGCAGGTGGCATCGTGGCGGTAATTCTTGCGAACATCGTTGCGTTCTTCCTGATCCGCATCCTTGGCAAAAACCTGGACAAGTGAGGAGCTGAAAACATGGCACGTGCCGTATCATCACGCCGTAAAATCGGCTTCACCATCCTGGGCTGGATCGTCGGTTTCCTGATCTTCTTCCCGATCCTTTGGACCATCATCGCCAGCTTCAAGACCGAGGCGGAGGCAATCGCCGTACCACCGTCCTTCATCAACTTCGACTGGACGCTGGAAAACTACATCACCGTGAACACGCGTTCGGATTACCCGCTGCATGTGATGAACTCGGTGGTCATCTCGGTGGGCTCCACGATCCTGGCCCTCTGCATCGCGATCCCGGCGGCCTGGGCGTTCGCCTTCTCGCCCACCAAACGGACCAAGGACGTCCTGATGTGGATGCTCTCCACCAAGATGCTCCCGGCCGTGGGCGTTCTGGTCCCGATATACCTTCTCTTCCGGGACTGGGGTCTGCTCGACACCCGCACGGGTCTGGTGTTCGTCCTCTGCATGATCAACCTGCCGATCATCATCTGGATGCTCTACACCTACTTCCGTGAGATCCCGGTGGACATCCTGGAGGCTGCCCGCATGGATGGCGCCAGCCTGCCCAAGGAAGTGGCCTATGTCCTGCTGCCGATGGCAGTGCCCGGCATCGCCTCCACCATGCTTCTGAACATCATCCTGGCATGGAACGAGGCCTTCTGGACACTCAACCTTACCGCCTCAAACGCGGCACCACTCACGGCGTTCATCGCCAGTTACTCAAGTCCCGAGGGCCTGTTCTGGGCCAAACTTTCGGCGGCCTCCACGCTGGCGATCGCTCCAATTCTCATCATGGGCTGGTTCAGCCAGAAACAACTCGTACGCGGCCTGACCTTCGGCGCAGTGAAATAGGGGAAAGTAACAATGGGACAAATTAATCTCACACAGGTTCGCAAGGTCTTCGGCGCAACGGAGGTCATCCCTGGCATCGACCTGGACATCAATGAAGGCGAGTTTGTGGTCTTCGTCGGCCCCTCGGGCTGCGGTAAATCCACCCTGTTGCGCCTGATTGCCGGCCTGGAGGACGTTTCCGACGGCAAGATCGAGATCGACGGCAATGACGCCACCCGGCTGCCTCCGTCCAAACGCGGTCTGGCAATGGTGTTCCAGAGCTACGCGCTCTACCCGCACATGACCGTGCGCAAGAACATCGGCTTCCCGCTCAAGATGGCGGGCATGGAACCGGCAGAGATCGAGCGCAAGGTCCAGCATGCGGCCACCACGCTCAACCTGACCGACTACCTGGAACGCCGCCCCGGCGAGCTTTCCGGCGGTCAGCGCCAGCGCGTCGCCATCGGACGGTCGATTGTGCGTGAGCCCGCGGCCTTCCTCTTCGACGAGCCGCTCTCCAACCTCGATGCGGCCCTGCGCGGCAACATGCGTCTCGAAATCTCCGAGCTGCACAAGTCGCTCAAGACCACCATGATCTACGTGACCCACGACCAGGTTGAGGCCATGACCATGGCGGACAAGATCGTTGTGCTTCAGGCCGGTGTGATCGAGCAGGTGGGCTCCCCCATGGAGCTCTACCGCTTCCCCTGCAACAAGTTCGTGGCAGGCTTCATCGGTTCGCCCAAGATGAACTTCATCGAGGGTCCGGCGGCGGAGCCGTACAACGCCCACACCGTTGGCGTGCGTCCCGAGCATATCTCCCTGTCGAAGGAATCCGGTACCTGGCGGGGCCGGGTAGGGGTGACCGAGCATCTTGGTTCCGACACCTTCCTGCACATCCATTCGGATGCCAACAGGGAGCCACTCAATATCCGCGCGCAGGGCGAGTTTGACGTGGCCTACGGAGACGAGATTTTCCTCACTCCCGACGAGTCCCGCATCCACCGCTTCGACGCAAACGGTCTCGCGATCCGCTAGATCCGAAATACCGACGGCGCGGCTTACCGTCGCGCCGTTCCCGGTTTCCATTTAGGGAAGCCGTATGTATTACGGGCGAGAAAAGGGGAACTATTTGATGCAGTTATCAGCCGAAAAACTTGACAACCTCGATCCTGCAATCGCACGACCCGTCTATGACCGCAGCGCCGTCACCGCAGGCATCCTGCATGTGGGCCTCGGCAATTTCCACCGCGCGCACCAGGAGGTCTATATCGACGACCTTCTCTCCGTTGGTGGCGATCTCAGCTGGGGCATCCTCGGCGCGGGCGTCATGGCCGCCGACGCGGGAATGCGCGAGGGACTTCTTGAGCAGGACTGCCTCTATACCCTGGTTGAGCAGGACGGTTCCGGCGACAGCGCCCGTATCATCGGCGCAATGACCGGTTTTCTTCCGGTCGAGGAGGGCCACGGCCCCATGATCGAGGCAATGGGCGATCCAGGCATCCGGATCGTCTCCCTTACCGTGACGGAGGGTGGCTACTTCATCGACGCCGCCACCGGCACGTTCGACCTGAACCACCCCATGGTTCAGGCCGACCTTGCGGCTCCGGAGTCCCCGACAACAGTGTTTGGTGCCATTGTTGCCGGACTCCGGACCCGCAGGGCTTCGGGCGAAAAGCCTTTCACCGTCATGTCCTGCGACAACGTGCCCCACAACGGCAATGTCTGCCGTGCCGCCGTGCTGGGTATCGCCAACGCCCAGGACCCCGGCCTCGGCGCCTGGATCGCGGACAACGTCACCTTCCCCAACGGAATGGTCGACCGCATCACGCCCGCGACCACACCCGCCCGCGTGCAGTACCTGGCCGACAAATTCGGGGTGAAGGACAACCGCCCCGTATTCTGCGAACCGTTCATCCAGTGGGTGCTTGAGGACAGCTTCACCAACGGCCGCCCCGCACTCGAAAAAGTCGGTGTGCAGTTCGTGGAGGACGTTACTCCCTACGAGCACATGAAGATCCGCATGCTCAACGGCGGCCACGCCCTGATCGCCTATGCGGGTTCGCTTCTGGGTCACACCTACGCCCACGAGGCGATGGAGGACCCGCTGGTCTCCGGCTTCATGGAAAAGGTCGAGCGCGATGAGGTCATCACGGTATTCGACGCCGTTCCGGACATGTCGCACGAGCGCTATCTCGAGCTGATAATGGAACGTTTCGCCAACCCGCGGGTAGAGGACACCATCCAGCGCCTCTGCTTCGATGGCTCCAACCGTCAGCCCAAATTCATCGTGGCATCCATTGTCGACCGCCTGGCCGCGGGCCTGCCCGCATCCGGTCTGGCCCTGGCCAGCGCGCTTTGGTGCCACTACTGCGAGGGCGGCGGCGGCGAACACGCCCGGATTGAGCCGAACGACCCCGATTGGGAACACCTGCGCACAGTCGCGGCCGCCTCGACCGAGCGCCCTGCCGCGTGGCTGGAAATGTCGGAAATCTACGGCGATCTCGCCACCAACGAGGCCTTCGCCAGCGAATTTGCCCACTGGCTCACCTCCCTGCGCAGCAAGGGAGCAGCCGACACGCTCCGGGACTACCTCGGCGCCTGACGCCTATCCGTCCGGCGGCACCGCCGGGCCAATCCGTTACCTGAGCCCGGACACCGTCTCCGAAATGATCCGGGCCAGCACGCCACAATCCTCCACGGAAAATGTCAGCGGCAGCCGCAGATCAAACAATGTCGACAGCACCTCCTCCGACCGGGGCAGGTGCTGTTTCGGTATGTACTGCCAGGACCTGTAGTCGGAGGTAAACCCGACCGGTTCCGCCGCGCCAAACCACTTCAGCTCGACGCCCCGCTCACCCGCCTGCCGCACCAGTGCCTGACACTCATCCGCACTGAACCCCGGCACGCGAAACTGAATGGACGAGCCAACCCCGGTCTCCGCCTCCGGCCGCACCGGCAGCCGAATGGAATTGTTGCCCTCAAGGCCCGCCGCCACCGCGTCATAGCGTTCGTTCCAGCGCAGCACGTTTCGTTCCAGGCCCCTCAGCTGCGGCCGCAGAATCGCCGCCCGCAGATTGTCCATCCGCGCCGACATGTTCGGCGTCTCAAGCCGGATTTGCGCAAAAACCTCCGGCCCCGGCGCCGCACCGTGCCTTTGATGCAGCATGTAACTGCCGGACAGAATCACCGCCCGCGCGGCGAGATCCGGGTCGTCCGTGGTCAGAAACCCGCCCTCACCAGAGTTCATGTGCTTATAGGTCTGCGTCGAAAAACAGCCCGCAACGCCAAAATTCCCCGAGCGCGTCCCGTTCCACGTCGCCCCCATCGTATGGGCGCAATCCTCGATCACCTTAATTCCGGCTCCGTCCGCAATCCGCATCAGCCGGTCCATGTGACACAGATGCCCGCGCATATGCGACAGCAACAGGAACTTCGCTCCGGTCTCCTGGGCCTTCTTCTCCAGATCATCCAGGTCGAGCCGCAGGTTCTCATCAATTTCCACCAGAACCGGTACGCCGCCCACCGCTGCAATCGCACCCGGTACTGGCGCAAGCGTAAAGGCGTTGGTCAGAACCTGATCCCCGTGGATGACCCCGGACGCCCGCATCGCAATCTGCAAAGCCTGCCCGCCGGAGGCCAGCGCGATGCAGTATGTCGCACCCTGCCACTCCGCATATTCCCTCTCCAGCAGGGCCGTCTCGCCCGGATCATCGCCCGCCACGTTGTAGCGATGCAGCCGCCCGGACCGCAGAACCGCCACCGCCGCCTCTATGGCGTCGTCCGGTATCGGCTCCTGCTGGGTAAAATTCCCGGTAAACCTGTCCACCATATCCGCCCCCTAGAGCCAGGCCGCGCCGCGCACGCCCGAACTGTCACCATGCATGTTCCGCACCAGCCGCGTCCTGAACCGGTCGCCAAACACATGCGGCTCAATCCGCGCGGGCACTGTCTGGTAAAGCCGCTCAACATTCGACAGCCCACCGCCCATCACAATCACATCCGGGTCGAGAATATTGACGATCAGGGCGAGTGACCGCCCCAGCCGGTCCTCAAACCGCTCCAGCGTCTCCACCGCCGCCGCGTCTCCGGCATAAGCCATCTCGATAATCTCCGGCGCCTTCGGACCTTCGCCCTCAATGCCAACCCGCCGCGCATAATCCGCGGCAAAACTCGGCCCCGACAGCCAGGCTTCGATATGACCCGGCACACCGCAGGAACACAGCGGACCCGGGCGCTCGTCATCCATCGGGGTGGGCAGGGGAATATGCCCCCATTCGCCACCGACGGCGTTGATCCCTTCAACCAGCTGCCGGTTTACGACGACCCCGCCGCCCACGCCGGTGCCAAGGATCACCCCGAACACCACCTGCCCATCCGAGCCCGCACCATCCACGGCCTCCGACAGGGCAAAACAGTTCGCGTCGTTGGCAATTTTCACCGGCAGATCGAGTGCTGCCATCAGATCCCCGCGCAGATCACGCCCATGCAGCCAGGTGGAGTTGCCCAGCGTCACATACCCCGTACTCCGGTCAACCGATCCCGGCACGCCAATTCCAACCTGTTCGATCCGCCCGCCGGCTTCCGCCTCCAGTTGGTTTCGCAGATCATGGATCGCCCTGATGCCGCCGTCATAGTCGTGTCGCGGCGTGGGAACCCGCGCCCGCGCGGCCATCTCGCCGCTCTCAGAGAGCACGACGCCCTCGATCTTGGTTCCACCGTAATCCAGTCCCAGGCGCATGGTTGCCTCCCCAAAGTGTCCCGAAGGTTTTATGTCCGGGCGGAAACCAGCGCAACGCTGCTTTCCCTCCTCTTTTCCCGGTGTTACAGGTGAAACGCCGAATTTGGGGACGTGGGCATGCTTTGGAAGCTTCCGATTTTTGGGAAAATAAGCAAAATCGGGATAACACCCCCAAAACCCGCCGATGACCGCTTCGGCCTGACCATCACCGCCATCGTGAAAAACGAGGGGCGCTATATCGGGGAATGGGCCCATTTCCACAACCGCGCCGGCGTCAGCCGCTTCGTGATCTACGACAACGGCTGCACCGACGAGACCATGAGCATCCTGCGCGACGTGCTGCCATCGGAAAAGCTCGTCACCGTACCCTGGAACCAGAGTTTCACCGACGCCCGCATGGGCCGTGAGATTCACAACCAGGTGCTCGCCTATGCCCATGCTGCACGCAATTTCGGCTCAACCTGCCGCTGGATGGCCTTCATCGATGTGGACGAGTTTCTGATTCCCAAAAGCGCGCTAGACCTCAACGATGCGCTCCAACACCTGCGCGACGTCCGCTCCATCTCGCTGCCGTGGCACATGTTTGGCCGCTCCGGTCACATGACACGGCCCGCCGGTGGCGTTCTGCGCAACTACAGGATGCGGGCCTCCGACCCAATGAGCGACCTGCGCGGCGTGCGTGCCTTCAAATGCATCGTCGATCCCTGTCACCTGACCGGCGTGCGCGTCCATTCCATGGAGGTCGACGGCAGCGACGACACCTGCAACGACCAGGGCAAGTGTTTCTCTGCCGAGGACCGTGAGAAACCGAAGTTCTACTCCGCTCACGATATCCAGCTGAACCACTACTACACCCGCTCCGAGGAGGAGCTTGCCGCCAAAATCGGCCGCGGCCCCAACCTGCTCGCAAAAACCTCCGAATACGAGCGCAAGGTGCGCCGCACCGTCGCCAACATTGAAAAGAACCAGGTCGAGGATACCGCGGCACTGGACTACCTCGCCCGGATCGGGTGGGAATAGGCCCATGCGTACCGAGGTCATCATCACAACCTATAACAGCATCGGCCCCCTGATCCTGTGTCTGACCTCCGTCGCGCGGCAAAACCATATCCCCGACAGCATCTGCATCGCGGATGACGGCTCAGGCCCCGAAACCAGGGCCGCCGTCGACGTCTTCCAGGCCGACCACCCAAACCTCTCCATCCGCCACGTCTGGCACGAGGATAACGGCTTCGAAAAAGCCGCCATCCTGAACAAAGCCATCGGCAGTTCAGAGGCCGATTTCCTGTTCTTCATCGACGGCGACGTGATGATCCACCCGGTCTTCTTCGCCCGCCATCTCGAGGTCTCCAAACCCGGCCAGTTCAGTACCGGAAGCCTCATCCGCCTCGACGAGAAAACCACCGCCTCCGTCACCGCTGACATGATCGAGGACGGCACGGTATTCGACCCCAAATGGATGAAGGAAAACGGCGTATTCAACCGCTTCGGCACCTGGCTCAAATCCATGCCCTTTCCCGGACCGGTCATGCGTTTTCTCGACGTGGCCACCCCGGTCCAAAAGGCGCTCTGCGGCGCCAACGCGGCCATGTACCGCGAGGACGCCCTGCGCGTGAACGGCTTTGACGAGCGCATCAAATACGGCGGTGTGGACAAGGAATTCGGCGTCCGCCTCATCAACGCCGGTGTCGCCGGTCGCCACGTCCGTTATACCGCGCCACTGGTCCATCTCGATCACCCGCGCGGCTACAAGGACCCGGAAAAGATCAAAAAACACAAGAACATGATAAAATCGGTCCGCAAAAACCGCACGACCTGGACGGAATACGGCATCGACAAACTGGCGGAGGCGGAATGACCCAGGCGGGCGAAGGCGTAATCTACGTGGCCACCGGCGCGCCCCATACCGAAGCCGCCCGGCTGTCCGCCGCGTCCCTGCGCGAAAACAGCCCCGGTCTGCCCATAGCCATTTTCACCGACCAGGCCGATCCCGGTGACGTTTTTGACCAGGTTTTGCCCATTGAGAACGCCCACGCCCGGTCCAAGGTCGATTGCCTCCGCCGCACCCCCTTCGACCGCACGCTCTACATGGATACAGACACCCGCATCGTCTCGGACCTCGGTGACATGATGCGGCTGCTCGACAAGTTCGAATTTGCCATCGCCCACCGCCGCCGCAAACCCAACCGCAGCCGCGAAATGGTCTGGCGGCACCGCCCGCCTGAGGCGTTTCCCGAACTCAACAGCGGGGTGATGCTCTACGCCCGGACCCCCCGCATGATGGGCTTTTTCGACCAGTGGAGCGCGGCCTATGCCGAGGCCGGCTTCGGCGCCGACCAGATCACCCTGCGTGAACTCCTCTGGGTCAGCGATCTTCATTTCACCATATTACCCGCGCGGTACAACACGCGCAGCTACCGGCTGATCGACCGTCTTTTTTCTCGCGATACCGATCCGGTCATTCTCCACCTCAACCGCTACCATCCCACCAAAAAATCCCGCCTGAACAAACTGCTCACCGCGGCCGGACTGTCACGGGGCTGACAAAACGAAACAACAACAAGGAACAAAACCAATGTCCGCGCCAATCCTGACCCTTCCGGAGAAGGAAGCGGACCTGCTGAAACAGGTCTATTCCCGCGCCACCTCAATCCTGGAATACGGCAGTGGCGGGTCCACCCTGATCGCGGCGCAGACCCCGGGATGCCGGGCGATTTCGGTCGAAAGCGATCCGAACTGGGCCAGATACGTGGCCGAACACGTCGAAAAAGCCGGCGCCGCGGACCGCGTAAAGGTCCGCCACGCCGACATTGGCCCCACCCGCCGCTGGGGCGCGCCCACCTCGCGGGCCCATTCGCACCTCTTTCACACCTACCCGCTCGCGGTCTGGAGCGACCCGGACTTCACCCACCCGGATGTGGTCCTGGTCGACGGCCGGTTTCGTCCGGCCTGTTTCGTCACCACCGCCATGCTCATCGAGCGGCCCGTCACGCTGCTCTTCGACGACTACGACACCCGCCCGCAATACGCCCACGTGGAACGCCTTGTAAAACCTGTCGAAATCGTGGGCCGCATGGCGCGGTTCGAGCTGGAACCCGCCCCCGTCCCGAAGCAGCACCTGCCCTGGATCATCGCGACCTATTCCGACCCCGACTACGCCCGCCCCCGCGGCCACGTGCGCCTCTTCCGCCGTCTCATGGGAAAACCCGAACGCCCCTGAACCGCCGACCGGCCCCGAAAAAACCAAAATGAATGTCGGGCCATAAAGGCTTTTCCAACCCTTTCTCCCTAGTCCTGTCTCCACAGGGCCTTGGGGGGCGCGAATCCTTTCGCGAACCGTGGCGGAATCACTGGACGGCAGAATGACGATCTATGACTTACCTATGGTGCTGAGCCTCTATCCGGGCCTGCACGCCACCTTCTACGCGGCGGCCATGCTTCTGCAGGCGGACCACCGTGAACTCGACGTCCCCGCTGATTCATCCCTGACCCCGTTCACCCTGTGGTGGCTGTGCGGCCTTGGCTTTTCCTCAGCCTCGGCCTTCTTCGGCGTGCTGATTTTCGGCCTCTTCGGCCCCACGATCTATTTCATCGGCCTTGGCCTGATGTACGTGATCTTCCCGCGCATCATGCCTGAAACCGCCGGTCCCGGCGCGGAAGCCGTACGCCCGCCGCTTCTCACGACACTGCGGGTCTGCTCCATGATGACGGGCCTTTCCATCATCATGGCCATACTCTGTGCAATTGTGTTCGGATCGCCCCTGTCATAGGGAGCCGCCGAAACGGCCCCCAAAATCAAAGCTTTAGTTGATCAGACCCGCATGACGCATCGCCGCGTCCATCAGATCGCGGGTGGTCTGCTCAATCGGGACGAGCGGCGAACGCACGTCCTCGGTGCATTTGCCCAGAACCGACAGCGCGTATTTCGTGGGGCCTGGATTGGGCTCCGCAAAACACGCCCGGTGCAGCGGCAGCAGCCGGTCCTGCAACTCAATCGCGCCCGCATAGTCACCGGCCAGCATCATGTTCTGGAACTCCGCCGACAGTTTCGGCGCCACATTCGCCACAACCGAGATACAGCCCTGTCCACCATGGGCATTGAAACCGAGCGCCGTGGCGTCCTCTCCGGAGATCTGGATGAAATCCCTGCCACAGGTCGCCCGCTGGTCGCTGACCCGCGACACGTCACCGGTCGCGTCCTTCACACCGATGATGCGCGGCAGTTTGGCCAGCTCACCCATCGTCGCGGGCGACATGTCCACAATCGACCGGCCCGGAATGTTGTAGATGAAGATCGGCAGGTCCACCGCGTCATGCAGTGTCTTGAAATGGTGGTACAGCCCGCGCTGGTTTGGCTTGTTGTAGTAGGGCGTCACGACCAGGGCCGCATCCGCACCGACCTTCTTGGCATACTGCATCAGCGACACGGATTCCTCGGTCGCGTTCGATCCGGCACCGGCAATCACCGGAATACGGCCCGCGGCCGTCTCCACGATCACCTTGATGCAGTGCTCGTGCTCCTCATGGGTCAGCGTCGGCGTCTCGCCGGTCGTGCCCACCGCAACGATCCCGTGCGATCCCTGGTCCACATGCCAGTTCACCAGGTCCTTGAGCGCCTTGTCGTCCACTTTTCCGTCGCGAAACGGTGTGACGAGGGCGGGAATGGAGCCTTTAAACATGGGTGCCTCCAGGGGGCGTAGGGATTAAAAACAGACGCGGGACATTCCCGCGCGGCCAGGCTGTCCGATGAACCACGGGAAAGACGGCATCAAACAGCCGGCAAAACCCCACGATTCACCCAAAAGCCCACGTGCTTTAATCTCGAACCGCCGTTACCGCAAGCTGGCAATGTGACGGAAAAGCAACGGGCCATGCGGAACATGGCCCGTTACCCCTGTCTCAATCCCGAAATCAGGGCCGCAACATGATCTTGCCGCCGCGTCCAGGCTCAAGCGCCGCTTTCATCGCTTCGACACTGTCATCCAGCGCAAATGTACCACCCACATCCAGCGGCAGTTCGCCCTTCGCGGCCAGCCCGACCAGCTCAAAAATCAGCCGGTTGCGCGTATCAGGGTCCATTTCACTGCTGACCCGTGAGCCCCAGAAGCCCTTGACCGTGATGTGCTTCATGATCAGACCCGCCGACGACATGGTCAGGGGCTGACCGGTCGCGGTGCCAAACACCACCAGTTCGCCATCCCGGCCAAGCAGATCCACCAGATCACCCGCCGTGTCACCACCGACCGAATCGATGGCCGACACTGCGCCGGTCTCACCGATCAGCTCACGCGCCTGGTCTTTCCAGTTCTCATCAGCGGTCGACAGCACATTATCAATGCCCGCCTCACGCAACTCGTTCGCCGCTTCGTCCCGGCGCACCAGGTTCAGCAGGTGAATGCCACGCGATTTCGCCAGCCCGGCCATGATTTTGCCGACCGCACCGTTCGCGGCGGTCTGGATCAGCCAGTCGCCCTCACCAACCTTCAGCGTTTCCAGCAGCGACAGCGCGCTGAACGGCATCGCGATCAGCTGCGCGCCCGCCTCATCGGAAATCTCATCGGGCAGCGGCAGCAGCCCGCCCCCAGGCCCCGTGAAATACTCCGCCCAGGTGCCATGAACGCCCGCCGCAGCCACGCGTTTGCCAACCAGCGCCTCATCAACGCCGTCACCCACGGCCTCAACAATGCCAACCGCCTCGGAGCCGCCAATCGCGCCCGGCAGTTCGGGTTTGTAGCCGTAATTGCCGCGCACCGTCCAAAGATCGTGGTTGTGAATCGGTGACAGGACCATCCGTACCAGGGCTTCGCCCTCGCCCGGTTTGGGCTGGTCGGTGTCGCGCGGAGTGATGACCTCGGCCGGTTCGCCGAAGGTGTCGTGAATTGCTGCCAACATGGTGTCAGTCCTTTAAATCAGTGTGTGAAACCCCATCCGGGGAAAGCTGTTCTCTTGTCTCGGCCCGGGCCAGGATCAGAGGCGCATCGCTGCGCGCCAGTTTTGCCAGAACCGCCGCCCCGAGCCATTTCGCGTAAAGCATTCGTGCCGTGGCCTCCGGATCGTCCAGAACCCGGACCGACCCGTCCCGCGCACCCTCGCGCAGGAGCCCGGCAATACGCGCAACCAGCCCGTCAACGCCGGTATCCAGCGTCACGCGCATGGCATCCGACAGATCGGCAACCTCCGCGCCCAGCTTGACCACGAGACAGTCGCCCGCAATCCCCGCGGAATTCGACGTCTCGAGCCAGGCATCCCAGAACCGGTCAAGCCGTTCGCCCGCGGATCCCCGCTCCGCGATCAGCCCGTCAAACCGGGCAAGATAGCCTTCGACATAATCCGCCAGAAGTGCGGTGCCGAAGGCCTCTTTGGACGCGAAATAGTAGTAAAACGACCCCTTGGGCACGCCACTTTCCGCCAGGATCCGTGCCAGCCCGACACCGGAAAATCCGTGCCGCAAAACCAGCGCCCGTCCCGCATCAAGTATGCGTTTCCGTGTCAGATCGGATTTACGTGCCTCTGTCATGGGAGGCTATCTGGTCAGTAATAGACCAGTCGTCTAGCCCCCTCACGGCACCGTGAAAATTCAAGCGGTCAGGCGGGCCAGCGACGGACCGGGGGACGGCGCACCACCCCCTCCGCGACGCAGTTTCATGCCGAAGCATACCTCGTCCGCCAAAACGGTGCGCGGACCCCGGAGGAGCGACGGCCCGCGCGGCCGGTCCGTCGCTGGCCCGGCGGGGCTAAAGCCCCTCGTCCCGGGCCGGGGAGGGGCTGAAATATCTATGATAAGAATATGGTTTGTGAAGAAATACTGCGAATTAAAATTTGAAATTTTTTTTGAGTTTCTCAATCATTGATTTTTCGCGTTCTTTGATCGTTGAGATATCCCATTGCTCTTGGTTCAACGCGTACTGTGTCCATATCCAAGAACTCCCGCCCTTCTTCTTGATGTATTCCATCTTTTCGTCAAATGGCTTCCGCGCCATTTTTGTGTTGGCTCTCCCCGAAACAAGTAGGAGGTTGCCCAATCTGTTGGAATTGTCTTCCCACGCTTCTGTAGAAAATTCAGACAACCAATAGCTTTCCTGGCCAGGTTTCCTTGGGAGTACATGTTCTATCTAACTTCGGTGCTTTCTATGGATCTATCGTCGTCACCGGAAATCCATTCAAGCCAAAGCAAGGCCGCTCTTAGTCCCCTTATGGAATATGCGTCTATTTCTAGAGAGCTTTCGAATAGTTGCCAATCTGAAGTGTTGATTTTGAGGCTGCCTAACTCGTCAATGCTTGCACTACCTGACAATAATGATTCGAAGTCTGCAATCATCTTGCCAAAACGCCCTGCCCTTTGGCCATCCGGTGCTTTGGTAATGGACAAAAATACGACTATCGCGGCGATTTCGCGCAAAACCTGCTTATAGTTCTGAATTTTAGACTTTTGACGAGTTAAAAAAAGTGCGGGCGCTTCCCAATCTTTAAAGCCAGCCCTCCTACCAATCTCGGCAAGATTGCGAACTTCAATTTCCTCGGCGTTTTGCAAAAATTTGAAAGATTTAACGAAACTCGGAAGTTCTTCCTTGAGAAAATTCTCTGCCGATTTTGCATTTTTTACACGGTCCAAGATATCGTCGTGAAGGGGATTCTGCGTTCTTCCCCTGATATAAGTCATCCGAATGTGTCCGATTAGATCCTGGAATCGTTTGCGCTCCAAATCCTCTTCGTACTCTTCCCAATTTTCGGCAAACTTTTGTTTCTGACCCTCCGAGAGACTTGTTTTTTCGAGAATATTCGCCTTTAGTATATCAACAGGATGGAGGTCGATGCCTCTGTTGTTCAAAATCGCGAAAATTCTTAGGGCTCTTAATTGATCCTCCGCTCGCAATACTGCTATAAACGATTTTTGAAGTACAAATTTTCCAAACTCAGTAAGTTCAGTCTGATTTAAGTCTTGGCATTTGTCCAAAAACAGTTGATAGTTTTCGGTAAATCTTTTCGCAGCTGGCGTATCGAACTCTTTCAGTTCTTCGTTTTTTAGAATTTTTTCGTATACGTTTTTGTATCGGTTACCTGGTAGAACGACCATTTCCGCTTTGGTTCCGGCGAATTCATCTTCTTCAGAAATAAAGTAGCGGGTTAATTTTCGTTCTCGGTCTTTATCATTGATTTTGTGAGCTAGTGCACAAAGCAAGAGTTGCAGAGTAATGAACCGTTGTTGTCCGTCAACGATTTCGTCACGTCCGAGTCCCGAATCGTGTACCAAGACTACACTTCCCAGGAAGTAGCCTGCTCCCTCGGCGCCCTCTTGCGTCCAAGCTTGATGAAGGTCGTCCCACAAGTTTTCTGCGTTGTCTTTTAACCATGAATATGGTCTTTGGTAGTATGGAACGACGTATCGTTTTTCGTTAAAAATTTGATGAATTGACTCTTCCCGAGCACTGAACATTTTTTGTTCGGACATTAATTTATCCATATTCTTTGACTAATGAGATGGTTTGTTGCCTTCAAACATACCATTGAATTTTTGCGTGCATTCTTTTGAAGCTCACAAATTGCGGATGGAATTTCAAGGTTGAGTTTGGCAAGCTTAATACGAGTAACAAAATGGCTTGGAACGCCAGACTCTGTACCGGGTCACCGGCTATGAGTGATCGATAAGATTGACCTGGTTGTCCATCAAAATTTCGTAACGTCCCGATTGGTACCGTCTGCCGGACATTTCCGCGAGATGTTAAGACACGTGCATAACGACGTCGTTAGCGACGTGTCCTGTGCGGAGGTTTCATGCGC